>NZ_JBXSOR010000001.1:0-1260722 GCF_057784455.1 Martinezella sp. CNPSo 3890 | reverse complement strand
TTGCTTGTAGCCGGGGTGGGTTCAAGGATGAAGTGCGACTTGCGAATGATACCAATGGGTTGTCACTCGCAAGGAAGACGTGAGAGCATACCCGCCCCCACGTCGATGTGGATAACAGCGCTTATCCTTCAGCGTCGGCCCGATGCATCTCGGTAGCTTCCTCGCCATTATGGCTGGCTGAACTTCAATGGCCCGGCAGGCCCGTCATGCTTCCAAAGCCATGACGACGATCCAGGCTTGCCATCTGACACCCGGGATTTTCAGCAGCAGATTATCGATCCGCTCGCCGGTGCCCCGAACCGCGGCGCCGAACGGGCTCTTGCGAAACGGAATGGACGCGAGTGCAGCGAGCCCGAAGAATTCCAGATCGCACTTCGAGAAATATTTGCGCACGATCTCGAAATCCGATTTCAAAAGCGGATGCTCATCGACAGTACGAGCCTCTGGCGTCCGGTTGCGATAGAGATTGATCACGGGATTGTGGCCGAGCGGCTCGAAGAAGAAGGCTTTGCCGCCGGGTCGCAGCACGCGTCGGATCTCGCTCAGCGATTTATCCAGGACGAGGTGATGGAGGATGCCGCTGCCGAAAACGACGTCAAAGCTCGCTGACGGCAAATTCATATCCTCTGCATTATCGACCTGGAACGTCACGTTCTCGATTCCGCGGAGAGCCGCCGTGTTCGTGGCCTGCTGAATGGCGACATCCGAGATGTCGATCCCGGTAATCCACCTGGCGGAGTGTGCAAGACCAATGCTGCTCATGCCGTTTGAGCACCCGTATTCGAGCACGTCCCTTTCGGGACAGGCCGCCCTCACCAGCCGCCAATACGCATCCACGGCGGGCTTTACCGCGAAATAGAACGAGTCCTCCTTGCGCTCCTCCACTGCACCGAAGCGTTCATTATGAAAGTCGCGCTCACGCGCCAAACGTGCATCATACGTCATCCCGGTCCTCCCAACTTGACCTAATGCGTTGAAATGTTTGCGAAATCTATATTGCAAGGAGCATCAGACCGGTCGCGGTCCATGATGGATCCTTCATTTACGGAGAATACAAACTGAAACCAGATATCTCCGCCTACGCGAATTCGCAGTTCGGCGCTGTTTCCTACCAGAACATGATAAGCGCAGCGAACGAGCAACTTCCGCTGTAGACATAGGGCAGCCCGCCAGTTCGGCAATCGCTACTTGATTATTCGCCACGAGAGAGCCCTCTCAGCGAGCAGTAGTCGGGATTTTCATCGCACGTTTGCACGAAGAAACGCGATCCCTGCCCTCCGCGACAGGCGCGATGCGGCAGGATCGGCTTCTCAGCGGAGCCACCCTCTTGGTGGCCACCCAAAGATGAATGGCTGGCTGGATTCTGAAATCAGGCCGAACTCAGTTGGCAGAGCTTTGCTTGGGAGTTCCGGTCGACACCGTGGCTGTTGTCGCCACAGGGGCCAGATACGTATCCAGAAGGCTTGCCATCTTGTTGTCGCGAATTTCAGCGGTCTTCTCACCCATTACCACGCCGACAACACGGCGGCCGTTCTTCGCCGCCGAGGTCACGAGATTGTAGCCGGAGGCATCGGTATAGCCGGTCTTGATGCCGTCGGCTCCAGCGTAGCGATACATGAGGTTGTTGTGGCCGCGCAGCTTCATGCCGCGGAACTTGATGCCGCGCATCGAGAAGAGCTTGAACTCTTCCGGGAAGTCACGCATCAGCGCAACGCCGAGGGTTGCCATGTCACGGGCCGTCGTGACCTGCTCCGGGTCCGGCAGGCCCGAAGGATTCTTGAACACCGTATTGCTCATGCCGAGCTGATGCGCTTTTGCAGTCATCATCTTGCCGAAATTATCCTCGGAACCGCCAAGCTGCTCGCCCATCGCAACCGCTGCATCGTTGGCGGACAGCACGATGATGCCCTCGACAGCTTCGCGTACAGTGACCTTGCGGCCTGCGCCAATGGCGAATTTGAACGGTTCCTTGCTCTCGGCATTCTCCGACATGGTCAATTTCTGATCCCATTTCAGATGACCGGCATGCAGTGCTTCAAAAGCGAGATAGAGCGTCATCATCTTGGTGAGCGATGCCGGGAAATTCAGCTCGTTCTCGTTCGATGCCTCCAGCACCTGGCCACTATGAGCATCCACCACATAACTCGCCTGCCCGGCCTGCGCCAACGACGCTGCACCGAGGAGCGACGCGGTCGAAATTGCCGCGGCGAGCAGCATGGAGGTCTTCTTGAGCATGGTTTGTCTGCGTTTCCTGTGAGTGAAATCTGTGACGGGGCGCGGGCGATCGAAAGCGAATATTCGCCGCTTTTCGAAGGCGATGGATCGGGCAAATCTATGGCGGAAAAAAGAACGGCGCCATGAAAAAAGGTTATACGGCAATAACCCCCTGCTCTTTTCAATATTGGCTGGGCCGGATCACAAGCGGTTGATTGCACCGGAATGAGTTACGATTTTGGCGCCGCGAACAAGCATTATGCCGGCCTGATTGCAGCGAACGTGCGAAACACAGCGAACAATCGCGACGCAATGTGCGAAGGCGGCTTCTGCTATTGGGACAGGGCCGCCTCGCTCAATACCACTGGTGGTCGCATCAGGAACACCGCTATTTGAGGCGTTCGGCCCGAAGGCTCGCGCGTTTTGAGTGATTTGCCTCATCCCCAAAACCAGGACTTATTGACCTCGGCACGCGCTTCGGCGCGCGTCATGCCGATGTCGCGAAGCTGATCGTCAGTAAGATCACGCAGGTCCCACCTCGTTTCACGCTTTTCGAGATAGACCAGAAACTTCGCCAGCGCCCTTCGCAAAATTCCACGCCTTCGCGGACCACGACCTGCGCCTGTCGCTATAGGCATCGGCCTATGGATGTCGGTGGTCATTTTCATGCTCCTTGGGGCTCGTATCAACATGGCCTCAGGATGCACTGGCGTAAGTAATGAATGAAGCTTATGGTATTTATACAATCCATAAGGAATTCTTCTGTTGCTCAATCTGGATCAGCTAGCCGCCTTCATCAGTGTCGTCGATCTCGGCAGTTTCACGGCTGCCGCCGATAAGGTCGGGCTGACGCAACCAGCCGTCAGCCTGCAGGTGAAGCTGCTGGAACAACGCCTCGGCGTGAAACTGATCGAGCGCGTGGGACGACGGGCGCAGCCCTCGCCGGCCGGACTTGATCTGCTGCCGCATGCGCGGCGCATCATCGAAGCCTGCTCTGTGGCGGAGGAGGCGATGACGCCCTTTCGTGAGGGATCGGTCGGCCGTGTGCGGATCGGCAGCGGCGGCACGGCATCAATTCATCTCTTGCCGCGCGCCATCGCCATGGCAAAGAAACGCATGCCTGATCTCGAGATCATCGTACGCATCGGTAATATCGACGAGATTCTGCGGGATCTCGAAGCCAATGCGCTGGATCTCGCAGTGGTGGCCCTGCCCGCCGTCGGCCGTTCTCTCGAGGTCGAAGCATTCCATGAGGACGAGCTTTTGGCCGTCGCCCCCAAAGGAAGCCCAATGCCGGATGGCGGGCCGGATGTGGAATTCATGAAAGACAGGACTCTGTTGCTCTACGAAGGCGGCAACACACGTCGCGCGACGAACGAATGGTTCGAGGCAGGCGGCGTCCGCCCGGAACCGGCCATGGAGTTCGGTAGCGTCGAAGCCATCAAAGAGCTGGTCGCCGCGGGTCTCGGATGGTCCATCCTCCCGGACATGGCGCTGAGACGCGACAAGTCCGATCTTCTGGTGACGTCACCGCTCAGGCCGAGACTGGTACGGCAGCTCGGGATAGTCCTGCGCCGGGACAAGCATCTCACCAAGGGCCTTCGCGAGATCATGAAATCGCTGCGTGAAATTCAGGCAATGGAACACATGGTATGACTGCGGCTGGGCGCTCGTCGAACACCTAGCCGCGGCCAGATCTATTATTGGAGCCGCTTGCGGCGCTCGATCTCCTCTTCGGACGGATTCGGCCTGACGAAGGAGCCGGTCTTTACCGGACCATCCGGCTGATAGGTCGCAAAGATGACGCCGTTAGAGGAAGACTGAGTGCGCAACAGTTTCATTGCGGCAGGAACCGCTCCGCCGGCGAACAGCTTCTTGCCGCCGCCCAGCACGACCGGAAAGATTACCAGCTTGAATTCGTCGATCAGCCTGTGACGCAGTAGGGTCTGAATAAGGTCGCCACTGCCCTGAATGAGAAGATCCGGTCCCTCGCCTGCTTTCAACCCCTTGATCGCCGCCACGACATCCTTGCCGAGCGACTGGCTCTTGTTCCATTTCAGCTCGGCATCGCCACGCGTTGCGACGTATTTGACAACGCTGTTGAATCGCTGGCCGATTGGATCGTCGTCGCCGACATAGGGCCAAAAGGCCGAGAAGATATCGTAGGTCTTGCGTCCGAGCAGCAGATCGAACGGCTTTTCGAACAGTTCGAAGAGCGCCTTACCAGTTTCCTCGTCGGCGTGAGGGAATACCCAGCCACCATACTCAAAACCGCCGGTCGGATCCTCGTCCGGACCGCCGGGTGCCTGCATGACGCCGTCGAGACTGATGAATGTTGCCGCTATAACTTTGCGCATGATATCCTCCTTTTCTGGCACGGTGCCCAGAGGACGTCTCATCGGTTTCGATCCCGACATGTCATCGATTATTTTTTAAACACGCAATCTAACGCTCGCGTTGGACTTGTGACCGATTGACTCTTGAACGCCGCCACGGAATCGGCAAAATTCATCCTATCAATATTTTCCTTGAGATACGAACCCGTCTGCGGGCCCGCCTCGTTTAATTATGCCTGGATAAAAGCGTGAGCAGCGATTCATCAAGAAGCGCCGCGAAGCCACTGGTTTCGCGTGCGCATGTCAATGCGGTCGGTTGGGGCCAGGGCCTGTCGACGATCGTCCGGATCACCCATATGACGCTGCGCCATCCCTGGCAGACAAGCTTCGCCATTGGGGCGACTTTCGTGGCTGCAACGTTGCAGCTGACGATCCCCCGCCTCTTGGGCCGTGCCGTCGATCAGACGCAGACGGCGGTTGCCGGCGGTGCCGCCGGCCAGATCGCAGAAAATGCACTGCTGACGACTGCGTTGCTGCTGCTGGTCATCAGCATTCTGCGCGGCCTGTTCACGATGGTGCAGAACTACTATAGCGAAGCCGTCGGCCACCATATGGGCTATGAGCTTCGGCTCGCCTGCTATGAGAAGATCCAGCAGCTCTCCTTCAGCTTCCACGACAAGGCCCATTCTGGCGATCTCATCACAGTCGGCCTGCTCGATCTCGAAGGCGTGCGCATGTATTTCTCGACCGCGCTGGTGCGCATGGTGCTACTGACCATGCTGATCGGCGTCGGCGCCTATATGCTGCTATCGACCGATGTCGCGCTCGGTCTCCTGGCCCTGAGCTTCGTGCCTTTCGTGGCGTGGCGCTCTTCCGTCACGCAGTTGCGGTTGCGTTCGACGTGGCTCGATCTGCAGGAGCGCCTCTCGGTGCTGACGCGCGTGATGGAGGAAAATCTCGGTGGCATCCGCGTGGTGCGCGCCTTCGCCGCGCAGGCACACGAACTCATGAAGTTCGACCGGGCCTCGCACAATGCGCTTTCACTTGCCCACAAGCGTGTCGGCATCCGCGTCGTCAATACCAGCGCCATGAACCTCTCCTTCTTCGTGTCCATGGGTCTGGTGCTTTGGCTCGGCGGCCTGAAGGTCATCAATGGGGAGATCAGCGTCGGCACGCTGGCTTCCTTCCTGACCTTCATGACCATCCTGCAGATGCCGGTGCGCCAGCTCGGCCTGATGGTGAATGCTTTCGCACGTGCCTCGACCTGCGGTTCGCGCCTGTTTGAGCTCCTCGATCTCGATATTCCCATCAAAGATGCGCCGGACGCCAAGCCGCTCGTCGTGACCGAAGGCACGCTGCGTTTTGAGAATGTCGACTTCAGCTATCCAGGTTCGGAAATGCGGCCGGTGCTGAAGAATATCTGTTTCGAGGCAAAGCGCGGCGAGACGGTCGGCATTGTCGGTCCGCCCGGCAGCGGCAAGTCCACCATTGCCCATCTCATTCCACGCTTTTACGACGTCACGGCCGGGCGGATCACGCTTGACGGCCAGGATATCCGCAAGGCGACGTTGCAATCGCTGCGGCAGAACGTTGCCGTCGTACAGCAGGATTCCTTCCTGTTCACGACCAGCATCGAGAACAACATCGCCTATGGCGACCCCTGGGCGAAGGAAACCCGCATAGAGCGCGCCGCAGAGTCGGCGCAGCTGCACAATTACATCCTCGGCCTGCCAGCCGGCTATACGACAATCGTTGGCGAGCGCGGCGTGTCGCTGTCCGGCGGGCAGCGTCAGCGCCTGACGATCGCCCGGACATTGATGCTGAAGCCGGCCGTGATGGTATTCGACGATTCCACCGCCGCGATTGACGCCGCGACGGAGCAGCGCATCCGCAGCGCCATGAAGCGTTTCGCCCGGGACCGAGTAACACTGATCGTCGCGCACAGGCTGAGTTCGCTGATGCATGCCGACCAGATCCTCTTCATCGAGGATGGCGCGATCGTCGAGCGCGGCACGCACGAGCAGCTCCTGGCCGCAGGTGGGCGGTACAAGGCGCTCTACGATCTGCAGGTTCGCCCGGAGGATGATGTCGCCAAGACGTCGGGCGGCACGCTCGAAAGGGCGAAAAGGGAGGTATGACAATGTCGGAAACCATCGAAACCGAGCGCAACGATGTGCGCGAGGATGGTCGTCGCCCTCCCCGCGCCGTGGTCGGCTCTCATCGCGTCGAAGAGGAGATCTTCGGCAAGGTCTTCGACAGTAAGATCATCCGCCGCATCTGGGCCTTCGTCAGCCCCTATCGGCGGCAGATCTACATCTCCGTTGCGGCCGTTCTACTCTTCACCGCATCGCAAATCGTCATACCGCTCGTCATCCGCCATGCGATCGACAGTGCGATGGCGCCCGGAGCCATAGATTATTCCGCACTCTGGTTGTCTCTGGGGGTTTTCACGGCGGCCATCCTCGTCAATTACGGGGCAAGCTATGTGCAGGAAACCTATGTCGGCCAGGTCGCCGAGGAAGTGCTGTTCGACATTCGCCGGGCGATGTTTGCGCATCTGCAGCGGGTCTCGCTATCCTTCATGGACAAAACGGAAGTCGGTCGCCTGATGTCGCGCCTGCAGGGCGACGTTAACTCCATGCAGGAATTCCTTGAAACTTCAGTGCTTTCCGTCGGTGACATTGCCCTGCTCTTCGGCATCGTCATCGTCATGCTATCGCTGGATTTCCGGCTCGGCCTGCTGACGCTTTCCGTCATGCCGATCCTTTTCATCGTGCGGCTGTTCTGGTTGCCGAAGGCGCGTGTCGCCTTCATGAACGCGCATGAGACCAACTCCGTTACCAATGGTGCACTGGCGGAAGCGATCCATGGGGTGCGCGCCGTCCAGGGCATGCATCGGCAGAGCGTGAACTTCTCGCTTTTCGACGACAAGGCCCATGCGAACCTTCAGACGCACCTGACGGCGGCCCGCTATGCCCAGGTCATGGTGCCGATCGTCGACACGCTGACTGGCATGGCCATGGCGATCGTCATCATCGTCGGCGGCTCGATGGTGCTGAACCACAAGCTCGATGTCGGCATCATGGTCGCCTTCCTGTTCTACATTCAGCGCTTCTTCGACCCGATCCGTTCGCTGACCATGCAATATTCGGTCATGCAGCGCGCCATGGCGTCCGGTCAGCGGCTGACCGAGGTGCTCGACGTTCCAGTCGACATCAAGGATGCGCCCGATGCGATCGAGCTGTCGCCGGATATGGACGGCTCGGTGGAATTCCGCGATGTGATCTTCGGCTATAATCCCAAGCATCCCGTGCTGAAGAATGTGAGCTTCAGGGTCAACCCGGGAGAAACAGTAGCGCTGATCGGGCCAACGGGCTCGGGCAAGTCGAGCTCGATGGCGCTCATCCATCGCTTCTATGATGTGCAGCATGGTCAGGTATTGGTGGGCGGCCATGACGTGCGCTCCCTTACACAGGAATCGCTCGGACGCCAGATCGCCATGGTACTGCAGGAGCCTTTCCTCTTCACCGGCACGGTGCTGGAGAACATCCGTTACAACAAGACGCAGGCGACGCGCGAAGAGGTCATCGAGGCCGCTAAAGCGGTCGGCGCGCATGAGTTCATCATGCGCCTTCCGGATGGCTACGACTCCGTTCTCGGCGAGCGCGGCGGCGGTCTTTCACTCGGCCAGCGCCAGCTCGTCAGCTTCGCCCGCGCCCTTGTCGCCGACGCCAAGATCCTCGTGCTCGACGAAGCGACGGCGAATATCGACAGCTACACCGAAATGCTGATCCAGAAAGCGTTGGTGAAGCTGCTCGAAGGCCGCACCGGTCTCGTCATCGCCCATCGTCTGGCCACCATCCGCGAGGCGGACCGCATTATCGTGCTTCAAAACGGCCAGTTGCTTGAGAGCGGCAACCACAATCAGCTGATGGCGAACGGCAAGCTTTACTCGAAGCTCTATAACCTCAATTATGCGTCCTTCGACGATATTCCGGAGGAGGAAGTCTCCGCTTCGGTACCGGTGGAGTCGCGAACCTAAAGCAATTCCCGGAAAAGTGCGTAGCGATTTTCGTCAAGAATTGCGTGGAAACAATGAGGTAGAGCAGTTCAAAGACTCCATGAAGAGCTGAACTGCTCCAGACATGCCACACAAGACTGTGAGGACATAATCAATAATGGCCGACAGTATTCTGGTTCTCTACGGTTCCTACCGCTCGGATCGCGTCGGCATCCGGCTCGCGAATTTTATCGTAGCAGGCCTGATTGAGCGTGGAAACGACGTGGAGCTCATCGACGCAAAAGCTGTCGGCCTGCCGATGCTCGATCGAATGTATAAGGAATATCCCAAAGGATCTGCTCCTCCGGCAATGGAGAGGCTTGCCGCAAAAATTCGAGGTGCCGATGCCTTCGTTTTCGTCACGGGCGAATATAATTGGGGTATGCAGCCCGGCCTGAAGAACCTGACCGATCATTATCTGGAAGAATGGTTCTGGCGCCCGGCGGCGATTGCCAGCTACTCCGGCGGCCGCCTCTCCGGCGCACATGCGGCGCCTGCCTGGCATGGCACTCTTTCAGAGATGGGAATGGTCGTCATCTCAAGCACGCTTGCCGTCGCCAACATATCGGCAGCATTGGACGCTGACGGCAAACCCACCGGGAGCGGAGGGGATGCGCTGGCAAGAGCTTTCCCGCGTTTTGCCGACGACCTCGCTTGGTGGACCGAGGCAGCAAAACAGCAGCGTACCCGTAAGGCGCCTCCGTACTGAAGACCCGCGGCCTGGCCACAGCTAGGCGCACTTCGCTCATTCCCATCTAGCCTCGCGCGCCAGCAGATTGAGTTCCTGCTTCGAGCAAATCTAGCTTCGCGATAGTAACTTGCATCATGATAGTTACTCATGCTATCTGCCCTGCTCATGCAAAGAACGAGCTTCAGCACCTTTAAATGTCCTGCCGCCCGTGCGCTCGAAAGCGTAGGCGACTGGTGGAGCATCCTGATCCTACGTGATGCGCTGCAGGGATTGAGCCGGTTCGACGAATTCCAGAAAAATCTCGGCGTTGCACCGAACATCCTGACGCGGCGCCTCAAGCATCTCACAGACGAAGGTCTGTTCGAGCGGCGGCTCTATCAAGAGCGGCCGCCGCGCTACGAATATGTGCTGACCGAGAAGGGCCGGGATTTCTTCCCCGTGCTAATGGCCCTCTTCACCTGGGGCAATCGGCACTTGCCTACCGAAGAAGTCGCAATGCGCCTCGTCGACGCACATACCGGCGAAGATCGCGACCCGCTTCTCATCGACCGCGTCACCGGCCGCGCCTTTCAGCCTGAAGACACGATTCTCGTGCCGGGACCGGCAGCCGACGACGCAGTGCATGAACGCATCGCCCAGATGAAAGCATGGTTTCTGGGCTTCGACGCCTGACAGAATAGGAGCAAGACATGGATCGTATCGTCGTCACCGGCATGGGGCTGGTTTCCCCCCTGGGCGTGGGTGTCAATGCAAGCTGGAAGCGGCTGATCGAGGGCCGCTCCGGCCTCCGACAGCTGCCTGAGGAGATGGTCGGCGATCTCTCGGCCAAGGTCGGCGGCGTCGTTCCCGATATCGCTCAAGATCCAGAGGCTGGCTTCGATGCCGATCGCTATGTACCGGTCAAAGACCAGAAGAAGATGGATCGCTTCATCCTGTTCGCCATGGCTGCAGCCGAAGAAGCGATTCTCCAGTCGGGCTGGCAACCGACGGATATCTACGCTCTGGAGCGGACTGCGACGGTGATCGCATCGGGCGTCGGTGGCTTTCCCGCCATCGCTGATGCGGTTCGCACGGCGGAAACGAAAGGTGTGCGGCGTTTGTCGCCGTTCACCATCCCTTCCTTCCTGGTCAATCTTGCCGCCGGTCAGGTGAGTATCCGCTATGGCTTCAAGGGGCCGCTCGGTGCGCCGGTCACCGCCTGTGCGGCCAGCGTGCAGGCGATCGGCGATGCCGCGCGGCTGATCCGCTCGGGCGAGGCTGATGTCGCCATCTGCGGCGGTGCCGAAGCCTGCATCGACAAAGTGAGTCTCGGCGGCTTTGCCGCGGCGCGTGCTCTCTCGACCGGCTTCAGCAACCGCCCGGAAGAAGCCTCCCGCCCCTTCGACAGCAGGCGTGACGGCTTCGTCATGGGTGAAGGTGCCGGCATGCTTGTCATCGAGACCTTGGAGCACGCCCTTGCGCGTGGCGCCACGCCGCTGGCCGAGCTTGTCGGTTATGGCACTGCCGCCGATGCCTATCACATGACGGCAGGGCCGGAAGATGGCGATGGTGCGCGCCGGGCCATGCTTGCGGCACTTTCCCAGGCTCGCATTTCGCCGGCAGAGGTCAAGCATCTGAATGCGCATGCGACATCGACCCAGGTCGGCGACCGAGGCGAGATGGAAGCCATCAAAACCGTCTTCGGCCGTGACGGTGTGATTGCCGTCAGCGGTACGAAGGCGGCGACCGGCCATCTTCTGGGCGCCGCCGGGGGCATGGAAGCGATCTTCACGATTATGGCTCTGCGAGACCAGGTAGCGCCGCCGACACGTAATCTACAGGATCCGGATCCGGCGGCCGAAGGCATCGATATCGTCGGTGGCGCCGCGCGACCGATGGCCATGGAGTATGCGATCTCCAATGGTTTCGGCTTTGGCGGCGTCAACGCCAGCGCCCTCTTCCGCCGCTGGCAGTAATCGCTTCTGCTTGAGATCAAAGCGCGCTAAGCTTTCTCCATATGGCTGGGGACGGATATGCGCGCTTTTTCTATCGCCGCTTTTCTCTGCTGCATCGCCTTTGCACCGGTCGCTTACGCGGAAGATCCGGTGCAGACGGCACAGAGCCTCATTGAGCAACAAATCGAGGCCTTTCTGCAGGATGATGCGGCGACCGCCTATTCCTTCGCCGCACCCGGCATCAAGGCGCTCTTCCCGGATAAGGACAGCTTCTTCGCCATGGTGAGGAAGAACTATCTGCCGGTCTACCACCCGGGCAACTACGCCTTCGGCAAGAGCCGAGCGATCGACAACGGTGCCGTCGTCTATCAGGAGGTGCTGATCACCGGCACCGATGACAAGGACTGGACAGCGATCTATCAGATAACCCGCCAGCCCGACGGCAGCTATAAGATCAACGGCGTGCAAATTCTTGCCAAAACGGCGAGCGAGGGCATCTGAGGCATATTGCTCGCCCCCAAACGCAAACAGCGCGTCTCAAAGGAGAGACGCGCTGTCATAGGGCTTGGACCGGATCTTATTAACCGCGAATTCTAAGCGGATTTCCTGCAGACGTATTGCCGTCGAGTTCCGGCCGCGGCTGCGGAATGACGACCGTTGAAGCCGGCATAGGCGTATTCGTGTACGTGGTCTCGCCGTTCGGAAGCGGTCCTGAAATTGCCATGTCCGTAGGCGCGGGCGTCGGGATCGGAACTGCAGTTGGGATAACGATGGCGCTCTGCGGCATGGTCACCATCGGGTTCGAGACCGGCGTAAATGCCGCAACGGCAGACGTCGTGGACGCCGGCTGCGTTTCCGGCAGCACGAACGGAGATTGCGGCGCGCCCTGCGTGGGCACATAATTCATCGCAACCTCGTAAGCCGGAAGCGGCGCAGGCGTCTGCAATTCGCCATCGCGACCACGCTTCTCATAGAACGCGTTGCCGCCGGCATAAGCGACGTAGTGCATATTGTCGTACGGGAATCTCAGGCCTTCGGTATGAAAGAACATCGCGTCCTTCACCTGGGGATGCCGTTCGCCGCGCAGGATCTTCGAGGCGGCGACTTCAAGATCGGGCTTCGCCTGATCCTTGACTTCCCTGGTCATCACGCCTGGCGCGAACTGCTTTTCCTGTGCAACGACGCCGCAGATCGTGGGCGGATAGGCCCCGGAGGTCAGCCTGTTCATCACGACCGTACCGACTGCCATGTAACCACTCGGGTCGGACCGCTCCGATTCGAAGTACATTGCACGTTCGAGACAGTCCTTGTCCTTCATCGTGTAATTATAGGTAACCTTCGCGCCACGAATGGGCTTGGTGGTATTGCTGGGGGTAGCTGTTGTCTTCTGCGTCGTCGTGCAGCTGGTAGCGGCTAGGCCGACAACCAATAGTCCCGAAAGATATGCCCCGAATTTGCGTTGCGCCCTCAACGGCAAGTGCCTCCTATTTTCGGTAGTACAGCCCTTATCGATTAAGAGAATGCGTTTTAGCCGGATTTTTTCAAAATTCCAAGCAGCCACGCAATCAAATCAGCCAATGACGTTTTTCAAAGGCGGATGGACCGTTTATTCCGATTCGCTATTTTTCCCAATGCTTTATTGTCGTCGAGCTCACTTTGAAACATGGCCGGAAACGGAAATTGCCCAAGGCAAGCCCGTTCCAGCCGGCTCAAAATGATGTTTGTTAAGGATAGCAATCAATCGATAATAAATGATTTACCAACAGAGCAAGCTCCATGCGCCAGCCGACCTCGACGAGGATTCGCCCCGGCGCGAAACAATAAAACGACCAATTGCCACGTATGGCCGAAGGTGGTTTCCAGATCTCGCAGCCGCTCGATTTCGCTCGCTCGAACAGCAGATCGACCGCCTCCCGGGACGGCTGCATGAAGCCGATGTGATAGGTATTGCGGCCTATGGAGACGCTGTCGGCGCCGCCGAATTTCTCGACAGGCCGGCTGATGACAAGCTCAAGCCCGGCATCGTCGCGAAGGATGGCAAGGCCATTTGCGCCGCGCGTTTCCACCTCCGTCAGGCCAAAAACGGAAATAAAGAAATCCCGCGTCGCGGCGACATCGGGAACATGCAGATCCAGGTGGTTCAGTCTCATGACAGCTCCAAAAGGCTTTCCCCGCGGAGACATGTCGGTCGATCCGGCCCACGCCAACGCGGGACACTCGACCACAATGGTCAAGTTCCGCGTCGCGGGCTCTCATCGCCAGTGGCAAGGAGCAGTGCTTCCAGACTGGAAGGGGTTGGGCCTACCGAAACCAACCCTGCCTTTTTCGACAGGCTTCTGTTAGCGCGAAATCGCCAGAGGAGCAAGATCGCGTAGCGTATCCTCAGCGCAGCTGGATCACGCCGGTTCGAGATCGCCCCTCGCCCAGTTCTCCATCGTTTCAGCCATGAAATCGGCAAAGCGGCCTTCGGCGATCGACTGGCGGATGCCCTGCATCAGTTCCTGATAGTAGGCAAGATTGTGCCAGGAGAGCAGCATGCCGCCGAGCGCCTCGTTGGCGCGCACGAGGTGATGCAGGTAGGCGCGGGAATAATCGCGCGAGGCCGGGCAGCTCGACTGCTCATCGAGCGGGCGCATGTCTTCGGCATGGCGGGCATTGCGGATATTGACCTTGCCGCGACGGGTAAAGGCCAGTCCGTGACGGCCCGAGCGGGTCGGCATTACGCAATCGAACATATCGATGCCGCGAGCGACCGATTTGAGGATGTCGTCCGGTGTGCCGACGCCCATCAGGTAGCGCGGCTTTTCCGCCGGCAGCTCGGGAAGCGTGATCTCAAGCATGCGCAGCATGACTTCCTGCGGCTCGCCGACGGCAAGGCCACCGACCGCATAGCCCTTCAGATCCATGCCGCTCAGCGCCTGAGCCGAGCGGACGCGAAGCTCGGGAACGTCGCCGCCCTGGACGATGCCGAACATCGCCTTGCCGGGCTGGTTGCCGAAGGCGACCTTGCAGCGTTCCGCCCAGCGCAGCGACATTTCCATGGCACGCTCGATCTCCTTCGGCGTTGCCGGCAGAGCGACGCATTCGTCGAGCTGCATCTGGATATCGGAATCGAGCAGGCCCTGGATCTCGATCGACCGCTCCGGCGACATATGATGCAGGCTGCCGTCGACGTGCGATTTGAACGTGACGCCCTGCTCATCCAACTTGCGCAGGCCGGACAGCGACATCACCTGGAAGCCGCCGGAATCGGTCAGAATCGGATGCGGCCAGCGGATCAGCTGATGCAAACCGCCAAGGCGGGCGACGCGCTCGGCAGTCGGGCGCAGCATCAGGTGATAGGTATTGCCAAGAATGATATCGGCGCCGGTTTCGCGCACCTGATCGAGATACATCGCCTTGACGGTGCCGACGGTGCCGACGGGCATGAAGGCCGGCGTGCGGATCGTGCCGCGCGGCATGGAAACCTCGCCGAGGCGCGCGCCGCCATCGGTCTTCTTCAATTGAAACTGAAAGCTCTCGCTCATTTCGTCCTAGTCTTTCCGGTGGAGCAGGCTGCCATCGCCATAGGAATAGAAGCGATAGCCCGTCTCGATAGCATGGGTATAGGCCGCGCGCATCGTATCAAGGCCGGCAAAGGCCGATACGAGCATGAACAGGGTCGAGCGCGGCAGGTGGAAATTGGTCATCAGCATGTCGACGGCTTTGAAGCGATAGCCGGGCGTGATGAATATGCCCGTAGCACCCTGCCAAGGCTGGATGGTGCCATCGTCAGCGGCGGCACTTTCGATCAATCGCAGCGACGTGGTGCCAACGCAGACGATACGCCCGCCCCTCGCCTTCACGGCATTGAGTTTTGCAGCGGTTTCGACATCGACATAGCCGATCTCGAAATGCATCTTGTGATCGTCGGTATCGTCGGCTTTGACGGGCAGGAAGGTACCGGCTCCGACATGCAGCGTCACGAAATGCCGCTCGACATCAATGGCATCGAGTGCGGCAAACAGGGACGGCGTGAAATGCAGACCAGCGGTGGGTGCTGCAACGGCGCCCTCTTCGCGCGCGTAGATCGTCTGATAGTCGGCGCGATCACGCTCGTCTTCCGGGCGCTTCGCTGCAATATACGGTGGCAAGGGAATATGCCCGACCACGGCGATCGCTTCGTCCAGCGCTGGGCCGGATAGATCGAACCGCAGGGTAATCTCGCCACCCTCGCCCTTTTCCTCGACCGTCGCGTCGAGCGAGCCGAGCGCGCAGACATTCTCGCCATGTCCGAACTGGATGCGGTCACCGATCTTGATGCGCTTTCCGGGCCTGGCAAAGGCCTTCCAGCGATCCGGCGCGGCACGCATATGCAACGTCGCCGAGACCTGCTGGCCAGGGGCGCCTTCGCGATGACGAATGCCTTCCAGTTGCGCCGGTATCACCTTCGTATCGTTGAAGACCATGGCATCGCCGGGACGCAGGAAAGATGGCAGATCCCGCACCTTATGGTCGCTCAGCGTGTTGGCACTATCGTTTGGATCGACGACGAGCAGGCGCGCGCTGTCACGCGGCTCGGCGGGCCTGAGCGCGATACGCTCCTCCGGCAGATCGAAATCGAAAAGGTCAACACGCATTCAATTGGTCCAGGCAGTTCATTCAGGCAAAGCGAAACCCGCCCCTCACGCTAGCGGCGCAAGAGGCGGGTTTCAGGAATAATCACGATCAGACGTCGGCGGCAACCCGCGCGGATACGATCGAATCCGGATCCTTTACCGGCTCGCCGCGCTTGATTTGGTCGACGAATTCCATGCCGGAGATGACCTGACCCCAGACGGAGTACTGCTTGTTCAGCCACGGAGCGTCCGTAAAGCAGATGAAGAATTGCGAGTTGGCCGAGTTCGGGTTCTGCGAACGGGCCATCGAGCACGTTCCGCGAACGTGCGGCGTTGCGGAGAATTCAGCCTTCAGGTCGGGCTTGGACGAACCACCGGTGCCGGCGCGAGCGGTGTTGCCGCCAACCTTGCCATGCTCGACATCACCGGTCTGAGCCATGAAGCCATCGATGACGCGATGGAAGACGACGCCATCATACGCCTTTTCGCGCGCAAGTTCCTTGATGCGGGCGACATGCTCGGGAGCAACCTGCGGCAGAAGCTGAATGACAACCTGGCCCTTGGTGGTTTCCAGGATGAGGGTGTTTTCTGGATCCTTGATCTCAGCCATGTTCGTTTCCTTGTTCTTTCTGTTTGCGCATGATCATAACTGGATCATGCAGCTTGCCTTGGCGCGATCTCGTCCAAAAGCCGCGCCGCGCCTTTTGGAATCACGCCCGTGAAATCACTTCTTGGTGACGGTAACCTTGATCATCTTGTCGGGGTTGGTCACTTCGCCGTTCTGGCCTTCGCCGCGCTTGATCTTGTCGACGAGCTCCATGCCCGAGATGACCTTGCCGACGACCGTGTACTGGCCGTTCAGGAAATCGCCATTGGCGAACATGATGAAGAACTGCGAATTGGCAGAATTCGGGTCCTGGGCGCGCGCCATGCCGACGGTGCCGCGCGTGAACGGAACCTTGGAGAATTCTGCCGGAAGGTTCGGCAGATCGGAACCGCCGGTGCCGGCCTTGTTCGGATCATACCCCTTGGAGGCATTGCCATACTGCACGTCGCCCGTCTGGGCCATGAAGCCATCGATGACGCGATGGAATACGACGTTGTCGTAGGCACCCTTCTTCGCCAGCGCTTCGATCTGCGCGACATGCTTCGGAGCAACTTCCGGCATCAACTGGATGACAACCGGGCCGTCCTTGAGCTGGATGGTCAAAAGATCTGCGGCTGCGGCCGAGAACGCGCTGCCTGCGAAGGCGGCAAGGCTCAGGAATCCTGCCAATGCAATATGAAAGAGTTTCATGGATGCTCCGTTCGGGATTGTATTTCGGCTCAGCTGTTGCCGCTGGCCTTATTTTTGAGTTTGCCGTTCAGCGCTTCCAGAACCGCTGACGGCACGAAGGCGCTGACATCGCCGCCCATGGATGCGATCTGCCGCACCAATGTGGCGGTTATGGGCCGAGAGGCCGTACCGGCAGGCAGGAACAGCGTCTGGATATCCGGCGCCATCTGCCTGTTCATGCCAGCCATCTGCATTTCATAATCGAGATCGGTGCCATCGCGCAGGCCACGCACCAGCAAGGTCGCGCCATGGGCGCGGGCGGCATCGACGACCAGATTGTCGAAAGCGACGACGGAAATATCGCCCGCCTTTTGCGGCAGAGCCTCACCGAGCGATCTGCGGATGAGCTCCGCCCGCTCCTCGAAGGAGAAAAGCGGCTTCTTGCCGGGGTGAATGCCAATCGCGACGATCACCTTGGCGGCGACGTTCAACGCCTGCACGAGGACATCCAGATGTCCGTTGGTCATCGGGTCGAAGGACCCAGGATAGAAGGCTGTCGTCATTACCAAGCCGGCTCGTTGTTTCGACGCCTTTTGTCATGGATGAGGCCGTACCGCAAGTGATTTGCAACCCAGCGACCGCCTCTGAACTGCAGATGAACGCGCCGTTCAAGCCCGTTTCAGCTCGACAATGCTTTACTGACATCAACATCGAAACGGGCCTGCTTCAATGGCTCGCCGATCTCGATTTCAGGGACATCATGCCATGCTCGTCTTCATCATCGCAGGCGCTATCATCGGTTCATTTTTCGTCGAATACCTCGTTCATCTTTTCGCCGACAATTATGAGATCGAATGGGATTCCGCCTCGGAAAGCGGCAAGGACATCGATTTTGCCCAAGAAATCGCCACTGCTATGCGCAGGACGCATCGCGAATCTGAACGCCAGATGAACAAGGCATTCAAGGTCGCTTCAGACGCGCATTGCTAGATAGCTCTCAATATCGGCGGAACCATTTGGGAAACGCCGCGTTAACAGTCCGAAACTCAGATCGCATATTGCGGCAAGAAGGAAGAAGAGTATGCCCGACAAGATCACCCTCATTAACGTTGTTTGGATGGCCATGATTTCGGGAATGCTCGCAGCAACCGTTGCGCTTTACGATCAGAAACCCGACCAGTCGAAGATCTACGGTCCCTTTGCTTCGGCTCGTCCCTTCGTTGCCTCGAGCCAGTACTAAGGGATCTGAACGCTAGTCCCACCAAAGGAGGGAGCGATCATGTTCACAATTTTGACGCTGCTTACACTTTTCATCAGCATCATGTTTGTCGTGTCAGTCGCATCCACCATTTCGGCGCTTCATCGCGAAAGCGAAGAGAGCAAGAGGCTGCATAAGCGTCACAAGACGCTCTGATCTCCGCGTACCGAGCATCTCTCCCCGCCATATGCTCGGATGGACCCTGAACCGGACGCTTTCCCCGCCAGCGTCCGGTTTTTTATTACCATTATGGTCCCGGCGCTTTCCCTTCAGGCCCTGCCGCCAAGACGCAAAAGCATGATTTTGCAAGAGGAAGCGCGCCAGCCTCTTCAATCATGCTATGGTGATTGCAGTTCATCGAGGGATCAAGATGCGCATTGTTCTGACAGGCAGCTCCGGGCGACTTGGCCGGGCGATCTTTAATGCGCTGACGCCAAGCCATAGGGTGATAGGCATCGATCGTTCACCGTTTTCGACGACGCATCTCCTCGGAGATTTTGCCGATGCGGCGTTGCTGCGCCAGGCGCTAACGGGTGCGGATGCAGTCATCCATTGCGCGGCCCTGCATGCCCCTCATGTCGGCGCGGTTTCCGACGATGAATTTCGCCGCATCAATGTGGACGGAACACGGCAGCTTGCGGAAGCGGCACTGGCTGCCGGCGTTAAGAGACTGGTATTTACCAGCACGACCGCACTTTATGGTCGCGCCGTCGCTCCCGGTCATTGCACATGGGTCGATGAAGACACCGTACCGCAACCGAAAAGCATCTATCACCGCACGAAACTGGAAGCCGAGCAGATCCTTAAAGGGATGACTGGCCCGGATTTGCAGGTCCGCGTTTTACGCATGTCTCGAAGTTTTCCAGAAACAGTCAATGTGATGGCTGTTCATCGCCTGCATCGCGGTGTCGATATCCGCGATGTCGCGGATGCCCATGTCGCGGCGCTGACGAATGGCGGCAAAGATTTTCAACGACATATTGTTTCCGCCGGCACGTTGTTCAAACCGGAAGATTGCGAGGCGCTCGCAGTGGACGCCGCCTCCATCATCCAGCTGCGTGCGCCCGGCCTTGCCGCCAAATTTGCACAGCGAAACTGGTCGCTGCCTGACAGAATTGATCGCATCTACGCATCGAAATCTGCGGGCGCGGTCCTCGGCTGGCATTTCCGCTTTGGCTATGATGAGGTTTTCGCGCAGCTGGATCGGGAGAGCCTCGAGGTTCTGCCGCCTTTCTCGCAAAACTACGAACGCCCGGAATAACGGGTTGGGAAATGGCCACCAGATCCGGGCAGGCCATGCTCCAAATGACAATCGCATGAGCCTGCTGCCAAGCTCATGCGATTGAAAATCTTCAGCTTCCAGATGGTCCTGCCGAACCCTTTCCGAGTAGGCACAGCGAAGACTATTCTTCGCTGCTACCCTCGTTACCGGCATCTCCTGCTTCACCTGCAGCGGCGTCATCCTCGGCTGCCGAAGCATCGTCCTCATCGCCTTCCGGCTCGCTGATACGCTCGACGGATACGACCTTCTCGTCCTTGGCTGTCGAGAAGATGGTGACGCCCTTGGTGGCGCGGCTGGCGATGCGGATGCCGCCGACGGGCACGCGGATCAGCTGACCGCCATCCGAGACAAGCATGATCTGATCGCCGTCCTCGACCGGGAAGGCAGCAACAAGCTCGCCAATCTCGCCCGTCTTCGACGTGTCGGTGGCGCGGATACCCTTGCCGCCGCGGCCGGAGATACGGAAATCGTAGGAAGACGAACGCTTACCGAAACCCTTCTCCGAAACGGTCAGAACAAACTGCTCAAGCGCCTTGAGCTCCTCGTAGCGCTCATCGCTGAGCTGTCCCTCTTCGGTGACTTCTTCGCCGACCAGCGCAATCTCCTCGTCATCGCCCGTTGCGGAGCGGCGCTCGCTGACGGAGCGTTTGAGATAGGCCGCGCGCTCCCACGGCTCGGCATCCACGTGGCGGACGATCGTCATCGAGATGATGCGATCGCCGGATGCAAGGCTGATGCCGCGAACGCCGATGGAGTTGCGGCCGGCAAAGACGCGCACATCCGAAACCGAGAAGCGGATGCACTGGCCGAGCGCCGTCGTCATCAGCACGTCGTCGTGTTCGGTGCAGGTCTCGACGGAGAGGATTTCATCACCCTCTTCCTCGAGCTTCATGGCGATTTTGCCGTTGCGGTTGACCTGCACGAAATCCGACAGCTTGTTGCGACGCACGGTTCCGCGCGTCGTCGTGAACATGACGTCGAGATTGTCCCAGCTGTCTTCATCTTCCGGCAGAGGCATGATCGTGGTGATGCGTTCGCCGGGTTCCAGCGGCAGCATGTTGATCAGTGCCTTGCCGCGCGATGTCGGCGTGCCGATCGGCAGACGCCAGACCTTTTCCTTGTAGACGATACCGCGGGACGAGAAGAACAGGACCGGCGTATGCGTATTGAGAACGAATAGCCGGGTAACGAAATCCTCGTCGCGGGTGGTCATTCCGGAGCGGCCCTTGCCGCCACGCCGCTGCGCACGATAGGTGGTCAGCGGCACGCGCTTGATATAGCCGAGATGGGACACGGTGACGACCATGTCCTCGCGGGCGATCAGATCCTCGTCGTCCATCTCGAGGCCGCCATCGACGATCTCGGTGCGGCGCGGCGTTCCGAACTCGTCGCGAACCGCGGCAAGCTCTTCTTTTACAATGGTTTGGATGCGGGCACGCGACGAGAGAATATCAAGGTAGTCCTTGATCTCGGCGCCGATCTGATTGAGTTCCTCATCGATCTCGTCACGGCCGAGAGCGGTTAGGCGCGCCAGACGCAGCTCGAGAATGGCGCGGGCCTGCTCTTCCGAGAGATTGTAGGTGCCGTCCTCGTTGATGCGGTGACGCGGGTCGTCGATTAGCCGGATAAGCGATTCGACGTCCGCTGCATTCCAGCGGCGCGTCATCAGCTCTTCACGGGCCGATTGCGGATCGGGCGCTTGCCGAATGACGCGGATGACTTCGTCGATATTAGCGACGGCAATGGCCAGACCGACCAAGACGTGGGCGCGATCGCGCGCCTTGCGCAGCAGATACTTGGTGCGGCGGCTGATGACTTCCTCACGGAACGCCACGAAAGCGCGCAGCATGTCCATCAGGTTCATCTGCTCCGGCTTGCCGCCGTTCAGCGCCACCATGTTGCAGCCAAAGGAGGTCTGCAGCGGCGTGTAGCGATAAAGCTGGTTCAGGATGACATCGGCATTGGCGTCGCGCTTCAGCTCGACGACAACGCGATAACCCTGGCGGTCGGATTCGTCGCGCAGATCCGAGATGCCTTCGATGCGCTTCTCGCGCACGAGTTCGGCCATCTTCTCGATCATCGACGCCTTGTTCACCTGGTAGGGAATCTCGGTGATGATGATCTGCTCGCGATCGCCGCGCATTGGTTCGATGGTCGCGACACCGCGCATGACAACCGAGCCGCGGCCCGTCTCATAGGCGGAGCGGATGCCGGCGCGGCCGAGGATCTTCGCACCGGTCGGAAAATCCGGACCGGGGATGATCTCCATCATCTCAGGCAGCTCGATCGCCGGATTATCGATCAGCGCGATACAGCCATTGATGACTTCGGAGAGGTTGTGCGGCGGAATGTTCGTCGCCATGCCGACGGCGATGCCGCCCGAGCCGTTGACCAGCAGGTTCGGGAAGCGTGCCGGCAGAACCTTCGGCTCCTCCGTCGTCGCATCGTAATTTTCCTGGAAATCGACCGTTTCCTTGTCGATATCCTCGAGAAGCTCGTGGGCGACCTTCGTCAGGCGCGATTCCGTATAACGCATCGCCGCCGGCGGATCGCCGTCGATCGAGCCGAAATTGCCCTGCCCGTCGATAAGCGGCACGCGCATCGACCAGTCCTGCGCCATGCGGACCAAGGCGTCGTAGATCGAGGCGTCGCCGTGCGGGTGGTAGCTACCCATGACGTCAGCGACGGGACGGGCCGACTTCACATATTTGCGGTTCCAGTGATAGCCGCTCTGATGCGCCGCATAAAGGATGCGCCGATGAACGGGCTTCAGACCATCACGGACGTCGGGAAGCGCGCGGCTGACGATCACGCTCATGGCGTAATCGAGATAGGACCGCTGCATTTCCTCCATGATGGAAATCGGCTCGATGCCTGGCGGGAGCTTCCCGCCGCCGGGTGGTGTTTGCTCAGTCAAAACAGATCACGATCTCTTTTAGAATCACTGCGAAATTTATAGCCGAAAGGCCTGGCGAGCGCCAATTTGGGCCGGTGTTTTTGAACAGGTTTTGCCCCTTTAAGCCATGGAATCGAACATTTCCATGGCGAAATCCATCGACGCGGATGCATGACCCTTTGCGAAAGCCCATTCCTCGCATAACAATGCTCGCTAACAACGACAGAATAAGCTCTGGGGACTATATGGCGAGCGCGGATACGCTGATCAATGCCTTCACGACTCTGCTTGTCACTGTCGATCCGCCGGGGCTCGCACCGCTTTTCATCGGACTTACGGCTGGCATGAACCGTTCGGAGCGCAAGCAGGTGGCGCTGCGCGGATCGCTGATCGCCTTTTTCATCCTGGCTGCCTTCGCCCTGTTCGGCGCGAGCGTGCTTGGCGTGCTTGGCATCTCCATCGGCGCTTTCCGTATTGCCGGCGGGCTACTGCTCTTCTGGATCGCCTTCGAGATGGTGTTCGAGCGGCGGCAGGACAGGAAAGAGAAGACGACGGAAGTCGCCATTACCAAGGATCATATCCGCAATATCGCGGTTTTCCCCCTCGCCTTGCCCTTGATCGCCGGTCCCGGCGCCATCTCGGCGACAATCCTTTTGGCAGGATCGCTGCAAACCACGCTCGACCGCGCGCAACTGATCGGCGTCATCGCCGTCAACCTCGCTCTCGTCTTTGCGGCCCTTGCCATTTCCGATAGGCTCGATCGCATGCTGGGCGCCACCGGACGCGCCATCCTGACCCGGCTGCTCGGGGTTATCCTTGCGGCGCTTGCCGCGCAGTTCGTCGTAGATGGGGCAAAAGCGGCGCTACAAGCAGGTTAAAGCTTTTATCGCTATCACCCGCGCTACACAGAACATCGTGTTTCGGTGTGCATTGAATAAGGATCGGCAATGTTTTTCAAAAACATAATCCGTGGATTCTTCAAGAAATATGGATATACTTTTATAAAGACGGAGTACTTTGTAGATGAAAAAGACACTGAATATGCGTCCATCAACATCGTTACAGAAGATAATCTACAGAAAAAGATTCTTTTTATTTATCTCGCTGACGAAGTATCCAGAACTCACATTTTAACGAAGGAGAACATCAAGGATACCATAGTGAGCTGCCAATTAATCCTAGAAGAATTAAACAATCAATCGGAAGGCTCGAATCCGCTCGATAGGTGAGCCTTCTGTCTGGCCGCGCTGTGCGTAAAATAGCTCACCTGAAGGTGAGCTATTGGATAGTTTAGCTGGCAAGCATATCGATCAGAACGGGATATCATCATCCAAATCGCGCGAGAAGTTGCCGCCGCCCTGGCTGCTGCCACCACGGTTGCCCCCACTGCCGCGGGAAGAGCCCTGCGACGAGGACTGGCCGTAATCGTCGCCACCGTAGTCGCCGCCGTAACCACCGCCAAAGTCACCGCCGCCGCGGCCGCCACGGCTGCCGCCTTCCATGGAACCGCCGCCTTCGCCACGGCCATCGAGCATGGTCAGCGTCGAATTGAAGCCCTGCAGCACGACTTCCGTCGAGTAGCGGTCCTGACCGTTCTGGTCCTGCCATTTGCGGGTTTGCAGCGCACCTTCGATGTAGACCTTGGCGCCTTTCTTCAAATACTGCTCGGCGACCTTGCAGAGGCCTTCATTGAAGATGACGACGCGGTGCCATTCGGTCTTTTCCTTGCGCTCGCCGGAATTGCGGTCGCGCCAGGTTTCCGAGGTAGCAATGTTGAGGTTGGCGATCGGGCGGCCGTCCTGCGTGCGGCGGATTTCCGGGTCCGCCCCGAGATTTCCAATCAGAATTACCTTGTTCACACTACCGGCCATGACACCACCCTGCTTGCCGCCCATCGACGGCTTTGAAATTCAATCTGCGCACCTTAACCCATAGCGGCTGTCAGGTGCTATTTATGCGGCCTTCCCAGTTCCGTTCATCCACAAAGAAATCGCCGCAATAATTTTGTTCTTTATTTGTTCTAATTTATCCCTATGATGATGTCAACGGAATCGAAAACCCGGCTCTACCCTTCATTTCAGCCTCGACTCGCGGGCTGACATCACTAAATAAAGGCAGACTCCAAGGGACCTGCATACGACGATGAGCGAACTGAAGACTATTTCCATACGTGGTGCGCGCGAGCACAATCTCAAGGGCATCGATCTTGACCTGCCACGCAACAAGCTGATCGTCATGACCGGCCTTTCCGGCTCCGGGAAATCGTCGCTCGCCTTCGACACCATCTATGCCGAGGGCCAGCGCCGCTATGTCGAAAGCCTTTCTGCCTACGCACGCCAGTTCCTCGAAATGATGCAGAAGCCGGATGTCGACCAGATCGACGGCCTCTCGCCGGCGATCTCGATCGAGCAGAAGACCACCTCGCGCAATCCGCGCTCGACGGTCGGCACGGTCACGGAAATCTACGACTATATGCGTCTGCTGTTTGCCCGCGTCGGCGTTCCCTATTCGCCTGTGACGGGCCTGCCGATCGAGAGCCAGACGGTCAGCCAGATGGTCGATCGCGTTCTCGCTTATGAGGAGGGCACCAGACTTTACATTCTGGCACCGCTCGTGCGCGGACGTAAGGGCGAATACAAGAAGGAACTGGCGGAGCTCATGAAAAAGGGCTTCCAGCGCGTCAAAGTCGACGGCCAGTTCTACGAGATCGCCGATGTGCCTGTTCTCGACAAGAAATACAAGCATGACATTGATGTGGTCGTCGACCGTATCGTCGTACGTCCGGATATGGCGGCACGTCTCGCTGACAGCTTCGAGACCTCTTTGCGGCTTGCCGACGGTCTTGCCGTCGCGGAATTCGCCGACAAACCGTTGCCGCCGGAGGA
The DNA here is from genome assembly GCF_057784455.1 of Martinezella sp. CNPSo 3890. NCBI lineage: Bacteria > Pseudomonadati > Pseudomonadota > Alphaproteobacteria > Hyphomicrobiales > Rhizobiaceae > Martinezella > Martinezella sp. CNPSo 3890. The sequence continues at coordinate 1,235,292 of NZ_JBXSOR010000001.1, read as the reverse complement.
GACCGCTGCCGGCGGCTCAGCCAACAAGTCGCTGAACGAAACGCATGAGCGCGTGCTTTTCTCGGAGAAATTTGCCTGCCCGGTTTCCGGCTTCACCATTCCGGAAATCGAGCCGCGTCTGTTCTCGTTCAACAATCCTTTCGGCGCCTGCCCGTCCTGTGACGGTTTGGGCTCGCAGCAGAAGATCGATCCGGAACTGATTGTACCGGAGCCGGAGCGGACATTGCGTGATGGTGCGATCGCGCCCTGGGCCAAGTCGACCTCGCCCTATTACAATCAGACGCTGGAGGCGCTCGGCAAGCACTACGGCTTCAAGCTCGGCAATCGCTGGAACGAGCTGTCCGACAAGGCTAAGGATGTCATTCTGAACGGCACGGAAGACAAGATCGAATTCCATTATGCCGACGGTGCGCGCTCCTACACCACGCACAAGAATTTCGAAGGCATCGTGCCGAATCTCGAGCGGCGCTGGAAGGAAACGGATTCTGCCTGGGCGCGCGAGGAGATCGAACGCTTCATGTCGGCCGCCCCCTGCCCGGCCTGCAACGGCTATCGCCTGAAACCGGAAGCCCTGGCGGTCAAGATCGACAAGCTGCACATCAGCCAGGTGGCGGAGATGTCGATCCGCGTTGCCCGCGACTGGTTTGACGCGCTGCCGGGAACATTCACTGACAAGCAGAACGAGATTGCTGTTCGCATCCTCAAGGAAATCCGCGACCGCCTGCGCTTCCTCAACGATGTTGGCCTCGAATATCTGAGCTTGTCGCGCAATTCGGGCACGCTATCCGGCGGTGAGAGCCAGCGCATCCGCTTGGCGTCGCAGATCGGCTCTGGCCTGACGGGCGTTCTCTACGTGTTGGACGAACCGTCCATCGGCCTGCATCAGCGCGACAATGCCCGCCTGCTGGAAACGCTGAAGCACCTGCGGGATATCGGCAACACCGTCATCGTCGTTGAGCACGACGAGGATGCGATCTTGACGGCCGACGATGTCGTCGATATCGGTCCCGCAGCCGGCGTGCATGGCGGCCAGGTGGTGGCGCATGGCACACCGCAGGATATCATGGCGAACCCGAAGTCACTGACCGGTAAATATCTGTCCGGCGAGCTCGGCGTGCCGGTTCCAGATGAACGCCGCAAGCCCAAGAAAGGCAAGGAAATCAAGGTTGTCGGCGCGCGCGGCAACAACCTGAAGAACGTCACGGCATCCATCCCGCTCGGCGTGTTTACGGCGGTCACAGGCGTTTCCGGCGGTGGTAAGTCCACCTTCCTGATCGAGACGCTTTACAAGTCGGCGGCACGCCGCGTCATGGGTGCACGCGAGATTCCTGCCGACCACGACCGCATCGACGGTTTCGAGCATATCGACAAGGTCATCGACATCGATCAGTCGCCGATCGGCCGTACTCCGCGCTCGAATCCGGCGACCTATACCGGCGCCTTCACACCGATCCGCGATTGGTTTGCCGGCCTGCCGGAAGCCAAGGCGCGCGGCTATCAGCCTGGCCGTTTCTCCTTCAACGTCAAGGGTGGCCGCTGCGAGGCCTGCCAGGGTGACGGCGTCATCAAGATCGAGATGCACTTCCTGCCCGACGTCTACGTCACCTGCGACGTCTGCCACGGCAAGCGTTATAATCGCGAGACGCTTGATGTCACCTTCAAGACAAAGTCGATCGCGGACGTGCTCGACATGACGGTCGAGGAAGGTGTCGATTTCTTTGCCGCCGTTCCCGCCGTGCGCGACAAGCTGCAGAGCCTGAAGGATGTCGGCCTCGGCTATATCAAGGTGGGACAACAGGCCAATACGCTTTCGGGTGGCGAGGCACAGCGCGTCAAACTAGCCAAGGAACTGTCGAAGCGATCGACGGGCCGCACGCTTTACATCCTCGACGAGCCCACAACCGGGCTGCACTTCCACGATGTCGCCAAGCTTCTGGAAATGCTGCACGAACTCGTCAATCAAGGCAATTCCGTTGTCGTCATCGAGCACAATCTCGAAGTCATCAAGACTGCCGACTGGATCCTCGATTTCGGTCCGGAGGGCGGTGATGGCGGCGGCGAGATCGTGGCCGTCGGCACGCCGGAGGCGATCGTCAAGGAAAAGCGCTCCTATACGGGGCAGTTCCTGAAAGAGTTGCTGGAGCGGCGCCCGGTGAAGAAGGTTGCGGCGGCGGAGTGAGATTGACCCGGCCGAATGGCCAAGGAGGAGAGAATGACCAAAGCGGGCGAAATCCGCACAGGCATCGGCGGATGGACCTTCGAACCGTGGCGCGGGACCTTCTATCCCGACACGCTGAAGCAGAAGGATGAGCTGCACTACGCCAGCCGCCAGCTGAAAGTGATCGAGGTCAACGGCACCTATTACAGTACGCAGAAGCCTGAGGTTTTTGCCAAATGGGCGGCCGACGTGCCCGACGGGTTCATCTTCTCCTTGAAGGCGACACGTTTCGTCACCAACCGGCGGGTTCTTTCCGAAGCCGGTGAATCGATGCAGAAGTTCCTGGAATCCGGCATCAGCGAGCTCGGCGATCACCTCGGCCCGCTGCTCTGGCAGTTCGCACCGACGAAGAAATTCGATCCGGATGATTTCGAGGCTTTCCTCAAGCTGCTACCGGCGAAGCAGGATGGTCTTGCGCTGAGACACGTCGTCGAGGTCCGGCACGATTCCTTCAAAGTGCCGGAGTTCGTCGCGCTGCTTGAAAAATACAATGTCGCGCCCGTTTGCGCCGAGCATTTCGAGTATCCGATGATTGCGGATGTCACGGCAGACTTCGTCTATGCCCGCCTGCAGAAGGGATCGGACGATATCAAGACCTGCTATCCGCCGAAGGATCTGAAAGCCTGGGCGGATCGCTTGAAAAGCTGGGCCGCCGGAAGGGTACCGGACGATCTGCCGCTGATCGATGCAAAGCGTAAGGTCAAGGAGGAACCGCGCGATGTCTTCGCCTTCATGATCCATGAAGGCAAGGTAAATGCGCCGCCCGGTGCGATCGCCCTGCAGCAGGAAGTGGCGAAATAGCGCTATAGCGGTTTAACGGCTGCCACGAGGTCTTCGGCGGTCAGCCCCTTCCCGGCATGTTGACCGGCAAGACCATGCAGCCAGACGCCGGAGGCGGCCGCCTCGAAGGCCGGCGCCCCCTGCGCCATCAGGCCGCCGACAATGCCGGCAAGTACGTCGCCGGAGCCGGCGGTCGCAAGCCAGGGTGGCGCATTGGCGTTGATCAGTGCCCTGCCGTCCGGAGCGGCGATCACGCTATCGGCACCCTTGTAGATGATGGCAGCATGGGCTCTGGCTGCCGCCGCCCTCGCCTTATCGACCTTGCTCAAGCTTTCGTCCGCAGCGATATCGGGAAAGAGCCGGCCGAACTCTCCCTCATGGGGTGTCAGCACCAAGCGTGTCGGTCCTTCGGCAAAGGCATCGAACAGCCGTTGCGGCTCGTCGCGAAATGAGGTGATGCCGTCGGCATCCAGCACCAGGTGGCGATCCGCGAGCGCGAGGCAGAATTGCCGCGCCTTTTCGCCGGCGCCGAAGCCAGGCCCAAGAATGAAGGTCGAAAGGCGTTTATCGGCAAGCCATTCGAGCAATGAGGCTTCATCCGCGATGGAATGCAGCATGATTGCCGTCAGCAGGCCGGCATTGACATCAAGCGCTTCCGGCGGCGAGGCGATGGTGACGAGCCCTGCTCCCGCCTTCAACCCGGCCATGGCGGACATGCGCGCGGCACCTGTCGCGTTCGGCCCGCCCGAGAAGACGACGAGATGGCCGCGCTTGTATTTGTGCGTGTCGACGCCTGCCGAGGGTATGGCCGCCTGCCATTGTGCCGGCTTGTTTTCGGCGAGCGAGCGGTCGGCGTGCGCGCGGACGATACGGTCGGGAATGCCGATGTCGAAGACTTCCAGCTCACCGCACAGATCGCGACCGGGCAAGAGAAGATGGCCCGGCTTGCGTGTCATGAAGGTCACCGTGCGCGCGGCGTGGAAGGCTGCACCGAGAACCTGACCGCTGCGACCATCGAGACCCGACGGAAGATCGATTGAAATCACGGGAATATCAGCAGCCGCGACGCGAGCGATAACGGCGGCCACGTCATCCGGAACCGGCCGCGACAGGCCCGCGCCGAAGATCGCATCGATCACGACGTCGCCAGCCAGTGGAATAAAGCCCCCGATCGTCTCGCCCTTGACCGGGCAATCAGCAAAAGCACTGATAGCATCGCCCTTGAGCCGCTGGGGATCGCCAAGATGGAAAAGCCGCACGTCGGCCCCGGCCTGTTTCAGCGCGCGCGCTGCCACATAGCCGTCGCCGCCGTTGTTTCCCGGCCCACAGAGAACGGCATATCGGACGGCTCCGGGAAAGTGCCGGAGCGCGACGGCAGCAACCGCCTGCCCTGCCTTCTCCATAAGCCCGTAGGAATCGATGCCGGATGCGGCTGCGGCGCGGTCGACGGCAGACATGGCGTCGGGGGTGAGGAGCAGATCGGTGAGCGGCAACATCATGCGGATATTATAGATGCGAAATCTGCCTCAAAAACAACCGCTATTCCGGTGGCCATTTTGGTCGATAAATATGCATTTGCATAATAATTAAACAATAACATTCAAGGCCTTGCCGAAGCACAAACCTGCCGTGCGGGGCTCTTTTTTGCGAAATTTTGCTTATCCCACGCATTTCCGCGCGAAATCGCTTCCATTTTTCCGAAAAATCCTCATCAATTCATCGTCTCGGTGCGAATTCGCCGAGATTTTTTACAGCGGTCCGTCCTCAATTGGCATGGTACGTGCATTACGTTGGCCGAGCGGGGAGTAGTCCTGCTGTATCAGGAGAAGCGGAGAGACATTTTCTCATGAAAAAGATCGAAGCGATCATTAAGCCCTTCAAGCTCGACGAAGTGAAGGAAGCCCTTCAGGAAGTCGGCCTGCAGGGTATCACCGTCACGGAAGCGAAGGGCTTCGGTCGTCAGAAGGGCCATACGGAGCTTTACCGTGGCGCCGAATACGTCGTCGACTTCCTGCCGAAGGTGAAGGTCGAAGTTGTATTGGCGGACGAAAATGCGGAAGCGGTGATCGAGGCCATACGCAAGGCTGCGCAAACAGGCCGTATCGGCGACGGAAAGATTTTCGTTTCCAACGTGGAAGAAGTCATCCGAATCCGCACCGGCGAAACGGGCATCGACGCCATTTAATCCGCCCGGCCCATTCTCGGCCGCGGCTCGTTTAATCGTCATCTAAGTCAAGGGAAGTAATTTAATGACGACCGCAAGCGAAATTTTGAAACAAATCAAGGACAACGACGTCAAGTTCGTCGACCTGCGCTTTACGGATCCGAAGGGCAAGCTCCAGCATCTGACCATGGATGTGATCTGTGTCGACGAAGACATGTTCGCCGACGGCGTCATGTTTGACGGCTCCTCGATTGCCGGTTGGAAGGCCATCAACGAATCCGACATGGTGCTGATGCCCGATCCGGATACGGTCCACATGGATCCGTTCTTCGCGCAGTCCACCATGGTGATCCTTTGCGACATCCTCGATCCGGTCTCCGGCGAAGCCTATAACCGCGACCCGCGCGGCACCGCCAAGAAGGCAGAAGCCTATCTCAAGGCCTCCGGTATCGGCGACACCGCCTTCTTCGGCCCGGAAGCCGAATTCTTCGTCTTCGACGACGTCAAGTACAAGGCCGACCCGTACAATACCGGCTTCAAGCTCGATTCCAGCGAACTGCCGTCCAACGACGACACCGATTACGAAACGGGCAACCTCGGCCACCGTCCGCGCATCAAGGGCGGCTATTTCCCGGTCCCGCCGATCGATAGCTGCCAGGATATGCGCTCGGAAATGCTGACTGTTCTCGCCGAAATGGGCGTCGTCGTCGAAAAGCATCACCACGAAGTCGCAGCCGCCCAGCACGAGCTCGGCATCAAGTTCGACACGCTGGTACGCAACGCCGACAAGATGCAGATCTACAAATATGTCGTGCATCAGGTCGCCAATGCCTATGGCAAGACGGCAACCTTCATGCCGAAGCCGATCTTCGGCGACAACGGCTCGGGCATGCACGTGCATCAGTCGATCTGGAAGGGCGGCAAGCCGACCTTTGCCGGCGACGAATATGCAGGCCTGTCCGAAAGCTGCCTCTATTACATCGGCGGCATCATCAAGCATGCCAAGGCCATCAATGCCTTCACCAACCCGTCGACGAACTCCTACAAGCGTCTCGTCCCGGGCTATGAAGCTCCGGTTCTGCTCGCCTATTCCGCGCGCAACCGCTCCGCTTCCTGCCGCATTCCGTTCGGCTCGAACCCGAAGGCAAAGCGCGTCGAAGTCCGCTTCCCTGACCCGACCGCCAACCCCTATCTCGGCTTTGCAGCCATGCTGATGGCCGGCCTCGACGGCATCAAGAACAAGATCCATCCCGGCAAGGCCATGGACAAGGATCTCTACGATCTGCCGCCGAAGGAGCTGAAGAAGATCCCGACAGTGTGCGGCTCGCTGCGCGAAGCGCTGGAAAGCCTGGACAAGGACCGCAAGTTCCTGACCGCTGGCGGCGTTTTCGACGACGACCAGATCGATGCCTTCATCGAACTGAAGATGCAGGAAGTCATGCGTTTCGAAATGACCCCGCATCCGGTCGAATACGACATGTACTATTCGGTCTGATATCGAACACGAAAGCCCCGGTCTGCCGGGGCTTTCTCCATGATCGGGAAGCCGGTGGCAGGTCTCCCGCCCGATAGCGTCTTCGCATTGAGCGATCACATGCTGCTCGACCAAATAACTCGGGCCGAATGTGACAGTTCGATGAAGGAATGGGGGCAAAATCCTTGATATCAGTGGTGAAAGTCACCACATGATTGCTTGAAAGGAAGTCGTGCCATGAAACAACGAAACGCAAAATTCAATATTGGCGACGTGGTTCGACACCGGATGTTCCCCTTCCGCGGTGTCATCTTCGATGTCGATCCGGAATTCGCAAATACAGAGGAATGGTGGAATTCCATTCCCGCGGAAGTGCGTCCCGATAAGGACCAGCCCTTCTATCACCTTCTCGCCGAAAACGACGAGACGGAATATGTCGCATACGTGTCGGAGCAGAACCTCATCAACGATGAGAGCGGCGTTCCCTTACGCAATCCGCAGGTCGCTCAGATCTTCGACCAGGCCCCGACCGGGCAGCTCAAGCCCAAGATGAGCTTCGCCCATTAAACACGTGTAAAACCTATCTTATTCGAAAGGGAAGGCGCTCCCAACGCCTTCCCTTTTTATTTGGCTTCCGAGCATCGCATATGGCCATTAGAGCAAAGAAAAAGCCCGGATCACTCCGGGCTTTTTCTCATGAAACGAGACTATCGTCAGCTTACTGCTGCTTGGCAGCCTTCTGCGCATCTTCGAGCTTCTTGCGTGCTTCCTCGGCCTTCTTCTGCATGCTGTCCTGCAGGCTCTTCTGGCTTTCGGCAAGCTTCGAATCGGAGAGCGCCGGACCGTCATAAGCGGCGCCGAAACCGGTCAGCGAGATCTTGATCGGGTTCGGAGCGCGGCGGAAGTTCACAGAGGTGAAGGTGACGTCGGTGCCCTTCTTCAATGAAGCGACCATCGCGTCCGTCACGGGAACTTCCGCGGTGCACTTGTCCGGAAGGCAGACGGCATAGTCGAGCTTCTGGCCCTTGCCGCCATCGACCTGCATGGTGATGCCGGGCGGGATCAGGCGGGCGGTCGGAACCGAGATCTGCAGGATCTTGCGGTTGACCTTGCCATCGACGGAGATGAGGCCGACAGCCGTCACGAGCTGGCCGTTGTTTGCCATGATCAAATTCTGGACGATGCAGATATCGGCATCGTCCTGCTTGGTGCAGGTCTTGTACCAGCCCAGACGCGGCTGGTTGGGATCACCGCCGCCATCAGCGGGAGCTGCGTTGGACGCGTCCTGCGCGAAAGCGGCAGCCGGCATGGCCGCGCCAATCATGAGAGCCAGAGCAGAGAGACCTGCCCGCATTTTGTTGTCAGTCTTGAACATCATAGCGAAACCGCCTCCTGAAATCCGCTTCGGGACGACAGCACGCCGTCCCATGCAATTCGGGTCAAACCGTCGTCCACCTGTCGAATGAATAAGGCAAATACATGACCCGAGAAACCCGGCACCCCTGTTACATCGCACTGGCACGGATATCCAGCTTTTCTTTGGCCTTTTCTGCCAAGTCCTAAGATTTCCGCAGTCGCGTGTTGAATTCGGCACGCTCATGATAATGTTCGGCCGAATCGTACCCCTCCCGGAAAGGATGCCATGCAAGCGCTCCGGATCGCTGCCCTCCTGTTCTTCGCAACCTTGTGCAACGCCGCGGCGGCTCAGCCGCTTTACGGCATCGCCATGCACGGAGATCCGGCACTGCCGGCGGACTTCAAGCATTTCCCCTACGTCAATCCGGATGTCAAAAAGGGCGGCCGCGTCAGCTATGGCGTCGTCGGCACCTTCGACAATCTCAATCCCTTCATTCTGAAAAGCATGCGCACGACCGCACGCGGCATGTGGGACCCGGAATATGGCAATCTCGTTTACGAGTCTCTTATGCAACGCTCAAGCGACGAGCCCTTCACCCTTTACGGATTGTTGGCGCAGACGGTCGAATGGGACGACAATCGCAGCTTCATCCAGTTCAACCTCAATCCGAGGGCCCGATGGTCGGACGGGCAGCCAGTGACGCCGGAAGATGTAATCTTCACTTTCCAGCTTCTGCGAGACAAGGGGCGCCCCAACCTTTCATCTCCGCTGAAAGGAGTCGGTGGGATGGAGAAGGTCAACGAACATAGCGTGCGGATCCATTTCAATGAGGCGGCGAATCGCGAAACGCCGCTAATCATTGCCATGTTGCCGATCCTGCCGAAACACGTCATCGATGTGGATAATTTCGATCGAACAACGCTCGCCATTCCCGTCGGCTCTGGACCCTATAAAATCAAGAGCATCGATCCGGGCCAGCGCATCATCTATCAGCGCGATCCCAGCTATTGGGGCAAGGACATTCCCACAAAAATCGGTATCGACAACTACGACGAGATATCCGTCACCTATTTCCTGCAAGAAACCAGCCTATTCGAAGCTTTCAAGAAGGGCGATATCGACGTTTATCCCGACGGCAGCCCAGGTCATTGGCAGCGAGCCTATGATTTCCCGGCCGTAAGTTCCGGTGCGGTCGTGAAGGAGACATTTAAGCCGAAGTTGCCGAGCGGCATGATGGGCTTTGTTTTCAATACGCGTCGGCCGATCTTTGCCGACAAGAATGTGCGTAAAGGCCTGACGCTTGTCTTCGATTTCGAATGGTTCAACCGCAATCTTGCCTCCAGCGCCTATACGCGCACCGAGAGCTACTGGCAGAACTCAGACCTCTCCTCCTTCGGTGTACCGGCCGATGTCAATGAGCTAGCCATGCTCGGCCCTATCAAGGACCACATCGACCCCGACGTGCTCGACGGTACTTATAAGCTTCCCGTCAGCGACGGTTCCGGGCGCGACCGAAAGATCCTGCGCAAGGCCGTCAATTTCCTCAAGCAGGGCGGCTACACGATCAAGGGCGAGCGTATGGTCGACGGCACCGGTCGCCAGCTCAGTTTCGAGATCATGACGCAGAATGCAGATCAAGAGCGTATCGCCATCGCTTATCAACGTTCCCTAGCGCTTCTTGGCATATCCGTCACGATCCGCACGGTCGACGATTCCCAATATCAGCTGCGGACGGGAAACTACGATTACGACATGATCCTGAAAGCCTATCCCTCATCGCTATCGCCCGGCACTGAGCAGCTTGGGCGATGGGGATCGGCAGCCGCCAAGGCGGCAGGCAGCTTCAATTACGCCGGTGTTGCCAGTCCCGATGTCGACACACTGATGGAACATTTTCTGACGGCTCATTCAGCCGAGGATTTTCGCGACGCGGTGCGCTCCTTCGACCGTATCCTGATCTCCGGTTATTACATGGTGCCGCTCTACCATATCGGCCAGCAATGGATAGCGCGGCGGAGCCACATCGCCCGTCCAGACGTGCTACCGCTTTACGGCTATCAATTATCGACCTGGTGGGACGCCTCGGCGCAATAGCGTCGCAATGGTTCCCTTTCGGTAACCGGTTGAAGCCATCGGTGCAAAGGCCTAGATGGAGGGGAACAGCCCAAAAACCGAAAGGATGAAACCATGGAACGCATCACGATTGACATCGTCTCGGACGTCGTCTGCCCATGGTGCTATCTCGGCAAGGCCCGCCTGGAGCTGGCGATTGCCGAGGTACAGGACGAAGTAGGCGTCGATCTCAACTGGCGACCCTATCGGCTCAATCCCGACTATCCGCCAGAGGGCGTTGACCAGAAGAAGGCGCTCGAGCAAAAGCTCGGCGGCGCGGAACGCGTCGCGCAGGGCCACAAGATGCTGACCGAGCTCGGCCGCGAAGTGGGCATTAAGTTCGATTTCGACGCCATCAAGATCGGCCCGAACACGCTCGACGCCCATCGCCTCATCCATTGGTCCGTCACCGAAAGCCGCGAAAAGCAGGACAAGGTGGTGGATGCTCTCTTCAAGGCGAATTTCGAGCAAGGTCGCAATGTTGGCGACCACGCGGTGCTGCTCGACATTGCCGAAGAAGCCGGGCTCGACCGTTCGGTCATATCAACGCTGCTTGCCTCCGATGCGGACCGCGATCTCATCATCAGCGAAATCGACGCCGCCCAAAAGATCGGCGTCAACGGCGTGCCCTTCTTCATCTTCGACCAGCAATATGCCGTCAGCGGCGCCCAGACGCCGGACGTGCTTGCCGGTGCACTACGCGATATCGCCAAGATGAAGGCGGAAGCGCGCGCGGGGATGAATTGATCAAGATCCACAGAGGCGCCATTCTGGCGGGAATGGCGTCGGCCAGACGTTTTTCGCGTTTTTGCTGAAACAATTTCAAAACGGCTCGCCCCGCCGCTGCAAAAACCCGAAAACCAATGCCGCGTTAGTCCGGATATTCTCGAGGCCTATAAATCCACGGCCGTCAGATCGTTATATTCGCCGTCCGCGATTCCATCAGGAGCCAATTCGCAAAATCCTGGATTGGACCGTCGCTCAATCGGATCGGCTCCGGCAGGATGAGACAGAAGGTCTTGGAGATCGACTGACCATCGGGCCATGGCGCAACGAGGCGACCTTCTGCCAACTCCGCCTCGACATAGAGACGTGGCACCAGGGCGACGCCCAGTCCAGCGAGCGCAGCTTCAATCAGCATGACGTGAAGATCGTAACGCGGGCCAATCGCAGGATTGGTCAGCACAATCCCGGCCTCCTGCGCATAGCGTTGCCAGGCGTCCGGGTTCTGGCGTCGATGAAGGCGCGGCAGTTCATCGAGAGTTGGTGGCACTTTAGCGCTACCGAGAAGCGTCGGATGGCAAACCGGAACCAACGTCTCCTGCAACAGCCGATGCGTTCTCATTCCAGTCCAGGCAGGGTGATCGAAATGGATCGCGGCATCAAACCCACTTCCAGCAAGGACAAAAGGCTCCATCCGTTCGGCGAGATGCACGATAATATTCGGGTGCTTTTCGCGGAACCGCCCAAGACGGGGAATAAGCCAGCGCGTGGCGAAGGTCGGGATGGTGGCGATATCGATATTCGCGCCGCCATTGGGCTGCCCCATCAGATATTGACTGTCGCGCTCCAGCCGATCCAGTGACTCGCGAACCTGTACGGCATAGCGCTCTCCATTCGGCAAGAGCCGAACACGATTACCGACCCGCTCGAACAGCGTGACACCGAGAAAGGCTTCGAGCCGGCTTATCTGGCGGCTGATCGCTCCTTCGGTCAGGGCTAACTCTTCGGCAGCGCGAGCGAAGCTTCCATGGCGAGCCGACACCTCGAACGCCAGGAGCGCAGAATTGCTTGGAATTTTGCGGCGCATGGGCGGCTCCCAACGTGATGGTTTGGCACTCGAACGGCTGCAACCTTGATATTTGATCACTAAAGCATGAGCCGATGTCGATATACCAGCGACGAATGGCAGTCTATCTTGATCAAATATCAATGAGAAACAAGGCCGAAAGCCGGTCCCTGCAACTAAAGGTGATACGATGATTTACACGGTGGAATGCAGCTTTGCCGATCCAGCCAGCGAAGCGGAGTGGAACGACTTCTATAGTCTGGATAAGCTGCCAGCCCTGATTTCGGTAAGTAGCTTTCATACCTCGCAGCGCTTGAAGGCAATCAGCCGCAATTGCCCGGTTTATCTTGCCATGCATTCGATCGATGGCCTCGATGTTCTGACGGGTGAGGAATATCGCCAAAAGGGAGGTGGAAATTTTGCGCGTTGGCAGCAGCACATCACCGATTGGCACCGAAACCTTTACGATGGCATCGAGCGAGCGCCGGCAATCGATGAAGACGAATATCTGGTTTTAAGCGCCCATGGCCCCGAGCCCCTCACCCGCCTAGACCTCACCCCGTCCGCAATGCATGCGGTGGCAATGGAGAAGCTCCCGGAGCACCGTTGGCTCGCCAAGGTGAAGCGCTCCGCGATTGCAGACATTCGGCATCTTCCCGGGGATGTTCATGTCTACGAACCGATGACGACACAATTGACGAGTGGCAAGAATGCCGCCTCCGAGACAGCGCGGTAGGTTCTGATGCCGAGCGTCACAATCTTCATCCCCGCAGAAAGCATGCCGGGCGACGAAGCACTTGCCGATCTCACGGAGCAATGCACCGAACTTTGCACGGGCATCCTTCGAGCTGCATTGGCCAACGTGCATGTCATCTATGTCGCTGTCCGCTCCGGCCGAGGGCATCAGGTCTTTGCAGACATCCGATATCGCCTTGAACCCTTTCGCACGCCGACGGTCATGGATCGCTTCATGCAAGGCCTGGATGACGCCATCAAATATAAGCTCGCCCTCACCGCGCGCATCCGTTGCTTCGGTTATGGAGCTGTATGCCTCTACGCGCGAAACTGAGCGGCTGGTTGGAGACAACAATGACTAATCTAGCGTTTCCCAGCCAGCAGGTTGGCGACTTAACAATTACCGCCATCAGCGACGGCTACCTTGCTGCCAGTCTCGACCTTCTCTCGAATATCGACCCGGCAGATGCTTCTCGGATGCAGGCGAATACGGGCGTAGAGGACCCTGCCTCGATCCATATCAACTGCTACATGGTGCGTAGTGGCGGCCGCACGGTCCTGATCGACGCGGGAGCGGGCGGTTTCAAACAATGGGGTGGCCGGCTGGAAACCAATCTCGCTGTGGCCGGCATCCAGCCTCTCGATATCGACACGATCCTGCTGACACATGCCCATCCGGATCATATCGGAGGGCTGATGAACGCTTGCGGAGACGCCACCTTCCCGAACGCCGAGCTTGTCGTCCACAATCGCGAAATCGCCTTCTGGCAGGATGACGGCAATTTGAACCGAGCACCGGAGCGCGCCCGCGGCAACTTTATCCTCGCGCGTCGAGCGTTCGACGGCTATCACGGCAGGCTGCGCTCTTTCGATGCCGGTGAGGTGCTTCCCGGCATCACTGCGGAGCCACTTCCCGGCCATACCCCGGGGCACACGGGCTATCGTCTCAATTCCGACGGCAAGAATCTGTTGGTCTGGGGAGATATTGTCCACTTTCCCTCGATCCAGATTGCACGACCGGATGTATCGATCGCCTTTGATCAGGATCCACATCTGGCAGCATCGACGCGATCAAGGCTATTGGATCTCGTCAGCTCGGAGCGGCTGTTGATCGCCGGTATGCACCTGGGCGAACTCGGTTTTGCGCATATCGAGCGAACGACCGGAGCCTACGGCGTGACTTATGCGGGACCTCATCGTCAGCAAAATTGAGGCCGCTCAAAAGATCAGCAATATGCCGTCAGCGGTGCCAAGACGCCGGACATGCCTGCCGGTGCGCTGCGCGATCTCGCCAAGATGAAGGCGGAAGCGCGTGCGGGGATGAACTAAACGGGCTTCCGCTTTTCGATCATAGCCGCGAGGGCTTCCGCGAATCGCCGATCGCGGAAGCAGCTGAGCCATAACCGGCATCAGGTCTTTGCCAGCAGTCCCGAAGCCATCGTCCGGAAGGCCTCTATCGCCTTGGGCAGCACCTCCGTCGGATTATCGCTGGCAGCAACCCAGAGAGCGGCATTCAGCGCTGCGCCCGAAATGAGCCGGGCTGCCGCCTCGGCATCGACCGGTTTGACCACCTCTTGTTCCAGAAGCTTTGACACCGTCTGCCGGGTCCCCGCGAGGCAGCTATTCTGACTTGGCCATTTCGAGGGATCGCCCAAAACAGCCGGCCCATCGAGCAGGACGATGCGCTGGACCTCCGGATCGAGCGCCATCTTGATGTAGGCCTCGCCTTCCGCAAGCAGTCCTTGCCAGTCACCGTCCGCCTGTGCGCCGATCTCCTTCGCCCGCAGCGCCATCTCATTGTCGATCTGATCGACGACTGCGGCGAGTAATCCGCGCTTGTCGCCGAAATTGTGGTAGAGCGCGCCCCTCGTCAGACCGACATCCGCCGTCAACTCATCCATTGAAGCCGCCGCAAATCCTTTCTCCGCGAAAGCTTTCCGCGCAGCGGCAATCAACTTGGTGCGATTTTCTTCCATCGTTTCCAGGCGCTTTGCCATATCACCCTCAAATTTCACATACGTTTCGTATTTGAAATATTGACATACGCCGCGCATATCAATATCTCACATACGCGCCGTATATCAAACGAGGCGGCGGTTTGGAAGCCTCGCGCGAGCTTGCGTCCTTCCCATCTTTTCAGATCAACGCGAATGAGAGCCGACACCATGACGACACGCAATGCAATTTTCCCGAAGAACAGACATGCGCTTTATGAGGAGCACGGCTATTCCGCCGCAATCCGTTCCGGCGACCTGCTGTTCGTCTCCGGTCAAGTCGGTAGCCGTGCGGATGGAAGCCCAGAGCCGGATTTCGAAAAACAGGTCGAACTCGCCTTCAACAATCTGAGAGCAACCTTGGAAGCCGCAGGCTGCACCTTCGACGACATCATCGATGTCACCACGTTTCACACCGATCCGGAGCGGCAGTTCGGCGCTATCATGACCGTCAAGAACCGGATCTTCACCGAAAAGCCCTATCCGAACTGGACGGCGGTTGGCGTCAACTGGCTGGCGGGCTTCGATTTTGAGATCAAGGTCATCGCGCGCATTCCAGATGCTGGGGAGAAGCGTAAGCCGCAGGCGGCTTGAGGATATGGTCAGATTTCGGCCCGCGGCGGAAAATGGCCGTCGCGGGCCGGACGCGACCGCAAGGCTAAATTGGCGCAGCCGCGCCTCCAGCCGTTGCGAGATGTGCGGAAGTCGCTATTTTTCTTCGTCGATGAAACCGCGGATTTCGATGATGAACGTATCCACCCGTCCCGATCTGAGCGATATTAAACTGGGTGGACCGCCGTTTACCCGCGGCGTTGAGACCCTACACGCGGCTTGCGCGGCTGGATCGGCCCGTCGGCATTTGGCTGACGCTTTTTCCTTGCTGGGCAGCGCTCATCCAAGCCTCACATGGTTTTCCAGATATCAGACAGCTAGCCATTTTCTCGCTAGGCGCATTGCTGATGAGAAGCGCGGGCTCGACTGTCAACGACATTGCGGATCGAAAGTTTGATGGGCATGTCGAGCGTACACGCTTTCGGCCATTGGCGAGCGGACAGATCGGCGTGCCGCAGGCCGTGCTGTTTCTTGCGGCCGAACTCACGCTCGCTGCTTCGCTTCTGTTCTTCCTGACGCCATTCACACGCCTTGTCGCGATCAGCGTCTTGCCGCTCGTGTTTGTCTATCCGCTCTGCAAACGTTTCACATATTGGCCTCAGGCCATTCTTGGCGCGGCCTTCAATTGGGGAATGCTGATGGCCTGGCCGGAAGTCACAGGCGCGATTCCTGTCGGCGCGGCTCTGATGTGGCTCGGCGCTATCGCCTGGCAGATCGGATACGATACCGTTTACGCCTATGTCGACGTTCGCGATGATACGCGACTGGGCTTGAAATCAACCGCCATCCTGTTCGGCTCGCGCGGCAAGGCATGTATCGGCTTGTTCTATGCCATTGCCGTCGCTGCATGGTCCACCGGTGGTTGGCTGACGGGCATGTCATTGCCCTATGTGGTCGGAATGCTCGTCATAGCCGTGCATCTCGGCTGGCAGACCTGGCGCCTCGATCTTTCACGCCCTGAGGTCAATTACCGGCTGTTTCTGGCGAATATTCTTACAGGCATACTATTGGCCGCAGCATCCTTTGCTGGATCGCTGTAAGCGGAACAACTACTTCGCCAGCTCCGCCAGTTGCGTCATGACCACGGCCGCTCCCTGCAGCCGCTTTTCCGGTGTCGGAAGATCGCGGGTCAGGAAGACGCTTTGATCGGGGCGGATCTTGGCCATCGTGCCCTGCTTGGCGATATAGCCGACGAGGTTGGCCGGGTTCGGAAATTCCTTGTTGCGGAACTGCACGACGACACCCTTCGGGCCGGCGTCCAGCTTCTCGACATTGGCGACGCGGCAGAGCGACTTGATGTAGACGATCTTGAGCAGGTGCTGAACCTCGATCGGCAAGGGACCGAAGCGGTCGATCATTTCGGCGCCGAAACCGTCGATTTCCTTCAGCTCGGTGATCTCGCCGAGGCGGCGATAGAGCGCCATACGCAGATGCAGATCGGGCACGTAGTCGTCGGGGATCATGACAGGCGTGCCGACGGAGATCTGCGGCGACCAGCCTGTATCCTGGATCTCATCGACGCCCTTGACCTCGGCGACGGCCTCTTCGAGCATCTGCTGGTAAAGCTCGAAGCCGACTTCCTTGATATGGCCTGACTGTTCCTCGCCGAGCAGATTGCCGGCGCCGCGGATGTCGAGATCGTGGCTTGCCAGCTGGAAGCCGGCACCGAGCGTGTCCAGAGACTGCAGCACCTTGAGCCGGCGCTCCGCCGTCGTGGTCAGGACTTTGTTGACCGGCAGGGTGAAGAGCGCAAAGGCGCGGACCTTGGAGCGACCGACGCGGCCGCGCAGCTGATAGAGCTGGGCAAGCCCGAACATATCGGCGCGGTGGACGATCAACGTATTGGCGGTCGGCACGTCTAGGCCGGATTCGACGATGGTCGTAGAGAGCAGCACGTCATAACGGCCTTCGTAGAAGGCGTTCATAATGTCTTCCAGCTCGCCAGCCGGCATCTGGCCGTGCGCGACCGCCACCTTCAGCTCAGGCACATCGGATTGCAGGAAGGCGTGGATATCGGCGAGATCAGCGAGACGCGGACAGACATAGAAGCTCTGGCCGCCGCGATAATGCTCGCGCATCAGCGTTTCGCGGATCACGAGCGAATCGAAAGGCGAGATGAAGGTGCGCACGGCCATGCGGTCGACCGGCGGCGTGGTGATGAGCGACAGTTCGCGCACACCCGTCATCGCCAGCTGCAGCGTGCGCGGGATCGGCGTCGCCGAAAGCGTCAGCACATGCACGTCGCTCTTCAGTTCCTTCAGACGCTCTTTGTGCTTCACGCCGAAATGCTGCTCTTCATCGATAATGAGCAGGCCGAGATTGGCAAACTGGATGCCGGCGCCGAGCAGTGCATGCGTGCCGACGACGATATCGGTCTTGCCTTCCGCCACTTCCTTCTTGGTCAGCGCCAGATCCTTGGCGCCCACCAGGCGGGATGCCTGCTGCACACGGATCGGCAGGCCGCGGAAACGCTCGGAGAAGGTCTTGAAATGCTGCCGGGCAAGCAGGGTCGTCGGCACGACGACAGCGACCTGCACGCCGTTCATGGCAGCGACGAAGGCTGCGCGAAGCGCCACTTCCGTCTTGCCGAAACCGACGTCGCCGCAGACGAGGCGGTCCATCGGCCGGCCGGCACCAAGATCCTCACGCACCGCCTCGATGGCGTTCATCTGGTCATCGGTCTCATCATAGGGGAAGCGCGCAGCGAATTCGTCGTAGAGCCCTTCGGGTGAGGTCAGCACCGGCGCATGGCGCGTCAAGCGCTCGGCCGCAACACGGATCAAGTCACCAGCGATATCCAGAAGGCGCTTCTTGAGCTTCGCCTTACGCATCTGCCATGCGCCGCCGCCGAGCTTGTCAAGCTGCGCCTCGGTGCCCTCGCCGCCAAAGCGCGAGAGCAGATCGATATTCTCGACCGGCAGGAACAGCTTGGCATCGTCGGCATATTGCAGCTCAAGGCAGGCATGCGGTGCACCGGCAGCCTCGATGGTCCTCAGCCCAACGAAACGGCCGATGCCATGCTCGGCATGAACGACGATCGAGCCTTCATCCAAGCCTGCCACTTCCGAGATGAAGTCGGCGGCGCGCTTGCGGCGCTTCGAGCGGCGCACCATGCGGTCGCCGAGAATATCCTGCTCGCCGATGACGATGAGATCGCCGGCCTCGAAGCCGGCTTCGAGGCTGAGTACGGCGGCAGCCGCCTCGCCCTTCGCCAGGCCGCTAAGATCCTTGAAGGCCTCGATGGTCTTGACGCGCGCCAACCCATGTTCGGAAAGCACCTGCAGCAGGCGATCGAGCGAACCTTCGGTCCAGGCGGATATGAGCACCTTGCCGCCTGCCGCCCGCTTGTCGGCAATATGCTTGACGACCGCGTCAAAGACGTTGATGCGCTCGCTGTCGGCGCCATCGGTGGCGGAGCGCGCCCAGCGCGGCCCTTGGCGGGCATCAAGCTCGATGACGCGACGCGCCTCACCCTCATGTTCGTTGAAGGGCGAGATGCGGATGGCGCCGAAGGCATCAAGCGAAGTGCCGAAGGCCTTGCCATCGAGATAGAGCTGGCCCGGCGTGACCGGTTTATAGGGCGTGCCCTGCGCCATTTGCCCCTTGGCCTGCTGGCCGGAATTCAGGCGGGCATCGTAATAGTCGAAGACGAGCTTGGAACGCTCCTCTGCCGCCTCGCGCACGGTGTGATCCGTGACCAAGCGGAAGCCCTTGAGATAGTCGAAAACCGTCTCCAGCTTCTCATAGAAGAGCGGCAACCAATGTTCCATGCCGGCGTATCGCCGACCTTCGGATACGGCGAGATAGAGCGCATCATCGCGCGTAGCGGCGCCAAAGGCGGAGAGATAGCTCTTGCGGAAGCGGCTGATCGTATCCGGCGTCAGCGTCACTTCGCTCATCGGATTGAGATCGAGCGAACGCACCTGCCCAGTTGTACGCTGGCTTGCCGGATCGAAGCTACGGATGCTTTCCAACGTATCGCCGAAGAAATCCAGGCGCACCGGCTCTTCCGTGCCGGGAACGAAGACGTCGAGAATGCCGCCGCGCACCGCATATTCACCGACCTCACGTACCGTTGCGACGCGATCGAAACCGTTGCGCTCCAGGCGGGCCGCGATGTCGTCCATCCGGACCTGATTGCCGGGACGGGCCGAGAACGCCAGGCTCTCGATAATATCTTGCGGTGCCACCTTCTGCAGCATGGCGTTGACGGTCACCAGCACGATGGCCGCGTGCGGCTTGCGATGATGCGCGATCAGGCCGGACAAAGCCGCCAAGCGCCGCGCCGAGGTGTCGGAGCTTGGGGAAACGCGGTCGTAGGGAAGGCAATCCCAGGCCGGCAGGGTGAGCACCGGGATTTCGGGCGCGATGAAGCCGAGCATCTGTTCGACATCGGCCATGTGCTGGCCGTCCGACATGACATAGGCGATCGGCTGGCCGGCCTTTGCCATTTCGGCAATCAGGAACGGCTCCAGGCCGGCCGGAACATGACCGATCGTCATCGGCTCGCTGGCGGCGAGCAGCTTCTTCGCGTCGAAACCGGGGATCATTTCGTTAATCCGAACCTCTCGGCGATCTCTTCGAAATCGGGCTTGTAGGAGGCCAGACGCTCAAAGAGAGGCGTCTGCAGATGCTGCGGCGTCGGCTGGCTGCCGAGGATCCACTTCAAGAGATCGTTATCCTCCTCGGCCATGATGCGCTCGAGCTCATCGAGATCGGCCTCGGAAAGCCCCGGCAGCTCATTATCGGCAAACTGGCCGAAGACCAGATCCATTTCGCGGATACCGCGATGCCAGCAACGGAAAAGGATGCGCCGGCGGCGAGGATCGAGATCGGCACTGCTGAGGGTCAGCCCAGTCATCAAAAACACCTTTATGTTGATGCGTCTCTATAAAACCAGCGCTCACAGGTGGGAACCGGTTTTTAAGAAAAAAGCACTTGCGATGCAATTTTCCGGGGAGTGTCGGGCTCAAAGGGATCGAGTTTTCCGCTGCCCCTTGCCAAATGCGCCCTGCCCGTCGCATTTTGCCGGCCATGCGTCCCGCTATCCTCGACCCGCTGTTTGCCTCCATCTCTTCGCTGCCCGGCGTCGGGCCGAAGGTATCCGAGCTGCTGGTAAAGCTGCTCGACCGCGAAACGATCGACGATTGTCGGGTCATCGACCTCATTTTCCACGCGCCGCATTCGATCATCGACCGACGCGAGCAGCCCGGTATCGCGAGGGCGCCGCAGGGCGCCATCGTCACCATTACCGGCCGTGTCGACCGTCATCAGCCGCCGCCGAATGCGCGTAGCAACGTTCCCTATCGCGTCTATCTGCACGACGAGACCGGAGAATTGGCGCTGGTCTTCTTCCGGGGCAAGGCACAATGGCTCGAAAAGCAGCTGCCGATCGACGAGACGGTCACCGTCAGCGGCAAGGTCGACTGGTTCAACGGCCGCCCATCTATGGTGCATCCGGATTACATCATGCGCGAGAGTGAAGCGGAAAACCTGCCGCTCGTCGAACCGGTCTATCCACTAACCGCCGGCCTCACGCCGAAGTTCCTGCGCAAGACCATCGAGGCGGCGCTGCCGCGCATTCCGCAGTTGCCTGAGTGGGATGATATAGCCCTTACGCAGAAGCAGGGCTTTCCCTCGATCTCCGATAGCTTCCACATGCTGCATGCGCCGAGAGATGCGGCCGATATCGATCCGCAATCTCCCGCGCGCCGCCGGCTTGCCTATGATGAATTCCTGGCGGGGCAATTATCGCTTTCGTTGGTGCGCCAAAGGTTGCGCAAGGTTGCGGGACAGCCGGTGCATGCAACTGGAGAAATCAGCCGCAAGTTACTGGAATCCCTGCCCTTCTCGATGACGAACAGCCAGCGTGAAGCGGTTGCCGATATTCTGAAGGATATGGCCGGCACCGAGCGCATGCTTCGGCTGCTGCAGGGTGATGTCGGCGCGGGAAAGACGCTGGTGGCACTGATGGCGATCGCAGCCGTGATCGAAAGCGGCGGCCAGGCCGTGCTGATGGCGCCGACCGAAATTCTCGCCCGCCAGCATTATGCAACGATTTCGAAATTCGCTGCTAGTGCAAACCTTTCCGTCGAAGTTCTCACAGGCCGCACGAAGGGACGCGAGCGGGATGCGATCCTTGAACGCATCGCTTCCGGGGAAGCACAGATCATAATCGGCACGCATGCTCTCTTTCAGGACAGCGTCGCCTATGCCAACCTCATGCTGGCTGTGGTCGACGAACAGCACCGCTTCGGCGTTCACCAACGCCTGCGCCTGACCGCGAAGGGCATCTCTCCTCATATGCTCGTGATGACCGCAACGCCCATACCGCGAACGCTGGTGCTCGCCGCCTTCGGCGATATGGACGTTTCGAAGCTCACTGAGAAGCCGGCGGGACGCAAGCCGATCCAGACGATCACCATTCCGAATGAACGAACCGGCGACATCGTCGCACGCCTGAGAAGCGCGCTATCTGAGGGTAAAAAAGCCTATTGGATATGCCCACTTGTGGAGGAATCCGAAGAATCCGATTTAATGTCCGTCGAAGAGCGCCATGAGACATTGACCAAGGCGCTTGGACCGGGCATCGGCCTGATCCATGGCCGGATGAGCGGCCCGGAAAAAGACGCCGTGATGATGGCCTTCAAGAATGGCGAGATCCGCCTGCTGGTCGCCACGACCGTCGTCGAAGTGGGCGTCGATGTCCCCGACGCGACCATCATGGTCATCGAACATGCCGAGCGTTTTGGCCTTGCGCAGCTTCACCAATTGCGCGGACGTGTCGGTCGCGGTGACGAAGCCTCGACCTGTATTCTTCTCTACAAAGGCCCCCTCGGTGAAACCGGGCATGCGCGGCTGTCGATCATGCGCGAGACCGAGGACGGCTTCCGCATTGCCGAGGAGGATTTGAAGCTGCGTGGCGAAGGCGAGCTTCTAGGCACGCGTCAATCCGGCACGCCCGGCTTCCGCATCGCCAGCCTTGAGGCTCATGCCGACCTTCTGGAGATCGCCCGCAAGGATGCCGCCTATCTGATCGAGCGCGATCCGGAACTGACCAGCGAGCGTGGCAGCGCGGTACGCACCCTGCTCTATCTCTTCCGTCGCGACGAGGCGATCCGGTTCCTGCGAGCGGGGTAAGCGGATGGACGCGTTAGCCGCGTCCATCCCTGTCTCTCACGACATTACTTTGCGGCGAGGCCGGGAATGGTGACCTGGAACACCTGGAACATGGTGTCGACATCGGCACCGCTTTCATCCTTATAGGCGGCTCCGACCTGGAAACCGTCCTGGGTGATGAAGTCGTTGTCATTGGCGACGAACAGGAAGTAGTCGTCGGGCAGCTTCGGATCCTGAACGCTGGCGATCGACATGGCCTCCCACTTTTCCGAGAGGTTGTTACGGTCGTTCGGCGCGCCATTGTGCAGACCGAAGCGCGCAAGATCGGCGCTGTCGTTGATGTCGATGAACTGGCTGACGAAAGCCGGCTTGACGGAGGGATCAAGAACGCCCTTTGGCGCGACAGCCGTGTCGCCGTCGAACTTGCCGCCGGCAATATCGGTGGCAGCGGACACATCGACGGCAACGATGCTACGATAGAGCGACTTATCGCCCTTCTGGCCATAACCATTGTTGCTGTCGCGCGCCAGCATCAGGAAGCTTGTCGGTGAGAGCGCCACGATTTCGCTTTGCGCGGCGACGGCCGTCTTGCCTTTGTCATTGGTGAAGACCGGCAGAGGCACGACATATTCGTGCACCAGTTTCAGATGGTCGAGATCGGCGGCATCATAGACCAAGGCGCGTGTATTCTGCCTGGTAGAGCTGGAATCGCCACCGTCCTGGCGGGTCGCGGACTGAAGCACGACGATCAGGAACTTGCCGTCCGGCGTCAGGGACATCCCCTCGAAGCCCTGATTATTTTGGCGACCGCTGGTCGGATCCTTCGGATCGGGCGCGGCTTCACCGGGGCCGGGATTGTTCGAGGAGAAATTCACGGCGCCGTGGCGCATCGGCAGAAACGCCGCCGGCGGTGCCGTGGCCGAGATCATGCGCCCGTCTGCCGAGAAGCGATAGATGTAAGGACCGTATTCGTCACTGATGAACATCGAACCGTCGGGCAGCCGAGCAACAGCTTCGTTATCGAGCGAGATCTTGCCGTTCGGTGCCTGCGGCAAAAGCGGCATACCGCTTTCTGCCTGGCGAACGCCGTTGGCGGGGTCGAGGCCAGTGGTTTCGTTGCCCTTGTTGTCTTTCAAAAGCAGAGTATCCGCGAGCTTGGCTTCGACGCCCGACTGTTCCTGGCCGGCCGACGGCGTCGCCCCGGGAGCAACCGGCGTCAGCTTGATATCGATGATGTTGAGACGTCCGCGATAATCGGTGGTGCCGGCGACATTATAGCCGCGGTCCGGCAGCAGCCAGAGCGAACCCTTATAGGTGCCGTCGGCATTGCGGACCCAGCTCTTGGTGTCGATCGACATGCCCGAACCGGAACCGAAGGTCTCGCCGAACTTGTCGCGCAGATTGGCGGGGATACGACCGACCGCGACACGTCCCTTGTTGACGAGCGTCACGCCCTGGACTGCGATGGAATTATCAGCAAGCGCCGCGACCGGTGCAGAAAAAACAAATGTGGCCAGCGCGGCCGACAACAGCGGCAAGCTCTTCGAATGCATATATTTCAAGACAATATCCTCCAGTGAAAATACGTATGGAGACAATGAGATCCATCTCCGACCCGCTCTCAAGCTGCGTCGAAGAACAACAGCCGGGGTCGAAACTCCGAATGTTTGATGAGATGCATCCGATTGCCTGTCCCGTAGGACGATCTAAGGCGTCAATATGATAGAGACATGACAGTTCGCGCGGTACGCGAGGCCAGGCAACCTACGACAGGAACGGGAGCGTTTCTAAGTCAGCGATTTTATCGGAACTGGCCTGGGCAGCCCCTTTGCCGCGACGAGCTCTTCCTTGTATTCGGGCGATACAAGTCCGCCCGAGATCAGCAGTTTGGCGCCATCCTCCGGGCTCATGTCGAGCACCGTGATCTTTTCGCGTGGAACGAAAACCAGAAAGCCGGCCGTGGGAACAGGTGTCGGCGGCAGGAAGACCGCCACCATGTCCTGCCCCATGGCATTGAATTTCGAGGCGATCTCCCCTTTGGCATCGGTCGATATGAAAACCATCGACCAGAGGCCCGGGCTTGGATATTCGATCAGCCCGACCTTCTTGAAGGATGTGCCCTGCTCTTTCAGCACAGTCTCGAAGATCTGCTTGACGCTCTTATATATGGTCCGCACCAGCGGCACGCGGTTGACGATCGACTCCCCGAAGCGGACGATGCTCTGGCCGATCAGGTTCTTGGCGAGGAAACCAACGATCGTGATGAAGATCATCGCGATCACCAGGCCGGTCCCCGGAACGGCGAAGTTCAGATAGCTTTCAGGATCGTAGCGCGCGGGAATATAGGGGCGAACCCAGCTATCGGCCCAATGAACGACGGACCAGGTCAGCCAGAGCGTGATGGCGATCGGGGCGCAGATAATCAGGCCGGCCAGGAAATTATTTCTGATCCGCGTGGTTACGGACATTTTGATGAGTTTTTCAGTCATTCGCCGCTCGAAAACTCCGTTCCGCCGCCTACTGCTACCCGGCAAATCCTCCCCACCATCTCAGTATGGGAATCGTGCCAGAAATCTGCGCGGCATACAACCCGCCAGCCGCGTCCGCGAGCCGAACAAACGTCCGGCTCACGACGACGTGACGGCAAATGCGGAACGGAAGTTGTCCTATTCCACGGTGACCGATTTGGCGAGATTGCGCGGCTGATCGACGTCCGTGCCCATGAAGACGGCCGTATGATAGGCAAGCAATTGAATCGGCAGCGAGAATATGATCGGGGCGATGATCTCGTCGACGACGGGCAAGGTGATGGTCGCCATGGTCGGCAATGTCGAGGCTGCCGCACCAAGCTCATCCGTGATGAAGATGATTCGGCCGCCGCGCGCCGCCACTTCCTGCATGTTGGAAACGGTCTTGTCAAAGAAGCGGTCATGCGGAGCAATGACGATGACGGGCATATTCTCGTCGATCAGCGCGATCGGCCCGTGCTTCAATTCGCCGGCCGCATAGCCCTCTGCGTGGATGTAGGAAATCTCCTTCAGCTTCAGCGCGCCTTCCATGGCGAGCGGGAAGCTCGTGCCGCGACCGAGATAGAGCACATCCTTGAACTTCGAGATTTCGCGCGACAGGCTTTCCATCTGCGGCTGAATGATATTCAGCACATTCGCCATGATACGCGGCATCTCGACGAGATGGCGCACCATCCCTTCCTCATCCTTGGCACTGATAGTACCGCGAGAAACGCCTGCTCCGATCGCGAGCGATGCGAGAACCGCAAGCTGGCAGGTGAAAGCCTTCGTCGAGGCGACGCCGATCTCGGGACCAGCCAGGATCGGAAACACCGCGTCGGATTCACGCGCGATGGTCGATTCCCTGACGTTGACCACGGCGCCGATCTTCAGGCCGTTGTCCCGGCAATAGCGCAGCGAAGCCAAGGTATCCGCGGTCTCGCCGGATTGGGAAATGAACAGCGCCGCTTGCGACGGCGACAACGGCATTTCGCGATAGCGGAATTCTGAGGCCACATCGATTTCGACCGGAAGACGCGCATAGCGCTCGAACCAGTATTTGCTGATCAGGCCGGCAAGATAGGCGGTGCCGCAAGCCGAAATTGCAAGGCCGGACACGCCGCCGAAATCTATGGCCGAGACATCCGGGCGCACGCGATGGCTGGCGAAATCGACATAGTGGCTGAGCGCATGGGAAATGACTTCCGGCTGCTCGTAGATTTCCTTTTCCATGAAGTGGCGATGATTGCCCTTATCGACGACATAGGCGGTCGCCTGGGAAATCTGCCGCGGCCGGCTCACTTCCTTGCCGCTGAAATCGAGAATGGTCGCGCCGGCATGGCTAACGATGGCGCAGTCACCATCGACGAGATAGGTGATTTCGTTGGTGAAAGGCGCAAGTGCGATGGCATCCGAACCGAGGAACATCTCGCCCTTGCCGTAGCCGACCGCAAGTGGCGGGCCAGAACGCGCCGCCATCAGCGTGCCGGGATCGTTTTGAAACATCACGGCCAATGCGTAGGCGCCCGTCACACGGTTCAGCATTTTCAGCATGGCCGAACGTGCGTCCAGGCCTTCGCGAACGTATTTCGCCAATAGATGAGCGACAACTTCCGTATCCGTTTGCGAGGCAAATTCCTGGCCTTCGGCCTTCAATTCTTCGCGCAGCTCGGAGAAGTTCTCGATAATGCCGTTGTGGACGACAGCAACACCTTCGACGAAATGCGGATGGGCATTGGTTTCATTCGGAACGCCGTGGGTTGCCCAACGCGTATGTGCAATGCCGGTCGTGCCGGGCAAAGGATCCGACTCGAGGCGCTTTTCCAGATTGAACAGCTTTCCCTCCGCGCGGCGGCGATCCATCACGCCGTCGTGGATCGTCGCAACTCCCGCCGAATCATAGCCGCGGTACTCGAGCCGCCGCAGCGCGTCCACCAAGCGCTCCGCCACAGGCTTCGTTCCGACGATCCCCACAATACCGCACATACAGCTCTCCGTCTGGCCTCAGATATGAGGGCAAGTCCTAATCATTCCTGCGATTTTCTCAATTGCCGTCACGGTCACTTTCGATTTCTGACCGTTACGTCGACACGCGAGTTTTAGTGGCCGCCCTTCTTTGCCGCCTTGATGGCAAGAGCTCGCTCGCGGATTGCCTTGGCTCGCTCCGGCTTTACTTCCTGGCGAGCCCGGCCAAAAGCCAGCGCATCGGCCGGAACATCATCGGTGATGACACTTCCGGAAGCAATATATGCGCCGTCGCCGATGCGGATGGGCGCGACCAGCGATGAGTTGGAACCGACGAAAGCATTGGCGCCGATATGCGTCTCATGTTTGTTGACCCCATCATAGTTGCAGGTGATCGTGCCAGCGCCGATATTGCTGCCGGCGCCGATCGTCGCATCGCCGATGTAGGTCAGGTGATTGACCTTGGCACCCTCGCCGATCTTGCCGTTCTTGACCTCGCAGAAATTGCCGACCTTGGCACCGCCGGCGAGATCCGCACCTGGACGCAGCCGCGCGAAGGGCCCAACCGTCGCGCCGGCGCTGACATGGGCGCCCTCAATATGCGAGAAGGCATGGATGACCGCGCCCCCCTCGATCACCGCACCGGGACCGAAAACGACATTTGGTTCGATCAACGCATCCTGGCCGATCACGGTGTCATAGGCGAGGAACACGGTTTCTGGCGCCACCATGGTCACGCCCGACAGCATAAGCTCCTGCCGGCGCCGCTCCTGCCAGAGGCGCTCGATGAAGGCGAGCTCGGCCCGGTTGTTGCAGCCAGTCATTTCGACCTCGGGCGCATCGACCGCAACGGCGCGGCCGCCCAGCGAGCGGGCGATCTCGACGAGATCGGTGAGATAATATTCGCCCTTGGCATTGTTGTTGCCGATGCGGTCGAGAAGCTCCAGCGCCTTGCGGCCATTGATCGCCATCAGCCCGCTGTTGCACCACTTTATCGCCAGTTCGGCATCGGTGGCGTCCTTGGCTTCTCGAATGGCGATCAGTTCGCCATCCTTGACCAGCAAGCGGCCATAGACGTTGGGATGCTCCGTATGAAAGCCGATGACGACGATGTCATTGCCATCGGCCAGTCCCTGGCGGGCCGCACGAAGCGGCACATCGGTCAGCAGAGGGACGTCTCCATAGGCAACGATAATATCGTCATATCCGCGGGCAATCGCCTCGCGCGCCGCCAACACGGCATGGCCCGTGCCGAGCCGCTCCTTCTGCAGATAGGATTCGACGGCAATATCGCCGATCGATGCTGCCGCGCTGACCTCATCCGCATCGCGCCCGACCACCAGAGCCGCCGCTGAAATCCCGGTCCTGGCGATCGCCTCCATGACATGGGCGATCATCGGACGCCCGGCAATCGGGTGCAGGACCTTCGACATCGACGACTTCATGCGGGTACTGTCGCCGGCGGCGAGGATGATGGCGAGGCAGCTGCGTTCCATTTCAAGCTCCGAGATATACGGTCAAGCGCCGCCCGGGGGCCGGGCGACTCCCCTCATATCAACAAGTCGAGCGATGAACCACGGCGAAATTGAAGGCGACCTTCAGGCTTCGGCAAGAGCCTCGAAAGCTTCGAGAACATGTTGGCGCCCATCGATGATCACAAATTCCATCGCCTTATGGGCCGAAAGGCCGTCACGCGCCGCTATCGCGTCCACTATGGCCATATGCGTATCCGCAATATTGGCGAAGCCATTGGTTGAAGGCGGTGCGCTCATGCGGAACATGCCGACGAGTGCAGCTTCGATAAGTCCGCCCAGCGATCGCATGAATGGGTTCTGCGAAGCCTCCGTAATTGCCAGGTGGAAATGCAGATCGGCGACCGCGAGGCTATCGGAGGTATGATGCGGCGCTGCCATGGCAGCGGCAAGACTGCGGAGCAGTTCGATGTCCTCTCGACTGGCCCTTTCCGCCACGAGGCTTGCGGCAAAAGGCTCGAATGCCATGCGTATATCGTAAAGATGGAGAAGGAACTCCTTGTTGACGCCGCTTTCGAAATGCCAGTTGAGCACCTCGTTGTCGAACATGTTCCAATGGATCTTCTCGGTGACGCGCGTGCCGACGCGCGCACGCGGCACCACAAGCCCCTTTGCGGCCAAAGTCTTCATACTCTCACGCAGGACCGTGCGCGATACCTTGAATCGTTGCAGAAGCTCGCTGTCGCCAGGAAGAATGCTTCCGATCGGAAACGCGCCGGAGACGATCGCCTTGCCCAGCTCATCGACCACCTGAGCGTGGCTCGTGCGCGATTTCCCCTCTGATTTTCCGGTCTCAAGCAATCTGTCGCGCAAGCGCTCTGTCCCTACCTCAGGCATATCGTCGATTCAAGCGGGAAAGCAGCAGGAGACCCTTCTGCATCAGAATAAAGGCAAACAGCAACAAGCCGATCAATATCTTCGTCCACCAGCTGGAAAGCGTTCCATCGAAGGTGATGTAGGTCTGAATCAAGCCCTGTATGAGAATTCCGATGAGTGTTCCTCCGACGAACCCCGCTCCTCCCGTCAGCAGTGTTCCGCCTATAACCACGGCAGCGATCGCATCGAGTTCGACGCCGACTGTAGCAAGCGAATATCCCGCCGAGGTATAAATGGAAAAAACGATTCCGGATAGACCGGCGAGAAAGCCGGACAGAGCGTAAATCTGGATCGTCGTTCTTCCCACGGGCACGCCCATCAGTTCCGCGGTCTGCGCACCCCCACCCAGCGCGTAGACATTGGCACCGAAACGGGTGCGATGCGCCAGCACGATGCCGCCGGCAAAGACGAGTAGCATGAGACCGCCGATTAAAGTCAGCCGGCCACCCCCGGGCATCAGCCAATAGAGA
The DNA here is from genome assembly GCF_057784455.1 of Martinezella sp. CNPSo 3890. Lineage (NCBI taxonomy): Bacteria > Pseudomonadati > Pseudomonadota > Alphaproteobacteria > Hyphomicrobiales > Rhizobiaceae > Martinezella > Martinezella sp. CNPSo 3890. The sequence goes on along the minus strand of NZ_JBXSOR010000001.1, from coordinate 1,205,588 downwards.
TCATTGAGCTGAGAGTAGAAATCATGCTCTATCGGAATGCTGTCGATCGACAGCACGAAGGCGATGCCCCGCGCCAGGAACATGCCGGCCAGCGTCACGATAAAGGGCGGCATGCTGAGATAGTGGATGATGGCGCCCATGCCGGCGCCAAAAATTGTCGTGATCGCGAGGACCAGGGCGAAAGCGATCATGGGATGGATCGTGGTATCGCGAAGGACGATCGCCAGGAACACGCCGGTAAAGGCAATGACCGATCCGATGGACAGATCAATTCCGCCGGAGATGATGACGAATGTCATGCCGACAGCTGCGATACCGAGAAAGGCATTATCCGTCAAAAGGTTGCCGACCACGCGCGTCGACAGCATGTTGGGATACTGTGTCACGCAGCCGGCGTAAGCCAGAATGAAGATGACGATGGTCGCAAGCAGCGGGAGATATTTCGAATTCACTTTGCCTGCTCCTTTTGCACCATCTGCCCCTCGCCGCGCCGGCGCCAGAAGAATGCGGTTGCGGACTGCATGGCGGGGGATTGGATGACCAGAATGACGATGACGATGATCGCCTTGATCACCAGATTGAACTCCGGCGGAAAGCCGGAGAGCAGGATGCCTGTATTGACCGATTGAATGATCATCGCGCCGATCAGCGAACCGACGATGCTGAAACGGCCGCCGAGGAGCGAATTGCCACCAACCACGACCGCAAGGATCGCATCCAGCTCAAGCCACAGACCGGCATTGTTGGCGTCCGCACCCTTGATATCGGCCGTCACGATGATGCCCGCGACCGAGGCACAAAGGCCGCTCAGTGCGTAAACAGCGATGAGCAGGACCGGGGTCCGGATACCGGACAAGGTGCTTGCCCGACGATTGATGCCAATGGCTTCGACCAGCATTCCGAGAGCTGTGCGCCGCACCAGAGCAATCACCAGAAGCGCAGCGACAAGCCAGATGACCACCGGCATCGGCAAGGCGGCGAAGGAACCGCTGCCAAGGAAGATCAGCCCGTCATTGTTGAAGGTGAGGATGGCCCCCTCAGTGATCAATTGCGCAATGCCGCGGCCGGCCACCATCAGCACCAGCGTCGCGATGATGGGCTGGATATCGAGTACGGCGACGAGGAATCCGTTCCAGAGGCCACATGCCAGACCGATGCCGATCGTCAAGAGCAGCGTATAGGAAAGCGAGTAGCCGGCAACAATCGAGGAAGCCGCGACAGCACCGCAAATCGCGATGACCGCCCCGACGGACAGATCGATCCCTTTCGTGGCGATGACCAGCGTCATGCCGATGGCGAGCAGCGCTACCGGCGCACCGCGATTGAGTACGTCTACCAAGCTTCCGTAGAGCCTTCCATTCTGAACTTCCAGATGAAAGAAATGCGGGAACATGATGAAATTCAACAGAAGAATAACCGCGAGTGCAATGAGCTGAGGCATCAGCCGAAGCAAGGAGGTTTTGATTGGCGAGCTCATGCGTCCTCCCGCGTCTTTTGAGCCGTGGCGATAGCCTCGACGATATTTCCGGCCGTAATCTCACTGCCGGTCAACTCAGCAATATGTTCGCGGTCGCGCAGGACGATGACTCGCGAACTATAGGCGACAAGCTCCTCGAGTTCGGATGAAATGACCACCAGGGACATTCCCTGCCGGCAAAGATCCTCGATCAATCGGATGATTTCCGCGTGCGCACCGACATCGATGCCGCGCGTCGGCTCATCCAGGATGAGGAAACTCGGATTGGTCGCCAACCAGCGGGCAAGTATCGCTTTCTGCTGGTTACCGCCTGAAAGGAGCCTGATCGGCTTTTCCCGGTCGGTCGTGCGGATATCCAGCGCCTTGATATAGCGATCGGCGATGGCGTTCTGCTCGCTGCGCGGCAATGGCCTTGCCCAGCCCCGCCTTGCCTGCAGCGCCATGACGATATTTTCGCGAATGGAGAGATCACCGATAATCCCATCGGTCTTGCGGTCTTCCGGGCAAAAGCCGAAGCCGCTCTTGATCGCGGCGCGCGGACTGGAAAGTGCAACGGGCTTGCCTTCGATCTTCGCCTCGCCGCTGTCGGCGCGCTCAACGCCGAAGAGCACTTCGGCGGTCTCCGTCCGCCCCGAGCCGAGCAGGCCGGCAATGCCGACCACTTCGCCGACGCGCACCTCCATGTCGAAAGGCTTGATCTTGCCGCGCTTGCCGAAATTCGTGAAATGATATTTGACCGGGCCGCTTTCCGTCTCGCTCTGCTTTATCGTGCTTTCAGTCTCGGCGAGTTCGCGACCGAGCATCATGGCGATCAGGGTCTGCCGCGGAAGACCGTCCGCCTCGCGCGTGCCGACCAGCCGGCCGTTGCGGAGAACGGTGATGCGATCGCAGATTTCGTAAACCTGCTCCAGGAAATGCGTAATGAAGACAATTCCGAGCCCGCGCTGTTTCAATCGCCTGACGATACCGAACAGCATCTCAACTTCATGCGTATCCAGGCTCGCAGTGGGCTCATCGAGAATGAGGACCTTACCGGACAGGTCGACGGCGCGGGCGATGGCGATCACCTGCTGAATGGCGACTGAAAAGCGATCGAGCTGGCGGCCGACGTCGATATCCAGGCCATATTGCAACAGCAGATCTCTCGCCATCTTGTTCATGACGCGGCTGGTGACCATACCGAAGCGCCGCGGCTGACGACCCAGAAACAGATTTTCCGCCACGCTCAGATTGGGCAGCAGGTTCACTTCCTGGTAGACCGTTCCAATACCGAGCTTCTGAGCGGCAAGCGTATCATGCGGATCGATCTCGGCCCCGTCGAGAACCAGAGTGCCCGCATCGCGGCGATAGGCGCCGGTCATGCATTTGATCAAGGTCGATTTTCCGGCACCGTTTTCGCCGAGAAGCGCATGGACCTCGCCGCGCATCAATGTGAAATCGACATGATCGAGAGCGGTCGAACCAGGGAAATATTTACAAAAACCTGTCGCCGTCAGAAGTCGCTCTACGTCGTGAGCCATGAAGCGCGAATTTCCTTGGAATGAATCAAATTGCGAAAGCGATAGCCGGCGCATTCTATGAGTGCGCCGGCATCTTGCACACGATATCGCACCGGCGCGGCATTGCCGATTCGGTGCGATGGGCTTTCGTCTTAGTAGCCGAGGTCTTTCTTCTGCTCGTAGACCTTCTGCGGATCATCGGCCTGGGTATAGAGCTTGGATTCCGTCTGGATCCACTTCGGCGGCTCTTTCTTGGTCTTCAGGTAGGCATCGAGTGCATCGAAGGCCGGACCAGCCATGTTCGGCGTCAGCTCCACGGTTGCGTTGGCTTCACCGGCAGCCATGGCCTTGAAGAGATCCGGAACCGAATCGATCGACACGGTCAGGATGTCCTTGCCCGGCTTCAGGCCGGCTTCCTTGATCGCCTGAATGGCGCCGACGGCCATATCGTCGTTATGAGCGTAGAGCGCGCAGATATCCTTGCCGCCGTTTTCAGCCTTCAGGAAGCTTTCCATGACTTCCTTGCCCTTGGCGCGAGTGAAATCGCCGGTCTGGCTGCGAACGATCTTCAGGTTGTCATGACCCTTGATGGCTTCCTCGAAGCCCTTCTTGCGGGCGATGGCCGGCGAGGAACCGGTCGTGCCCTGCAACTCGACGATGTTGCACTTCTTGTCGCCGACTGTCTTCACGAGCCAGTCGCCGGCAACCTTGCCTTCATGAACCAGGTCGGATGTGACAGCCGTCAGATAAAGGTCCTTCGGCGCGGCGACCGTGCGGTCTAGCAGGATGACCGGGATCTTTGCTTCCTTGGCTTCCTTCAGAACGGCATCCCAGCCGGTTTCGACGACGGGCGCCAGCAGGATCGCATCGACACCCTGCGCGATGAACGAGCGGATCGCCTTGATCTGGTTTTCCTGCTTCTGCTGCGCGTCAGCGAATTTCAGGTCGATGCCGCGCTTCTTGGCTTCCTGCTTGGTCAACGTGGTCTCAGCCGCGCGCCAGCCAGACTCCGAACCAATTTGCGAGAAGCCGACAACCAGGTCTTTAGCCGACGCCGACGTAAACATGCAGGCAGCGAGAATCGTAGCACTAACGAGTGCGGTCTTAAACTTCATGATTATCTCCCAAAGGCCATCTCCTCAGGCCCGCCGCCAAAAAATCATATAGTAATACTTTTGTAAATCGACATTCGATGATGCAGCGCAACAAAAAAGGGCGCCCGAGGCACCCTTTTCTCAACTTTAACTATTCGATGGAGCTTACTTCGAAGCCGGCAGCTTGTCGTCCACGCCTTCGATGTAGAAATTCATGCCGAGCAGCGTGCCGTCGTCAGCCTTTTCGCCGGCCTTCAGCCAGGGCGTGCCGTCCTGCTTGTTGATCGGACCGGTGAAGGGAGCCAGCTCGCCGGATTTGATCTTGGCTTCGGTTTCCTGGGCCATCTTCTTCACGTCGTCAGGCATGTTCGTATAGTCCGCCATCTTCAGGATACCGTCCTTGAGGCCATCCCAGCTCTGTTCGGACTTCCACGTGCCGTCGAGCAACGCATGAACACGCTTGGAGTAGTAGTTGCCCCAGGTGTCGACGATCGCCGTCAGCTGCGCCTTCGGGCCAGCCTTGATCATGTCAGAAGCCTGGCCGAAAGCGTGAATGCCGCGCTCTTCAGCCACCTGCATCGGCGCCGTCGTATCGGTGTGCTGCGTCAGGATATCGACGCCCTGGTCGACCATGGCCTTGGCGGCATCAGCTTCCTTGCCGGGATCGAACCAAGTGTTGACCCAGACGACCTTGAGCTTGAAGCTCGGATCGATCGAGCGGGCGCCCTGTTCGAAGGAGTTGATGCCCATCACGACTTCCGGAATCGGGAAGGACGCGATGTAGGCGGCACCATGGTTCTTCGACATCTTGGCGGCGATCTGGCCGAGAATGTAGCGGCCTTCATAGAAGCGCGAGTTATAGGTCGCGAGATTCGGACCGCTCTTGAAGCCGGTCGCATGCTCGAACTTCACCTTCGGGAACTTGGCGGCAACCTTGACGGTCGCGTCCATAAAGCCGAACGAAGTGGAGAAGATCAGCGAGCAGCCGGAACGGGCAAGACGCTCGATGGCGCGCTCGGCATCCGGGCCTTCCGGTACGTTTTCGAGATAAGGCGTCTCGATCTTGTTGCCGAATTCCTTCTGGATCTGCTGACGGCCGAGATCATGCGCCTGCGAATAGCCGCCGTCCGTGTGCGAACCGACATAGACGAAGCAGACCTTGGTCGGTGCTGCTTCTGCAGCGGCAGCGAAACCAACGATGGCGGCCGCTGTCGTTGTGAGGGCGAGTGCTAGTTTTTTCATGGTTACCCCTACTGGTTTGACATGTTTTGCAGAAATCGGTCCGGCCGTTGCAATCAACGCTCCGGAACGAAGGCCTTGCCGAGCGACGCTGGCGTGTTGATCAAGGTCGCGCGGCGATTTTGAGAGATGATGACGAGAACCACAATAGTCGACGCATAGGGCAGCATCGACAGGAATTGCGAGGGAATGCCGACGCCGAAGCCCTGCGCATGGAACTGCAGGATCGTTACGGCGCCGAAGAGATAACCGCCGGCCATGACGCGCATCGGCCGCCAGGAGGCGAAGACGACGAGCGCCAGCGTCACCCAACCGCGGCCGGCCGACATGTTCTCCACCCATTGCGGCGTATAGACGAGCGAGAGCTGCGCGCCGGCAAGCCCGGCGCAGGCACCGCCGAACATCACAGCGAGATAACGCGTGCGGATGACGTCGATCCCGAGCGCATGGGCGGAGCCATGGCTGTCGCCGACGGCACGCAGTTTCAGGCCGGCGCGGCTGCGGAAGAGGAACCAATTCACGCCGATCAGAAGCGCGATTGAGAGGTAGAAGGTCAGATCCTGCTTGAACAGCACCGAGCCGATCAGCGGAATATCCGACAGAAACGGGAAGACGATCTCGTGCAGCTGGACGCCAGGCACACTGACATAGCCTTCACCGATCATGCCGGAAAGGCCGAGTCCGAGGATGGTTAGAGCCAGACCGGTCGCGACCTGGTTCGTCACCAGCGTCAGAGTGAGGAAGCCGAACAGCAGCGAGAAGAGCGCACCGGCAATGATACCGGTCAGCAGGCCGACATAGGGCGACCCGCTCATCTGCGCGCCGACAAAAGCGGCGACGGCGCCGATAATCATCATGCCCTCGACGCCGAGGTTGAGGACGCCCGAGCGCTCCACCACCAATTCGCCGAGGCCAGCGATAACGAGCGGCGTCGATGCGGTGATGATCGTCAGGAGGATTGCTTCGAAAACGCTCATGCCGCACCTCCACGGACTCGCGACCAGATCACACGGATTTTGTAATAGATCAGTGTGTCGCAGGAGAGCACGAAAAATAGCAAGAGGCCCTGGAAAACGCTGGCCGCCTTGGCTGATATCCCCGGCGATAATTGCGCGGCTTCACCACCGAGATAGGTCAGCGCCAGCACCAGACCGGAAAGGATGGCTCCGAGCGGATTGAGGCGCGCAAGAAAGGCGACGATGATGGCGGTGAAACCGTAACCCGGCGAGATCGCCGGCTGCAGATGGCCGATGGAACCGGAAACTTCGGATATGCCGGCCAATCCCGAGAGCGCCCCCGAAACGAGGAAGGCGAACCAGACCATTTTCCGCGAGGAAAAACCGGCAAAGCGCCCTGCCCGCGCCGACTGGCCGAGCACGCTTATCTCAAAGCCTTTCAGCGTATATTTCATAACGAACCAGGCAAGGATCGCCGCGATAACGGCAAAGACGATGCCCCAATGCGCGCGCCCGGAATCCTCCCAGATTGCCGGCAGGACGGCTTCCGGCGGAAAATCGATGCTCTGCGGGAAATTATGGCCCTGCGGATCGCGCCACGGCCCGCGCGACAACCAATCGAGGAACAGTTGCGCAATATAGACAAGCATCAGGCTCGTCAGGATCTCATTGGTATTGAAATGCGCCTTCAAAAGCGCGGGAATGGCGGCATAGAGCGCGCCACCGATGGCGCCAGCGATCAGCATCAAAGGCAGGATCATCGGCGAATGCCAATCAGTGAAGACGATCGGGATGAATGATCCGGCGATTGCGCCCATCGTGAACTGGCCTTCGGCACCGATATTCCAATTGTTGGAACGGTAGCAGAGGCATAGGCCGACGGCGATCAGGATCAGCGGCCCCGCCTTGATCGCCAATTCGTGCAGCGACCACACTTCCAGCAGAGGCTCGACAAAAAAGGCGTCGAGCGCCTCGACGGGATCCTTGCCCATGACGGCGAACATGATGGTGCCTGCGATCAGCGCCAATGCGAGGGCAAGCAGAGGTGAAAGTAAACCGAACAGTTTCGAGACCTGCGGGCGCTTTTCAAGTTCAATGCGCATGTGCAGGCTCCGAATGCGTCTTCGATTCATGCAGCCCGCCCATCAGCAGGCCAATCTTTTCGCGCGTCAACTCGCCGGCGGGATAGGACGGCGACAGCCGCCCTTCCGAAATGACGGCAATATCGGTCGCGACTTCAAAAATCTCATCCAGATCCTGGCTGATGACGAGCACGGCCGAGCCGTCGCGGGCGAGATCGACCAGTGCCTGGCGGATGCGGCTTGCGGCGCCGGCATCGACGCCCCAGGTCGGTTGGTTGACGACGAGCACGCTCGGCTGACGATCCAATTCGCGGCCGACGATGAACTTCTGCAGATTGCCGCCGGACAAGGCGCCGGCAGCCGGATCCTCGCCGCTCTTGCGCACATCCATCGCCTCGCAGATGCGCTTCGTCGCCTGCTTGACCGCGCCGTGCCTGATGACGTTGAAGAAGCCACCACCCAGAAACGACTTGCGGTCCGACTGATGCCTGGCGAGCACGAGGTTATCCGACAGCTTCAATGCGGATACCGCAGCATGACCGTGGCGTTCCTCCGGCACGAAACCTGCGCCGATCAGTCGGCGCGCATTAATGCCCTTGGTGCCGACGGACTTGCCGCGCAATTGGACGAGATCATCTGCCGCGACTGTATATTCGCCGGAAATAACATCGAACAATTCGCCTTGGCCGTTACCGGCAACCCCGGCAATCGCCAGGATCTCGCCGGCGCGCACACGCAGGGACACGTCCTTTAGTGCCATGGCAAACGGGGTTCGCGCAGGTGCCGAAAGACCGGCAATCTCCAGAAGAATATCTCCCTTCGCACCGAGGCCCTCGTGCTGCACGCTGGCGACATCGTTGCCGACCATCATACGAGCGAGCGAACCGGTCGTTTCCTGGCGCGGATCGCAGGCGCCCGTAACTTTGCCGTGGCGCAGGACGGTGGCGCGCGAACAGATGCGCTGCACCTCCTCCAGCCGATGGCTGATGTAAAGCACCGAGCGTCCTTCGTCTCTCAACTTAAACAGGGTCTCGAAAAGGCGATCGGCTTCCTGCGGTGTCAAAACGGAAGTGGGCTCGTCAAGAATGATCAGTTTCGGGTTTTGCAGAAGCGCCCGCACAATCTCGATGCGCTGGCGTTCGCCAACCGAAAGATCGGCGACATGTGCATTCGGATCGAGCGGCAAGCCATAGGCGTGAGAGAGCTTTGCGGCTTCCTCGGAAATTTTTGCGAGCGGGATATTGCTGTCGAGCGAGAGCGCTATATTTTCCGCGACAGTCAGCGCTTCGAACAAAGAAAAATGCTGAAATACCATGCCGATGCCGAGCTTGCGCGCCGTGCCCGGCGCGTCGATCGACACAGGTTGCCCTTGCCAGACGATCTGTCCATGCGACGGTTCGAGCACGCCGAACAGCATCTTGACGAGCGTGGATTTCCCTGCGCCGTTTTCTCCGAGGAGAGCGTGAATTTCTCCCGGCTGGATTTCAAGATCGATTTCGTTGCAAGCAGTAAAACTGCCGAACAGTTTCGTCAGTTTGCGAACCGACAATAGTGCACCGGTTGCCGGCGCATCGGATGACGACACGTTCCCCTCATTTCCTTCCCACCGTCCTGCCCTTTACGGATCTATGGGATCAGTAGTGTAGTTCCACTCGTTTTCCTGGCTTCCAAATCCGCGTGCGCGCGCCCTGCATCAACAAGCGGATAAGTTTGATGAATATTGATACGCACTTTGCTGCTTTGCACAACAGCAAATAACGCCTTTGCACTGGCTCTCAACTCCTCAGCTGTGCCGACATAGGCAAAAAGGCTCGGCCGAGTGGCAAAGAGCGAGCCCTTCTGATTGAGGATGGCAAGATTGAAATTCTCGATCGGGCCGGAAGACTGACCGAAGGTGACCCACATCCCGCGCGGCTTCAGGCAATCGAGCGACTGCGGAAACGTGTCCTTGCCCACCGAGTCATAGACGACATCGACACCCTTGCCTCCGGTAATCTCGCGGACACGCTCGGCAAAATTCTCTTTGCTGTAGTCGATGACGTGGTCGTAGCCGTGCGCCAGCGCTAGTTCGACCTTTTCGGCGGAACCGGCAGTGCCGATGACGGTTTGGGCGCCGAGAGCCTTAGCCCATTGGCCGGCAATCAGGCCAACACCGCCTGCAGCCGCATGAAACAACAGCGTCGTTCCAGGACCAACCTTGAAGGTGCGGTTCAGCAGATACTCGGCCGTCATGCCCTTCAGCATCATGGATGCCGCGGTTTCAAGCGGAATATCATCGGGCACTTTGACCAGATGCCGGGTCTCGATGTTGCGTTCGATGCTGTAGGCGCCATCACTGCCGGCATAGGCAACGCGATCACCGACGGCAAAATCGGTTACGCCAGGCCCGACTTCGGTGATCGTGCCTGCGGCTTCCTTGCCAAGCGGCAGAGGAAAATAGGGCGCCTTGTAAAGGCCGGAGCGAAAGTAGACGTCGATAAAGTTGAGGCCGATCGCGGCATGGCGAAGCTGCACCTCACCCGCGCCGGGAGGTGGCAAATCCACCTCCTCCAGCTTCATGACCTCCGGACCGCCATTTTCATGAATACGGATAGCCTTGGTCTTCTTCATGATGCACAATCCTTACTGACGTCCGAGGGACGGAAAAAACTGCAGCACGGCACCGATGCAATAAAGATAAATCCCGCTGACGATGAACAGGACAACCGCCCATTGCGGCATGACGAAATGCATCAGCAGCGAATAGATGCCAAGCGCCGACCAGAACAGAAATATGCCAAGGTTCAGCGGCCGCAAGCGCTTGACGCGCACGGGATGAAGAAAATTGATCGGCAGAAAGGTCAGGACGACGGAAACGCCGACGAGGATCATGGCTGTCGTGGCGCTGGCGCCGATGACGAAAAGGGTGAAGATCACCATGTTCCAGACGACCGGAAAGCCGGAGAAGAAATATTCGTCCGTCTTCATGCCGGTATCGGCGTAATAGATGGCACTGGAAACCACGATCATGCCGGCGGCGACAAACGACCAGGGCTCGCCGATCATACCGCTCTCATAGAGCGCGAAGGCCGGCAGGAGCACGTAGGTCACGTAATCGATGATGTTGTCGAGTGTGTCGCCGGACCAGTTTGGCAGAACTTCCTTGACGCGGACCTTGCGCGCGATCGGCCCGTCTATGCCATCGACCAGCAGCGCCAGGCCAAGCCACCAGAACATATCGACGAAGCGATGTTCTGATGCCGCGACGACACCGAGAAAGGCGAGAAACGATCCGGATGCCGTCAGTATATGAACGGAGAACGCACGCATCTCCGCATAAGGCACCCGCTTGTAATTGAAGATTTTCATCCGCCCCACGACTCGTCAGCTTATTCACCTGCCCCGGCAGGCGGTTTTTCTTGCTAATATGCATCCTTTGGTCGGCATCGCCAGCGCAAAAGCGTTTATCGGGGCACGCTAGCGCGACTTACCGTCATTTTCACCCGTTGCGATGTTTCATCCCATGGATTTCAACAGGCTAAGCGCTTATTTTCAGAACCAAAGGCAATTGAGGCATCGATATGAAGCAGATTGAAGTGGCCGTTATCGGCGGTGGACTCGCCGGCATGATCACGGCTTTCGCGCTGGCACGCGGCGGAAGATCCGTCGCCCTTGTCGCGGCGCCGCACAACAAGGCCGACAAGCGGACGACGGCGCTGATGGATCAGTCGATCCGCTTTCTGGAACGCCTGACGCTGTGGGACAGGATCGTACCCTCAGCCGCGCCGCTGACGACGATGCGCATCATCGACGGGACATCACGGCTATTGCGAGCGCCGACCGTCTCGTTCCGATCGTCCGAAATCGGCCTGGATGCGTTCGGCTACAATATTCCGAATGCCGTGTTGCTCGACAATCTCAGCCAAGCCATCGAAGCGGAAGGCAATGTCAACCGCATCGAAGCCACGGCTTCCGAGATCACCTTCGGCGATGATGGCGTATCGATTACCCTCGACAATGGCGATTCGATCGATGCGGCATTCGTCGTCGGCGCGGACGGCCGCAATTCGATGGTGCGAGAGACGCTCGGAATCAAGACCAAGGGCTGGTCCTATCCGCAATCGGCAATGGTTCTGAATTTTTCGCATAGCCTGTCGCATCAGAACATCTCCACGGAATTCCATACCGAAAGCGGCCCCTTTACGCAGGTACCTCTGCCCGGCCGGCGCTCCAGCCTCGTCTGGGTTCAGAAGCCGGCCGAAGCCGCCGCCAATGCGGAGAAGTCGCTTGAGGAACTCGGCAGGCTGGTCGAGGAACGCATGCAGTCGATGCTCGGTGAGGTAACTGTCGAGGACAGCGTGCAGGTTTGGCCGCTTTCCGGCATGACGGCCTATCGCTTCGGCAAGGGTCGCGCCGCGCTGATCGGCGAAGCAGCCCACGTCTTCCCCCCAATCGGCGCGCAAGGCCTCAATCTCAGCCTTCGCGATATCCTGGCGCTGACAGATATTCTCTGCACGCGGGGAGACCAGCCGATCCCGGCCACATCGGGCGATAGTTTCGACCGCAAGAGACGTGCTGACATCATCAGCCGCACGGCAAGCGTCGATCTTCTCAATCGTTCGCTGCTGTCGGACTTCCTGCCGGTACAGATGCTGCGCGCGGCAGGCCTGCATGTGCTTTCGGCCATTGCTCCGCTGCGCAACATCGTCATGCGCGAGGGTATCGAACCGGGTGGCGGCCTGCGCAACTTTTCGTCGGCATTACGGGAAAAGCTGCGCCGGTAAGGTGCCGGACTTTATCAGATAGAGCACCAGCGAAACCGTCACCACGGAACAGGCCGTGGTGATCAGGATGGTAGCGGAGGCCCGCTCCTGCCAGACATCATATTGCTGGCCGATGACGAAGACGTTCGTTGCCGTCGGCAACGCCGCCAGCAATACGGCCGCCTCGATCCAGATCGGATCGAAGCCGCCGACAGCTTGCAAGACGACATAGACGACCAATGGATGCAGGATGAGCTTTGCCGGCACGATATAGCCGATCTCGACTGGAACCCGCTTCAGCGGACGCAGCGCGAGCGTTATCCCCATGGCAAATAGTGCACAAGGTGCAGCCGCTTGCGCGAGATAATTGACAAATCGCTCGAAGGCGATCGGTTGGTGTAACGATAACGCAGCCACGACAAAACCCAGCGCTGTCGACAGGATGAAAGGGTGCAGCAGTACCTTCCGGGCGATATCGGCAGCAACGCGCCATGGCGATCGCTTGTCGCCGCCTTCCAGCGCCATCAGGGCGGGCGCGACAATGAAATGCAGCGCGTTTTCAAAGCACACGATCAGCGCTACCGGAACCGCGGCCCGTTCGCCGAGCGCCAGTAGCGCAAGCCCCGGCCCCATATAGCCGATATTGCCATAGGCGCCGGCAAAGGCCTGGATGGTGCTGTCGGCAAGCGAATTGCGGCGCAGGAAGTGGCCGATCAGGAACAACAGCAGGAAAATCGAGTAAGTCGCGGCGATATCGGTGGCGATGAAGTCGATCCGAGTCAGCTGTTCGATCGGCGTCTGCGAAACGAGCCTGAAGAACAGCGCCGGCAATGCCGCGTAGATAATGAACGTATTCAGCCAGCCGAGCGCTTCTGCCGGCTGCTTTGTAACACGTGCGGCAACATAGCCGATCAGGATCAGACCGAAGAAGGGCAGCAGCAGACCAACAATATCAGCCATGGGGGTCAGCCATCGGGCATGTTCCACTTGCCGGGAAAAAGGCGGAAGGTATCGCCCGACTTAGCCGATTTTCATCAGGATTGGAAAGGTTTGCTGAAACCAGATCGCCATGTCGCTCACATAGCCGAAGATGAAAGCCAGACCTGTCAGCACCAGAAGCCCGCCCATGATCTTTTCGACCGTACCGAGATGGCGGCGGAAGCGGGAGAGAAAGCGCATGAAGGCGCCGGAAAAGCCGGCGGCGATCCAGAAGGGGATGGCAAGCCCGAGCGAATAGACGGCAAGCAGGCCCGCACCGGCTCCCACCGTTTCACGCGAGGCGGCAATGCCGAGGATGGCGCCAAGCACCGGGCCGATGCAAGGCGTCCAGCCGAAAGCAAAGGCGAGGCCCATGATATAGGCGCCCGTCAGTGTCGCCGGCTTGCCGCCGCTCTGGAAGCGCGCCTCCCGGGCCAGAAGGCCGATGCGGAAGATGCCGAGGAAGTTCAGCCCCATGATGACGATGATCAAACCGCCGATCTTGGCGAGAATATCGAGGTGCTGGCGCAAAAGCATGCCGATCGAGGACGCACCGGCGCCGAGCGCGACAAATACGGTGGCAAATCCCAACGTGAAGAATAGTGCCGACATCAGCACATTGCCGCGAACGCTCGGGCCAGGAACACTCGGGCCTCCCGCTACCGCTGCACCGCCTCCGCGAAACTGTTCGACCGAAATTCCCGCCATGTAGCAGAGATAGGGTGGCACGAGCGGCAGCACGCAGGGTGAAAGAAACGAAAGCGCTCCGGCGAGCAAGGCACTCAGAAGCGAGATATCGGCAAGCGACACGATGGACTCCGGCTATGTCATTCCGGCTCCCTTCCTAACGGTGCTGGAATCGGAAAGCCAATCACCTTTTCGAGCAGGCCCTGTCTTGCCTTAAAGTTGACGGAATTGAGAGACCTTCAGACTATTGCAAAATCTCGATTTCGCCCGATTTTCCGGGCGTGACCAAGGGTCGCGGAGCCGGCCGATGAACGAATTGCTTTTGTAAAAATATTGGTTCAAGCTGTTGATGTTCGTCGAACAACGTACATTCCACCCCAGCTACTCAGCGGAGGAAAAGCCCCCATGCGTATTGCTACTATGTTCACGACTGCAGCCTTTGTCGCACTCTTCAGCGTAAGTGCCATGGCACAAACGGCGACCACCCCTAGCACGACCACAACAACCCCGAGCGCAACGACGTCGACCCCGTCGACGACAAATACGATGAAGCCGAAGGCAACGAAGCCTGCCCAAACCGCCGTTTCAAAGGCATGTTCGGCTCAGGCTGACGCCAAGGGTCTGCATGGAAAGGCACGTGCCAAGTTCCGAAGCGATTGCAAGAAGAACGGCGGCAAGGCCTAAAACTCGTTTCATTCTCGAATCGTGGTCAACTTTGCCGTCCAGCTGGCAGTAGAGTTGACCACTACGGCGCTCCCATCAAATAATCCCGACGGAAAGACCGAGCTGCGGCGTCTGAACGCTGTTTGCTTGCGACGATCGCTTGTGTCGCGATCCTTTAGTCGGACATATCCTGTTGTTCTCGCCGAATTCCGGACGGAAAACCGTTGTCACCTTTTCTAAGATGACCTTGCAGGCTGGCGCCATTGATGCCGGCCGGCGTGAGTGCGCGTTATCCGGATATCACCCGCTCACTGTCGACTTCGATTGCGGGCTTGGCACTCTCGCAGCCATAGCAACGTTCTGCAATAAACGAGACAAACCCGGGAAACCGACTGACATTACAGTCCATCCCTATCCGGTCAAATCAATAGACGGAGCAGGAAGTTGAGACCCGCCATAAACCCTCCCCCTTCGGAAGCAGCATCGCAGACTAACTATCTGACGGCCTGTCTTTTCGCCCTGGAACCCTCCATCGAGAGCCTGGTTGCTGCGGCGATGAAATCCGGCTGGAAGCGCGAATATGTTCTTCTTGCCATCATGGCCATCGCGCTGAACGACGGCGGCACAAACCCATCGTCACCTAAGTCGTTGCATTCATGAATGATGGAGAATGAAGTCGGTGACGCAAACAGCAACATCATTGCAGAAACGATGATCGTATCGCGATCGTCGCTGCGCTACTTTTGCCGGACTGCGCGATTATCTTTCCATGAGAAACGGCGCATGACGCGCGAGCAGCCATCCGACATCGGTGTATCGATCAGACGTCCCTGGGGCTCATGCGTCCCTAGGCTTACGCTCTTTTGTCACCGGATCGACTTTACCCTCGGCAAGCCTGTTGCGGGGATCGGCAACGAGCGAAGCCTCGTCCTTTTCTTTATTCAGCCGGTCGTCCTTACGGATCTCGCTATGCTGTATCTTCGCCAGGGCTTGCTTCTTCTCACGTCCACCATGCGATTCACTTTGTCGATCCTGTGCCAAGATGCGCCTCCTGTCTTTTCAAAAGGGAACTCACTTGATGCGATTAGGTTCCGATGGAAATAACGACACCATCATAGTCAGCGATCTCTCATCCGACTGCCGAGCGAATTTCGAAGGATTTTCGTCTTTGGAAGCGGCAAAGCGCCACCTCACTGTACTTTTAGCGACAGATAATATAATAATGCGACGATAGACGTGAAACGAATCATGAATTTCATGCGTTTAAGCTTCACTGCCATGTGAGGAAGCTGACCATGACGTCGGTCGAACGGAAGAAGCTCGCGCGGCTTGTTATGTTGAAACTGCTACCGATCTTCGGTGGCCTCACCGCGGTTGCGGTCGTCGCACTTTCCACAATCGCATAATCCCGCAATCGCACTCATAATCCCGCAATCCTATAGGCATTGGCCACGGAACATGCGTCGACGGTTGCTCGACCATAAGCGATCGCCGATCTTGAATCAGGGTGCTCTTAATATTTCGCCTGCCCAAAGGTCAGGAGCAGTCGGTGCTGTCGACTGAAAATGAATAGTCCCTGCCCTTCAGCTGATAAATGTAATTCGCCAGAGATGCTTCGCCGGAACTGAACTTCGGCAACAGGAAGTCGCAGAGGTCGGTGAGCTGTGCGGATTTGACGAGAGGCGGATCGAAATCGTCATCATCGTCGTCAAGATCGTAGAAATAGCTATAGATATGATCGGTGAGATCTATCTTCGTCAGCGTGGTCTTTTGATCGATCTTCTTAGGTAAATCCTTGTTGGCAAAGATCACCGGATAGCGCTCCGAAAGGAAGGGAACCACTAACCGCTCGGTCACCGGTGTGGTCATCGCGATTCCTAAAAGCGGCAGCAGCCTCAAGGCTATCGGAAGCCTCCTGCCCGCGATCAATCCGGCCAAAAGTCCCAAGGATACCAGCAACCCACAAACGGTCGCATAAATCTCCCATAGTGACAGCTCTGCCACGAATTCCATCATTCGCCTGTCGTCTTCACCAACAATCTTATTGATGAAGCTATGGTACTACTAAATCGAGATTCGTCACCAGCCAATTCCGGCCAAATCTCATCAACAACCTGTGCGTTATGCCTGGAAGACGAAAGCACGTTGCGAGCCGAGGCCAACAATCCATGAGATTTGGCAATGCAGAAACGACTACGAAGGCTGCCGGGCCGTGCGGCCTTCGGCTCGCCTCATGAGCGATCTAATGAACCAGCTTCGCGACCTCGGGGACCGTTTGGATCGCGCTCTCGTGCCGTCCGGAAGTCAACCCGATGATTACAGCAACTGCGGCGACCATTATGTAAATAATCGTCCCTTTCGGCTTTCGATCCGATAAGCAACGCCTCGTCGACTCTAATGAACGCGAATGGTCAGACATCTTGATCCTTTGGTATTAAGAGCGCTCATTTAGTAGATCAGCGGCGCCGGATAAATATCTCGATTCGCGCATCTCCCCTGCAGGCAGCGAATACCGGGCTATTCTTGCGTCTGGGTTGCACGGCAAAATTGGCTGTTCCTGTCTGTGTGCCGCATCGGGCCAGGGGCTTTATCCGCGTAACGTCGATATCACTGGAAAATCGAGCAATACAAAAGCCCGCGACCTTCGTCCTAGGGACGTTCGGTTACCTATCTCTTCGAGCTGGACAAAAAAGGCGATGGTGAGAGCGATGGGATTCGAACCCATGACCTACTGATTAAAAGTCAGTTGCTCTACCGACTGAGCTACGCTCTCCCTCTCCGCAGGCAGAAGCTGCCCCGGCTGGAAGTGCGCGGAACATATGCAGACGTCTTATTGCGGTCAACCCATAAAATTGTGGTTGCGAGCGACCGAAGATGCTTTTCCTCACCTGGCTGTCGCGAAATGACGGCATCGAGCCGAAGAACTCGCCTATTATTAAGGAAAATCAGAAATCCGACACCGCGCGGATGAGCTCCAACAAGGCAAACGATTCTCAAAGACCCAAACAACCGTAACAATTTCCGATAATAATCAGGGTTGCAATGAACGGATCGATCGGCTCGCCATCCGCAACAGTTGGGGTGCGAATCGTTTTTGGTGTATATCAGTTATTGTTAACAACCTGTCGGGCCCTCAGGAGGTTCTTTTATGGAAGACGCAAACGTCGGTTGGATTGCAGCAATTATCATCGGCGGCCTAGCTGGCTGGTTCGCCGAGATGATCATGAAAAGCAACACGGGCATAATCATGAACATCATCCTCGGCATTGTCGGCGCGCTCGTTGCCAGCTGGCTTTTCCGTACGCTCGGCATCGTCCTGCCGTTCCATGTATGGCTGAACTACCTGATCACAGGTTTCATCGGCGCCTGCATCCTGATTTTCGTCGGCCGACTGATCAGACGTTAGCAGCGCATCGGGCTGCGAAAGCCCGAATTGGGAAGAGGAAAAAAGGGAAGGCGGGCCAAACCGCCTTCCCTTTTTTGTTGCGCTCACCCGGTGAGACGCAAGACCGCGAAATGCGCCCGTGGCTTTTGAGGCCTTTCCAAGCGCGACCTCGACGCTATCTACCAAAAGGGAACCGAAAGGAGGTTGGAAACATGACGGAAAACGCCAATCGGACAACCACCCGCAAAGTCATCCGCGGCCGCCCCTACAGCATTGCCGAGTTTGCACGGAAATATCGCCTCGATGATGCGGAGGCAAAACGCCTCTTCTACAAGTTCGGCCCGTCGTCCACCGAACTGGACCTGCTCATGGCTGCCAAACGAAGGCCGCCCAGCCTTGCAACCGCAATCGGTCGATAACGCACGGCTTTCCCAGCCAGACTTGCGAAATGCCGCTGCGATCGGCGACCGCAAAGCGGCGATCCGGCAGACACGATAGTCAGGCACAGCGGCACGGCCATGACGCATGGCTTTGCAATATACTGATATATCACATCCGATTGCCTTCGGAGATGCTAAATGACACTGTGTGCCACTCAAGCATAAGCCGGACGCAGCCTCGAATGCAGAATTCGCTTAGCCATCTTGCCTATCTCGCGTTGGAATACGCGATCGTGACGCTTGCGTTGAAGCCAGGCGCCCTCGTCACCGAAAAGCAGCTGATCGAAGTGGCCGAGCATGGGCGAACACCGGTGCGCGAGGCAATCCAGAAACTTGCATGGCAGGGATTGATCCATGTGCGGCCGCGCGTCGGCCTGCAAATCGCGGAGATTCGCCCCGAAGACCATCAATATGTCATGCAGGTGAGACGTGAATTGGAGCCAATTGCGGCCGCGCTCGCCGCCACCCATGCCGATCAGCAGCAGCGCGAGCAGTTGGAGGAATGCGCCCGCCTGATGACGGAGTGTGCCGTTACCGGCGACCTTCCCGGCTTTTTCGCTGCCGATAAGGCCTTCGACGAAATTCTCGAAGCCGCCTGCCCCAACAACTTCATCACAGCGGCGCTCGCAACCGTGCAGACGCACGCACGCCGTCTGTGGTATTCCACTGGAACGCATGATCGCATGGGCCTGGCGATCGCCATGCATGTCCAGGCCATCGAAGCCATTCGGGGCGGTGATGCCAAGGCGGCCGAGACTGCAATGGCATCACTCATCGATTACCTCAGCGGCACATGAAAAAAGCGGCCCCGTTACCAAAGCCGCCTTTCATTCCGGGTTTAGGGGCCGATTAGCCGACGAAAGCGCGTTCGATGACGAACTCGGCCGGATTGTTGTTGGCACCCTCGTTCAGGCCAGCCTTCTCGAGCAGCGACTTGGTGTCCTTCAGCATGGCGGAGGAGCCGCAGATCATGCCGCGATCGATCGCGGGATCCAGCGGCGGCACGCCGAGATCGCTGAAAAGCTTGCCGTTTTCGATGAGATCTGTAATGCGGCCCTTGAAGGGGAATTCCTCGCGGGTCACGGTGGCATAATGACGTAGCTTGTCGCCGACGACTTCGCTCAACAGCTCGTCGTTGCGGATTTCCTCGACGAGATCGAAGCCGTATTTCAGCTCAGCAACATCGCGCGTGGTATGGGTGAGGATGACCTCCTCATACTTCTCATAGGTCTCCGGGTCGCGGATGAGGCTCGCAAATGGTGCAATGCCGGTGCCGGTCGAGAACATGTAGAGACGGCGGCCAGGGGTCAGCGCGTCCAGAACCAGCGTACCGGTCGGCTTCTTGCGCATCAGTACTTCATCGCCCGGCTTGATGTTCTGCAGGTGCGACGTCAGCGGACCGTCCGGCACCTTGATGGAAAAGAATTCAAGCTCGTCGGCCCAGGCCGGGCTCGCGATCGAATACGCGCGATACAGCGGCTTGCCCTCGACCATCAGGCCGATCATGGCGAACTCGCCTGAACGGAAGCGGAAGCCTTGCGGCCGGGTCATGGTGAAACGAAAGAGCCGGTCGGTATAATGCGTGACGCTCAGCACCTTCTCGGCGAAGACGCCTGCGGGTACTGCTGAAGCAAATTCATCTGTCTTTGCGGGGGCGTTCATTCTGTCTCGGATCCCGTATTAGTCTTACGCGTTTTCCTGGGCACGTTTTTCCTGGCAGGCTCATTTCGCGACGCTGATATAATAATATAGCCGGTTTTGAAAGGCATTCCATTCCAACCGACAGTACAGGACTGAAATATGCATTTTTCAGTCAAGTTTCCAGATTGCCGACATTACATCCTTCAAAAGGCTTGAACACGGCAATCCGACACTGTCAAATTGCCACAGCAGCGAGCCTTTCCGCATCAGGCCGACTTTGCCGGCAATCGCCGCCAGCTATAGGCCTGTCCGCCTTCGGCACGCCGAGCGGTCGGCTGATAATAGTGCGGAATGCCCGGAAGGCGATTTTCCGACAGGCGCTTCAGCGCTGTTGCGTTGGTGACGGCGAAACTATCGATACCCACGCGCAGCATCAGCGGAATCTGATCGATCAGCACGTCGCCAACCGCACGCAGCTCATTGGCATAGCCGAGGCGCTGACGCAGCAGCGACGCATGGCTGAAGGCGCGGCCATCGTTGAATGCCGGAAACGTGACCGCGACGATATCGAGACGGTCGAGATAGGGCTGCAGCCGGGTTACGTCATCGGCAGGCTTGATGAGAACGCCGAGGCCGGCTTCGTTGCTCTCTTCCGCCTTCGCGATCAGTGCATCAAGGCTAAGCAGAGGCTTCTGCGTCTCGGTCGCCTTGACCTCATCGGTCTCGATGACCCACGGATCATTGTCGACGAAACCTGTTTCACGCCAGATCTTTGTCACGGTCAATCTCCTTACGCCGCTTCCGCTGCCGACGAGGACGCGCCGTAGAGCGCCGTCTTGAACGGTTGCGGCCCGACACGACGGTAGGCGGTCAGGAAGGTTTCGGAGGGATCCAGACGAAGACCGAGATAGGTATCGACGATGGTTTCGATGGCGTCGGTCACCTTGTCGGGCTCGAAGCCGCGACCGATGATCTCGCCGATCGAGGTGTTTTCGTCGCCGGAGCCGCCGAGCGTGATCTGATAGAGTTCCGCACCTTTCTTCTCGACGCCAAGCAGGCCGATATGACCGACATGGTGATGGCCGCAGGCGTTGATGCAGCCGGAAATCTTGATCTTCAGCTCGCCGATCTCCGCCTGGCGCTCGGGCGAACCGAAACGCCTGGAGATCTCCTGCGCGACCGGAATGGAACGCGCATTGGCAAGAGCGCAATAATCGAGACCGGGACAAGCGATGATATCCGTGATCAGGCCGGCATTCGCCGTTTCCAGGCCGTTGGCCACCAGACCACGATAAACGGCCTCGAGGTCGGCCAGAGCAACATGCGGCAGGATAAGATTCTGCTCATGGCTGACGCGGATTTCGTCGAAGGCATATTCCTCGGCGATATCCGCGACAGCTTCCATCTGGACATCCGTCGCATCGCCAGGAATGCCGCCGATCGGCTTCAGCGAGATTGTCACCATGCCATAATCGGGGTTCTTGTGGGGCTGCACATTCTGCTGCACCCAGCGCGCAAAAGCCGGATCGGCCTTCTTCCAGCGTGCCAGGCTTTCCCAACCTTCTGGGCGCTCTGGCAGCGCCGGTGGTGCAAAATAGGCTGAGATCGCCTGAACGTCAGCTTCCGGCAGCTTCAGTTCAGTGTCTCGCAGCTTGTCGAACTCGGCCTCGACCTGGCGTGCCAGTTCCTCGGCGCCGGTTTCATGCACGAGGATTTTGATACGGGCCTTGTACTTGTTGTCGCGGCGGCCATGCAGATTGTAAACGCGCATGATCGCCGTGGTGTAGGATAGGAGATCCTCTTCCGGCAGGAAGTCACGGATGAGCTTGGCAACCAGGGGCGTGCGCCCCTGCCCGCCTCCGACGTAAACGGCAAAGCCGATCTCGCCCTTGTCGTTCTTCTTCAAATGCAGGCCGATATCATGCACCTGGATCGCAGCGCGGTCGCGCTCGGCGCCGGTGACGGCGATCTTGAACTTGCGCGGCAGGAAGGAAAATTCCGGATGAACGGACGACCACTGGCGGAGGATTTCGGCGTAGGGTCTGGGATCAGCAACTTCATCAGCCGCAGCGCCGGCGAAATGATCGGCCGTCACGTTGCGAATGCAATTGCCCGAAGTCTGGATCGCGTGCATCTCGACGGAGGCCAAATCGGCCAGTGCATCGGGCATCTCGGAAAGTTTCGGCCAGTTGAACTGCAGATTCTGGCGCGTGGTGAAGTGGCCATAGCCGCGGTCATAGGTGCGCGCGATATGGGCGAGCATGCGCATCTGACGCGAGCTCAGCGTGCCATAGGGAATAGCGATGCGCAGCATATAGGCATGCAGCTGCAGATAGACGCCGTTCATCAAGCGCAGCGGCTTGAAGGCATCTTCCGAAAGCTCACCCGAGAGGCGTCGCTCCACCTGATCGCGGAATTGGGCAACCCGTTCCGCAACAAAGGCGTGGTCGAATTCATCGTAACGATACATGACTTCCTCGGGACTTCTCAGACTGCAATGAAATCGGGATCGGCCGCGGCATAGCCCGGCGCATATTCCATGGTGGGGCCTTCGGCGCGGATGCGCTCGCGCAGGCGCAGCGGCCAAAGCTTACCGCCGGTTTCCTGCACGTCGATCAGATTGACATCGACGACCTTGTTGTCGGCATAGGCCTGCTTGCCGATCGCTTCCAGTGCGGCTTCCGCTTCCGCATGGCGAGCGACCAGCGCCTCCTGCAGCGATGTCACCCACTCACCATTTGCGTTCAGCCAGACGGCGACGCCATCGGTGAGCCGGTTTGCGGTCAAAACCTTGTCGACCATCAATCAGTTCCTTGCATAGTCTTGAGCAGCGGTCTCGCGACGGACCAGCGGCTCGGATTGCTCAAAATTCGCACCGGCGACGGCATCGCCGATGATGACCATGACCGGCCCGCTCAACTCATCGCGGTGCTCGAGATCAGGAAGATCTCGTAAAATACCATGCATCAGGCGACGATCGCGCCGGCTTGCATTTTCGATGATGGCGACGGTCGTCTCGGGCGGCAGGCCGGCTTGCATGAGGCGGCCGGCAACGGAAGCGGCGACAGTCCGTCCCATATATACAGCGATGGTGGCGCCAGATACGGCCAAACTCGCCCAATCGGGCAACACATCGCCTGTGAGATCGTGACCCGTTGTGAAAACCAAGGACGACGCAACGCCGCGCAGCGTCAACGGCAATTCGAAATCGGCAGCAGCGGCGAAAGCCGAGGTGATACCGGGAACAATCTCATAGCCGATGCCGGCGGCGCGCAGAGCCGCCATTTCTTCGCCGGCACGGCCGTAAACCAGCGGATCGCCGGACTTCAGCCGCACAACGCGCTTGCCTTCACGGCCGAGCTGCACCAGCAGATCGTTGATCTCTTCCTGCGACTTGCTGTGGCACCCCTTGCGCTTGCCAACGGAGAGGCGCTCCGCATCGCGGCGGCCCATGTCGACGATCGCCCGCGGCACCAGCGCGTCATAGACGATGACATCGGCTTCCATCATGACGCGCTGTGCGCGTAGCGTCAGGAGATCTTCCGCGCCAGGACCTGCGCCGACCAGCCAGATACGGCCCTCGATTTCACGCGACGACTGCAGCAACTCATCCGCCGCCCGCTCCGCCTGCGCGACATGGCCTGCATTGACGGCATCGGCGACCGGTCCGGAAAAGAACTGCCGCCAGAAGACGCGGCGAGCAACGCCACGCGCCACGAAACGCTCAACCGGCTTGCGATAGCGCGTCGCCAGTTCCGCCAGCTTGCCGAGCGACGGCGACAGCATCTGGTCGATCTGCGCGCGGATCATCTGCGCCAGGACAGGACCGGCGCCTTCCGTGCCGATGGCGACGGCCACAGGAGCGCGATTGACCAGCGCAGGCGTGTAGAAATCGCAATAGTCGGGCTGGTCGACGGCGTTTGCCGGGATGCGCTCAGCGCGAGCCGCATCGACGATCGCACGATCCGCCTCGGCATCGCCAGTAGCAGCAAAGACAAGCGTCGCGCCTTTGACCTGATCGGGTGAAAAATCGCCGCGTACGGTTTCGATGCGGTTGGCGATGAGGAAAGCGTGATAATCAGCCTCCGGCGCCTGCGCAAAGGCAACGACTTTCGCCTGCGTGTTCAAAAGCAGCCGCACCTTGGCAAAAGCTTCGTCACCATTGCCGAAAACAGCCGCCATCCTTCCTTCCACGCGGAAGAAAGCGGGAAACACCGAAAGCTGCTCAGTCCTGGGAGGCATCACTATTCCACTTCGAGATTTGGCGAATATCGCCCCTGCGGCCAAGAGATTGAAGAAACAGAAATTCTAATGCCCATGCATGCGCGTATTCTTTTGCTCGACATGACAAGGATTTGAGCAAAACTCACCAGGCGAGCAGATTGCAATAAGCCTATAAAATCTATAGATTTTTATGACTCGGCCCCGTTGCCGAGCTGCTTTATTGCTTGTGGCAAACATAGTCTTTAAGTTATTTACGCATACCGCAGCATTTGCAATCCCGATAGACTGCAGCGAAAATCGTTGGAGAAAACCCTTGTCTGACAATAGCATCGCTGCACGCCTCCTCAACGTCGTCGAGCATGACATCCTGCCCCTAACCCGCAAAGGCGTCGCGGCCGGCAACAAGATTTTCGGCGCAGCCATCCTGCGCAAGTCCGATCTCTCGCTCGTCATCGCGGAAACCAACAATGAACTGGAAAACCCGCTCTGGCATGGCGAGGTTCACACCCTCAAGCGCTTCTACGAACTCGGCGAAAAGCCCGCGACCAAGAATTTAATCTTCCTGTCCACGCATGAGCCTTGCACCATGTGCATGTCGGCGATCACCTGGGCGGGCTTCGACAATTTCTACTATTTCTTCAGCCACGAGGACTCCCGGGATGCCTTCGCGATCCCGCACGATCTCAAGATCCTGAAAGAAGTCTTCGGTCTGGAGCCGGGTGGCTATCGCCGCCAAAATGCATTCTGGAACAGCTTTGCCATTTCCGACCTCGTGGAGACGGAAGACGATCCGCGTAAAGGCGAGCTGAAGGACCAGACGGCGCGCATCAAGCAAGCCTATGCCGATCTTTCCGAGAACTACCAGGCATCGAAGAGCGGCAACGACATCCCCTTGAAGTGACAGAGCAAAACTTGAGGCAACGATGGAAGCATCGCGAGACATTTCCCGTCTGATCGAGATCATGGCGGCGCTGCGAAACCCGGAGAGTGGTTGCCCTTGGGATATCGTCCAGACCTTCGAGACCATCAAGCCCTATACGATCGAAGAGGCCTACGAGGTCGCGGATGCGATCGAGCGCAAGGATAACGACGATCTTTGCGACGAGCTCGGCGATCTCCTGCTGCAGGTCGTTTTCCATGCCCGCATCGCCGAGGAGGCCGGCGCATTTTCCTTCGGCGATGTCGTGCACGCCATCACTCGCAAGATGATCCGCCGCCATCCGCATGTCTTCGCCGTCTCGGACGCCAAGACCGAGGATGCGGTGACGCTGCAATGGGACCGGATCAAGGCCGAGGAGAAGCGCGAACGGGCCGAACGGCGGGCGACGAGCGGCATCACCGAGGACTTCAAGGCCGGCTTCCTGGGCTCGGTGCAGCGGACATTCCCTGCCCTGACCGAAGCCTTGAAACTGCAGGAACGGGCCGCCAAGGTCGGTTTCGACTGGTCTGCGCCGGAGCCGATCCTCGACAAGATCGAAGAGGAGATCGGCGAATTGCGGGCGGCACTTGCAAGCGGCGACAGGGCCAAGGTCAGTGATGAACTCGGCGATCTGATCTTCGCCGTCGTCAATATCGGCCGGCATGTGAACGCCGATCCGGAACAGGCGCTGCGCGGCACGAACACCAAGTTCCGCCGCCGCTTCCATCACATCGAAACGACGCTGGAGGCTGAAGGCGAGACGCTGGAAGGCGCCTCGCTGGAACGGATGGAAGAAATCTGGCAGTCGGCGAAGGCCATAGAGCGGCAGCTTGTTGGTGTCAAAACGGCGTAAAGCCGCCTATTCCCAGTCTTCTCGCTGCGGCTTCGGGCCGTTGCCCATGCGCCGCTCCAATTCGGCCGCCTCGGTCTCGGTCAATCGGACGTCGAGCGTTACCGTGCCGTCCTCATTGTCTTCGCGATTGTCGACGACAGCGTGATTATAGAGCCAGGGCAGCAGTGCCAGCTTTTCGACGGGCAGCGTAATCGTCGTTTCCGTCAGCACGCCGGAGAGGCGCCGGCTGATTTCGTCCATCAGGCGATCGACGCCCTCGCCTGTTATCGCTGAGACGGCAATGACGTTTTCTGTTGTCGACGCCTTCTGGACGATGGCGTCATGCGCTTCCGGTTCCAGGCGGTCGATCTTGTTCCAGACCTCAAGGATGCGCTCGGCGCCTTCGGCCTCGCCAATGCCGAGATCGCCGAGAATGCGCATGACATCTGCACTCTGGGCCTGATTGTCATCATCGGAGAGGTCCCGCACATGCAAGATCAGGTCGGCTTCCAGCACCTCTTCCAGGGTCGCGCGGAAGGCGGCCACCAGGTGCGTCGGAAGGTCGGAAATGAAACCGACAGTATCGGATAGAATGACGGTGCGGCCATGCGGCAGCTTCATGCGGCGCAGCGTTGGATCGAGCGTCGCAAACAGCATGTCTTCCGCCAGGACGCCGGCGCCGGTAATGCGGTTGAACAGCGTCGATTTACCGGCATTGGTATAGCCGACGAGAGCCACGATCGGATGCGGCACCTTTTTGCGCTTGGCGCGATGAAGCTGGCGGGTGCGAACCACCTGCTCCAGCTCGCGCTCCAGCCGGATGATCCGCTCCTGCAGCATGCGCCGGTCGGCTTCGATCTGGGTTTCACCCGGGCCGCCCATGAAGCCCGCACCGCCGCGCTGGCGTTCAAGGTGGGTCCAGCTTCGAACCAGCCGGCCCTTCTGATAGTTCAGATGCGCCAGCTCGACCTGCAGCGTACCTTCCTTGGTGGAGGCGCGGCGGCCGAAGATTTCGAGGATGAGGCCGGTGCGGTCGATGACCTTGGCGTTCCATGCCTTTTCAAGATTGCGCTGCTGCACCGGCGTCAGAGGATGATCGACGATGACGAGGCCGGCGTTGAACTCATCGAGCAGCGCGAGGATTTCTTCGATCTTGCCGGTCCCCAGCAGGGTTGCCGGTCGCGGATCGTTGATCGGAACGATAGAGCCGTTGACGACATCGAGGTCGATGGCGAGCGCAAGGCCTTTGGCCTCTTCCAGCCGGCTTTCGGGCGGTCGAGTGACAGAGATGGCATTGTCGGCTTGAGCTGTCCGTGCAGCACGCGCCTGCTTCAATACAGGCACGACGACAACAGCGCGCATATCATCCCGGTGTTTTACGGTCTCCGGAATGAGGGAATCATTTTTGGTATCGCGTGTCGTGATAACGGCAAGTCCCAGTTAGGATGCGGCTTCTTCGCTCTCGAACATCTGCATCGGCTGACCCGGCATGATCGTCGAGATCGCATGCTTATAGACGAGCTGCGAATGGCCATCGCGGCGGAGCAGGACGCAGAAATTGTCGAATGAGGTTACGACACCTGTGAGCTTCACGCCGTTAATCAAGAAAATCGTGAGTGAAATCTTTTGCTTGCGAACAGTATTGAGAAACAAGTCCTGCAAGTTCTGAGAACGTTCCGCCATCGCGCCGCTTCTTTCTTTTTTGCCGACCTGAGCCGGTTGAATGTCATGGTATACAGAGGTCCCGGACGGGAGATACCCTCATTCTCTCCCCCCAGCAAATGTTGGTATCAAATCGCAGTCTTTTCCGCAACGTCGAAAAAGGCTTCACGAATTTTCTGTGACATGCTGCCCGGATGACCGTTCGCTATCGTCTCTCCATCGATAGAAACGACCGGAAAACAGATACTTGTCGCCGCGGTGATGAAGACTTCGCGGGCTTTCATCATCTCCTCGACCGAGAAGAATCGCTCGACGATCGTCACATCGAGCTTGGCTGCAACATCCATCAGCGTGGTGCGGGTGATGCCGCGCAAGATGCCGTGCTCGGCGGGGCGCGTAACGAGATTGCCATCATGATCTACGATCCAGACGTTGGTGGCCGCACCTTCCTTCACCATGCCATTGTGGTCGATATAAATGGCCTCCTGGGCGCCGGCCTCCTTCGCCTGCTGGCGGGCCATGGCGTTCGGAAGCAAGCCCACGGACTTGATATCCACCCGGTCCCAGCGATTGTCGCGGACGGTGATCGCCTTGATGCCGTTGGCGTTCTTCTTGGCAATCACGGACTGATCGGTGCTCTTGGCAGTGACGACGATCGAGGACGGCGTGCCGGCCGGCGGAAAGACGTGATCGCGGCGGGCGACACCACGCGTCACCTGCAAATAGAACAGGCCATTGCGGACATGGTTGCGGCGCAGCGTCTCGCGAATCACCAGCACCAATGCCTGACGCGTCATCGGCCAGGCGATTCGCAGCTCGCTCAGCGAACGGTTTAGGCGATCGAGATGGCGCGTCAGGTCGACAATCACGCCATGGCGGACCTCGCAAACCTCGTAGACGCCATCGGCGAACTGATAGCCGCGATCCTCGATATGCACCATGGCATCGCTGTGCTTGACGTAGCGACCGTTGACATAAGCTATTCTCGGCATGGAAGCCCCTGATCCGAATTCTGTGATGTTTGAAATGTCGGGCGGCTGATCAAACGCCCAACGACTTCAGCTTGCGATGCAGCGCCGAGCGCTCCATGCCGACAAATTCTGCAGTGCGCGAGATATTGCCGCCGAAGCGGTTGATCTGAGCGATGAGATAATCGCGCTCGAACATTTCGCGGGCTTCGCGCAGCGGCAGCGTCATGATGTGATAATCGTTCTTGGCGGAGACCTTCGGCAGCATATCGCCAAGGTCGGTCGGCAGCATTTCGGCCGTGATCGGCGTTTCCGCCCCATCGGAACGCGCCAGGATCATCAGCCGCTCGATATTGTTGCGAAGCTGGCGGATATTGCCTGGCCAGTCGTGCGCCTGCAGCACGGCCATGGCATCGTCGCCGATCCGGCGCGGACGGATACCCGCCTGTTCCGAAATTTGGCGCATAAGCTGATCGACGAGGAAGGGGATATCTTCGCGGCGTTCGGCAAGGGCCGGGACTCGAACCGGCACCACCGCGAGGCGGTGGTAGAGATCTTCGCGAAACAGGCCCTCGGCAATGCGGCTCTCGAGATTATAGGCCGTGGACGAGATGATGCGGACGTCCACCTTCACGCGCTTCGAGCCGCCGACGCGCTCGAACTGCTGATCGACGAGGACGCGCAGGATCTTGTTCTGCGTCTCGCGCGGCATTTCACCGACTTCGTCGAGATAAAGAATGCCGCGATGAGCTTCTTCCAGGGCGCCTATCTTGCGCGCCTGCCCCGGTGAGCCTTCGGTGCCGAACAGGGCGATTTCCATGCGCTCCGGCGTGATGGTGGCGGCATTCAGCGCCACGAACGGACCATTGGCACGGGTCGACTTCTTGTGGATCATGCGGGCCACAAGCTCCTTGCCGGAGCCCGACGGACCGAAGATCATGATGCGGCTGTTGGTCGGCGATACCTTGTCGATCGTCTGGCGGAGCTGCGAAACGGCAACCGAGGTGCCGATCAGTTCCACAGCGTCGCCGGTGCGGCGCTTCAGCTCGGAAACCTCACGCTTCAGTTTGGAATTTTCCAACGCACGCTCGGCGATCAGGATCAGGCGATCGGCCTTGAACGGCTTTTCGATGAAATCGAAGGCGCCGCGCTTGATCGCGGAGACGGCCGTCTCGATATTGCCGTGACCGGAGATCATGACGACTGGCAGCTCTGGATGCCGCGCCTTGATCTCGTCCAATAGCGCCAGACCATCGAGCTTGCTGCCCTGCATCCAGATATCGAGGAAGATGAGCCGCGGCGCACGATCGGAAATCGCGGCGAGCGCGCTGTCGCTGTCATGCGCGGTGCGGGTTTCGTGGCCCTCATCCGAAAGAATTCCCGAAACGATTTCGCGAATGTCTTCCTCGTCATCCACTACGAGAATGTCAGATGCCATAGACGCTTTCCTTGTCACTTGCTGTCGGGGCGACGGCGGCTTGCTCACGGCGCGGCAGATGCACGCGGATCATGGCCCCCCTGCCCTGGTCGAAATCGGCCGGCGCGTCGTGGAGTTCGATCTGCCCGCCATGGTCTTCAATGATCTTCTTGACGATGGCGAGGCCGAGGCCGGTGCCCTTCTCGCGCATCGTCATGTAGGGTTCGAGAATGCTGTGCCGGTTCTCGACCGGCAGACCGCGGCCATTGTCGATGACATCGACCGTGAAGCGGTCGCGATCCGGGTCCAGAGACGAACGCACCAGGATTTTCGGCTGCTCGCGCGCTTGATCGCTCGGTACACCCTCGATCGCCTCGACGGCATTCTTGATGAGGTTGCCGAAGGCCTGGCCGAGCATACGGGCATCGAACATGCCTTCCAGCCGTTCGTCGCCCAGTTCGCGCTCGAATTTGACGTGATTGTTGCCCATTTCGCGCAGGAAGACGGCATCGCGCAGAATATCGCGCAGATCGGTTGGCTCCATGGTCGGCTTCGGCATACGGGCGAAGGAGGAGAACTCGTCGACCATGCGGCCGATATCGCCCACCTGCCGGATGATCGTATCCGTGCACTGGTCGAAGACCGGGCGGTCGGCGTCGGCGATATTCTTGCCGAAACGGCGGCGGATGCGCTCGGCCGACAGCTGAATGGGCGTCAACGGGTTTTTGATCTCATGCGCGATACGGCGTGCAACGTCGGCCCAGGCCGTCGAACGCTGCGCGATAACCAGATCGGTGATATCGTCGAGGGTAATAACGTAGGATTCATTGGCATCACGCGATTCCTCGCGCGTCACCTGAACGCTGAGCGTGCGTACCGTTCCGCCGCGAACAAGACTGATCTGCTTGCGGAAATCGCTGCGATGACGCGTTGTCGCCTCGGTAACGACCTGCTCGACCTCGGGGGCGATCTCCGATAGGTTCTTGCCGATCAGTTCGTCGCTCTTGAGCGCCAGCAGATCTTCGGCCGAGGTGTTGACGATGGTGATACGCCGATCATGCTCGACGCCGATCACGGCTGCCGTCACACCCGAAAGCACGGCTTCGATGAAGCGGCGGCGATCGTCGACTTCGTCCTTCGCTTCCAGAATCTCATCGCGCTGGGTACGAATTTCGGAAATCATCTTGTTGAAGGTACGGGAGAGACTGCCGACGTCGCCGTCGGCCGAGCGCACCGGCACCAGCACGTTCATGTTGCCCGAGGCAACATTGTCTGCTGCGCTGATGAGAAGGCGGATCGGCCGCACAATGCGGTCAGCGATCGCAATCGCGGTCCAGATTGCCGCCAAAAGCACGATCAGAGCAAAGCCGATATAGAGTACGGCAAAGGCAATCTGAAGCGACATGCGGCCGGCTTCCATCGCCTTGTATTCGACGGTGTTGTCTTCAACCATGCGCATCGCATTCATGACGCGTGGATCGACAGCGCGCACGGTGTAGAGGAATGAACCCGGAAGCTCGTCCAGCTTGATGACCGCGCCGACGAGGTTGGTCACACCGGGCGGGATGAGCGTCGGCTGGCCATTGGCTGAAGAGTCCAACGCATCCTTCGGGATGGCCGGCAGTGGGCGTTCGGTCTTGATATCGGCCTGGACGATAGCGGTGCCATCGCGCCGCACCAGAAAGGCACCCAGCAAGCCGCGTCCCCGCGCCTGCCGGGTCATCAGATCGGCAAAACCGGTGCGATCGAGGTTGAAGAGCGAGCGATTCCGTTCCAGATCGTTGGCCATCGAGACGGTCTGGCCCTGAAGATAGCTCGCATTCTCCATCAAATAGGCCTGCGCGACGTTCTGAGAGGAGCTGATGATCTGCTGCGTGCGCACGCCGAACCAGCGATCCAGACCGACATTGAGCGTCAGGCTGGCAACGATGGCGACGAGGATCGCCGGCGTGATCGCGACGATCGAGAAAAGAACGACGATGCGTATATGAAGGCGGGCTGCCGCACGGCCACGGCTGCGCGCCTTCATCAGCCGCGCCACTTCACGAGCGATCAGAGCAATCAGCCCCAGCACGAACAGGCCGTTGATGACGACAGAGGTGAAGACGACCGAGGAGGTCGGGGCAATCGGGGTCAGCCCGAGAAGCATCAACAAGGTCGCGATAGCGCACAAAAGCGCACCGCCGGCCAAGATCAGACCAGGTAGGGCAAAGGAAGCACGACGGTCCGTCACCTTGACAACCGTCTCGTCGCTCGCCGCCGGCGACACCGCGTCCTGCATCATTCCCATCAATCTCCACGCCCGAGCGACGGTCGGCGCCCTGGTCGAATCGCACAGCGCTATGGCACGGGTGCGAGAGACAGGCAGAGGCGGAAACTGTCGTTCGGTTTCGCGTTGAAGCGAAACCTTTATTTCACGTCACTTCTGCAACATGTTGAAAAACCAGACGAACTCCTGTTCCTACAAGAGCGGCCAGATGAATCGCCACCGCAAAAACGACGAATCTGCTGCGTGACCTTTAAGCAACGCATTGTGGCGAAAATGCAACGCATGTGATTGCGTTGTCAAGCCGTGCGGGAGCTTCTGTAAACCGAAACACCCAGTTCTCTGATCTTTTTGCGCAGCGTATTGCGGTTGAGGCCCAAAAGATCGGCCGCCTTGATCTGATTGCCGCGTGTGGCGGTCAGGGCGGCGAGAATCAACGGGTATTCCATTTCGGTCAATACGCGGTCGTAGAGGCCTGGCGGCGGCAGGTTCTCACCGAAACTGGCGAAATAAGTCCGCATGTTCTCTTCCACCGCTTGGGCTATGGTCATGGTGCCGGTGCGGACCGGGCCTTTCTCGATCGGGCTGTCGGGTACGTCGGCGCGCAATTCCGCGTCGATGATCTCCTTGGTGATGACATCCTGCGGATAGAGTGCCATCAAGCGGCGGATGAGGTTTTCGAGCTCGCGAACGTTGCCGGGCCAGGGATAGGCCTTCATCAGTTCGAGCGCTTCCTGATCGAAACGCTTGGAACCAAGCCCTTCTTTTTCGGCCTGCTGAATGAAATGACGCACCAGATCGGGAATATCCTCGGCACGATCGCGGAGCGGCGGCAGGCGCAGCGGCACGACGTTGAGGCGGTAATAGAGATCCTCACGGAAGAGGCCCTGGTTGATAGCCTGCTTCAGGTCCTTGTTGGTGGCGGCAACGATGCGGACGTCAGTGCGGATCGGGGTACGGCCGCCGACGGTGGTATATTCGCCCTGCTGCAGCACGCGCAGCAGGCGCGTTTGCGCATCCATCGGCATATCGCCGATTTCGTCGAGGAACAGCGTGCCGCCTTCTGCCTGCTCGAAGCGGCCCGTCGAGCGGGTCTGCGCGCCGGTGAAGGCACCCTTCTCGTGGCCGAACAGTTCGGATTCGATCAGGTCGCGCGGGATGGCCGCCATGTTGATGGCGACAAAGGGGCCGTTACGACGCTTGCCGTAATCATGCAGTGCACGCGCCACCAGCTCCTTGCCGGTACCGGATTCGCCGGTGATCATCAGCGTCAAATCGGTCTGCATCAGGCGTGCGAGCACGCGGTAGATTTCCTGCATCGCGGCGGATCGGCCGACAAGCGGCATACCGTCCTGCATGTCATCATCGATTTTTGCCGGCTTGCGCTTCGGCTCCGACAGCGCGCGACCGACGATCGCGATCAGCTCGGTCAGGTCGAAGGGCTTCGGAAGATAGTCGTAGGCGCCCTTCTCCGATGCCTTGATGGCCGTCATGAACGTGTTCTGCGCACTCATGACCAGAACAGGCAAATCTGGCCTCGCCTTTTTGATGCGCGGCAGCAGATCGAAGGCGTTTTCGTCGGGCATGACGACGTCGGTTACGACAAGGTCGCCTTCGCCGGCGGAGACCCAACGCCAGAGCGTGGCGGCGTTCGATGTGATGCGTACATCGTAACCCGCGCGGCTCAAAGCCTGGTTGAGCACGGTGCGGATGGCCGCATCGTCATCGGCGACAAGGATCGTGGCTGTCATCGAGTAGTCCCTGTAGAGTTCGGAAGTGGGGCATCTTCTGAGGTGATGCCCTTGGAGGCAGGCATCAAAACACGGAAAGTGGTACGATGGTTCTGGCTGTCGCATTCGACGATGCCGCCGTGGTCGCCGATGATCTTGGCAACCAGCGCAAGGCCGAGACCGGTTCCGTTCGTCTTGGTGGTGATGAACGGATCGAAAAGATGCGGCACGAGATCGGCCGGCACGCCCGGACCATTGTCGATGACGCAGAATTCCAGCGGCAGCGAGATCTTCTCGCGCGTGCCGGCGACCGAAAGCCGGATGCCGGGGCGATAGGCCGTCGTCAGCATGATCTCGCCATCCTGACGGTCGCCCACCGCTTCAGCGGCGTTCTTTACCAGATTGAGGAAGACCTGCACGAGCTGATCCCGGTTTGCGAAAACCGCCGGCAGAGAGGGGTCGTAATTCTCTGAGATCTTGATGTTTCGGGCAAAGCCGGCCTTGGCGACGGCCTTCACATGATCGAGCACGGAATGGATATTGACGGGAACGCGATCGACGGGCCGTTCATCGGAGAAAACCTCCATACGGTCGACCAGCGAGACGATGCGATCCGTCTCGTCGCAGATGAGGCGCGTTAGCGCGCGATCGTCGTCCTCGACCGATTGTTCGAGCAACTGCGCGGCGCCGCGAATACCTGACAGCGGGTTCTTGATCTCATGCGCCAGCATGGAGGCAAGGCCCGTGACCGAGCGGGCTGCGGCACGATGTGTCAGCTGCCGGTCGATCTTGTCGGCCATGGAGCGCTCCTGGAACACCACCACCACAGAGCCGGGGTCGCTGGAAACCGGCGCAACATAGAGGTCGACCAGCTTGTCCTGTCCGAGGCGTGGCGAGCTCAGATCGACACGGTATTCGTTGACAGGCGCCCGGCGCTCGCGCACCTGGTCGATCAGCGCCAGCAAAGGGCTACCGAAAGGAATGAAGCTCGAAATCTTATAGCGCGACAGATGCGAGGCGCTGGCACCGAAGAAAGCTTCCGCCTCCCAGTTGGCAAAGGCAATGAGGCCGGCCTCGTCGACCATGACGACGGGGTTCTGGATCGCATTGAGAACGGCCATGGCCACGGAGTTGGCCGGGCTATCACCGGCACCGGAGCTGGATTTCGAAGTCATGCAACCTCCTGAATGCGGTGAGCGAGATCAGCGCCTGCCTGCAGCGCGGCTCGGAAGGATACAGCAACCTCGCCGCTCTCTTTCGACGTCATGATCTTTGCCTTGTCGGCGCCCATTGTCGCCGGCGCATAGCGGTCGAGATACCAGGCGAGATGCTTGCGGGCATGGCGAATGCCGACCGCCTCGCCATAGAACTCCAGCATCATGCGATAATGTTCGAGCGCGATCTCGACGATCTCATCGCGGCTGGGCTCGCGATGCCCTGCCAGCACACCCGCATGCCATGGACGGCCCTGGCAGCCACGGCCGATCATGACGGCGTCAGCGCCGGAGCGACGTAGGATTTCCTGCGCGTCCTCAACCGTTTCGACATCGCCATTGGCGACAAGCGGAATGGAGATCGCGTCGCGCACGGCGCGGATCGCATCCCAATCCGCCCTGCCCTCGTAGAACTGCATGCGCGTGCGGCCATGAATGGTTACGAGCTGAACACCAGCCTCTTCGGCGCGGCGCGCGATATAAGGCGCATTGATGGAATTCTCGTCCCATCCGAGCCGCATCTTCAGCGTCACGGGGATGTCCACCGCACTTACGGTCGCTTCGATCAATGTCAGCGCATGGTCCGGGTCACGCATCAGTGCCGAGCCGGAATAGCCGCCAATCACCTTCTTGGCCGGACATCCCATATTGATATCGATGATATCGGCGCCATTATCCGCGGCGATCTTTGCAGCCTCGGCCATCCAATGCGCTTCACGGCCCGCGAGCTGCACCATATGCGGCTTCAAGCCGGCGCTCTTCAAACGCGCCCAGGATTCGGCTGTGTCCTGAACAAGCTCGCGGCTAGCGACCATTTCCGTGACGACCAGGCCGGCGCCATAGCGTAAAGCCAGCTGCCGGAAAGGAAGATCGGTCACGCCCGACATCGGCGCCAGGATCACGCGATTCCGGATGGATACGGAGCCGATGGAAAATGGAGTTGCAAGCTTGGAAGAAAGCAAATGATTATCTTTCGGGCACACCATACATCTGCACTATTTTTAGACACGCTTTGAAAGTTTGCCAAGGGGTTTCGAAGAATCCCGATATTTTTTGGGCAGATGCTGGAAAATCCTCGGTCGAGGCGATAGACCCTGCTGGAGCAGGATCCCGTTTTGGCGATCTATTTAGCATGTGCTTATTCAAAAAGCTCTACGCTTTTCAAAGCCATGCCGCAGACGGAGCCTTTCATCCTTCGGGGGTTTATGACGCAAATGCATTCAAAGCAACCGTTGTCGGTGGGAATCGTGATCGTTGCCGCCGGGCGCGGCGAACGGGCGGGCTCTCCGGAAGAAGGCCCCAAGCAATATCGCCCGATCGGCGGCAGAGCGGTTATTGCGCATACGCTTGAAAAATTCGTGACATGGCCGCAGGCATCAAAGATCGTCGTCGTTATCCACCGCGATGATGAGAAGCTGCTGGGCGCGGCGCTGAAGCAGGTTTCAGGCCTGCCTGAGATCAAGATCGCCTTCGGTGGGGCGACTCGCCAGCAATCCGTGCTTGCCGGGCTGCGCGCGTTGAGAGATAGCGATGTCACACACGTGATGATCCACGATGCCGTGCGCCCGTTCTTCGATCATGATCTGCTCGACCGAGTGGCCTCAGCGCTCGCGGGTGGTGCGCCAGCGGTGCTGCCGGCCATGCCTGTCACCGACACGCTGAAGCGCGGCAACATGGAAGGGCTCGTTATCGACACCGTGCCTCGCGCCGGGCTTCATGCCGCCCAAACGCCGCAATCCTTCCGCTTGGCCGATATTCTCGCCGCGCATGAAAAGGCCGAAGCCGACGGCAAGATTGATTTCACCGACGATGCGGCAATCGCGGAATGGTGTAACCTACCAGTGACATTGGTGATCGGCAGCGCCGACAATGTGAAGCTGACGATCAAGAGGGATATTGCCATGGCCGATGAAAAGCTCAGTGCCGCGCTGCTGCCGGACGTGCGCACCGGCAACGGCTATGACGTCCACCAGCTGGAGCCCGGCGATGGCGTTACCCTCTGTGGCGTGTTCATTCCGCATGACCAGAAGCTGGAGGGGCATTCGGACGCTGATGTTGCCCTGCACGCGCTGACGGACGCGCTTCTTGCCACCTGCGGCGCCGGCGATATTGGCGATCATTTTCCGCCCTCCGATCCGCAATGGAAGGGTGCACCGTCGCGCATCTTCATCGAGCACGCGGCAAAGATCGTGCGCGAACGCGGCGGCACTATCATGAATGCGGATGTCTCGCTGATCGCCGAGGCGCCGAAGGTCGGGCCGCATCGTGACGTCATGCGCGCCAAGCTTTCCGAATTCCTCGGCATCAGCATCGATCGGTGTTCGGTCAAGGCAACGACAAACGAGAAGATCGGCTTCGTCGGCCGCCGCGAAGGCATCGCCGCCATTGCGACAGCCACCGTCGTCTATCGCGGAGGCAAGGCATAATGCACTTTCCCGATGAGATTATCGCGCTTGCGCAAAAGATCGTGGCTGACTTCACCGCAAAAGGCTGGATGGTCGCGACGGCAGAATCCTGCACCGGCGGGTTAATTGCTGGCGCTCTCACCGAGATTCCAGGTTCGTCTGCCGTGGTCGATCGCGGCTTCGTCACATACACCAATACCGCCAAGATGGAGATGCTCGGCGTTCAGGAGCAGACGCTAGCGCAATTCGGTGCGGTGTCGAAGGAAACGGCGCTGCAGATGGTGCATGGCGCCCTCTTCCGCTCTCGAGCCGATTTTGCTGTAGCGGTCACGGGTATCGCCGGTCCCGGCGGCGGTTCGACAGAAAAACCCGTCGGGCTCGTTCATCTGGCCGCCAAGGGGCGAAGCGGCAGGATCATCCATCGTGAAATGCGCTACAGCGACATCGGCCGCGACAAGGTTCGGCTCGCCACGTTACGGACGGCATTGGAGATGCTTGTCACGCTCGCTCAATGAGCGGGAGCGGCTTCAAGCATAGATTTTGTTCGCGCGCGTCTCAAAGGCATCCGTGAACATGCGGAAGGCCCGATCGAACATCGATCCCATCAAAGCGCCGAGAATACGGCTCTTGAACTCGTAGTCGATGAAGAAGTCTATGACGCTGCCGCCATTCTCCGCCGGCTGAAAGCGCCAGCGATTGTCGAGATATTTGAACGGTCCATCGATGTATTTCACGTCGATCGCGCGCTCCGCTTTGTTCAGCAGCACCTGTGTGGTAAACGTCTCGCGGATGGCCTTATACCCGACCGTCATATCGGCAACGAGCAAGGTCTTGCCGTCCCGCTCCTTGCGGCTGCGAACTGTGAGCGCGTCACAAAGCGGCAGGAATTCCGGATAACGCTCCACATCGGCGACGAGGTCGAACATCTGGTCGGGCGAATGCGGAACGGGGCGATGAGTTTCGAACTGAGGCATGAGCCGCAATTAAGCAGGACGACCGAGAAGATCAAGAAGCTGACGCATTTCGCCGCGGGATTTCAGCTGCAAAACAGGCACATCGGGGCCGTGCTCGGCAAGCCCGGCAAGGACTCTAGGCGTGAATTTTTCCTCAAATGTCCAAATAAAGCGCAGAAACTCCCAATCGACTTTCTCGATGCAGCCCGGTGCCATTTCCGGGCGCGTGCGGCCCATCCACTTGATCCAGCGAGAAATAGCACCCCAGATGCAAAGTAAGCGAGGCATCCGCACCCATATGACCAAATCAGTACGCGGCAGGCGTATGTCGAATGTCGAGGGATTGGTCCCGTCCATGATCCATCGTTCGCCCTGCACCTTGGCGACGATGATGGCGCGCTGCTCGTCCCTATCGCGCTGAACCCAGCCCGGCAGCCACAGAACGTCACGATCGATCGAGACATAGGCAAGGCCAAAGCGGGCGGCAATCTTCTGCGAGAGGGTTGATTTGCCACCGCCGGAGCAGCCCATGACAAGGATGCGATTTGCACGGCGGATATGCTCAGCGGCTACCTCAAGGTCGCGTATCTCGCTGCGCAACGGCGGCACCAAAAGCTGATCCATGACGGCCTCTCAGATATTGCTTCGGAGACGCGAAAGCAGGTCTTCGCCGTCGCGGTAGGATTTCAGCGTCACGACAGGCACATTGCGGCCGTGTCGTTCGAGCATCTCCTGAAACTGCGGCGCTTCGTCATGCTCGAATGTCCAGATATAACGAAGGAATTTCCAATTCA
Source organism: Martinezella sp. CNPSo 3890 (assembly GCF_057784455.1). NCBI lineage: Bacteria > Pseudomonadati > Pseudomonadota > Alphaproteobacteria > Hyphomicrobiales > Rhizobiaceae > Martinezella > Martinezella sp. CNPSo 3890. The sequence continues at coordinate 1,166,321 of NZ_JBXSOR010000001.1, read as the reverse complement.
GCCGCTCGGGGCATCCGGGCGCCATTTCGGGCCGAGACCGTCCGTGGTAGCGCAGCCAGCGCGAAATGACTCCGCGGAGTGCCATGTATCGCGGTGGGCGTCGCCATATGACGAGGTCGGTGCGCGGCAGCCGCAAGGGCAAGGTTCCGGGGCTGTTGCCGTCCATGATCCAGCGCGGTCCGGCAACCGCCTGTTCGATCAGCGCGATGGCTTCCGGGCGCGGGCGCGATTTCCAGCCGGGCAGCCAGAAGATATCGCGATCCATCGAAACATAGGTCAACCCACGCAGCGACGCGATGGCCTGCGCGAGCGTGCTCTTGCCTGTGCCGGAACAGCCTATGATGAGAATACGATCTGCTTTTTCGACGATGCGTGCCGCCTCATCGATATCGACGGCACGGACGAGCGCATGCGGCGCGACGATCTGCTCCACGGTCCAGCTCCATAATCGAATCGAAAGCGCCGATACCGGTGACAAACGGCGGCGTGTTCCCTAGGCCGCGTCAATGACAAAGAGATGACAGCGCGAACAAAAACCGCGACACAATCGCCGCGGTTCTTTCGAATGCCAAAATGAATCTTGTTCGGTTTATTCGGCGGCCAGCAGCAGCTTCTTTTCGCGAGCAGCGCGCAGCCGCTCGAAATCATCACCGGCATGATGGGACGAGCGCGTCAGCGGGCTGGAAGCGACCATCAGGAAGCCCTTGCTGTAGGCCACCGTCTCATAAGACTTGAACTCTTCCGGCGTGACGAAGCTCATGACCTGATGATGCTTGCGCGTCGGCTGCAGATACTGGCCGACAGTCAGGAAGTCGACGTCAGCGGTGCGCAGATCGTCCATCAGCTGCAGCACTTCATTCCGCTCCTCGCCGAGACCGACCATGATGCCGGACTTGGTGAACATGGTGGGGTCCAGTTCCTTGACCCGCTGCAGGAGGCGGACGGAGTGGAAGTAGCGCGCGCCGGGGCGAACCGTCAGGTAGTTGCCGGGCACAGTTTCCAGATTGTGGTTGAAGACGTCCGGCTTGGCGGCGACGACGCGCTCCAAAGCGCCCGGCTTCTTCAAAAAGTCCGGCGTCAGGATCTCGATCGTGGTCGAGGGCGAAGCGGCGCGGATCGCCCAGATGACTTTCTCGAAGTGCTCGGCGCCGCCGTCTTCCAGATCGTCGCGGTCGACGGAGGTGATGACGACGTGGCTAAGGCCCATCTGCTTGACGGCCTTGGCGACGTTTTCCGGCTCGGCCATGTCGAGCGCGTTCGGTTTGCCGGTCGCGACGTTGCAGAAGGCACAGGCGCGTGTGCAGATCTCGCCCATGATCATGAAGGTGGCGTGCTTCTTATCCCAGCACTCGCCGATATTCGGGCAGCCGGCTTCCTCGCAGACCGTGACGAGCTTGTGCTCCTTCACGATCGAGCGGGTCTCGGCATAGCCCTTCGATGTCGGCGCCTTCACGCGGATCCAGTCCGGCTTGCGCATGACTTCCGTATCCGGCCGATGCGCCTTTTCCGGGTGTCGCACGCGCTTTGCGTCCGGGTTGATCGTGTCGAGAATCGTGACCATGGAACGTCTACTTTCCGCCGCTTGAAATGCGGCCCTTCATCGCCGAGCGAATTTGGCGAGGAATATCAGAATGCATGCACCGATGAAACCGGTGATGAAAAAGCCGAGCCGGCCGCCGGGAACGCCGACATGCAGGGCCACCATCAGCGCCGCAGCCACGACCGAACCGGCAATGCCGAGAATGATGTTCAGGATGATGCCATAACGCGCATCCATCAGCTTGCCCGCGAGCCAGCCCGCAAGACCGCCGATGATGATCAGACCCAGCCAACCTACGCTTTCCATCAAACCCTCGTTCGGGCGCCCTTCAGGACAGTTCCGTCGGGCATCGCCTTGCGTCTTAATGATGATGCTCTAGGCGATCAATCTCGCCAAGAGCACCACGATGATTGCGCCGACCGTGGCATGGATGATCTCCACCACAAGCGCATTTTCAATGCCGAGCGATATCCCGAAATAATGGAACAGGAAACCGCCCACGAAAGCGCCGATCACGCCGCTCACCAGACAACTGATGAGCCCGCCTCCTCCAACGATCAGGCTCGCGAGAAAACCCGCGACCAGGCCGATGAGAAGAAAGACGATCCAACCTTCCGCCGTGATAGACATGTTGATTTCCCTTCCTGTTTTCCACCCCTTGGATAAAGGGCATGGCAGGAAATTATCAAGCGTTCAGCACCCGGCCGTAGGCGTCCAGTACGGCTTCCTTCATCGTTTCCGAAACGGTCGGATGCGGGAAGATCGTGTGCATCAGCTCTTCTTCCGTCGTCTCCAGATTCATGGCGACGACGAAACCCTGGATAAGTTCGGTAACCTCGGCGCCGACCATGTGCGCACCCAGAAGTTCGCCGGTCTTCTTGTCGAAGATGACCTTGCAGAGGCCCTGATCCTCGCCGAGAGCGATCGCCTTGCCGTTGGCAACGAAGGAGAACCGTCCGACGCGGATATCGCGGCCGAGTTCCTTGGCCTTGGCTTCGGTCAGGCCGACGGAGGCAACCTGCGGCTGGCAATAGGTGCAGCCCGGAACCTTGCCCTTGTCGGTCGGATGAACATTCGGCAGACCGGCGATCTTCTCGATGCAGACGACACCCTCGTGCTCGGCCTTGTGGGCGAGCATCGGCGGGCCGGCAACGTCGCCGATGGCATAGATGCCGGGAACGTTGGTCTGGCCGTAGCCGTCGATGACGACGCAGCCACGGTCGGTCTTCACGCCGAGCGCCTCGAGGCCGAGATTCTCGATGTTGCCCTGTACGCCAACCGCGGAGATCATCCGGTCAGCAACGATCTGCTGAACCTTGCCGTCTTCCGTCTCGACATGAGCGGTGATGCTGTTGGCCGCCTTATCGACCTTCGTGACCTTCGCCTTGGTGAAGATCTTCAGGCCGCGCTTTTCGAGCTGCTTGCGAGCGATGCCGGAGATTTCGGCATCTTCAACCGGCATGATCGTCGGCATGACTTCGACGACGGTAACGTCGACGCCCATGGAGCGATAGAAGCTCGCGAATTCGATGCCGATCGCGCCCGAGCCCATGACGAGCAGCGACTTCGGCAGGAAATCCGGCTTCAACGCTTCGAAATAGGTCCAGATCAGCTTGCCATCCGGCTCGATGCCGGGCAGTGCACGCGGACGGGCGCCGGTCGCGACGATGATGTGCTTGGCGGTGTAGGTGCCCTCGCCCTTGACGTTCTTCGGCACCGGATGCTGCGGCTCGACGACAGGCTTGGTCGACTTGCCGACGACGATCTCGCCGGGCTTGGTGATCTTAGCTTCGCCCCAGATCACGTCGACCTTGTTCTTCTTCATGAGGAAACCGACGCCTTGATTGAGGCGAGCGGAGACGCCGCGCGAGCGGGCAACCACGGCCTTCACATCAGCGCTCACCTTGCCTTCGAGAACGAGGCCGTAATCCTTCAGATGGTTGGAATGGTCGAGAATTTCAGCCGAACGGAGCAGCGCCTTCGTGGGAATGCAGCCCCAGTTGAGGCAGATGCCGCCCAGGTGCTCGCGCTCGACGATCGCGGTCTTCAGGCCAAGCTGGCCGGCGCGCACGGCGGCGACATAACCGCCCGGGCCGGAGCCGATGATAATGACGTCGTAATTCTCAGCCATGTGTTTCCTGCCTTAATCGTGGCGGCGGATCGGAGCCGGCGCCTTAAATCTATTAGAGACCGAGCATCATCCGCACGATCGGCTCGAGGCCGCGACCGAGCGCCCGGGTGTTTTCCGCATCGAGATGGACGCCATCGAGCGGCGTGGTGACGGCGACCGTATTGGCATCGAAAAAGCCACAGCCCAGTTCGTCTGCCAGATCGCTGTAGAGCGTCGGCAGCTTGCTGGATTCCTTGACCGCGCCCAGAAAACTGGCCGCAAAAGCGGCATTGGCTGTCTCGGTGATTGCCGGCGGGGCGACGATGAGGATATCGGGCACCTCGTAGTCGAACCCCCAGGCGTGATTGCGCACCAGTTGGACCAAGCGGCTGATGCCCTGCAGAGCGGCAAAGGCCGAACCGGCGACGACCGGCTTCATGTCGTTGGTGCCGAGCATGATGATGACGAGATCGAGCGGATTGTGGGTCTGCAGGATCGTCGGCAGGATTCTCGCGCCATTGCGGTCGCAATCGGCGAGATGATCGTCAAACGCCGTCGTGCGGCCGTTCAATCCTTCCGGGATCACCCGCACCTGATTGCCGAGCGCCTTTTGCAAGACACTCGGCCACCGATCTTCATAGGCATGACGGCCGACCGTTTCGGCACTGTAGCCCCATGTCAGCGAGTCGCCGTAACACAGAATCGTTTTCAAACTCGATCACCTAACCAATTAATCGGGAGGACGCCGGAACAAATCCGCTGTGAATTCTCCCGGGTATTCGGGCAACTGATACCCGGCCAAAACTGCCGCATCGAAGAACTTCTCAATAATCGACTCGAACTCCTCAACGCTAATCATCTTTGGAGTGAGCCCCCTATAGATGGTTGGATGTCGAACTTTAGAACCATTGCGGCTGCTTAAATCAAAGACAACGGGCTGCGGGTCATTTGGGTCATCTACGCAATGTTCCTCATAGGCCGCACGCGCCAAAAAAGCCAAATCATCAGATGTTAAAACCTGTCCCTTGCGAGGATTAATGATGTGTGCTTCCGCTCCATACGTTTTCGAAAAAGAAATCCCTCTGATTGAGGATTTAAAGCTCAACCCTAAGACGTCTCTTACCGTTTGGGGAAAATGATACCATTTGCCAATGTCTGCATATTGATCACGCAGCACCTTCATTGCTTCAATCAAAGTGCTTGATTTCCACCAACCTTCAATTTCTGCGTCTGTGACTGAGCGAGCTGCAACCGCGCTCACCCGTCTCCAAAGCGGGTCATATGACATAAAACCGGTTCCGACCAAGCGCTCTCGGAGGGAAACAGCTGTTCGTCCGACATCCAAATTGCGTACATCAGGAACTGCAAAACGCACGATATCTAAAGATTCAAATGTCTTACTGACCATTCTAGACAACTCCAGTAAAGCGAATCAGATGATTCCATATGCGTCGAGTTCCCATGCGATGCAAGTTAATGCGTTGCTTTCCCCCCATACTTGTTCACAAAATGTTCCTTTATCAACAGATCACCAATACGCTTAGAACGCCAAGTATCGGGAAGGCCTTGCTTCGCAAGGTCCCATGGACCGCCCTGTTCATGGCTTTCATTTACGAGCCACCAAACATCTTTCTCGGCAAAATACTCGGCAGCCCTTCTCATAGAATTGGAAGCGAACTTTTCTACGTCCAGGCAATCGACGACTCTCGTCTGACTAGAAGAGTAGTCAAAGTACACAAGCAACCGATCAACGGGTCGATCTACCCAATCTTTCAGTCGATGGTATAACGAAGCAACTACCGGACCGTGATCCCAACACTCAAAGTGGTTCCGAATAAGAGGAATACCTTCGCGAGCAAGAACCACTCCATGAAGGAAATAAATAATTTTATTAACCTTCATATTAGTCAGGCAATACTGGTTGCTGTCAAAATTTGACAACAACCAATTCGCTACGGCAGAGGCTTCAAAAGCCTCCTCCTTAATCACACCAGCATCCCCATCGGATTTTCGATGTAGCCCTTGAAGGCTGCCAGAAGCTCGGCACCGAGCGCACCGTCGACGGCGCGGTGGTCGGTCGACAGCGTGACGGTCATCACGTTGGCAATCACCATTTCGCCCTTCTTGACGATGACGCGCTGCTCGCCCGCGCCGACGGCCAGGATGGTCGCATGCGGCGGGTTGACGACGGCGGCGAAGTTCTTGACGCCCATCATGCCCATGTTCGACACCGCAGTCGTACCGCCCTGATACTCCTCGGGCTTCAGCTTGCGCTCCTTGGCGCGCTTGCCGTAGTCCTTCATCTCGTTGGAGATGGTGGAGAGCGTCTTCTGCTCGGCGCTGCGGATGATCGGCGTGATCAGACCACCCGGAATGGAAACAGCAACGCCGACATCGGCATGCTTGTGCTTGACCATGGCGCTGTCGGTCCAGGAGACGTTGGCATCCGGAACGTCGCGCAGTGCCAGCGCCAGTGCCTTGATGACCATGTCGTTGACCGAGAGCTTGTAGGCCGGCACGCCGTCCTTCGACTTCGGAGCAGAATCATTGAGCTGCGTACGGAGCGCCAACAGCGCGTCGAGTTCGCAATCGACCGAGACATAGAAGTGCGGGATCGTCTGCTTGGATTCCTGCAGGCGCTTGGCGATGGTCTTGCGCATGCCGTCATGCGGCACGAGCTCGTAGGAACCCTGCTCGAACAGCTTGAGGACGGCGTCGTCGGACATGCCCTTCGGCGCTGCCGGAGCAGCAGCTGCAGCCGGCTGAGCAGCCGGTGCTGCTGCAGGCGCAGCCTTGGCCGTACCGCCGGAAACGGCAGCTTCGATATCCTTCTTGACGACGCGGCCATGCGGGCCGGTGCCGGAAACTGCAGTCACATCGATACCGGCTTCCTTGGCAAGGCGGCGTGCGAGCGGCGAAGCGAAGGTGCGATGACCCTCGTTTGCCGCCGGAGCCGATGCAGCGGGAGCCGGAGCGGGCGCGGCAGGAGCCGAAGCGCTTGACGGAGCCGGGGCCGCGGCAGGTGCTGCTTCCGCCTTCGGAGCTTCCTTGGCTGCCGGGGCAGCAGCGGCGCCAGCGCCGGATGCTGCAGCCGCGACATCTTCGCCATCGGCGGCGAGCACGGCGATCAGGGCATTGACCTTCACGCCTTCGGTGCCGGCGGGAACGACGATCTTGGCGACGGTGCCCTCATCGACAGCCTCGACTTCCATCGTTGCCTTGTCAGTCTCGATCTCGGCGATGACATCGCCGGACTTGATCTTGTCGCCTTCCTTGACCAGCCACTTGGCGAGGTTGCCCTCTTCCATGGTCGGCGAGAGGGCAGGCATGGTGATGTTGATAGGCATCGATGAGCCCTCCCCTTATTTGTAGCAAACGGCCTTCACCGCATCGACCACTTCGGCGACGCTCGGAAGCGCCAGCTTTTCGAGGTTGGCGGCGTATGGCATGGGTACGTCCTTGCCAGCGATCGTCAGGATCGGCGCATCGAGATAATCGAAAGCCTGCTGCATGACGCGGGTGGCGATTTCCGTGCCGACGGAGGACTGCGGATAGCCTTCCTCGACGGTGACCAGGCGGCCGGTCTTCTTGACCGATTCGATGATCGTCGGAAGATCCATCGGGCGTATGGTGCGCAGATCGATGAGTTCGACATCGATGCCCTGGGCTTCCAGCTCGGCGACGGCCTTGGTGGCATAGGTCATGCCGATGCCGAAGGAGACGACAGTAACATCCTTGCCCGGACGGTGGATGCGGGCCTTGCCGATCGGCAGTACGAAATTATCCAGCTTCGGCACATCGAAATGCTGACCGTAGAGAATTTCGTTTTCAAGGAAGATGACCGGGTTCGGATCGCGGATGGCAGCCTTGAGCAGGCCCTTGGCGTCGGCTGCCGTGTAGGGCATGACGACCTTAAGGCCCGGAATGTGGCTATACCAAGCGGCATAATCCTGGCTGTGCTGAGCGCCGACGCGGGCAGCAGCACCGTTCGGGCCGCGGAAGACGATCGGGGCGCCCATCTGGCCGCCGGACATGTAGAGCGTCTTGGCGGCGGAATTGATGATCTGGTCGATCGCCTGCATGGCGAAGTTGAAGGTCATGAACTCGACGATCGGGCGGAGGCCGGCCATCGCAGCCCCGACACCGATACCGGCAAAGCCGTGCTCGGTGATCGGGGTGTCGATCACGCGGCGTGCGCCGAATTCCTGAAGCAGACCCTGGGTCACCTTGTAGGCGCCCTGATATTCGGCGACTTCCTCACCCATGACGAAGACGTCCGGATTGGCGCGCATTTCTTCGGCCATGGCATCGCGCAGCGCTTCACGCACCGTCATCGACACCATTTCGGTGCCGGCCGGAATTTCCGGATCGGCAGGAGCAGCGGTCTTCGGCTGAGCCGGAACCGGTGCAGCAGCCGGTGCCGGCGCAGCAGGAGCCTCGGTTTTTGCCGGTTCGGCGGCAGGTGCAGCCTTAGCGGACGAAATGGCGTCGGCGGATTCGCCGTCCTGCAACAGGATGGCGATCTTGGTGTTGACCTTGACGCCTTCGGTGCCGGCGTCGATCAGCAGCTTACCGATCGTGCCTTCGTCGACGGCTTCCACTTCCATGGTGGCCTTGTCAGTTTCGATTTCGGCAATGACGTCACCGGAAACGACCTTGTCGCCTTCCTTCTTGAGCCATTTCGAAAGGGTACCCTCTTCCATCGTCGGAGAAAGGGCGGGCATGAGAATGTCGATGGGCATAGTGTCCCTCCCCGATTTAGAGCAGAATGTCGGTGTAGAGCTCGGATGCATCCGGCTCAGGATCGTTCTGGGCGAAATCGGCGCTGTCTGCGACGATGTCGCGGACATCCTTGTCGATATCCTTCAGATCGTCTTCGGTTGCCCAGCCCTTTTCGAGCAGGCGGATACGGACCTGCTCGATCGGGTCGTGCTCGGAGCGCATTTTCTGCACTTCATCCTTGGAACGGTACTTCGCCGGGTCGGACATGGAGTGACCGCGGTAGCGGTAGGTCAACATTTCCAGAATGATCGGGCCCTTGCCGGAGCGGCAATGCGCAACGGCTTCGTCAGCCGCAGCCTTGACGGCGCGAACATCCATGCCGTCGACCTGGATGCCGGGAATGCCAAAGGACGCACCGCGCTTGGAGAAATCGGCCTGCGCGGTGGCGCGAGCGGTCGAGGTGCCCATGGCGTAGCGGTTGTTTTCGATCACGAAGATCACGGGCAGCTTCCAGAGCTGCGCCATGTTGAAGCTTTCGTAGACCTGGCCCTGGTTGGCGGCGCCGTCACCGAAATAGGCGACGCTGACATTGTCATTGCCGCGGTACCAATTGGCAAAGCCGAGACCGGTGCCAAGCGAAACCTGGGCGCCGACGATGCCGTGGCCGCCGTAGAAATTCTTTTCCTTGGAGAACATGTGCATGGAGCCGCCCTTCCCTCGGGAATAGCCGCCCTGGCGTCCGGTGAGCTCGGCCATGACGCCACGGGCGCTCATGCCGGTCGCCAGCATATGGCCGTGGTCGCGATAGCCGGTGATGACCTGATCGCCATCCTTCAGCGCCATCTGCATGCCGACGACGACAGCTTCCTGACCGATGTAAAGGTGACAGAAGCCGCCGATGAAGCCCATGCCGTAAAGCTGGCCGGCCTTTTCTTCAAAGCGGCGGATCAGGAGCATCTCACGATAAGCCTTGAGCTCCGCATCACGATCGAAATCTGCGATCGGGCCGCCATTGGTTTCCTTGGCAGGCCTTGATGCTGTCTTACGGCTGGAAACGGTCGCGTTTTTTCGCGGCGCCATTCAACCCTCCCTGTGTGAGTAGCCTCGTTTTATGGTGAGGCGTAACATAGGGAAGATTGCCCGCCACAGCAATGCTATAATTGCATGGCTCATATTCTTCGCAAGTCATTGATATAACTTACAAAAACGCGATTAACCGAAATTCGGTTAATTATGGCTATTTGTTGAAGATGACGATCTCGTTCGCTTTGGAATAGGTCAACTGATAGCGCGCATATTGATCCAGCATATCCTTATCCAGAGAGCCGTCACTCAACAGCGCGACCTCCTTTTCAAGGTGTTCGCGCTTGGCGACGAGATCAGCCAATTCCTTGGCGCGGTCGAGGCGGCGCTGCTCGAAAACTTCGGTCGCCTTCAGGCCGTAATCACCATGAATGCAATGATAACCGAAGTAGCTCACGAAAGCGATGGTGATGGCGGGAAGGATGAGACGGCCGAACCTTCTCTTCTTATGATACTTTGTCCACATACTCGCTCGTCACGCTCTGGCTTTACGCGATCTCCCAAAGCCAATGCGCTTCGAACAAGATCACATCAAATCAAACACCTAGAGCTAATTTAACCCGCAGAGATTAACCGTCCGTTGACTCTAACAGTCGGGACCAACAAAAAACCGCGCCCGAAGGCGCGGTTCAATCCAAGTAATAATTTTGCCGTGGATCCGGATGGATCCGACAGGTCAGATATCAGCCACGAAGGATGGAGCGGCCGGCATATTTTGCCTGTGGGCCGAGCGCTTCCTCGATGCGGATGAGCTGGTTGTACTTGGCAAGACGGTCGGAACGCGACAGCGAGCCGGTCTTGATCTGGCCGCAGTTGGTGGCAACGGCGAGATCGGCGATCGTGGAATCTTCCGTTTCGCCCGAGCGGTGCGACATGACGGCGGTGTAGTTGGCCTTGTGTGCGGTTTCGACGGCGTCGAGAGTTTCGGTCAGCGAGCCGATCTGGTTGACCTTGACGAGGATCGAGTTGGCAACGCCCATGCGGATACCGTCGCGCAGGCGAGCGGAGTTGGTGACGAACAGGTCGTCGCCGACGAGCTGGGTCTTCTTGCCGATCAGGTCAGTCAGGGTCTTCCAGCCTTCCCAGTCGTCTTCAGCCATGCCGTCTTCGATCGAAACAATCGGGTACTTGGCTGCGAGTTCTGCGAGGTATTCAGCCATGGCGCCGGATTCCAGCGTGCGGCCTTCGCCTTCGAGAACGTACTTGCCGTCCTTGAAGAATTCGGTCGAGGCGCAATCAAGGCCGAGAGCGATTTCGTCGCCCGGCTTGTAGCCGGCCTTTTCGATTGATTTCATGATGAAGTCGAGAGCTGCCGGCGCGCTGGAAAGGCCGGGTGCGAAACCGCCTTCGTCACCGACGTTGGTGTTATGGCCCTGCGATGCCAGTTCCTTCTTAAGCACATGGAAAACTTCCGAACCCATGCGGACAGCTTCGCGGATCGAGTCAGCGCCGATCGGCAGGATCATGAATTCCTGGAAGTCGATCGGGTTATCGGCATGGGCGCCGCCGTTGATGATGTTCATCATCGGAACCGGCAGCAGGCGGGCATGAGCGCCGCCGACATAGCGGTAGAGCGGCAGGTTGGCGCTCTGGGCAGCAGCCTTGGCGACGGCCAGCGAGACGCCGAGGATAGCGTTTGCACCAAGGCGCGACTTGTTCGGCGTGCCGTCAAGCTCGATCATGATGTTGTCGAGCTGGATCTGGTTTTCGGCGTCCATGCCGCCGATGGCGTCGAAGATTTCCGAATTGACGGCTTCGACGGCCTTCTCGACACCCTTGCCATGGTAGCGCTTGCCGCCGTCGCGAAGCTCGACGGCTTCATGCGCGCCGGTCGACGCGCCCGACGGAACCGCCGCGCGGCCCAAGCTGCCATCTTCGAGGTAGACATCGACCTCGACAGTCGGATTGCCACGGCTGTCGAGTATCTCGCGGGCGATAATGTCGGTGATTGCGGTCATGATAGCTTCCTGCTCGCTGGTTTATAAATCGATTTAAATCGTCTTAATCGAAGGCGCGGAAATTACAATGGCGATCCGCGCCGCGATTTGGCACTCCTGCAGGCCCGTAGCGTAAATTCATGTCAGCCTGTTGAATGCCGGCTACGTTTCAAGCCTTGGCGATGGCGTCGAAGGCCAGCAGCTTCTCCAGAAGCCGTGGCATATCCTTCAAATAGACCATGTTTGGGCCGTCGGACGGTGCATTGTCGGGATCCTCATGCGTCTCCACGAAGAGACCGGCAACGCCGACAGCGACGGCCGCGCGCGCCAGCGTCTCGACGAAGCGGCGGTCGCCGCCGGTCGAGCCGCCCTGCCCACCAGGCTGCTGCACGGAATGGGTCGCATCGAAGATGACGGGCGCGCCCATCGCCGCCATGATCGGCAGCGAGCGCATATCCGAGACCAGCGTGTTGTAGCCGAAGGAGGCACCGCGCTCGCAGAGAAGAATATTCGGGTTGCCGCTGTCGTTCAGCTTGGCAAGCACGTTCTTCATGTCCCACGGCGCCAAGAACTGGCCTTTCTTGACGTTGACCACGCGGCCGGTCTTGGCGGCTGCAACCAAAAGATCGGTCTGGCGCGACAGAAAAGCAGGGATCTGCAGGATATCGACCGTCTTGGAAACGATGGCGCACTGCTCTTCCGTATGGATATCGGTCAGAACCGGAAAGCCATATTCCTTCTTCAGGTCTTCAAAGACTTCCAGCGCCTTTTCCAGGCCGATGCCACGCTTGCCTGACAGCGATGTGCGGTTCGCCTTGTCGAAGGAGGACTTGTAGACAAGGCCGATGCCCAGCTTGCCGCAAAGTTCCTTCAGGACGCCGGCAACCATGAACGCATGGTCGCGGCTTTCCATCTGGCAGGGGCCGGCAATCAGCGACAGCTTTGCAGTATTGGAAAAGAGGACCTTGGAGGCACCCTCGCCGACGGTGACTTCCGAATTCGTGCTCATATTATCTCCTCAAAGGCGAACAATGCGCCCTGACCGGGTGCCAACCTCGCCAATAGACGATTGTTCTTACGCGTATAGGTGACGCCGTTAGCAGTGAAATGCGACGATGTCACGGAAAGATCGCGCGTTTTGAAAAGGATTGCACGTGCTCTGAGCCCCGGATCATTCGTGCGAACAGGTAGATCATAGAATGCCTCCATTCCTTCCGGCGTCAAAATCTCCAGATCGGCATTGGCGGCCTTGATCGTCAGGCCAAAGGAATGCTCCATAATGCGCGGGCCACCGACAAGCTCCTCGAAGAAGCCGCGATAGGCCGCCGGCTTCGGCGCGCAAAGCGCTACCCGCGCGATACCAGTCACGCCGTTTTCGTGACGCTCGAGCACACTGCGGTCAGCCGGCAGCGGATTGATGCGCTGACAGCAGAAAGCGAGAAAATCCGGCGCGCGCAGATCGGCGGCGAAGGCAAGACGAAAACCGGCCGTGGTTTCCGTTCCATCCGGCATCTTCATGGGACGGGAGAAATCCAGCATCTGCCCCGCCGAAATCGCAGCTGCTTTGAAGCGCTCGTCATCCGCCACCGCGTCATCCGTACCGAATACCACGGCCGAAAAGCCATTTTCGCCGACCCGGAAGCGATAAGCCTGGTCACGAGCAACGAAAACGTTGCCATCCAAGATGCTCTTTTCGCACTGCTCCATCGATGCCACGCCCAGAGGCTCTAAATAGGTTTTATCGGCAAGGAAGACGCAAGCATTCTGCGTGCCAAAGGGATGGCGCGCATCTGGAGCCACTGTAAAACCGAGCTTGCCGAGGCGCTCGCGTGCCAGAGCGATATCGACGGTCGGCAGCACGAGATGATCCAGCGGATGCGGAGACGAAATCATGGCTTCTCCTGTTTGCTTGCCGAAGCAGATTTGCGCCCATCCCCCGCGCAATTCAAGATGGAAGCATGGAACACCCGGAGCACACGACATGGATCGAAGGCAATCTCGCAAACGTGATTGCTGATTCTCTGCCATGGCTGGCTCATGCAGCCGCGCGGCACGTTCATCCAAATGCTCGGCGCACGGGCTGAACGACAAAGTCTCGGAAGCGAGTAGAGCGGCATTTCTCTTATTTTTCTGCAGGTTAACGGAGACACAGCGCGCCGATGTTCGGAGCCGATCCATTCGCAAATGGTAATTATTTAACTGACCTCACAAGGCTTTACCGAAATTTAAGTACTTGCGGAACACATATGGAACATATAGTGTCCGTTCTGGATTTGTTTCACAGCTTTTCTTGATTCTGGGGTTCCAAGACGATGTTGACGCGCAAGCAGCAGGAACTGCTTCTCTTCATTCACGAACGCATGAAGGAATCCGGGGTTCCGCCATCTTTCGACGAGATGAAGGATGCACTGGATCTGGCATCGAAATCCGGTATTCATCGCCTGATTACGGCACTGGAGGAGCGGGGCTTTATCCGCCGGCTGCCGAACCGGGCCAGAGCGCTCGAAGTCATCAAGCTTCCCGACGCCTATAATCCGAGCCTGCAGCAGCGCCGCGGCTTTTCTCCGAGCGTTATCGAGGGCAGCCTCGGAAAGCCGCAGCCCGTTGCCCCGCCCGCTCCGTCGAAGGTGGCAAATGACGATCACAATGGCTCGGCGTCGGTGCCCGTGATGGGCCGCATCGCTGCCGGTGTTCCGATCTCGGCCATCCAGAACAATACGCACGACATTACCGTTCCCGCCGACATGCTCGGATCCGGCGAACATTATGCGCTTGAAGTTCGAGGGGATTCGATGATCGATGCCGGAATTTTCGACGGCGATACCGTCATCATCCGCAATTCGACGACGGCCAATCCCGGCGATATCGTCGTTGCACTCGTCGACGACGAAGAAGCGACACTGAAGCGCTTCCGCCGCAAGGGTGCCTCCATCGCGCTGGAAGCCGCAAACCCGGCCTATGAAACCCGCATCTTCGGGCCGGACCGCGTCAAAGTTCAGGGCAAGCTCGTTGGCCTTATTCGTCGCTATCACTAACCGGTGAATTGTCGACGACGGGTGACGCTGGCGCAATTGGCGCGTCGAATTTGCCAGTGCGCCAATCATAGGTTCGATGCCTGGTCCATGGACGCTGCGGGTTCTCGAATGCGGCTGAGATAATGGGCCTGTCTGCGGTAAATATCATTTCGATGGAGCCGGTTTTGCGCAATGTCTCACCGGTTATGAGCATCGCTCCGGAACGGCAGTGGTTCAGCCGCATTCGGATTGGCGTTACGACGATATTCGCCATATCGCAGGCTGAGGGTAGATAGGCTGCGTTCTCGATCGTAACCAGTATCGCGCCGTTTTCGAGGATGGCTGCGCACCATGCTCCTTTCTGGCAGGCGAAACTGCCCTGCATGGTACGGTCCAAGGCCTCCTCCATTGCGATACGGACCGCCTTCTGTTCTTCACTGTTCAATCGCTTATAACGATCTGCCTTGCCGATTTGTGGAAGTCGGCTGTCAGCCGGGAGCATGGTCGGAGGCTGATGTTCCGCCGCCACCAGTGCCTTTTGCCATTGTTCGAAAATGAAGGCCTGCGGTCTCTCGCGATTGGTCGCGAGTATATCGTCCTGGCGCAATGCGACCAGGACGCCATCTTCGGAGATCATCAGGTCGGGTTTCGGTACGCCAGATCCGAATGCCGCCAAGCCCATGGACAAGAGCGATAATAGCAGGCCCAGATGGCGAAGCCGGGTCCGTAATATGCTCATGATCAGGAAGCCGATAATGAATGTGGGCATCAGCCAGGCCGGCTGGCGACCGAAGGTGATGTCGCCTCCCCAACCAGCTACGGTTCTTGCGATCACGATAACGAGTTCCAGTCCCTCGCCGGTTACTTTCCAGAAAGGCCCGTCGAGACCGAGCGGCATGAGCAGCATCGCCGCCATGCCGAATGGCATGACGATAAAGGAGACGATGGGCATAGCAGCGAGATTGGCGGCGAGCCCATATGTCGCCAATCGGTGAAAATGCTCGATCGAGAAGATAGCCGTCGACGCGCCGCCGATGAACGAGGTCGACGTCACGCCTGCGAAGAAGCGCATGACGAACAATAGCGGACTTAATAGACGGACGCGCGGCAAAATGTTTTCGCGATGTCGCCGCCGCTTCCATAGCGAATAGCCCGACACCAGCGCCAGCGTCGCCGCATAGGACATCTGGAAACTCGGGCCGAGCACTTGTGACGGCGACAGTACGAGAATGACAATGGCAGAAAGTGCGACGTTGCGCAGACTGATCGATGGCCGATCGAAAAGCACGGCCACGAGCATGATCGCCATCATGATGAAGGCACGCTCGGCGGATACACCGAAGCCGGAGATGAGATAATAGGCCGTTACGGTGAGAAGCGCGCCGAGGGCTGCGAACTTCTTGGTCGGCCAGGCCTGCGCGACACCGGGAAACAGGCTGAACAAGTAGCGTAGGCCGATGTAGAAAATGCCGGCCGACAACGCCATGTTCAGACCGGAAATTGCAATGATATGGGTCAGACCGGCAATTCTCAGCGCTTCGGTCGTATCCTTGGAGATTGCGCGTCGCTCATCGGTGACAAGCGCTGCGGCAAAGGCGCCGGTATCTCCCGGCAAGGTTTGCCTGATCCTGTCGCCTATGCTGTTGCGCAGGCCAGCGAGCCAGATATCGGCCGCATCCAATAACGAGCCGGCCGCGTTGTCACCGGATGGCGACAGCAATTCCGGTGTTCTGTAGGCAAAGCCGTTCGCACCGATACCGTTGAAATAAGAACTGAAGGCGAAATCGTTGAGACCAAGCAAGGCCGGTCCGGCCGGCGGCGTCAACCGCGCCCTACCCTGGATGCGATCACCGAGATCGAACGGCTCCGCCTGCTTGCGCACGAAGATCGTAACCCGCTGCGGCGCGCGGCGAATGGAAGGTTTTTCCGTTGCCTCGACGCGAACGACATAGCGCCAGCGTCCATTGTCATAGGATTCCCGTCGTTCGATCTGACCGGTCACGGTCGTGGTCACGGCCGAATCGAGCATGACGGTAGAAACCCGCCAGCTCTCGCATTGCGCCAGCGCCATGCCCAGGCAAAGGAGCATGCCTGCAAAAAGCAGATGGCGAAACAGCCTGCCTGCCTCCCGCATGAGCGCAAAGCCACAGGTAAAGACCAACAGGCCTGCAAGAACAGCCTGTGGAGGCGGATCGCTGCCAGCCTTGAACCAGAAAATTGCACCAAGGCCCATATAGATCGGCGCAAGCAGGACCGCGCGACCATGGGCCGCCTCCTCTTCGATCAATCCGAAGGTGCCAAGTCGAATGCGGCTTGATACCCGCAATAGCCGGGATGTCAGCCGCGTCTGGTCCTGCGTCCGTTCCCGTCGCTGCACTTCGGCGGGCAAGATATTCGTGGCAACAACAGGGCGAGGCTGCGAGAGCGCAGCAACGTCCCCACCTTCTTTCTGCTGCTCGGATGCCTCCAAATTAGGCACTCGCCGCCGTCCTCACGCAAAACTACAGCTTTTGCGCGATTTTTGCCGTCAGCAGGCGGTGAATTCAACCAAAATCGACGCAAGCAGGGCTCAATTGGGCCGGTTTCGCCGCCTAGCATAATTAAAGGCGCTTCTGCAGTGCCCAAAAGTTGATACTGCATTGCACAATTCAGCGTTAGGATAACTTGGCATTAGGCTCGGGATCATATAGCTAGTCGGTAGTCGCTTAACCTTTTGGCGCTTTTTATGGCGTCAATCCCGCCAAATCTTGGAGGATCAGCATGACGGAACAAAGCGCGAAACTAACTTGGGGTGAAAAGACGGTGGACCTGCCGGTCAAGACCGGAACCATCGGCCCGAGTGTCATTGATATTGGTGCCCTTTATAAGAACACCTCCACTTTCACTTACGATCCTGGTTTCACCTCCACCGCGTCGTGCGAGTCGAGCATTACCTACATCGATGGCGACGAAGGCGTTCTGCTGCACCGCGGCTATCCGATCGATCAGCTGGCCGAACACGGCGATTTCCTCGAAGTTTGCTACCTCCTTCTCTACGGTGAACTGCCGACGGCAGCGCAGAAGAAGGACTTCGACTATCGCGTGACCCACCATACGATGGTGCACGAGCAGATGTCGCGCTTCTTCACCGGCTTCCGCCGCGACGCGCATCCGATGGCCGTCATGTGCGGCTGTGTCGGCGCGCTCTCCGCCTTCTATCACGACTCCACCGATATCACCGATCCGCATCAGCGTATGGTCGCAAGCCTGCGCATGATCGCCAAGATGCCGACGCTCGCCGCCATGGCCTACAAGTACCATATCGGCCAGCCCTTCGTTTATCCAAAGAACGACCTCGACTACGCGTCGAACTTCCTGCGTATGTGCTTTGCGGTTCCGTGCGAAGAATACGTCGTCAATCCGGTGCTGGCCCGCGCCATGGACCGCATCTTCATTCTGCATGCCGATCACGAGCAGAATGCTTCCACATCTACGGTTCGTCTGGCAGGCTCTTCCGGCGCCAATCCGTTTGCCTGTATCGCTGCAGGCATCGCCTGCCTCTGGGGACCGGCTCACGGCGGTGCCAACGAAGCGGCCTTGAACATGCTGAACGAAATCGGCACGGTCGACCGCATTCCGGAATTCATCGCCCGCGCCAAGGACAAGAACGATCCGTTCCGCCTGATGGGTTTCGGCCACCGCGTCTACAAGAACTACGACCCGCGCGCCAAGATCATGCAGAAGACGGCGCACGAGGTTCTCGGCGAGCTCGGCATCAAGGACGATCCGCTGCTCGACATCGCGATCGAACTGGAGCGTATCGCTCTGACCGATGAATATTTCATCGAGAAGAAGCTGTATCCGAACGTCGATTTCTATTCCGGCATCACGCTGAAGGCTCTCGGCTTCCCCACGACCATGTTCACCGTTCTTTTTGCTCTTGCCCGCACCGTCGGCTGGATCGCACAGTGGAACGAAATGATCGAGGATCCGCATCAGCGCATCGGCCGTCCGCGCCAGCTCTACACCGGCGCTCCGCTGCGCGAATATGTACCTGTCTCCAAGCGCTAAGCTTCGGTATTGAAAAAAAAACCGGTCAGAGATGACCGGTTTTTTTACGGGCTAGAACGTCCAGAACAATCTGCGCAGCCTTGTCGCCAGGCGGCTCCTCCGTCTGCATCCGTTCCCAGACCAGATCGTAGCCAGCAAGCATCGCCGCACGCTCCGGTGTGTCGCTCGACAGGCGCTCCATATAACGTGCCAGCATGCCCGGCCGCAGAACATCGTTGATGAGCTCAGGCAGTACAGCATAGTCGGCGATGAGGTTCGGCAAGGCGGCCGTCCAGATCTTGATGCGCGACAGCACGAATTTCGCCAGCCATTCCGTCTTATAGGTCGAGACGACCGGAACGCCCGCAAGCCCCAGCTCCAGGATTACGGTTCCGGAGGCTGCCATGGCGGCATCCGCCTTGGCAAAGGCACTCCATTTGGCATCCTGGCCGACGAGTATATCCGGCTTGACCTGCCAACTAGCAGTCAAAGAGCGAACCACCGCCTCCTGCCGCGGCACGGTCGGTAGCAGAAAACGAACACTATCATTTCTCCGGCTAAGTTCTTCGGTAGCCCGCTCAAAAACCGGAAGGAGTTGCCGGATCTCCGATGCACGCGATCCAGGCAAAAGCAGGATCGTCTTCGCCACATCGGCGCCGGCCAGACCGCGCAAGGCGCGCTGACGTCGCGTCTCCACAAGATTGGCATCGACCGTCAGGCGATGGCCGACATAAGTGGTTGCCGGACCGCCCAGGCGCTTCATGGCAGCAGGCTCGAACGGCAAGACGGCCAGCACATGGTCGACATAGGCAAGCATCTGCTGTGCGCGATATTCTTTCCACGCCCAGACGCTGGGGCAGACGTAATCGATAACAGGCAGATCGGGCAAAGCCTTGCGCACCCGCTTGGCAACGCGATGCGTGAAATCGGGACTGTCGATGATCACGAGCACGTCCGGCTTTGCAGCAATAATCGCATCCGCCGTCTGCCGGATGCGGGCCAGCAGCTTCGGCAATCGCTTGATGACCTGGATGAAACCCATGATCGAGAGTTCGGAATAGTCGAAGAGCGAGCGCAGACCTTGCGCCTCCAGCGCCTCGCCGCCGACGCCCATCAGCTCTACCGGACCGTCGCAGCGCCGCTTCAGGGCCGCGACGAGATCGCCACCCAGCAGATCGCCGGAGACTTCGCCGGCAACGACGGCAAGCTTCAAGGGCGCTGCGCTCACATGAAGCCCTCCGCGCTCAGGCCACGATCGATGCCGCAGACGAAAATACCGGCCTCGTCGGCAGCGGCGATCACAGCCTGGCGATCGAGGATCAAAGCTCGGCCAGCTTCGACGGCGACGCCGGCCAACCCTGCCTTCTTGGCATTCAACACCGTGGAGACACCGATCGACGGCAAGTCGGCCCGGATATCCTGCTGCGGCTTGCAGAGCTTGACGAGCACGCCGCGCCGACGGTTTGAAATGCGCCCAGCCGCGCGCAGTTCGGCAACCCGCTCGATCATCTTGTCCGTGCCTTCGGCACCTTCAAGCGCAACGACACGACCGCCGACGCTGACCGCACCCTGCCCCACATCCAGAAATCCCAGCGCATCGGCCGCCTTCGCACCCTGTGCAATATCGCGCAGATCCTCTTCCGCTGGCGAGAATTTTCCAAGCGGCCCGGTCGTCGCCAAAAGGTCGGGCGCGATTTCATGCGCGCCAACGACGCGAACGCCACCGGCTTCGATCAGGCGAATGACCATCTGCAGGACGGCATTGTCGCCGCCCGAAAGAAGCGTGCGGATGGTCGAGGGCAATTCCCTGATGACGCGCCAGGTCGGATGCACCTGCCGCCACGAAGGGCGTCGTGCGACACCGCCCGACATGACGACACGATCGACGCCATGTCGGCGGAACATCGCCTCGAGGCCAGCAAAATTGCCGACGCCGAGATTGGCGTGATCAAAGGCAGACCAATCGCGATCGGCCTCGTCGGTCAAAGCGATGATAACGGGATTTTCACCGGCCTGGCGGGCGGCGTCGGCGACGTAAACCGGCAAAAGCCCGCTGCCTGCGATGATCGCCAGTCTGCCCTTGCCGTTTTCGCTGGCCGAAACCACCCTCAGCTCTTGCCGCGATTCGGCGATGAAAGCGCGCGATCGCTATCGGCAGCAATGAAATCGAGAATTTCCATCACTTCCTTGCAATCGGCATATTCCTCGCGGATAGCCGCTGCATTGTCGCGGATGGAACCTTCGCCTTCGAAGATGCTCTTGTAGGCGCGGCGAACGCGGTGGATGACGGCACGATCAATCCCTGCGCGGCTCATCCCGACGACATTCAATCCTGACAACACGCCTGGATTGCCGTTCAACATGCCGTAAGGGATGACATCGTAGCTGGCGGCCGTAAGACCACCAATGAAGGCCTGGCGGCCGATACGGGTGAACTGGTGCACCGCGCAGCCGCCGCCAAGAATGGCGCGATCTTCGATGGTGACATGTCCGGCCAACATGACGTTATTCGACATGATGACATTGTTTCCGACGCGGCAGTCGTGAGCGACATGCGAGTTGGCAAGGAACAGGTTGTTGTTGCCGACAATCGTCCTGCCGCCGTAATCGGCCGTACCGGTATTGATCGTCACGCCTTCGCGGATCGTGCAGTTCTCGCCGACATCAAGCGTCGTTTCCTCGCCGTGATGATGGACGCTCTGCGGATCGCCACCGACAACAGCCATCGGAAAGATCTTCGTTCCCTTCCCGATTGTCGTACGACCGGTCACAACGGCATTATTGAGCAACTGAATATCGTCATGCAGCACGACCTTGGGACCGACATAGCAGAACGGGCCGACAACAACATTCTCGCCGATGACCGCGCCGTCTTCGACAACCGCCAGCTTATGAATGCGGGCGCTCTTTGCGATGCTGCTCATGCCTGTTCCTGATCCTTCCGTACGATCATCGCACCGATATCGGCCTCGGCGACCAGAGAACCGTCGACCTTGGCATCGCAATGGAACTTCCAGATGGTCCCACGCTGCTTCTGCTTGACGACGTGGAATTCGACACGGTCGCCCGGAACGACCGGCCTGCGGAAGCGGGCGTTGTCGATCGTCATGAAGTAAACGAGGTTACCGCCGATGCCGTCCTTGCGGGCGCAGATCGCGCCGGCTGTCTGCGCCATTCCCTCGATGAGCAACACGCCCGGCATGATCGGCGATTCCGGGAAATGTCCGGTGAATTGCGGCTCGTTCGCCGTCACGTTCTTGATGCCGATCGCGGAATTATCGCTATCGATCTCGATGATCTTGTCGACCATCAAGAAGGGGTAGCGATGCGGCAAAAGCTTCATAATTTCAATGATGTCAGCCGACGACAGCGACGTCTTGGCTTCCTCAGTCATGCTCCGCACTCCCGTCTTTCTTGTCTCTGGCTCCTGACCGCTTCGCGATCTCCGCCGATTCCCTTAGAAAATCCCATAGCGGCCGCGCAGGTAGACCCGCATAGCGCTCGCCCGCCGGGATGCTGTTCATCACGCCGCTCTTGGCACCGATCTGCACGCCGTCGCCAATGTGGATATGCCCGTTGAGGCCCGCCTGCCCGCCGATCTGCACGCCATCGCCGATCACCGTGCTGCCGGCAATGCCGACCTGGCTGACGATAGCACAATGGCGACCGATGCGGACGTTATGTCCGATCTGGACCTGATTGTCGATCTTCGTACCTTCGCCGATCACGGTATCATCCATGGTGCCGCGATCGATCGTCGTATTGGCGCCGATCTCGACATTGTCCTGGATGATCACGCGGCCGATCTGCACGATCTTGACCATGCCGCGCGGTCCCGGCGCATAGCCAAAACCGTCCTGGCCGATGCGCGTGCCATTGTGGATGATGACGCCATTGCCGATATAGGCACAGAGCACACTCGCACCGCCGCCGATGCTGCAATTGCGCCCAATCTTGACACCCGGCCCGATGAGGGCGTTAGGGCCGATATAGGTCCCCTCGCCGATCTCCGCACCAGGGCCGACGATCGCACCGGGCTCGATGCCGATATTGGCCTCCAGCTTAGCGGTCACATCGATGGTCGCTGCGGGGGAAATCACGAGCGGATTCGCCGTGAACGTAACCGGCCGCATGGCTTGAGGATGCAGCAGTGCACCGGCAATGGCGAAATCCGTATGCGGCTTCTTCGACAGAAGTACCGGGATGTGATCGGGAACGAAAGACTTCAGTGCCGGAAGGCAAATGATGGCTGAAGCCTTGCAAGTCTCCAGCTCAGCGCGATTCTTTCGGGAAAGGATATAACAAACGTCACCCTCGCCTGCCCGATAGACGGGAGCGATAGATCTGATGACGACCTCGGAAGAGGCCGTATCAGCCAGTTCCGCCCCAAGATGCTCAGCCAGTTGTTTCAAGCTGACGCCACCATGGGGCGGGAAAAAACCAGTATGTTCCATAAGCACCAGCTCCAGAACGGTGTTCAAGCCCGCAGTTCTGGACTGCCGATATCAGAACTGGTTGGCGATGCCAAACCGGAAATTCTCGGTCTTGTCGTAATCTTCCTTCAAGACCGGCACGGCGTAGTCAACACGGATGACACCGAACGGCGAAGACCAGATCAGACCGGCACCGAGCGATGCACGGATCGAGCTGTCGTTATGAAGCGTATCGCCAAAGAGATTCGCCTTGTTGCCGTAGAGCGTGCCTGCATCAGCGAAGGCTGCGATACGCAGGCCGATATCCTGGGGAACGCCCGGCATCGGCATGCTCGCTTCAGCCGAAGCGGTGAAGTAGGTCGTACCACCGAGCGGATCGCCATGCGACGAACGCGGACCGATACCAGCATTCTCGAAGCCGCGGATTTCACGGCCGCCGAGCGTGAACTGATCGAAGACGTTCAGCTTGCCATTCGTCGGCATCACGTAGCCGGCACCCACCGTCAGCGAGCCGATGATATCGGCTTCGTCGCTGATCATCTGGTAGTAACGAGCCTTACCGCTCAACTTGTAGAAGTCAGAGTCGCCGCCGAGACCCGCAAATTCATGCGTGAACTTGGCGATGATACCTTCACGCGGAAGGTTCTGATCATCAAGCGTGTTGTAGGTGAAGGTCTGCGAAACCGTCGACTGCACCCACGGGCCGTTCTCAACGAGGTTGAGATACGGAGCCGAAAGGTTGTTCTGCCAATCGTTCGTGCCGTCGTAAGTCAAGCGCTTGTAGTTGTAGCGCAGGGTCGTTGCCAGATTCTCGGTGATCGGCGCGGTAACGCGCAGCGAGAAGCCTTCTTCCGAATAGTCGTAGTAATCGTCGCTCGACGTCTGGTTCTTGAAGATATCGAAACCGGCAGCCAGACGATAACCGAGGAAATAAGGCTCGGTGAACGAGATGTTGTAGGTACGATTACCTTCCGTACCGGCACCTGCGGCGAGACGGATGTACTGACCGCGACCGAGAAAGTTCTTTTCTTCAACCGAAGCTTCCAGAAGCAGGCCGCCATTGTTGCCGACGGCGTAACCGGCACCGATACCGAAGGAGCCCGTCGGCTGGTCTTCGACGTTGACGATGACGATGACGCGGTCCGGAGCACTGCCTTGAGCCGTCGAGATATCGACCTTGGTGAAATAGCCGAGCGCGTCGAGGCGACGCTTCGCACGCGTGATCATTTCCTGGTTGAAGGCATCGCCTTCGTTCAGATCGAACTCGCGGCGGATGACGTAGTCACGCGTGCGGGTGTTGCCACGGATTTCGATACGCTCGACATAGGCGCGCTCGCCCTGGTCGACCAGATATTCGATGCCGATGGTGTGGCCGGACAGATCGCGGTTACCGCGCGGCGTGATGCGGGCGAACGGATAGCCGGCAGCCGCGACGCGCTTGGAAATGTTCTCGATCGAGGTCTGGATATCCTTGGCGCTGTAGACATCGCCCTTGTGGGTGATGACAAGGCCTTTCAGCTCGTCGGCATTGATACCTTCGACGGTCGAGATGACGTTGATATCGCCGTAGGTATAACGCGGACCTTCGTCGACGTTGAAATTCAGCGTGTATTCGTTGCTCTGCTCGTTCAGCGTCGCATCGGCACTGACGACGCGGAAGTCGGCATAACCGTGATTGTAGTAGAACTGACGCAGCTGATCCTGGTCAGCCTGCAAACGCTCGGGGCTGTAGACGTCCTTACGCGTCAGGAACGACAGGAAGTTGCTCTTCTTCGTGCCGATGACCGAAGCAAGGCGACCGCTGCCATAGGCCTGGTTGCCCGAGAAATTGATCTTGTCGATCTTGGTACGCTCGCCCTCGTTGATGACGAAAGCCACGTTCAGACGACCCGGCGCGACTTCGGCGGTCTGCGTCGTCACCTGCACATCGTTACGACCGATGGATGCATAGGCATCCTTGATGGTCTTGACGTCAGCCTGAACGGTCGCCTCGTTATACGGGCCGGCAGCGTGCGTCTGGACGATGCCCTGAAGCTTGTCGTCCTTGATCTTGCGGTTGCCGTTGAAGACCACGGCATTGATGAGCTTGTTTTCGCTGACCGATACAACCAGCGTGCTACCCGAAACGGTAATGTGGACATCGGAGAAATATCCGGTGGCATAGAGCTGCTTCACCGAAGCATCAATGTCACTGGCGGAGAAGCTCTTGCCGGGCTTGATCGTGATATTATCCCGAACGGCTGTCTCGCCGACGCGTCCAGCACCGCGAACGTCAACCCGCTGAATAACAGCTGCTTCAGCGACAGAAGCAGAGGCAAGGGTGATCACACCAGCGCCCGACGCAACAACACCTGCAGACAGCGCTACCGCCGACACTGCGTTCAAAAATTTTGAACCAGCCTTCATTTCACTTCTTACCTTTTTTCAATCGTCCCCAGCCCCGAGCGAACCCGATTCCGGCCACGTGTGTCGTTTTACCCGCTTTTGACATACAAGCAAGGGAGCACGTTAATTTCTGTTTACTTCATTTCAAAGCGTGGCTCATTCGCCACTACGGCTTTGAAACATCGTAAATAAATCGTAATTTTCCTCTCGTCGCCCCACTAGCCTATTCTGGAACTAATATCGTTCCAGGTTGCAAACACCATGAGTGAGAGCACCATCGCAAATCCAATCCGAAAAGCGATATCCTGCGCTCGTGCACCCAGAGGTTTTCCCCTTACGGCTTCAATCGCATAGAACATCAGATGGCCGCCATCAAGTACCGGGACGGGCATCAAATTTAATAACCCTATTGAAACAGAAAGTATGGCGGCGAATTGGAGCACCGCGGCAAAACCCAGAGTTGCCATTTGCCCGGAGAGTTGTGCAACCCGGATCGGCCCGCCGAGCTGATCGGCCTTCATATATCCGCCGATGACGTTGCCGAGATATTCGAAAGTGCCGGAAACGATACTGCCAGTCTGCTTCACACCTTCGGTAAGCGCCTGCAGCGGCCCATAAGCCTCGTAACGCAGCCTGATCGGCTTCTGACCATCGCTGATGCCGATCGTGGCAATCTCCGTCCGTGCGCCGAAGACATCGGTCTCCTCCGACTTTCTCGGCGTCACCGATACGTCACGGGTCTGGCCATTACGCTCGATCAACAGTGCCATGGGCTTGTCGGCATGGGCAGCCGCATAACGCTGCACTTCGCCGATAGAGCCGATCTCCCGTCCATCCACAGAAAGAATGCGGTCACCAAGTTCCAAGCCCGCCGTCTGGGCCGGACTGTCAGCCCCAATCGACGCGATCAACGGATCGATCGGGGCGATGCCGATGCTGCCGACATCCTTCTTGTTTCCGGATGCGTCCGTATCCGTCAATGTTGCGGTCACGATCGGCAAATCGCGGATCACGCCATCGCGCTGGATAGTCAGCACGATGCTCTTGCCGGGGCGCTCGGCGATATAACGGCCGATATCGTAATAAGTAGCGGCATTATTGCCATCGACAGCAATCAGACGGTCTCCTGCCTGCACGCCGGCCTTTGCCGCCGGTCCGGCCGGTTCCACCGCAGTCACCACCGGATCGACGAGCGCGATACCGATACGGCCCATTTCCATCTTGTTGCCGAACTGATCGGTGTCCTCGACCAGTTTCGGAACGATCCGGAAATCGCGATTCTGGCCGTCGCGGTCGACGGTCAGTACGATAGTGCGGCCCGGGCGCAGGCCGACATAGCGCTGCACTTCATCGAAAGTCGTCACCTTGTTGCCATCGACGGCGATCAGGCGGTCGCCTGGCTCGATGCCAGCCTCCGCGGCAGCACCGTCGCGCGTCACCATGGCCACGACCGGATCGGCAACCGTGCGGCCGTAAACGCTGAAAAGGACTGCGAAGATTACAATGGCGAGCAGGAAATTGGCGATCGGTCCGGCCGCAACGGTTGCAGCCCGCTTCCAGAGCCTGGCTCCAGCGAAGGATTGGGCGCGCTCCTCCTCCGTCATGGCCGAGAGCTGATCCACATCGGTCTTGCTGGAGGCGTCCTCGTCGCCGAAGAATCGCACATAACCGCCGAGCGGAATGAGGGAGAGCTTCCAGCGTGTGCCGTGTCTATCGGTAAATCCGGCAATCTCCGGCCCGAAGCCGATCGAAAAAGCCATGATGCGGATGCCCGACCAACGACCGACCAGATAGTGGCCCATCTCGTGCACAAAAACGAGCAACGACAGCACAAAGACAAATGTGATGACGTTGTTCGTCAAGAAACCGATGAAGCCAGCCGCGCTACCCATGCAACGATCCTGTTCGTGTTAGAGCGGTTCAGCTTTCACGGAAGCTCCGAACCATTCCATCTTTCTGTTTTCTCGCAATTCCAGACGGAAAACCGCTGCGCACTTTTCCTGGAATTGCTCCAGTATCAGACCCCGAGCAGAACGCCGCCCAATGAAAAGGTCTCGCCGCTCATTGTCAGCGTTATTACGATAGCCAACAAAAACGCCGCAAAACAAGCAAAAATTAGTCCATCGACCCGATCCATGACGCCGCCATGTCCGGGAATCAGATGGCTCGAGTCTTTCACACCAAACTTGCGCTTGACGAACGATTCGAACAGGTCGCCGATCTGGCTGCAGACGGAAAGCACCAGGGCAAGAAGAGGAATCCACAGGTCTTCTGGCGAAAAGAAGCTCCACACGACCGCCGTTCCCGCGATGACGGCCGCGATAGCACCGCCGATGGCACCCGACCAGGTCTTGCCCGGCGATATGCTCGGTGCGAGCTTCGGCCCCCCGATAGCGCGGCCGACGAAATAGGCAAAGATGTCCGTCGCCCATACCGTGGCAAAGACGAACAGCATCAGCACGAAGCCGCGAAAATCGTCATCACGGATCTCGGCAAGGGCAATTGCCGTCAATCCGGAATAGAATATGCCGCCCGGCAGCCACCAGCTCTTTCCACGTATGGCTACCATGATCGCGGTAACAGCAACGAAGACGGCCAGAACCTCGATGGAATAGACGGATTCGCTCAATGCCGTCGCACCGGCGATCAACACGAGCCCAAGCCAGCCGAGCGCGTTTCCCTGAGGATCACGGCCATGTAGATCCGATATAGTCGACCATTCATAATAGACGAGCAGCCCGATTATGGCGGCCAGCAGGCGAAAGCCTGAGCCGCCATACCAGGTAGCTGCAAGAACGATGGCGGCGAGAATGATGCCGGAGATAATGCGCAGCCTGAGTTCGCGGCTCATCAGGACCCCACGGCCGCCGCCTGCTTGGCGGAAAGGCCGCCAAAACGCCGGTCGCGCGCAGCATATTTCTCCAACGCCGAGAAGAAGAGCTCGCGGCTGAAATCGGGCCAGTAGTCCGGCACGAACATGAACTCCGAATAAGCGGCCTGCCAGAGCAGAAAATTCGAGAGCCGCTCTTCGCCGCTCGTGCGAATGATGAGATCCGGATCGGGAATACCGGCCGTGTCGAGACGGGCATCGACCAGGTCCGGAGTAACGTCCTGCGGGCGCAGCCTTCCGGCTTCGACATCCTTGGCAAGACTTACGAAGGCACGCGTGATTTCGTCACGCGAGCCATAGTTGAAGGCGATGACCAGCGTCAGGGCCGTGTTGTTCCTAGTGGTCTCCTCTGCCTCGAGCAGCAAGGGCAGGATATCGCCACGCAGGCCGCTGCGATCGCCGATGACGCGGATGCGCACATTCTGGCGATGAAGCTCGGCAAGGTCCCTCCGGATGAACGCCTTGAGAAGGCCGAGGAGATCGCTCACCTCCGCCTCGGGCCGGCGCCAATTCTCCGAGGAGAAGGCGAACAGCGTCAGATATTTTATGCCGATATCGCCGGCAGCCCGCACCGTCTCCCGAACCGCCTCCACGCCCTTGCGGTGGCCCATGGTGCGCGGCAGACCGCGCGCATTGGCCCAGCGTCCGTTGCCATCCATGATGATGGCAACGTGTTCAGGTACGACAGAGAACGTAGGAGCTGACATATGGGTCCGGTTTCGTTCGGCGGAAGATGCTCTGGCCTCATAATCTAGGGCGCAGCCGCCGCTTTCAATATTGCGAAAATCGAAAGCGCGACACTCCCCAGCATGCGATCAGACGTGCATGATTTCCTTTTCTTTGTCGGCTAGCAAGCGGTCGATTTCCGAAATCGTCTCATCCGTCATCTTCTGCACACGTTCAGAGAGAGAGCGGCTCTCGTCCTGACCGATTACGCCATCCTTTTCGGCCTTTTTGAGGCCATCCATGCCATCACGGCGCACGTGGCGAATCGCCACCTTCGCCTTTTCGGCATATTCATGCGCGACCTTCACCAGCGAACGGCGACGCTCTTCGTTGAGTTCCGGCAGCGGGATGCGCAGGTTCTGGCCATCGACGATCGGATTGAGGCCGAGATTGGATTCGCGGATGGCACGCTCGACAGCGCTGACCATCGATTTGTCCCACACCGACACAGTCAGCATGCGCGGCTCCGGCACGGTGATATTGGCCACCTGGTTCAGCGGCATGCGCGAGCCGTAGGCTTCGATCGTCACAGGATCGAGGATGTTGGCGGATGCGCGCCCGGTGCGCAGTGATGCGATGTCGCTCTTGAATGCCGCAATGGCGCCATCCATGCGGCGCTTCAGTTCCTTGAGATCGCTGGCTTCACTCATGTCTATACTCCCCTGTAATGAGGCGACACCGGGGCTGACCCGGCGTCACAGGAATGTCAGTTGTCTGATACGATGGTCTTGCGGCCGCCGCCGGTCAAGATTTCCGCAAAGCCGCCCTTCTCGTGTATGGAGAAGACGACGATCGGAATGGAATTTTCGCGTGCAAGCGCCACGGCGGCGACGTCCATGACGGCCAGCCCCTTTTCGAGCACCTGACTATGGGTCAGATGATCGAAGCGTTCGGCATCGGGGAACTTCTTCGGATCGGCGGAATAGATGCCATCGACCTGAGTTCCCTTAAAGATCGCTTCAGCGCCCATTTCGGCGGCACGCAGCGCGGCAGCAGAATCTGTCGTGAAGAAGGGATTGCCGGTGCCGCCGGCGAAGATGACCACGCGGCCGAGCGAGAGGTGGTAGAGCGTTGCGCGCTGCGAGAAGCTTTCGCAGATTTCCGGCATGGAGATGGCCGAGAGCACGACGGTATCGATATTGAGCTTGCGCAGCGACGTCGCCAGCGCCAGCGCATTGATGACCGTGCCGAGCATGCCCATGTGGTCGCCGGTCACCCGGTCGCCGCCCTTGGAGGCCACGGCTACCCCGCGGAAGATATTGCCGCCGCCAACCACGACGCCGACTTCAACACCCATTTCGCGCGCCTGTGCGATATCACCGGCAATCCGGTCCGCGACCGTGACATCGATACCAAAACCCTGGCTGCCCATCAGAGCTTCACCAGAGGCCTTGAGCAACACGCGCTTGTAGATCGGCTGGGACATCGTAGCTCCTTGAAGTGATCATCGGGGGAATGATTGTGAAAGCCGGATACACGAAGGGCACCGCGTTGTCACGCGATGCCCATACGTTTTCCCTGATATGGTTTCACCAAACCGAGATATGTCCCTTTTCGACCGTGCTTTTCCGCACTTCTTTAAATTGCGGAAAAGCCCTATCGTTTTGTTTCCTTACGCATTCCGAACAGAAAACCGCTACGCACTTTTCCTGGAAATGCTCAGATCAGCCTTTGGCGACAGCTGCAACTTCTGCGGCGAAGTCGCTTTCTTCCTTCTCTACGCCTTCGCCCAGCAGCAGGCGGGCCATGCCGGTGATTTCGATCGGAGCGCCGGCGGTCTTTTCAGCTTCCTTGAGCGCAGCACCGACCGTCAGGTCCGGATTGATGACGAAAGCCTGCGACAGAAGAGCGACTTCCTCGAAGAACTTGCGCATGCGGCCTTCGACCATCTTCTCGATGATGGCTTCCGGCTTGCCGGATTCGCGGGACTGTTCGATGAAGACGTTGCGTTCGCGCTCGGCGACGGCTGCGTCGACTTCTTCGGCGCGGATAGCCAGCGGGTTCGTAGCAGCGATGTGCATGGCGATCTGGCGGCCGATCGAGGTCAGAACAGCCTTGTCACCGACCGACTTCAGGGCGACCAGAACGCCGAGCTTGCCGATACCGTCGCCAGCAGCGTTATGGATGTAGGTCGCCACAACGCCATGCTCGACTTCCAGCTTGGCGGCACGACGGAGCGTCATGTTCTCGCCGATGGTAGCAATCGCGTCCTTGATGGCGTCGGCGACCGGCTTGCCGGATGCGGGATAGGTCGCAGCCGAAATGGCTTCAACGGTACCGTCGGTGGACAGCGCAACTTCGGCAATGCCGCGAGCGAGGTCCTGGAAGGCATCGTTACGGGCAACGAAGTCGGTTTCGGAATTGAGCTCGACAACAACGGCCTTGTGACCAGCGCCGGCAATGGCGATCAGGCCTTCAGCGGCGGTGCGGCCGGACTTCTTGTCGGCCTTGGAGATGCCCTTGGCGCGCAGCCAGTCGATTGCGGCTTCGATATCGCCGTTCGTCTCGGTCAGCGCCTTCTTGCAGTCCATCATGCCTGCGCCAGACTTTTCGCGCAGTTCTTTCACCAGTGCAGCCGTAATCTCGGTCATAAGCTTCCTCTTGTCGGTTCATACGGTGCGGCAAACGGCTTGAGCCGAAGCGGCACCGATTTGAGGGACGAAATGTACCCGTAAGTATGACAGCGTTATGAAACCGCGCCATACTATGGAATTCTTGATTGGAACATGCCTGGATTTTCCGCCCAGGCGAGGCGTTATCAAAAACGCGATAAGGCCGCTCGAACTTCTTGAAGTCGCAAACGGCCTTATCCCGGATATCAATGCGCTTGGGCGGGCAATCTTCTGCCCGCCGCTTGGCGCGATCAGGCTTCGGTGCCGTCCGCCAGGGTCGGCTCGACCGGAGCTTCTTCGGAAGCGCCGAGGTCACGGCCCGATGCGCTCTGCTGGCGAGCGATACCGTCGATGGCAGCACGCGAGATCAGGTCGCAGTAAAGAGCGATGGCGCGCGAGGCGTCGTCGTTGCCCGGGATCGGATAGTCGATCAGGTCCGGATCGCAGTTCGAGTCGATGATGGCGACGACCGGGATGCCAAGGCGCTTGGCTTCGTCGATCGCGATCTTTTCCTTGTTGGTGTCGATGATGAACATCAGGTCCGGCGTGCCGCCCATGTCCTTGATACCGCCGAGGGCCTTGTCGAGCTTTTCGCGCTCGCGCTCGAGGTTCAGACGCTCCTTCTTGGTGAAGCCCTGGGCTTCGCCGGAGAGGATTTCGTCGAGCTTGCGCAGGCGCTGGATCGAGTTGGAGATCGTCTTCCAGTTGGTCATCATGCCGCCGAGCCAGCGGGCGTTGACGTAGTACTGAGCCGAACGCTTCGCGCTGTCGGCGATCAGTTCGGACGCCTGGCGCTTGGTGCCGACGAACAGAACGCGGCCGCCGCGGGCAACGGTGTCGCTGACAACCTGCAGAGCGCGGCTCAGCATCGGAACCGTCTGGGCGAGGTCGATGATGTGGATGTTGTTACGATCGCCGAAAATGTACGGCTTCATCTTCGGGTTCCAGCGGTGCGTCTGGTGACCGAAGTGAACACCTGCTTCGAGAAGCTGGCGCATAGAAAAATCGGGCAATGCCATGCCTTTGTATCCTTTTCCGGTTGAACCTCCGCAAGGCGAACAGCATCCTCTTCGAGAATGCCACCGGGCGGAAAAATCCGGATTTCTCCCGGACAATCCCATGCCTTACGTGTGGAATGCGGGTGCCCATACCTTCGATTCGCTTGGAATGCAAGGCTTTTGGATCAAAAAAACAATCTCGCCATGCCCTCAGCTGGCCAATTTATCAAGAAGCGCCAGCATGACATTGGCATCCGGCATAGGCAATACGGCATCGATCTCGGCCGGCAGCAGGCCGGCGATGGCATTGTCGGCATCGCCGGTCGCGGTGCCGAGCGGTCCGCGGAAACCGTGCCTGGTCCAGGCGAGCTCCTGCAATCGCGGGCTGACGAGAGCTTCGATCATGCGATCGACCTGTTCGTCGATCGCGATCAACGGATGCGCGGAATAGACGGTTGGATGCGGATAGAGCACGACGGGCTTGGCGCTGTTGCTCGCCTGAACCCTCTTCCAACGCTGCGGATCGGCGATGATCCATTCCACCAGCTGATTCTCATAGCCGACGATCATCGGTTCGCCGCCAATGCCGCCCGCGAGATACTGTTCGAACAACTTGCCCGACGAAGACGACTTGAAACCCATGTTGCGGAAGATCGCCTGGGCCTTGTCCCCGAACTGCGCCAGAGCGTCCGGACTCGCGACGTTGCCGCTCAGGAGGCTCAGTACCAGGCCGGAAAACATGAAGCCGGAATTGGAGCGATTCGGATCGGTCGACACGATTCGGGCCTGGCCATAGAGCGAGTTGACACCGAGCTTCGACCAGTTCGTGCCGGCAAGCATGGCATCCAGCAGCGCCTTGAGATCAAGCTGGTGCTGCCCCTCCGGCGTCGTGTTGACAAGCCCCGCCTTGGTCAATCCATCGACGACCGGCTGCCAGGAATAGACTACGACGGGCGTGTTGAGGATGACGCGGTCGTTGCGGATCCTAATGCCATTCTGCCGGGCGATATCGACCATGATCGACGAGGATGGCCAGAGGAAGGCGGGATTCTGCGACAGAAGCGCCTGCTCCCGCACCATTTCCACGGAGCCTGCGACGCGGCTGTTGATCTCAAGGCCATGACTGTGCAGTGCCGATACCACGTCGGCATCGGCAAGGAATGCCTCCTTCTCGCCGCCGATGAAGCCGAAGAGCTTGGTGCTGTTGCCGAGCAGCCCTTGCAGCTCCGGCCTGTCCTTGACGGCGAAATAGCCTCCAGTCCCTGCGACCCCGGCGGCAAGAAGCCCTACTCCAAAAGCGCGGCGAGAAATGGCCATCAGCGTCCTATATCCTCTTTGAGTGAGGCCTGTATGAGGCGCAGCTCCGTATCAAGCGTATCGAGCCTGTCTTCGATCAGGCTGTCGGAATAGTGTACGAAAGCATCTTCCAGTTTGGTCAGAACGAGACCGACCTCCTGAAGGCGCGCAACATCCGGCTGGCGTTTCGCCTCGATGACGGCAAAGCCCTCCGCCACCTCCGCCGCGCGCGGCAGATAGTAGCTGAGGAACCGTCTGACGGTGCCGGCGCTTTCCGGATTGGCTTCCACCTTCGCAAAGACGTCCGCGGCGATCTCCGCCAGATGCCGCACCCGTTTTGCCACATCCTTGCTGCCGATCTGGTTCGCCGATGCTTCCAGCCTTTCGGCCGCGGGAGCAGCCGTGCTCAACAGGTCGCGGGCGAACTCCAGACGCCCCCTGCCGATCGCCTTCGCATCCAGCCCCTCGAACATGCGCTTAGGTGCAAGGAGGAAAATCAGGCCGACGAAGACCAAAAGACCGATGATGGCGGCAATCCATATCGGCATGCCGGCAAGAAAGCTGAGCACGGGAACGATGATCGCGGCAGCAAGCCCCGCCACGATCCAATTCCAGTCATTGCCGAACCAATTGCGCATTATCGTCCTAGAGCAATTCCAGCAAAAGTGCGAAGCGGTTTTGCGTCCGGAATTGCGTGAAAACAAAGAGATAGAGCATTTCTGTGACTCCGTTCAGAACAGAAATGCTCTAGTTATAGCCGCGCACCGCCCGGAATGCGCTGACCAGATCACCACGGCCGTCGAAGACGCGCGCCGAGGTCTCCTGCGCGAGGGCATCGAGCTGCCGCTTGTCGGCATCGCCGAAGGTGATGCCGAACACTGGCACATGCGGGCTTACCGATGCCCAGCGGCTCATGAAATAGCCATTCCCATCATCGGATTTTCCATCGGTCATGATGACGATCGCGGGCAGGTAGGATGACAGCTCTTGCGTCGACTTCATCCGGTCGAGCGCCTTGCTCGCACAGGCATACATATCAGTACCTCCACCCGCATGCTGCCGAGAAACCCTTTCGACCAACATCTTTTGCTGATCGGGCCTCCCGGTCGCCTCGATCGTGGTGCGAACATTGGCGTCAAAGGGAATGACGATGATGCGATCGGCTGGCGTCCATTGCGCCAGGACCTTGCCTGTTTCTTCCGGGTTGAACAGGAATTGCATGGCCGCCTGAAGCTGTTCTTCGCCCTTGCCCGCCATCGAGCCCGAAAAATCGAGGCAGAGAGCCGTCAGCGAAGGCTTGCGCAGCCCCACCTGATAAAGATCAAGCGCCTGGCGGATCATGGCAGGCTCCGGCATGCGGATGGCCGTCACGATCCGGGTCGGATCGAAATTCCATGTCAGGTCCGGCTTGGCGGCAATATCGGAGAGCGGGATGCGGCGACCCGTATCGGCAATGCGTTTCTGCACTGGCGCGGAACGCAAATAGCCGACGAGCTGGTTGAAGAAGGTCTCGACCTCCTGCCCTCGCCCGTGATCGATAAAGCCGATAGGCGAATCGGCGACGACGACGCCATCGGCGGGGTAGATGGCATAGAGTGGCTCCTTGCCCATGCCGGCAAGCTTGTCATTGGTTTCCTTCAGAATCGCTTCGTAATTCCACATGGCGTCGTAAAGCACACCCTTGCCGGCGGAGTCGGTATAGAGATCTGCAAGCCAGCCCGACGAGCCCGAAGAACGCTCCACACCGCCAAGCAGCGCGCGAACCGTGCTTTGGACATCCGGCTTGTCGAGATCGCCCGGCTCTATCACCGGTTTGTTGCCGAGCGCACTCGACAGCATGGCAAGATAGGCACTGGCGCCGGAATTGGATTGCGTGGCCGACGTCATGAGAAACTTCAGCGAACCGCTTTTCACTGCCGCCAGTATGTCCTTCATATAGACCGGCTTGCCGACCCAGCCGAGCGCCTCGGCCTTGGATTTGCGCACGCCGAGAATAACAGGCATCTGTGCGACCGATGTCAGCGACTTGACGCGACGCTTGGTGTCGAACATATCGACCCAGACGCTCGACGCCGGCCAGACGGCATCCTGTTCGACGCCCTGTTCGCTCTGGAGCGCCAGACCGATATCCAGCGTACCCTCATAGGTGAAGCTGCAAGTCGCCTTCTTCTCCTTGCAGAACTCTTCGACGATCGGCTGCAGGACGGTGTTTTCAGAGCCGGAAATGATCGAGAATTTCGAGACCTGCCCGCCGACATTGCAGCTGCTCAACAGGAGTGTGCCTGCCAGCGTCAGCGCGGTAGCAAAAGTGCGGGTTGCCATGGGTTCACCGCGCCTCGATCATCGCCTTCTTGAGCTCAATGGTCATTTTCTGCATTCGCTGCTCGGCCTCGGCCCGCTTGGCGCGGCCATCCTCCTGCACCTTCAGGACGCCACCGATCGTGTCGATCAGATCGCGGTTGGCGGCAGCAAGCGTGTCGATGTCGACGATACCGCGCTGCGATTGCTGTTCTATGGCAATCGCCTGGTCCTTCATCATTTTCGATGCCTGGCGGATCATGTCGTTGGTGGCGTCGGTGACGGTCTTCTGCAGTTCGAGCGCGGACTTCTGCTGGGTCAGGCCCAGCAGGATCACCATCTTCTGCTTCCAGGCCGGCACGGTCAGTGCCGACGTCGCCTGCAGGTTCTCGATCAGGGTTTCGTCACCGGCCTGAACGATACGGATCTGCGGCAATTGCTGAATGCCGAGCTGGCGTGCCTGCTGCAGGTAGAAGACCCGCTTTTCCAGGCGATCGAGGGCCTGTAGGCTATCCTGATAGACCTGCGCCTCCAGCATGCCGCCGCCAGGATTAGCCGAAGCCGCATCTGCGGAACTTTTCAGGCGCGGAAGTTCGGTCGCACGAAAACGCTCGGCGAAATCCTTGCCGGCCTGCACATAGGCATCAAGCTGCACGATGGACTGCTTTGTCTCTTCATGCAGATCGTCCAGAAGGGCGATGTCCCGGCGCAGAATATCCTTGTGACGGTCAAGCTCGAGCCCGATGCGATCGATCTGGCCGGCTACGTCTTCGAACTGCTCCTTGAAACGCTCCAGCTTCGCCCTGAACGAGGAAAACATCCGCGATAGGAAGCCCTCATCCTTCAACGAGGCAGGATCGAGCTTCTTCGACTTGACGATGATATCGGTCAGCAACTTGCCGACTTCGCCGAGATCGCGGGTGCGCACCTCGCGCAGGATACGATCGGAATAATCGGAAACGGCCTGCTGGGCACGGTCGCCATAGACGGAAATGCCGGCCCTGTCGGTCAGATCTATGCTGTCGCCGATGCGGGCGATTTCCGCCGGATCGGCCGCGACGACCGGCAGCGTGTTATTGGAACTCGTGGAGATACCGGTATTGCTCATAGGTCGTGCTTTCTCGCCCATAGACTCGGGAGCCGACCGCAAAAATTGCCAATCGCCCCAAGACGATGCCCCCGCGCGCCCCACTACAATTTCAGATCGAAGCAGAGGGAATCTGCACTTACTTCTGCGTGTCGATCATTTCACACAATAGTGAAACTTGGATCACAGTTTTATGACAGAGGTTTTGCACGTTGAACGAGAGTCTATTGGCACGCCTTCGTACCGAGAACTTCAAGCTTGGTGAGCTTGCCGGTCAGCACGAAGTCACCATAATCCATGGTGAGGTCGCGCGTGATGCCGTTCTCGTAGAGTTTAAAGGACATCCGGTAGACGGGCATGGCGTCGCCGGTGGACTTTTCGTTGAAATAAGCCACGGTCACCGGCCAAAAAGGCGTCTTGGAGAAGGCGCCAGCCTTGTCGGCATCGGGATCATCGGTCGCCGGCGTCTGTTCCTTGCCGACGACGGTGGTGGCGATCAGCGGCTTGTCCCCATCGTCGGAACCGTCGAAAACCTGCGCCTCGAAAAAGTTCTTGCCGAGCTTCGCATTGTGGATGATGTCGAGCATGTGTTCCGTCGGGAAGCGGCTCTCGATGATCTGGACCTGCTTGTTCTGCGGCTGGGTGAGGTCGACCTTGATGCCCTTCTGGTCGTCGCTTGCGGCGCCGCGCACATCCTTGTCGAGCTGGCTGTCGGTATAGGACTTGGTCTCGAAGCGGAACAGTCGCTTGCCGAGATCCTCGAAGGTCGTCGTCTGCTGGTCGCTGACGCGCGTTGAGTCCCCCGTATCGATCTTCGTCACGAAGCGGAAATTGGTGGTGAATCCGGTGCAATCGGAGCCTTCGAACTCATAGACCATGCGGCCGACCATGCCGGAGATGCCGGAGCGATCGGAGGCATCCTTCAGTTCGAGATCATAGACGGCGCGATGCGCGATCAGCCCGCTCGGACCGGCAGCATGGGCTGCCGAGGTTCCCAGTGACAGAATGCTCAGGCCCGAAACGACGGTAGCAGCAAGACTCGAGCGGAACATTCATTATCTCCTGTTGGACTCGCACGCGATGTTATAAGAACGCTTTCGGCTGAACGAGGCTGCCGATCCTAAGTGACCGAATTTAGTCTTGATGCCGGATTTTTGAAGTTTTTACAACAAAACGGGAGATGAATAATGTCCGACGCTATCGAGGGCCGCCTGAAGGAACTCGGCATCGTTCTGCCGCAAGCTGCAGCACCGGCCGCCAACTACGTTCCCTATGTCATCAGCGGCAATCTTCTCTACCTGTCGGGCCAGCTGCCGATGGAAAACGGCAAGATCGGCGTCACGGGTCATCTCGGCAAGGATGTCGATGTTGCCGGCGGGCAGCGGGCGGCCGAGCTTTGTGCCATCAATATTCTCGCCCAGGCGAAAGCTGCCCTCGGCGGCGATCTCGGCCGGATCAAGCGGCTGATCAAGCTCAACGGCTTCGTCGCCTCGACGCCCGATTTCGTCGAACAACACCTTGTGATCAACGGCGCGTCCAATCTTCTGGCAAACGTGCTTGGCGAAGCCGGCAAGCATGCCCGCGCCGCCGTCGGCATGGCCGCCCTGCCGCTCAATGCCGCCGTTGAAATCGATGCTATTCTGGAAATTGCATAATGAGCAAGCTTGCCTGGTTGACCGAGCGTCCGGTCGCTCACCGCGGCTATCATGACATGAACAAGGAAGTCTGGGAAAATACACTCTCCGCCTTCAGCCGTGCCATCGAGGCGGGCTTTGCCATCGAATGCGACCTACACTACGCCTCCGACGGCGTTCCGGTGGTCTTTCATGACGACGACCTGCAACGCGTCTGCAATCTGCCGGGCGAAGTGCGCGAACGCACCTCGGCCGAGCTCGGGCTGCTGTCGGTCGGCGGTACCAAGGACAAGATCCCGACGCTGAAGCAGCTCCTGCGGCTCTGCGACGGCAAGGTGCCGCTCGTGCTGGAGCTGAAAGGGCGCGAAGGCGATGACGATGGCTTTGCCGAATCCGTGCTCGAAGTGCTGGAAGGCTACAAGGGGCATGTGGCGCTGATGAGCTTCGATCATTGGCTGCTCAAGGACCTCAAGGCGCTGGAAGCGCCCTACCCTGTCGGACTGACGGCTGAAGGAAACAAGCCTGAGACGTTTTTTCAGCATGACGAAGCCATGCATCTTGGGCTAGACTTCATCTCGTACTTCTACGGCCACCTGCCGAACCCCTTTGTTACGGCGCAACGCCAGCGCGGTATTCCGGTCATCACCTGGACCGTGCGCGACGAAGCGGCCCGCAAACATACATTTGCCAATGCAGACCAGATGACCTTCGAAGGTTTTGATCCGCGCCTGGCCTCGTAAATCGGCATCGATTGAGAAGAGGCTTTGCGCATACCCAAATTGCCGCTGCGCCGACAGTACGCCCTTCGGGCGGATGGCGCAGCGGTGAGAGCCCCTTCTTTCCTTCCAAGCGCAAGAGTTTGATGACAGACGAATTATCCATTCGAGTCGAACGATCCTTCAAGAATATCGCCCCGGAGAGCTGGTCGAAGCTGGCCGGAGCGTCCAGAACCGGCAGCGTCCTGCCCTACAATCCCTTTGTCTCGCACGCCTTCCTCTCATCGCTTGAGGAGTCCGGTTCCGCCACCGACAAGACCGGCTGGCTCGGTAATCACCTGCTGCTGGAAACCGAAAGCGGCGAATTGCTTGGTGCCGTCGCCGGCTACCTCAAGAGCCATAGCCAGGGCGAATATGTCTTCGACCATGGCTGGGCCGATGCCTTCGAGCGTGCCGGCGGACGCTATTATCCGAAACTGCAATGCTCCATTCCCTTCACGCCCGCCACCGGGCCGCGGCTGCTGGTGGCCGAAGGGCAGGATAGGAGCGTGCTGCAGCCAGCGCTCGCCGAAAGCCTGAAGGAAGTCACGCGGCAGCTCGGCGTTTCCTCAGCGCACATCACCTTTCTGCCTGAGGAGGAAGCCTCGGTCTTCGAAGGCGACGGCTATCTGCATCGTACCGATCAGCAATTTCACTTTATCAACGAGGGCTATGCCGATCACGACGCCTTTCTGGAGACGCTGGCATCGCGTAAACGCAAGGCGCTGAAGAAGGAACGGCGCGCGGCGGTCGAGCATGGCATCACCATCGACTGGCTGACCGGCAGCGACCTGACGGAAGGCATATGGGACCAGTTCTTCGCCTTCTATATGGATACCGGCAGCCGCAAATGGGGCCGCCCCTATCTCACGCGAAAATTCTATTCGCTGATCGGCGAGCGCATGCCTGACGACATCCTGCTCGTCATGGCCAAGCGCGAAGGCCGTTATATCGCCGGCGCTATCAACTTCATTGGCGGTGAAACGCTTTACGGCCGCCATTGGGGCTGCATCGAGGACCACCCCTTCCTGCATTTCGAGGTCTGTTATCACCAGGCAATCGATTTTGCGCTGAGCAAGGGGCTGAAGCGGGTGGAAGCCGGGGCGCAGGGTGAACACAAGCTGGCACGCGGCTATCTTCCAGTGATCACGCATTCGGCGCATTACATTGGCCATCAGGGCCTGCGGCGCGCCGTTGCGGACTATCTGAAGCATGAGCGGGAACAGATAGAGGAGATGAGCGAAATTCTCACCGAGCACAGCCCCTTCCGCAAAGGCGAACGGCAAGATATCTAGCCGTATGGGATAACCATAAACGCAAGACGAGGAGATACCGGATGACCATCCCCGCCTATGACGACAACAATATCTTCGCAAAGATCCTGAAGGGCGATATTCCTTCCTATCGCGTCTACGAGGATGAGCACACGGTCGCCTTCATGGATGTGATGCCGCAGTCGCCTGGCCATACGCTTGTCGTGCCGAAGGCACCCTCGCGCAATATTTTCGATGCCGACCCGGCTGCATTACAGCAGGCAATCACTGTGGTGCAGAAGATCGCTGTCGCCGTTCGGGAAGCCTTTGATGCCGACGGCGTCTATATCGCGCAGTTTAACGAGCCGCCTGCGGGACAAACCGTCTTCCATCTGCATTTCCACGTTATCCCCCGCATCGAGGGCGTCGCGCTGAAGCCGCATTCGGGCAAAATGGAAGATGGCGC
Organism: Martinezella sp. CNPSo 3890; assembly: GCF_057784455.1. NCBI lineage: Bacteria > Pseudomonadati > Pseudomonadota > Alphaproteobacteria > Hyphomicrobiales > Rhizobiaceae > Martinezella > Martinezella sp. CNPSo 3890. The sequence continues at coordinate 1,125,053 of NZ_JBXSOR010000001.1, read as the reverse complement.
TGTATTGGCGGAAAACGCTAGAAAGATCATCGAAGCCTTGGCTTGATCCCGGCAACCTCATCTCATTTATGAGGTATTCCTTATAACCATATAAAAACGGCTGCATTGTCTCCAATGCAGCCGTTTCATTTTTCCTCAAATCACCGATCGGTGATTACTTGCGCGGAACCTTCGGAACCGTGCCGCCGCCCTTGCGCGGCGACTTGCCGTCAGGCTCGCCGCTTTCGCTCGAAGGCGAGGCCTTGGCCGAGCGGCGGCTGTCGGCTGCCGTTGCAGCCCTGCCGACGCGGCTCCGGGTCTTGACGGTGACGTCGCCGTCATCCTCTTCCACCTCAGCCGGCACATCACCCACTTCGGCTTCGGGCTTCGGCCGGATCGGAGCGGTGTCCGCGATCGCCTCGAGCAGAATGCCCATGGTGCCGTCTTCCTTCTTGCCGACCGTGACGTTGACGACGCCGCCCTTCTTCAGTTTGCCGAAGAGGATTTCGTTGGCCAACGGCTTCTTGATGTTTTCCTGGATGACGCGCGCCAGCGGACGGGCGCCCATCTTGTCGTCGTAACCCTTCTCGGACAGCCAGGCGATGGCGTCCTCGTGCAGATCGAAGGTCACGTTCCGTTCGGAAAGCTGCGCTTCCAGCTGCATGATGAACTTCTGAACGACCTTGTGGATAACGGTCGTCGGCAACGGCGCGAAGGGAATGACCGCATCCAGACGGTTGCGGAATTCCGGCGTGAACAGGCGGTTCAACGCCTCTTCGTCCTCGCCCGTACGCTTGGACGAGCCGAAGCCGATGGCGGCCTTGGCCATTTCCGAAGCGCCCGCATTGGTCGTCATGATCAGGATGACGTTGCGGAAGTCGATCTTCTTGCCGTTATGGTCGGTGAGCGCGCCATGGTCCATGACCTGCAGCAGGATATTGAAGATATCCGGATGCGCCTTCTCGATTTCGTCGAGCAGAACCACGCTGTGCGGATGCTGATCGACGCCGTCGGTCAGCAGGCCACCCTGGTCGAAGCCGACATAGCCGGGAGGTGCACCGAGCAGACGGGAAACCGTGTGACGCTCCATATATTCCGACATGTCGAAGCGCAGCAGTTCGACGCCGAGCGACGAGGCAAGCTGCTTGGCGACTTCGGTCTTGCCGACGCCGGTGGGGCCGGAGAAGACGTAGCAGCCGATCGGCTTGTTCGGTTCGCGCAGGCCGGCACGTGCCAACTTGATCGAGGTCGAAAGTGCTTCGATCGCCGTATCCTGGCCGTAGACCACAGAACGCAGTTCCTGTTCGAGGTTGGCGAGAACCATCTCGTCATCCTTGGACACCGTCTTCGGCGGAATGCGGGCCATGGTCGCAATCGTCGCTTCGATCTCCTTTTCGGTGATCAGCTTGCGGCGCTTGGACGGCGGCAGCAGCATCTGGGCCGCACCCGTCTCGTCGATCACGTCGATCGCCTTGTCCGGCAGCTTGCGGTCGGAGATATAGCGAGCCGACAGCTCGACAGCCGTCTTGATGGCGTCGTTCGAGTAGCGCAGGTGGTGATACTCTTCGAAATAGGGCTTCAGGCCCTTCATGATTTCGATGGCATCCTCAATGCTCGGCTCGTTGACGTCGATCTTCTGGAAGCGGCGGACGAGCGCCCGGTCCTTCTCAAAGAACTGACGGTATTCCTTGTAGGTGGTCGAACCGATGCAACGGATCGCACCCGAGGAAAGGGCCGGCTTCAACAGGTTCGACGCGTCCATCGCGCCGCCGGAGGTGGCGCCCGCACCGATGACGGTGTGGATCTCGTCGATGAACAGCACGGCGCCCGGATATTCTTCGAGCTCCTTGACGACCTGCTTCAGGCGTTCTTCGAAATCGCCGCGATAACGGGTGCCGGCAAGCAGCGTGCCCATATCGAGCGAGAAGATCGTTGCATCGGCCAGTGCTTCGGGAACCTTGCCCTCGACGATCCGCTTGGCAAGACCCTCGGCAATCGCCGTCTTGCCCACGCCTGGATCACCGACATAGAGCGGATTGTTCTTCGAGCGGCGGCACAGCACCTGGATGGTGCGGTTGACCTCGGAGTTACGGCCGATCAACGGATCGATCTTGCCGTTCTTGGCCTTCTCATTGAGGTTGACGCAATAGGCCTTCAGGGCGTCCTGCTGCTTCTTGCCATTACCCTCCTCCTGCTCGCCGCGGGAGGTCGGCTTGCTCTCGGATTCGCTTTCCTCGGCGCCGCGCGGCGTGCGGGTCTGGGAGGAACCCGGGCGCTTGCCGATGCCGTGAGAGATATAGTTGACCGCGTCATAGCGGGTCATTTCCTGCTCCTGCAGGAAGAAGGCAGCATGACTTTCCCGTTCCGCGAAAATCGCGACGAGGACATTGGCGCCCGTCACTTCCTCGCGGCCGGAAGATTGCACATGGATCACGGCGCGCTGGATGACACGCTGGAAGCCGGAGGTCGGCTTCGAGTCCTCATCATAGCCCGTGACCAGGTTGGAGAGTTCATTATCGACGTATTCAGTCAGAGTCTTACGGAGCGCGTCGAGATCAACATTGCACGCGCCCATGACAGCTGCGGCATCGGCGTCGTCTACCAGCGCCAAAAGCAGATGTTCCAGCGTGGCATACTCGTGATGCCGCTCGTTCGCGTAGGTCAGTGCCTGATGCAGCGCCTTCTCAAGACTAGGCGAAAATGTTGGCACGTTCAGATCCTCACTTCTTTTCCATAACACATTGCAGCGGATGCTGGTGCTGCCGGGCAAAGTCCATCACCTGGCTCACCTTCGTTTCGGCTACTTCATATGTATATATGCCGCACTCGCCCACGCCGTGGTTGTGGACATGAAGCATGATGCGGGTGGCACTTTCGAGATCCTTTTGAAAGAAACGCTCCAGGATATGGATCACAAAGTCCATGGGCGTATAGTCATCATTCAGAAGCAGCACGCGGTATAGATTGGGTTTCTTGGTTTTGGGCTTGGTGCGCGTAATCACCGAGGTCCCGCGATTTCCGTTGTCCCCGTTCCTTTCGCTATTGTTTTGCATCCGGATCGGCTCAGCGATCATTTCATTCATTCCTCAAATCATCCGGCAGAAGCTGTTGCATTCCGACTTGGCACTGGGTTGGATTCTTCACTTGGTCGGGCCGGATATCCGAACCTCTAACTTAGTTCATATTGGCGTGATTTTAAGCCCCTTGCGGGACACTGCAATCACAATTCGCTGACAAAAGGGGCTGCGGTCAAAAAAGTCGCTGCATATCGCCATGTCGGGTTCGGTGCGCCAAAACGCAAAAGACCGGCCGCGCGTAACGCAGCCGGTCCTTCTAGAAATTTTGCCTTTCGGCGAAAGTTTAAGCGGCGGTCGCCGTTGCTGCTGCCTTGCTGGCAGCCTTCGTTGCAGCCGCGACGGGCGCTTCGTAAGGCTTGTAGGCCACCTTGGCGAGATCGGCATACATTTCGCCGAGCTTGGTGGCTTCGGCAATGAAGTTTTCGTAGGAAGACTTCACATAGCTGCTCTGCAGTTCGAAGGCAGCTTCGAAGCTCTTGACGCCGGCGAGCGTTTCGAAGTGTGCAACACCATCCTGGAAAGACTTCTTGGAGTATTCAGCGGCTTCGGCAGCAATCGCCTGAAAGCCCTTGGTGACATCGGAATAGCTCTTCAGCGCCGTGTCCATGGCTTCCTTGCCCTTCTTGTTCGCTTCATCGAAATTGAACATGCTTCTCCGTCCCTTGTTGGCCGGCCGGCGGCCGGTTTACAGAGATAAAGGTTAAATGCGGCGCACAATTAGTCAAGTAGTCTTGTGCGCCGCAATATCACCTTTCGGTTGCATTTTGGATGACGGCGCGGTGTCGACAGTGATGAGTGCGCCGCATCATTCTGTTTTTCCTAATATATATCACCCCCCCTGCAACCACAGGCTTTGATTAAAATATTGGCATTTGGACAGAAAGAAGCCGAAAGAGATCAGAACGGCAGCGGAATGATCAAATTGACAAACGTCAAAGAAAAAGGCCGCATTTCAATGAAATACGGCCCAAATATTCGATCACTATACGAGATCGATATAATCAGAGATCGACGTCCAGAATAGCCATCGAGAAATTATAGGAGCGGTCGCCATCTTCGTCGTCGATATAGACGACACCCAGAAACTCTTCGCCGAGGTAGACTTCCGCAGAATCGTTCTTGCGCGGGCGGGCCTTCACCACGACCTGCGGGTTGAACGTGCGCTTGAAATAGGCGTCGAGCTTCTTGATTTCTTCGGGCTTCACAATGCTTCTCCGTGAGGATCTCTGTTGGCCGCTTCTTGCATAGGAAAAGCGGCGGTGTAAAGACCGGAACCGCGCATAGCTATCCGGCGACAGCGCAAGCCTCGGAAAATCGGACCGGAATTTCCTAGATTCCTGCACCCATGATCTGGTCAACGATCAATTGCTCGGCGAGCAGCTGATCCATCGAGCGAGAGGGCTCGGAGCACCCTGCTTCTCCGACCACCTTGGCCGGAACGCCGGCAACGGTCGTCTTGGCGGGCACCTCCTTCAGCACCACGGAGCCAGCGGCAATGCGCGAGCAATGGCCGACCTGGATATTGCCGAGGATCTTGGCCCCCGCACCGATCAGAACGCCGTGGGCGATCTTCGGATGGCGGTCGCTGCCTTCCTTGCCGGTACCGCCGAGCGTTACCCCATGCAGGATTGAGACGTTGTCGCCGATGACGGCCGTCTCGCCCACGACGAGGCCGGTTGCATGATCGAGGAATATGCCCTTGCCGATGCGTGCCGCCGGGTTGATATCGGTTTGGAAGACGCTGGAGGAGCGGCTCTGCAGATAGAGCGCGAAATCGCGGCGGCCGCGATTATGCAGCCAGTGCGCCAAACGATGTGTCTGTAACGCATGGAAACCCTTGAAATAGAGGACAGGTTCCAGGAACCGCAGGCAAGCGGGATCGCGATCATAGACTGCCTGGATATCGACACGCAGAATCGATCCCCATTCCGGCCAGTCGGCGAGCATTTCCTCAAAGGTCTGCCTCAGGAGAATAGCCTGCATATCCGGATGGTCGAGGCGCTCGCAGATGCGATAGATGACGCATTCTTCCAGCGAACGATGATTGATAATCGTCGAATAGAGGAAAGCGGCAAGGAGAGGGTCCTTTTCGGCAGCGGCGCGTGCTTCCTCGCGCATGCTGTCCCAGATCGGGTCCATGACCTTCACCGCGCCCAAGCCTTCAACCTGGCGAATATCCGTTGCTGCGACCATTGGCGGTCTCCCGATTTTCTGTCAGGGATGCATTATATAGAATAAAAGCCAGACAAGACAAATGGGTTGATCGCGCATGAATTTCGAGCATGACTTTGCCGGCGGTCTCATTCACGCGACATGCAGCGACGCGATCGGTACGATCGCCATCGGCAACCCTGGCAGAAAGAATGCCGTGACGGCTGCCATGTGGCGTGCCATCCCGCAAGCCGTGCGTATCCTGACTGATGAAGCCCATGCGCATGTTATTGTTCTGCGCGGCGCGGGCGCGGATTTTTCAGCCGGCGCCGATATCAGCGAATTCGACAGCGTGCGCAAGAATTCCGAGACCGCGGTCGCCTATGAGGCGCTGAACAGCCAGGCTTTCGAGGCTATCCGTCACTGCCGCGTGCCGACAATCGCCGCAATCCGCGGCATTTGCTATGGCGGCGGCTTCGGCTTGGCAGCGGCCTGCGATCTTCGCATAGCCGAACGAGGCGCGCGATTCTGCGTCCCCGCCGTCCGCCTCGGCATCGCCTATCCCGCCGACGCCGTGCAGGACATCGTCAACGCGCTCGGAGCCCAGATGGCCAAGGTCACACTGTTTACCGGCGCGCCCATGTCTGGCGAGAAGATGGTCGCCGCCGGCTTTCTTCTGGAGGAAATCGACGCAGAGGCATTCGATGGCGAAGTCTCCGCCCTCGCCCATGCCATCGCCGCCAATGCACCGATCGCGCTGCATGCCTCGAAACTTGCGATCCGCGCCGTCATCGAGCAGAACGGCGACCTGCTACGCGAAGCGGAAGTGATCGGCGCCGAGACATTCGACAGCGCCGATTATGCCGAGGGCCGCGCTGCCTTTGCAGAGCGGCGGAAACCACACTTCACCGGCAAGTGACTTAGCGCTGGCCGAGGCGCTGATAGAATTCGAGAACCGCCACTTTGAAGATCTTGTCGCCGACGGCGAGCATGTGATCGCGGTTCGGTATGTCGATGGCCTCGGCGTTCGGCATCAATGCGGCCAGCTCCTGGCCCGAGCCGGCGATATCGTCCTTGGTGCCGACGGCGATCAGGGTCGGCGCCTCGATCCTTGCCACATCCTCCCTCGACGCCAGATCGCGTGAGCCTTGGATGCAGGCGGCCAGCGCCTGCCGATCGCTTTTCGTCTGTTCGGCAAAGGCGCGGAACATGCGCCCGCGTGCATGGGTGACATCATCGAGCGATGGTGCCACCAGTGCATCCGCAATTGGATCCCAATCGCCGACGCCCTCGACCATGCCGATGCCGAGACCGCCGAGAACCAGCGAGCGGACGCGATCCGGATGAGCGATCGCCATAAAGGTCGAAACACGCGCACCCATGGAATAGCCCATGACATGCGCCTCGGGGATGCCCAGATGATCGAGAAGGGCGACGGCATCCTCTGCCATGATCCACGGATGGTAGACATCGGCATCATAGAGCTTGTCGCTCGAGCCGTGGCCACGGTTGTCGATGGCGATCACGCGATAGCCTGCCTCGCCGAGCGTCTTCAGCCAGCCCGGATTGACCCAGTTGGCAATCGCCGTTGAAGCGAAGCCATGAATCAGCAGCACCGGCGGGCCGCTCGGATCGCCGTCATCGAAAAAGGCAAGCTTCAATCCGTCTCTGATAAAATGGGACATCGGGGGAGCATTGAGATTCATGGCGTTGTCTTCACAAACTGGGTCCTGTTGGCGCCGGACCATATTTTATCGGCGATATCAAATGAACCCTATGCCTGCGAAAATCTCTGCCTCAAGCCGGACTTTCGCACTACACAATCGGGAAGAAGGATTATAAAGAGGGGCGACCAAGTCTGGCGCAACCATCATGCCGCTTAAGGCAAGACGCATTCGGAGATTATCATGGCCGGCCACAATATTCCCCATTTCCAGAACGACGGCGGACATCGCGTCATCGAAATCGGCGTGAAGGAATTCATGTGCACTGGCGCTTCGGTTCCCTATGATCATCCGCACATCTTCATCGACCTCGGCGATGAGAGCGAAAAGGTTTGCTCCTACTGCTCGACGCTCTATCGCTACAATCCGTCGCTGAAGGCGGATCAGACGAATCCGGCCGGCTGCGTCTTCCATTTCAAGGCCGCCTGACGCGATAGTGTCCGATCGGACATAAGAAAATGCCGATCAAAGCAGCCGCAATCATCGGCGCCGGAATAGCTGGATTGACGGCGGCTCTGGCGCTGGCGAGACACGGGATTGCCTCCGACATCTTCGAACAAGCAGAGGTGCTGACCGAAGTCGGTGCGGGCCTGCAGATTTCGCCGAATGCCTCCCGCGTCCTCGATGCGCTCGGCGTGCTCGAGGCGCTCAGACCGGTTTGGCTGGAGCCGGAGGAAGTCCGACTCGTATCCGGCTCGTCGCTGCGGCCGGTCGCCTCTATTCCCTGTGGGAAATTTGCCCGAGAGCGATGGGGTGCCCCCTATGGCGCCGCGCATCGCGCGACCCTGCAAAAGGCGCTCCTCAATGCAGTGAAGGCCAATGACTTATGCAGACTACACCTTGGCCGGCACATCGATATCAAGGACAAGCAGACACTGGAAGAGCGCGCCGGAAGGAGATACGATCTCGTCATCGGCGCGGACGGCGTGTGGTCGAAAGTGCATGCGATGGTGCCCAGTGCGCCCTCACCGCTCTTCTCCGGGAATATTGCCTGGCGCTTCTCCATTCCGCAGGCGGCGGCCCCCGCCCTGCTGGACAAGGCGAACGTCACGGCATTTCTCGGTCCTTCCAGCCACCTCGTCTGCTATCCCATCCTGGAAAATGCCGCCTTCAATATCGTCGCCATCGTCTCCGGCAGCAGCACCAGCCGCGATTGGGGTGCGACCGGCAGCAAGGCGCAACGCGAGCAGATGCTGCGCGGCTTTTCCGGCTGGAACGGCGCGATCCTGCAAATGCTGGAGGCACAGGAGCAGACAAGCTTCTGGCCGCTCTACGAGATGAAGGACGGTCGGTGGCATAATGGCCGCGATACGATCCTGATCGGAGACGCTGCGCATGCGATGATGCCGTTTGCGGCGCAAGGCGCAGCCATGGCGATCGAGGATGCCTTCGAGCTTGGCGGGCTGCTTTCTGCGCGCTCGCCGGCGGAAGCCTTCGAACTCTATGAAAAGCATCGGGCGCCACGAATTGCGCGCCTGAGGCAACGCGCCGCCTTCAATCAGTTCGCCTATCATGCCCGCGGCCCCATCCGGATCGCGCGCGACCTCGTTCTCTCCCTCCGTCCGCCGCAAAGCCTCGCGGCGGACATGGACTGGATTTATGGCTACCGCGCCATCGGTTGATCAAATCTCTTTGGCGGCGGCAAAGCCCTTTTCGATATCCGCCTTGAGATCCGGCACGTCTTCGAGACCAACCTGCAGGCGGATGACCGGCCCTTCCGTTGGGACCTTGGTGACGCGCCGGTCGTTGAGGTTGACGTGCAGGGCCAGACTTTCGAAACCGCCCCAGGAATAGCCCAGAGCGAAAATCCGCAAGGCATCGAGGAAGGCATGCGCCTTCGCCTTGAATTTCTGAGGATCGTCGACGGCCAGAACGAAGGAGAAAATCCCGCTCGCACCCTTGAAGTCGCGCTTCCAGAGTTCATGGCTGGGGAAGCTCGGCAAGGCCGGATGCAAGACGCGAGCGACCTCCTCCCTGCCCTCGAGCCACCGGGCAATCGCAAGCGCGCTTTCCTGATGACGATCCAGGCGTACGCCCATGGTACGCAGGCCGCGCAGCACCTGATAGGCGTCGTCGGGCGCCCCACAAAGGCCGAGCTGACCGTGAGCGTCCAGCAACCGCTTCCAATGCGTCTCGTTGGCGGAAACCGTGCCCATCAAAATGTCGGAATGGCCGGCGGGGTATTTCGTCACGGCATGGATGGAAACGTCAACGCCATGGTCGAGCGGCTTGAAATAGAGCGGCGTTGCCCAGGTATTGTCCATGGTCACGACGCAGCCGTGACGATGAGCCGCCGCCGAAATTGCGGGGATATCCTGCACTTCAAAGGTGTTGGAACCCGGCGATTCCGTATGGACCAGCTTGGTGTTCGGCTTCATCAACCGCTCGATATCGGCGCCAATCGACGGATCGTAATAATCGACCTCGACGCCGAGGCGCTTCAGCATGGTATCGCAGAAGAAGCGCGTGGGACCGTAGACCGAATCAACAATCAGTGCGTGATCACCGGCGGAGAGGTAGGCAAGAAGCGGCACGGTGACCGCAGCAAGCCCGGACGGCACGATGATTGTTCCCGCCGAACCTTCCAGCGCGTTCATTGCTTCGCATAGCGCATCCGTCGTCGGCGTGCCGCGCGTGCCGTAGGTATATTTCTGGTCATGCGTCTCCATAACGCGCGCATTGGGAAACAGCACCGTCGAGGCACGCACGACAGGTGGATTGACGAAGCCGTGATAGTCGAACGGCGAATTGCCGATATGGGACAAGCGCGTGTTGATGCCGGCGTTCGGCAGGTTTGTGTCTTTGTCTTTCATGTCAGGATATGCCTTTGGCGCTGTTGGAAGCTGGATTTGTGGCGACCAAGTCCGGTGGGGTCAACCCCGATCATTCCAACGCCACACATTATTAGAAGGCTAAAATAACAAAAATGGCGACCAAAACCGCATTTTCGCGCAGATTTTTGGCAAAATGCCGCTCATTTTGGCGCCAAATGCCCATTTTTCGTCCCCGAAAAGCAAAAATGCCGAATAAAACCGCAATAATTGGGGCGATCTCTTGACCGCTACACCATTTGCGACTGTGATAGCGCCACTCGCACCGAGAAAGGGAAGGAACACGGTTCTCCAGGAACCTGCTTCGGACGCGATACAGTTTAACTATAAAACTAATAGACAAAGGTAGGGAAAATGAAAAAGATTGCTCTCTCCGCATTCCTCGGAGTCGCAGCCTTGGCTTACACCGCGTCCAGCGCTTCGGCTTCGACGCTGAGCGACGTAAAGGCCAAGGGCTTCGTCCAGTGCGGCGTGAATACCGGCCTTCTCGGCTTTGCACAGCCGGACGCATCCGGTAACTGGGCCGGTTTTGACATCGACTTCTGCAAGGCTGTCGCTTCCGCTGTCTTCGGCGATCCGACCAAGGTGAAGTACACGCCTCTCAGCGCCAAGGACCGCTTCACCGCGCTGCAGTCCGGCGAAATCGACGTACTTTCCCGTAACACCACCTGGACCATCAACCGCGACACCGCGCTCGGCCTAAAATTCCGTCCGGTCACCTATTATGACGGCCAGGGCTTCATGGTTCGCAAGGAGCTGAACGTAAAATCGGCACTCGAACTTTCCGGCGCGGCAGTTTGCGTTCAGTCCGGCACGACGACCGAGCTGAACCTTGCCGACTACTTCAAGACCAACAACCTGCAATACAACCCGGTCGTCTTCGACAAGCTCGAAGAAGTCAATACGGCCTATGATTCCGGCCGTTGCGATGTCTACACCACCGACCAGTCGGGTCTCTACGCTCTGCGCCTGACGCTGAAGAACCCGGACGATAACGTCGTTCTGCCCGAAATCATCTCCAAGGAGCCGCTCGGCCCGGCCGTTCGCCAGGGTGACGATCAGTGGTTCAACATCGTCAGCTGGACGGCCTATGCGCTGGTGAACGCCGAAGAATTCGGTATCACCCAGAAGAACGTCGACGAGATGAAGAACTCGGCCAATCCGGACATCAAGCGCTTCCTCGGCGTAGAACAGGGCTCGACGATCGGCACCGACCTCGGCCTGACCAACGACTGGGCCTATAACATCATCAAGGGCGTCGGCAATTACGGCGAAGTCTTCGACCGCAACATCGGCGCAGGCAGCCCGCTGAAGATCGCTCGTGGTCTCAACGCTCTGTGGAGCAAGGGCGGCATTCAGTACGCACCGCCGGTGCGCTAAGCCGCAAAGAGCCTAGCTTTAAGAGAGAGGCGGCTTCGCCTCTCTCCCCTCAAGAAAACAAGCCTGAAACAGGCACATTGGGGAAAAATTCTATATGGCAATTACTGTAAACTCGCCTGAAGGCGGGCGCTCGGCACTATCGGCGGCGCTATACGACCCCAAAGTTCGGGGCGCCTTCTATCAGGCGCTCACGATCATCATTCTCGCGGGACTTTGCTGGTTTGTCGTCACGAACACCATCGACAATCTGCGCGCATTGAACCGCTCATTCGGTTTCGGCTTTCTCGAAGGACGCGCTGGCTTTAACCTGGGGCAAGCGCTGATTCCCTACTCCAGCGATTCGACCAATGCGACTGCCCTTCTCGTCGGCGTACTGAACACACTCCTGATTTCGGTGGTCGGCATCGTCGCGGCGACCATCGTCGGCTTCCTCATTGGCATCGGCAGGCTTTCGCATAATTGGCTGATTGCGAAACTTTCCCAGGCCTATGTCGAGATCTTCCGGAACATCCCGCCTCTGCTCGTCATCTTCTTCTGGTATAGCGGCGTTCTGGTGCTGCTGCCGCAGGCGCGCGATGCCGTGCACCTGCCCTTCTTCAGCTATCTCAGCAATCGCGGCCTCGCCTTTCCGAGCCCGATCTTCGGCGCGGGCATGTGGGCTGTCGGCATCGCCTTTCTCATCGCCATAGCCGTCGTATTTTTCGTGGCGCGCTGGGCGCACAGGCGTCAGGCGGCAACCGGCCAGCAATTCCATACGATCTGGGTGTCGATCGGCATCCTGATCGGCCTGCCGTTGCTGGTCTTCCTGGTAACGGGCATGCCGCTTTCCTTCGACTATCCCATTGCCGGCAAATTCAACCTGACGGGTGGCACGGTCATAAGTCCGGAGTTCCTTGCGCTTCTGCTTGCACTATCCCTTTATACCGCATCCTACATTGCCGAGATCGTACGCGCCGGCATTCGCGGCGTGCCGAAGGGGCAGTCGGAAGCCGCAGGCGCGCTTGGCCTTCGGGCGTCGGCCATCAACCGGCTGATCGTCATACCGCAGGCCATGCGCATCATCATTCCGCCGCTGACGAGCCAGTATCTCAATCTGATCAAGAACTCGTCGCTTGCCATCGCCATCGGCTATGCCGATCTCGTCGCCGTCGGCGGCGTGATCCTCAATCAGTCCGGCCGAGCCGTCGAAGTCGTCATCATCTGGATGATCATCTATCTCGCCTTGAGCATCGTGACATCGCTGTTCATGAATTGGTTCAACGCCAAGATGGCTCTGGTGGAGAGGTAAGATGTCGAGCGTAGATCAAAACTTCGTCAGCAAGGCGCATCTCATGGCGCAACCGGCACCCGCCAGCGAAAGGGGTGCGTGGCATTGGTTGAAAAAGAACCTCTTTGCCACGCCCAAGGACATTGTCCTCACCGTGCTTGCCATCGCCTTCCTTGCCTGGGTGATCCCGCACCTGATCAACTGGCTGTTCCTAAATGCAGTCTGGAGCGGGACCGACCGCACTTTCTGCGCTACCACTGTTCAGGGCGGAACGCAGCCGGACGGCTGGAACGCCGCGTGCTGGGCCTTTGTCCGCGCAAAATTCGCCGTCTTCATGTTCGGCCTTTATCCGCCGGACGAGCGCTGGCGGCCGATACTCGTCTACATTCTGATGATCGTCAGCTTTGCACCGTTGCTGATACCGTCCGTTCCCCGGAAGGGGTTGAACGCAATCCTGGCATTCTTTGTACTGCCGGTTATCTCTTTTTTCCTTCTGCATGGCCTGAGCATTCCAGCGATTGATTGGAATTTTTGGGATGCCCTTAATGTGAAGTTTTCCGGCGTAACCATTCTCTCCGCCGTCGAAACGGAACGATGGGGCGGCCTGCTGGTAACGCTGGTGATCGCTTTCGTCGCCATCGCAGTCTCGTTCCCGTTCGGCATCGTGCTTGCACTCGGTCGCCGTTCCAAGATGCCCGTCCTTCGCATGTTGTGCGTGACTTTCATCGAAATCATCCGCGGCGTGCCGCTGATCACGGTGCTGTTCATGGCGAGCTATATGCTGCCGCTGTTCATGCCGCAGGGCTGGACCGTCGATAAGCTGCTGCGTGCCGTGGTCGGCGTCGCGATCTTCACCTCGGCCTATATGGCCGAAGTCATTCGCGGCGGTCTGCAGGCGATACCGAAGGGCCAATTCGAGGGCGCAGATTCGCTCGGCCTCGGCTACTGGCAGAAGATGCGGCTGATCATTTTACCGCAGGCGATCAAGCTGGTCATCCCCGGCATCGTCAATACCTATATTGGCATGTTCAAGGACACATCGCTCGTCGCGATCATCGGCATGTTCGACCTGCTCGGCATCGTCCGCCAGAATTTCGCGGACGCCACCTGGGCTACTGCGGTGACGCCGGTGACGGGTCTCGTCTTTGCCGGTTTTGTTTTTTGGCTGTTCTGCTTCGGCATGTCGCGCTATTCAGGGTTTGTGGAGCGCCATCTCGACACCGGCTACAAACGATAAGAATTGAGGGAAATACAAAATGGCTGAAGCCCAATCGAAAAAAATGACCGTCTCCGAGACCGAGGTCGCGGTGGACATGATCAACATGAACAAGTGGTATGGCGACTTCCATGTGCTGCGCGACATCAATCTGAGGGTCATGCGCGGCGAGCGCATCGTCATTGCCGGCCCCTCCGGCTCGGGCAAATCGACGATGATCCGCTGCATCAACCGCCTTGAGGAGCATCAGAAGGGCCAGATCATCGTCGACGGCGTGGAGCTGACGAACGATCTGAAGAAGATCGACGAAGTGCGCCGCGAAGTCGGCATGGTGTTCCAGCACTTCAATCTCTTCCCGCATCTGACCATTCTGGAAAACTGCACGCTGGCGCCGATCTGGGTGCGCAAGATGCCGAAGAAGCAGGCGGAAGAGATCGCCATGCACTTCCTCAAGCGCGTCAAGATTCCCGAACAGGCCAAGAAATATCCCGGCCAGCTTTCCGGCGGTCAGCAGCAGCGTGTGGCAATCGCCCGCTCGCTCTGCATGAACCCGAAGATCATGCTGTTCGACGAGCCAACCTCAGCGCTCGATCCGGAAATGATCAAGGAAGTGCTCGACACCATGGTGGGCCTTGCTGAAGAAGGCATGACCATGCTGTGCGTGACCCACGAAATGGGCTTTGCCCGTCAGGTCGCCAACCGCGTGATCTTCATGGACCAGGGCCAGATCGTCGAACAGAATTCGCCGAAGGAATTCTTCGACAATCCGCAGCATGAGCGCACGAAGCTGTTCCTCAGCCAGATCCTGCACTGATACGGATCGATTGATTGAACAAGACCCGCCGCTGCATCGCTGCCGGCGGGTTTTTTATATGCGGCCGGGTTCAGCGGCCGTAATCGGCGTCAGGACGCGGATCTCGCAGGCCGTCTCCTCCTGAGAGCTGCCTGACAATTGGCAGCGTTAGCAAGCCCTATAGCGCTTCGCAAAAAACGAGATATATTCTTTATCACCGCGAATAATGCGGAATTCACGAGACGTCGGGGAAGCGGGCCGTGAAAAAAAGCGACAGGATCATCGGCGGATTAGCTCTTCTGAGCGTCGCTATTATCGTCATCAAGTTGGCCGGGGCAATGTACGGCTACGACCTTATCCAGATGGCGGTCGATGCTACGCGGCCAAGAGCTGCCGCCGGCTGGCCGACGGTGGCGAACTGAATGCTGACAGCCAGAATGAAGCCTGCATGACGGAAAGCGGCGCCGCGCACGCGAAATCAGATCGTGTCCTTCGGGAGAATGGCGACCCCTGCAGGATTCGAACCTGCGACCACATGCTTAGAAGGCAAGTGCTCTATCCAGCTGAGCTAAGGGGCCATGAGCCTTGCCGCGCTTTGCGCGGCGGGCAACACATGCCTGAAACCGCCGCCAAACTCAATGGCTGGCGTTCAATAAGTGCCTGGCTTCAGTGCGTCCAGGGCTGGATGCGGTTGAAGCGGAAGTTGTCGGAATAGGATACCGTCTGCCGGATGGGATCCTTCGGCGGGATGACGCGGTAGTCGATGCCGTTGCGCTTGGCGTAATCTTCCGCCTGCTCCTGCGTCTCAAAGGTCAGCTTGAGCTGCTGGCGCATATCGCCCGACGAGGTATAGCCCATGATCGGATCGATCTTGCGCGGCATTTCCTGATCGAACTCCAGAACCCAGATATTGGTTTTGGCCTTGCCGGATTGCATGGCGGTTTTTGCAGGACGATAAATCTTGGCAGGCATTGCTGCAGCGCCTCCGAATCAAGCGGGAATGATCCGCTTACTTGCTTCTCTTGCCGCGACGCGATCCTCTGCGGGCCGCGCGAACACGACTTTTGCTTAGCTGCGAATCCCTTTGTTTTCAAGCAAAAAGGCAGCCGCCACCAGGACGAATTCAACGACAGCAATGAGGGGATTTTAAATGGTCGGAGTGGAGAGATTCGAACTCCCGACCCTCTGGTCCCAAACCAGATGCGCTACCAGACTGCGCTACACTCCGTACCCGTCAGCATGACCAAAATGCGGTCATGAGCTGATTTGCGTACCGCCGAACGCTTAGTCCTGCGGAACGAGTGGGGAGATACACGGTTCATCTGCCCGCTGCAACAGATAAAATCCTGCTTAGCACATCTTCCCCGATGAAAATTTACTTGCCGAGCTTTGCCGAAATGGTGGCGCTCGTCACCGTATCGCCGACGGCAAGGCCGAGTTTGCGAACAATACCGGCGTTCAGCTCGATGACATAGGCAACCGGCCCGCCGGAGCTGATGATCGCTTCGGAATAGGGCACGGCGTTTTCCTGAATATGGGTAATGACACCCTTTTGATCCAGAAAGAGCATGTCGAGCGGCAGCTCGGTGTTCTTCATCCACATCATGACGGGCCGTGTCGTGCCGAAGTCAAACAGCATGCCATGATCGGCGGGCATCTTGTCGCGGTACATAAGGCCGAATTCGAGCTGTGCCGGCGTCAAAGCCAGTTCCACGGTGAATTTATGCGTCTGGCCTTTGGACGATGCGATCGAAAGCGGTTCGGAATCGAAAGCCATCGACTGTTGCCCTGCGGTCTGTGCCGCGAAAGACGATGGGGCGATGGCCCCAACGAGAAAAAGCGCCAAAATGGCGCTTTTCAAAATTTCAAGAAATCCGGCTTTGTTCATATCAGTGCGGCCGTGTCGCTGGGCTCGGCGCATCCGGGTGAATTTCCGCTGCCATCAGGCCCTTTTCGCCAGGCCCGAAGCGGACGAGCACCACCTGCCCCGGCCGCAGCTCGGCCAGACCGAAGCGACGCAGCGTTTCCATATGCACGAAGATATCCTCGGTGCCTTCTCCACGTGTCAGGAAGCCGAAGCCCTTGGTGCGGTTGAACCACTTGACCAGCGCGCGCTCCAGGCCGCTCGTCGCAGTCACCTGCACATGCGTGCGCACGGGCGGCATCTGCGAGGGATGCACGGCCGTCGATTGATCCATGGAGAGGATCTTGAAAGCCTGGTAGCCGCGCTCCCGGCGCTGGATCAGCGCGACGATGCGGGTTCCTTCGAGAATCGTCTGATAACCGTCACGGCGCAGACACGTCACATGCAGCAATACGTCCTGCATGCCATTGTCAGGCACGATAAAACCGAAGCCCTTGGCGACATCGAACCACTTGACGACGCCTGAGATTTCGATGAGCTCGACGGTATCGCCCGACATCTCCTCGAAGTCGACAACTCCCTTCGATGAAATTCTGTCACCCATCCTAGCCAGCCCTCGATTACGCGTCACACTGTTACGGTTAACTGATTCCCTGATATCAAGATTAACATCTTGGTAACGGAAAAGCGCAAGTCCTAGTTTTCGTTTATTCCCACCCTAAGATTATTGCTCCAATGACTTGCGCGAAGCTGGCGCCCCGACCAAAGATCCGCCCAGCTCAACATTAAGAGAGGAAATAGAATGCGTTATCTCCATACGATGGTCCGCGTCACCGATCTCGACGCCTCGTTGCATTTTTATAGCACCCTATTCGGGCTTACCGAAACCCGCCGCTACGAAAACGAGAAAGGCCGCTATACGCTCGTTTTCCTTGCGGCCGACGAGGATGC
Source organism: Martinezella sp. CNPSo 3890 (assembly GCF_057784455.1). Classification (NCBI taxonomy): domain Bacteria; kingdom Pseudomonadati; phylum Pseudomonadota; class Alphaproteobacteria; order Hyphomicrobiales; family Rhizobiaceae; genus Martinezella; species Martinezella sp. CNPSo 3890. The sequence continues at coordinate 1,107,820 of NZ_JBXSOR010000001.1, read as the reverse complement.
CGAATCATCCCGCAGCAACGGTGCCCCCAGCCTGGAACTAACCTATAACTGGGACCCGGAAGAATATAGCGGAGGACGCAATTTCGGCCACCTCGCCTATGAGGTCGACGATATCTATGCGACCTGCCAAAAGCTGATGGACAACGGCATCACGATCAACCGCCCGCCCCGCGATGGTCACATGGCTTTCGTGCGTTCTCCGGACGGCATCTCCATCGAAATCCTGCAGAAGGGCGCCAATCTTCCTTCGGCCGAGCCCTGGGCTTCCATGGCCAACACCGGCTCTTGGTAGGAGCCAAGCTTTCGCGAGGCTTACGGCACGCGCGGAGCCATCCGTTTCGCGCTTGCCGCCCATGCCCATCCTCCGGCATGCTTGGACGACTCGAAGCATCATGCATCGGATATCGCGCAGTCATCGTTCCCAGTCGGCGCGCGGTATCGTCGTCCCTCGCAGGAGGTCGTTCCGATGCAAGCCTTTTTTGCAGGGAACGTCCTATGTGCGATCAAGAGATTTTATACGGCAGGAAGAAGCTAGCAAGCACAATTGCCGTTCTTGCCTCATTTGTGATGATTGCGGGCTGCGCGACCACGGCCCAAAAGCCGATCGAGACCTCACAGGCTGCCCCTGTCGTGCCATTGACCGTGGCAGAACAGCTGGCAGCCGATATGAACAGCAAGGCCGATGCCCGGCGCCGCAAAGCCGATGTCGCCTATCGTGATCCGATGGTCCACAGCGTCAATGGCACACGTCAGCAGATCGTCGCCCAGCAGAACCAGGCACTCTATCCTGCGCCTACGGCAGCCCCGACCGCGGACGGGCAGACCGGCATCGGCGGCCTGGTCACGCAGCCGACGGCCGTCAATGCGAACAGAAGCAGCATCTTCTCCGCTCCGCCGCCGATCGCCGTCAATCCGGACGGGACGCTTGCCAAAACCCAAGCTGATGGCGGCCAGGCGATCACGCCGATGATGCGCAGCGTTTACAGCGCGCCACCAGCGACTATGCAGACGACGGCACCGCAAACGATGGACACCGCCGCCGTGCCGAACGGCCGCACATCGGCCGACATGCTGCCACCACCCGTCATTCGCAATGCAACCTCGCCGGCTTCGGGTTCGCCGCAGCCGATTGCCGAGGTGACCGCGTCGGGTGTTGCGGCAACGCCGAATCCGAATGTCCACGAATTGAACGGCAGACAGGCCGCCGCTCTGGCGCAGTTCATCGCATCGAAGAACCAGCCGCAGAACGGCAAGCTGCTGGTGCAGCCCGTGCCGGGTGCAAATGGGCAATAAAAACGCCCGCGTTTCCAGAGAATCTTCGATATCGCCAGCAAGAGCCTGTTAAATCTCACTTATTCAGCACCGGCGGCGGTTTCACCCATTTGTCATTTTTTCCACAAAAAAGCAAAATTGCCGCTTGCGGGAATGAAATCACCCCGCTATAAGCGCGCCACACAACAGCTGAACGCGCCCTTCGTCTATCGGTTAGGACGACAGATTTTCATTCTGTAAAGAGGGGTTCGACTCCCCTAGGGCGTGCCACTGTTGTTCTTCTCCCCGTCTTCAATTCATTTAAGCTACCGCTTGCGGACGCAATAGGCTATTCCTATCTAGGCCGTGCAGCATGCGCCCTTCGTCTATCGGTTAGGACGACAGATTCTCATTCTGTAAAGAGGGGTTCGACTCCCCTAGGGCGTACCAAAAGCGTGTCCCGAAGTTTTCCACAAGCACCTCGAAAAATCTTTGCTTAGTCATCGATTTTTCTGCGATTTTTCTCGTTTTTCCGCTTGCGGGAATGAAAGGTGCTGACTATAAGGGCGCCACAGCACGCGCCCTTCGTCTATCGGTTAGGACGACAGATTTTCATTCTGTAAAGAGGGGTTCGACTCCCCTAGGGCGTGCCACTGCTCCTTCCCCTTAAATTGATGTTTTGGCTCGCTAAACACTGTTATGCAGACGCGTGTAGGGCGTAATCTGCGTTACGGAGCTTTCGCCGCGTCTGTGACCCGCAGCTGCACGCGCCGGCTGCCCTGCCAGTGATCGGCGCCGAGCGTGCCGGCGACATGGATCTGCGCCCCGCGCGACGACATCAGCAGCTCGCCCAAGGGCGTCTCAGCCGCACGGAAGGCAATGCCGTCCACCCGGCCGCCATCCTGCCCTTCGAGCGTGATCTTGATATGCGACTGGCCGACAAGGCGGGAATCGCGCAGGCGGTGGCTCGGAAGCGCGAAGACGGGCTGTGGATGGCCCGAACCATAGGGACCGGCCGTCTCGAGCCTGTCGATCAGCTCCACGGTCGCGCCGCTGGCGCCGAGCGCACCGTCGATCTTCAAGGTTTCGTTGGCAACGAGCCCGGCTACCTGCTTCTCCGCCTTCTCCGTGAAGAAGGCCCGCAGCTTTCCGAGGTTGTTTCTCTCCACCGTCAGGCCGGCCGCCATGGCATGGCCGCCGCCCTTGACGAGCAAGCCAGCATCGACGGCCGCGCGTACCATGCGGCCCATGTCGAAACCGTTGATCGAGCGGCCGGAGCCGGTGCCCTTGCCCATCGGATCGAAGGCAATGGCGAAGGCTGGTCGGCGGAACTTGTCCTTGAGACGCGATGCAATGAGGCCGACGATTCCCGGATGCCAGTTCTCGCGCGCCGTGACGATGACGGAGGCGCCGTCGCCATTGCCGTACTCCGCCAAGGCCTCGGCCTCGGCCTCCTGCAGCATGGCGGCCTCCATGGCCTGCCGCTCGCGATTGAGCTCATCGAGCTTCCCGGCGATGGTTTCCGCTTCGCCCCCATCGGCCAGCGTCAGCAGGCGTGCGCCAAGGGCCGCATCGCCGATGCGGCCGCCGGCATTGATGCGCGGACCGATCAGGAAGCCGAAATGATAGGGCGTGACGGGACCATTGAGGCCGGCCTTGCGAAAGAGGGCTGCAAGCCCGAGATTGCCCTGGTGACGGGCGGCAATAAGCCCCTTAACTACATAGGCACGGTTGAGGCCCTTCAGCGGCACGACATCGCAAACGGTCGCGAGCGCGACGATATCGAGCCAGGCAAGCAGGTCGATGGAACGCACGCGGGAATCGCCGGCCTCGCGAAGGAGACGCAGCGCCGCGACCAGAACCATGAAGACCACACCAGCGGCACAGAGATGGCCCTGCCCCGAAAGATCATCCTCACGGTTCGGATTGACCAAGGCATGACAATGCGGCAGCTCGTGCGCCACCTGGTGGTGATCGATGACGACGACGTCGATATTGCGCGCCCTCGCCGCTTCAAGCGATTCGAAGCTGGTGGAACCGCAATCGACGGTCACGATCAGCGTCGCGCCATTGTCGATAAGCTGATTGATGGCTGTGGGATTGGGGCCATAGCCCTCGAAGATGCGATCGGGAATATAGATGCTGGCCGGAACGCCGAAATGGGTGAGAAAGCGATAGAGCAGCGCCGAGGAGGCCGCGCCGTCGACATCGTAGTCGCCGAAGATCGCGACTGTCTCGCCCTTCCTGATGGCGTGCAGGAGGCGCTGTGCGGCCTTTTCGCAATCGGTCAGCAGATGCGGGTCCGGCATCAGGCCGCGGATCGTCGGGTCGAGGAAAGCCATGGCTTCGTCCTGCCCGACGCCGCGCCCGGCAAGCACGCGGGCAATCAGCTCCGGCAGGCCATGGGTCTGCGCAATGGCGAGCGCCCTGTTCTGGCCGGCCTGATCGAGCCTGGATACCCAGCGATTGCCGGATACCGAGCGCTCGACACCCAGAAAGGCCCGCTGAACTGGATCGACCGGTTGCTCCACCATCTCTCCCGGAATTTAAGAGCGGCATCCCTTTGAGGCACGCCGCAGCTGGTCAGATTATTCCTTCGGCCGCTCGATGCGGATGACCTGCGGTTCGCCGACGAGATAGCCTTCGTTCTTGATTGCCGCAACCGCCTTGCGCACCGAATCTTCCGTCGTCGCATGGGTGACGAGGATGATCGTCTGGTGATCGGAGGGTGCCAGATGCTGCTTGGAACGCTGGACGATCGATTCGAGCGAAATGTGGTTTTCCGCCATGCGGGTCGCGACACTCGCAAAAACGCCGGTGCGGTCGAGAACCGTGAGGCGGATGAAATAGCCACCTTCGTGGCTCTGCATCTGCGCTTTGCGGTAGGGCTCCAGCGCCTTGGCCGGATGACCGAGCACCGGCACGCGCTGCTCGCCTGGGCGGCTCTTGGCGATATCGGCGATATCTCCGAGCACAGAGGAAGCCGTTGCGTTGCCGCCGGCTCCGGGGCCGACCATCAGCAATTCGCCGAGAATATCGGATTCGATCGCCACGGCATTGGTGACGCCATCGACCTGGGCGATGACCGAATCGAGCGGCACCATGGTTGGGTGCACTCGCTGTTCAATGCCGCTTTCGGTGCGCTGGGCGACACCGAGCAGCTTGATGCGGTATCCGAGATCAGCAGCAGCGCGTATATCCTCGATGGAGACGTTGGTGATCCCTTCGAGGTAGATGTCGTCGGCCGCGATGCGGTTGCCGAAGGCGAGCGTCGTCAGGATGGCAAGCTTGTGGGCGGTGTCATTGCCTTCAATATCGAAGGCAGGATCAGCCTCGGCATAGCCGAGACGCTGCGCTTCCTTGAGGCAATCGGCGAAAGACAGGCCTTCCTTCTCCATCCGGGTCAGGATGTAGTTGCAGGTGCCATTCATGATGCCATAGACGCGAGAAATCGTATTGCCCGTCAGCGATTCGCGCAGGGCCTTGATGACCGGAATGCCGCCGGCAACGGCTGCTTCGAAGTTGAGCAGGACGCCCTTTTCTTCGGCGATTTGTGCGAGCTCGACACCGTGATAGGCGAGCAGCGCCTTGTTGGCGGTGACGACGTGCAGGCCGCGGGCAAGCGCTGCGCGCACCGCTGCGTTGGCCGCGCCTTCGGAACCGCCGATCAGCTCGACGAAAACGTCGATATCGGCCTTCTGCGCCAGATCGACAGGACCGCCGAACCATTCGATGCCCGTCAGATCGATGCCGCGATCCCGCGTGCGATCGCGCGCTGTGACGGCGACGATCTTGACGGGACGACCGCAGGTAACGGCAAGCTCGTTAGCGCGGCTCTGGATGATGCGGACGAGCGAGGCACCAACGGTGCCCAAGCCCGCAATGCCGATTTTGAGGGCATCTGCCATGAAAAATTCCTGATCAGTATTTGGGACGGCAGCCGCGGGAACGGCTGCCGCGCGATATTATGAACGATGAGCGTTCAGCGAAATGACATTATGCATCGTCTCATCCGCGGTGGAGAGGAAGCGCTTCAGATTGCGCGCCGCCTGACGGATGCGGTGTTCGTTTTCAACGAGCGCGATGCGGACATAATCGTCACCCTGTTCGCCGAAACCGATGCCCGGAGCAACGGCGATGTCAGCCTTCTCGACCAGAAGCTTGGAGAATTCCAGCGAGCCGAGATGACGGAACTTTTCCGGGATCTTCGCCCAGGCGAACATGGTCGCTGCCGGTGGCGGCACGTCGAATCCGGCCTTGCCGAAGCTCTCGACCAGCACGTCGCGGCGGCGCTTGTAGATGTTGCGCACTTCGGCGATGTCGGAACCGTCACCGTTGAGGGCGTGGGTCGCCGCCACCTGGATCGGGGTGAAAGCGCCGTAATCGAGGTAGGACTTCACGCGCGTCAGCGCTGCAATCAGCCGCTCGTTGCCGACGGCAAAGCCCATGCGCCAGCCGGGCATAGAGAAGGTCTTCGACATCGAAGTGAATTCGACCGTCACATCGATTGCGCCCGGAACCTCCAGCACCGACGGCGGCGGCGCGTCGTCGAAGTAGATTTCCGAATAGGCCAGATCCGAAAGCACGATGATGTCGTGTTTCTTCGCGAAGGCGACGACTTCCCTGTAGAAATCCAGCGTTGCGACATAGGCCGTCGGGTTCGACGGATAGTTCAGGATGAGCGCGAGCGGCTTCGGGATCGAGTGGCGTACGGCCCGTTCCAGCGGCGGGAAGAAGCTGTCATCCGGCTCGACCGGGATCGAACGGATGACGCCGCCTGCCATCAGGAAACCAAAGGCATGGATCGGATAGGTCGGGTTCGGGCAGAGGATCACATCGCCCGGCGCCGTGATCGCCTGCGCCATATTGGCGAAGCCTTCCTTCGAACCGAGGGTGGCAACCACCTGCGTATCGGGATTGAGCTTCACACCGAAACGGCGGGCGTAATAGGCGGCCTGCGCGCGGCGAAGGCCCGGAATGCCCTTGGAGGAGGAATAGCGATGCGTGCGCGGATCCTGAACCACTTCGCACAGCTTGTCGACGATCGCCTTTGGGGTCGGAAGATCTGGATTGCCCATGCCGAGGTCGATAATGTCCGCCCCGCCCGCTCGCGCGCTCGCTTTCAAACGATTGACCTGTTCGAAAACGTAGGGCGGCAAACGCCGGACTTTATGAAACTCTTCCATTTCTTTCCCCATGGGACAGCGGCCCTCAAAACCGCACTGAAGTTCGTTGATCTCCCGGCCAGCCGCGATACGAACTTGGGACTCGCGGCGCCGTACTCATGCTATCTCGAAAGATAAGGTGAATCTTGGGCGCTTATGCACGCAAAATGCAATCCGCCGGTAGATACATCCAATTTCGGCCTATCCGAACGCTTTGCGTCCAAATCGCCTGAAACGCAAGGCTAATTCTGCGTTGGGGCCGGCTGGGCGCTGCCCTCTTTCTGAATTTCCTGCAGCGTATCCTGGCCATGTTCGGCAGCGAGCTTGCGCATCTCGGCAACACGCCTCTGATATTCGGCCTCGGAGATCGTGCCGGCTTTGCGCTGCGATCCAAGTGCCGTCAGCTGCTTGACCAGATCGCCAGCCTGCTGATCATTGATCTGGACGTTTGCAGCGGTCGGCGGCGCGTTGAAGGAAGGATAGCCGTCCTTGTAAAATTGCTGCGTGCTGGTTTCCACGACCGGCGTGCCCTTGGCGGGCTTTACGATGACAGCCTGAGGCGGCTGCTTGCGCTTGGCGAAGGCCGCTTTTTCCTCAGGCGTCGAGCAGCCCGCGAGTGTCAATGCGAGAATTCCGCACATTGCACTGCAGAGTACGGAATACCGGTTCAGTCTTGCCACCATGCCGCCGCCCATAATTGTCTTCCTGCGCTATTCCTTGCTGTGGGTTGCGACTGTTAAATTTGTCGCAGCAGCAAAGCAAGAGCAGGGTTGCGTTTCATTCGACTTGTATTCCTTTTCCCGCAAGATGTACAAATGGAAAACAAGACACGAGCTGCCGCCGGGAGGATGATGCGTGACCGACAGCAAGCGGGACAAGAATGAAGGTAATGGCGGCTTTCCCGGCTTTGATCCAAAGTCAGTCGAGCCTTACATCGTCAGGGATCCCGAAGCGATGGCCGTCAACTTTGCCCGTGCGCTGGAAAATCTCGGCAAGGCAGCCTCGGCCTGGCTTGCACCGCGCGAGCGCGGCGAGAAGGTCGATACGGTTGCCGATCCTTTCACCGACATGGTCAAGACGCTGTCTAAAGTCGGCGAATACTGGCTTTCCGATCCCCGCCGGACACTGGAAGCGCAGACTCACCTGCTTTCCGGCTATTTTGGTCTGTGGACGAAGACCATGCAGCGCCTTAGCGGCGATTCGTCCGCCGAGGCTGAAGCCGAACCGGTGAAGGACAAGCGCTTCGCAGACGAGGACTGGCAGAAGAACCCCTTCTTCGATTTCTTGAAGCAGACCTATCTTCTGACGTCGAACTGGGCGGAAAAACTGGTCGGCGACGCGGAAGGGCTGGATGAACACACCCGCCACAAAGCGGCATTCTACACGAAGCAGATCACCGCCGCATTTTCGCCAACCAATTTTGTCGCGACCAACCCGCAGGTCTATCGCGAGACTATCGCCTCCAATGCCGAGAACCTGGTGCGCGGCATGAAGATGCTGGCCGAGGACATCAGCCTTGGCCATGGCGAGTTGCGCCTGCGTCAAACCGACATGACGAAATTCGCCATCGGCCGCGACATGGCGCTGACGCCAGGCAAGGTGATCGCGCAAAGCGATGTCTGCCAGGTGATCCAATATGAGCCGGCGACAGACAAGGTGCTGAAGCGGCCGCTGCTGATCTGCCCGCCCTGGATCAACAAATTCTACATTCTCGATCTCAACCCACAGAAATCCTTCATCAAATGGTGCGTGGAGCAGGGTCATACCGTCTTCGTCATTTCCTGGGTCAATCCCGATCATCGGCATGCGGCGAAGGATTGGACCTCTTATGCCCGCGAAGGCATCGATTTCGCACTCGAAACCATCGAAAAGGCGACGGGCGAACAGGAAGTCAATGCTGTTGGATATTGCGTCGGCGGCACGCTGCTGGCGGCCACCCTCGCCCTCCACGCCAAGGAAAAGAACAAGCGTATCCGAACGGTAACCTTCCTGACGACGCAGGTCGATTTCACCTTTGCCGGCGACCTGAAGGTTTTCGTCGACGAAGAGCAGATTGCAGCACTCGAAGAGCAGATGAACGTGCTCGGCTATCTCGAAGGTTCCAAGATGGCGACGGCCTTCAACATGCTGCGCGCCTCCGAACTGATCTGGCCCTATTTCGTCAATAATTACCTGAAGGGACAGGAGCCGCTACCCTTCGACCTCCTGTTCTGGAATGCCGATTCGACCCGCATGGCCGCGGCCAATCATTCGTTCTACCTGCGCAACTGCTACCTCAACAACGCCTTGAGCCAGGGCAAAATGGTGCTCGACGGCAAGACATTGTCGCTGAAGGACGTACGCATCCCCGTCTACAATCTGGCGACGCGGGAGGATCATATCGCGCCGGCCAAATCCGTCTTCGTCGGCAGCCAGTATTTCGGCGGTCCGGTGGAATTCGTGGTGACCGGCTCCGGTCACATTGCCGGCGTCGTCAACCCGCCCGACAAGCATAAATATCAGTTCTGGACCGGCGGCCCGACCGGGGGCGACTATGAGGATTGGCTCGCCGGGGCAAAGGAGACACCTGGCTCCTGGTGGCCGCATTGGCATGCCTGGATCCTCGCGCAAGACCATCGCATGACGGCTGCGCGAAAACCCGGCGGCAAGGCCCTCAATGCGCTGGAAGAGGCACCCGGCAGCTATGTCCTGGAACGGGCATAAGTCACCCGATTATGCAATTTCCTTCGCCTCTCCTCCCTGCCCGCCTGATTTCCCGCTACAAGCGCTTTCTCTTCGATGCCGAGCTGGAGGACGGAACCTTCATCACCGGCTCCTGCCCGAATACCGGCTCGATGCTCGGCCTTACGACACCCGGCTCGCGCATATGGCTCTCCGAACATGAGGGCGCGAAGCGAAAATACCGTCATGTCTTCGAACTGATCGAAGCTGACGACACGATCGTCGGTGTCAACACCGCCATGCCGAACCGCATCGCAGCAGAAGCGATCGCGCTCGGACAAATCTCCGATCTCGGCGATTATACAGCTGTCAAACGCGAGCAGAATTATGGCCGCAACTCCCGCATAGACCTGCTCTTGACCGATCCTTTGCGGACAACCACCTATGTCGAGGTGAAAAACGTCCATTTCATGCGACGGCCAGGTCTTGCGGAATTCCCAGATACGGCGACGGCGCGCGGCGCCAAGCATCTGGAAGAACTCGGCGATATGGCCGAGGCTGGTTATCGTGCCGTCATGCTGTTCGTGATCCAGCGCAACGATTGCCATCGCTTCCGCATCTGCGGCGATCTCGATCCGGTCTACGCCAGGGCTTATGATCGCGCTTTGAAGCGTGGCGTCGAGGTCTATGCGCTGAAATGCAGGGTTTCGCCGACTGAAATCGCGCCTGCCGGGTTGATCCCGATAGACGAACCCGGCATAGCTGCATTAGAACAGTTTAAGATCTCTACCAAAGGCTAGTTATGGTGAACTACATCGAAGCGGCAACGGCGCCGGCGAAAAATACGGGTGCTATCCGCATCTACGGAGAGGACGCCTTTGCCGGAATGCGCAAGGCGTGCCAGCTGACCGCCCGCTGCCTCGATGAACTCGCCGCGATCGTCAAGCCTGGCGTCGCCACCGATGTCATCGACCGCTTTGTTTTCGAATTCGGCATGGATCATGGCGCCTATCCCGCGACGCTGAACTATCGCGGCTACATGAAATCCTCCTGCACGTCGATCAACCACGTCGTCTGCCATGGCATTCCCAACGATAAACCGCTGCGCGAAGGCGATATCGTCAATATCGACGTGACCTATGTGCTCGATGGCTGGCACGGCGATTCCAGCCGCATGTATCCGGTCGGAGAAATCAAGCGTTCGGCCGAGCGGCTGCTGGAAGTCACCTATGAATCTCTGATGCGCGGCATTGCCGCCGTGCGCCCCGGCGCCCGCACCGGCGCCATCGGCGAAGCGATCCAGACCTATGCCGAAGGCGAGCGCTGCTCGGTCGTGCGCGACTTCTGCGGCCACGGCGTCGGCAGCCTCTTCCATGACTCGCCGAATATCCTGCATTATGGCCGGGTCAATGACGGCCCGGAACTGCGTGAAGGCATGATCTTCACCATCGAGCCGATGATCAATCTCGGCAAGCCGCATGTGAAGGTGCTCGGTGACGGCTGGACGGCCGTCACGCGCGACCGCTCGCTCTCGGCACAATACGAGCACACGGTCGGCGTCACAGCCACGGGCTGCGAAATCTTCACCCTGTCGCCCGGTGGCCTCGACCGCCCCGGCCTGCCGCCGCTTCAGGCATAATTCATGGCAAAACGGCCCGCTTCTTCCAACGGACATGGTGACATGCCCCTCGAGAGAGGCGGGAAGCCGGAGACTTTGGAAGAAACTCCGCTGCTGGACGAGCGGCTGTTCTTCCCCCAACAGGTCGCCAAACCCGCCTCGACCTCCAAATCCGCACCGATAGCCAAATCCGCGACAACCGACGTCGAAGCCCATTATCATGGCCACCGCGAACGGTTGCGCAATCGCTATCGCGACGGCGGCGACGCGGCATTGGCGGACTACGAGATTCTCGAACTTCTGCTTTTCCGGCTGATCCCGCGCCGCGACACGAAACCGATCGCGAAGGCCCTGCTCGCCCGTTTCGGCACGCTTGGCGGCGTGTTCGGCGCTCCGGTCGGCCTCTTGACCGAGGTCAGCGGCGTCGGCGATGCCGTCGCTCTCGACCTGAAGCTAGTCGCGAGCGTCGCGCAGCGCATGCTGAAGAGCGAATTGACGGGTAAGCCGGTGCTCTCCTCGTGGAAGGCGCTCATCGATTATTGTCATGCCGCTATGGCGCATGAAGCGCGCGAGCAATTTCGCCTGCTGTTTCTCGATAAGCGCAACGCCTTGATCGCCGATGAGGTGCAGGGTTTCGGCACGGTCGATCATACGCCGGTCTATCCGCGCGAGGTCGTCAAGCGCGCGCTCGAACTCTCCGCCTCCGCAGTAATTCTAGTGCACAATCACCCGTCAGGAGATCCGACACCTTCGCGTGCCGATATCGACATGACCAAGACGATTATCGACACCGCCAAGCCCTTGGGCATCACCGTTCACGACCATGTTATCATTGGAAAAAACGGCCATGTCAGCTTCCGCGCATTGCGGCTGATTTGAAATTGTCGCAGATGCGATAACCCGAGACTTCAAATCTATATTGTATGCTTTTGATTTTGCGTGATCATTATCGAATCTCATCCATTCGATCATGGCGAAATATCCCGAATTCGTCATGGCGATCTCCGCTTTCATTTTTCAGCTCGGCGTCAGGATCATCTGGCAGAAGGGTCGCCGCGTTCCTGTCGGCTGATCCGCCCGCGGAAGCTGTTGTTTGATTTGGCCTTATCCGCTTGCATGCGCCGGCCATCTGGAGATCGAATGCCGAAGATGTCGCCCAAGCTTGCTCATCGCCTCCTTTCTATCGGTCGCGGCGCGCTTGTCGCGGCAGGCGCTTTTCTGGTGGCCGCCAGCGGCTTCTATGCTCACATGCTCTGGACGACGAACTTCCATCCGGTCATTGCCGGCGAGCTTTACCGTTCTTCGCAGCCCTCGGCCACCAACATTGCCGAGTTTCAGAAGCAATACGGCATCAAGACCATTATCAACCTGCGTGGCTACAATAGCGGCCACCATTGGTACGATACCGAAGTTGCCGAGGCGAAAGCGCTCAACATCGACCATATCGATTTCCATATGTCTTCGGCCCGAGAGCTGACACAGGAGCAGGCGGCGCAGCTTGTCGAGATCATGCGGAATGCGCCGAAGCCGATCCTCATTCATTGCCAGGCCGGAGCCGACAGAACTGGCCTGGCCTCGGCACTTTACCTTGCCGCCATTGCCAAGACGAATGAGGCTACCGCGGAGGGCCAGATGTCGATCATCTATGGTCACCTGCCGTTCTCCTTCACGCGTGCCTATGCCATGGACCGCACTTTTGAGAAGCTGGAACCCTGGCTCGGTCTTTCGGCCTCGTGAACACCAAACTTCCCGTTAGATAATCTGTAACATTGAGACGCTACCGGTTGACGGAGCATGTTGCATTGCGACATTGATTCCCCATTCCAGTCATCCGAGGCTTCCCGATGGACCAATTCGATCTCCTAGTCGTAGGTAGCGGCCCCGCCGGCCGCAGAGGCGCTATTCAGGCTGCCAAGCTCGGCAAGAAGGTACTCGTCGTCGAGCAAGGCAAGCGGGTCGGCGGCGTCTCGGTCCACACCGGGACCATTCCCTCCAAGACGCTGCGCGAAACCGCGCTCAACCTTTCGGGTTGGCGCGAACGCGGCTTCTACGGTCGCGCCTATCGCGTCAAACAGGAGATCAGTGCGGAGGATCTCCGCCGCCGCCTGCTGATCACCCTCGACCACGAGGTCGAAGTGCTTGAGCATCAATTCGCGCGCAATCGCGTCCAGCACATCAGAGGCAAGGCAAGCTTCGTCGATCCGCAGACGATGCAGATCGTCAAGGATGATGGCGAGGTCGTCACCGTGTCCGCCGCCAGCATACTGCTTGCAGTCGGCACCAAACCTTTCCGTCCGGATTACATGCCGTTCGACGGCAAGACGGTTCTCGATAGCGATGAACTCCTCGAGATCGAGGATTTGCCGCGATCGATGGTCGTCATCGGCGCCGGCGTCATCGGCATCGAATATGCCACAATCTTCAGCGCGCTCGACACGCAGGTGACGCTGATCGATCCGAAATCCACTATGCTCGATTTCATCGACAAGGAGATCGTCGAGGATTTCACCTATCAGCTTCGCGATCGCAACATGAAGCTGCTGCTCGGTCAAAAGGCCGAGAAGGTGGAGCGGCAGAACGGCAAGGTCGAGCTGACGCTCGACAATGGCCGCCGCATCACGACAGACATGGTGCTCTTCGCCGCCGGCCGCATGGGTGCCACCGACACCCTTAATCTTGCCGCTGCCGGCCTTGAGGCCGATGCTCGCGGCCGCCTGAGCGTCAATCCGGAAACCTTCGCCACCAAGGTTCCGCATATCTTTGCCGCCGGCGATGTCGTCGGTTTCCCGAGCCTTGCCTCCACGTCGATGGAACAGGGCCGCATTGCCGCGCGCGTCGCCGTCGGCGCGATCGCCAAGGAGCCGCCGAAATACTTCCCCTATGGCATCTATGCCGTGCCGGAGATTTCCACCTGTGGCCTCTCGGAGGAAGAGGTCAAGGAACGGCACATCCCCTATGAGTGCGGCATCGCCCGCTTCCGCGAGACGTCGCGCGGCCACATCATGGGCCTCGACACAGGCCTCTTGAAGATGATCTTCTCGCTGAAGACCCGCCGCCTGCTCGGCGTCCACATCGTCGGCGAAGGCGCCACCGAGCTCGTGCACATCGGACAGGCCGTGCTGAACCTCAAGGGCACCGTCGAATATTTCGTCGAAAACACCTTCAACTATCCGACGCTTGCCGAAGCTTACAAGATCGCCGGCCTCGACGCCTGGAACCGCATGGGCGATATCAAGTCGGAACTCTAATAGGTCAATATTGACCATGCCGGCGGAGCTCACTACTCTGCCGGCATGATGAGCATTCTCAACATCGCTTCGGTCTTCTTCATAAGCCGCTAATCCCTAGGCTTTCAGCCAAATGAAGACGAGACCGCCTCAACGGCCGCAAGGCCGCGGGTAGGTCTTTGCCGAAACAGCCGTGATGCCCGCACAGGAAGGGTGAAAAACGGCGCGATGATCGAGAGAGATTTCATGCCATCTCAAAAACAGTATCCGGCTGCGCTTTCCAACGCGCAGGTGAACGATTTCATTGAACATGGTTTTATACGCATCGATGATGCGTTTTCACAGGAACAGGCTGCCGAAGCCCGCGCTATCATGTGGCGCGATATTCCATGTCGCGAGCACGATCCGGCAAGTTGGAGATTTCCGGTCGTGAGGCTGCCAGGCTATGGCGGCGAGCCATTCCGTGCCATCGCTAATATGCCCATTTTGCACGCTGCCTTCGATCAACTGGTCGGGCGGGGGCGATGGCTGCCAAGAGATGGGCTTGGGACCTTCCCCGTGCGGTTCCCGCATCCGGACGATCCCGGCGACGCCGGCTGGCATGTCGACCTCAGCTTTGCTGGGGACGATTGCGATCCGAATGAGCAAAGCGACTTCTCCGCCTGGCGCGTGAATGTCACCTCGCGAGGGCGCGCGCTGCTTACGCTATTCCTGTTTTCCGATGTCGGCGAAGACGATGCGCCGACCCGCATCCGCGTCAGCTCTCACATGGATATGGCGCGCTATCTCGAGCCTGCCGGAGAGCACGGGCGTTCTCATATGATGCTCGAGCAGATGGGAGCCGACCGCCCTCACGCACTGGCAACGGGAAAGGCTGGTACGGTCTACATCTGCCATCCCTTCATAATCCACGCCGCCCAGAAGCATCGAGGCGCCACGCCGCGATTTATGGCGCAGCCTTCGATCGGCCTTGCTGAGCCCTATCGATTGGAACGGCCGGATAATGCCTATAGCCCGGTCGAAACAGCCATTCGCCGCGCTTTGGGTAAGGAATAATCGCGCCGAACTGATTGCTGATAGCCTGGGGCCCCTCGCCCCAGCCCTCTCTCCGCTTGCGGGGAGAGGAAGCATTATGACGAAACAACAAAAGCCCCACCGTTTCCGGTAGGGCTCAATGTCAGTCCAGAAGAAAGACGATTATTCGGCGCTGTCTTCAGCAGCCTTCTTCTTCGGAGCGGCCTTCTTCTTCGGAGCCGCAGCTTCTTCGCCTTCAGCGGCAGCTTCGGTTGCTTCAGCCTTGGCAGCAGCCTTCTTCTTCGGAGCGGCCTTCTTGGCAGCCGGCTTGTCTTCTTCTTCGTCGTCAGCCAGCAGCGCTTCCTTGGAAACGGTCTTGTCCGTGACGTTGACCTCGGTCAGCAGATGGTCGATGACCTTTTCTTCGAAGATCGGCGCGCGCAGGTTGGCGGAGGCGCCCGGCGTCTTGCGGAAGAATTCCAGGATTTCCTTTTCCTGGCCCGGGAACTGCTGGAGCTGTGCGTAGAGAGCGCGCTGCAGTTCGTCTTCGCTGACTTCGACGCCGGCCTTTTCGCCGATTTCGGAGAGAACGAGACCGAGGCGAACGCGGCGCTCGGCGAGCTTGCGGTATTCTTCGCGAGCCTTTTCTTCGGTGGTGTCTTCGTCTTCGAAGGTCTTGCCGGATTCGCTGAGATCGGTTTCGATCTGGCGCCAGATGCTGGCGAATTCAGCGTCGACGAGCTTCTGCGGCGTATCGAACTGATACATTTCGTCGAGCTGGTCGAGGATCTGACGCTTGACCTTCTGGCGGGTGACAGAGCCATACTGGCTTTCGATCTGACCGCGAACGATCTCCTTCAGGCGGTCGGCGGATTCGATGCCGAGCTTGGAAGCGAGTTCGTCGTTGATTTCGATTTCGCCGGGAGCCGCAACTTCCTTGACGTTGATGTCGAAGGTGGCTTCCTTGCCGGCGAGGTTCTTGGCCGGATAGTCGGCCGGGAAGGTTACGGTGATGACCTTCTCATCGCCAGCCTTGAGGCCTACGAGCTGCTCTTCGAAGCCCGGGATGAAGCGGTTGGAGCCGAGAACGAGCTGTGCGTCTTCGTCCTTGCCACCGTCGAAGGCAACGCCGTCGACCTTGCCAAGGTAATCGATGGTGACGCGGTCGCCGTTGGCAGCCTTGCCCTTCTTGGTTTCGTAGCTACGAGCGCTTTCAGCGATCTTGAGGATCTGCTCGGTCACTTCGTCTTCACTGATTTCAGCGACTTCGCGGGTGACCTTGATGCCGTTGACCGGCTTCAGTTCGATCGCCGGGATGACTTCATAAGACAGCGTGAATTCGAAATCGGCCTGAGCGGAGAGGATCTTTTCTGCCTCGTCCTGGTCTTCGGTCATGGCGATTTCCGGCTGGGTTGCCGACTTCTCGCCGCGCTCGGTCAGGATCGCCGGCGGCTGGTCGCGAACGATTTCGTTGACGAGGTCAGCCATGATCGACTTGCCGTAGACCTTCTTCAGGTGCGAGACCGGAACCTTGCCCGGACGGAAGCCATTGATGCGGACCTTGTCCTTGACCTCGGCCAGGCGCTCGTTCATGCGCACTTCCATGTCCTTGGCCGGGATGACCACCTTGATTTCGCGCTTCAGCCCTTCAGCGAGCGTTTCGATAACCTGCATTGTCCTACCTTCATTCATGGCGGCCGTGCCCAGCCTGCCGTTCGTTTCGATGAGCACGACGCCGGAAAATCCCGAGCGTGGCTTGGATGCAATTCTCTTTCACCTTGCAAGAGCGCCGCGCCTTCGAACGAACGCGCAAAAGGCAGCTCTATCCCGTCACGAGCCAAAACATCTTATCCCCTTTCCTCATCGAAAGCGGGATGCTTTGGGCAAGATGCGCGTCCTGCGGCATATCGGAAGACAGGCTTCGTGAGCCTCCCCCCGTCCACAAGACAGTATTGGTGCGGGTAGAGAGACTTGAACTCCCACGCCTTGCGGCACCAGAACCTAAATCTGGCGTGTCTACCAATTTCACCATACCCGCGTTCCCAAAACCGCATGGCGATGCCTGCCCATGGGGCCTTCCGGAGCGCGGCGTCTCTATATCACCCGTTTTAAACCACGCAAAGGAAAAATGACGGCTCCGCGACAACGCTTAAAGCTTATCGGAGCCATTAGCGCAGATATCGTCAGTAAAGCGGTTCCTCGTAGACGGATTTGCCGTCTAGAAGCAGGCTTCTGATATGGGCAACGCCGTCGGAAGACACCCGCGCCGCGATGGCGACGCGATTGTCATTGCGGGCGCTCTCGATATCGTGCCCCTGCCCTTCGGGCACGTAGTAGCGCTCGATGCCATAAGTGACCCCGACAATCGCCTGCGACGGGTCGGTGGCATCGCCATAGAAAACATAGTCGACAGGCAGGCTTTTGAGCACGACCGTATCGGGCTTCGGATCGAGCTTTCCAAATGATGATTCGACGATCCCCCAGGAACCGTCGTCCTGCTTCTTCAGGCGAACGGACAATATCGCGCCACTTCGGCTCGCTTTCGGCGGTCCTTCAATCATCGTCGAGAACGGAACCCGCGAGATGTCGTAGTTCAAGGTCACGTAGTCGCCGCGCAAAAGATCGCGCGGATCGACTGGCGCAGTCTTCAAAAGAATCTCGACGCCGCTCCGCAAGCCCCAGGCCCGCTCGCCGACCATGTAGCCGAGAACGGCCGTCTGCAGCGCAGCAACGACGATGGCGGCGATCCACAGGCGGCGGGAACCGGCAGGCAGGCTCTTTTCAGCGATATCGGTCATGCCCGCGTCCCCTGCCCGCTATTGTCGGAAAAGCGCCGCTCCAGCTGGATGACCAGCCAGGCGGCAATCGCCACCAGCAAGCCGGCAACGAGGAAGAACCCGGCCGTGCCGATGATCGAGCCGATCGTCTCGCTGGCGAGGTAAAGAATCTCGCAGGAAAAGACGAAATAGGCGAGATAGCGCACCGCGCCGTTGTCGCGGCCACTGAGCGCGATTGCGATCACGCAACTCGCCAGTGTCGCTGCCGCCACGATGACGAGCGGCAATTTGTCTTCCACCCAGACATTGTTCTCAAAGGACCCGTTGCTGATCTCGGCATGAACCAGGGAGAAGCCGATCGATGCGATCAGAAAGGTGTAGAAGGCCGGCGCGGCACCGGCTGTGCGGGCAAAAGGCATCAGCGGCGACGCGGGAACACTAACGACGAGAAACGCCGCCATGCCGAGAGCGGCAAACAGGATCGCAGTATTCAATCCCTCATGACGGCCAAATAGCCATGTAAGCCAGCCGACGAGCATGAGATAGGCCAGATGCCGAGCCATGGGCGCATCGACATAGCGGACAAGCGCGATCAGGAACACAGCCATCAGAGGCGGCATCCAGGGCATGATCCCATACCATTCGTCGAAATGGCCCCAGAGATAGACGCCGCAAAATGCCCAGGCGAGAAAACCGGCGAGCCCGACCTGCGCCGACGAACGAAACAATGCCGCAACAATGCAGGCCGCGGCGAACCAGACGAGCATCATTCTGAGTTCGTCGCCGGACAGATTGTACATCTGGCCAACCAGCGCCATGGCGCCGCCGAAACTCAAGGTGCCGAGGATCAACATTGCGGCGGCGAGGATGGAGCGACCCTGAGCTAATAAATATGCCGCCGCGAGATAGAAGGCCCATATCATCGCAACCAGCCCCAGCAGACGGGCAATTCTCGGAAGAGCCTCCCAGTTTGCGGAGATGAACAGCAAGATGGCAAGGCCGAGAAGCACGGCGGCGATGATGGTCAGCACCCGGCCGGCGCTGAAACTCGTCTGACGACCGTCATACTCGCTGAGGATGGCTTTCGCCGTCCCCGCGTCGACCAGCCCCTTGTCGGTCCAGATCTTGAGATCCCGCTCCAGCCTTCCCCTGTACATGCCCGGCTCCCCTCGCTGCGATTCTGCTCGCGACAGAGTTAGCACAAATCGCCGCCCAATCGATGCGAGCCGAGCGTTCTGGCAGAGGCTTCGGCTCACAGGAATGTGTGCCATATTAATACGGAATTAAGGGATCATGCAGTATCCTGACGGCCGGTAAAGAGATACCGATTAAAGATATGCGCGCAGCTCATGCCTCCCATGAAATTATTGCGCTGCACAAATTCGAAAAGTCATACTATTTATCAAACAACAAGACGGCGGTGGCGCGCCGGACCGATACAGATCGGACCAAGCCTGGGGATAGCATCCCGACACGATATTCGGAGCCGCACACTCCTCCTCCCAGTGCGCTTCGATAGATTGACGACACTCCTCCTCCCAGTCGTCAATCATCTCAAATGACGCCCACCGCATCCTCCTCCCGCGGTGGGCGTTGTTTTTACCCACCTAAATCGGTTTATGCTGACGGATGCCCATGCCGGCCATCAGCCGGCAATTGCCAGTATGGGAAGAGTCTCAAGCTCACTTCTGAACCGCCGCACGGCAGTTCGCGGCAACATCGGCCCCTCCCAAAACAGTAGGGCTGGCGAAAAGGTGGCTAAAAGCGGGCGGCTACCGGCAAACGCTTCGGAATGGCTGACACTGGCGCGGAATTGACTTACGGCAACGGATCAGCTTTGGCCGCGATATGCACATAAAGCAGCCACCATCTTAGGCAAAGCACCCCTAAGACTTGCGCGTTATGCATAGGTGGCATGAAGCTTTCGCGCTTTTAGTTTTCGCGGCGCAGCATATATTTAAATCCATTAGATCGACGACGGAACCAATCACGGAACTGCTCGATCCCTTGATCCTCGAAAGGGACTACAATGAACCTGACCCGCTCTTTCAACAACTGGCGCAAGTATCGTCAGACCGTTAACGAACTCGGCCGCATGAGCGCTCGTGAACTGCACGACCTCGGCATCGACCGCGCCGACATCCATCGCGTTGCTCGCGAAGCCACCGGCCGCTAATCGCCGGATAGGCTTCGCCACTCGCGAAAGCCTCTCAACGCCCGTTGCGGACCTCCGCGGCGGGCGTTCTTTTTTGCCTTCCGACTGAGCAAGCGCAGCATAACCGATCCGCCGCGAGCTATTCCTTATCTGCAAAGCACACAAATTTTGAGCATCGACTGCTTTTTGGGCGTCATATTGCACAAATGCATAGCAGACGCATCTTCTTTGCACTGCACAATCAACCTCTTCGCGCCTATATAGAGTGCAAGCGCTGAGGCGGTAATCACACCGCCCGCAAACAAGATACCGAGGAAAAGATCATGAACCCGATTCGCATTGCAAAGAACTGGATCAGCTACCGCCGCACTCTGAACGAACTTGGCAACCTCTCCAGCCAGACCCTTTCGGACATCGGCGTTAGCCGCTACGAAATCCGCAACATCGCTGCTCGTTCTTTCCGTTAATAGAAACGGACTGGCAGACTGCTTCAAGACGGCGCCTTTTGGCGCCGTTTTTGATTCCGGCGATTGGGTCGCCGTATACTTTAATCGACTCGCAGAGTTTCAGTTGATCACCGGCGAGTCGCTCACCCTTACCGGACATCAATGCTGCCATCCGCCCAGCCTCGCAGCAGCCCGTGCACAGCAGGCGAAGATAGCCCCTGCCGCCATCACGCGCGGTATTGGAACGGAACCGCCGGTTTCTCATTTACAGGTGGAGATCTTTTAGCAGGGAGGCGGAGAATGCAAATCCAAGGAATTTACGCCGCGCTCGCGACGGCCAGCATGGACAGGGCGGAAACGTTCTATACTCAACTTTTCGACCGAGGACCTGACGATCGTCCCATGGATGGGTTGATCCAATGGCGCAATGTCGCAGGCGCGAACATTCAAATCTTCCATGATAGGGAGAATGCGGGGCACGGCAGACTAACCATTGTGGTGCCGAAAATGGATGAAGCCCGCAAATTGCTCGAAGACTTTGGCGTAAAGCTCACGGGTGAATCGCAAGGCAACTATGGAAAGATCGCCCAATTGATTGACCCGGACGGAAACCGCATCACTCTTGCAGAACCGCCCTCAAGACCTTTCGATAGGTAGTTCGCACTAAGCTGGCGGACCAGAGACTAAGTTTGCCGTAAGACCGCTGCGCAGTTTTGAGCGGCATGCTTTAGCAAAGCATTGGATCGCCGGCCTGCCCGTGATAATGACGCGCGCATGACACAGATCACTTCTTACTCCCCTATCCACGTCATCGGTGGCGGCCTCGCCGGCTCGGAAGCCGCATGGCAGATCGCCAATGCCGGCGTTCCGGTCATTCTGCATGAAATGCGCGGCGTGCGCGGCACCGAAGCACACAAGACGGACGATCTTGCCGAGTTGGTGTGCTCCAATTCGTTCCGCTCCGACGATGCCACAAGCAATGCTGTCGGCGTCATCCATGCGGAAATGCGCATGGCGGGTTCGCTTATCATGACATGCGCGGATAAGCATCAGGTACCGGCCGGCGGAGCGCTTGCTGTCGATCGGGACGGCTTCTCGGCAGCCGTGACGCAGGCGATTGCAAATCATCCGCTGATCACCGTCGTCCGTGAAGAAATCCAGGGGCTGCCGCCCAGGGAATGGGACCAGGCAATCATCGCCACCGGCCCACTGACCGCGCCCGGGCTTGCCAGCGCCATCCAGGCTGAAACCGGAGCGGATGCGCTCGCCTTCTTCGATGCCATCGCGCCGATCGTCTATCGCGACAGCATCAACATGGACATTTGCTGGTATCAGTCGCGCTACGACAAGGTCGGCCCCGGCGGCACCGGCAAGGACTATATCAACTGCCCGATGGACGAAGCCCAGTACAATGCCTTCGTCGATGCCTTGATCGCCGGCGATGCCGTCGGCTTCAAGGAATGGGAAGGCACGCCCTATTTCGACGGCTGCCTGCCGATAGAAGTCATGGCGGAGCGCGGGCGCGAAACACTGCGCCACGGGCCGATGAAGCCGATGGGGCTCACCAATGCCCATAATCCCACGGTCAAGGCCTATGCCGTCGTACAGCTGCGCCAGGACAATGCGCTCGGTACGCTCTACAACATGGTCGGTTTCCAGACGAAGCTGAAATACGGTGCGCAGGCGGAGATCTTCCGCCTGATCCCCGGCCTCGAAAATGCAGAATTCGCCCGCCTCGGCGGCCTGCACCGCAATACCTACATCAACTCGCCGACCCTGCTCGACCGCTCGCTGGTCTTGAAGTCGCGCCCGGGCCTGCGTTTCGCCGGCCAGATCACAGGCTGCGAAGGCTATGTCGAGAGCGCCAGCATCGGCCTGCTCGCCGGCCGCTTCGCCGCAGCCGAGCGCAAGGGCGAAGCGCCTTTGCTGCCTCCGGATACAACAGCGCTCGGCTCATTGCTGAACCACATCACCGGCGGCCACATCGTCTCCGACGAGGAGCCGGGCAAACGCTCCTTCCAGCCGATGAACATCAATTTCGGGCTTTTCCCGGAGCTGGAGCCGGGTTCGATCGTCAAGCCGGAAGGCGTCAAGCGCTTTCGCGGCAAGGACAAGACCATCATGAAGCGCCAGCTCATCGCCAAGCGTGCGCTTGCCGATTGCGCCGGATGGCTCGGCTTGCCTGCACCCGTATTCGCGGAAAGCGCCTGACTTTAGCGCTTTCATGATCTTCAGCTTGTTGCCGGCGGCGCGTGGTGCTCGAGCTTCGCGTCCTCGCCGGCGACATAGTTGCCGAGCAGCCAGAGCGAGACCTCAGCAGCTTCCGTCGGTGTCTTGAATTCGAATGTGCCGTTGTGGTGGGGCACATCCAGAAAATCGACGATCAAGCCGCGTCCGGTTGCCGAAATCTTGGCACGCGCCCTGCCCGGCTCGATCAGATGGACGCTGAAATGATTGCGCACATTGCGCATGAACCCCGCCTTGTCGTCATGCAGACGCACGAAGACCGCCTGCCCGTCGGCGGTCGTCTGCAGCTGGCGAATGGCCTCCGTCGGAAAAGCGCGGCCGAATTCCAGAATCGCAAGGCCGGTATCGTGCAGGCCGTCTTCCTTGTTCTGCGATGCCATGCGCGTCGCGTAATAGGCAATGAAGATGACAATCGCAAACAGTATGCACCAGACGACAATACCCACGGCAGATCCCCCTGAAATGCAAATCAAGTGCCGCCATCTCCATAGACGCCGAGACTTGCGCGAGTTTGGTGTATTTTAGATTTTCTTTGTGATCGACGCTATCGCCATGCGCAGCTGCCGGCGCCATTGCGGCAGCACCAGGGATTGATCGAAGATGCCGACTCCGAGCTTCTGTGCCTTCTGCAACACAGGCTCGGCCAAGGTGACAAGCAGAAACGCCGGGAATACGGCCTGCGGTATGGCGCCTGCCGCCCTCGCCTTGGCGAGATGCTCGCGACCGAGACCGGCGAAGGCCTCGATCGCCGCCGAAATGCGTGGCTTGTCCTCGCCGGCGAGAAAACCGTCGCGATCGAGCCCGGTTGCCGCCAGGATCTCCAGCGGTAGATAGAGCTGGCCGCGATGGCGGTGCAGCGGCATCAGGAGCAGCAGACCGGCAATCGCCTGCGCAACGCCGGCATGGCCGGCGGCATCGGCGGAGCGCTTCGCCTCATCGGCGGACAGGACCAGGCTTGCAAGCTGGATAAGGGCCGAAGCCGTCTCACCAGCATAGCCTTCCAGACTGCTGCGGCTTTCCATGGGATCATCGTAGAGATCGAATATGCGCGCATCGATCATGTCGATCAGCGTCTGGCGCGGCAGGCGATACTCTTCAATCGCAGTGAGAAGTTCGGAAGCCAGCGGATTGGCCTCACTCGAGCCGTGGGACTGCCCTTCGAGGAGATCGCGCCAGTATTGCATCCGCACTTCGCCTGGCAGCGGCTCATGCACGAGATCGCGCACGCGCGCCAGCTCGGCGTTGAAGGCATAGAGCGCGGCAAGTGCCGGGCGCTTATCCTCCGGTGCCAGCAGGCAGGCGAGATAGCGATCGCGATCGGTGTCGCGAAGCGTAGCGAGGCAGATGTCCCGGTTGCTCCGAGGCGCAGCTGGTGTTGTCATACGCTTGGATCCGAAGGTCAGACGGCGATTAGCGCCGCGGCCACGGCACGCGATTCGGAAAGCATGATGTTGAAGGTGCGCACCGCTGCCCCCGTGCTCATCGGGTCGGAGGAAATCTGCTTTCCACGCAGGGCGGCCTTCAGCTCGGCGGGAAGCGGGTGCAGCTCCATGCCGGTGCCGACGAGCAGCACTTCAATCTCGGCGGCTTCATCGAGAACCTTCTGGAAGCGATCCGGCGTCAGCGCATCGCCCTGCAGCATGTCCCAGCCGTAGATGCCCGAAGGCAGGCACAACAGCGAACCGCGATGCGACATGTCGGCGAAGCGAAAGCCGCCATTGCCGTAAGCATCGATCGGTGCGCGTCCGGGGAAATGCGCGTTTCGGATTTCTATACCTTTAGCCACTGTATCACACCGCTGGTTTGCCTGACTGGATATCGCCGGCCGCGGGTCCATTGCTTTCGCCGCCGGTCTGAAACTTGTCCGGCCGCAGCTTGAACAGGATCAGCACGGGCGCCGCAATATAAATCGACGAAAAAGTGCCGACAGCGACGCCGAAAAGCAGAACGAAGGTGAAGGCACGGATCACCTCGCCGCCGAAGATGTAGAGGGCAAACAGCGCCAAAAGCGTCGTCGCCGATGTCAGAATGGTACGAGATAGTGTCTGATTGATGGAAGCATCGATCAAAATCGGCAGCGGCATCTGCGAATAGCGCTTCAGATTCTCGCGCATGCGATCATAGACAACAACCGTGTCGTTCAGCGAGTAGCCGACGATGGTGAGGATCGCGGCGATGCTCGTCATGTTGAATTCCATGCCTGATAGCACGAAGAGGCCGAGCGTCAGGATGACATCGTGTAGAGTCGCAATGATCGCGCCGACGGCAAATTGCCATTCGAACCGTACCCATATGTAGATCAGGATTGCCGCCAGGGCCGCAAGGACGGCAAGGGAAGCCGTAGTGGTGATCTCGCCCGATACGGCTGGACCGACCACTTCGACGCGGGCGAAATTGTAATCCTTGCCCAGCTCGTCCTGAACGAGCGAGACGGCGGATTGTTCGGCGTTTTCACCGCCCTCCTGAGCATGAACGCGAACCACTGCACCAAGACGATCGGCGAGCCGTTCGACGCGCACGTCGCCCGGAATGACGGCGTCAAGACGGGTTTGAATGTCGACGGGATCTGCAACGCCCTGTTTGGCCCGGACCTCGATGATCGATCCGCCGGCAAAATCGATGCCGAGGTGCATGCCGACCGTCGCGAAGGCAATGAGAGTGACGACCGAAAGAGCCGCAGAGACCGTAAAAGTATAGCGGCGGATGCCCATGAAGCGGATATTGGCATTGTCGAAAATGCCGCTGCGCACGCCAACAAGCAAAGTGCGCGGCTTGCGGCGCGAGATCCACATATTCACCAGCGACCGTGTGACGAAGCAGGAAGTGAAGAAGGTGGTGACGACACCCACCATCAACGTGGCGGCAAAGCCGCGCACCGCGCCGGTGCTTGCATAAAAGAGAATGGCCGCGACGATCAGAACCGTCAGATTGGCGTCGGCGACGGTCGCAGCTGCCCGGTTAAAGCCGTGGCGCAGCGCATCGACGAGAAGATGGGTCTTCTTCTCCTCTTCGCGCACGCGCTCGTAGATCAGCACAAGCGCATCGAGACCAATGCCGATAATGAGGACGATGGCAGCGACACCCGGCAGGGTGAGCGTAATGCCGAGCAGGCCCATGAGGGCCGCGACCATGATCATGTTGATGACGAGCGAGATGGTCGCGATGATGCCGAGCAGGCGGTAGAAGCCGATCATCAGGGCTGCAACGAAGACGGCGGCCGCAATGCAGGCAATCAGACCATAATGCGCCGTTTCGCCGCCAAGGCCCGGCTGAATAGTGCGCTCTTCGACCGTCGTCAGGGTTGCCGGCAGCGGACCGCTCTTGACCATGACGGTCAGATCCTGCGCGCCCTGGGCGGTGAAATCTCCGGGAACGTCGATCTCGCCTGTTGCGATGACCGTCTTCAGAGAGGCAGCGGAGATGACCTGATCGTCAAGCACGACGACGATGATCTTGCCGAGATTGCTGGCCGTCGATTGCGCGAAGCGGTGAGTTGCCTCCGGCGTCAGCTTGACGGAAACGGTGCCTTCGCCTTTCTGATTGTCAACGACTGCAACGGCATCGGAAAAATCGACGTTCGAGAGCAGTGGCTGCCGCTGTACGAGATAGCCAACGGGCGGATCATCTTCGGAAAACAGCACGTCGGATCCGGCCGGCGGCTGCTTGTCCATGGCGTCCTGAACCGACATCGACTGATCGATCAGGCGGAAGCTGAGCTTAGCGGGCTGGCCGAGAAGGT
The DNA here is from genome assembly GCF_057784455.1 of Martinezella sp. CNPSo 3890. NCBI lineage: Bacteria > Pseudomonadati > Pseudomonadota > Alphaproteobacteria > Hyphomicrobiales > Rhizobiaceae > Martinezella > Martinezella sp. CNPSo 3890. The sequence goes on along the minus strand of NZ_JBXSOR010000001.1, from coordinate 1,081,520 downwards.
TTTTCAGCCGCTGCGCATCGGCAAGGTCGGGCACCTGAACGATGATACGATCGGATCCCTGCCGGCGGATCAGTGGTTCTCCAACACCGAGTTGCGCAATACGGGCATGAATGACCTTGATCGCGCGTGCGATCGCCGATGAGACATGGCTGTTGATATCCGCATCGGTGATATCGAGCGTCAGCGCACCATTGTCACCTTGAGACAGAACAAGGGACGGCTGATCGGATCCCGCCGTCAGCGGCCGCAATGCTGTCAAAGCAGCCTGAACCTGCGAGGGATCGCCGATGCGAAGCTGGATTTTTCGGCCGGTGCCGGTGAGGCCCGAATAGGCGACATTGACGGTGCGCAACCGGGTGGCGATATCGCCGACAATGCTTTCCAGGCGATCCTTCTCGACGTCACCCCGTTCGATCTTAAGCAGCAGATGCGATCCGCCGCGAAGATCAAGGCCAAGCTCGATCTTTCGATGTGCCCACCATGCTGGAAACGATGAAAGCGAGCGCTCACCAAGCAGGTTGGGAGCGGCCAGAAGCACGCTCAAGAGAACGACGAACCAGATCAGGGCGGTCTTCCACCAGGAGACGTGCAGCATCGCTCTCTCGAATTAGGGCTTCCCTACCGCGCCCTCCCTTTCGACGGAAAATGCAAAGGGCGCAGTAACACCTTGAATTTGTGCACAGTCCTTCAAGAAAGTCGATCTCGAATTTCGAAGATGCGCAGCGGCGGCAGGCGCCGCCTCTCGGGAGGAGCCTTACGCGGCGTCCGCCTTGACGGGTTCGCCCTTGACGCGAACCTCGGAAATGGCGCTGCGGACAACGCGGATGCGCACGCCTTCAGCGATCTCGACTTCCAGTTCCTTTTCGTCGATGACCTTGGTGACCTTGCCGACGATGCCGCTGGTGACGATCTGATCGCCGCGGCGGATGTTCTTCAGGATCTCGTCACGCTTCTTCGCCTGCGCGCGCTGCGGACGGATGAGGAGGAAATACCAAACGACCATCAGCGGCACAAACAGGATGATCATTTCAAAGCCGGAACCGCCGAAGGCACTCGCGGCCGAATCTGTCGCGCTCTGCGCATATGCGTTGGTGATAAACATCGAGAACTCCCTTGAATTCCGAGCGGGAACGGGCCCCGCGTCAGGTGGCCGGAATATAGTTACGCGTATGGCGAATGCAACAAAAACAGCCGTCAACCGTACCGATTTCCCGGTCTGTTAGCCTTTCAACCCCTAAAGGAGCATGATACCCGGCAGACAGCGCGCGCGTTTTGCGACTTTCTTGTTCAATATTCAGGAGGAAACGGTGACTGAAGACCAAAACGCCCTGATCCTTGCCGAAGTCCGTCGCCTTGCCGACGCTGTCGAACGTCTGGCCGGCCCGGCCCCGGCCGTCAATGACTGGAATGCCGCCGATTGCTTCGTCTGGGCCCCTGCCCGACTTCATCTGCAGCCCGTGCCACGGCCGAACCGTGTGGCGCTGACCCTTATCCGCGGCGTCGATCACGTGCGCGATATCCTGCACGAGAACACGCTTCGTTTTGCCGAAGGTTTCGCCGCCAACAACGTGCTGCTCTGGGGCGCGCGCGGCATGGGCAAATCCTCGCTGGTCAAGGCGGTGCACGAAGACGTGCGTCGGACGACCGGCGTGTCTCTGAAGCTGATCGAAGTGCATCGCGAGGATATTTCCTCGCTGCCGGTGCTGCTCGATATATTGAAGGCAACGCCGCATCGCATCATCATCTTCTGCGACGATCTCTCCTTCGATCATGACGATACCGCCTATAAGTCGCTCAAGGCGGCGCTGGACGGCGGGGTCGAGGGACGACCGGACAACGTGCTGTTTTATGCCACATCCAACCGTCGCCACCTGCTGCCGCGCCATATGATGGAAAACGAGCAATCGACCGCGATCAATCCCTCGGAAGCCGTGGAGGAAAAGGTATCGCTCTCCGATCGCTTCGGCCTGTGGCTCGGCTTCCACAAGTGCAGCCAGGAAGATTATCTGCAAATGATCGACGCCTATGCCGATCACTTCAAGCTTGATCTCGATCGCGCCCAGATGCATCACGAAGCCTTGGAATGGGCAACGACCCGCGGCGCCCGTTCCGGCCGTGTCGCCTGGCAATATATCCAGGATCTCGCCGGCCGGCTGCGCATCGTGCTGGAGCGTGATTGATCTTCGATCGATCGACAACGCCATAAACGACAAAAAGCCCGGCTGTGACCGGGCTTTTTGCAGAGTCCTTGAGACGCACTACCTATTCAAGGAACGTCATTGGGTTGACCGGAGCCGAATTCTTGCGGACTTCGAAGTGCAGCTGCGGCTGGCTGACATTGCCGCTCATGCCCGACGTCGCGAGCGTCTGACCGCGCTGGACCTTCTGGCCGCGAGTGACGCTGAGTGCGTCCGCATGACCGTAGACCGTGACGGTACCGTCGTCGTGGCGGACGAGAACCGTGTTGCCGAGTTCCTTCAGGCCATTGCCGGCATAGATGACGACGCCGTTTTCGGCCGCCTTGATCGGCGTGCCCTCGGGAACGGAGATGTCGATGCCGTCGTTGCGGCTGCCGTTGACATTGGCGCCATAGCCGGCGACGACAGCACCGCGAACCGGCCAGCGATATTTGCCAATACCGGTCGCCTCGGGCGCATCGGCCTGCGCATCCGACTTTGCGGCATCGTTGATGGACTGGCTCGGCGAAGCGGAGGCAACTTCCTTCGGCTTGGCAGGGGTATCAGCTGCCGCATCGGCATTGGCGACCGCCTTGGGTGCCTGCTTCGCGATCGGGTCTGCGGCGGCCTGCTTCGGCTCCACAGGCAACGCGCCTGGCTTGGTGGAAGCCTTCTGAGGCTCTATCGAGGCGGTCTTGACCGGGTCTGCAGCGGCGACGGAGCCGTGTGGCAACGCGAGTGCCTGTCCGATGCGAATGCTATCGCCGGCCTGCATGTTGTTCGCACGCTTCAGTTCGGCGACGCTCACGCCGCTTTCCTTGGCGATTCTTGCCAGCGAGTCACCCGGCTTGACGACATAGGTGCCCTTCGGCGTCGGCCCCTTGCCATTACCGGCTGCGAGCTTATTGGGGTCGGCGAGGCCAGCTTGGGACTTGCCGCGCATCTGGTTGCCGGAGGGCAATGCGAGCGCTTCCTGCTGCGGCGCCTTGGCGGGACCAGGCATCTTGCCGCCCTTGGAAAGATCAGTCGCTTCAGCGGCCATCTTGGCCGGGCCAGAAACACCTGCCCCGTTCATCGTCGGTATGACGATCTGCTGGCCGGGCTGCGCGGCAGCGCCATTGCGCAGGCCATTCGCACGCAGAATTTCCTTTTCCGGAACGCCATAGCGGCGCGACAACAGAGCAATATTTTCACCCTGATGCAGCGTCACGCTCGGAGCATTGACCGTGGTCCAGCCGGGAGACATCTGCTGCGCGGCGGCAGTCTTGATCGTACCCGTCGACATGGTGTCGGGAGCAAGTGCCGGCGCGGCGCGGGAGCCGTTATTGTTGCGAGATGCGGGGAAAGGCTGCGCCATTGCCTCAGATTCCGCCTGCGGCATCCGACGAGAATTGCTGGCGGAAGCACTCGGAGGAGCGAGATCGGTGCGCTGAATTGCGACGGGGGCGGTCGAAGCCCGTGCGCTGGAATAGGACGGGTTATAGCGAGCCGGCGAGTTGGGATAGGGTTGCGATACCGGCGCACTCTGCTGCGAATAATCCTGCTGGCCGTAACCGCCTGCTTGAGCAACGTCTGCGCGCGGCACGGGATCACCGTTCGGACCGTTCAGGCTGCGACGATTGATCGAGCCGGTCGTTACATTGTCCGTTTTATTGAAGAGACCGCTGAAACGGGTCGTGTCCGAACTACAAGCTGTGGCCGTACTCGCCAGAAGAATGGCCACCAGGACTTTCCCTGCCGATTTGCTGACGTTTGAAGAAAGACTGAAACCCATGACTCGACCCACTTAAGACGCAACCGATTATGGGTCGATTAAAGCGCGTTAATCTTACCATGCGGTTAAAGCACTGGTGCGGCATGTGTTTTTTTGAGGAATTGCTAACCATAGAGAATGAAACGGCGCAAATGCGCCCGTTTCATAGGGGCATCAGCCCGAATTGAGCCTCAAAGATAGGAGGCGAGCATCGGCACGATGGGCTGATAGGGAACGTCGAACAATTCTTCGCGCTCGAATCGGCTTCCCGTCTTCGTCAGTCGCACCAAGCGACATGTGCGCTCATCAATAATAAGCGGGGCTATCATCGAACCGCCGGACACCAGCTGTTCGGCATAAAAGCGCGGCATTGTCGTGAAAGCTGCCGTCACCAGGATGCGATCGAAGGTGCCCTCGCCCGGCAAGCCGGCGCTGCCGTCCGCCTGACGGATGATGACATTGCGCAGCCCGAGCGTATCCATGCGCTGCTGCGCCGATGTCGTCAGCGTCTTGTAGCGATCGACCGTCAGCACGCGCTCGACGATCCGCCCCATGACGGCAGCAGTGAAACCGCTTCCCGTGCCGATCTCGAGAATGCGATGGCCAGGTTTGATCTTCAAGCCATGGAGAATACGCACTACGAGATCGATGCCTTCCATGAAGGCACCGCAATCGATCGGAATCGTGCGGCTGGAATAGGCATCATCGGCAAATTGCGCCGGCACGAAAGGCAGGCGCGGCGTCTGCTCGACCGCCGTCATCAGATCGATGTCCAATATGCCTTCCGCCCGCAGCCGCAACACCACGGCCGCAAAGCCTTCCTTTTCCACCAAACGAGGTGTCAATCCGCTACTCCATACCGAGCGCCCGCGCCACGCGGTCTTGCGCCGAATAATCCGTCAGATCGAGTTTCAAAGGCGTTACCGAAATACGATTTTGTTTCAACGCCTGAATATCGGTCCCTGGACGGAAGATGCCGCTCCGCTCACCGAAGCGAAGCCAATAGTAAGGGAAGCCGCGGCCATCGGCCCGCTCCTCGACCTGCACGTTGAAGGCAAGATTGCCCTGTGCGGTCACTTCCGTTCCGTCGACCTCTTCGGGGCGGCAATTCGGAAAATTCAGATTGAGGAAGGTCCCGTCAGACAGATCGACGTTCATGAGCTTGTTAAGCAAAGCCGGAGCATGTGCTTCTGCCACTTCCCAGGGCACGACGCGCGCGCCGTTTTCATAGAGATAGGCCTGGCTCAAAGCAAAGGAGCGCACGCCTTGCAGCGTGCCCTCGATGGCACCGGCGATGGTTCCGGAATAGGTGACGTCGTCAGCGACATTCGATCCGGAATTGACGCCGGAGAGCACGAGATCCGGCTTGATATCCAGAACCTTGCGGATCGCCATGATGACGCAATCGGTCGGCGTTCCCCGCAGCGCATAATGCCTGTCGGAAACCTTGCGCATGCGCAACGGCTCGGAAAGGCTCAATGAGTGAGCAAGGCCGCTCTGATCCGTCTCAGGCGCAACGACCCAGACATCATCAGACAGAGTGAGGGCGATGCGCTCTAATGCCGCCAGACCTTCGGCGTGAATGCCGTCATCATTGGTCAAAAGAATACGCATCGCCCCACCACCTGATTATGCTGCTTTTTCGATCCTCTTCAGACCACCCATATATGGCAGGAGTACGTCGGGGATAGTGACCGAGCCGTCAGCATTGAGATAATTCTCAAGCACGGCGATCAGGCAGCGGCCGACGGCCGTTCCCGAGCCGTTCAGCGTGTGAACGAACTTGGTGTTCTTGTCGTCCTTGCCGCGATAGCGCGCATTCATGCGCCGGGCCTGGAAATCACCACAGACGGAGCAGGAGGAAATCTCTCGATAGGTATCCTGCCCCGGCAGCCAGACTTCGAGATCATAGGTCTTGCGCGCGCCGAAGCCCATGTCGCCGGTCGAAAGCGTCATGACGCGGTAATGCAGGCCGAGGCGCTTCAGCACTTCTTCCGCGCAAGCCGTCATCCGCTCATGCTCGGCAATGGAGCTTTCGGCGTCGGTGATCGACACCAGCTCGCATTTCCAGAACTGATGCTGGCGCAGCATGCCGCGGGTATCGCGACCGGCCGAGCCTGCTTCCGATCGGAAGGACGGCGTGAGTGCGGTGAAGCGCAGCGGCAGCTTCTCCTGATCGAGAATTTCGCCGGAGACGAGATTGGTCAGCGAAACCTCAGCCGTCGGGATCAGCCAGCGACCGTCGGTGGTTTTGAACGAATCTTCTGCGAATTTCGGCAGTTGACCTGTTCCGAACATCGTCTCGTCGCGTACCATCAAGGGCGCGCTAACTTCGGTATAGCCGTGCTCGCTTGTGTGCAGATCGAGCATGAACTGACCGAGTGCGCGTTCAAGGCGAGCAAGCTGCGAGGTCAGCACCGTGAAGCGCGAGCCGGACAGTTTTGCCGCGCGTTCGAAATCCATATAGCCGAGTTCTTCGCCAATCTCGAAATGCTCTTTCGGCTGATGGTTCCAGGTCGGCTTGGCGCCCCAGACATGCTTGACGACGTTGTCGTGCTCGTCCTTGCCGACGGGCACGTCTTCGAGCGGTATGTTCGGAATGCGTGACAGCGCGTCATTGAGCTCGGCCGTCAGCGTGCGCTCTTCTTCCTCCGCAGCCGGAAGCGACAGCTTAAGGTCGGCAACCTCGGCCTTCAGCTTCTCGGCAAGCTCGCTGTTCTTCTGCGCCATCGCCGCGCCAATTTCCTTCGAAGCGGCGTTGCGGCGCGATTGCATATCCTGGACGGACTGAATGACGGATCGGCGCTTCTCGTCGAGCGCTATGAGGCTTTGCGACAGAGGCTCCGCACCGCGCTTGGCAAGCGCTGCATCAAAAGCCTCGGCATTCTCACGAATCCATCTGATATCAAGCATCTTCGTTCCAGGTCGTTTGACATAAGTACAGCTCCGACCGAGGCTTCGGTCGGAGGTCGAACCGGCAAATACCTGAGAAACGAGGCGAAGGCCTCCCCGCCTGGACGTTAATCCGTCTTGGCGATATCGGAACTTCCGCCACTCTCTTCGAGCGCTTGCCGGGTACGCTGGCGTTCTACGAGTCGCGCCGCGTAGATGGAAATCTCGTAGAGAAGGATTGTCGGCAGTGCAAGGCCGATCTGGGACATCGGATCCGGCGGCGTCAGCACAGCAGCGACGATGAAGGCGAAAACAATGGCAAACTTGCGCTTTTCCGCGAGCCAGGCCGACGTCAGCAAGCCGACACGTGCCAGCAGCGTGGTAATGACGGGAAGCTGGAAGACGAGCCCGAAAGAGAAGACCAGCGTCATGATGAGGCTCAGATATTCCGAGACCTTCGGCATCAGCGCAATGCCGATCTGACCGTCGCCACCCGTCTGCTGCATCTTCAGGAAGAACCACATCACCATGGGCGTAAAGAAGAAATAGACGAGCGCAGCGCCCATCAGGAACAAAACTGGCGAAGCGATCAAAAACGGCAGAAAGGCATTGCGCTCGTTCTTATAGAGGCCGGGCGCGACGAACTTGTAGATCTGCGAAGCGATGATCGGGAAGGAAATTACCAGGGCGCCGAACATGGCAACCTTCACCTGGGTGAAGAAGAACTCCTGTGGCGCGGTGTAGATCAGCTCTGACTTCGCGAGATCGAGATGAGCCCATTCGACGGCCCATTTATAAGGATAGACCAGATAATTGAAGAGATGCTTCGCCACTGCGAAACAGCCAATGAAGGCAATGAAAAAAGCCACGAGCGACCAGATGAGCCGTGTGCGCAATTCCATAAGGTGTTCGATAAGCGGTTGCGGCTTATCGTCGATGTCACCCGTCATGCCTGGTCCTTCTTCTTGGGCGTTTTAGGCGTCGCCTTGCTGGCTGTAGCGGTCGGACGCTTCCTGGGAGCTGGGGGCGTCTTCTCTACGGCAGCAGCGACCGCGACCTTGCGCGGGGCTCGCTTTGGTTTTTCCGTGACGACGGGCGTCTGGACGGCGGCAGCCGCAACATCCTCGGTCTTCGCCGGGGCTTTAGCGCGAGGTTTACGAGCGGCCTTCGGCTTCTCTACTGCGTCATTCACAGCGGCCACCGGCTGAGGGACGACTGCTGCCACCGCCTCTGGAGCCGCCGCTGGCGACGGATTGCTCGAAACGGCAGGCATTGTGGATGTGGCCGCAAGTGCTTCCGGCAGGCCGGACGTCACACCCGGAACCGGCTCGGACGGCAATGGTGTCGCGGCCGGGGCTGCTTTGTCCGGTGTTGCCGCACGCTGCAGATCAGCCTTTATCTCATTGCCCATTTCTCGCAGCGGGTTCATGGCTTCCCGCAACGAATTGACCGGATTGAGCTTCTGCGCATCGGCAATCGTCTGGCGCACATCATCCAGATCCGCCTCGCGCATGGCTTCGTCGAACTGAGCGCGGAATTCGCCAGCGACCTTCCTGGCCCGCGCCGTCATCTTACCGATGGTCCGCAATGTCGACGGCAACTCCTTGGGGCCGATCACCACCAAGGCCACGACGCCAATAACCACCAGCTCGGACCAGCCTATATCGAACATGCAAAGGCTCCTGGGCTAACGGCAAGCCTTTCAGCTTGCGCCTGCCCGACATGATTACTTCGTTTCGTCAGCCTTGTGCTCGACCGTACGGGACGCCGTCGACGCGGATGTCGACGTATCTTCGTCGTCGTTCATGCCCTTCTTGAAGCTTTTGATGCCCTTGGCGACATCACCCATCAGCTCCGGGATCTTTCCACGGCCGAACAACAACAGCGCGATGGCCAGGACGATGAGCCAGTGCCATATGCTTAGAGAACCCATTGCTTTAACTCCCAATTACAGTGTCTTTTCGATGTAAGACGTTTGCGGATGTTTTTCAAACACCAAAATGCAATGCATCCACGCATATCGGGATGACAAGCGCCGATGCGGGCAATCAAGCGTCTCCAAGCCGAGAGGATGATTGTTATATTCGCACCCGCTGATGGCGAAAGAGAGACTTTGCCGGCAGTTTCGCGAAAATCCGCAGATAGGGTTGCAACCCCTTGAACGAGCCGGCCAACGCTCAATCGCTGGAGCTTGCGCCGCTCGGCGGCAGGATGCCGAGTTCCTCCAGATCCATCTGCGTGATCGGATCTTCGTCTTCGGTCAACTCGTCGCTCATCAACGGCGAGGGAATGTTGAAATTGGCCGGAATCCGGCCTGACAACAACCCCGCCCCCTTCAGCTCTTCGAGACCGGGCAGATCGCGCAGCTCTTCGAGACCGAAATGATCGAGGAAATCGCGCGTCGTGCCAAGGGTCACCGGTCGCCCCGGCGTGCGGCGACGGCCACGGAAGCGGACCCAACCAGACTCCATAAGAACGTCAAGCGTGCCCTTGGAGGTCTGCACGCCTCTGATATCCTCGATCTCGGCGCGTGTGACAGGCTGATGGTAAGCGATAATGGCCAGCACCTCCAGCGCCGCACGCGACAGCTTGCGCACCTCGCTCTCGTCGCGCCGGATCACGAAGGAGAGATCCGCGGCCGTGCGAAAGGCCCAGGCGCCATCCACCTGGACGAGATTGACGCCGCGCATGGCGTAATCGGCCTTGAGTTTCTGCATGATGGCGGGAATATCGACCCCACGCGCCACGCGCTCCGCAATGAAGGCCTCGGAAACCGGCTGCGCTGAGGCGAAGACCAGCGCTTCGGCAATCCGCTCGGCCTCGCTCAGCCGACGATCGTCTACATCGGGCGCTTCCGCCTCGTGCTCCACATGCTGCTGCTGCTCGTCGTCCGGTTCAGTCACGCGCTTTCCTGCCCTATTCCGCTGCTTCCAGTGACGAATGCTTCGGCCCGCGCCGCATGTAAAGCGGCTGAAACGCGCCTTCCTGGCGAATTTCCAGCTGCCCTTCGCGCACCAGCTCCAGCGATGCCGCAAAGGCGCTGGCAATCGCCGTCACCCGCTCGCTCGAAGTCGTCATGTAGCTCAGCAGGTAATGTTCAAGGGCCGTCCAGTCGGTGATTTCGCCGATCATCCGGTCCAGAATAACGCGGGCATCGGCCAGCGACCAGACACGGCGCTTCTCGATCGTCACCTGGGTCACGGCCTGACGCTGACGCAGGCTCGCATAGGCGGTGAGCAGATCATAGAGGCTGGCGTCGAAGGCGGATTGGCGTCGATCCGGAATATGTTCCGGCGCGCCGCGCGCGAAGATATCGCGGCCGAGGCGGTTGCGATTGACAAGATCGGTAGCAGCATCGCGCATGGCTTCCAGCCGCTTCAGGCGGAAGGCGAGCGTCGCCGCCATCTCCTCGCCGGTCGGTCCGTCTTCCTTGCTCTGCTGCGGGATTAGCAGCTTGGATTTCAGATAGGCGAGCCAAGCGGCCATGACGAGATAATCGGCCGCAAGCTCGATGCGGATACGCCGCGCACTCTCGATGAACTGAAGATACTGTTCGGCCAGCGCCAGAACGGAGATACGGGACAGATCGACCTTCTGGTTGCGCGCCAGATGCAGCAGCAGATCAAGCGGTCCTTCAAAGCCGGCGAGGTCGACGACAAGCGACGGCTCGTGCGAGCCGCGCTGCGTCTCACCCTCCTGCCAGAGCTTGTCCATCGGCGTTGCCGCCTGCTGAAGCTTGTCCGTGCTGCCGCTCACTCTGTCACCCGCCCGTTCCTCGAAGTCCGGTTTTACGCCACTGCGAACATCGCGTCGAATTCCGCCCGAATAGAGGCTTCATCGGCGCCATCACTTCTGCCGAATGCCGCTTCGACCGCCTTGGCCCGTTTCAGCGATGTCCCCGCCAAAGCGGGAACATTGCGAACCACCTGCTGCATTTCGTCCATGACGCCATTGCAATGCAGCACGATATCGCATCCGCCCGCAATAATATTTGCTGCACGTTCGCCGATCGTGCCCTTCAACGCATTCATGGAGGTATCGTCCGACAGGAGCAGTCCCTGGAAACCGATATGTCCGCGGATGATCTCCTCGATCACCTTGCGCGACGTCGTGGCCGGGTTCTCCGGATCGATATCGGTAAAGACGACATGGCAGGTCATCGCCATGAGTTCGTCCTTCATTGCAACGAAGGGAGCGAAATCATGCGCCTCCAGCTCCGCACGCGGTACCGAAACCACAGGCAACTCGTGATGCGAATCCGCAAAACCGCGGCCATGGCCGGGCATGTGCTTCATCACGGGCAGCATACCGCCGGCTTTGAGACCTTCCGCAGCCGCGCGTCCCATTTCCGTCACCGTCACCGGATCGGAGCCATAGGCGCGATTGCCGATGACGTTGCTCGATCCCTCCACAGGCACGTCCAGCACCGGCAGGCAATCGGCATTGATGCCGAATTTCAGCAGATCGAAGGCATGAAGCCGCGACATCAGCCATGCAGCACGGAGGCCTCGTTCGCGATCCTGGCGATAGATATCGCCGAGTGCCTGCCCCGAGGGATAATGCGGCAGGATCGGCGGGCGAATGCGCTGCACCCTGCCGCCTTCCTGGTCGATGAAAACCGGAGCGTCGCGTCCGACGCTATCGCGCAGAGACGCAACGAGATCGGCGATCTGTGCCGGTTCGGAAATATTGCGTCCGAACAGGATAAAGCCCCATGGCTGCTCCCCCTTATAGAAGGATCGCTCTTCGGGCGTGATGGTGTGGCCGCTACAGCCGAGGATCATGGATTTCGATTCGGTCATACCCGAATCATAAGGCTTGCGCTGGGAAATGCGAGTGAGGTCAAGCTGGGATACACAGGAACAACCGTCTTCGGCAGGCTATTTGGGCGGTATACGATAGACGACTGAGCGGTATTTAGGATTTGACCTGCACTCCCTCACCTCGCCGCCATAGGCTTCGGCTATCCGTCTGCTGGCGATGTTCTCCTCCGCGACGGGGTATACGAAATATCGGATAGAAAAGCTCGCACTTGCCCATCCGATGATCGCGCCGATCAATTCGCGGCCGAATCCCAGACCTTGCGCTTCGCTGCGAAGCCAAATTCCAAGCTCCGGCGTGTCGGTCAGCGCGGCATGCATACCGATAACGCCCAGAAAGCGATCGTCACTCCTGTAGCGGGCTGTGAAGTGCAATTCCGAGCCGTCTTCGATTGCCTTCAGCCATCCCCGCCAAACATCCGCAAAAGCCGCTTCAGTTTCAGGCGGATGCCAAGCCATGAAACGCGTGATGCCAGGCGATATGTTGGCGAAGATATCCGGGGCGTCCTCAGGAACAAACGGCCTGATGGACGTTCGACGCGTCGATAGCTGTAGATGCCGCATCGTTCGCCATGTCCCGCGCTTAGCGCATCAAAAATAAATCCGCCCGCAGATTGATCTCTGCGGGCGGATTTTTCAACTTTATCGAACACCCAGGCTGAAAGCCCAACTTGATTACTTCGAGATCAGGCAGGTGCCGCCGGCTGCGCGATAGCGGGTGCAGATGGCCGCGGCCTCATCCTTCGAGCCGGCGACGACGCGGACGCGATAGTAGGTGCCCTTGCCGGCGATGTCGGCCTTGCGGATCTCCAGCGGATGATTGCCGATGATGCTGGCGAACTTGACCTTGAGGTTCGCCTGCGACTTCTGCGCGTCGGCTTCGGTCGGCAGGGATGCGATCTGCACGCCGTAAGCGCCGCCGCCCGCGGCAGAGGTCGCAGCCGGGGCTGCCGCCGGGCTAGCCGATGCGACCTGCTTCGGCTGAACCTTGGGCTGAGCTTGGGCTTCCTGGGCCGGGGCAGCCGTATTGGCCTTGGCGGCAGGTTCGGGGCGTGCCGTCGGCACCGGGTTCGTCTTGACGACGCGGATCGGCGTGCTCTCAGCGCTGGCAGCATCGGTATTATCCGACTGGGCCGCTGCCGGGGCATTTGCCGGAGACGGGCGCGAATTGGTCGATGCGACCTGATTGTTCGCCGGCTTGGCGGCTGCGGTCGTCGTATCGGCAACCGGCTCGTCACGCGGAACCAGCGAGCCATCAGGCTTGACGATCATCGTGCGCACCTTGCGCGGAGAGACTGATGGCACCTGATCGTCATTGTTGGCGGCGACGTTGGTGTTTCCACCATTCTGGTTCGGCAGCAGGCGCGGATCTTCGGTTTCACCGACCGGCGTCGACGTCACCTGATCGCCATCGCTGTCGTCAGGCGATACCGCCTCGGGAATCAGCGTCTTCTGGACGACATCAACCGGCTGCTCGTTGGAGGAGACAAGCTCCTTCTGCTTCGGCGCCGCCGTACTATCGCCAGCGACGCGATCGTAGACGGCCTTGTCCTGATTCGGAACGACGGTGCCACCCGGATTTTCCGGAGCGACCTTGATCGGATCGCTATCGGCCGCAATCACGCGCGGCTCTCCGGAGAAGCTGGAGATCGGCGCGCCGTGACGGACCCAGCTGTAGGCGCCATAGGCACCGACGCCAAGAACAACGATGACGGCTGCAGTCGTGACCATGCCGCGCACGGAGCGGACCGGGCGACGGTTGGCCGCGGGGTTCAACGTCATCCTGGCGACGTTCTCGACAGGCGTAGCCGCCTCGCGATAGCTGCGGCGGAAGTCTTCTTCCAGCGCACGCTCGAACTCGTCGAACTCCTCGATCGGCTGCTTTGCGACGGGCGCAGCAGGCTGGGCTGCCGCATTCTTGGACCAGGAAGCGGCGGCGGCAGCACCGCCAAGTGCGGCAACGGCCGGCTTGATCGGCTCGGGTGCGGCTTCTTTGGCAGGCGTACCGAGCAGGCTCGCCATTTCCGAATCGAGATCGAAATCAAATTCCGGCGGAACAGCGATCGGCTCCTCCGGCTCGATCACCGGCAGATGAGGAACGTGCGAACCCTCGAAGGTCTCGACACGATCCTCCGTCTCGGAGATTTCCGTGGGATCGAACGGCAAAGGCTGGTCGGCCTCAAATACGGGCGCTGCCGTGGTTGCGGCATGAGCAACATTTGCGGCAGGCGCAGCCGGAGCCGGTGCGGGTCGCATCGGCTGCGGCGCTGCGGCGGCAATCACCGGAGCGGCGGGGCCTGGAGCGACCGGCGTTGCGCGGGAAAGGATCGGCTCTGCGATCGGAGCGGCCGGAGCCGGCCGATGAGCAGCGGGAGACTTTTCGGCTTCAGCGAAATCGAGGCCGGCAAGTTCCATTTCGATATCGGCCAAATCGAATTCAAAGTCCTGACCGGCAAAAGGATCCTCCGCACCGAAGGTAATCGGCTTCGGCTCTTCATGCCGTGCGGCTGCCACGGGAGCGGCGGGCAACTCTGCAGGCTCAGAAAACGGCGCACTGAAATTGCCGAAATCCGGCTCCTCCTTCGCTGCAGGCGCATTGGCTCTGGATGGAACCGGATAGCGATTCACATCGGCCAGCAGAGCGTCGATCTCGGCGGAGAGCGCAGCCGGATCGGCCTTCGCGACCTTTGGCGGCTCTGGTGCCTGGAAGACGGTCGCAGCTGGCTGGGATGCAGCAGGCTGCGAGACGGCTTCCGGAGCGCGCGGAGGCTCGACAGGATCAAACGCCTCGAAATCAAGGGCATCATCGAACAGCGCTTCGTCAGACGTGGCTTTCGGCGCCGGCTGAGCAACAGCAGGCGCGACCGGCGGCGTGAACTGCTCACGCGAGGCGACGGGCGTTGCCAGGGCAAAGTTGGCAAGCGGCAACCGTATGGTGGCGGCAGCGGATTGCGGCGTCGGCTTCGACACTGGCGTAGCCGCCTGCGGCTCAACAGGCGCGGCCTTCGGCGCTGGCTGCAGAACCGGCGCGATCGACATTTCCAGCTCGTCGATCAGATCGCGAGCGCCGATCGTCGGCTTCACCGGAGCCACAGGCTGCGGCGCAAGTTCTTCGAACTTCGGCTCTTCAAACTTGGGCTCGGCCTGCACCGGCTCAGCGGAGAGCGTAACGTCTTCATGGCTCGGCGGTGACACCTGCTCGACCGGAGCGGCGATGTCATTTGCCGGACTCATTCGCGGCGTATCGTAGCGTTCGAATTCGCGAAGAAGCTCGTCTTCCAGGTTGAAGGCCGGCTCCTGCCGTTGAGCCGCAGGAGTTGCCTGAGCAGCGGGGCGCGGCTCAAAACCCACGATACGAGCGAGTTCTGCGAGCGGATCATCATCCGCAAAGAACTCGTCGTTTCCGCTTGCGCGATACGCCAACTGTTTTTCTGCCATCACCCGTTCCACTCGCAAACACTACAGTTAATGCCAGCGCAATGTGGGTAAATGGTGACGTTTATCGCATTTCGTCCGGTGCTGCGGTCCCAGTTATACCAAGACCCGACTTCAAAACCGACGCGACAGCGTACACCAGCCCAAGTCTGGCAATGCTCAATTCTCGGTTCTTATCGTTAACAAAACGTAATTCCGGTAAATCTTTACCTTTATTCCAGTGTCCATGGAAGGAACTGGCCAGATCGTAAAGATAAAAAGCAATGCGATGCGGCTCCTGCGACTGTGCTGCAGCTTCGATGATTCGCGGGAATTCCGCAATCTTCGCAACCAACTGCAATTCAGCCGGATCGGAGATCGCGCCAATGACAGCTTTCGACAGATCAAGCGAGGCGATGTCGAGATCCGGGAAGGCTTCCTTGGCCTGACGGAACACGGACATGCAGCGGGCATGCGCATATTGCACGTAGAAGACCGGATTGTCCTTCGACTGCTCTGTAACCTTGGCGAAATCGAAATCCAGAGGCTCGGAATTCTTCCGGTAAAGCATCATGAAGCGCACCGAATCGCGACCAACTTCATCGACGACTTCGCGCAGCGTGACGAAATCGCCTGAGCGCTTCGACATCTTCACCGGCTCGCCGTTGCGGTAGAGCTTGACGAGCTGGCACAGCAGCACAGTCAGCTTCGCAGCACCGTCGGAAACGCCGCGGGCTACCGCTTCCAGCCGCTTGACGTAGCCGCCATGGTCGGCGCCGAGGATATAGATCATCTCGTTGAAGCCGCGGTCGAACTTGTTCTTGAAGTAAGCAACGTCGGCAGCAAAATAAGTATAGGAGCCGTCCGACTTGATCAGCGGGCGGTCTATATCGTCGCCCACTTCCGTCGAGCGGAAGAGCGTCTGCTCGCGATCCTCCCAATCTTCCGGCAGCTGTCCCTTCGGCGGCGGCAGCGCGCCCTTGTAGACATAGCCCTTGAAGGTCAGGTCATTGATCGCGGTGCGGATCAGTGCCGCGCCATTGGCATGCAGGGTGCGTTCGGAGAAGAAGACGTCGTGATGAACGTTCAGCGCCTCCAAATCCTCCTTGATCATCGCCATCATCGCATCGATGGCACGATCCTTGACGATCGGAAGCCACTGCTCTTCCGGCATGCCGCGCAGCTTGGTGCCGAATTCCTTGGCCAGCGCCTCCCCGACCGGAACGAGGTAATCGCCGGGATAGAGGCCAGCCGGAATTTCGCCGACCTGCTCGCCGAGCGCTTCGCGATAGCGGATGAAGACGGAGCGCGCCAGCACATCGATCTGGGAGCCGGCATCGTTGATGTAATATTCCTTCGTCACCTCATAGCCGGAGAAGGCCAGCAGGTTCGCCAGCGCATCGCCAACCACGGCGCCGCGGCAGTGACCGACATGCATCGGCCCGGTCGGATTGGCCGAAACATATTCGACATTGACCTTCTGCCCCGCGCCGAGCTTGGAGCGGCCGAACTTCTCGCCCTCGGAGATCATCGTTGCCAGCAGCTGCTGCCAGTAGCCGACCGAGAGGCGGATATTGATGAAGCCTGGACCTGCGACCGAAACCTCGGCAACGTCAGCATCTTCCTTCAGCTTGGCGACGATGATTTCGGCAAGCGCACGCGGATTCGTGCCCAGCGGCTTGGAGAGAACCATGGCCGCATTGGTGGCGACATCACCGTGGCTGGCATCGCGCGGCGGCTCTACGCCGATACGTCCGAAGTCGAGCTCAGATCGCTTTTCTCGCACAATATCAATTTGTTCGAGAGCGTTCTTAATTCTTACTTCGAAGTCGGTGAAAAGGTTCATCATATCGTCCACGCATGAGCTTCGCGAGCCGCTATCGGCCCGACGCCGCCGCTGCCTACCGCAAATCGGGAGTCTGGTCAAACAGGCGCTTGTGGGCGCTGATGGCGTAGGTGTCCGTCATGCCGGCGAGATAGTCGCCGACATGCCTTGCCTTGGGGGCAATCGCCAGGCCCTCAATATGATCGACCCAGTAATGGCTCTGCATCTCCCTGGGATTTTCCATATAGGCGCCGAAAAGGTCCGTGACGATCTGCGCCGCGCCGGCACGGATGCGCATGATGTCCGGATGACGGTAGATACGCTTGAACAGCATCTGTTTGATCAGCTTGTCGGTTTCGGCCATCTCGGGCGAGAAGGTTGCGATGATCCGTCCGGCAGCACGGATGTCAGCGACATTGCCCGGCTTGATTTCGGCGAGCGCCTGCTGCGAAACGGCGATCACGTCCTCGACCATGCGGGTGATCTGCCGGCGCATGATCTCGTTCGTGAAGCGGCTCGCCTCCAGATGCGGGTAGCGTGCCCTGACCTCGGCCATCAGCTTGGCGAGAAAGGGCACCTCCTCCAGCATATCGAAGGTCAGATAACCGGAGCGCAAGCCGTCATCGATGTCGTGCGTATTGTAAGCGATGTCATCCGCGATCGCGGCGACCTGCGCCTCCAGGCTGGCATAGGAGGCAATTTCAAGATCATGGATCTCGCAATAATCGAGGATTGGCTGCGGCACCGGACCGCGGATGCCCTTACCATCAGGCGTCATTAATGGCCCATTGTGCTTGACGAGGCCCTCAAGCGTTTCCCAGGTAAGATTGAGTCCGTCAAAATCGGCATAACGGCGCTCAAGCTTGGTGACGATGCGCAGGGATTGGGCATTGTGATCAAAGCCGCCATAGGGCAGCAGCACTTCATGAAGCGCATCCTCGCCCGTATGGCCGAAGGGTGTGTGGCCGAAATCGTGAACAAGTGCCACACCCTCCGCCAGATCCTCGTCGAGTTTCAGGGCACGCGCCAGGGCGCGGGCAATCTGGGCAACTTCGATCGTATGCGTCAATCGAGTGCGGTAATGATCGCCATCCTGAGCAATGAAGACCTGCGTCTTGTGCTTCAACCGACGGAAGGCGGTCGCATGGACGATCCGGTCGCGGTCGCGCTGGAATTCAGAGCGTGTCGGGCTCGATCCTTCATCGTAGAGCCTTCCACGCGATTCCCAGGGATTTGTCGCATAGGCTGCCTTTTCCCCATACCCGAAACCCAATGCATGCGTATCAATCGTCATTATCAATCCATTCCGGCATTTGGCTCCCGCACCGCTATCGGCGCGACAGTCGTTTCCCTGCAATCGATCCCCGGCCCTGTCCGGCAATACGGACATATGCCCGCTCTTCGTACATTCCGGCCCATTGACGCCGCTTTGCGGCCTTCATACCTATAGACAAGAAAACAGCAAAATGGTGTGTGGCTCAACCACGAAACCATAGCTGTCAACGGCCTGACTTTCATGATAAAGGCTACGGATATCAGCCGTTTGAAAGTTCGACGGCTTATTATTGGTTCTCTCCGGATCTTGACCCCGGCAGGAGGAAAATATGACTGAGGCAAGTGTTACCCTATCGGATGCTGCGGCCAAGCGAATCGCTGCTATCGTCGGCGCGGATGCCGGAAAGCGCGCTCTTCGCGTTGCCGTCGAAGGCGGCGGGTGTTCGGGTTTTTCCTATAAATTCGATCTCGTTGAAGGCCCTGAGGATGACGATATCGTCGTCGAAAAGGACAATGCGACCGTCCTGATCGATCAGCTGTCGCTGGTCTATATGGCGGGCTCGGAGATCGATTTCGTCGACAATCTTCTCGGCCAATCCTTTCAGATCAAGAATCCGAATGCAGTCGCAAGCTGCGGATGCGGCACCAGTTTCGCGATCTGATCCCTACCCTCTTTTCCACAATTTGATGACCGGCCGGGAGCCTTCGCTCCGGGCCGGTTTTCATATGGGCTGTAGTCAAGCCGATCGGCTGCGGATACAACAAGGCGAAGCAAAGGAATGAGCCGCCCATGAAAATCGCCACCTGGAACATCAACGGCGTCAAAGCGCGTATCGAGAACCTCTGCCAATGGCTGAAGGACTCGAACCCGGACATCGTCTGCCTGCAGGAAATCAAAACGGTCGACGAAGGCTTTCCACGTCTGGAGATCGAAGCGCTCGGCTATCACGTCGAGACACATGGGCAGAAAGGCTTCAATGGCGTCGCGATTCTTTCGAAGACGAAACCGGATGAGGTGAGACGCGGTTTACCCGGCGACGACAGCGACGAACAGGCCCGCTTCATCGAGGCTGTGTTCTCCGTTGAAGGACACGGCGCCCTGCGGGTCTGCTGCCTGTATCTGCCGAACGGCAATCCGGTCGATACTGAAAAATACCCCTACAAGCTCGCCTGGATGGAGCGCCTGCGCAAATTCGCCTTGGATCGCCTGGCCTTAGAGGAGCCTCTGATACTCGCCGGCGACTACAACGTCATTCCAGAGCCACATGATTGTTTCGACCCGAAGGTCTGGGAGAGCGATGCCCTTTTCCTGCCGCAGACGCGCCAGTCCTTCCGTCAGCTCGAACATCTCGGCTTTACCGATGCGGTGCGCGCGACGACGGATGCAATCAAGCTTTATTCATTCTGGGATTATCAGGCCGGCGCATGGCCGAAGAACAATGGCATTCGCATCGACCATCTGATGCTGTCACCCGAGGCTGCCGATCGCCTCACCGCAACGGCAATCGAGAAACATGTGCGCGCCTGGGAAAAACCGTCGGACCACGTGCCTGTCATCGCGCATCTTGATTTCGGGAGCTAGTCCGTCCGGCTGCAAGCACATCGCGTGGCCTGAGCAACAACAGCGTCGATAAAGCCGGTGTGATCAATCGGAGCCGGCAACGTCAAGCTGATGGGCCATGGAGACCGCAACGCGGCGGTCGTTCTCGTTGGCAACGGAGAATGCCTGCTCCTGCAGGTCTTCCATCCAGCTGCAGTCCTTCGGCTTGCACTTGTCCAGTGCCGCCGTCATGAAGGCGAGACCGCGGATGGATTGGCCTTCCTGGAACAGGATATTGCCGAAGACGGCCATGGCGCCCGGATGGCCGCTCTTGCGGGCCTGGTTCAGCCATTTCTTGGCCTGCTGAACATTGGTGGCGCCGCCCTCGCCGGACAGCATCATCTGCGCCAACTGGAACTGCGCTTCCGGAACGCCGAAGGTCGATGCCACCTGGAAATAGAGCTGCCGGGCCTGGTTGAGGTCGATCTTCACCGGACTGTTGGGAATGCCCGTCTTGTAGTAGCTCGCGAGCGCCAGCAGTGCATTGATGAAGAATCCGGTGTCTTCCGAGCCCGGTTCCACACCCTGCTGGGCGATCTCGCTATAGATCTTGAAGGCTTCGAAATCGTTCTGCGCCACGCCGTCGCCATCGGCATACATATTGGCCAAGGCCCAGCGTGAGCCGGTATGGCCTTTTTCGGCGGCATAACGATAGGCTTCGACCGCCTCTTCCTTCTGTCCGTTCTTGTAGGCCTTAAAGCCGAACTTGAAGAGATCGAACGGACCTGATTCCTTGGTGACGCCGGCATTGATATCGAATGCCTTGGCTTGACCCGCCAGCACCACCGCGGTGGCAAGGGACAGGCTGAGCATCATGACTCTCGCTGATATGAACTCGGACTTAAACATAACAGTCGATTTCTTTCGCTCCATTCGGACCTGTCACGGCACTTGCATAATCGCCGCCAGCTTCACGAATGTTTTCCCTGATGGCGCACGAGACTGGATCGTCCTTCGAAAAGGCATTTCCTGTGGCATCCAACCGATGCTGTTTGCCACAATTGCGAGCATAGCTTGCAATTATGTCCAAACCAGCATTTGCGCGGCCGCTATCGCATTCCACCATCGAAGCAGCACCTTCGTTCGCCTTCCGATGATGGAGCCCAAAGATCGGCCGGCTGACGACTTCCCTTGGCAGACAACGCGTTTTCGGCTGCGTCGGAAGCATCGCAGCTCCGATCCCGAATTGTTGCTTATGCCAAAGTGGAAGTTCACCCATCGACCGCTTACGCACTTTCTACAAGGCTTGCCCCTGTGCCCACGTAATCGCTGCTCCCCATTTGTGGCGGGAAATGGACAAATTGTAATCTGATCACGTGGCTGCAATGTCTTGAAATAGAGTGTTGCTAATTCGTCACAAAGATTTTATCGAACTTGAGATTTCTTTAACCATAAATCAGGCAAAAGGGGCGGTTTGCGTTCCGCCTTTTGCCGATCAGACAAAGAAACGTCGCGAGACTCGGAAAAGCTCGCGACGTTGATGATAAAGTGAAGGATCAGTCAACTAGCTCCTTCAATTCAATGGCTTATCGTCAGAAGCTGACTTTCACCGATGTCTGAAGAGCGGCGACCAAGTCATTGCCGAAGCTATAGGTCGCATCATTGCCGTAGACGACACCGCCGCGCGTGACCGGTCCGGATTTGCCTGATGTCATGAGGCCGAGAGCGCCGCCGAAATTGAACTGAACATGCTCTGTCGCCTTATAGGCCACACCCGCGCCGAGGGTCCATGTATCGGAGTTCATGCCATAGCCATCGCTTGTACCGCGATCCCAAGTCAGGCTGACGGCGCCGCTCCACTTGTCATTGAACTTGTGTCCAACACCGCCGGTGATCGTCCAGCCGTCCCTGTACAGCAGATCAAGCGAGGTGAGCTCTGTGGGGCCATTGGCTCTGCAGGATATGCTGCGCGTGGAGCTCGGGCAGAGCGCGATGCTCTGAAGGATGCTCCAGTTGGTCCATTTAACCGATCCGAAGGCCAGCCAATCAGGCGCGATGCCGGTCTGTACCTTCCATTCCAGGGAGTCGGGAGCATCGGCCGAGCCGAAAACAGACGTTACCTTGCCACCGAAGCCGGGGACAACAGGTGGCGGTACTTCGGTCAGGTCGACGCTGCCCTTCAGGTTGTCGTATTTGACCCGGCTGTTGTAGACGAGGCTCGTGCGGAAGGCATATTCCGGAATTTCGTAGGCGATACCCGCGCGCCAGCCCCAGCCGTGACCGTCGATGTCAAGCGAACCCATGCCGTTGTAAATGGCTGAAATCGGAGCCGGAGTGGCGTAGACGAGGCGCGACTTGTAGCCGCTGACTTCCTGATAGAAACCGCCGCCGATCAGACGCAGCTGACCCGGACCTGCATCGAACTTGTACGAGCAGGTGGCCGAATAGTTGTTCGTGCGAACCTTGACTTCGGTTTCGTTATTGGCGCCGGCCCAATTTGAACCTTCGTTGAGATGGCCACCGAAAGGCTGCGAATAGTCGGCCATGCAGTCGAGATCATCAGTGATGCCGATCTTGAAAGCGGCATAGGGAATGGCGTAATTTTCCGCCGCATCCGTCGAACGGCTACGGTTGTTGAGGTTGCCGTCAGCCGGGTTGATGTCCTTGGCGTTCTTCAGTTTACGGTCGGGCATGACGTAAGTAACGCCTGACTCGAATACATAACGGCCTTTGTCGAAAAGCAAATCAATATCATAGCCGCCACGATCAAGGCCGCCCGCAAAAGCAGCGGTGGCGAAAGACGAGCTGATAACGAGTGTAACTGCGCTCCTCAACGCAACAGAAAATGCCATTGTATCTCCCCCACATGTGCATTCAGTGGTTTGATTGTTGCGACGATCGCGTGAATTGGCAATGTGGCCCACAAGAGCACTGCCCATGTAAGAGAGTGATTGATTTACGTAAGAAAACGAACGCCGCCTCTGAAAATCCATCGGTGTAGGTAATTTTTTCTTTCGAAATAGCATTTTTAGCCCCTAATAGAATCTCATTCTTCACGGCAACAATTCTGTTACAATATGACAACAGTTTTGCTTTTCGAGCGTGCCCAGCAACTTTAGGGGTAATCTGTTTCGCCTGTGCGAAACTGACGGCTGATCCAGGGTGTTAGATCCCGTCAATCCTATCGATTCGAGAGAAATAAACGAAAAGGCACGCGGCGAACACCGCGTGCCTTTTTCGATCCCAGATCTCTACTTCCTCAAGCGAATCGCGATTTCTCAGTTTCGCTTCTTGTGCTTTTCACCTTCGATCCCACGCATGTCCTAGCCGGCCTCGCTGACGCGGGCCAGCGCCACCTTGAGGCTCGACTGCTGCCCCTCGAGCTCGCCGAGGCGCTCGCGCTCGGCGGCGACGACGTCCGGATTGGCGTTGGCAACGAACTTCTCATTCGAAAGCTTGCCGGCAATGCGGGCAATTTCCTGATCGTTCTTGGCAATCGCCTTTTCGAGGCGCGCTTTCTCGGCGGAGAGATCGATGAGGCTGCCAAGCGGCAGGCAGATCGTCGCCTCGCCGACGACGATCTGAGCGGCACCCTTCGGTGCGGTATCGGCAAGCGAAACCGCTTCCACGCGCGCCAGCCGCTTGATGGCGGCATCGTGACGGAAGAGGCGCTCGCGCGTCAGGCTATTGGCATCGACAACAACCAATGGCGCCGTCGCGGCCGGCGGCACGTTCATTTCCGAACGAACGGAGCGAATGCCGGAAACGAGATCGATCAGCCAATTGATTTCATCGGCGGCGACATTGTCGGCATAGGACGGTGCCGGCCAATCCGCATGGCAGATCAGGCCCTCACGCTCCTGCCCCTCGCCTGCCGTGTGCGCCCAGAGCTCCTCGGTCATGAAGGGCATGAACGGGTGCAAAAGCTTGTAGGTCTCTTCGAGAACATAGGCTGCGCAGGACTGAGCCTCCGCCTTGGCATTCTCGTCTTCGCCGTTGAAGATCGGCTTCAAAAGTTCGAGATACCAGTCACAGAACTGATTCCAGATGAAACGATAGAGAGCGCCTGCGGCATCATTGAAGCGGAAGCTTTCCAGCGCTTCGGTAACGTCACGCTCCGCACGCGCCAGCTCTGTCAGGATCCAGCGGTTTACGGTGAGCTCGGCCGCTTCGGGCACGAAATGCGGATCGCTCTTGGCGCCGTTCATTTCGGCAAAGCGCGTGGCGTTCCAGAGCTTGGTGCCGAAGTTGCGGTAACCGGCGATGCGGGCCGGATCGAGCTTCACGTCTCGACCCTGCGCGGCCATGATCGCCAGCGTGAAGCGCAGCGAATCGGCGCCGTACTGATCGATCAGTTCAAGCGGATCGATGACGTTGCCCTTGGACTTCGACATCTTCTGCCCGTTCTTGTCGCGGACCAGGGCGTGGACATAGACCGTGTTGAACGGCTCGACAGGCTCACCGTTCTCGTCCTTCATAAAGTGAAGGCTCATCATCATCATACGGGCAACCCAGAAGAAGATGATGTCGAAGCCCGTGACGAGGACGTTCGTCGGATAGTAGCGTGCCAGTTCCGGCGTCTCATCCGGCCAGCCGAGCGTGGAGAACGGCCAGAGCGCCGAGGAGAACCAGGTGTCGAGCACGTCTTCGTCGCGCGTCAAGATTTCGCCCGGCTTGAAGTTTTCCAGCAGATCCTCGACATAGGCCTTCATCGGCCCTTCATGCGAGAGATAGTGCTGGATCGCGGCCTGCAGCGCCTCTTCTTCAGTCTTCTCAACGAAGACCTGACCATCCGGCCCGTACCAGGCAGGGATCTGATGACCCCACCAGAGCTGACGGGAAACACACCACGGCTGAATGTTTTCCATCCAATCGTAATAGGTCTTGTCCCAGCTCTTCGGAACGAGCTTGGTTCGACCTTCACGAACCGACGCGATCGCCGGTTCGGCGAGCGTCTTGGCGTCGACATACCACTGCTCCGTCAGGCGTGGCTCGATCGGCACGCCGCCACGGTCGCCGTGCGGAACCATATGCTTGTGCGGCTCGATTTTGTCCAGCAGGCCCGATTCTTCAAAAATGCGGACGATGATCTTGCGCGCCTCGAAGCGGTCCTTACCTTCCAGCTCGTCCCAGGCTCCGTGCAGCGCTGCAGGATTGTCGAGACCTTCAAGGAAATCCTCGTTGTCCTTGATGGTGATGGTCGCTTCCGGCGTCAGAATGTTGACAACGCGCAGGCCGCGGCGCTTGCCGACTTCGAAGTCGTTGAAATCATGCGCCGGCGTCATCTTGACCGCGCCCGTTCCGGCCGTCGGATCCGGATATTCGTCGGCAACGATCGGGATACGGCGACCGACGATCGGCAGAATGACATGCTTGCCGACGAGCGGCTTGTAACGTTCGTCTTCCGGATTAACGGCGACACCGGTGTCGCCGAGCATGGTTTCGGGACGGGTGGTCGCGACGACAAGATAATCGCGCGTTTCCCATTCGGTCGGCTTGCCCTCTTCGTCGAAGGCGATCGGGTGCTGATAGGTGACGCCCGGTTCCAGCGGATAACGCAGGTACCAGAGACTACCGTTGACCTCGTGCTGCTCGACTTCGATATCCGAAATTGCGGTCAGCATCTTCGGATCCCAGTTGACCAGCCGCTTATCGCGATAGATCAGGCCTTCCTTGTAGAGCGTGACGAAGACTTCGAGAACGGCCTTGGACAGGCCCTCGTCCATGGTGAAGCGTTCGCGCGACCAGTCGCAGGACGCACCGAGGCGCTTCAGCTGGTTGAAGATCAAACCGCCCGATTCGGCCTTCCATTCCCAGATCTTCTCGATGAAGGCTTCGCGGCCCATCTTGCGGCGATCCGGCTGCTGGCGCTCGGCCAGACGACGCTCGACGACCATCTGCGTGGCGATGCCTGCATGGTCCATGCCCGGCTGCCAGAGAACATCCTTGCCGCGCATGCGCTCGAACCGCACCATGATGTCCTGCAGCGTGTTGTTCAGCGCATGCCCCATGTGCAGCGAACCGGTCACGTTCGGCGGCGGGATAACAATGGTGAAGGTTTCCGCGCCCGGCTTGGCGTTCGCACCGGCGCGAAAGGCGTCGGCCTCATCCCATTTTTGGGCGATCTTCGGTTCGACGGTGGCGGAATCATATGTTTTGTCGAGCATTTTATGACCGGATCTAGAGGACTGGGTGATGCGGGTTGTAAATAGGATGGCCGTGGGCAAGTCAATAAAAAAGCCGCCCCGGAGCCCGGAGCGGCGGATCAGCTACCCGAAGCTCAGGCTTGTCAGCGGCGCGGACCGCGGGCCACTCGTTCGATTTCTTCACGCACGAGACGTTCCACAAGGGTCGGCAAGTTGTCGTCGAGCCATTCCTGAAGCATGGGCCGGAGCATCTCTTGCGCCAGTTCATCGAGAGAACGGCGCGGGCCGCCATCGACGATGGCAGCCAGTTCTTCAAACGAGCGGGAAACCTGTGCGCCGGCGGCTTCCGACATCAGCGGCGATGCGGATACGGCCTGGGCCGATGGCGAGGATGCAGCCTCCGCTTGCACGGCAATGGTTAGTTCTGACGCCTCAAAAATCGGTGTCTCGGCAGATGCTGCGACCTGAGGCACCGCAGAGGCAGCCGTCGGCCTCTGCGCTTCCATCTCAGGTTCAACCTCGGCCACCGCCGGCATAACAGGCGGAGCGACCGGCGCGGCAACATCCGCAATGGCCTGCCTCAGGGGGGTGTCAGCGATCGGCTCGACGTGCACCTCGGCAAGGCGCGCAGCCATGGCGGGCGGCAGCTCGCGCGGCTGTGGCGGCTCACGCCCCGCATTCAGCAATGCGGCGGTATTACGCTCGGAAGCAGCACGCACACGCGCGGCAACATCGGCCAGCGACAGACCGCGGCCGCCAGCTTCCGGCTCTGCAACCGGCACCTGGGAGTTTGCCGCAACGAAACGAGGATCCTGTTCCGCTGCGCGCGCCCGATCGGCGGCAGCGAACTCTTCATCCACAGTCAATTGAATATCGTCATCACG
This sequence comes from Martinezella sp. CNPSo 3890, assembly GCF_057784455.1. Classification (NCBI taxonomy): domain Bacteria; kingdom Pseudomonadati; phylum Pseudomonadota; class Alphaproteobacteria; order Hyphomicrobiales; family Rhizobiaceae; genus Martinezella; species Martinezella sp. CNPSo 3890. The sequence continues at coordinate 1,054,794 of NZ_JBXSOR010000001.1, read as the reverse complement.
CATGCCGGTGCCGGCGAAATGCGTCGAGGGAACCGGCTTGGCGCCTACGGGTTCGTTGCTTTCGATGATCCTACGGATCGACGCCAGAATCTCTTCCATGGACGGTTCACGCACTACATTTGGCTGAGCCATATTCATCCCCGTTTTCCCATATTCAGCGACCGGAAACCCGCACCACAAACTCGCCAGGCGGCACCCGAATCAGGGCCACCCTAGATGACTGCCTTCGGGAAAAAAATCACCTGAAAAGCACTAAACCCGGTGATGCACAGTTTTGTTACGATCACGACGAATCGCTTTGCTAAGCACGATTCTGCCACAGGCGGCGACAATAAAAAACAGGCGCCAAAAGGCGCCCGTCGCAAGCTCAAAAATAGCTCGTCCAGAAAATCAGAAGACGAATTCCTTGGCCTTGGCAAAGCCCGGAAGCGGCTTGATCGAGGCGTTGAAGAAGACGTTTTCCGAGAAGGCACCGCGCTCGTGCATGAAAACGGTCGCTCGGGCGGCGTGACCATAGCCGATGACCGTGATCAGGCGGCCGTCTTCGCCGAGCTGGTCAAGCAGGCCCTGCGGCAACTGCTCGATCGAGCCGTTGAGGAAAATCACATCGTAGGGTGCATCGGCGGCATGCCCCTTTTCAAGGTCACCGCCAACGACCGTCACGTTATCGTAGCCAAGCGCGGCAAGATTGGTCTTCGCCTGAGCCGCAAGCTCCTCGTTGGATTCAAGCGCGATAACCCTGCCGGCGAGAAGCGACAGGACAGCGGAGACATAGCCCGTGCCACAGCCGACATCGAGAACCTTGTCGTCCTTGGTGATCGCGCCGAGCTGCAGCAGCTTTGCAAGCGGCGAGGCTTCCATGAGGAAGCGCCCGGGAGCGACCTCGATATCGCAATCGACATAGGCCAGGAGCTTCGACTTCTCCGGTACGAAGTTTTCGCGCGGTACGGCGAAAAATGCATTCAACACGGAATGGGAGGTGACATCCGTCGTCCGGATCTGGTTCTCGACCATCTTCACGCGCGCTGCTTCGAAATCCATCTTATCCTCTTGCGCCCTTGGTGCCCGAACGGGCTGGCTCTACTTTCTGTTACGCGTGTCTTAATCGCCTGACGCTGCGCTTTCAAGGCATTGCCGCAACAGGCGCCGAGATTCATGGTGAGGCGTCGCCGACGAACAACAATCGACCCCTTAAATTCGAGCCAGCGCCTTTTGATACTCGGGATTCTGCAAGAATTGCGAATCCGCCATGTCCCAGACCGGAACGCTCGTTAGCAAAATGTTAACTTCACGCGACCACGCTTTGGGATATTGGACCCGCCCGGGTGGGTGACCAATCGACCTTCCGGCCCGAAGCTGTTCGGCCCAAACATTAAATTTGAATAGAAGGTGGCCGGGATGCCTGTTTCTCTCGTTCTTTTCGTCGTAACGTCGCTGCCGCTGGTGGTTTTTCTGGCCGCGAGCCTTTCCTCGATGATGTAGGTTTTCCGAATGAGGCTTTCGCTCTTCGCTGCCGCGCTTCTCCTTCTCTTACCCCAGGTCGCGTTGAGCGAGGAAACGTCAAGCGAGGATGAGCCGAAAGAGACAGCCCCGATCATCGGACATGTCGTTACCGGAAAACAGCTCGACGAATGGTGCGAAGAGGACCGAACGCTCGCGTCTGTCTATATCCAAGGCATTCTCGACGAGGCCCAGCGGACGAAGAGCCTGACAATCCGAGCCACGAAGCAGACTCCGAAAAACTCATCGCGCTACGAGCGCTACCTTCAACAGTTCGTCGGTGCTTTCTGTCTACCGCCCGAGCTCAGCAATACAAAAGCGACGACGATAGCCTGCAAATGGATGGCGGAGCACTCCTGGCAGCTCGAGCGGCCTGCCAGCTCGCTAATCGCACGCGCCTACAAATTCGCCTTTCCTTGCCTTGAGGAATAGTCGTTCTTCCGCAATGGCTAAGAACCGACACGAGACAGCTAAAACTTTCGCTGAGGATTGAGAATCATCCGAAGCGACCACGCCCTGCCCGTCCGCGGACTAAATACACAACGGAACCGGTAGCTCAAACGAAGATCTCAGTCAGGCCGCAGAGCGCGAGGCTTGATGCGCGAAGACGTCACATCGCATTTGCGTTGACAATTACTAAGCGCGACTTATAATTAGGATGCTGAATTTGATTGACCTCTAGTCCAGCGAAAGGCGGCCCAGTTTTTTCCCTAGACTGGACCGCTTTTGCTTTTGTGGAAGCACGAATTCTCTATTCATTTGCTTCGCACTTTCAGCACCGAACCGGATCGGCGTTCGATTGCATTTGTCACTTGGGCGATGCCCGAAGCTGAAACGCCGACACCCGCCATCCTCAACTCCCGCAACTCCTCAGTACCTTAAGCGTCATTTCAGTTTCGAATGCGACGCTGAGACGGGGATAGGGAGTATCAATGTCGTTACCGAAGTCGCAGTGGCTTGCGCTGACACCGGTCGAGCGCAGGAAGCTTGCTCGCCTAATTATGATTCGACTGCTGCCAATCTTCGGTGCTTTGGCACTGCTCGGTATCGTGTCGCTTATGATGTTTGCTCAATAGAGAATTTCGAAAGATCGAACGCGCCACCGCCGTCCTGCGCACTGGGCAGACAGATTCCGGACTACCCATGATCAGAGCAAATGGAATGGGCACCAAATCACTGCTGGCAGCCAATGAGACAGAAAACCGAACATAGAACGGATTGCCACATTTAACTTCGGTATAGCTGGATGCTTCAGGCTCAAATTGCACTGAAATTCCGCAGAAAAATCAATTTCTTATTGGGATCTAAGGGAAATTGGAGGCCTCGCCCGGAATCGAACCGGGGTGCAAGGATTTGCAGTCCTCTGCGTAACCACTCCGCCACGAGGCCATCCGAAAGCAATTTGCGTTGTGGTGGCGCGGATTTAGAATGATCCAAAGAAAACCGCAAGAGGCTTATTCTGAATTCTGTCCTTTTTTCACTCTGAAGAGAGAATTGCCCGCTGCTCGTGTGTAAGCCTTCAATGCGGGTGATGAAATGCATTGCGCCCAAGACGGCAGGAGCGTCGCAGATGTGCCAATATCGGCCGAACGGCTTTCATGCTGGAAAAGATGTCATCACCGTCGACGTGAACGAGCAGAATGCGGGAGCTGTCGGCTTTTACGAGCGGCTCGGATTCAAGGTAATAGGGCGCGCCGATGTCGACGACCAAGGCCGCCCCTACCCGATCCTTCATTTGCGATGGCAAAGACCGACCGCGCCATGAGGCGCTGCTGCCGATGACGCTCCATTTCGGGTGCTGCGGCGATTATCTTGAATTTTGCCTAACCGATGGACGCTGAGGACGAAAAATTCATTGCTGGATCGCGGCGCAGCCATCCTATCGGGCGCCTGGAGCTGCCAGCCCATTCAGGTAGGTTATGGAAACCTGTGGTGGCTGCTAGCATTCGTACTACCGGTTTGTAAGCCACCCACGGACCGGACAGTGCCGCGTCCGACGAGACTACGCCCCCAGTAATGTCGTCGGACGCACCATGGCCAAGCGCCCATCAACCGCATCGCAACCAAGCGCGATTCCAGACGGTCTCTCACCTTCTCTTTTATAGAGTGATGCGCGTGCGCCACCACGGGTTTCGTTGCCGGGAATCGTTTCAATAGTTGCGACTCAGAAGAACCGCGACTCGGGCGGCCATCCGGATTGAGGGGCAATCGGCTGCGCCCGGTCTCAGGAGTGCCCATAATCATATGGCGGCGGCTTCCTGCCCTCGCCCGCCCCAAATCAGCGCGCGTATCGCCTTAACAGCCGGAGACTTAAACGCTTTCAGGACTTATAGAAGACAAGCCATCCAAACGAGATGGCAAACAGGCTGGGATCAGACGCCCCCGTGAATTGCGTCATTTTTGCAACAACTCCGGTTTTCGAGTAGTGCGCATATAGTTCCATCCCCTTAGTATCTTGCCAAATCACTGAAGCAGGTTCAGGAAATAGTTCGCGAAGCTTATTACTTCGCACCTACTGATAGGGAACATGAACGGGATGGGGTTGGGCACGTCGTTTCTCGGCGCGATATCTCATGCCCAATCAAGAAAGATTGGAGTTATTATGAACATCAAGAGCCTTCTTCTCGGCTCCGCTGCTGCTTTGGCAGCAGTATCCGGTGCTCACGCTGCTGACGCTATCGTAGCAGCTGAGCCCGAGCCGCTGGAATACGTCCGTATCTGCGACGCATACGGCGCTGGCTACTTCTTCATCCCGGGCACCGAAACCTGCCTCAAGATCGGCGGCAAGGTTCGTACGGAAGGTGAATGGTACAACGCTTACAACCGCGACAGCCATCAGGGCACGCTCTGGCACACCCGTGCTGAGTTGAACGTCGACACCGCGACCGACACCGAGTACGGTCCGCTGAAGACCGAAACCATCGTTCGTTGGGACTGGAACGACGGCGGCTCCACCTCCACCAACCTGCTGTGGTCCTACATCAGCCTCGGCGGCTTCACCGTTGGTAAGAAGGACTCGCAATACAACCTCTACATCGGTTACGCCGGCGACGTCATCAACGACGACGTGATCTATGACGGTCCGTACGAACTCAACCAGCTGACCTATGAATATGATGCCGGCAACGGCTTCTCGGCTGTGATCTCGCTCGAAGATTCCAACTCCGCCACGACCGGCTCGGCATCCTACGGTGCAAGCTGGTGGACGGACGACAAGACGAACCACTACGCTCCTGACGTCGTCGCCGGTGCCGGCTTCAAGTCTGGCGCATGGGGCTTCAAGGTCGTCGGCGGTTACGACTCGATCGTCGAAGAAGGCGCCATCAAGGCTCGCGTCGATGCTGACTTCGGCGCATTCACGGCCTTCTTGATGGGCGGCTGGAACACCGATGGCGACAAGCTCAACAAGTACGCAGGCACCAACCAGGACGTCTCCGCTTGCACGGCACCGAACGGTACCGTCAATGCATCGAAGTGCGGCTGGGGTGACTGGGCTGTCTGGGGCGGCGTTGGCGTTCCATTCAACGACAAGCTGAAGTGGAACCTCCAGCTCGCCTATAGCGACTCGAAGATCTTCGAAGCAACCACGAACCTGAAGTTCAACCCGGTCAAGAACCTCCTGGTCGAGCCGGAACTGACCTACGTTCACTATGACTATGCCCACGACGACACCGTTTCGGGCATCCTGCGCTTCGAACGCAACTTCTAACCTGATCAGACTTGACCTCCGATCAGAGAAGGAAGGGGGCCGGCTTTCCCTGCCGGCCCCCTTTTTTTGTAACACCTGCAATCAGCGGCTCCCTCTGCGATCAATACGCGTGTCATAAGGATCTCCAGTCAACGAAAAGGGGAACCTAGTCGCTGCGCTGGCGTTAGCGATGAAAGGGACATGGCTGAATACAGGAGTTAGAATCTTGAAACACCACCTTGCCTCACTCGCCTTGAGCGTGACGCTGGCCATAGGCTCGGCGCTACCCGCCGCCCTGCCCGCAATGGCCGCGCCGCCGAGCAGTCCATCCATATCGCGCGCTTCTGATGTTATCCTTGTGCAAGAGCGTGGATCGCGCCGATGGGGCGATGACGACCGTCCCCGCTGGCGCGATCGCGATCGTCGTCATTGGCATGGTGACCGCGGCTGGGATCGCCGCCGTCATTGGGATGATAGATGGCGGGACGACCGTCGCTATCATCATCGCCGCCATGGCGGCGTGATACTCGAGATTCGACCCTAGTGTACCGGCGCTGCGGGCAGTTGGCATATCGCAGCTGATGTGCCGGCAGCCAAACTCACGCTAAACGCGGGCGGCGGGTCACTTCGAGGTATAACGCAAACGATACGGCCGCCACCGGAACTCCGGCAGCGGCCGTATGGGTTTAAGAGGAACCTGCGCCGGCCCTTAAGTCTTCCGATCAGCGGCAGACGCGCACGTGGCGCACAACCCAGCGCCCATGAATCTTGCGCTTTACCTTCTTCACATGGCAGTGATGATGATAGTGGTGATGACGATGATGATGCATCGGAGCGGCCTCGGACGGCACGCTGAAGGCAAAGACCGACGCCACAGCTACTGCAGAAGCAAGAATCAGATTTTTCATGTCGAACCTCTAAAGCATTGGGGGACTATGCTGCGCGGATCGCGCATTACGTTCATGCGCCGCATGGCATTAACGACACATGAACATGCTCTCACATTCGCGAGAGCAACCATACCTTGAACTAATTTTTTCAGAAAGACTACATATATCCACCCGAGAGATCCCTTGGCGGGCTCTCGACAATCACGAATGCATCATTTTGGCACGATCTCATTAGCCCGCTACCATTCGTCATCCCGTGGGAAGAAAAGTGCAGCGCAAGATATTGTTATTGCACCGCAAAAAGTCAGAATGAGTCATGCGCTCGATTTTCAGTCGTCCACCGAACGAAGGGGCAGCAGGCGCCGAATACGTTCGTCGCGAAGATAAAGGCCACCCCACGCCATGACGCCGAGTAATAAACTTATAAGTTGTGGAGGCGACCCAATTTCTCCGAGACGCAGATGGGCGCAAATTGCACCGCCGAAGAACCCGGTCGTGAGGATCGCTCCAAGGACTGCCGTGCGCGGAATTGCGTAAAGAATGACGCAAACGAAGATGATCAAACCCACCACCGTAGCCAGATTGGCGGGAAAGCCCGTCTCCGCCATCTGCGCGCTGATCAAGGCCGGCGCAAACAGATCAACCGCCCCATCGGCCACCAATGCAAGAATCACAATTACGCTAAGAACCCATCCCACCGCCACTCCACCACGAAAGCTCGCATTCTCGGCCATCTTATCCCCCAAATGTACCAGATTTGGCCCACATCCCCGATTGCCCACCGGCATTGACGCCTGGCTGACAGGTGGCGGCAATCTGGCATGAATGGGAAAGACCGGTCAACGAAGATACCGCTGTCGAACCAGGCGAGCCTCGGCCGAAGTTAGTGCTGGGGGCATGCGCAATAAAACTGCAAAAATGTGCTGCTATAAGCCTGGCCGCACTCATCAGCTTTGAGAATTACGGACACAGCATTAAGTCAATGGGGCACGCTTGCTCCGATATCAGCTTCAATTCTGTAGAAGAAGAGTGGCTCCCCGGGCCGGATTCGAACCGGCGACCTGTCGATTAACAGTCGAATGCTCTACCGCTGAGCTACCAGGGAATGCGCTTGGCGCGGTGTGAGCGGGGTAATACAAATGCTTTCCCGATTTGCCAAGCGGTTTTTTCAAAAAAAATGCATTCTCTTGCATTATTTCCTCGCGCCACCATTTCCTGTGGATGACCGATCAAAGCGAAACGACAGCAAATGCCGATCGGAATGGCCGGAAAACCCGCCGTTTTGGCATTGATCCCTCGACCCGCGAGCTGGTTTTCGGCTCCGTGAGAATCCCCCTGCCCCGATCGCGCCTTGCCCGCGTCGGCGTGGGGATAGCCCTCATTTTCGGCGGACTGCTCGGCTTCCTGCCGGTGCTCGGCTTCTGGATGCTGCCACTGGGCTTTATCGTGCTCTCGCACGACATGCCTATGGTGCGCCGTTGGCGCCGCCGCTTCGTCGTATGGTGGACGCGAAAACGCCGCCCGGCAAACTAACTCTTTTATCCTATCCCGCACGAACGGGACGAGCCGGATTGCCGACCACAGTCGCGCCGGCGGCAACATCCCTGGTGACGACCGCGCCGGCGCCGATGATCGCGCCGTCCCCCACCGACACGCCGCCGACCAGGATCGCGCCGCCGCCGATCCAGACGCTTCTGCCGATCGTCACCGGTCGGGCGACTTCCAGACCCACCCCGCGCAATTCGGCATCCCTATGATGTTCGGCGCAATAGATATGGACGCCCGGTCCCAGCATGCTGCCGTCACCGATGCGGACGCTGGCGCTATCGAGGATCGTGCAGCCGGCATTCATATAGACCCGACGGCCGAGCGAGATATTGATGCCATAGGAGCAATGAAACGGCGCCTCGATGAAGACGCTCTCGCCGATCTCGGCAAAGAGCGCAGACAAAGCCGGCGCAAGATTGCCCCGCTGGGCGGGCGGCATCGTGTTATGTGCATGCACTGCCTCGCGCGCCTGCCAGCGCAAGGCATCGAGCTCCGGATCGAAACAGCAGTACCACTCCCCCGCCGCCATTTTCTGCCGCTCGCTGAGACCCATATTCTCATTCCTCCAATGCCATCCGAACGTCCTGCCGGTGATCTTGCAACACGGCTCGGGGCGCGGGCAAGGAGGACCATCGCGTCTTCCTGACCGACCAGCAATCTGTGGGCGAACAGGCGCAGCCCACACCTTTTGATCAGCAGAACCTCAAATGCACGATCCTGCGATAAGCGCTGCTCCGCAAAGCCGCTGCGCGTGTGAAAAAGCCCGTCAATGCGGGATTCTTGCTCTCAACAAACTGTCACACAGCTTGTCTATAACGCCGCTACCGCGGACTTGCGCAAGGCCACCGGTTCCGAGCTTTCAAAAAGGAAATAGGGATTATGTCGAAACTTAAAAACTTCATTTCGGCTGCTACTGCCGGCGTCATGAGCGTCGCTTTGGCGATGCCGGCCGCTGCTGCTCCGACCAAGTTCGATTTCTGGTTTGGCCTTTCGGGCGACCTTCAGCGCGTTGTTGAGACGCTCTGCAAGAACTTCAACGATTCCCAGAAGGATTATGAAGTTTCCTGCGTGAGCCAGGGCAATTACGACGCCGCTCTGCAGAACACGATTGCGGCCTTCCGTGCCAACAAGCAGCCGACGATCGTTCAGGTCTATGACGTCGGCACGGCAACGATGATGCTTTCGGGCGCCTATTATCCGGTCAACAAGCTGATGTCCGAAAACGGCTACAAGGTTGACTGGAACAACTATTTCCCGGGTATCGCCCGCTACTACGCCACCTCGAAGGGCGAGTTGCTTTCCTTCCCGTTCAACTCTTCCACCGCTCTGCTCTACTGGAACAAGGATGCCTTCGCCAAGATCGGCAAAACTGCCGCTCCGAAGACCTGGGAAGAAGCTGCGGAAGACATGAAGGCGCTGAAGGGCGCCGGCTATGAATGCCCGATGGCGATCAACATCTCCGGCAACGAAAGCTGGCAGCTGATGGAGCAGTTCTCGGCCATCCACGATCAGCCGATTGCCACCAAGAACAACGGTTATGATGGTCTCGACGCCCGCCTTACCGTCAACAAGACCAAGTTCGTCAAGTATGTGACGGATCTCAAGAGCTGGTACGACCAGGGCCTCATCAAGATCAAGTCCAAGGACCTCGGCCAGGACATGGTCCAGGCCTTTGCCGCCGGCGATTGCCAGATGATCATGACCTCGGTCGGCGACCATGGCACGGTCGGCAAGACGCAGAAAGCCGGCATGAACTGGGATGTCGCCGAGCTCCCGGTTTACGCCGGTACCGAGCGCAAGAATTCACTTGTCGGCGGCGCATCGCTCTGGGTTCTCTCCGGCAAGTCCTCTGACGAATACAAGGGCGCTGCCGCGTTCCTGAACTTCATTGCCAAGCCCGAAACCGCTCTCTTCTGGTCGACCAATACGGGCTATATCCCGGTTACGAAGTCCGGCTTCGAATTCATGAAATCCTCCGGTTTCTACGACAAGGCTCCTTACAAGGGTCGCGAAGTCGCTATCGCCAGCTTGACCGCTTCCGAGCCAACCGCGATCACCCGTGGCATTCGCCTCGGCAGCTTCACGCAGATCCGCGCTGAATTCGGCAATCAGATGCAGGCCATCTTCGCCAACAAGGTCAGCGTCCAGGAAGGCATCGACAATCTCGTTAAGAACGGCAACGCCGTGCTCGAGCGCTTCGAAGCCACCTACAAGGGCAAGCAGCTGCCGTAAGCGGCAAAGCTCATAACAGAACAGCGTCCGCCGGGCTTTCCCGGCGGACGTTCGTTATGAGGGCAAGCGTGGCATCGAGATATCAAGCCGGTAGAGACAATGGAAAAGCGAGTAACTTTCAACAAATGGAGCGTCGGCATCCTGTTCGCAGTGCCGCAGCTGCTTCTTATCTTCACCTTTTTCTATTGGCCGGCCGGTCAGGCGGTCTTCTGGTCCCTGACGCTGCAGCAACCCTGGGGCGGCGGCAACATCTGGGTCGGACTCGACAATTTCAAATCGATTCTCGCTAGTTCCGATTACTGGAACTCGGTCACGATCAGCATTGTTTTCGCTGCTATCAGCACAACTATTTCCATGGCGGGCGGGCTGATACTTGCGGCGCTGACCGATCGGCAGCTGCGCGGCTCTAAAATCTACCGCGTGGTCCTGATCTGGCCGTACGGAATTGCAGCACCTGCATCGGCCATGGCCTTCCGCTTCATCCTGGCGCCGGAAGCCGGCCTCATGGCCGTGGTCAATCAATGGTGGCCGGGATTTTGGGATCCTGGTCTCGACGGCAATGCCGCCATGGCCTGCATTATCGCCGCCTTTTCTTGGAAATATATCGGATACAGCTTTATCTTCTTCCTTGCCGCTTTCCAGGCCATCCCACGCGCGCTGATCGAGGCGTCCGCCATGGACGGCTCCGGGGTGCTCCGCCGCTTCTGGGATATCCAGCTCCCGTTAATCACCCCGACGATCTTCTTTCTGCTCGTTATCAACATCACCGAAAGTTTTCAGGATTCATTTGGGATCGTCGACATCATGACTTCGGGCGGCCCGCATAACTCGACCAACCTCATGGTCTACAAGATCTATTCAGACGGCTTCAAAGGCCTCGATTTTTCCGGTGCGGCGGCGCAGAGCATCATTCTCATGCTGCTGATCGTCCTGCTTACCATCTTCCAGTTCCGCTTCATCGAGAAGCGCGTGCATTACCGTTGAGGCTGACATGGTCGAGCGCACCCCCATTCTTAATTTCTTTACACACCTGATCCTGCTCCTTGGCTTCATAGTCGCTGTAGGTCCGCTGGCTATCGTCGCCATTGCCGCATCGCATAACATCACCGACGTCAACAAAGTGCCGATGTCGCTGATTCCCGGTTCGGATTTCTGGGTCAACATGAAGACGGCCTGGACGACCGCCAATCTTGGCCCGAAGCTGCTGAATAGCCTGATCTTCGCCACCGGTGTCGCGGTGGGCAAGGTACTCGTTTCGGCGATAACAGCCTTTTCCCTGGTCTACTTCCGCTATCCCGGTCGCCACCTCATCTTCTGGCTGATCTTCATCACGCTGATGCTGCCGCTCGAGGTTCGGATCGTGCCGACCTATGCGGTCGCAGCGAACGTGCTTTCGCCCTTCCAGGGAATTCTTGACATCACCGGCATCACCTGGCTCATCGCAAAGCTCACGGGCATCGAAGTCTCACTGAATCTCGGGCTACTCAACTCCTCAATCGGCCTTATCCTGCCGCTGGTCGCGACAGCGACTGGGACCTTTCTTTATCGCCAGTTCTTCCTGACGATACCGGACGAGTTGGCCGAGGCCGCGCGCATGGACGGCGCCGGAGCATTGCGTTTCTTCATCGACATTCTGCTGCCGCTCTCGCGCACCAATATGGCCGCCCTCGGCACCATCATGTTCCTGTGGGCGTGGAACCAGTATCTATGGCCGTTGTTGGTGACCACCGATCCCGCCCACATAACGGCGGTTCACGAACTCAAATCACTCATCCCGAATTTTGGCGGCCTTCCGGAATGGCACATCGCGATGGCCGGCACGCTGATCATTATGATTCCACCGCTTGCCGTCGTCGTGCTGATGCAGCGCTGGGTCGTTCGCGGGATGATCGCTACGGAGAAGTAATCTCGTTCCTGCCGCGCCGCATTTGGTGTCGCGGCAGTCCCCTGCGATTAAATACTCATCGGTATCGTGCTGGAATATCCTGCGCAAACCCAACTTCACTTAAACTCCGTCGACCTACACAAATAAAAAGCCCGGAAGTCGGGAAAACTTCCGGGCTCACCTACTGAAAATTTATGTTTGAAATCAGCTCGCCAGCACTTTGAGCGGCGTGACGGAGGCAACGGCGTCTAGCCGCAACCCGGTATCCTGGGCGAAGAGATGGGTATGCTGCTGCGGCAGCTCCAAAGCGACCGACTGACCGGTCTGACCTGTCGTGTGGTCGGCAACGGCGACCGCGAAGCTCGAACCGTTGATATCGCAATGAATGACGCGGCCCGCGCCGAGTTCTTCGACAAAATCGACCGTTGCCGGGATAGCGCCCGGCGTGCCCGCGGGGACGACGCGCGCATGCTCGGGACGGACGCCGAGGGCAACCGGCTGACCGGCGTGGCGCTTGCCGATGTTGGCGTCGATGGCGATCGGAATGCCGTCGAAGATGAATTGCTCGCCATTGGCCGCGAAGGTGCCTTCCAGGAAATTCATGGCCGGAGAGCCGATGAAGGAACCGACGAAACGGGTGCGCGGCGTGTTGTAGACCTCGAGCGGCGTGCCGACCTGCTCGACATTGCCCTTGTACATGACGACGAGCTTGTCGGCGAGCGTCATGGCTTCGACCTGATCATGCGTCACGAAGACCGATGTTGCCGACAAGCGCTTGTGCAGCCGGCGGATTTCGACGCGCATCTGCACGCGCAGCTTGGCATCGAGATTGGAAAGCGGCTCGTCGAAGAGAAAGACCTTCGGCTCGCGGATGATGGCACGGCCCATGGCGACGCGCTGGCGCTGACCGCCGGAGAGTTCGGCCGGCTTGCGAGCGAGGAAATCCTCGAGGCCGACGATCTTGGCGGTTTCCTTGATGCGGCGATCACGCTCTGCGCGCGGCACGCCGGCAACCTTGAGCGCATAGCCCATGTTGGCGGCGACATCCATGTGCGGATAGAGCGCGTAGTTCTGGAAGACCATGGCGCAGCCGCGCTCGCGCGGCTCGAGCTGGTTGACCACTTTGCCATCGATGATGATCTCGCCCGAGGTGATATCTTCAAGGCCGGCGATCATGCGCAGCAGCGTGGACTTGCCACAGCCGGAAGGTCCGAGGATGACGACAAATTCGCCCGATCGGAAATTCAGGTCGACGCCATGAACGACCGGGTTGCGTCCATAGGCCTTGCGAACTTGTTCGATGCGGATTTCCGCCATTTTAATCTTCCCCGCCTGTCAATTCGAGGCCCATCAATTCTGGTCCTGTCAATCGGGTGGACTGCTAGCGAATTTGCATTACAGAACAGTGACAAGCATTCCTTATATCATAAGCGGCATCCAGTTTTCCTTACGAGAGTTGCGTGTGGCATCCGCCTATGTAACGCGCGGTAGTGGAACCATTTGACGGCTGGCACCGTATAAGGGTTTTCGCCTTTATAAGGCATGCGAGACGCAACAGAGGATGGGCGATCGGCCAGGACCATGACGACACCGACAAAAGAGCCGAGCCCCGTTGTCCTATGGTTTCGCAAGGATCTCCGCCTCGACGACAACCACGCATTACAGGCGGCGGCAACTTCAGGCCGCGCGGTAATTCCCGTCTATATTCGCGAGCCGGGCGTGACGGAGCGCGGGCCGCTTGGCGGAGCGCAGGAATGGTGGCTACATCATTCGCTCGCCGCCCTGCAAACCGCCCTCGATGGCCTCGGGAGCAGGCTTATCCTCCGCCAGGGCAATGCGCTGACGGTGCTCGAAAAACTTATTGAGGAAACCAAGGCTGAGGCCGTCGTCTGGAACCGTCGATACGACCCGGCCGGGATCGACGTGGACACCCAAATCAAGAAGGCGTTGCGGAGCAAGGGTATCGAGGCCAACAGCTTTGCCGGCCAGCTGCTGCATGAACCGACACGCCTGCGCACGGGCGCAGGCGACCATTACAAGACTTACACGCCCTTCTGGCGCGCATTCGAGCAATCCGGCGAACCGCCGTTTCCGATAGAAGCGCCGGCAAAGCTCCTCGCACCCGGCCGCTGGCCGCAATCGGACACGCTCGCCTCTTGGTCAATGCTGCCCACCAAGCCGAACTGGGCATCAGAATTTACGGACATGTGGAAGCCGGGCGAAGCCGCGGCGCAAGAGAAGGTGAAGGACTTCATCGATGGCGCCATCGATGATTATGCGGTCGGCCGCGATTTTCCGGACAGACCGGCAACCTCCCTGCTCTCGCCGCATCTGGCGCTCGGAGAGATTTCGCCTGCCCGTATCTGGCATGCGACGCGCCGACTGGCCGACAATATCGCCAAGGACAACGTCGTCCGCTTCCGCAAGGAGCTGGTCTGGCGCGAATTCTGCTATCATCAGCTCTTTCATTTCCCGAAGCTCAGGACAGAAAACTGGAACGATCGCTACGATGATTTTCCCTGGCTATCCGATACCAAGCTGCTCACAAGCTGGCAGCGCGGGCAAACCGGTTATCCGATCGTCGATGCCGGCATGCGGCAGCTATGGCGCCATGGCTGGATGTATAATCGCGTCCGCATGATCACGGCTTCCTTCCTGATCAAGGATCTGCTGATCGACTGGCGTAACGGGGAAGCCTGGTTTCGCGATACGCTCGTCGATGCCGATCCGGCCGCCAATGCGGCAAACTGGCAATGGGTTGCGGGCTCCGGCGCCGATGCCTCGCCATTCTTCCGCATCTTCAATCCGGTGTTGCAGGGAGAGAAATTCGATCCGGATGGCGGCTATGTCAGGACCTTCGTGCCGGAGCTCTCCAAGCTCGACAGCAAATATATCCATCGGCCGTTCGAGGCGCCTGATGACGTGCTCAAGCGTGCGGGCATAGAACTCGGCAAACACTATCCTCGGCCGATCGTCGATCATGCCATGGCGCGGCAGCGCGCACTCGCTGCACACGCATCGCTTAAAGATGGCAGATAGGCGCTATTCGGCCGGATGCGCGGTTATGTGCGGCCCTACCGATCTGCGCTTGCTGCCGCTCCCGAGAAAATACCTGAGCGCCTTGAAATAGAGGCCGTAGGGCAGCAACTTCAACAGTTTTGCCCGATAGACCAGGCTCTTCGGGAAACTGATGTCGAAGGATGGGGATTTCAATCCGGCAGCGATCGCATCAGCCGCCTGCTGTGCCGACACGATATCAGGCATCACGAACTTGTTCTGTGCCGTCAATGGCGTGTCGACATAGCCTGGAGTTATGAGCTGGATGTGGATGCCCATGCGGTCGAGCTCGAAGTTCAGGCTTTCGGCCATGTTGATCAATGCAGCCTTGCTGGCCCCATAGGCCGCACCGCCGGGCAGACCGCCATAACCGGCCACGGAGGATACGAGGGCAACCTGGCCATATCCCCGAGCCCGCATATGCCGCACCGCCGGAACGAGACAATTGACGACACCGTGAAGATTGACAGCGAAACTCCGCTCGAAGACTTCGTGATTGAGATCTTCACCCCGCGCGGGCAGATAGATGCCGGCGTTCAAAACCGCCAAGGCAATAGGGCCATGCTGGTATTCGATCGCGGCGACAGTGTGCTCCATATCCTCCGTGTCGGATACATCGCCATCGAGCACGACGATGCTGCCGGCAAGCGCGCTGGCCTCTGCCTGCAGCGCCAGAAGCTTGTCGTGGCTGCGAGCCGTAACGGCAACCTTATATCCTTCTTCAGCCAGTTTCAGCGCCAACGCGCGGCCGATACCGGAACTGGCGCCGGTGATCCAGACCACTCCATGTTCAGGACGTGCGATGAACGGGCTCATGGCTCTTCTCCTTGGCTGGCGGCCGCCTACATCAAACGCTTTCAACAGCGACCGTCGTGGCATTTTAGAAATAGCGTAGCATTGTGGCCGCTTTCGGCCAGACTGACGGCTTCATCGGGAAAACAATGTCACCAACTGGAGACTGCGGACTTGGATGAAAGAGAGAGACCAAGAGGCCCGCCAAGTCGAATTTTGCGAGGCAAAGGAATAGCAAGGAACAGAATTTCTTGCCTATGCCGCCTTGTGAAGGGAAAAGACCGTTCTTACAGTAGTTGCGAACAGAAGGCAGATTCCATGACCGTCCATCCCTCCGTCCTCGAAGCAATTGGCAATACGCCGTTGATCAAGCTCAAGGGCGCCTCCGAGGCGACGGGCTCGACCATTCTCGGCAAGGCCGAGTTTCTGAATCCCGGCCAATCGGTGAAGGATCGCGCCGCGCTGTATATCATTCGCGACGCCGAGAAAAAAGGTCTGCTGAGACCCGGTGGGGTGATCGTCGAGGGCACGGCCGGCAACACCGGCATTGGCCTGACGCTGGTTGCCAAAGCTCTCGGCTACCGCACCGTCATCGTTATTCCTGAGACACAGAGCCAGGAAAAGAAGGATGCGCTGAAGCTGCTCGGCGCCGAACTGGTTGAGGTTCCCGCCGTTCCCTACAAGAACCCGAACAACTATGTGAAGGTTTCGGGCCGGCTGGCCGAACAGCTCGCAAAGACCGAGCCGAACGGCGCGATTTGGGCAAACCAGTTCGACAATGTCGCCAACCGTCAGGCCCACATCGAGACGACCGCCAAGGAGATCTGGGCCGACACCAACAGCAAGATCGACGGATTCATCTGCTCGGTCGGTTCCGGCGGCACGCTGGCGGGCGTCGCTATGGGGCTGCATGCCTTCAACAAGAACATCAAGATCGGCATTGCCGACCCGGAAGGTGCCGCGCTCTATGAATTCTACAAGAATGGCGAGCTGAAATCCTCCGGCTCCTCGATCACCGAAGGCATCGGCCAGGGCCGCATCACGGCGAACCTGGAAGGTTTCACGCCTGATTTCGCCTATCAGATCACCGATGCCGAAGCGCTTCCTTACGTCTTCGATCTGGTCGAACACGAGGGCCTGTGCCTCGGCGGCTCGACTGCCATCAATATCGCCGGCGCGGTGCGTCTCGCCAAGGATCTCGGTCCCGGACACACGATCGTGACCATCCTGTGCGATTACGGCAATCGCTATCAGTCCAAGCTCTTCAATCCCGACTTCCTGAAGTCGAAGGGCCTGCCGCTGCCAAGCTATTTGGAAAAACGGGCTGAAATCGCCGTCCCATACGAAACAACAGCGTGATCATATGACCGTCCATGCCCTTTATCGTGACGATTTCTATCTCTCGACTGCGGAAGCCGTCGTCACCGCGATCCACGAAGATGGGGGCATCGAACTCGATCAGACCTGCTTCTACGCCACCTCGGGCGGTCAGCCGGGCGATACAGGTTTCCTGGAGCGCGGCGACGGCTCGAGGATCATGCTCGGTCAAACGAAGCATGGGCCGATCAAGGACATCATCATCCATGTCCCACTCGAAAATCAGCACTTGCCCATCGTCGGCGAAAAGCTGGTGCTGCACATCGACTGGGCGCGGCGCTATAAGCTGATGCGCATGCATACGGCCTGCCATCTGCTCTCGGTGGTCTGCCCCTATCCGATCACGGGCGCGGCAGTCGGCGAGGAGGAGAGCCGCGTCGATTTCGACATGAGCGAGACGATCGACAAGGATGAAGTGACTGCCAGGATAATGGCGCTCGTCAACGAGAACCATCCGGTTTTCGTTCGCTGGATCACGGACGAGGAGCTGATCGCCAATCCCGGCATCGTCAAATCCAAGAATGTGCGCCCGCCGACGGGTCTCGGCCGGGTCAGCCTCGTCTGCATCGGCGAGGATTCTGCCATTGACAGCCAGCCTTGCGGCGGCACGCATGTGTCGGAAACACAGGAGGTCGGCGCTATCCACATCGCCAAGATCGAGAAGAAGGGCAAGGAAAACCGCCGCTTCCGCATTCGTTTCGGCGCGCCGACCGACGAGAATTGACCGGGCAAGCGCCTATCTCGACATCAAGACCAATAAACCATAGCAGGGAGTGATCATCATGGCAGCGGACAAGAGCCGTTTCGTCGTATCCGCCGACTGGCTGCAGGGCGAGTTGGGTGCCAAGGACCTGCGCATCCTCGACGCATCCTTCTATCTGCCGGCACAGAAGCGCAATGCCGATGCCGAATATGCCGGCGGCCATATTCCCGGTGCCATCCGCTTCGATCAGGACAAGATTGCGGATCATTCGACCGGCCTGCCGCATATGGTTCCCTCGCCCGAATTCTTCGCGTCCGAAGTCGGCAAGCTCGGCATCAGCGACAGCGATCGGATCGTGATCTATGATGGTCCGGGCCTGTTCGCCTCGCCGCGCGTCTGGTGGCTGTTCCACATCGTCATGGGTGCGCCGAATGTTTTCGTGCTCGACGGCGGCCTGGATGGTTGGAAGGCCGAAGCGCGGCCGCTGGAGACGACGACGCCCAGCTTGGCTCCGGCAACGTTCAAGCCTAAGTTCAATGGCAGCCGTATCGTTTCGCTCAATGAGATGCGAGAAATAGTCGACAGCCATTCCCTGCAGATCGCAGATGCCCGCAGTGGCGGCCGTTTCGCAGCAACGGAGCCTGAGCCGCGCGAAGGCATGCGCTCAGGCCATATGCCGGGCGCGAGAAGCCTGCCGTCGGGCGTTTTTGCTACGAATGGCAAGTTCAAGTCGCTGCCGGAATTGAAGGAAACCATCGAGAAGGCCGGCATCGATCTCGAAAAGCCTGTGGTGACGACCTGCGGGTCCGGCATTACCGCCGCCATCATCACGCTGGCACTCGAATCCCTCGGCCACGGCAACAACAAGCTCTATGACGGCTCCTGGTCGGAATGGGGCAGCCGGGCGGATACGCCAATCGTCACCGGTCAAGATTGAGCATCCCTGCCGTGAAGACGCCCTCCTCCATCAAGGTTCATATCACGCGCCTGGAAATGACTGCGCCGCCCAAGGCCAGCCTGCCGGTGCCGGTCAATATCCAGACTGCGATCATGCGGGCGCCTGGCATTCCGCTGCCCTTCTATCGCTATCTCTATCGCCAGGTGGGCGCTCGCTGGCATTGGGTGGAGCGTCTGCGCCTCTCCGACGAGCAATTGACCGCTATTCTTCACGACCAGCGCAACGATATCAGCGTCCTTTACGTCAATGGCGCGCCGGGCGGATTCTTCGAGTATTTCCGCCAGGACGAGGAAACGATCGAGCTCAGCCATTTCGGCCTCATCGAACACGCACTCGGCCTCGGTATCGGCAAATGGTTCCTGCTGCAATCGCTCTACGCCATATGGACGTTAAACCCGCAGCGCATCATTACGACCACGAATAATCTCGATCATCCCAGGGCGCTGCAGCTCTATCAGATGTTCGGCTTCTCACCGATTTCGACCGGCGAAGGCATCGTCCGGCCGCTCAGCGACAAGGAACTGCTTGAGCTCGCCAAGAAGAGCTAAGGGTTAGCTTTCGGCAGGAATCGGGTGGTTTCGCTTCTTGTTCGGGCGCATCACATGGCAAGTCTCGAAAGGAGCTTTGCCATGCCTTACATCGCCTTTGCAGCCATGCCCACCTCCGATGCCGAAGTTCTGTGGAACGGCGGCGTCGATGCCTATGGTCACCGGCCGGAGACCATGATTTCCGATGGTCCCGGCCATCCCTGCCGTCACTGCCTGTGCAATATCGATGCCGGCGAAGAGCTGTTCGTCTTCGCCTATCGCCCCTTCCCGGAATTGCAGCCCTATGCGGAGACGGGTCCAATCTTTCTGCATAAGACGCCATGTCAGCGCTACGAAGCAGAAGAAATCCTGCCGCCGGTGCTGACGACCAGCAAGGATTTCATCGTGCGTGGTTATGGCAAGAACGACCGCATCGTCTATGGGACCGGTGCTGTGACGCCGACCGGCGATATCCCAGCCTATGCAGCTTCGCTGCTTGAGCGGCCCGACATAGCCTATGTCCATGTCCGCTCGGCCCGCAACAATTGCTACCAGTGCCGGATCGATAGAATGGGAGCGCCGGCATACGCGGATGCCGGCGCCTCCATCTGACGTGCACGCGTTGGGCTTTACGCGACGTTCAGAATGCTTTCGGGTGCAACGGCTTCATAGCCGAGCGCCTCGGCCACTGGCCGGTTGGTGATGCGGCCCTTGTGGACATTGAGGCCATTGCGGAGGTGCTTGTCTTCCGCGATGGCGCGCAGGCCACGATCGGCCAAGGCGAGACCGTGATAGATCGTGGCGTTGTTGAGCGCATGGGCCGAGGTCACGGGAACGGCACCCGGCATATTGGCGACGCAATAGTGTACGACGCCTTCCACCACATAGGTCGGATCGGAATGCGTCGTTGCATGCGAGGTTTCGAAACAGCCGCCCTGGTCGATGGCGACATCGACGATAACAGAACCCTTCTTCATGCCTGAGAGCATTTCGCGCGTCACCAGCTTCGGCGCGGCGGCACCGGGGATCAACACGGCACCGATGACAAGATCGGCGGAAAAGACCTCTTCCTCCAGCGCCTGGATGCTGGAATAGCGCGTATGGACGCGGCCGTTGAAGATATCGTCCAACTGGCGCAGGCGCGGCAGCGAGCGATCGAGGATGCTGACGTCGGCACCGAGGCCGGCCGCCATCTTGGCCGCATGCAAACCGACGACGCCCCCGCCGATAATCGCGACCTTTGCCGGCAGCACGCCGGGCACGCCGCCGAGCAGGATACCGAGACCGCCATTGGCCTTCTGCAGAGCGGTTGCACCCGCCTGGATCGACAGGCGGCCGGCGACTTCGGACATCGGCGCCAGCAGCGGCAGGCCGCCGCGCTCGTCGGTCACGGTCTCGTAAGCAACAGCGGTCACGCCCGAGGCGAGCAAGCCCTTGGTCTGTTCCGGATCAGGGGCCAGATGCAGATAGGTGTAAAGAAGCTGGCCTTCGCGGAGCTGTGCCCATTCCGAGGGCTGCGGCTCCTTGACCTTCACGATCATGTCGCACTTCTCGAAAATATCCTTGGCGCTTGCGGCGATCTTGGCGCCGGCAGCCGCATAGGCGTGGTCATCGGCACCGATGCCGGCGCCGGCCTTCGTCTCGACCCAGACTTCGTGGCCATGGGCGACATATTCACGAACGGATGCCGGCGTCAGACCGACGCGGTACTCGTGGTTCTTGATTTCCTTGGGGCAGCCAACGCGCATTTCATTCCTCCTCGAATGCTTTTGCGTCTTTCATTTTCTCCAAGTGAAATCAGACCACCTCCGCCCCGCAATGTCCTTGCAAAGACGATTTGCGCTGCAGTCATTTTTCGTGATTTATTGCGCAAATAGGAATTTCTTCGAAAGATCTTCGAATGTCTGACCTCGATGCCATCGATCATTCGATTCTGCGGATGCTGCAGCAGAATGCCCGGATCACCAATGCGGAACTGGCCGAGAAGGTCGGTCTTTCACCCTCCGCCTGTTCACGCCGGCTCGATATCCTGGAAAAGAGCGGCGTCATCGACGGCTATCACGCGCATCTCTCGCACAAGGCGCTGGATTACAAGATGATCGCCTTCGTGCACATCTCCCTGTCAGGCCAATTCGCAAAGACGCTTTCGGAATTCGAAACCGCGGTGAAGCGCTGCCCCAACGTGCTCTCCTGCTACCTCATGTCGGGCGAATACGACTACATACTCCGGGTCGCCGCGCGGGACCTCGAAGACTATGAGCGCATCCATCGCGACTGGCTCTCCGCCCTGCCCCATGTCGTGAAGATCAATTCCAGCTTTGCACTGCGCGAGATCATCGACCGGCCGAATGTCGGCTTGTGATCTTCGTCAGCACATATCCAGCAGCAATGCGCGATGATCGGACACCTCTGGCTCCGCGACAGGATCGAAACGGATGACCTCGACATTCGATGTCACGAGCATGTAGTCGGCAAAACGCGGCTGCTTCTTATAATGCGAGGTGCGCGTGTCGTCATGTCCCCGTGAAGTGACGAGATCGACAAGCCCCAGGTTGCCGAGGATCTCGAAGGTCTCGCTATCCGGCAGCACGTTGAAGTCACCGCAAACCACCAGCCGGTCGCCCTCTTGCCGAACCTGACGAATGATCTCAACCAGCGCTTGCGCCTGATGGCGCCGGGCCGGCGTATCGCCCTTGCCTTCCAGATCCCGAAGGCCATGCATATGAGCAATGGTGACGGGATAGCCGCGCTCATAGTGGAAAAGGCGGATGCAATGGGCATTGCGGGAGCGCGGATGCGGTCCATAGCCATCAGCAGAAAATTCGCCGTGAACGAAACCGGCTCCCTGGCCGATGATCGGATAGGTTCTGCGCACGAAGGTTGCCAGTCCGAATTCAGAGTCCAAGCGCGTGTCACCGTCGAAGAGATCGCCTCGCGCGACGGGGAGGAAGAAGGCATCATAAGCCGGCAAAGCAGCTTTCAGCTCCTCGAAAAGATTGGCACGCTGCGGAAGCTCGATTCCGTGATCGCGATAAACCAGCCATTCGGATTGTGCGTTGTGCGTGCGGACCACTTCCTGCAGGCACAGAACATCCGCCTCGACATCGACGAGATAGGGTATCAACGGCTCATGCAGCCGGCCGCCCCATGCATTCAACGAAACGATGCGCATGTTCTGCTCCCCAAAATATTCACATTGCACTTCATGAAAGGGAACCCGGTCCAGTACCGATTCGGGACTCTCGACTACAATTTTAACGATTACACTAAGAATCCCTCAATGCACACATGTTATCCAAAGGCTGAAAAAGATGCGCGGGCCGGGATAAGATCATGCAATTCTCCTCGAAATCTCTCGTCGAAAGCAATCTGAAAATCAAGACACGCGGCTCGCCGCGCCATCACGCGCGGCTCATGGGTCAGGTTCGCTACTTCACCAAGCTTGTCGCCGGCCGCGTCGTCGATATTTCGACAAGCGGCATCGCGCTCGATCTGCAGGCGCCGCTCTATGCAGCGGCGGGCAGCAAGGTTCGCGTCGAATGCGACGATATCGGCCTGCTGGATGGTTTCGTGCGCTGGGCTCATAACGGCCGTATCGGCATCGAGTTCGATCGCTCGTCCAATGCCTCGGCCAAGGTCGCGTCCTATTTCCGCTTTTTCCACAAGGACATAAAGCCGGTTCTCAAGCGCTGATCGAATGTCGGCGCAAGCCGGCTACGATCCACAATAAGCCTGTCACATTCCTGGTGCACACCTTCAAAAATCGTCCTAATCTCGCTCGCCCGAGAGATGATCGACGGACCATAGCCCCATCGTTGAAGGAGTGCCTTATGTCTTCCATTCTGGATTTGCCCAGCATGTCGCGCCGTTCCCTGCTGCAAGGCCTCAGCGCCACGGCGGCGCTGATCGTGCTGCATCCTTTCGCAGCCCGCGCTGCGAGCAATCAGGCGCATCTGCGCCTCATGGAAACGACCGACATTCACGTCAACGTCTTCCCCTATGACTACTATGCCGACAAGCCGAACGACACGATGGGCCTGACGCGTACCGCAACGATCATCGACAATATCCGCGCCGAGGCCACAAACTCGCTCCTGATCGACAATGGTGACGTGCTGCAAGGCAATCCGATGGGCGATTACATGGCCTATCAGCACGGCATGAAGGATGGCGACGTCCATCCGGTCATCAAGGCGATGAACACGCTCGGCTACTCTGTGGGCACGCTCGGCAACCACGAATTCAACTATGGCCTCGATTTCATGTTCAAGGTGCTGGCCGGCGCGAATTTCCCGTTCGTCTGCGCCAACCTGACCAAGGGCAAGCTCGCCTCCGATCCCACCAAGGACGACCTGTTCTTCAAGCCCTATCTGATCCTCGAAAAGAAGATCAAGGACGGCTCCGGCAATGAAAGCCCGATTAAGATCGGCTTCATCGGCTTCGTGCCGCCGCAGATCATGCTCTGGGACATCAAGAACCTCGAAGGCAAGGCGCAGACCCGCGATATCGTCGAAGCCGCCAAGGCCTGGGTTCCGGTCATGAAGGCCGAAGGCGCTGATATCATCATCGCCCTCTCCCATTCCGGCATCGACGGCAGCGGCCCGAGCGAGAAGATGGAAAACGCTTCGCTTTACGTCGCTGCGGTCGACGGCATCGATGCCGTCTTCACTGGCCACCAGCATCTCGTCTTCCCCGGCCCGAAGACCTGGGATGGCATCAAGGACGCCGATCCGGTCAAAGGAACGCTGCACGGCAAGCCTGCCGTCATGGCCGGCTTCTGGGGCTCGCATCTCGGCCTCATCGACCTGCTGCTCGAAAAGGATGGCAAGAGCTGGAAGATCGTCGACTTCACCTCCGAAGCACGCCCGATCTACCATCGCGACGACAAGAAGAAGGTCATCGCTGACGTCACCGACAAGAAGGAAGTCGTCGAAGCCGCCAAGGCCGAGCATGAGGCGACGCTGACCTATGTCCGCACGCCCGTCGGCAAGACGTCTGCGCCGCTCTATTCCTACTTCGCGCTGGTCGCCGACGATCCCTCTGTGCAGATCGTCAGCCAGGCGCAGATCTGGTACATCAAGAACATACTGAAGGAGACGCAGTACAAGGACCTTCCGGTTCTGTCGGCTGCAGCGCCCTTCAAATGCGGCGGGCGCAACGGCGCCGACTATTATACGGACGTTCCCGCGGGCAATATCGCCATCAAGAACGTCGCCGACCTCTATCTCTATCCGAACACCGTCCAGGCCGTTGTTATCAACGGCGCGCAGGTCAAGAACTGGCTGGAAATGTCGGCCGCGATGTTCAACCAGGTACAGCCGGGCGCCAAGGACGCGGATCTGATCAACAGCAGCTTCCCGTCCTACAACTTCGACGTCATCGACGGCGTGACCTACCAGATCGATGTCTCGCAGCCACGTCGCTTCGGCGATGACGGCAAGATTCTGAATGCCGATGCAAACCGCATTCAGAACCTGCAGTTCGAAGGCAAGCCGATCGACCCCGCGCAAAAGTTCCTGGTCGTCACCAACAACTACCGCGCCGGCGGCGGGGGCAACTTCCCGGAAATCGCGGCGGACAAGGTCGTCTACCAGGCGCCGGACACAAACCGTGACGTCATCGTGCGCTATGTCCACGAGCAGGGCACGATCAACCCGACCGCCGACGGCAACTGGACCTTCAAGCCGCTGGCGGACACGACCGTGCGGTTCCAGAGCTCGCCGAAGGCAAAGGATTTCCTCGATCAGGTCAAGAGCGTGAAGATCGAAGACGCCGGCGAAGGTGCCGACGGCTTCCGCAACTACCGGCTGGTTCTGTAAGCACGAATGCTATCGTCCTCTCCTCTCGTTTGGGGAGAGGACTTTTTCACTCCGCCGCCAGGCGCTTGTCTCCCGGATGGAACATCTCGACAGCGGACTTGAAGTCCTCCTGATTCGGGCATCGCGACAGACGATCACGGAAAGCCTCGATCATCCAGGCAGCCGCAGGACCAGGGGGATTGTCCACCTTACGGATGGCATAGAGCGGATATTCACTCTGGTCGTAGGCATCGAGAGCCAAAGGCACCAGCCGTCCCTTCTGCAGATCCTCCATGATGAACGAGGCCGGCAGGCCGCCCCAGCCAAGACCACCGCGGATCAGCTGATGCTTGGTGGCGATATCGCTGAGATGCCAGATCTTGTAGGACAGGACGTTGAAATCCTTGCCATTGGTGAGATTTGATGCGTCGGTGACAACCAGTTGCACTTCTTCGCGCACATCGGCCAGCGTCAGCGGCCGCCCCAGCAGAGCGAGCGGATGCGTCGGAGCGGCAACTGGCATCATGAAGGAATGTCCGATGCGCTCGATAACCAGGGCATCATCCTGCTTCAACACCGAGCCGCCGATACCGATGGTCGACTTGCCGCTGGCAACCAGCTCCAGCATCGAACCAAGTTCGCCGGTGTCGAGGCGCAGGGAAACATAAGGGAAGCGATCGCGAAATTCCCGCAGCACATCGACCGTGGCATGCACCGGCACCATGACGCTGATGGCAACAGCCACCTCCGCCTCAAGGCCGCTCTTCAAGCCCTTCACGCGTGCGCGCATTACCTGCAGATCGGAAAGAATGCGGCGGGCATCCTCCAGCATTACCCTGCCCGCATCCGTCAACTTCGGCTGGCGCGAGCCGGAGCGCTCGAACAGCGGCATTTCGAGCTGAGCCTCCAGATTGGCAATCGTGTAACTGATGACCGACTGAGCGCGGTTGAGCATTCGTGAAGCGGCCGAGAAGCTGCCTGACTCGGCGACGGTCAGAAAGACCTGCAATTGGTCGAGGGTGGGATTGGGGAGCATCTGCCATCCATTCTATCGATAATTCCGATCCATATTATCACAGTTTTTCTCGATAGCACTGACGACTTATTTATGGAGGCGAACGTGATCGGACTCTCCCAGCCGATTTAGCAACTCATTGAAAAGGAAAACGGATATGTCCTCCATTCTGCTTCTGACCTCCAGCCCGCGTCCGGACTCGCTCTCCACGAAGATCGCCACCGAACTGGCCGAGAAGATCAAGGCCAACAACCCGGGCAAGACGCTCGTCAAGCGCGACCTCGCTGCCGACAACCTGCCGCATATCGATGGCCCCTTCACCGCCGCCATCCGCACGCCGGCCGACGCCCGCACGCCCGAGCAGCAGGAACTGGTCAAGGTTTCCGACGCACTCGTCGACGAGTTGCTGGCAGCCGACACGCTTGTTATCGGCACCGGCCTCATCAACTTCAATATCTATTCCTCGCTGAAGACCTGGATCGACAACATCGCTCGCGCCGGCCGCACCTTCACCTACACGGAAACCGGCCCGAAGGGTCTGGCGACCGGTAAGAAGGCCTATATCGTGCTCGCTTCCGGCGGCGTCTACTCCGAAGGCCCGGCTGCCCCGCTGAACCATGCCGTTCCCTACCTGAAGTCGGTTCTCGGCTTCATCGGCATCACCGATGTCGAGACCGTTTACATCGAAGGCGTTGCTTTTGGTCCGGAAGCTGCCGAAAAGGCCGTCGGTGCCGCCCAGGCCCGCGCCTCGGAGCTGGCTCTCGCCGCTTAATCGACTGCAGCCTCCAGGCATTGACAGGCGGCCGGCATCAGCCGGCCGCTTTGCTATTCCGCCTGTGGCAACTCCTTCACGAACGACCTCACGGTCTCCAGAATTTCATTGGAAAACGCCTCGTCATTCGCCACGCGCGCGAGGCCGAGGGCTCCGGTTAACAGGCAGGAGGCGATGATCGCCTTGCGCCTGGCTTCGGCTGTCTCCGGCTTCGGCATGCGCGCCGTCATGGCATCGAAATTCCTTCGCAGGCCATCCGTCGCGACGGTGCGGACCGCATCGCTGCTGCGCGCCATATCCGCCGTCAGCGCGGCATAGGCGCAGCCCTCGCCGCAATGATCGCGGTGACGCTCGCTGAGATAGGTATCGACATACTCGTCGAGCGAGATGCTTTCGGGATCGGTCCCCTTTTCCTCCTGCTGTCGCCGCCACGACCCGATCGCCGATTTCACGGCTTCCGCGACCAGTTCGTCGCGCGAGGCGAAATGCTTGTAGAAGCCGCCAACGGTAAGCCCCGCCTCCTTCATCAGGTCGGCGACACCTATCCCTTCCAATCCCTCCTCACGCAAACGCTTGGCGGCGAGCGTCACGATGCGTTCGTGCGTCTTCTGCTTTTCCAATTGTGAGCGGCCCATCGAAAATCCTTTCATGCCTGGCTTGACAAAATGGATTACGCTCATAATCCTTATAGATAACGATCATAATCCAGATCGTGACAAAAGCCAACAGGAGCTACGAACATGCGTCTCAAGAACAAGGTTGCCGTCATCACCGGTGGAAACAGCGGCATTGGCCTCGCCACTGCCCGCCTCTTCCTCGCCGAAGGCGCGAAGGTCGCGATAACAGGCCGCAATGCCAAGACACTGGCTGCAGCAGCCGAACAGCTCGGCGGCGGCGTGCTGGCCTTGCAGGCCGACACCACCGATATCCCGGCCATGGAAAAGGCCTTTGCCGAGGCTGCGGAGAAGCTTGGGAAATTTGATGTGGTCTTTGCCAATGCCGGTATTGCCGGGGATACGCCGCTCGGCAAAACGACGCTTGAGCAGTTTGAAACCATCGTTCGCGTCAATTTTACCGGCGTCTTCTTTACCGTACAGGCCGCCCTGCCATATCTGAACGACGGCGGTTCCGTGATCCTGAACGGCTCCGTCCATGCCGTTCTCGGCATTCCCGGCGCTTCGGCCTATGCCGGCACGAAGGGCGCCGTTCGCGCCATGACACGCAATCTCGCCTCCGAACTGGCGCCCCGCGGCATCCGTGTCAACCAAGTTACACCCGGCGCCACCAAGACCCCGATCTGGGAGCCCCGCGCCAGCACGCCGGAGGCTCTGGATGCGCTGCAGGCCCGCTTCGGCAGCCTCAGCCCGCTCGGCCGCATGAGCGAAGCCGACGAAATCGCCAAGGCCGCGCTCTATTTCGCCTCCGATGATTCCGCCAACGTGACGGCCATCGAAATCACCGTCGATGGCGGCGCGATCCACGCTCCGTCCGGCGCGAAGATATTCCGCGCGGCTTGAAGCCTGCGAATTATCAGCCATCAATTTTCAATGAGTGTTATGGGCCGCCAAAGCAGATGCAGAGGCGGCCTTGCGTCTGATGCATGTTAAAGGAGTTTGGCTGCTTCAGACCTGGCGAACCTTTTCGCTGTCGCCGAAGAGGCCGGCGCCATTCTGGTCGATGATCTGCTGGCCCTTGCGGAAGGTCGATTCCACGGCATCATCGGACGAGGTGAAGACATCGGCGCGGATGAAATTGCGCACCAGGATCTCACCATTTACATCCTTCTCAATCCGGCCCATGAGGCGGAACTGATTGCCCTCGCGCTGCGGCGTCGCATAGATCGTGCAGCCGGCATGTACCTGAGGTTCGACGCTAACAGTCGAGCCGCCGGATTTTTCAGTGCCAGCCTGCGATGCGCCACCGGTGAAAATCGAAAGGATATTTGAAAAGAACGAAGCCATGGATCGCCTTTAGCATGAAGGTTGCAAGGTCGCAAAGTCAAATGATCAGGTTTGCCAGGATCTCGTTTTCGGTGATGTCCTCGTAGCCCATGCCGGAACTTTCAAAATTGGCGATAAGCTGCTTGAAATTATCCGGATTTTTCGTCTCGATGCCGATCAGGATGGAGCCGAAATTGCGGGCGCTCTTCTTCAGATATTCGAAGCGGGCGATGTCGTCTTCCGGGCCGAGCATGTTGAGGAAATCGCGAAGCGCGCCGGGGCGCTGCGCCAGGCGCAGGATGAAGTATTTCTTCAAGCCCGCATAGCGCATGGCGCGCTCCTTGACATCAGGCAGGCGCTCGAAATCGAAGTTGCCGCCGGAGACGACGGCAACGATGGTCTTGCCGCGGATGGCGTCGCGATCGAGCTTTTCCAGCGCCGTGATCGCCAGCGCGCCGGCCGGCTCCAGTACGACACCTTCCACATTCAACATATCGGTGATGGTGACGCAGATGGCGTTTTCCTCGATAAGCTTGACCTGCTCGGCCGCAAAGCCCCTGAGTGCAGCGAAGTTCAGTTCGCCGATACGGCCAACGGCGGCGCCATCGACGAAATTATCGACCTTGGCGAGCGTGACCACCTGCCCCGCCTCGATGCTGCGGCGCAGGCTCGGCGCTCCGGCCGGCTCGGCGAAGGTGAATGCCTCACGCGGGAGCTTATCGGCAAAATAGCCGGTGATCCCGGCAGCTAGGCCACCACCGCCGACGGGAAGAAGGACGTGATCGGGGATAACGCCATCAGGCAGCTGCTCGGCGATCTCGGCAGCGACCGTCGCCTGCCCCTCGATGATATCGGCATGATCGAAGGGAGGCACCATGACGCCGTCGATGCTCTCGACGTGATCGCGCGCGGCCTGATAGCATTGATCGAAGAAATCGCCGAAGAGCTTGATGGTGATGAACTCACCGCCGAAGATACGGGTCTTGTCGATCTTCTGCTGCGGCGTCGTCACAGGCATGTAGACCACGCCGGGCACACCGAAATGGCGGCAGACGAAGGCGAAGCCCTGGGCGTGATTGCCGGCGGATGCGCAGACGAAGGTCTTTCCCGTACCACCCTCGGCAATCACCTTGCGAAAGAAATTGAAGGCGCCGCGGATCTTATAAGAGCGAACCGGTGTGAGATCCTCACGCTTCAGCCAGATGTCGGCGCCATAGCGCGCGGAAAGATGCTCGTTCAGCTGCAGCGGCGTTGCGGGAAAGAGGCCACGCATGGCCTCTGTGGCTTCGAGAACAGTCTGGTTGTCCACGGCTTGTCCGTCCTTCTTCAATCACCCCCGCTATGACACAGGAAAGATGAGCAAAGAAAGCCTCTTTATCGCGCTTTCGGTCCTGCAATGGCAAGATTGGCCGCACCGAACAAGTCATTAACCATTTATGCCCCTGACTGTCGAAACCCCTAAATCTGTGAATTGACAGCCAAGCTCCCCCTGCGTCCAATATGACACAGCCATCATGATGATGGTTAGAGGCCCGCCTTAAATCCGATCGTCGGCTACGGCGGGCTTCGCTTATCCATGCTGGCATTAACTTATACTTGCACATAGGATTGAGAATCGCGCGAAAGCTGTTTATCCCAGTTTTGTTCAAGGGGAGAACATCGTCATGCGCCTTATGCGCCCAGCTATAATTGCTTTCACTCTTGCGGTGCTTGCTTCCTGCGCCTCGCAGGAAAAAAGCTTCGAGAAGAACATCCCCATTATGAAGGAAAGCCCGACGGCACGAGCGCAGGTCATCGACAAGTGCATGTCGCAGCGCCTGCCACCAGAAACGCTGGATGAAATCGCTTTCTACGTCAAATCTCAAAGAAGCGACGCAAAGCGGCTCTTTTGTCAGCGACTGATGAACGGTGTGGTATCGGGAAAGATCAGCTATGCCGATTTTAAGGCCATGTTCCAACAGAAGAAGGTGACACCGGCGCTTGTCAGCGTTCTCAAGGGTCGCTGAGCCGAGCATGTCAGGCTGACGCCGATCGGCCCCTTCCTGCAAAACATTTCCTTGACTGAATCGCTCAAGTGCTTGATGGGGAGAGGCACGCGGACGTGGCGAAACTGGTAGACGCAAGGGACTTAAAATCCCTCGGCCTTTGGCTGTACGGGTTCGACCCCCGTCGTCCGCACCAAAATTAAATTTCATCAAAATCCCAGTGAAAAAGGCGCAGCTTTCGCCGCGCCTTTTTCAATCAATATGTGGAATTCAAATTAGGCCGTGAGCTTGGCAGCGATCTTGGCGACATGCGCGCCCTGGAACTTTGCTGCTTCCAGTTCGATTTCGGAGGGCTGGCGGGAGCCGTCGCCGTTAGTGATGGTGGAGGCGCCGTAGGGAGAGCCGCCCTTGACTTCTTCCGTGCCCATCTGCCCCTGGAAGGCGTAAGGGAGGCCGACGACGGCCATGCCGTGGTGGAGAAGCGTCGGAATGAAGCCGAGGATGGTGGATTCCTGGCCGCCGTGCTGGGTCGCGGATGAGGTGAAGACCGAGCCGACCTTGCCGACGAGCTTGCCGCCGAACCACAGGCCGCCGGTCTGATCCCAGAAATTGCGCATCTGCGAGGCGACCGTGCCGAAGCGCGTACCGGCGCCGACGATGATAGCGTCATAGTCTGCCAGTTCGTCCGGGGTTGCGATCGGGGCTTCCTGATCGAGCTTGAAGTAGGATGCCTTGGCGACTTCTTCCGGAACGAGTTCCGGTACGCGCTTGACGGTGACGTCGGCGCCGGTGGACTTTGCACCTTCTGCGACGGCATAGGCCATCTTCTCGATGTGACCGTAGGAAGAATAATAGAGAACCAGAACCTTAGCCATAAGAACGTCTCCCGTTTGTTGGACGCGTTGAATGTCGGGGAATCTTGTATCAGCGATGCGACAAGGGCGCAGCCCCCACGCTCAGAACGCACTGTTCATCCTGCGTAGACGCAATTTCATTTGCAATATTTGCCGGGACCTGCGGTCGAGTGAAAACGAGCGTTTGCAATCGCTGCAAACAGCGCTACCTATCTCGAACACTTTTGAACGCGCCGACTGCGCATTGTCCTGGATATCTTCATGTCGAACGAAATCATTGTCACAGCCGCCATGCTGGCCATCGGCGACGAACTGCTCTCCGGCCGGACGAAGGACAAGAATATCGGCCATCTTGCCGATGTGCTGCTGCTGGCCGGCATCGACCTGAAGGAAGTTCGCATCGTCGCCGATGATGAGGAGGCGATCGTTTCGGCGCTGAACGCCCTGCGCGCTCAGTATGATTACGTCTTCACCTCAGGCGGCATCGGCCCGACGCATGACGATATCACCGCCGATGCTGTCGCCAAGGCTTTTAGCGTGCCCTGCGAGCACGATGCCGAAGCCATGCGGATCATGGGCGAAATGTACGCACGGCGCGAGATGGAATTCACCGAGGCTCGCCAGCGCATGGCCCGGATGCCTGTGGGATCGAAGCATATCGCCAATCCGGTCTCGACTGCGCCCGGCTTCAACATCGGCAACGTCTACGTCATGGCCGGAGTGCCGCAGGTTTTCCAGGCGATGCTCGACAATGTCATACCGACGCTAAGGACCGGCGCAAAGGTGCTATCAACAGCGATTTCCTGCCCTTATGGCGAAGGTGAGATCGGCACGCCGCTCGGCCTTATCCAGAAGGCACATCCAGATACCAGCATTGGCTCCTACCCGCGTTATGTCGGCCAATTCTTCTCGACCGAGATCGTCGTCAGGGGCCGCTCGGCGGAATTAGTCGAAAGTGTCGCAGCGGAAGTACGCGCAATGATCGAAGCCATCCGACAGTCGAAAGCCAAGGAAAATCAGTCGGCTGAGGCCTGACCTTTAACGAAGGTGTGTACTTTCCAGGGAACTCTGAGACCATTCGGAGCATTATCTTGTAGCGGAATGCTGATATCATGATCCGATCCAACCCTTCCGCATGGGAGATCTCTTCATGTCCTACAAAACGATAGTGACCGTTCTCGATAATCCCGACAATACGCGCATCGCTGCCGCGTTTTCGGCGGCGCTCGCAAAGGAGCACGGCGCCCATATCGTCGGGCTTCATGCGGAAATCGTCTCGACCGTGCCGCTGGTGGCGCCGATGGAGATTCCGGACCCCGTTGCGGTTCAGGCGCTTCAGGATGTCGCCCATAATCAGGCGGTCGAAATCGAACGGGTGTTCCGCTCAAGGATGGAAGCCGCTGGTATCGACTATGAATGGCACAGCTTTGCCAGTACGGTCGGCTACGGCACCGAACCGCTGATCGAAAGTGCCCGCAGTGCCGATCTGCTGGTGGCCGTGCAGCCGGACCCGTCGAAATATGCCGATACCCAGGTCGATGTCGAAACCTTCCTGTTCGACAGCGGCCGGCCGGTCCTGTTGATCCCCTATATTCTCAAGGAGCCGAAGCCCGTCCGCCGCGTGCTGATCGCCTGGAACGGCTCCAAGGAAGTGGCCCGCGCCACCTTCGACGCCCTGCCCTTCCTCAAGGCTGCGGATTCGGTCGAGATCCTTTCCGTCAGCACGTCGGAAAAGGACCCGCATCCGTCCAAGGAAACCGGCGTCCGGATAGCCGCGGCGCTGACGCGCCACGGCGTGCGCGCCAAGTTCGAAACGGCAGCCTGCAGCGGCAAGTCGACGCCGTCGCAGGTCATCGAAAACCGCCTGGCGGATGACAGCATCGACCTGCTTGTTATGGGCGCCTATACGCATTCCTGGCTATGGCAGATGATCTTCGGTGGCACGACGCGCACTCTGCTGCAATCGATGACAGCAATGACGCTGCTGGCCCGCTGAGCGGCTGAAAGCTCAAATCCTGTGTCAACCGGTGCAAATGTGCATCGGTTGGCCGCTTCGCGGCTATTGCCTTTTGCCCGTAAATCCAGCAGAAAGCAGCGACCGATGACAGAATTCCCGCCAGGGAACCGTTCGCGCGGTCGAAGGGGCATGATCCCGAAAAGCCCAGGCTTTCCCGGATAAGATCCCGTTCAGGCAGATAGCAAGCGAATCGCGTTCCGGATTTGGTTCTTGGTCCGCGCCCGCCGCGGGGTCTGCTCAGGGTCGCCGGCGCTGCCGGTGCGTCGTTATTCCATGCCCCGGAGCTTTCTGCCATGTCCCTGCCCGATAAAGCCTTTCCCGTATCCTGGGATCAGTTCCATCGCGATGCGCGCGCGCTTGCCTGGCGGCTTGCCGGCCTGAACCGTGAATTCAAGGCAATCGTCTGCATCACCCGCGGCGGCCTCGTGCCGGCCGCCATCATCTCTCGCGAGCTCAATATCCGGCTGATCGAGACGGTGTGTGTCGCTTCCTATCATGACTATTCCAGCCAGGGTGAAATGAACCTGCTCAAGGGCATCGCACCGGAATTGTCGGCCAATGGCGGCGAAGGCGTCCTTGTCATCGACGATCTCACCGATACCGGCAAGACGGCTCTCGAAGTCCGCGCCATGCTGCCCAAGGCGCATTTCGCCTGCGTCTACGCCAAGCCGACCGGCGTTCCCACGATCGACACCTTCATCACCGAGGTCAGCCAGGACACCTGGATCTACTTCCCCTGGGACATGGGCTTCACCTATCAGGAGCCGATCGCCAAGGGCCATCGCGGCTGATCTCCCGCTGCCGGCACGCGAATCAGTCACGATTCATGCGCCGTCGCGAAATGTGATTCGAATAGTGGTAATAGAGGTGGGCGCTACGGCGCCCACTAGATTTAGTGGGCGTCACAAAGGCGAGAAAGCGTGAGATTCAAGGCTTTCCGTGCGAATCATGATGCGACACGGCATGAATTTGCCGCGCTGCCAATGGCATCGAGGTCACGGTCACAATTTTGTCGCTTTCGACACCGCCGGTGATGATACTTGCTGCACCAACGGTCGCGCGAAGGGCGAGCATCCCTCCTCAAGCTCTTGAATCTCTTAGCCTACTGACGTTTCCCCAGTTTCCACAGGCGAGCCCACAAGATATTGTGGTTAGCAATCCATTACAAACCACCCCTTGACGGAATCGGGTCTTTCAAAGTTAATGGACGACGTTGCGGCGGCGACTGGACCAGGCGGGGTTACGAGGACTGGTTCTCAATTCGAAATCGGATTTGGATTCAAGGCGATTCACCTGTGCAGGTGGCCCGCCGTGAGGATTTTTGTGTCGATCTCGAGCTGCCGAAAAAACACATGCGGGGACTGGCGGCAATAAGCTGTTAATACTATATTTAGTGTTTGCAGCCACCATCACCACAAGATACAGGAAAGACATCTCCGGGTGACACCTCCTGTCAAAGAGCGGATCGGAAGCTGGCTGCGCGTTGAATTCGCGATGCCGGAATGAGAATTTTTGCGTCCTGTTTTTATGCAGGCGCACACCAACGAATGAAGGATTGGGACCATGCGCATCGAACGTCGTTTTACGAAGGCCGGCCAGTCACCCTATGCGGACATCGAATTCCGCAAGGCGACGAGCGAGATCAAGAATCCTGACGGTTCGATCGTGTTCCGCCTCGAAAACATCGACGTACCCGCGCAGTTTTCGCAGGTCGCGGCCGACATTCTGGCGCAGAAATATTTCCGCAAGGCGGGCGTGCCTGCCAAGCTGAAGAAGGTCGAGGAAAACGACGTTCCTTCCTTCCTGTGGCGTTCCGTGCCCGACGATGCGGCCATGAAGGACGTGCCGAAGGATCAGCAGAGCGGTTCCGAAACCGATGCGCGCCAGGTCTTCGATCGCCTCGCCGGCACGTGGACCTACTGGGGCTGGAAAGGCGGCTATTTCTCGTCCGAAGAAGACGCCTCCGCTTTCCGTGACGAGCTTGCCTATATGCTCGCCACCCAGCGCGTCGCGCCGAACTCCCCGCAATGGTTCAACACCGGCATGCACTGGGCCTACGGCATCGACGGCCCCGGCCAGGGCCACTATTATGTCGACCCCTTCACCGGCAAGCTCACCAAGTCCAAGTCGGCTTATGAGCATCCGCAGCCGCATGCCTGCTTCATTCAGTCCGTCGAAGACGATCTCGTCAACGAAGGCGGCATCATGGATCTGTGGGTTCGCGAAGCCCGCCTCTTCAAGTATGGCTCCGGCACCGGCTCGAACTTCTCGATGTTGCGCGCCGAAGGTGAAAAGCTTTCCGGCGGCGGCCGTTCTTCCGGCCTCATGAGCTTCCTGAAGATCGGTGACCGCGCTGCCGGCGCTATCAAGTCGGGCGGCACGACCCGCCGCGCCGCCAAGATGGTGGTCGTCGACATCGACCATCCCGATATCGAGGACTACATCAACTGGAAGGTCAAGGAGGAGCAGAAGGTTGCCGCCCTTGTGACCGGCTCGAAGATCGTCGCCAAGCACCTGAAGGCGATCATGAAGGCGACGGTCAATTGCGAAGGCGACAACGACGATTGCTTCGACCCGGCCAAGAACCCTGCCCTGAAGCGCGAGATCCGTGCTGCCAAGAAGGATCAGGTTCCGGAGAACTACGTCCAGCGCGTCATCCAGTTCGCTCGCCAGGGCTACAAGGATCTGGAATTCAAGACCTACGACACGGACTGGGACTCGGAAGCCTATCTGACCGTATCCGGCCAGAACTCCAACAACTCCGTCTCCATCAAGGACGACTTCCTGCGTGCCGTCGAGAATGATGGCGACTGGAACCTGACCGCCCGCAAGGACGGCAAGGTCGTCAAGACGCTGAAGGCTCGCGACCTCTGGGAGTCCATCTCCTACGCCGCCTGGGCATCGGCCGATCCGGGTCTGCACTTCAACACGACGATGAACGACTGGCACACCAGCCCGGCTGCCGGCCCGATCCGCGCATCCAATCCGTGCTCGGAATACATGTTCCTCGACGACACGGCCTGCAACCTCGCTTCGCTGAACCTGATGACCTTCAAGGACGCAGCGACGAAGCGCATCAACATTGCCGATTACGAGCACGCCGTCCGCCTCTGGACCGTCGTTCTCGAAATCTCCGTAATGATGGCGCAGTTCCCCTCGCGCCGCATCGCAGAACTTTCCTACGAATACCGCACGCTCGGCCTCGGCTACGCCAATATCGGCGGCCTGCTGATGTCGTCGGGCATTCCCTACGACTCGGACGAAGCCCGCGCCATCGCCGGCTCGCTGACGGCGATCATGACCGGCATCGCCTATGCGACCTCGGCCGAAATGGCGTCCGAACTCGGGACCTTCCCGATGTTCAAGCCGAACCGCGAAAACATGCTGCGCGTCATCCGTAACCATCGCCGCGCCGCTTACGGCGAGACTTCGGGCTATGAGAGCCTGTCGGTCAATCCGGTGGCGCTGATCCATTCCGACAATCCGGACCAGGATCTCGTTGCCCACGCCAAGGCGGCCTGGGACAAGGCGCTGGAACTCGGCGAAAAGCACGGCTACCGCAACGCACAGGCAACCGTGATCGCGCCGACCGGCACGATCGGCCTCGTCATGGATTGCGACACGACCGGCATCGAGCCGGACTTCGCCCTGGTGAAGTTCAAGAAGCTCGCCGGCGGCGGCTACTTTAAGATCATCAACCGCGCCGTTCCGGAAGCCCTGCGCACGCTCGGCTATTCCGAAAGCCAGATCGCCGAAATCGAGGCCTATGCCGTCGGTCACGGCAACCTGAACCAGGCTCCCGCCATCAACCCATCGACGCTGAAGACCAAGGGCTTCACCGCTGAAAAGGTCGATGCCGTCAATGCTGCGCTGAAGAGCGCCTTTGACATCAAGTTCGTCTTCAACCAGTGGACGCTCGGCGCCGACTTCCTGAAGGGCACGCTGAAGGTGTCCGACGAGCAGATGGCCGACATGAGCTTCAACCTGCTTGAGCACCTCGGCTTCTCCAAGAAGGATATCGAAGCCGCCAACATCCATGTCTGCGGTGCGATGACGCTGGAAGGCGCTCCGTTCCTCAAGAACGAGCATCTGGCGGTCTTCGATTGCGCCAACCCCTGTGGCAAGATCGGCAAGCGTTATCTCTCGGTCGAGAGCCATATCCGCATGATGGCGGCAGCCCAGCCGTTCATCTCGGGCGCTATCTCCAAGACGATCAACATGCCGAACGAGGCGACCGTCGAGGATTGCAAGAATGCCTACATGCTGTCCTGGAAGCTCGGCTTGAAGGCCAACGCGCTCTATCGCGACGGCTCCAAGCTCAGCCAGCCGCTGAACGCATCGTTGATCGAGGACGATGGCGATGAGGATGCGCTGGAGGAATTCCTGCAGGCTCCGGCAGCCGCTCAGGCCGTCACCATCACGGAAAAGATCGTCGAGCGGGTGATCGAGAAGGTCGTGCGCACGCAGGAAAAGCTGCCGAGCCGCCGCAAGGGCTATACCCAGAAGGCCAAGATCGGCGGTCACACCATCTTCCTGCGTACCGGCGAATATGACGACGGCCGTCTCGGCGAAATCTTCCTGGATATGAACAAGGAAGGCTCGGCTCTGCGCGCCTTCATCAACAACTTCGCGATCTCCGTCTCGCTCGGCCTGCAGTACGGTGTGCCGCTCGAGGAATATGTCGACGCCTTCACCTTCACCAAGTTCGAGCCGGCCGGCATCGTCACTGGCAATGACGCCATCAAGAACGCGACGTCGATCCTCGACTACGTGTTCCGCGAACTGGCGATCTCCTATCTCGGCCGCCACGATCTTGCCCATGTCGACACGTCTGACTTCAACAACACGGCGCTTGGCCGCGGTGTTTCCGAAGGCAAGGCCGATGTCGTCTCCAAGGGCCTGACCCGCGGCTACAAGCCGACGCTGGTTCCGACCGGCGGCGAGCGTCCGGCAGCCGAAGCCAAGGGCGCCGCATCAGCCGCCCCGGCCCGCGCCGCCTCGCTGGGCACAGTGACGGCTTTTGCCGGCAACACGGTCCGCAAGCTGGAGCCAGCAAGCTCGGTCTCGACCTCCGAAGTCGTCGCCTTCAAGCGCGATTATGAGGAGCGTGCGAAGGAACTGGCCGAAGAGATCGCCGAGGAAGTCATCTCCGAATCCGCGACGGGCCTCTTCACCGATAATGCAGCAAGCGAAGCTGCCAATGCCAAGACGGAAGCCAAGAAGCTGGAATCCGAACGCCGCGCCCGCTCCATCATGCAGGGCTACACCGGCAACATGTGCACGGAATGCCAGAACTTCACGATGGTCCGCAACGGCACCTGCGAGAAGTGCGACACCTGCGGCGCGACGAGCGGCTGCAGCTGAGTGTTCAACAGATCGTCTAGGATGACGTGAACGTTGCCGTATCGGCATTACGTTTATCGCAAAGTCAGTAGCATCATCCAAAAGCTCACCGGGTCCGCAATGGCCCGGTGAATTCGTTTCGGAGCTATCATCGCGAGCGTCGCTACAGTGCTTCCTGATGGAGCGAGACGCTGACTGCGCGCAACCGCACCCTGTCAGGAAATATTCGATCCGATAACGAGGAATCGCGGCTTTGAGGGGCACTGCAAACGCCTGGATGTCCCTGGAGTAGACGTAACAACACAACTTGCCGAGTTTGCCAAACTCGCGTTAATTGGTGATGTCCGCGCCTGCGGCCGAGGCCAAATCAGCACCAATAACGCGCCAAGGGTATCGCCAATGGGATGGGAAGCACTCGGGCAATGGGGTGAGGACGCAGTTCGCATCGAACCACTGACTGGCGGAGTTGCCAACGACGTGTGGAGTATTCGCGTCGACGGGCAGATTGCGGTCGGTCGTCTCGGCTCCAGAACCGACGCTGATCTCGCCTGGGAAACGGAGCTACTCCAATACCTCAACCGCGAAGGCATGACCGTTCCGACGCCGATCCCGACGACGGATGGCCGGCTCTTCGTGGATGGTCTGGTGGTAATGAAATACATGGAGGGCGGGCCGCCCGAAACGGGGGCCGATTGGCGTCGCGTTGCCGAGACGCTCCGCAAGCTGCACCGATTGACGCGAGGCTGGCCGCAGCGTCCCGGTTGGAGATCGTCAACCGACCTTCTGCATGTCGAAACCGGAACGAGGGTCAACCTTGCCGCAATGCCATCCGAGGGCGTCACCCGATGCCGAGCAGCTTGGGCGCGGCTCGTCGGGCGTCAGACATGCGTCGTCCATGGAAATCCTAACAACCCTGGCAATATCCGCATGACTGCAGATCGCGTCGCTTTGATCGACTGGGATGAGTCACATGTCGACGTTCCAGACCTCGACCTCGTGTTGCCCGACAACGCTGCCGATCTTGACGATGGTGCATATGATATCGCCGCACAGGCATCAGCCGCATGGGAAGCTGCTGTCTGTTGGCAGGACGAATACTCGGTCAAGCGGCTTGCCGAAGTTCGAGCGGTCTAAGCGGTTTCGGCGGATTGCGAAGCTCCTGCACAAGCGTTCGGCTTTATGAGCACTCGTCCCTACATCCAATTGCCCGATTTCGGCCACGAAACCGGCGGGAAATGATCCATTTTCATTGAAATTGTTGCTGCAGCAACATGCAGCAATATTCGGTCTGCCGAGCCTCAAACCCGTCATGCACGGTGCCCGGCCTTTCGACGCATTTTATCGCTGAATCTGGCCCTCGGGGCATCGGAGATAGCAGTTCAATCGTGTGAGGCACCGCTTTGAAAATCGGCAGCGATATCGCGAGCATTCAATATCTGCGGGCCATCGCCGCGATTTCCGTTCTTTGCTTCCATGTCTGCGAAACATATGGCCTGGAGTTCAAGAGCGGAGCAGCTGGGGTCGATATATTCTTCGTCATCAGCGGCTTCATCATGTGGGTCACGACCGACGGAAGATCGCTCGGTCCGCAGGAATTCATGTGGCGCCGGCTCATCAGGATCGTGCCGCTTTACTGGATCGCGACGGCGGCAACCTTCATCGTTGCCGTGCTGAAGCCGCAATTCTTCTTCGACACGAATTCGAGCATCGAGAACTTGATTGGCTCGCTGTTTTTCGTGCCCTTCATGAAGGACGAAGCCCTGCACCCTGTCGTCGAGCAGGGATGGACGCTGTCCTACGAGATGTTCTTCTATCTCATTTTTTCAATTTCGCTGTTTGTGCCGGAATTCAGGCGGCTATGGTTCCTGATGGTGGCCCTGGTGACCATTGTGATTGCGCATTACCTGCTGCCTCCCGGCTACCTCAGTGTTTTCACACAGCCGGTCATTCTGGAATTTGCCGCCGGCATCATCATCGGGCGCCTGTGGAAACAGGGTTTTCGACTGCCTTTTCCCGCCGCCGTCGGCTTGATGATCGTCGGCGTTGTGCTGCTTGTGGCGAGCGACCCGCTGATCCATTTGGAGCGGGCGGTACGCTGGGGCATACCGGCAGTGTTGCTGCTGTCAGGCGCTGTTTTTGCCGAGCGGGAACGAGGCGTGCCACAGCTGGCGTTCCTGCATTTCCTGGGGGATGCCTCCTATTCCATCTATGTTTGGCACGTCCTGACCGGCATCCTGGTCACTGCACTGCTTTTGCGCATCGGAGTGCCGCACGATATGCAGCCGATGCCTATCGCATTGGGTTCGCTGGCCTTTGCCATCGTTTGCTACCTGGGCATCGAGCGCCCGATACAGCGAAAAATCCGATCATCGCGCCCGCAGCCGGCCTATCGCAGCTGACGCATGAAAATAGACGGCGGGATCACGATGGGGATCGACCACTCGAGAAAACTTACGGCACCGCTCCGGATAGTTTTGCAGTCCCATCGATAACCGGGCAAGACGGCGGCACCGGTCGGTCGAACAGAACGGCAATGCCGCAATCCGAGGCGAACATCCCTTCATCATCATGCCCCACGCCGGGTACCTCGACGACCTTCTGATCGAGATCGGAAGGATGCCGCTTCTTCATATAGTCGAAATAGGTGAGCCCGCGTGCAAGCCGATACGGCCCTTGCGCCATCGCCCCGCAGGAGCGGTCGATGAAATGGGTATAGGGATTCGTGTCCGCCTGCCCCAGCAGATAGACCACGTTGCGCGCGGCATATCTCGTTTCGAGAAGCTTCGGGTCCTGTGACGATACGTATGGTGGTGCGCCGGCGAGTCCGTATCGCCATTGCGTCGCCTTCAAACAGGAAGCCAACCCGGCCTGCTGATCCGGTAAGGCCGGCCGCTCGTTGTCGAAATAGACATAGCTCGACGGATTGGCGACGAGATAACGCACGGCGATGCCGGCGCTCGTCAGATTTTCCACCTCCCGTCCGACGACGGCATAGCGCTGGACCAATTGTGCTCCGGCCGAATGCCCCATCACGACAATGGTCTTCAGCGAAGGGTACAGGCGGCGGTCGGCGAAATGCTGCAGCAGGGCATCGAGCGCGGCGAAGGAACTGATCGGCGCCGGCTGGCGGGCGGGTTCTCCGCCTTTCCAGCCATTCTGCGTCCAGGCCAGCGTCTGCGCAGACAGCGAGAAAGCGTTCACATCCGGTCTTATCAGGAATTGCGGCGCGACCACCATCGTACCGTCAGCGAGATCGCCTGCCTTTGCGAGCACCTCCTGCCCGGTCGCATAATAAGCATCGGCGTTTCGGAGCGTGCCGTGGACGATAATCAGGACCTTCGTCACGTCGGGCGACGCCGCTTCGATCGCGTGATCCGCGTAGACCGGCAGCTCTCCCTTCCCTTCTGGCGTATCGAGGAGCAGATGCTGATCCGCAACCTCCTTGACTGGCTCGTTGAGCCGCGCGTGCTGGGAGGCGGCATTGGTTAATTGAGCTTCGCTCGACATCCCGATGACGACCAATGCTGCGATCGACAGTCGGAAGAAAACCCGGCTGCGAATGCTTTTCAGAATTTTCATCTGCAAAACTCGGCTGAGAGGAATGACAATAAATATAGCGGCTACCGATCGAGCGGAAAGCAGCCGGCGATCCGACCGCGCGCCGGTCCTCCCGGAAGCCATGTTGATTGAACGAGCGCGTGGGCCAGAATCCGTCGTCCCGTCAAAAGTTTCTTTTCCGTAGGGCAAGTAGGCTTGGCGGAAATTGTCGCCCTTGAACGTCAGTTCGCTATTGATCTCACATCTCCGCTCAAAAACCTGCGACAGACCCGGCAACCCGTGGCATAAGGCCCCGAAAAACTTTCTTCGGGCCTCGCGTAACCATGATTCGTATCGAGAATATCAGCAAGCAGAATAGCCATCGCATCCTCTTCATCGAGGCATCCGCGGCGCTCAACAGGGGCGAGAGCGTCGGTCTCGTCGGGCCGAACGGCGCAGGCAAGACGACGCTTTTCAGGATGATTACCGGCCAGGAGCAGCCCGACGAGGGGCAGGTTTCCGTCGATAAGGGCGTCACCATCGGCTACTTCAATCAGGATGTCGGCGAGATGGAAGGGCGCAGTGCGGTCGCGGAAGTCATGGAGGGCGCCGGTCCCGTCAGCGCCGTTGCTGCCGAACTTCGCGAACTCGAAGCTGCCATGAGCGATCCGGATCAGGCCGACAGTATGGAAGATATCATCGAGCGCTATGGCGAGGTGCAGGCGCGCTATGAGGAACTTGACGGCTACGCTCTGGAGGGCCGCGCCCGTGAAGTGCTTGATGGCTTGAGCTTCAGCCAGGAGATGATGGATGGCGATGTCGGCGGGCTGTCTGGCGGCTGGAAAATGCGCGTGGCGCTCGCCCGCATCCTCTTGATGCGCCCCGACGTCATGCTGCTTGACGAGCCGAGCAACCATCTCGATCTCGAAAGCCTGATCTGGCTCGAATCCTTCCTGAAGGGCTACGAAGGCGCCTTGCTGATGACCTCGCACGACCGCGAGTTCATGAACCGCATCGTCACCAAGATCATCGAAATCGATGGCGGCAATCTCACCAGCTATTCGGGCGACTATGAATTCTACGAGCAGCAGCGCGCGCAGAACGAAAAGCAGCAGCAGGCGCAGTTCGAGCGCCAGCAGGCGATGCTCGCCAAAGAAATCAAGTTCATCGAGCGCTTCAAGGCACGTGCCTCACATGCCTCGCAGGTGCAAAGCCGCGTGAAGAAGCTGGAAAAGATCGATCGCGTCGAGCCGCCGAAGCGCCGACAGACCGTCGCCTTCGAATTCCAGCCGGCGCCGCGCTCGGGCGAAGACGTGGCCGTGCTGAAGAACGTGCACAAGAAGTATGGCAGCCGCACCATCTACGAAGGGCTGGATTTCATGGTGCGACGCCGCGAGCGCTGGTGCATCATGGGCATCAACGGCGCCGGTAAATCCACACTCCTGAAGCTGGTTGCCGGCTCGGCGCAGCCGGACGAGGGCAGCGTTGCGCTCGGCGCCAGCGTCAAGATGGGCTACTTCGCCCAGCACGCCATGGATCTGCTGGATGGAGAGCGCACCGTATTCCAGCAGCTCGAGCATGATTTTCCGCAGGCCGGTCAAGGCTCGCTGCGGGCGCTGGCCGGCTGCTTCGGCTTCTCTGGCGACGATATCGAAAAGAAATGCCGTGTGCTGTCGGGCGGCGAGAAGGCGCGGCTCGTGATGGCGATCATGCTCTTCGATCCGCCGAACCTGCTGGTGCTCGACGAGCCGACCAACCATCTCGATCTCGACACCAAGGAGATGCTGATCGAGGCGCTTTCGCAATATGAAGGCACGATGCTGTTCGTCTCGCACGACCGGCATTTTCTGGCCGCGCTCTCCAACCGGGTACTGGAGCTGACACCCGAAGGCATCCATCAATATCCCGGCGGCTATACGGAATATGTCGAGCGTACCGGCTACGAGGCACCTGGCCTCAGAAACTGATGCCTCGCCAAATCGGCGCTATTGCGTATTCACTGATGGGGCGGCCCCGGCGTTGATGACCGCAACGGGCGCCGTCCTGCCGCGCACGCGGATTTCGATGCGGCGTCGTGCCTCGACGGCGCCGCTTTGGCCAGACGTGACAGTATCGCCGGGCAAGATAAGCTGCGCGGCGGACATCGGCAGGATGGTGGCGCTCTTCAGCTTCGGATTGGCCTTAAGCACATTGGCGACGGCAATGGCACGGGCAAGGCCAAGCCCGGCATTGTCGGCCGGCAGCAGGGCGGAGACCGGCAATTTGCCGTCCATTGCGCCGATGATCGTATCATCGAGATTGGATTTTTCGCGCGCCACCGGCTGCTCGTCGGTATGGCCGATCACTTCGACGATATTGGC
Organism: Martinezella sp. CNPSo 3890; assembly: GCF_057784455.1. Classification (NCBI taxonomy): domain Bacteria; kingdom Pseudomonadati; phylum Pseudomonadota; class Alphaproteobacteria; order Hyphomicrobiales; family Rhizobiaceae; genus Martinezella; species Martinezella sp. CNPSo 3890. The sequence continues at coordinate 1,010,016 of NZ_JBXSOR010000001.1, read as the reverse complement.
ACCATAGAGGCTCAGATTGCCGGCGATTTCATCCGTGATGGTCGTGCTGAGGAGCTGAGAGAAAGTGCCTGTCAGTTCGGCGCTTCCTGATTGGAAATAGTTCTTCTTGGCATCGTCGAGATTGATGATGGGCGGCCAGTCGTGTGCGCCCTTCCCACCCGCGTTGCCGGCCAAGAGCTTGTTGACCTCATCGGGTGCCGCCGCCAGCGAAACACCATGCTCCTTCAGAACGGCGGCAACCTTGGAAAGCGATTGCAGATCGGCCGTTGTCGCGCCCTGATCCGCCATGCTGTCAAGTGTTTCTTTCGCTAGCACCAGTTCCCGCCATTGCTTGTCCACCACGGCCTTGTCGGCAGCGGAGAGATCGCCGGAGACGACCTTGGACTGGAGAAGCACGATCTCAGCCGCCTGCTCCGCTCGCTTCTTCTCCAGCACCGCGACTTGCTGTTCAGCCTTCTCAAGCTTCCGCTCGACCTCGTAGCGCTTGTTTCTCTCAGCGGAAATCATGGCCGCAGCCACGAGCAGCAGGCAGAAAACCAGAAGCAGCATGGATTCGGCCATCGTCAGGCCAAGGATGAGGCCACGATTATAGCCCTTGTGCTCCAGTTTCGGCTTGTTGTCCGAGCCTCCAGCTACCATAGATGCCACCAGCGTTTTCGCGGCACGGCCTCGGGCTCAGCCGCGATATCGCCATCGGGCTTCGGCAGCGGCGCTTGCCCCATCGCTTCGGCCACACGACCGAGCGCCACCTCGATATTGCGCAATGGCTGTAATTGCGCCTCCGACATCTCCTTGATGGCGGCAATCGCTGGTGCCAGCTCGGCGCGTACGACGTCCTCCGGCGCGCGGATTTCCTCGAGCTTCTTGCCGACATTCTCGACGGCAGTACCGAATGTGCCGATGATCTCCGAAAGCTGCGATGTCGTCGTCGTCAACTGGGCGGCTGCGTCGTTGATCGGGGTTACCGCCTGCTTCGCCAGCAATTCCAGGATCTTGTTGATCTCCTGGCCATTGCGCTCGGCCTGCCGCGCGATCTCCTCGAACCCTTCCGACAGCATCTGGTTGCTGACGCGGCGGTAATGGGAGAATTCGCGCGAGGAGGAATCGAGTTCGGTGCGGACACGCCGCGTCATCTCGGCAAGCTCATGGCGTACGCTGCGTTCGATGTCGATCGGATCGCGCCGCATCTGGTTGAAGAGGATGCGCAGCGTCACGCCGGCAATGGTCGAGGTAACCGCGATGCCGAAATTGCGGACGATGGTCTCGATCGATGTTTCGCCGGCAAAGAGATAGAGCGATACACCGAGGCTCGATAGGGTGAAGAGAAAACCCATGTAATAGAGGTTGTCGCCCGCCTGTTCGTTGTGCAGCCGGAACCCGGCGACGGCCAGCGATACGATGAAGTAGATCGCCATCAGCACCAGCGGCACACCGGTTACGATGGGCAGCGACCAGCCCATGAGCTTCGACGACCAGATGAAGATCATGCCGCCAATGGTGATGGAGGCGAAAAGCACCATCGGCCCATAATCGCGGATGAGATATCTGGCGTCGGTATTGGCCATCAGCGTATCCCCTCCAGCCGCACGAAGCCGCCAAAATCACCTTTGTTGTTCTTGATCCATTGCGCCCAAAAATTCGCAAGATCCTCCATGCTGAACTTCATGTTGGGCCTTTGAAAGGCAAGGATCTTGACCGTGACACCGTCCAGTGACGTGCGGAAGCGGTCATTTGCCGGGCTTTGCTGGTATTTCTGATAGGAGACCCCATCTCGATAATTCGAGAAGGCGGCCGTGTGCTCGATCATGTCGGAGGCAATGTAGAGCCGCTTCGAGATGCCGATCGGTGCATTTGCGAAAACCTCCAGATTGATCTTCTGAATGGCGGCCATGATCGGCGACAACCTGCCGGACTCGCCCGCCGTCAGCTTGCCGGCGATATCGGCGAGCGGCTTCTGGAAACCCTTCTCCCATCGCGCCTGCGCCAGCCGCGGATTGCTGGTCCATTCGTCGACATTCGCGCCGCTTCCAGGATTGCAACCGTGGAAGGTCTGGATCAGCTCACCTTCCTTCTCGGTGAGCGCATAGATATCGATGGCGCCGCCGATCGGCACGTCCGCGACGATCTTCTGGAACTGGTTGCGCAGATCGAGTGCTGTCGTGTCTGATATCGGATCGGTGACATCGAGCAGGATGGCCGTTTCCGCCTTCGGGCCATCCACGGGGCAGAGCGAGGCCTGGTCGACGGCGACATTGCCGCTTGCCTTGTAGCGCAGCCAACCATAGGCGCCGACGATCCCGAGGGACAGGACGGCGAGACAAACCGTTGCGATGATGAGACCGGCGGATCCGCCGCGCCGGCTACGCCGCTTGCGTCGCGCCAAGGATGCTCTCCGGGAAAAGATTATCGAGCTGATGGTATTTTTCGATGGCGCGCTCGAATTCGTCACCGATCCGCTTGATCTGCTCCGAAAGCTCCGCTTGGGCGCTCTGGATACGCGAGCCCAGCACTTTGTCGTCCCATTCCTCTTCCGTGCGAATAACGGGCGTCAGGCGCTCCATCTTGTAAGCGGCTTTGAAGTATGACGGCTCCGGCTCGGTGCGCACGGCCCGGTTCGCATCGCGATAAGAGGTGAGCAGCACATTGGCGGCACGCTCGAGATGGTTCTGGTGTTCGGCAAAGAGGCCTGCGGTCCTGGCGCGATGCGCGATGATGGCAGCCGTTTCCTGCCGGCGCAGCGAGAGGTCGCGGATGATCTCCTCGATCTTGCTGTTGTGCTCGTCGCGGATCTCGCGAAGATCTTCGATCAGATCAAGCTTGCGGTCGATGTAGTTGTCTCTGGCCGCATCGAGACGCTTCTGGACGCCGGCAAAGCCGGGATAGGGGTCGGTGAGATAGCAGCCGTCGATGAAGGCGACGAGCGAGAACATTAGACCAATGGCAAAGAGCATCCAGGAGTTCAGCTCCTGCAACCCGAGCGGTGCGGTCTTGAGCCGCTGGATCACCTCGGCACCGGCTCCGCTCAGGATCGTCGCGGAGACCTCGCGATAATGTGCCAGCGCGATGTTGATCCCCAGGGCGACGGCGACATAGGCGATAAGCCCCAGCAGGCCGAGCAGCTTCAATGCAAAGGAGCGATGCACCAGAAAACGGACACAGAAGAAAGAGAATATCAACGCCGTGCCGATGTTCAGGAAGGCGAAGGCGGCTGCCTCGGTTACACCACCGACGAGACCCTGCTCGCTTCCTTTGGCGAGAAAACTGCCGTTCATCACCATTTCGATGAGCACGAGGAAGACGATCAGCGAGACCTTGAAGCCCCAGGCTGCCCTGCTTGAAACCTTCGCGGCGCGCTGCAGCTTATGCCTGGCCTTAAAGCCCACCATTTCATCCTCGGCCGTCTTCAGCTTGCGGCGCAGGCCATGAAGCTCGTCGACGCCGCTTGCAACCTCCGCCTTGAAATCCGAAACGCTTGATGCGTTCGCCTGGCGGATCAGTCCGAACTGCCCCTCGAAATCGAGGTTGCGCAGGCGGCTATCGAAGGTCTGAAACTGATCTTCGAGGATCTGGTAGGAGCTTTTCTTTTCCGCCTCGACCCATGCGACGATGCGCTGCTCCGTCTCGTCAAGCGACTGGGCATCCGACGGCGGCCGGTTCTGACGCCCGGCAGCGGCACCCTTTTCCTTCAGGTCGAGGGTGGTGCCGAGCTTTTCGATATCGACGACGGGAAACACATCCGTCGAGGCGCGGAAATCATGGCTGGTCTCCCGAACACTATCCCAGAGACGGTTGAGGGCTTCGAAACGCAACGATCTTCCCCGGCGAATTCATCAACTTAGAAAGGACAATTGAGAAATCGATACCGCACCGGTTGTCCACGGTCCAGAGCGATATGGCAGAGGTTAGGATGCGATTGTGGTAAAGACTAGCCCGACCCCGTGTCGATCGGAAAACACTGAGGTGAGTAAGGACGACACTTTTACCCGATGGCGGACTGCTGCTATGCCATGGTCACGTTCGGGATTGCCTTCCAGAAACCTGCCCGGCGCAGCCCTTCCCGATAGATGTCACGCTGCCATTGCTCCTTGAACGGCAGGACGGAAAGCCATCGATCAACATCGAAATCCGGGTTTGTTCTTTGGACGCGCCGAACGAAAAAGCCTGCCTTTTCCTCATGCCCGAGCATCGCCCAGCTGGCCGCGGAAATCCTGTCCGCCAGGCGTGCATTCGCCATTCGGCCGATATAATCGAGGGCAGCTTCGAAGCGACCGAGCGTATAGCTCGCCACGGAAGCAGTCCAAAGATAGGTATCGGGGCTTACCGGATTGAGCGCCATGGCGCTTTCAATCTTCGTCAGCGCCAGATCCGGCCGGGACGCATGAAGCAAAGCCTCTGCGTGGTCGGCAATGATGCCGGCATGGCCCGGATTAAGGGCTTCAGCCAGTTTCAGGGCCTCAATGCTCTCCTCACTCGCCTTCCGGAAGACCTTCGTCATGCCAAGCTCGCGATAGCCGTCGGCGATATCGCGCCGCGCTGCGATGGCCTGCATCGCATAGCTTTCCGCCTCGTCCAGCAAGGCCGCATCGCCACCGAAGGTCAGTACCCATTCTTTGGAGTAGGTGCGGGCCATTGAGCTCAAGGCAGGCGCGAAGTGGCCGCCGATGCGCAGCGCCATCTCAAGCTCCCCACGCGCCCTCTGCAGATCGGGTACGGAGAGGCGCTCGATGTAACGCTTGCCGGCGAGATAGCGCTGATAGGCCGCTGGATTTTCCTCGAAATGCGACCTCATCATCTCCCGCCGTTCGATCTGCCCTGCAAGCGACAGCACGATATGACGTGCGACCGCCTGTCTCCGCTCTTCGGGCGAGGATTGTCCGAGGCTGATGCGCTCGGCCCAGATGATTTCATCGCTTGCGGCATCGACCAGTTGCGAAAACAGCAGCGGTCCGTTGTCGCGAAGGCTAAGCCGCATCTCGAGAAGGTAGGAGCGATCCCATTGGTCGAAAGTTGCAACGGCACGTTCCCCAGCCCTGCCAACCCGGACCGCCGTGTAACGATCCGCAATCTGAAGACTGTCCAGCGCGCAGAAACCGATTGTGATATCGTTCACGAGGGATGAGGCATCATAATCTTTCCCTTGACCCTCCGTGGAAGGCAGGAGCAGGAGGGGTATCTTCACCCTCGCTCGCGCAGCTGAAATCCGTTCATGGTGGGCATCCCCGGCTCGAATTTCCGAAGCATAATCCCGCTGCGCCGACCATGAGGCCAGCAGCGCGGCACGCTGCGCGAAAATCTGCCTGAAGTGCTCCACCTCACCTTCCGCATCGAATATCCGCAACAGGATGCGATGAATATCGCGATCTTCGGGATCTATACCAAAGACCAGGAGTGCCGCCTCTCTCACCAGAGCGACATCCGCCATACCATTGGCTTCGGCGGCAGCGGCATTCAGCGCCGCCTTCAGTGCCGACAGATGCCTGCCGCTTTGCGCCTCCCGCCAATGAAAGAAAACCGCGCTCTGGCAATCTGTACCCTGCAGGAATTCCGCCGCGAGCGTCCTCACCAGTGATTGCAATCTTGCAAAGATCGGTCTGCCATCATCCGTGCGCGCGAACCAGAGATCGGAGGTGGTTGGAGGCGCGTCGAGTTCGACGGCTGTCTCGCTGAAACGCAGAAATGATCTCCCGAGTGCTTCCTGACGAACCCTGACACGCGAAACCAGCTTGCGCAGATTGACCTGCGCACTGCCATTGTCGTCTCCCCACAAAAACCGGGCGATCGCGCTGCGCGACGCGCGCGACGTTGGCTCCAGCATCAGATAGACCAGGATCAACAGACCCTTTTCGGGAAAGGCGACCTCGTGACCATCGCCGTCCAAAAGCTTCAAACCGCCAAATGTATGGAGTGAAAACATAATCTGTTCACAAAATCCGGGTGAAGCAGCGACGGCTGAGAAGGTATTTCCTTTACCTGTTAACCCCATTCGCGCTCGGACGAGTATGGTGAAATTTCGATAAGGCTGTAGTGTGTCGGAAGGTCTGGCGATTTTCAATTCCAATTGCCGCCAATCTGATAAACCACTCGCTAAATCACGGGCTCGCCATATCTTGGCAGAGCATGCGACTTCATTCGGAGCATCAAATCATGACGCCCTCTCCCTTCAAGAACATCTGTGTCTACGGCGCCGGCGCACTCGGCGGGGCGATCGCGGCCAAGCTCGCCTCCTCCCATGAGGGCCAGACAAAGGTTTCCGTCGTAGCGCGCGGAGCCCATCTGGAGGCCATTCGCGTCGGCGGTATAAGCCTGTGGGAAGCCGATGCGGATAGTCCCCTCGTCGCGCAGATGACCGCAACGGCCGATGCTGGCGAACTTCCGCCGCAGGATCTTGTCATCACCGGCCTCAAAGGCCATCAGCTTGCCGCAGCTGTCCCCGGCATTGCGAAACTGCTGCATTCGGGCACCCGCGTCGTCATGATCCTCAACGGCGTTCCATGGTGGTATTTCCACCGGGACCGTCAAAGCGGCCATGCCGAGTACCAGATGGAAGAGCTCGATCCGAACGGCGATCTCTGGCGCCTGATCGGGCCGGAGCGCGTTATCGGCTGCGTTGCCTATCAGGGAGCGGAAGTCGTCGCACCCGGCGAGGTCAAGCTCGCCAACAACGGACATTTCATTCTTGGCGAACCTTCCGGCGAGACGACCGGCGATATCGAAGCCATCGCAGCACTGCTGCAGCGGGCCGGCGTCAATGTCTCGATTTCCTCGCGCATACGCGACGATATCTGGAGCAAGCTCATGGGCAACGCCGCCTTCAATCCGATCAGTGCGCTGACCCGCGGCTTGATGTCCGATATCATGGACGATCCCGCGCTCGCGACCATGGTCGGTCAGGTGATGAGCGAGGTAAAAGCCGTTGCCGAGGCTTTGGGATCGCACATCGCCATGTCCGTGGAGGAACGTCTTGAGCGTTCCCGTCAGATCGGCCCTGTGCGCACCTCGATGCTGCAGGATCTGCTTGCCGGCAAGGCGCTGGAAATCACGCCTCTCGTCGGGGTCGTCGTTTCGCTCGGCAAGCTCGTAAATGTGCCGACACCGGTCTCGGCGACGATCCTGGCGCTGGTGACGCAGCTCGACCGCAAGAACCGGCAAGGCGCCGAGTAAGCGGCGGCAGACTACACCAGATAATTTTTCGATGCTCCGGCAGCGGTCCACAGGCCAGTCTCCGGAGGAACTCCGGGCATGTCGGTTCTTTATATTTCACTTACGCCTTCGTCCTTGGCCCCGAATGGATTTCCTATGGGAGCCGGCGTTACGCTCACGGTGGAATATGGAGACAGATCCCATGCTCGACACGCACGCCCCCAATCTTACGGAATCCATCCGCGTCCTCGTTCATAACAGCGACGAGAAGCATCATCGTGTTGCGGCATCGGCAGCAGCAACGAAAAGATCACGCAAGCGCCCGCTTCATTCGCGCCAGGTCCGAGAAAAGCGCACCTTTCAGGCGATGTTCGCCTTCGGGCTGCTGCTTGGCGCTATCGAGCTGTACATCGTGCTGCATTACCTCTGAGATTTTCACCCACATGAGTAGACCGACTTTTCGAAGGCGCATCGGCGGTGCGAACACCGCCCTTGTCACGCCTTTTCGCGACGGCGTTTTCGATGGCGTCGACATGATGGCCCATATCGAGTGGCAGCTGCTAAGCGGGATCGATGGGCTTCTCGTCTGTTCGCTGACCGGCGAAGGTCCGACGCTGACCGAGGCCGAGCGCATCCGTGCCATCGAAATCTGCATCGAGCTTTCGGAAGACAAGGTGCCCGTCATCGTCGCGACCGGGACCAACGACACGAAGACGACTTTGGAGAAAACGATACAGGCACAGCGCCTTGGCGCCGATGCGGCCTTCGTGACGGTCCCCTATTATTCCAAGCCGACGCAAAAAGGGATCATCCACCATTTCGAGCAGCTGGCAGCGCAGACCGAGCTGCCCATCATCGTGCATAATCAGCCATCGCACACCGCGATCGGTCTCGCTCCGGCAACCGTCGCGCGGCTTGCCGAAATTCGAGGAATTATCGGGATCGCCGACGGCGGCTGCGATATCTCGCGCGTCGACCTCTGGCGCCCCCTTCTGCCGGAGCGGTTCGGCCTGTTTACCTCGAATGACGCCAGCGCACTCGGCTTCACGGCCGCGGGTGGTCATGGCTGCTTCTCGAGCGCGGCCAATATCGTTCCGCGGCTCTTTCAATCCATGCAGCATTCGGCCGCGTGCGGCAATGTCGGCGCGGCCCAATCCATCGACGAACGGCTGCAGCCGTTGTTCGGCGCGCTCGCCCGCGAAAGCGAGCCGGCGACGGTCAAGCACGCCCTGTCACTGGTGAGAGATATCGAGGCGGAGGTTCGCCTGCCATTGATCGGCGTCGGCATAGAGACGGCTGCGGCCATCCAGGCGGCAATCACCCCGTTTCAACTCGACGGCAGTGGCCGGTTTGCCTCGCGTCATGGCTATCGCCTGGGATTGTGAAATCGCCTCATCCCTATGAGATTTTTATATTTTTGCCATTTCAGGCAAATGGAAAACCTAGCAACTCCCCCATAGATTCAACAGCGTAGCACCGGAAATGGTCTTATCGGACCCATGGTGCTGGTGGCACTGAAAGGAACTATGATGTCACGCTACAGGCATGTCGGCCTATCCGCCGACCCTCTCCAACGCCTTCGTGCCGCCGTGTTTGCGCGCAACGAGCGGCTCTTCTCTTCGGACGCATTGCTGGACGGAATTCGCTCCGTCGCTCCGCGCCTCGGACTTGTCCTTCTGATCGCTGCGGCTCTGCAAATGGCGCTGTATCTGACCGGACACTGAGTAAAATCGAAGAGATCCAAGAGGAAATAACAATGGCAAACGCACAGCATATTCAGCGGCGCTCGGCTCACAGCGCGATTTCCCCGGCTCCGGCCCGCTTCATCATCGGCCGCGACCGCCGCGGCAGCTGGATCGTTCAGGACCGGCAAGGCCTTGTCGGCGGCCTGTTCCGCAATGAAGCAGCCGCCCTGCACTTCGCAGCTGAAGAATGCAACCACAATCCGGCTGATATCTGCCTGGCGCCGGAAGGTGCTGTCCTCGATCTGGACGGCTTCGTCCCAGCCGCTTCCAATCTGCACTGAATTGACCCTTTGGCGGGCCTCGACAGCATCTCGCCGAACGCTTCCTTAACCGCCCTTAGGTAAGCTTTCGGCCAGATATCCAAAGAACAGAAAGCCATGTCGAAGCCTGCCTTCCGCTACAGCCACTACGATCTCGGGGAACAGCGCGCCGGAACGGTGATCGAAATCACGCTCTCGGCCGTTGCCAATGTCAGGCTGATGAACGGCTCGAATTTCGAGCGCTTCACCGAAACGCTGAAGCATCAGTTTCTCGGCGGTGTCGCCAAGAAATCGCCGATACGGCTGGTCATTCCGGAGGCCGGCCATTGGCATCTGGTGGTCGATATGGAAGGTCATAAGAGCCTGGCGGAATCCAGCGTCAAAATGGTGGACAGGGTAACCGTTCCACGCATGCAAAAAGCATAGCGGCAATCCGTCACCGTCAGGTGATATATGGACTAGCGTTCACCGCGTTCCTTGCGCAGCTTCGACCACCAGTCCAGCCGCTTGCGGATCTCACGCTCGAAACCCCGCTCCGGCGGATCGTAGAAGTTCTGGCGACCCATCTTCTCCGGAAAGTAATTCTGGCCTGAAAAGGCATCTGGCTCGTCGTGATCGTAGCGATAACCATCGCCATAGCCTTCGGTACGCATCAGCTTGGTTGGCGCATTCAGAATGTGCTTGGGCGGCAGCAGCGAGCCGTTCTGCTTTGCAGCCTGGGTCGCGGCCTTGAAGGCCGTGTAGACGGCATTGGATTTCGGGGCGGTAGCGAGATAGACGCAGGCCTGGGCCAGCGCCAGCTCACCTTCCGGCGACCCCAGATAATCATAGGCGTCCTTGGCAGCATTGCAGATGACAAGCGCCTGCGGATCGGCAAGACCGATATCCTCCACCGCCATGCGCACCAGTCGGCGTCCAAGATAGAGCGGATCCTCGCCGGCATCGAACATACGGGCGAGATAGTAGAGAGCGGCATCGGGGTCGGAACCGCGGACAGATTTATGCAACGCCGATATCAGATTGTAGTGACCGTCCTGCGCCTTGTCATAGACGGGCGCGCGGCGCTGGACAATTTTGACCAGCATGTCGGGATCGAAAAGCTCGTCCTTGCGGGCAGCACGCCAGACTTCTTCCGCCAGCGTCAGCACCGAGCGGCCATCGCCGTCGGCCATGCGGATCAGGCTGGCGCGAGCATCCTCCGTCAGCGGCAGCGGCTTGCCTTCCACCGTTTCGGCGCGGCGCAGCAGTTCTTCCAGGCTTTCCTCATCATGCGAACGGAAGGTCAGAACGCGGGCCCGGGAAAGAAGAGCCGCGTTGAGTTCGAAAGACGGATTTTCCGTGGTTGCGCCAACGAGAATGACGGTGCCGTCTTCCATAACGGGCAAGAAGCTATCCTGTTGGGCGCGATTGAAGCGATGGATCTCGTCAACGAACAGCAGGGTCTGGCGGCCATCCATGCGGCGCAGCCTTGCCGCCTCGAACACCTTCTTCAAATCGGCAACGCCGGAGAAGATCGCCGAAATCTGTTCGAAGGCGAGACCCGCCTCGCCCGACAAAAGCCTTGCAACGGTCGTCTTGCCGGTGCCTGGCGGCCCCCAGAAGATCATCGATCCCAGCGAGCCCGCCTCGATCATCCGGCGCAATACGCCGTCCTCGCCCGTCAGATGTGCCTGACCGGTGACTTCAGCCAATGTTTGCGGCCGCAGACGGTCGGCGAGAGGCCGCTTATTGGCGACCTCCTCCGGTATCCGCGGTGCAAACAGGTCATCGCTCATCGGAAGAACTGCCTGATACGCTGGCCGTCGCGCTCAATCTCGACGCGCCAGAAGCTGGGGTTTGACGTGACGGTCTTCTGAAGGATTTCCGTCGTGTTGATCGCCACCCCATTTATGGAAATGACGATATCGCGGGCGGCAAATCCAAGCCGGTCGGCCGGCGAATTCGGCTTAAGGCTTTCGATGACGACACCCGTGGAATCCGGCGGCATATGCAGGTCATCGGCAACGCGCGGTGAAAGATTGGCAACGGTCGCGCCGGAGAAGGGATTGTTGCCTTCGATCACCCGCTCGTCGCGCGGCGTGGATTCGGGCGCGGCGGCGAGCGTCATCGTGGCCTGATGCTCCTTCCCATTGTCGAGCACCGTCAATGCCACCGTCGCACCAAGGCCAGCCGTTGTCAGGCGATAGCCGAGCGCATCGGGATGCTCGATGGAAATGTTATTCAGCGCCGTAATCACTTCGCCAGGCTTCAGGCCCGCCTTGGCCGCAGGACCGCCATCGACCACTTTCGTCACCAGCGCACCGCGCACCTTGTCGAGGCCGAGCGCTTCGGCGACATCGGATGTCACCGGCTCGAAGGAGGCGCCGATATAGGGCCGCTCGAAAGACTTGTCGCCACGATCGGCGGCGGCGAGGAAGACTTTGACCAGATTAGCCGGGATCGCGAAGCCGATACCGTTGGAGCCGCCGCCCTGGGAGAAGATCGCCGTATTCAGCCCGATCAGCTCGCCGGTCATGTTGACGAGCGCGCCGCCCGAATTGCCGGGGTTGATCGAAGCGTCGGTCTGAATGAAGAAGCCAACCTCGTTCTTGACCTGATTGCGGGCAAGCGCCGAAACGATGCCGCTCGTTACCGTCTGTCCCACGCCGAAGGGATTGCCGATCGCGAGAACGAGATCGCCGACCTCGATGCCATCGGAATTGCCGAGCGGCAGAACCGGGAAAGTCTCATTCTTCGACTGGATCTTCAGGACGGCGAGGTCCACACGATCGTCCTTCAGCACGACCTTGCAGGGAAATTCGCGGCCGTCCGAAAGCGCGATCTTGATATCGTCAGCGCCATCCACGACGTGGTTATTGGTAATGACGGTGCCATTCGCCTCCACGATGACGCCGGAGCCCAGCGACGACTGCTTCTCGGTGCGATTCGGCATGCGCTGTCCGAAGAATTGCTCGAAGAAGGGATCGCCGGCAAAGGGGGACTGACGCTGCACGACACGCTCGGCATAGACGTTCACGACAGCGCCCGCCGTCTGTTTGACCAGCGGGGCGAAGGAGAGCTGCATCTGCGTCTGGCTTTGCGGCAGCGTCTTCGCTGTCTGAGCCTCAGCGGAAAGCGGCATCGCCATGACGAGGGCAATCATCGAAACGGCAGCGCGCTTCAGGAGGAGGTGCATGAAATTTCCCTTTTTAATTCTCTTTAAACAACGTTGTAGCGCCCGACGCTAGAAAGAAAAGAGGGCGGAACCATGAAGCATAAATGGAAGTTTCCTGTGATAAAAAACAGGCTCGCCGAACAAAAACATGCTGTGATGCATTTCGCGTTGGGAATCGTTAAAAGGGAGCCACAAATGCGATTGATCCATCTTGCCGCCGCCGCTTTCCTCGCCTCGCTCAGCATGGCCGGCACTTCCCGTGCTGCCAGTTTCGATTGCGAGGCGCAGAACCTGAAGCCGGACGAGAAGACGATATGCGACGTTCGTGCCCTTAACGATGCCGATGTGAAGATGGTGACGACCTTCGACCTGCTCTCGGGCCTCCTCGCCATGGGTGCACGGGGCACGATGCAGGACCAGCAGACGGAGTGGCTGAAGAAGCGGCAGGCTTGCGAGGCGGATGTCGCCTGCTTGAAGACGTCCTATGAGGAGCGCCTGAAGGTGCTGAACGACACCTACAAGCAGATCAATCGGCCGCTGTAAGAGTTTGGTTTGAATGGCTTAAAGGTTTTCGCTGGGATGTCCCCTCGCCCCGCCTGCGAGGGCTATCGCATATGGAGGCGGATGAGCACCATAAGCTCCTTCTCCCCTTGGGGAGAAGGTGGCCCGAAGGGTCGGATGAGGGGGTTATCGATTTGAATTCATGGATTTTTGTGGTCTTGGCGGGCACCCCCTCATCCGCCTGGCGGCACCTTCTCCCCGCTGGGGAGAAGGGGGACGGCGGCGATCTCCGCTCATATGCGATACCCCTGCCCCGCCTGCGGGGAGAGGGCTAGGGTGAGGGCCAAGCACAGCGACAGCCAAACTCCGCCGCTGCGATAAAGCTCGAAAGCCCCTCATCCGTCCTCTCGCGGCCGAGCTATGCTCGACCGTTCGAGTCCACCTTCTCCCCGCTGTGCGGGGAGAAGGGGTCTAGTTACTTCCCACCCAGATCGCGAACTGCGCCGCGATCCGCGCTGGTCGCAAATGCAGCATAGGCCTTCAACGCCGTGGTGACGTTGCGCTTGCGCACTTCCGCCGGATGCCAACCCCTAGCATTCTGGGCTTCGCGGCGAGCGGCAAGCTCCTTGTCGTCGACGCGCAGGCTGATGATGCGGTTCGGGATGTCGATGTCGATCATGTCGCCTTCGCGCACCAGACCGATCGTGCCGCCATTGGCCGCTTCCGGAGAAACGTGGCCGATAGACAGGCCCGAGGTGCCGCCGGAGAAGCGGCCGTCGGTGATCAGCGCGCAGGCCTTGCCAAGGCCTTTCGACTTCAGATAGCTCGTCGGATAGAGCATTTCCTGCATGCCGGGACCGCCCTTCGGGCCTTCGTAGCGGATGACGACGACGTCGCCGGCCTTGATCTCATTGCTGAGAATGCCCTTGACGGCAGCATCCTGGCTTTCGAAGACCTTGGCGGGGCCGGAGAACTTCAGGATCGATTCATCGACACCGGCTGTCTTCACGATGCAGCCATCAAGCGCCAGGTTGCCTTTCAAGACAGCCAGACCACCATCCTTGGAGAAGGGATGCTCGACGGAACGGATGACGCCTTTCTCGCGATCGGTATCGAGCTCCTCCCAGCGGGCGTTCTGGCTGAAGGCAACCTGGGTCGGAATGCCGCCCGGAGCCGCGCGGAAGAATTCGCGCACCGTTTCGCTGTTGGTGCGGGTGATGTCCCAGCGATCGATGGCATCGCCGATGGTCTCGGAATGCACGGTCGGGCAATCGCGGTTGATGAGACCGCCCTTATCGAGCTCGCCGAGGATCGACATGATACCGCCGGCGCGGTGCACGTCTTCCATGTGGACGTCGTTCTTTGCCGGTGCGACCTTGGAGAGGCATGGTACGCGGCGCGAGAGCGCATCGATATCGGCCATGGTGAAATCGACTTCGCCCTCATGCGCGGCTGCCAAGATGTGCAGAACCGTGTTGGTCGAGCCACCCATGGCAATATCGAGCGCCATGGCATTCTCGAAGGCCTGCTTGGAGGCAACGGAACGCGGCAGGATCGATGCATCGTCCTGCTCGTAATAACGGCGGGCGAGATCGACGACCAGATGGCCGGCTTCGACGAAGAGACGCTTGCGGTCGGCATGGGTGGCGAGCGTCGAGCCGTTGCCCGGCAGCGACAGGCCGAGCGCTTCGGTCAGGCAGTTCATGGAATTGGCCGTGAACATGCCCGAGCACGAGCCGCAGGTCGGACAGGCGGAGCGCTCGATGACCTGAACATCTTCATCGCTGATCTTGTCGTCAGCCGCGGCAACCATGGCGTCGACGAGATCGAGCGCATGCTTCTTGCCGTGCAGGACGACCTTGCCGGCCTCCATCGGGCCGCCGGACACGAAGACCGTCGGGATATTCAGGCGCAGCGAGGCCATCAGCATGCCGGGGGTGATCTTGTCGCAGTTGGAGATGCAGACCATGGCGTCGGCGCAATGCGCATTGACCATATATTCGACGCTGTCGGCGATCAGCTCGCGCGACGGCAGCGAATAGAGCATGCCGTCATGGCCCATGGCGATACCGTCGTCGACGGCGATGGTGTTGAATTCCTTGGCAACACCGCCGGCAGCCTCGATTTCGCGCGCGACCAGCTGGCCGAGATCCTTAAGGTGAACGTGGCCGGGCACGAACTGGGTGAAGGAGTTGACCACCGCAATAATGGGCTTGCCGAAATCGCTGTCCTTCATACCCGTCGCGCGCCAAAGGCCGCGCGCACCGGCCATGTTGCGGCCGTGGGTGGTTGTTCTGGAACGATAAGCTGGCATGGTGTCTTCCTCGTCATCCTGGAAATTGTGCGGCGTCGGGCATCGGCCAAGGGTTTCAGGCCAAAGAGCGCCGGCAACTCCGCTTTTTGGAATTGTCCTAATCCAATCGTGCAGTACTGTCACTATCAACTCAAGCGAATCCGGTACGCTGCCGGGCAAGGGCCATATCCGGACAAACAAGTCGCTCGACCAAAGTTGGGAACGAAACGGCCCTATGACAAGCGCACACAAAAAGTTGCTTTCACTTCCAAAGAAATGCCAGCCTAAGAGTGTAACAAAACCTGTGTCCGTTGCGTATCGCTCATATCGAAGCTGCTATCGCATAAAGGAATTGTTCCATGGCCGCCTATCGCCCGCCGAAAATCGCATCCTCCGAGATCACACCCCGCTCGATCTATCTGAAGCGGCGCGAGTTCCTGACGGCGGCCGCGGCCGGTATCGGCGTCGCGGCTATCGGCGGCAAGACGGCGCTGGCTGAAGCCCTGACGGCGACCAAGAGCAATTACACGGTCGATGAGAAGCTGACGCCGATCAAGGACGTCACCACCTACAACAATTTCTACGAATTCGGCCTCGACAAGGCCGATCCGGCCAGCCTCTCGGGCAAGTTCAAGCCGCGTCCCTGGACGGTCAAGGTCGACGGCATGGTCAACAAGCCCGGCACTTTCGATATCGATGCGCTGATCAAGGAGTTCCCGCCGGAAGAGCGGGTCTATCGCATGCGCTGCGTCGAAGCCTGGTCGATGGTCATTCCCTGGGACGGCTTCCAGCTTTCCGCCCTGCTCGACAAGGTGGAACCACAGGGCAGCGCCAAATATGTGGCCTTCGAGACTGTCGTGCGGCCGGAAGAAATGCCTGGGCAATCGGGCCTCCTGCAATCTCTCAACTGGCCCTATGTCGAGGGGCTGCGCCTGGACGAGGCACGCAATCCGCTGACGCTGCTTGCCGTCGGACTCTATGGCGAGACGCTGCCGAACCAGAACGGCGCGCCCATCCGGCTCGTCGTGCCGTGGAAATATGGCTTCAAGGGCATCAAGTCGATCGTGCGCATCACGCTCACCGACAAGCAGCCGCTGAATACATGGCAGGCGACCAACAGCCAGGAATATGGCTTCTACGCCAACGTCAATCCGGCTGTCGATCATCCGCGCTGGAGCCAGGCGACGGAACGGCGCATCGGCGAAGGCGGCTTCTTCGGCTCCAATCGTCACCCCACCCTGCCCTTCAACGGCTATGCCGATCAGGTTGCCAGCCTCTATAGCGGCATGGATCTCAGGGTGAATTTCTGATGGCCCTCTCCTTCGCTCTCCCAAAACGCTGGCAACCCGCCTCCGTCTGGGCGCTCTACTTTGTCGGACTTTTACCGGCCGCCTGGGAGTTCTATCTCGGGGCGACGGATCAGCTCGGCGCCGACGCGGTGAAGACGTTCGAGCTCTTCCTGGGACTATGGGCGATCCGCTTTCTGCTGCTGACACTTGCTGTCACGCCGCTTCGCGATCTCTTCGGCTGGAACTATCTGCGCTATCGCCGCGCACTCGGCCTGCTCTGTTTCTACTACGCCCTGATGCATCTGACGGTCTATATGGTTCTAGACCAAGCATTGGACGTACAGGCCGTCATCAATGACGTATTGAAGAGGCCCTTCATCATGTTCGGCATGGCCGGGCTCGTCATGCTGCTGGCCTTGGCCGTGACGTCGAACAATTTCTCGATCAAGCGTCTCGGCAAGAAATGGATCTGGCTGCATCGCCTCGTCTATATCATCGCCGCCTGCGGTGCTCTGCACTTTGCGCTATCGACTAAGGTCCTCTCGGTGGAGCAGTTCATCTATATCGGCCTGCTGATCGCCATGATCCTATACAGATCCTACCGGCCGATCATGATGGAGAGGCGGCGGGCAGCACGTAGGCCAGCTGCGGCCTCTAGCTCCAGAGCAGCCTGAGGGAGGCCGCTCTCCCTTCAAGCGAAGTCATTCCGCAGCGCTGGCGATCTTGGCTTGGCCCTGTTCCTGCACTTCGACGGTCGCCGTGAGGCCGGCGATGAGCTTCGTGCCATCGGGTACCTTGTCGAGCGCGATGCGCACCGGCACACGCTGCGCCAGGCGTACCCAGCTGAAGGTTGGCGTGATATTGGCAAGCAGGCTGCCGGAGGTGCGCTCGCGGTCCTCGATGCCGTAAGCGATGCTCTCGACATGACCGGTCAGCTTCTCGGCCTGACCCATCAAGTGGATATGAACTTCGTCGCCGATCTGGATGCGCGGCAGCTTGGTTTCTTCGAAATAGCCTTCGACGCGCAGGGAATCGCTGTCGATGAGCGCCACCTTTGCGGTCCCGGCGGAAACATAGTCGCCCGGACGCAGGCTGAGGTTCGAGATCGTGCCGTTGACGGTGGCGCGAACCTCGGAGCGGTCGAGATTGAGCTGGGCGAGTTCGCGATTGGCAGTCGCCTGACGAACGGCAGCCTCATCCTGCTGCACGGTGGTCAGCGCCTGCTCCTTCTGCTGCAGGGAGGCGGCATCACCAAGGCGAGCCTGCCGCGCGCTTTCGCGCTGAGCTTGCTCAAGAGCCGCCTTGCTGCTTGCAAGGGCTGCATCCGCCTGCTCAAGCGCGATGGCGAAACGATCGCGATCGACGCGGAAGAGGATATCGCCCTTCTTGACGGTCTGGTTGTCCTTGACGAGGACCTCGCTCACGAGACCGGAGACATCGGGGGCGATGCCGACGACATCGGCCCTGAGACGCGCATCGCGCGTCCATGGTTCATCCATGTAATGGCCCCAGAGCTGGCGGCCGACATAGACGGCGGCAATAACGAAGATGAGAGTGACGGCCACACGGCCGATGAGTTTGAACGCGTTCATGTGAAATACCAACGGGAGACTGAGGAGACGGCGCCGAGCAGCAGGACGTAAAGCGCGAGATCGAAAAGACCGCGATGCCAGACCAGAGTGTAGACTCCGATCCATGCCAGCAGGCGTCGAACGACAATGACGACAAACAGCGTCAGGAGCATGAGAACGAGAAGGCGCGGGATATAAACGCCATAAAGATCGAATTCTGCGGGCATGATATTACTCGGCGGCAATGGGAAGAGGTTGAGTTGTATCGGATAGCGGTGGCCGCCAGCTCGCCGGCGGCTCGGCATGGGGGAAGAGCGCCCGGCGAAGGCCGACGAGCGCATCAAGGCTCGCCCGACCGGAATCTCGCTTTTCCTGTGCGACGGCTTCGAGGCTATGGTCGATCGACACACGCAGTTCCTCGGCCGGATCCACGGCCCGTTTTGCCTTCAGCCGCGAACGATAGAAATCCGATACGCCGATCAGGACTTCGCTGACCGATGCAGCGGCAGCCGGCTTCAGCTGGCCACGCTCTTTCTGAAGCATCAGCACGTTGAAGCCGAGACGGACATCGGCGTAACCGTCGACCTTTTTCAGTTCGCGGTCCTCGATGCCTGCAAGACGAGGGACGAGCTGGCCCAGGCGGTCGAGGATGCGGCCTGAGAGGCGTTCATGATCGGCACGGCGGATGCCGGCGGCAGTTTCGGCCAGATCTCTCCAGCCGGCCCGCACCAGCCGCCAGGCGGCAAGCTCGGATCCGAATGGGCGGGTAAGCAAAGTCCAGACCAAGGCGAAGCCAACACCGGCCAGAGCGGCGATCGCACTGTTGGTGAAGCTGGCGAAATCGGCGGTGTAACGATCCTGCAGCGCGATGAAACTTGCGCCGTTCACCGCCAGCAGCATACCGAGCATGTTGGTCTGCGGGCGGGTAATCAGGATGCCCATCACCAGGAAGGGCGGCGCAAAGACCAGCACCAGCATCTCGAAGCCGGAAATCGACGGCAACACGCCGAAAATATAGACGCAGGCAATGACCAGGCTCACCGCAGTCCAGATGAACATGGTGGTGATGAAGGGCGCGGGACGATCGAGCGCGGCGAAAAACGAGCAGGCAACGGCCACCATGGCGATGAAGCCGGCGCCATCCGCCCAGCCGGAATAGATCCAGAAGAAGCAGGCGACGGCAATTCCGGCGATGACGCTACCGGCCGAGAAGGCAAGCAGGGCGTAATCATAATGCCTGCTGCGGCCGACGACATTGCGGTAGCGGAAGGCGGGGCGCCAGGTGCCGACCTGCTGCCCCGAGACGATCTGGGCACGCAATGTCAGGCAATCCTGCCATAAATCGACAATTTCCTTGAGGCGGGCGAGAGCGCTCGACCGGACGAGGTCGTCCCAGCCGATATCGAGGTCGTTCTCCTGCAACTCCTCGATCTTCCGCGACAAGGTCTCAGCGGTGTCATCGGCCTTGCCGCGACCACCCTGCCCCAGCCAATCGGCCACCTCGTTCAAAACAACGACCAATTCCTGCGGTAGCGGCTTGCCACCAGCCTTCAAGGCGTGCAGGCGATCGGCAAGGGAGGAGAAGAGCGGCAGCAGCATCAGCAGGCGGCCGCGCAGCTCGCGCGAATGCCTGACGATGTCGCGGCTGCCGGCATCATAGCGCAACTGGCTGATGACGAGATCGAGGCCGGAAACGTCGGCGGCAAGCTTCTGTCGCTTCAAGGGCGTTGCCGGCGAAGCGCCCTCGCCGCGCAGGATCTCGTCGGCCCAGGTGCCGGCGTCGTCCAGCCAGGAACCTATGCGCTGGCCGAGGACGGTGCCGACGCTGCTCGGAAAGACGACGGCGCTAACCACGCTCGCACAGACGATGCCGATGAGAATTTCCTCAGAGCGGGCAAGCGCGACATCGAAAATGGTTTCGGGCGAGCCGACGGTCGGCAGCGCGATCAGCGGCAACGTATAGCCTGCCAGCATGAAGACATAGCTGCGCGATGTGCGGTCGAGCATCGAGATGAACAGCAAGGTGCCGGTCCATAGCGCGACAACGATCGAAAGCAGTTCCGGCCCGTTGACGAAGAGCGGGATGAGGATCACCGATGCGGTGGCGCCGATAAGCGTGCCGAGCGCGCGATAAAGCCCCTTGGAGCTGGTTGCGCCGGCAAGAGGATTGGCGACCACATAAACAGCGGCCATCGCCCAATAGGGCCGCGGCAGATCGAGCGACAGGGCGATGAACAGCGCCATGATCGCAGCGATGAAGGCTTTGACGGAGAATAACCACTCGCGCCAGGATGGAATGCTCATGAGACCTTCTCCGGCTCCGGTTCGACGGCCTTGGATGCCTCAAACTCCTCGAAAGCCTTCAGGACGCGAACCGCAGCTTCGATATCCGCAGGGTCGACATTGGCGAGGATCTTGCCACGCAGCTCATCAAGTACGTCTTCCATACGGGAGGCCAGCTTTTCGCCTTCCGGCGTCAGCCACAGGCCTTTCGCGCGCCGATCCGTCGGATCATCCTTGCGGATGACAAGATCCATGCTTTCGAGCTGATCGATCAGCCGAACCAGAGACGGGCCTTCGATGCCGACATAAGTGGCAAGCACCACCTGCCGCACGCCTCCTCCCAGGCGACCGATCCAAAGCAGCGGCGCGGCCACCGCCTCAGATATGCCATGGGAGCTCAGCGCGAGATCGACCGCCCGCCGCCATTGGCGGCCGGTCGTCAGCAGGTTTGCAGTGAATACGCGTTGCAGGGCATTGGACGAGTTCATGAGAACCTATTAGCACTAAACTAATTAGGATTCAAATTATTATTATCGAAAGCGCTATCCCGGATGGGAAAGGCAGCTATGCGAATATCGGAAGGCGCAGCTGTAACCGGCCGGGATTGCAAGCGACCGATGGTCTAGTAAATCACTCAGTAATGATCGACATCGCCCAGATAGGAGCAGATCAGCTCCGGCTTCAGTTCAAGCGAATCCAGCGTTCCTTTCCGCGCCCCATTATGGATCATGCCTTCGACGACGCCGGATAGAAGCTGAGCAAGAAAATCTACCCGCGCGGTTCGTCCCGGACAGGACGCGATCAAGTGCCTGCGCCAGCGCGATGCCGGCGGCATAGGCCAGTATATTCAGAACGAAAACACTCCTGCCAGTAATAGACCCCCCGGTAGAAGTCACTCGAAATTCGTCGAGCGCAGACATATGCCATATCTCAGCTGCCCCTGCTTCTAAAAATGGTTGTATGAAGGAGGACGAGGCGGTAGCAATTATTCCGCTGTTTCCGGAGCTTTCATGGCGATACGCTTAAGCTTTTATGCAACCCTTTGGCCGGTCACCGTAGCCTTTCTTCTGTCCTGGGTTACCTTCGCATCTGCGACCGAAAGCAAAGAGCCGCCGGAAGAGCGACCGATGAATTTTGCATTGGTCGAGAACGGTAATTGCCAGGAAAGCTGTGTCCAATGGATATCTGCTGAAGGCAAGATCACGGCTGACGCGCCAAGCCGATTTAAGAGACTTCTGAAGAACCTCGGAGGCCGAAAACTTCCTGTAGTGTTTCAGTCTCACGGGGGAGATGTGGATGCTGCAATCTCTATCGGACGTATGATCCGAGCTGCCGGACTCGATACTGCGGTAGGCAGAACCCAGTTGAACGACTGTCCAATGCTCGACCCGCGCTGCACGGAAAAGATCATCAAAGATGGATGGTCTGAAGGTGAAGTTCACGCCGGAGGGGCGTACTGTTTCTCAGCATGCCCATTCGCCTTGGCAGGAGGCGAGATACGGGCTGCGGCTGCCAACGCTTATGTTGGCGTTCATCAGCTTACAAACGGGCCAAGTCACCAAGAGACGGGAAGAAGAAGGCTTGATGTGATATCGACGAAAATCGATCCAGAGCTGAATCGGAAGCTCGCAATCTACCTCGATGAAATGGGCGTCAGCAGTAATGACGTCTTCGCCATGATGGGACTAGCGACCCCGAACGGTATCTACTACGTCCAGAGCGCCGAAGCGCTCAAATCACACGTCATTACAAGGGCCTTTTCGTCCACCGACGAACCCGGCTATGTTGTTAAACGAACCGGTGTCAAAACATCCACCGTGCCCAACAAGTTCTAAGTGGCCGGACGTCGCCTTCCTTATCCGAGGGTAGCCTGAAAAGCTCCACAGCTACAGCCACGATCAGCGCAACAGAGGCAACCTTGTGACGTTGACGGATGCGATAGCGAAAAGCTAATAATAGACCAACGCTCGCCACAAGATTGAACCGCCATATTTGACAACCGCGAAAAGACCGATCACGTATCCGAAGCGCAAGACCGCAGACTCGCCCCTGACGTTTTGGCTCTTCACAAGGTTTTGGGCTTCGACAGCGCGTAATCGAGCGTCAACGCCAGCGCGATGCCGGCGGCATAGGCGACGATATTCCAGAGCGAGAATACCCTGCCCAGCAACAGGGCTCCGGCGGCAGTCAATCGAAAGGCGTCAAGATCAGGCGTGTGCCAAAGCCTGAAAAGCTCTACGGCGACCGCGACGAGCAGCGCCGCTACGGCAATCCTGACACGTCCCGAAGACACGAATATTGTCGCCAGGAGCCAATAGACCATCGCTCCCCACAAGGTCGAGCCGCCATATTTGACGATCGCGAAAGGCAGATCGAGCGCATAACCATAGCGCCGCAATGCAAGACCGGCGGCGATGGTCACCAAGAGCGCGAGGAACAGAAGCGGTCGCTCACGCGTCAATTTTCGCTGCATGTCCCACGACGCTCCCTGCTCTAACGCCACCTGAGCCGAATGCGACTCAGCAAGGCTGATTGCGATACTCCAAAGCAATCAGGGAGATTGAAAGGCCGCTCCAGTCGCGGAAATGACAAAAGGCCGGATGATCTCTCATCCGGCCCTCGATCTCGTATCAGAAGCTTAGCCTTAAGCGGCTGCGGCTTCTTCTTCAGCGGCAACGCGAGCCTTATCGGCTGCGCCCTTGGCATTGACGTCGCGATCGACGAATTCGACAACTGCGAGAGCGGCATTGTCGCCCTGGCGGAAGCCGGCCTTCATGATACGCAGGTAGCCGCCATTGCGGGTGGCGTAGCGGGTTGCGATCGCGTCGAACAGCTTCGAAACGACGGCGACGTCGCGGATCTGCGAGATGGCCTGACGACGAGCGTGCAGGTCGCCGCGCTTGCCGAGCGTTACCAGCTTCTCGACGATCGGGCGAATTTCCTTCGCCTTCGGGAGCGTGGTGACGATCTGCTCATGGGTGATGAGCGAAGCCGCCATGTTGGCGAACATCGCCTTACGATGGCTAGCGGTTCTATTCAGCTTGCGGCCGGCTTTACCGTGGCGCATGGCTATTCTCCTTCACTTGCAGGCATCGTTCGCCCGCAGTTTGATTGGTTAGTATTGGTCTTCGTAGCGCTTGGCGAGATCTTCGATGTTCTCGGGCGGCCATGCCGGCACTTCCATGCCGAGGTGCAGGCCCATGGAAGCGAGAACTTCCTTGATTTCGTTCAGCGACTTGCGACCAAAATTCGGCGTGCGGAGCATTTCTGCTTCGGTCTTCTGAATGAGGTCGCCGATGTAGACGATGTTGTCGTTCTTCAGGCAATTTGCCGAGCGAACGGACAGTTCGAGTTCGTCCACCTTCTTGAGGAGCGCCGGGTTGAAAGCGAGTTCGGTGACTGCTTCTTCTTCGGCTTCCTTCTGCGGCTCGTCGAAGTTGACGAACACGCCAAGCTGATCCTGGAGGATGCGAGCCGCAAAAGCGACGGCATCTTCACCGCTGATCGAACCGTCGGTTTCGATCGACATGCTCAGCTTGTCGTAGTCGAGAACCTGTCCTTCGCGGGTATTTTCAACCTTGTAGGACACCTTCTTGACCGGCGAATAGAGGCTGTCGACCGGGATGAGGCCGATCGGAGCGTCTTCCGCACGATTGCGCTCGGCGGGCACATAGCCCTTACCGTTGTTGACGGTGAATTCCATGCGGATTTCGGCGCCCTCGTCGAGCGTGCAGATAACATGCTCGGGGTTGAGGATTTCGATATCGCCGACCGTCTGGATGTCACCAGCCGTTACAACGCCTGGGCCTTGCTTGCGGACGACCATGCGCTTGCTGTCATCGCCGTCCATCTTGATGGCGATTTCCTTGATGTTCAGCACAATGTCCGTCACGTCTTCCCGGACGCCCGGGATAGAGGAGAACTCATGCAATACGCCGTCGATCTGCACGGCCGTCACAGCGGCACCGCGCAGAGAGGACAGCAGAACGCGACGCAGCGCGTTGCCGAGGGTGAGACCAAAGCCACGCTCCAGCGGTTCGGCCACGAGCGTTGCCTTGGTGCGGCCGCTCGAGGTGAACTCGACCTTGTTGGGCTTGATCAGTTCCTGCCAGTTTTTCTGAATCATGTTTTTGCCTTCCGTTCGTTGCCACCATCCAATCGTGGCAACCGAGCTTGAGTAACACCAAGCCGGGCGCATCTACCCCGGCCGGTGTCGTGAGTGGCGATGATCAGACGCGACGCTTCTTGCGCGGGCGGCAACCATTGTGCGGGATCGGGGTCACGTCGCGGATGGACGTGATCATGAAACCAGCAGCCTGGAGCGCGCGCAGAGCGGATTCACGACCGGAGCCCGGACCGCAAACTTCAACTTCGAGCGACTTCATGCCGTGTTCCTGAGCCTTCTTGGCGCAATCTTCGGCAGCGATCTGGGCGGCGAACGGGGTCGACTTGCGCGAACCCTTGAAGCCCTTGGCACCAGCGGACGACCAGGCAATCGCGTTGCCCTGTGCGTCGGTGATGGTGATCATCGTGTTGTTGAAGGTCGAGTTGACGTGTGCGACGCCCGACGTGATATTCTTGCGCTCGCGACGACGAACGCGGACGGCTTCCTTGGCCATGTTAGTCCTTTCTTGGATCTCTGCACCGCCGTAATCCCAGCGGCTACACCGAAGCGGCCCCCATGGAGCACCGCTTCAAACTCAAAAGAGGCCGGCGGACCGCCAGCCTCCCAAATCCGGTTGCCCGGAAATTACTTCTTCTTACCAGCGATCGCCTTTGCCGGACCCTTGCGGGTGCGGGCATTGGTGTGCGTGCGCTGGCCACGAACCGGCAGGCCGCGGCGATGACGCAGGCCACGGTAAGAACCCAGGTCCATGAGACGCTTGATGTTCATCGCGGTTTCGCGACGCAGATCACCTTCGACCTGATAGTCACGGTCGATGGTTTCGCGGATCTGCAGAACCTCAGCATCGGTCAACTGGTTGACGCGACGCTCGGCCGGAATACCGACCTTCTCGCAGATTTCCTGTGCAAACTTCGGTCCGATCCCGTGAATGTAACGAAGCGCAATAACTACGCGCTTTGCAGTCGGGATGTTGACGCCAGCGATACGAGCCACGCCTGTTCTCCTTGCATTCCTTTTGCCTTGGCAAAGGGTCTTGTTATGCAGCCCGGGAGCTGCTTGTTCAATGTGTGTCCGCCACATGTCAAAACGACCGTACCCGGACTTCCCGTTGGAAATCCGCGCCGATCGCATGGCATGTCGCGAGTTGGCGCGGTGTTTAGCGGAATCAGCGCAAAAAAGCAACCGCTCCGGCAAGTTTATTTTAGGCTATCTAAAGCTTAGCCAGGATAGCCTCTATGCTTTCGGTCACATGCTCGATATCGGCCATGCCGTCGATGCTCTGCAACTTGCCCTTGGCATAGTAGTAACCGATCAGCGGCGAGGTCTCCTTGTAGTAGACCTGAAGACGGGTCGCCATGGTTTCGGCATTGTCATCCGGGCGGCGCTTGAAATGCGTCGAGCCGCATTTGTCGCAGACACCGGCATTTGCCGGAACCTTGTCAGTGTCGTGATAGACACTGCCGCAGTTCGAGCAGGAATAGCGGCCGGAGACGCGGCGAATCAGTTCGGCGTCGTCCACTTTGAGCTCAATCACGACGGAGAGCTCGAGGCCCTTCGCGCTGAGCATCTTCTCCGTGGCATCAGCCTGTACAAGAGTACGCGGGAAACCATCGAGAATGAAACCCTTGGCACAATCCGGCTGATCGATGCGTTCGGAAACGATCGCGTTGACGATCTCATCCGAAACAAGCTTGCCGGCGTCCATGACAGCCTTGGCGCGCTTGCCAACTTCCGTGCCGGCCTGAACGGCCGCACGCAGCATATCGCCAGTGGAAAGCTGCGGAATGCCATGCTTTTCCACGATGCGCTGGGCCTGGGTCCCCTTACCTGCTCCCGGCGGCCCTAAAAGTATGAGTCTCATCGCCCCCTCTTTCCTCCACGCAACTTCGATTTCTTGATCAGGCCTTCATATTGCTGTGCGATCAGGTGACCCTGAATCTGCGCCACCGTATCCAGCGTTACGCTAACCACG
Organism: Martinezella sp. CNPSo 3890; assembly: GCF_057784455.1. NCBI lineage: Bacteria > Pseudomonadati > Pseudomonadota > Alphaproteobacteria > Hyphomicrobiales > Rhizobiaceae > Martinezella > Martinezella sp. CNPSo 3890. Next base: position 983,682 of record NZ_JBXSOR010000001.1, on the reverse strand, counting down.
ATCAGAAGCGAAGTACCACCCAGAGACAAGGGAATACCTGTCTGGGATACGAGAATTTCGGGCAGGATGCAGACGAAGACAAGATAGATCGCGCCGATGACCGTGATGCGGGTCAGCACGTAATCGATATATTCAGCGGTGCGCTCGCCCGGGCGGATACCCGGAATGAAGCCGCCATGCTTCTTCAGATTGTCGGCCGTGTCCTTCGGATTGAAGACGAGAGCCGTGTAGAAGAAGGCGAAGAAGGCGATCAGAGCGGCGTAGAGCACCATATAGACGGGCTGTCCGTGGCCGAGCGCTGCAACGATGGACGTTACCCAGGCCGGAAGCGCGGTGTTGTTGCCGAGACCGGCGACGGTTGCCGGCAGCAGAAGCAGCGACGAGGCGAAGATCGCCGGGATGACGCCCGAAGTGTTCAGCTTCAGCGGCAGGTGCGACGTATCGCCCTGGAACATCCGCGTGCCAACCTGGCGCTTCGGATATTGGATCAGCAGGCGACGCTGCGCGCGCTCGACGAAGACGATGAGCGCGATGACCAGAATAGCGACGACCAGCACGGCGAGAATAAGAGGCGTGGAAAGCGCGCCGGTGCGGCCAAGCTCAAGGGTACCGGCGAGCGCGGTCGGAAGACCGGCGGCGATACCCGCGAAGATGATCAGCGAAATGCCGTTGCCGATACCGCGCGACGTCACCTGTTCGCCAAGCCACATCAGGAACATGGTGCCGCCAAGCAGCGTTATGACGGTGGAAATACGGAAGAACCAGCCGGGATCGACGACGACGCCGTTGCCATGCTCCAGGCCGATCGCAATACCATAGGCCTGCAATGCGCCGAGCAGCACCGTGCCGTAGCGGGTGTACTGGTTGATGATCTTGCGGCCCTGCTCGCCTTCCTTCTTCAGGTTCTCGAGCGAGGGAACGACCGACGTCATCAGCTGAACGATGATCGAGGCAGAAATATAAGGCATGATGCCGAGCGCGAAGATCGCCATGCGCTGCACGGCGCCGCCCGAGAACATGTTGAAGAGACCGAGAATGCCCCCCGACTGATTCTGGAAAGCCTGGGCATAGGCGGCAGGATTGAGGCCAGGAAGCGGAATGTGGGTGCCGAGCCGGTAGACGAGGAGAGCGCCGAGGGTAAACCACAGGCGCTTCTTGAGATCCTCGGCTTTGGCAAAGGTCGAAAAATTGAGGTTGGACGCCAATTGTTCCGCTGCAGAAGCCATGCAAATCTCCGCATCACCAATTCCGGCATAGTCGGCCGAGTCCGGAATCAGTCTGTAAATTGTTCAAAAGCCGGGCTTCGGACGGATTGCGCTGCAATCGGGCGCCTCACCCTTGGTTCCCGTTATCGATCGGAAAGACACTTGCCGCATCGATCAGATTCGTGAGGCTCACATATGGGAGCAAAATCGCCCGAAGTGAAGTCACTTCGGGCGATTATTGATAATATTATTCTGCGGCAGCAGCGAGCAGCTTGACGGAACCGCCAGCCTTTTCGATCTTCTCGACTGCGGACTTGGAAGCGCCTGCAACTTCAAGAGCAAGCTTCGCCTTCAGTTCGCCGTCCGAGAGAACCCGAACGCCATCCTTGACGCGGCGAATAACGCCGGCAGCCTTGAGAGCTGCTGCATCAACAGTGCTCTTGGCATCGAGCTTGCCGGCATCGACGGCAGCCTGGATGCGTGCCAGCGATACGACAACGTAGTCGGATGCGAAGATGTTGTTGAAGCCGCGCTTCGGCAGACGACGGTAGATGGGCATCTGACCGCCTTCGAAGCCGTTGATCGCAACGCCCGAACGGGACTTCTGACCCTTCACACCACGGCCACCGGTCTTGCCGGAGCCGGAGCCAATGCCGCGGCCGAGGCGCTTGCGGCTGTGGGTCGAGCCTTCGTTATCCTTGATTTCATTCAGTTTCATAGCGAATTACCTCCGGCTCACTTCTCGTCGACAACGCGAACGAGATGCTGGACAGCACGGATCATGCCACGAACAGCCGGAGTATCTTCCAGCGTGCGGCGACGGTGCATTTTGTTCAGTCCGAGACCGATCAGCGTCTTCTGCTGAACATCCGGACGGCGGATCGGGCTGCCAATCTGCTCGACCGTAACGGTCGCCTTAGCTTCAGCCTTCTTGGTCGTCTTGGCCATAGGTCAAACTCCCTTATTCTTCGGAGGCGTTGCCCGAAGCGGCGCGGCGAGCCTGCAGGGTGGCATACTTGATGCCGCGCTGAGCTGCGATGTCCTTCGGGTGAACCTGGTGCTTCAGGGCGTCGAACGTGGCGCGAACCATGTTGTACGGGTTCGACGAACCGGTCGACTTGGCAACGACGTCATGAACGCCGAGCGTTTCGAAAACGGCGCGCATCGGGCCGCCGGCGATGATACCGGTACCGACCTTGGCCGAGCGCAGCAGAACCTTGCCGGCGCCATGACGGCCATGAACGTCGTGATGCAGCGTACGGCCGTCGCGCAGCGGTACGAAGATCATGTCGCGCTTGGCGCTTTCGGTTGCCTTGCGGATGGCTTCCGGCACTTCGCGTGCCTTGCCATGGCCGAAGCCTACGCGGCCCTTCTGGTCGCCAACGACGACGAGAGCGGCGAAGCCGAAGCGACGGCCACCCTTAACAACCTTGGCGACGCGGTTGATCGCGACCAGCTTGTCGACGAATTCGCTATCGCGCTCTTCACGGCTCTGACGGTCTTCCCGCGGAGCCCTCTTTTCCTGTGCCATTGTCCTCTTCCTTTTTCTTTTCCGGGTGCAACGGGCAAACAAAACGAAGACCGCATGAACCTCCCAACGGAGATTTGCGGTCCGGTGAATATCCGGCCGGCATCCTTGAGATCACCGGCCGGAAATCTGATTAGAAGGTCAGGCCGCCTTCGCGGGCTGCTTCAGCCAGGGCCTTGATGCGGCCGTGGTAGATGAAAGCGCCGCGATCGAACACGACTTCCTTCACGCCGGCCTTGGAGGCGCGCTCTGCAACGAGCTTGCCAACGAGGGCTGCGGCTGCGGTATCGGCACCGGTCTTCAGAGAACCGCGCAGATCCTTGTCGAGGGTAGAGGCAGCCGCGAGGGTCTTGCCAGCCACATCATCGATGATCTGAGCGTAGATGTTCTTCGACGAGCGATGAACCGACAGGCGCGGACGGCCATTGGCCACCGCCTTGATTTGACGGCGCACGCGGTTGGCGCGACGCGCAAGTGCTTCTTTCCTGCTAGCCATTTCGCGTGTTCCTTACTTCTTCTTGCCTTCTTTGCGGACGATCCGCTCTTCGGCATACTTAACGCCCTTGCCCTTGTAGGGCTCAGGACCGCGATATTCGCGGATTTCAGCGGCAACCTGGCCAACCTGCTGCTTGTTGATGCCGGTGACGACGATTTCCGTCGGCTTCGGCACAGCAATGGTGATGCCCTGCGGCGGCTGATAAATCACGTCGTGGCTGAAGCCGAGCGCCAGCTGCAGGTTCTTGCCCTGCATGGAGGCACGGTAGCCGACGCCGTTGATTTCGAGCTTGCGCTCGTAGCCGTCCTTAACACCCTTGAAGATGTTCTCGATCATCGTGCGGGACATGCCCCACTTTGCGCGAGCATCCTTGGAGTCGTTGAGCGGCGTCACGACGATTGCATTGTTTTCCAGCTTGAGACCGATTTCGTCGTTAGCGACGAAAAACAGCTCGCCCTTGGGGCCCTTGGCAGTCACTTTCTGGCCATCAACCGTGGCCGTGATCCCTGCAGGTACCTGAACGGGCTTCTTACCGATACGAGACATTTTTCAAACCTGTCTGTTTCGAAGGAGATATCTCTGTTCGATCTTAGAAGACCGAGCAGAGAACCTCGCCACCAACATTCTGTTCGCGAGCCTGGTGATCGGCCATCACACCCTTCGGAGTCGAAAGGATGGTAATGCCGAGACCGTTCGCGACCTGCGGAATGGACTTGACCGAGACATAAACCCGGCGGCCCGGCTTGGACACACGGCCGATCTCGCGGATCACCGATGCGCCTTCGTAGTACTTGAGTTCGATGTTGAGCTCAGACTTGCCGTTGCCGAAATCGACGACGGAATAGCCACGGATGTAGCCTTCAGCCTGGAGCACATCGAGAACGCGTGCACGGAGCTTGGACGCAGGCGTCGAAACCGACGACTTGCGGCGCGAAGCGCCATTGCGGATGCGGGTGAGCATATCGCCCAAAGGATCAGTCATAGACATCTAATCTGCTCCTTACCAGCTGGACTTGACGATGCCCGGCACCTTGCCGAGATTGCCGAGTTCACGCAGCGCGATACGCGACATGCGCAGTTTGCGGTAGTAGGCGCGCGGACGGCCAGACACTTCGCAACGGTTGCGAATACGGGTCTTCGATCCATCGCGCGGGAGCGATGCCAGCTTCAGAGTGGCCTTGAACCGGTCTTCGATCGAGAGAGACTGGTTCATGATGATTGCCTTGAGAGCAGCCCGCTTCGCGGCCTGGTTGGCAACCGTATTGCGGCGGCGCTTGTTCTTTTCAACTGCGCTTGTCTTCGCCATATCAGGGTTCCTTTTCTACGCTCGTCGTTACGGTTATTGACGGAACGGGAAGTTGAACTCTTTCAGAAGAGCCCGTGCTTCGTCGTCGGTCGTCGCCGTCGTGCAAACGATGATGTCCATGCCCCACATCTGATCAACCTTGTCGTAGTTGATCTCAGGGAACACAATGTGCTCCTTGATGCCCATGGCAAAATTGCCACGACCGTCAAAGCTCTTCGGGTTCAGGCCGCGGAAGTCGCGAACGCGCGGAAGCGCGATGTTGACCAGACGATCCAGGAACTCATACATGCGGGCGCCGCGCAGGGTAACCTTCGCGCCGATCGGCATATTTTCGCGGACCTTGAAGCCAGCGATGGAGTTGCGTGCGCGGGTGATGACCGGCTTCTGGCCAGCGATGGCCGCCAGGTCGGCAGCAGCAACGGTCGGCTTCTTCGAATCAGCCGTCGCTTCGCCAACACCCATGTTGATCACGATCTTGTCCAGCTTCGGGATCTGCATCTCGTTAGCGTAGGAGAACTGCTCCTGCATGGCTGCACGGATGCGAGCAACATATTCCTTCTTGAGCCGCGGCTCGTACTTTGCCTCAGCCATCGATCACTTCTCCCGAGGTCTTGGCCACACGGACCTTCTTGCCATCCACAACCTTGAAACCGACGCGGGTCGGCTTGCCGTCCTTGTCGACGATCGCAATGTTGGACAGGTGAAGCGGGGCTTCCTTGCTGATGATGCCGGCTTCCTGGTTCTGCGTCTGGCGCTGATGGCGCTTGATGACGTTGACGCCACGAACGACCGCACGGTCTTCCTTCGGCAGCACTTGAATGACTTCGCCGGTACGGCCCTTGTCCTTACCGGTCAATACGACAACCTTGTCGCCTTTACGGATCTTCTGCATCGCTCCGCTCCTTACAGTACTTCTGGAGCCAGCGAGATGATCTTCATGTGGTTCTTGGCGCGAAGTTCGCGCGGAACCGGTCCGAAGATACGGGTGCCGATCGGCTCTTTCTTGTTGTCGATGAGGACTGCTGCGTTGGTATCGAAGCGGATGACGCTGCCATCCGGACGACGGATGTCCTTGGCGGTACGAACAACAACCGCCTTCATCACGTCACCCTTCTTCACACGGCCGCGCGGAATAGCTTCCTTGATCGAAACGACGATAACGTCGCCGATCGAGGCATACTTGCGCTTCGAGCCGCCCAGCACCTTGATGCACATGACACGACGTGCGCCGGAATTATCCGCCACGTCGAGGTTTGTTTGCATCTGAATCATGTCAGGTCGCCTTCTTGTTGTTACCGGAATGGTTGGGCCAATCGACCCCCTACCCCGGCTTATGGACTAGTGTCTTGTCTGATTATGCCTGGGCTTCGGAACCGCAACGGGTCGCCTCTGCCGGCCATCAATAAAGCAAAAGAACGCCCGTTCGCGAGCGTCCTGCTTCCAAGCTCGTGCTTCATACAGATATTTCGCCCAAGCGCAAGGGCCTGAGCGAAATTCTGTTACTTGGACTGGGCGGAAACGACCGTCCAGGTCTTATCCTTGGAGATCGGCGCGCATTCCTCGATGGAAACGACGTCGCCGGTCTTGTACTGATTGTTTTCGTCGTGAGCCTTGTACTTCTTGGAACGACGAACGGTCTTCTGGAGCAGCGGGTGAGCGAAACGACGCTCAACGCGGACAACTACCGTCTTCTCGTTCTTGTCGCTGACCACGACGCCCTGCAGAATGCGCTTCGGCATGTTATTCTTCCTTTAGGCCTTTGCTTCTGCCGCCTTCTGGCGGGCAATGGTTTTTACGCGAGCGATGTCCTTGCGGACTTCGTTGATGCGCGAGGACTTCTCGAGCTGGCCGGTCGCCTTCTGAAAGCGCAGGTTGAACTGCTCCTTCTTCAGCTTGGCAAGCTCGTCCTTGAGTTGGTCGGCGCTCAGGGCGCGAACATCTGCGGCTTTCATGAGCTTCTTCCTTACTCTGCAATGCGCTGAACGAAGCGCGTCTTGACCGAGAGCTTGGCAGCGCCGAGGCGCAGGGCCTCACGAGCGATTTCTTCGCTCACACCGTCGATCTCGAACATCATACGGCCGGGCTTGACCTTGCATGCCCAGTATTCGACAGAGCCCTTACCTTTACCCATACGGACTTCGGTCGGCTTTGCGGTTACCGGAACATCCGGGAACACGCGGATCCATACACGGCCGGCGCGCTTCATATAGCGCGTGATCGCGCGGCGGGCCGCTTCGATCTCGCGAGCGTTGACGCGGTTAGGCTCCTGCGACTTCAGGCCGAATTCGCCGAACGCCAGATCAGAACCACCCTTGGCAACGCCCTTGATGCGGCCCTTGAATTGCTTGCGGTACTTCGTACGCTTTGGCTGCAACATTTTCTTATTCTCCGAACTTATCTGCCACGTACGCTATCAAGCGTTGTCGCGGCGACGGTCTCTATCGCGATCGCGGCTAGCCGGACCCTGGGCGTCGCCTTCGAGCGCGCGGCGTTCGGAGGCCATCGGATCGTGCTCAAGGATTTCACCCTTGAAGATCCAGACCTTGATGCCGCAGATACCGAAAGCGGTTTCTGCTTCAGCCGTACCGTAGTCGATGTCGGCGCGCAGCGTATGCAGCGGCACGCGACCTTCGCGGTACCATTCCGTACGAGCGATTTCAGCACCGCCGAGACGGCCGGCGCAGGTGATCTTGATGCCTTCGGCGCCAAGACGCATCGCGGACTGAACGGCGCGCTTCATGGCGCGACGGAAAGCAACACGGCGTTCCAGCTGCTGAGCGATCGACTGGGCAACCAGCGTCGCGTCGATTTCCGGCTTGCGAACTTCAACGATGTTGAGGTGCGTTTCGGAATTCGTCATGTCCGACAGCTTCTTGCGGAGCTTGTCGATGTCAGCGCCCTTCTTGCCGATGATCAGGCCCGGACGAGCCGAGTGGATCGTGACGCGGCACTTCTTGTGCGGACGCTCGATGACCACCTTGGAGATACCAGCCTGCTTCAGTTCGTTCATGACGAACTTGCGCATCTTCAGGTCTTCGTGGAGGAGCTGGCCGTACTCGGCATTGTCCGCGAACCAGCGGCTATCCCAGGTACGGTTGATGCCAAGACGAAAGCCGATCGGATTGATTTTCTGACCCATTATGCGGCCTCCCCTTGAGCTTCCACTTCACGAACGACGATCGTCAGGTGCGCAAACGGACGCTCGATGCGAGATGCGCGGCCGCGGCCACGAGCGTGGAAACGCTTCATGACGATCGACTTGCCGACGTAAGCTTCCGCAACGACCAGCGAGTCAACGTCGAGATCGTGATTGTTTTCTGCATTGGCGATCGCAGATTCGAGCGTCTTCTTCACGGCGCCAGCGATACGCTTGCGCGAGAATTCCAGCTCTGCGAGCGCGCGGTCAACCTTCTTGCCGCGGATCGAAGCCGCGACCAGGTTGAGCTTCTGCGGGCTGACGCGGAGCGTGCGCGCAACTGCCTGCGCCTCGTTGTCCTTCAGCCGGCGTTCGGTTTTTGCCTTGCCCATTGTTACTTCCTCTTCGCCTTCTTGTCCGCACCGTGACCATAATAGGTACGGGTCGGGGCGAACTCGCCGAACTTGTGTCCGACCATGTCTTCATTGACGCTGACCGGAATGTGCTTGCTGCCGTTGTAGACGCCGAAGGTGAGACCAACGAACTGCGGCATGATGGTGGAGCGACGGCTCCACATCTTGATTACTTCGTTACGTCCGCCTTCACGCACCTTCTCAGCCTTCTTGAGAAGATAGCCGTCAACAAACGGACCTTTCCATACTGAACGAGCCACTTGAGACTTCCTCTCTTACTTCTTGCGCTGATGGCGCGAGCGCATAATCATCTTGTCGGTCGACTTGTTCGACCGCGTACGCTTGCCCTTGGTCGGCTTGCCCCATGGGGTCACCGGATGGCGACCACCGGAGGTGCGGCCTTCACCACCGCCGTGCGGATGGTCAACCGGGTTCATGACAACGCCGCGGTTATGCGGCTTCTTGCCACGCCAACGCGAACGACCGGCCTTACCGTCGTTGATGTTGCCGTGATCCGGGTTCGAAACCGCACCGATCGTGGCAAGGCAGGTGCCGTGCACGAGGCGCTGTTCGCCCGAGTTCAGGCGAAGGATCGCCATTCCCTGGTCACGGCCGACGAGCTGAGCGTAGGAACCGGCGGAACGAGCGATCTGACCGCCCTTGCCCGGCTTCATTTCCACATTGTGGATGATGGAACCGACCGGGATGAACTGAAGCGGCATGGTGTTGCCAGGCTTCACGTCCACTGCCTTTTCCGAAGCGATCACCTTGTCGCCCGAAGCGAGACGCTGCGGAGCGAGGATGTAGGCCAGTTCGCCGTCCGTGTACTTCACCAGAGCGATGTAAGCGGTACGGTTCGGATCGTATTCGATACGCTCGACGGTTGCTTCGACGTCGAACTTGCGACGCTTGAAGTCAACCAGACGATAGCTGCGCTTGTGACCACCGCCCTGGAAACGGACGGTGATGCGGCCGGTGTTGTTACGGCCACCCTTGGAGGTGAGGCCTTCGGTCAACGACTTGACCGGCTTGCCCTTGTAGAGCGAGGAGCGATCGACAATGACCAGCTGACGCTGGCTCGGGGTCGTCGGATTGAATGTTTTCAATGCCATTTTCTTATTCCTCAGAGACCGGTGGAGACGTCGATCGACTGGCCTTCGGCGAGCGTCACAACAGCCTTCTTCACGTCCTTCTGCTTGCCGACGAGACCCTTGAACCGCTTGGTCTTGCCGAGGCGCAGCAGAGTGTTAACGGCCGTCACCTTGACGCCGAAGAGCGCTTCGACGGCAGCCTTGATTTCCGGCTTCGTCGCGGTCTTCGCAACGTTGAAAACAACCTGGTTATTGTCCGACAGCAGCGTGGACTTTTCGGTGATCGCCGGAGAAACGATCACATCATAATGGCGAAGATCCGTCACTTGAAACGCTCCTCTAGAGCTTCAACTGCAGCCTTGGACAGCACGAGCTTGCCGCGGCGCAGGATGTCGTAAACGTTGATGCCCTGAACCGGCAGAACATCGATGTTCGGGATGTTCTGGGCTGCGAGCTTGAAGTTGCTGTCGAGCTCAGCACCGCCGATGAACAGAGCGTTCGTCAGGCCGAGCGTCTCGAAAGCGCCAGCGAGTGCCTTGGTCTTGGCTTCGGTAGCGACGAGATTGTCGATGACAATCACGTCTTCAGCCTTGAACTTGGCAGAGAGAGCGTGACGCAGGCCGAGGGCGCGAACCTTCTTCGGCAGATCATGCTCGTGGCTGCGAGCGACCGGGCCGTGAGCCTTACCACCGCCGCGGAACTGCGGAGCGCGAGCCGAATGGTGACGAGCGCGGCCCGTACCCTTCTGCTTGTACATCTTGGCACCGGTGCGCGCTACGTCTGCGCGGCCCTTGGCCTGATGCGTGCCCTGCTGCTTCTTGGCAAGCTGCCAGCGAACGACGCGAGCGAGAATGTCTTCACGCGGCTCGAGGCCGAAAATCGCATCAGAAAGGGAAACCTTCCCGGCGTCTTTGCCCTCAAGGGTCTTGACGTTGAATTCCATTGGTTTGGCTCCCTTACTTCGCTGCCGACTTGACGGCGTCGCGCACGATGATCCAGGCGCCCTTGGAGCCGGGAACCGCACCCTTGACGAGGATCAGACCGCGATCTTCATCGGTCGATACCACTTCAAGGTTCTGCGTCGTGACGCGGGTCTGGCCCATGTGACCAGCCATCTTCTTGTTCTTGAACACCTTGCCCGGATCCTGGCGCGAGCCGGTCGAACCGTGCGAACGGTGCGAAACCGACACACCGTGCGTGGCGCGCAAACCGCCGAAGCCGTGGCGCTTGATGGCGCCGGCAAAGCCCTTACCGATCGTCGTGCCGGTCACGTCGACGAGCTGACCCGCCGTGAAGTGACCTGCGTTGAGCTCGGTGCCAACTGCGAGCAGATTGTCTTCCGTGACACGGAATTCTGCGAGCTTGGCCTTCGGCTCTACGCTTGCAACGGCGAAATGGCCGCGAAGAGCCTTCGTCGTGTTCTTAACTTTAGCCTGGCCGGCACCCAGCTGAACTGCGGTGTAGCCATTCTTTTCAACTGTGCGCTGGGCTACGACCTGGCAGCCTTCCATACGCAATACGGTAACCGGGACATGCTCGCCGGCGTCGTTGTAGACGCGGGTCATTCCCACCTTCTGTGCAATCACACCTGAACGCATCGGTTCAATCCTTCTCACTCAGCTCGAGGACCGGAGGCCTTAGAGCTTGATCTCAACATCGACACCGGCGGCGAGATCGAGCTTCATCAGCGCGTCTACCGTCTGCGGGGTCGGGTCAACGATGTCGAGGAGGCGCTTATGCGTGCGCATCTCGAACTGCTCGCGGCTCTTCTTGTCGATGTGCGGGGACCGGTTTACCGTAAACTTCTCGATACGAGTCGGAAGCGGAACGGGGCCCCGGACGCTTGCACCGGTGCGCTTCGCCGTCGACACGATCTCGCGCGTGGAAGCATCGAGAATCCGGTGATCGAACGCCTTCAGGCGAATGCGGATATTTTGGCCGTTCATTCGACGTTATCCTTGTGTTTGTTATCTCGCGTGCCTTTCAAAAAGGCACGGTTTGTTCTGTTTCCTAAGGCGGACCACCGGTTTCAAAGATCGAGAGGGACGCCGGCTACGGCATCCCCATCCACTCTTTAGGCCTTTCAGCCCACCTTATTGTTAATTTCATTGGCCGCTTCATCATCCGAAGCAGCGCGCAAATCGCGCTCGCGCGCCATTTGCAACATTTCCATGTCATAAGCAAGCGGCTAGTGCCGCCTGCATCATAAATTTGTCATCGAATCGGCCACTCGGATGGAGTGGCCGTCTTCGAATTACTCGACGATGGAGGCGACGATGCCTGCACCGACGGTACGGCCGCCTTCGCGGATCGCGAAGCGAAGCTTTTCTTCCATCGCGATCGGAACGATCAGCTCGACGTCAACCGTGACGTTGTCGCCTGGCATAACCATTTCCGTGCCTTCCGGAAGCGTCACGATGCCCGTCACGTCAGTCGTACGGAAGTAGAACTGCGGACGGTAGTTCGTGAAGAACGGCGTATGACGGCCGCCTTCTTCCTTCGTCAGGATGTAGGCTTCGGCCTTGAACTTCTTGTGCGGCTTGACAGAACCCGGCTTGCACAGGATCTGACCACGCTCGACGCCGTCACGGTTCACACCGCGGATCAGCGCGCCGATGTTGTCGCCGGCCTGGCCCTGGTCGAGCAGCTTGCGGAACATTTCAACGCCGGTAACCGTCGTCTTCGACGTCGGACGGATGCCGACGATCTCGACTTCTTCACCAACCTTGATCACGCCACGCTCGACGCGGCCCGTCACAACCGTACCACGGCCAGAGATCGAGAACACGTCTTCGATCGGCATCAGGAACGGCTGGTCGATCGGACGCTCAGGCGTCGGGATGTAGGCGTCAACCTGAGCCATCAGCTCGCGGATCGCGTCTTCGCCGATCTTCTTGTCCGAATCTTCAAGAGCAGCAAGCGCCGAACCCTTGACGACCGGGATGTCGTCGCCCGGGAAGTCGTAGGACGACAGAAGTTCGCGAACTTCAAGCTCGACGAGCTCGAGAAGCTCAGCGTCGTCAACCTGGTCGACCTTGTTCAGGAACACGACGATTGCCGGAACGCCAACCTGGCGGGCGAGCAGGATGTGCTCGCGCGTCTGCGGCATCGGGCCGTCAGCTGCAGAGCAAACCAGGATCGCGCCGTCCATCTGGGCGGCACCCGTGATCATGTTCTTCACGTAGTCGGCGTGGCCGGGGCAGTCAACGTGTGCATAGTGACGGTTCGGCGTCTCGTATTCAACGTGGGCCGTCGAGATCGTGATGCCGCGAGCCTTCTCTTCCGGAGCCGCGTCGATTTGGTCATACGCCTTGAACTCGCCGAAGTACTTCGTGATCGCTGCCGTCAACGACGTCTTGCCGTGGTCAACGTGACCGATCGTCCCGATGTTAACGTGCGGCTTATTGCGCTCAAACTTACTCTTTGCCATTTTCGGCTCTCCGTTTTCCTGTCCCCTGAGGGATCAATTCTTGTTATCGGTCAATTGGTATTCCGGTCACTTCTGACCGGAATACTTTGCCTGGATTTCCTGTGCGACGTTCGACGGAACCGGCGCATAATGATCGAAGGTCATCGTGTACTGTGCACGGCCCTGAGACATCGAGCGCAGGTTATCGACGTACTTGAACATGTTCGCCAGCGGGACGTTCGCGCTGATGACGACGGCGATACCGCGGCTCTCCTGGCCCTGGATCTGACCACGGCGAGAGTTCAGGTCGCCGATAACGTCACCGACGTAGTCTTCCGGCGTTACGACTTCGACCTTCATCATCGGCTCGAGGAGCTGAGCACCGGCTTCGCGAGCTGCTTCACGGAAGCAAGCGCGAGCGGCAATTTCGAAGGCCAGAACCGACGAGTCGACGTCGTGGAAGGCACCGTCGATGAGCGTCGCCTTGACGCCGAGCATCGGGAAGCCAGCCAGCGGGCCCGAAGACAGAACGCTTTCGATACCCTTCTGAACGCCCGGAATGTATTCCTTCGGAACAGCACCACCGACGATTTTGGATTCGAACTTGAAGTCTTCGCCTTCCGGGTTCGGCTCGAATACGAGCTTGACGCGTGCGAACTGACCGGTACCACCGGTCTGCTTCTTGTGCGTGTAGTCCTTTTCCGTCAGGCGCGTGATGGTTTCGCGGTAGGCAACCTGCGGCGCGCCTACGTTTGCTTCAACCTTGAACTCACGACGCATGCGGTCGACGATGATGTCGAGGTGCAGTTCGCCCATGCCGGCGATGATCGTCTGACCGGATTCCTGGTCGGTCTTGACGCGGAAGGACGGGTCTTCTGCAGCCAGGCGGTTGAGCGCGAGGCCCATCTTTTCCTGGTCGCCCTTGGACTTCGGCTCGATCGCGATCTGGATGACCGGCTCGGGGAATTCCATGCGCTCGAGGATAACCGGCTTCAGCGGGTCGCAGAGCGTGTCACCCGTCGTGGTTTCCTTGAGGCCGGCGAGAGCAACGATGTCGCCAGCATAGGCTTCTTCGATGTCTTCACGCGAGTTGGAGTGCATCTGCAGCATGCGGCCGACGCGCTCGCGCTTGTCCTTGACCGTGTTCATGACCGAAACGCCCTTCTCCAGCTTGCCGGAGTAGATACGGGCAAAGGTGAGCGAGCCGACGAACGGGTCGTTCATGATCTTGAACGCGAGCATGGAAAGCGGCTCGTTGTCGTCAGCGTGACGCTCGATCTCGGCTTCCGTCTTGGCATCGATGCCCTTGATCGCCGGAATGTCGAGCGGCGACGGCAGGTAATCGACAACGGCGTCGAGGAGCGGCTGAACACCCTTGTTCTTGAATGCGGTGCCGCAGAACATCGGATGGAACTTGACGTCGATCGTGCCGCGACGAACGAGTTCGCGGATCTTGTCGTTGTCAGGCAAATTGCCTTCGAGGTAGGCTTCCATCGCGGCTTCGTCGATCTCGACAACGGTCTCGATCAGCTTTTCGCGATATTCTTCAGCCTTGGCCTTCATGTCTTCCGGGATTTCGACGACGTCCCACTGGGCGCCGAGCGACTCGTCGCGCCAGATCAGAGCGTTCATCTCGACCAGGTCGATAACGCCCTTGAAGTCGCTTTCAGCGCCGATCGGCAGCTGCATGACAACTGCGGTCGCGCCGAGGCGGGTCTTGATCATCTCGACCGAGCGGTAGAAGTCGGCGCCGGTCTTGTCCATCTTGTTGCAGAAGATCATGCGCGGAACATGATACTTCTCAGCCTGACGCCAAACGGTTTCCGTCTGCGGCTCAACGCCGGCGTTGGCGTCGAGCAGCGCGATGGCACCGTCGAGAACGCGCAGCGAACGCTCGACTTCGATGGTGAAGTCAACGTGGCCGGGGGTGTCGATGATGTTGAAGCGGCGGGTCTTGCCGTCACGGCCCTTCCAGAAGGTCGTGGTAGCAGCAGAGGTGATCGTGATGCCACGCTCCTGCTCCTGCTCCATCCAGTCCATCGTGGCAGCGCCATCGTGAACTTCGCCGATCTTGTGCGACTTACCGGTGTAGTAAAGAATACGCTCGGTCGTCGTGGTCTTGCCGGCGTCGATATGCGCCATGATACCGAAATTGCGGTAGTCTTCGATTTTATATGCGCGAGCCATTGTGGACTGCCTTTCCGAAACCGTTCGGGATTACCAGCGATAATGCGAGAACGCACGGTTGGCATCAGCCATCTTGTGCGTGTCTTCGCGCTTCTTGACGGCAGCGCCGCGGTTGTTGGAGGCATCGAGAAGTTCGCCGCACAGACGGTCGATCATCGTCGTCTCGTTACGCTTGCGAGCAGCGGTGATCAGCCAGCGGATGGCCAGAGCCTGGCGACGCTCAGGACGCACATCCACCGGAACCTGGTACGTAGCACCACCAACGCGGCGCGAGCGGACTTCAACGTGCGGAGCGATGTTATCCAAAGCCTGATGGAACACGCCGAGCGGTTCCTGCTTTGCCTTGCCCTGCACGGCGTCAAACGCGCCATATACGATGTTTTCCGCTACGGACTTCTTGCCGTCCAGCATGATGGCATTCATGAACTTGGTAACAACCAGATCGCCGAACTTCGGGTCCGGATTGATCTCGCGCTTTTCTGCTCTATGACGTCGGGACATGTAACTTCTCGTCTCTCAACTGTTGCGACGCTCAACCACGCGGAGAACCTCGCGCAGCGCCGGATTATCTAAAAATCCGAATTACTTCGGACGCTTTGCACCATACTTCGAACGGCGCTGCTTGCGGTTCTTGACGCCCTGAGTATCGAGAACGCCGCGGATGATGTGGTAGCGAACACCCGGAAGGTCCTTAACGCGGCCGCCACGGATCATGACGACAGAGTGTTCCTGAAGGTTGTGACCTTCACCGGGGATGTAACCAATGACTTCGAAGCCGTTGGTCAGGCGGATCTTTGCGACCTTACGCAGAGCCGAGTTCGGCTTCTTCGGCGTCGTGGTGTAGACGCGGGTGCAAACGCCGCGCTTCTGCGGGTTCTCCTGAAGAGCGGGAACCTTGTTACGCTTTACCTGCGCCTGGCGAGGCTTGCGGATCAGCTGGTTTACGGTAGGCATTCAACCATCCCTTGTAAATCTATCTCGACACCCTTGCGGGCATGACTTTCGCCGTCACCGGCACGACACACGTTCGTCTCAATGCGCAAAACGTGGCCCGATCCGCTCTCGCAGATGGACCACAGAAAAGCAGAGGACACCGAAGGTGGCGTCGTGCGAGCAGCATTCGTGTCTTCAACGTGCGTTTAGAACCTTGTTTGAGGTGAACTCCAGGGCGCGTCGCCCCGAATAGCCATGCCTCACATGGGTTCCGATGGCGGCGGTACTACTGGTTTCCCACCGGTTCGTCAAGGCCGGTTAAGAAATTATCTTTGTCATAAAGCCCGGAAACCCCGGCCAAACCAGCCATTTGGCGCATTGGATACGGAAATGCCGCCCCTTCGGCAAGATGGACTTTGGTATTTCGGCAAAATCCCTATAAGGAATCACGGAAGAACATTTCCACCTGACGGACCCGCGCGGCGAAAAGGAATCGCCGGGTCGATTCGATACTCCCGAAGGAAGATCCATGATTACTGCGCCAGACAATGACAACAATTCCGACGGCCCCATGGTCTTCATCATCATCGGCAAGGGTTATGAGACCGATGGCGGCGAAGGCATCGACCTGCACGTCATGCTGAAAGCGCCCGACGATGATACCGCCGTGCGCGAGGCACTGAACGCTCTTGCCGAAGAGGGCTTCATCGAGGCCGACCTCGACCAGATCGGACTCCTGACGGATATTCCGGACGAGGAGCCGCATGCCTCCGCCTATCAAGGCGCACTCGAAGGCGAAGTCGCAATCATCCGCTTCCGCTGATCGGACAACCGTCTGAGGGAGACGGCGCCCCCTCACCTCGCCGATTTCATTATGCACAAAAAGAAACCGCCCGGATCGCTCCGGGCGGTTTTGATTTTTGTCAATTCAGACCAGCTTATTCAGCCGGGCTGTTTTCGCTGGCGAGATCCTGCAGCATCGGCGTTGCAACGCCGGCACCCGTGCCTTTGCGGCGCTCTTCGAGGATGAGCTCGTCGCGAGCCGTAGCGATACGGCGGATCTGCGTCATGGTACCGCCGGTACCGGCCGGAATCAGGCGACCGACGATGACGTTTTCCTTCAGGCCCTGCAGACCGTCGGTCTTGCCGGCGATTGCAGCTTCGGTCAGCACCTTCGTCGTTTCCTGGAAGGATGCAGCCGAGATGAAGGACGGCGTCTGCAGCGATGCCTTGGTGATGCCGAGCAGAACCGGATCGCCATAAGCAGGCTTCTTGCCTTCTTCGATCAGGCGGTCGTTGGCGTCTTCCAGCTCGATACGGTCGACGTTGTCGCCGACGATGTACTGGCTGTCGCCCGCATCGGTGATTTCCACCTTCTGCAGCATCTGACGGACAATCACTTCGATGTGCTTGTCGTTGATGACAACGCCCTGCAAGCGGTAGACTTCCTGGATTTCGTTGACCAGGTAGGAAGCCAGAGCCTCCACGCCCTTGATCGCCAGAATGTCGTGCGGAGCCGGGTTACCGTCGAGGATGTAATCACCCTTTTCGATATAGTCGCCTTCCTGAAGGTGGAAGGGCTTGCCCTTCGGGATCAGGTATTCGACCGGCTCGACACCGTCTTCCGCCGGCTCGATGATGACGCGACGCTTGTTCTTGTAGTCGCGGCCCAGGCGGATCGTACCATCGATCTCTGCGATGATGGCGTGGTCCTTCGGACGACGAGCTTCGAACAGTTCGGCAACACGCGGCAGACCACCGGTGATGTCCTTGGTCTTGGCGCTTTCCAGCGGCGAACGGGCGAGAACGTCACCCTGAGACACCTTCTGCCCCGGCTCGACCGACAGGATCGCGTCGACCGAAAGCAGGAAGCGTGCTTCACCACCGCGCGAGAGCTTGGCGACATTGCCGCTGGCGTCCTTGATGACGATCGCCGGCTTCAGATCCGAGCCGCGCGGCGTCGAGCGCCAGTCGATAACCTGACGCTTGGTGATGCCGGTGGATTCGTCCGTCGCTTCGAGGACCGAGAGACCGTCGACGACATCTTCGAAGTGAACCGTACCGGCCACTTCCGTCATCATCGGACGGGTATAGGGGTCCCACTCTGCGAGACGCTGACCGCGCTTTACCTTGTCGCCATCGTCGACATAAAGCTTCGAGCCGTAGGCAACGCGCTGCGAGGAGCGTTCAACGCCACGTTCGTCCAGGATCTGCACCGTCATGTTGCGGCCCATGGCAACGAGGTTGCCTTCGGAGTTGCGCAGCATATTGCGGTTCTTGATCTGAACCGTGCCCTCGTAAGAGGCTTCCAGGAACGACTGGTCGACCACGGTCGCCGTGCCGCCCAGGTGGAAGGTACGCATGGTCAGCTGCGTGCCCGGCTCACCGATCGACTGCGCGGCGATGACGCCGACAGCTTCACCGATGTTGACAGGCGTACCGCGAGCAAGGTCGCGACCGTAGCAGACCGAGCATACGCCCGTCTGGATTTCGCAGGTCAGAGCCGAACGGATGCGGATGGACTGGATACCAGCCTTCTCGATCTCGATGACATCGGGCTCGAGGATCATCTTGCCGGCATCGACGATGCGCTCACCCGTGACCGGATGATCGATGTCGTCCAGGGCCGTACGGCCGAGGATGCGGGCGCCGAGCGAGGCAACGACCTGACCGGCATCGACGATGGCGGTCATGGTGAGGCCGTTTTCGGTACCGCAATCGATCTGCGTGACGATGCAATCCTGCGCGACGTCGACCAGACGGCGGGTCAGGTAGCCCGAGTTCGCGGTCTTCAAGGCGGTGTCGGCCAGACCCTTACGGGCACCGTGCGTCGAGTTGAAGTACTCGTTAACGGTGAGGCCTTCCTTGAAGTTCGAGATGATCGGCGTCTCGATGATTTCGCCCGACGGCTTGGCCATGAGGCCGCGCATGCCGCCCAGCTGGCGCATCTGGTTCGGAGAACCACGAGCACCCGAGTGGCTCATCATGTAGATCGAGTTCATCGGCTTCTGACGACCGGTCTTTTCGTCGAATTCGACGGCCTTAATGCGGGCCATCATCTCTTCGGCGACCTTTTCCGTGGCCTTACCCCAAGCGTCGACAACCTTGTTGTACTTTTCGCCCTGGGTGATCAAACCGTCGTTATACTGCTGCTCGTATTCCTTCACGAGCGCTTCGGTATCGCCGACGATCTTGGCCTTGGTGTTCGGGATGACCATGTCGTCCTTGCCGAACGAAATGCCGGCGCGGCAGGCATGGGCAAAGCCGAGCTGCATGATGCGGTCGCAGAAAATGACCGTGTCCTTCTGGCCGCAATGACGGTAGACCGTGTCGATCATCTTGGAGATGTTCTTCTTGGTCATTTCCTGGTTGCAGATGTCGAAGGTGACCTTTGCATGCTTCGGCAGGAGTTCGCCGATCAGCAGACGGCCGGGGGTCGTTTCATAGATCTTCGAATAGGGCTTGCCATCTTCGCCGACCGACTTGAAGCGGCCGCGGATCTTCGAATGCAGCGTCACGACCTTGTTCTCAAGTGCGTGATGCAGCTCGCCGAGATCAGAGAAGGCCATACCTTCGCCCGGCTCGTTCTGGTTCAGGATCGACAGATAGTACAGGCCGAGAACCATGTCCTGCGAGGGAACGATGATCGGCGCGCCGTTTGCCGGGTGCAGAATGTTGTTGGTCGACATCATCAGCACGCGGGCTTCAAGCTGGGCTTCCAGCGAGAGCGGCACGTGAACGGCCATCTGGTCACCATCAAAGTCGGCGTTGAAGGCCGTGCAGACGAGCGGGTGCAGCTGGATGGCCTTGCCTTCGACCAGCGTGGGTTCGAAGGCCTGGATGCCCAGGCGGTGCAGCGTCGGTGCGCGGTTCAAGAGAACCGGATGCTCGCGGATGACCTCGTCGAGGATATCCCAGACTTCCGGCTTTTCCTTTTCGACCAGCTTCTTGGCCTGCTTGACGGTCGAGGAATAACCCTTCGCGTCCAGGCGGGCATAGATGAACGGCTTGAACAGCTCGAGCGCCATCTTCTTCGGCAGGCCGCACTGATGCAGCTTGAGCTCCGGACCGGTCACGATGACCGAACGGCCGGAATAGTCGACGCGCTTGCCGAGCAGGTTCTGACGGAAGCGGCCCTGCTTGCCCTTGAGCATGTCGGACAGCGACTTCAGCGGACGCTTATTGGCGCCGGTGATGACGCGGCCGCGACGGCCGTTATCGAACAACGCATCGACAGATTCCTGCAGCATGCGCTTTTCGTTGCGGATGATGATGCCCGGAGCGCGCAGTTCGATGAGACGCTTCAGACGGTTGTTACGGTTGATGACGCGACGGTACAGATCGTTCAGATCCGAGGTCGCGAAACGGCCGCCATCGAGCGGAACCAGCGGACGCAGGTCCGGCGGGATGACCGGGACGACCTTCATGATCATCCATTCCGGGCGGTTGCCGGATTCCATGAAGTTTTCGACGATCTTCAGGCGCTTCATCAGCTTCTTCTGCTTGAGATCCGACGTGGTGTCGGCAAGCTCGGAGCGCAGGTCGCCGGCGATCTTTTCGAGATTCATGCTGGCCAGCATCTCGTAGATCGCTTCAGCGCCGATCATGGCGGTGAACTGGTCTTCGCCATATTCGTCGACGGCGAGCATGTACTCTTCTTCCGTCAGGAGCTGGTGCTCCTTGAGCGCGGTGAGACCCGGCTCGGTGACGATGTAGTTTTCGAAGTAGAGAACGCGCTCCACATCCTTCAGCGTCATGTCGAGCAGCGTCGAAATGCGCGAAGGCAGCGACTTCAGGAACCAGATGTGGGCAACGGGAGCGGCCAGCTCAATATGGCCCATGCGCTCACGGCGAACGCGCGACAGCGTGACTTCGACGCCGCACTTTTCGCAGATGATGCCCTTGTACTTCATGCGCTTGTACTTGCCGCACAAGCATTCGTAGTCCTTGATCGGTCCGAAGATTCGCGCGCAGAAAAGACCATCGCGTTCCGGCTTGAACGTACGATAGTTGATCGTTTCCGGCTTCTTGATCTCGCCATAAGACCAGGAAAGAATCTTCTCCGGCGACGCAATCGAAATCCGGATGGAATCGAAATTCTGCGCAGGCACCTGCGGATTGAAAAGATTCATGACCTCTTGGTTCATGCCTATCTCCTTTAGGGGCGAAACGCCCTCGAATTACGTGCAGTGCCGGCAAATCCCGGGAACCGGACTGACGCTTTAAAACCGCCTTGCGGCGCCATGCATCCAAAGGGACGCCAACGGCGCTGCAATATTCCAAGCGGTGCGCGCTGACCAACAGCGCGCACCCTGACAGGCTATTACTCGGCTGCGTCCGGAAGCTGGCTTGCCGTCTGCAGATCGTCGACCTTGGAGTTTTCCAATTCGACGCTGAGGCCCAGCGAGCGCATTTCCTTGACGAGAACGTTGAAGCTTTCCGGAATGCCCGCCTCGAAGGTGTCGTCGCCACGAACGATGGCTTCGTAGACCTTGGTACGGCCGGCCACGTCGTCCGACTTGACCGTGAGCATTTCCTGCAGCGTATAAGCTGCACCGTAAGCTTCGAGCGCCCAGACTTCCATTTCGCCGAAGCGCTGGCCGCCGAACTGCGCCTTACCGCCCAGCGGCTGCTGGGTGACGAGCGAGTACGGACCGATCGAACGGGCGTGGATCTTGTCGTCGACAAGGTGGTTCAGCTTCAGCATGTAGATGTAGCCAACCGTAACCTGGCGGTCGAACTGCTCGCCGGTACGTCCGTCGTACAGCGTCGACTGGCCGGTTTCCTTGAGACCTGCCATTGCCAGCATCTTGTTGACGTCAGCTTCGCCAGCACCGTCGAAGACCGGGGTCGCGATGGACACGCCACGCTTCCACTGGTCGGCCAGACGCAGAACCGATGCATCGTCGTACTCGTGAACGTCGTCGCTCTTCGGGCCATCGCCAACGACCAGGTCGATCGTCTTGCGCAGAGGCTCGATGTTGCCGCTTGCCTTGTAGGCTTCGATCAGTTCGCCGATCTGACGCCCCATGCCGGCGCAAGCCCAGCCAAGGTGCGTTTCGAGAATCTGACCGACATTCATGCGCGAGGGCACGCCGAGCGGGTTTAGCACGATATCGACATGCGTACCGTCTTCCAGGAACGGCATGTCCTCGACCGGAACAATGCGCGAGACCACGCCCTTGTTCCCGTGACGGCCTGCCATCTTGTCGCCCGGCTGGATCTTGCGCTTCACAGCAACGAAGACCTTGACCATCTTCATGACGCCCGGAGGCATTTCGTCGCCACGCTGGACCTTCTCGACCTTGTCCATGAAGCGCTGTTCGAGGCGCGACTTGGATTCGTCGTACTGGCCACGCAGGGCTTCGAGCTCGCTCTGGACCTTTTCGTCCTCGACGGCGAACATCCACCACTGCGAACGCGGATACTCGGAAACGACGGCGTTCGACAGTTCCGTGCCCTTCTTGAAGCCCTTCGGACCAGCAAGAGCAACCTGACCACGCAGCATCTCGACCAGGCGGCCGTAGACGTTACGATCGAGGATCGCCTGTTCGTCGTCACGGTCCTTGGCAAGGCGTTCGATCTCTTCGCGCTCGATCGCCATGGCACGTTCGTCCTTTTCGACGCCGTGACGATTGAAGACGCGAACTTCGACGACCGTGCCGTAGGTGCCGGGCGGCATGCGCATGGAGGTATCGCGAACGTCCGATGCCTTTTCACCGAAGATGGCGCGCAGGAGCTTTTCTTCCGGCGTCATCGGGCTTTCGCCCTTCGGCGTGATCTTGCCGACGAGGATATCGCCCGGCTGAACTTCGGCGCCGATGTAAACGATGCCGGCTTCGTCCAGGTTCTTCAGCGCTTCTTCCGAAACGTTCGGAATATCACGGGTGATTTCTTCCGGACCGAGCTTGGTGTCGCGCGCCATCACTTCGAACTCTTCGATGTGGATGGAGGTGAACACGTCGTCGGCAACGATACGCTCGGAGAGCAGGATCGAGTCTTCGTAGTTGTAACCGTTCCAAGGCATGAACGCGACGAGCACGTTACGGCCGAGGGCCAGATCGCCGAGGTCGGTCGACGGACCGTCCGCCAGGATGTCGCCCTTGTTGACCACGTCACCGACTGTCACCAGCGGACGCTGGTTGACGCAGGTGTTCTGGTTCGAGCGCTGGAACTTCATCAGGCGGTAGATATCGACGCCGGACTTCGACGGATCGAGGTCTTCGGTGGCGCGGATAACGATACGTGTTGCGTCGACCTGGTCGACCACGCCGCCGCGGCGGGCGCCGATAGCAGCACCGGAGTCACGCGCCACGACCGGCTCCATGCCGGTACCGACGAACGGGGCTTCGGCACGCAGAAGCGGCACGGCCTGACGCTGCATGTTCGAGCCCATGAGAGCACGGTTGGCGTCGTCGTTTTCCAGGAACGGGATCAGAGCGGCGGCGACCGAAACCAGCTGCTTCGGCGAGACGTCCATCAGGTTGATGTTGTCGCGCGGAGCGAGCATGACTTCGCCGGCATGACGGCAAACGACGAATTCCTCGATGAAGGAGCCGTCGGCGTCGAGCTCGGCGTTGGCCTGAGCAACGTAGTACTTCGCCTCTTCCATGGCGGAGAGGTAGAGCACGTCGTTGGTCACCTTACCGTCGATAATGCGGCGATAAGGGCTTTCGATGAAGCCGTACTTGTTGACGCGGGCAAAGGTCGCCAGCGAGTTGATGAGGCCGATGTTCGGACCTTCCGGCGTTTCGATCGGGCAAATACGACCGTAATGCGTCGGATGAACGTCGCGGACTTCGAAGCCGGCACGCTCGCGGGTCAGACCGCCTGGGCCGAGAGCCGAAAGACGGCGCTTGTGGGTGATTTCCGAAAGCGGGTTCACCTGGTCCATGAACTGCGACAGCTGCGAAGAGCCGAAGAATTCGCGGACAGCGGCGGCAGCCGGCTTTGCGTTGATCAGATCCTGCGGCATGACCGTGTCGATTTCGATCGAGGACATGCGTTCCTTGATCGCACGCTCCATACGCAGCAGACCCAGACGGTACTGGTTTTCCATCAGCTCGCCGACCGAACGGACGCGGCGGTTGCCGAGGTTGTCGATATCGTCGATCTCGCCCTTGCCGTCGCGCAGCTCGACGAGCATCTTGACCACGGCCAGGATGTCGTCCTTGCGCAGGATGCGGACGGTGTCTTCGACGTCGAGGTCGAGGCGCATGTTCATCTTGACGCGGCCGACGGCGGAGAGATCGTAGCGCTCCGCATCGAAGAACAGCGAGTTGAACATGGCTTCGGCCGATTCCATGGTCGGCGGCTCACCCGGACGCATGACGCGATAGATGTCGAACAGAGCATCCTGACGGTTCTCGTTCTTGTCGGCTGCGAGCGTGTTGCGGATGTAGGCGCCGACATTGATGTGGTCGATGCCGAGAACCGGGATCTCGTCAAAACCGGCGTTCAGGATAACAGGCAGTGTCTTCTCGTCGATTTCGTCGCCGGCTTCGAGATAAATCTCACCGGTCTGGAAGTTGACGATGTCTTCTGCCAGGAAGAGGCCATACAGCTCTTCGTCGGTCGCTTTCAGAGCCTTCAGGCCCTTGTCCTGCAGCTGACGCAGAAGGCGCGGCGTGAGCTTCTTGCCGCCTTCGACAACGACTTCGCCGGTGTCGGCGTCGATCATGTCGGCAACGGTCTTGGCGCCCTTCAGAGTTTCCGGCTTGAAGGGAATGCGCCAGCCATCGCCGTCGCGCTGATAGAGCGACTTCGTGTAGAAGGTCGACAGGATGTCTTCGCCATCCATGCCGAGCGCCATCAGCAGCGACGTCACCGGAATCTTGCGGCGGCGGTCGATACGGGCGTAGACGATGTCCTTGGCGTCGAATTCGATATCGAGCCAGGAGCCGCGATACGGGATGACGCGGGCAGCAAAGAGCAGCTTGCCGGAAGAATGGCTCTTGCCCTTGTCGTGATCGAAGAAGACGCCCGGCGAACGGTGCATCTGCGACACGATCACGCGCTCGGTGCCGTTCACGATGAACGTACCGTTGTTCGTCATGAGCGGCATGTCGCCCATGTAGACGCTCTGTTCCTTGATGTCCTTGATGGACTTCGCGCCCGTATCCTCGTCGATATCGAACACGATCAGACGGAGGGTCACCTTCAGCGGCGCGGCGTAGGTCAGGTCGCGCTGGCGGCACTCATCGACGTCGAACTTCGGCGGTTCGAACTCATAGGAAACGAACTCCAGCATGGAAGCGCCGGAGAAATCGGTGATCGGGAAAACCGACTTGAAGACAGCCTGAAGACCTTCGTCCGGGCGGCCGCCCTTCGGTTCTTCGACCATGAGAAACTGATCGTAGGATGCCTTTTGAACCTCGATGAGGTTCGGCATCTCTGCGACTTCGGGAATCTTACCAAAAAACTTGCGTACGCGCCTGCGACCGTTGAACGAAAGGGTCTGAGCCATCGTCGCTCCTTTAAAATCCTGCACCCGGGCCTGCAACGGATGGGAACCGCTGGCCAGGCGACCCCATCAATCAATGAGTAGTTCAATCTCGTCTATCTAACCGAAAACCGCTCAGCCGGATTGCGTCGCGGTTCGGTTTGAGACCATCCTCTTGAAGAACCCATTACCCAAAAGCCGTTTTGCCCGCGGCTTTTGGGTAATTCGTTCAGAAAAACGGCAAATGGGAGGTAGCAAAAAGCCACCTCCCAAAGCAGTTTCAAGCTTACTTAACGTCGACCTTAGCGCCGGCGTCTTCGAGCTTCTTCTTGATGTCAGCGGCTTCAGCCTTGGAAACGCCTTCCTTGACAGCCTTCGGAGCGGCTTCAACGAGGTCCTTGGCTTCCTTGAGGCCGAGGCCGGTGATGCCGCGGACTTCCTTGATGACGTTGATCTTGTTCGCGCCGGCATCAGCGAGGATGACGTCGAACTCGGTCTTTTCTTCTTCAGCAGCTGCAGCAGCGCCGCCAGCACCACCGGCAACGGCAGCAACAGCTACCGGAGCAGCGGCGGAAACGCCCCACTTTTCTTCGAGAAGCTTCGACAGTTCTGCGGCTTCGAGAACGGTCAGCGAGGAGAGGTCTTCAACGATCTTTGCGAGATCAGCCATTTTAGTAGTTCCTTTTGTTCGGTTCGAACTGGTTGGTTATGAACAGCGAAAAACCGCCTTACGCGGCTTCGTCCTTCTTGGCGTAGGCCGAGAACACGCGAGCAAGCTGGCTTGCCGGCGCTGCAACAACACCTGCGATGCGGGTAGCCGGAGTCTGGATCATGCCCAGCAGCTTCGCGCGCAGCTCGTCCAGCGAAGGCAGGGTCGCGAGCGACTTGACACCTTCGGCGTTGAGCGTTGTTGTTCCCATGGCGCCGCCCAGAACAACGATCTTATCGTTGGTCTTGGCGAAATCCACGACGACCTTCGGAGCGGTAATCGGGTCATTGCTGTATGCGATCAGCGTCTGACCGGTGAAGAGATTGGAAATCCCTTCCGCATCCGTGCCCTGAAGAGCAATTTTGGCCAGGCGGTTCTTCGCGACTTTGACGGTGCCGCCAGCAGCGCGCATCTTGGAACGAAAATCGTTCATCTGAGCGACTGTAGCACCAGCATAGTGGGCCACGACAACCGAGCCCGAAGCCTTGAAGACTTCGTTCAGTTCCGTGACGAATTCGCGTTTTTCCGCTCTTTCCACTGCTTTTCTCCAGTTGACAGGACCGGGTTAGCGGGCCTGCCGGGTTGCCTTTTGCCTCCTGGGATCAATGAGATCCCAAGCGACGCTTGAGGATCCTGTCCCCTCGCGCTCGAGCCTGACGGCTCCAAGGCACAAGGCATCCAAGGCTCGAACCGAGTTCATCGAAGCGAAGCTTCTTCAAAATTCGGGTCTTACCCGTCTCATGCAGGCTTAAGTGATTAAGGGATAACCACCTGCAATCTCGGACAGGAATTCCGGATTTCTCCGGAAATCCCGGCCCCGAAAGGCCGGGAATTCTTAAATGCCGGGCGTCTAGCCCGACAGAACCAATCAGGCGCTCGGCGCCGTAACCGTCGACGGCTCGATCTTGACGCCCGGCCCCATGGTCGAGGAGATCGCTACGCGCTTGACGTAGTTGCCCTTGGCGCCAGCCGGCTTCGCCTTGATGACGGCGTCAGCAAAGGCGCGGATGTTTTCTTCCAGAGCCTTGGCGTCGAAGGAAGCCTTGCCGATACCGGCATGGACGATACCAGCCTTCTCGACGCGGAACTCGACAGCGCCGCCCTTGGAAGCTTCAACAGCACCCTTGACGTCCATCGTAACCGTACCGACCTTCGGGTTCGGCATCATGCCGCGCGGGCCGAGAACCTTACCGAGACGGCCGACGAGCGGCATCATGTCCGGGGTGGCGATGCAGCGATCGAAATCGATCTTGCCGCCCTGAACGATTTCGACCAGGTCTTCCGCACCGACGACGTCAGCGCCGGCAGCCTTGGCTTCGTCAGCCTTGGCGCCACGAGCGAAGACGGCAACGCGAACCGTACGGCCGGTGCCGTTCGGCAGGTTGACGACGCCGCGAACCATCTGGTCGGCGTGACGCGGATCAACACCGAGGTTCATCGAGATTTCGACGGTTTCGTCGAACTTGGCGACGGCACGTTCCTTGACCATGTTGATGGCCAGATCCAGAGCATAGAGCTTAGTCGGATCAACGCCTTCACGAATCTTCTGAATACGCTTTGCTACCATGGTCTTAACCTACCACTTCCAGGCCCATGGCGCGGGCAGAGCCCTCGATCATGGCCATTGCGCCTTCGATATCGGCGGCGTTCAGATCCTTCATCTTGGCTTCGGCGATCGCCTTGACCTGAGCCTTGGTCAGGGTGCCAGCCTTGGCGCCCTTGCCCGGGGTCTTCGAGCCGGACTGGATCTTCGCTTCCTTCTTCAGGAAGTAGCTGACCGGCGGCTGCTTCATGACGAAGGTGAAGGACTTGTCCTGGTAGTAGGTGATGACGACCGGGATCGGCATACCCTTTTCCATTTCCTGCGTGGCGGCATTGAACGCCTTGCAGAATTCCATGATGTTAATGCCACGCTGACCAAGCGCAGGACCGATCGGCGGCGACGGATTCGCCGAGCCGGCCTTGACCTGCAGCTTGAGCTGGCCTGCAACTTTCTTAGCCATTTCTCTCTGCCTTTCTACATGACCGGTTGCCCGGCCTACTATGCCGGATCGCTCCGGCGGCTGCGGTTGCGTGGTGCGGATCGCCAGGCCCGGCTAAGACCCTACCCTTCCACGCGGATTGCGGCTTGGCCGCAAGACATAAGCAAGCATTTGCTTATATCCAAACTCGAACAAAAGGCCAGCCGCCAGGCCAACCTTTCGTAGAAATGACAATCAGACCTTCTCGACCTGGCTGTATTCCAGCTCGACCGGCGTAGCGCGGCCGAAAATCGACACCTCCACCTTCAGGCGCGAACGCTCTTCGTCCACATCCTGAACCGTGCCGTTGAACGATGCGAACGGACCGTCGGATACGCGGACCTGCTCGCCAATCTCGAAGGATACAGAAGCCTTCGGCCGCTCGACGCCTTCCTGGACCTGACCGAGAATGCGCTCGGCTTCATAATCCGGAATCGGAACGGGCTTATTGTCGGAGCCGAGGAAGCCAGTGACCTTCGGCGTATTCTTGATCAGGTGGTAAGCTTCATCCGTCAGGTTGGCGCGCACGAGCACGTAACCCGGGAAGAACTTGCGCTCGCTGTCGACCTTGCGGCCGCGACGAACCTCAACAACCTTTTCGGTCGGCACAAGGATCTTCTCGAACAGATGCTCGAGACCCTTCTGCCTGGCCTTCTCCTCGATGGATTCAGCCACTTTCTTTTCGAAATTAGAATAAGCGTGGACGATGTACCAACGTGCCGCCATGTTCATCTCCACCCGATATCAGTTGCCGGTATTCAGCACGTAGCTGAGAATCCAGCCAATGAGCTGGTCGGCAGCAAAGAAAAACAGCGAGGCGAAAACGACCATGACGAGCACCATCACCGTCGAGATCATCGTCTCGCGACGCGAGGGCCAAGTGATTTTCGACGTCTCGGAGCGCACCTGCCGCAGAAACGCTAGTGGATTCGTTTTGGATGCCATTGACTGCCCACGCAATTACGGCGCGTAAAGCTGAACATATCAGCCCCACGCACCGCGTGTCTGTTAAACCCTACATAAACACCGATTCCCGATTTAACAAGAGGCAATACGGTGTTTTCTAAAATTTGCCGACAAACCGGCATGACCCTCAACCCAAGAAGCTGCGAAACGACGCGCCAGTCAAATCAAGGAAAATGGCAGGGGCAGCAGGGCTCGAACCTACGACCTGCGGTTTTGGAGACCGCCGCTCTACCAACTGAGCTATACCCCTTCTTCCTTCGAATATTCGCTCCAGGCGGTGGACCGCCCGAGCAGTTCGAAGACATGGCGCTCCCTTTAAGGCGGGACGAAACGATTGGCAAGAGCGTTTTTTGCTTTTTCCCAATAGAGCCCGCAACTTCACATGAGACATGTCCGAGCGGACGAATCTGCCAGACGATCAAATCGGCCGCGAATCCTGCGGAAAGGATGCCCCCTCGCCCTCATTACTCTCCGGGAGAACCTTTCGGCTTGCGCTTCAGAAATTTCGGCCTGAGGCGACGCATAAAATTGTCAGCGGAGCGAATCACATTGGTCAGGGAGATCAGCTTGTCTATTTCGGCGTCGGTATTTCCGAGCCGCTCAGACAAAACCTCGGCTGCAGCCAAGGCAATCTCGTCCGGAGGCACCTCCGTGAAGCGCTGGGCAAGGCCGATATAAGGGTTCAGTGCGATCCCACCATGGATGGTGATCTTTCCCAGCCGCGTAAACAAGCGCAGAAAGGTCTGCTCGAAACTCCAATCGTGGGCGGAAACCACCCTCCACTTCTGACTGCGCCGGGCCGAGAAGCCGGCAAGTACGATCTTGCCGGGCAATTTCAGATCGCTGAGCCACAGAGCCATGGCAAAGCCGCTCGTCGGCGTCTTGCCCTCCGTATAGAAATCGGAGCAGAAGCCGACGAGATCGAGATGGCCAGTCGGTGCCCCCTGAAAATCGGCGGCGGGATTGAGCTTCTCTTCCGGACCGAGGCGGATATTCATGATGCCAAGGAAATATTCCTTCGGAAAGAATTTGACCACCTCGCCCACTTCGCCGCGATAGACGATGTTGGCGCCCCGCGGCTGGCCACGAGAGATCAGCAGTGAATGCCCATGGAACGGGCGATCCAGAACCTTGTAGACCTTGTTGAAGAAGACGAAGAGCGCAGTCTCAGGAAACTGCGCCTGCAGGCTTGAGATATCGACCGCATCGCTATTGGCGACCAGGACGATATGGGAAAACCCCATCAATATGGTCCGCCATTCGTCGGTGCTGCTCAAACCAGCCGCGGAACCCGCGGCCGGTATGCCGACCTCAATATTTCCGGTCGTCTTATGATCCAAATCGCTCACTTCTGCTGGACGTGCAGCATGCGGTCGCGCATGGCGAACCATTCTTCGGCGTAGTCGTCGTTGCGGTATTCGTCGAAATATGGGCCGCCATCGGTGAAATGCACGAGCTTCGCATCTTCGCGATAATCGTATTCGTTGACGAGATAGTTCCAGACGACCGGCACCTCACCGATCTGATCGTCGTTCTCCAGCCACTTGAACTGATGAAGCTGAAGGCCCGTCGCCGTATTGACGAAATCCTTCGTCAACGCCGTGCACTTGGCGTTGTTGAACAGGATCATGCTGGACCAGTTCTTCTTTTCATACTTCGTCTGCGTCTGGCCGAGGAACTTGGTTTCGATCTTTGGCTGGTAGTCGTGCTTGACGCACATGGCGGCATAACGATCGTCGCGCAGCGCCCAAAGCTCGGCGATATCGGCGCGGGCGAGCATGTCGCAGTCCATGAAGATGCTCCACCCCTGGTAATCGCTGAGGTAAGGCACGAGGAAGCGCGAGAAGGAAAATTCTGTCGACTGCAGCGGATTGCGCTCGCGGGTGAAGATGCCCTCGAGATTGTTGAGCACGATCGGCGAGAAGACCACCGGAATAGACGAGCGCTCGATGATGCTCTGGGTCAGGACGTGATAGGCCACGACCTCCTTGGAATCGAACCCGACGAAAATACGTGCAACATTATCCTTCATGATACCTCCGAAACGGCTAAGCGCCTGCAGGCCAGCCGGCTATTATCTTTCGTCGCGACGCAAATCGCACGCTGCTCACCCTCAAGGCCCATCAGCCGGAGGGCGCTGGTTCGAAACAGGCGCGCGGATATACCGAACCATGCGCTGCAATCTCTAGGAGATGCTTCGCGAACGCAACCCTACTTAAATAAACGGCTGTATTTGTCGAGTGTTTGGGGAAGCATTTTTGGTTTTGTTGCGTAACAAATGGAGAGGCACCCTACTCTGGATCGATGCCTTTGCCAGGCGCCAACACAAAGCGCCCGGCCGATCGCATGAGCTGCGCGCCCTCAAACCTTCACATATTTCCGCCAGTCGTGCTCTTCCTTGAAGCCCAGAACCTCGCGGATCTTGCGATTGGATAGCAGTCCCTCATATTCGCCGATCTCGCGGGTGAAAGGCACATTCGGAAAATGCTTGGCGGCAAGTTCGCGCGAGGGCGTATTGGCCGAAACCGTGTCGTTGGCGGCATTGAACACCTGGAAGCCGAGGCCGTTCTTCTCGATGCAGAGATGAACGATCTGGCCGAGATCGCGAGCGTCGATATAGCTCCAGGCAATGCGCTTGCGGATTTCGCTGTTGGCGAAAAACTCGGGGAACCGCTCATATTCATGCGGCTCGATGACATTACCGATACGCAGCGCGTAGATATCGATACCGAAACGCTCAGCGAAAGCCCGAGCCGTCTTCTCGTTTACGACCTTGGACAGGCCATAGGAATCCATCGGATTGACGTCATAGTCCTCCTCCAGCGGGAACTGATGGAAGTCGCGATGACCTTCGGCGAAGCAGACACCATAGGTCGTCTCGCTGGAGGCGATAATGATCTTCTTCACACCGAGCTTTGCCGCCGCTTCGATGACGTTATAAGTGCTCATCGTGTTGATGCGAAAGGTCTCATTGTCCGGCTTGATCAGAATGCGCGGAATGGCGGCGAAATGCACGACGGCATCGAAAGGCTGCACACCCTTGCCTTCACCGAGATCGGGAAAATCACGATGCATGGTCAGGACATTATAGACCTGTCCCGCATCGGTGACATCGGCCTGCAGGTTGGTGACGCCAGGGCTATTCAGCGGCACGAGATCGACATTGTGGACCTCATAGCCGACATCGACCAGCCAAGGAACCGCGTGACGTCCAGCCTTGCCGCTGCCGCCCGTGAACAAAATACGTTTCTTCATGAAATCTCCTCCGGATAAAATCGAGCGATAAATAGGCCCTTGTATCCGTTTCGCAAGACACGGCTTGGTGACCTCCCATTTTCCCGGCAAAATAAACGGGACGACTCGGTAAAGCATATGCCGCGTGTCAAACAGGACGAAAGGAGATGAGTGGGGTGCCGCCGATCACGCTTGTTGAATATGATCCGCAATGGCCCTTTCTCTTCGAAGACAGAAGCAGGGCAATTGGCCTGCTGCTTGGCCATCCCGCCACGTTTCATCATATCGGCAGCACTGCCATCGCCGGACTATGCGCCAAACCGAAACTCGATATCGATGCGGTCCTTTTCTCGGAAGACGCAAGACTCGACGCGACGGAGCGTTTGAGAGAAGACGGATATCGCTTTCACGGCGATCTTCACAGAGCCGGCCGATGGGCTTTCACTAGGGATGAGATGCCTTACGGCACGCGACTTTATCTTTGTCTGCCTGATAACGAGGCCCATCGGGAGCGCCTTCTATTTTGCGATTATTTGCGCACCCATCCCGAACGTACGGCGGATTATGCGACCTTGAAACGGCGTCTGGCCGAAGAGGCCAATGGCGACTGGAACCACTACACCGGTGGCAAAAGCGATTTCGTTGCCGATATCGTGCGCCGCGCGAAGGCCGAATTTCGGATCAACGAAAAATATCGCCGGCGGGTGACAATATCCTCCGACTAATCGAGCAGGTGCCTCAGCACATTATCCACACTCTGCCTGAGCGAAAGATGGCTCGTATCGAGAATCTCAAGACCGGATGCTTGGGCTTCGCGGCGCAGATAAGCGGCCCAATTCATCATGTTCGCATCGGCAAGTTCCGGCTGACCTCTCTCAGCGGACAAGCGATGTGTCCTCGTTGCATCATCGCAATCGATCAATATGAGGCGATAGTCATCGGCCCTGGCAGCCACGGCAGCTTCGATGACGAAGGATGGGCGCATCTGCCCCTCGAAAAGAATGGCCCTGCCCTTCTGCGCTTGCGGCACAAGCCGTTCCAGCCATTCGATGGTCTTGTCGCGCTGCCAGGCCTCGGGCGAACCATGATCCCTGACCATAGCATCAAGCGACGGTACGCCGATGCTGTCGAAATGATAGACGGCTAACCTTCGCGCGTGGTCCCTGGCTATTGCCTCCGCGATAGCAGTCTTTCCCGAACCAGATGCGCCGGTCAGAATGATCAGGCTCATGCACCATCTCCCAATGCAAAAAGGCCCCGCTGTTTCCAGCGAGGCCCTCTTATAAAGGAATAATCCTGGGATTACTCGACGATGGAGGCAACGATGCCTGCACCGACGGTACGGCCGCCTTCGCGGATCGCGAAGCGAAGCTTTTCTTCCATCGCGATCGGAACGATCAGCTCGACGTCAACCGTGACGTTGTCGCCTGGCATAACCATTTCCGTGCCTTCCGGAAGCGTCACGATGCCCGTCACGTCAGTCGTACGGAAGTAGAACTGCGGACGGTAGTTCGTGAAGAACGGCGTATGACGGCCGCCTTCTTCCTTCGTCAGGATGTAGGCTTCAGCCTTGAACTTCTTGTGCGGCTTGACAGAACCCGGCTTGCACAGGATCTGACCACGCTCGACGCCGTCACGGTTCACACCGCGGATCAGCGCGCCGATGTTGTCGCCGGCCTGGCCCTGGTCGAGCAGCTTGCGGAACATTTCAACGCCGGTAACCGTCGTCTTCGACGTCGGACGAATGCCGACGATCTCGACTTCTTCACCAACCTTGATCACGCCACGCTCGACGCGGCCCGTCACAACCGTACCACGACCAGAGATCGAGAACACGTCTTCGATCGGCATCAGGAACGGCTGGTCGATCGGACGCTCAGGCGTCGGGATGTAGGCGTCAACCTGAGCCATCAGCTCGCGGATCGCGTCTTCGCCGATCTTCTTGTCCGAATCTTCAAGAGCTGCAAGCGCCGAACCCTTGACGACCGGGATGTCGTCGCCCGGGAAGTCGTAGGACGACAGAAGTTCGCGAACTTCGAGCTCGACGAGCTCGAGAAGTTCGGCGTCGTCAACCTGGTCGACCTTGTTCAGGAACACGACGATCGCCGGAACGCCAACCTGGCGGGCGAGCAGGATGTGCTCGCGCGTCTGCGGCATCGGGCCGTCAGCAGCAGAGCAAACCAGGATCGCACCGTCCATCTGGGCGGCACCCGTGATCATGTTCTTGACGTAGTCGGCGTGGCCGGGGCAGTCAACGTGCGCATAGTGACGGTTCGGCGTCTCGTATTCAACGTGGGCCGTCGAGATCGTGATGCCGCGAGCCTTCTCTTCCGGAGCCGCGTCGATTTGGTCATACGCCTTGAACTCGCCGAAGTACTTCGTGATCGCTGCCGTCAACGACGTCTTGCCGTGGTCAACGTGACCGATCGTCCCGATGTTAACGTGCGGCTTATTGCGCTCAAACTTACTCTTTGCCATTTGAATGCTTCCTGTGAACGTAATGAGTGACCCCGGCGAACCGGTTTAGTGCCGCCGTTTAAGGCTTTCGTTGCGTTTGCGCAAGACTTAATTGCAGGCCCTATTCCCGGCAAAGTCCGGCCGATGACGTATGATCCGCAGCGCTCGGCATTCCTTTGCCGCGCAAGCTTCGCCGGCCGATCCGGTAAGATGTAAAAGCATTTGCCGGTTCAAGCGCTTAGATAGGAACGCTGAGGAGGAATTCCAGATGTTCCGCCTTAGAGCCTCGGAGATCTGGCCACTGCACAGCAAAACGCGCCCTCGCCCATCGGCGGGAGCGCGCAACTATCGGACGCAATCATGGTTGATGTGGCATGCTATCCGGCGGTAAGCGCATTGCCAACCGCAGGACGAAAGACAATCAATCGAGAAGATCGGCCGGTACCTTGCCGCCATTATCCGCGAGCTTCTTCAGAAGAGCCTTGTGGAGGAACATGTTCATCTTGGCGGAATCGCCGGCATCGCCGGTATAGCCGAGTTCCTGCGCCAATTCCTTGCGCTCGGAAAGACTCGCATCCATGCCGAGTGCCTTCATCAGGTCGACGATGGAATGTTTCCAGTCCAGCTTCTGTCCGCTCTTCTTGACGGCGGCATCGAGGATCGAGGCGATATCCACTGGAGCGGCTGGAGCACTGGTCGCCGGCGACGTTGCTGCCGTCGTCGCTGAAGGAGCCGGCGTCGGCGCAGGCGCCGGATTGTCAGTTGCAGCTGTCGTCGTCGGTGCAGGAGCAGCCTCTGCAGCCTTCGCCTCACCCCAGATTGCACCCTTGATCTTGTCGAAGATACTCATTTTCGCTCTCCCGTTTCGGTTGCTCGAGCAATATGTATCGCTCGCGCGAATATAAGCAACCCTTCATGTCAAATATGCAAAGACTGCACCAGAGCGAGTATGGAAATGAAAGGCGCATTTGCACGAGGGGTAACCGGGAGGCAAACAACAGGATCGCTCAACCACGAGGGGAGACAATCAGCAAGCAACGATTTGAAAATCTTGGAGCGGGTAGCGGGAATCGAACCCGCGTATTCAGCTTGGAAGGCTGCTGCTCTACCATTGAGCTATACCCGCGGGATGGTCAAGATCCGGCTCGGAATGGTGGAGGGAGTTGGATTTGAACCAACGTAGGCTGAGCCAACGGATTTACAGTCCGTCCCCTTTAACCACTCGGGCATCCCTCCAGTTTTCCGACTGGATCTTGCGACCAAGCTTGCTAGACGTTGGCGTCGCCGCCGTCATCTGCGCCGCGTATATGACCGGACGATTTCCGTCTGTCAACACAAGGAATTGCCAAAATTGACGAAAAAATTTCAGCCTGTGGGAAAAGCCCGGCACTGAAAGAGGCTAGGCGCTCAGGAAGGCGCTGGTTATAAAGCCGCATGAGCAAAGACAAATCATCCGGCCGTCAGGGCCAAGATAGCACCGCCGGCGATCGCTCGGCCAAGGACACTCATTATGCAACGCTGCGCCGCGCGCATCGCGATGCCAAGCGCGAGCGTGGCGAGATACCGACGCCGACGCCGCAGAAACGCAAGAAGGCCGGCGCTGACGATTGGAAGCCGCCGGCGCTCGCGCCCGACCAGGTCTTTCTCTATGGCCTGCATACGGTTCGCGCGGCGCTGACCAACCCACAGCGCAAGAACGTCAAGCTGTCGGCCACTCAGAATGCGCTGGTACGGCTGGAAGTCGGCCCGGCCGAGCAGCTCGGCATCCCGGTCGAGATCGTCTCGCCGCAGGATATCGACAAGGTGCTTGGTCCGGAGGCGATCCATCAGGGCGTCATGTTGGAAACGCGCCCCCTGCCCGTGCGCCGCCTCGAGGCATTGAAAGACAGTCCGCTGCTGCTCGTTCTCGATCAGGTGACGGATCCGCACAATGTTGGCGCCATCATGCGTTCGGCCGTCGCTTTCGATGCAGGTGCGGTCATTACCACGCAGCGCCACAGCCCGACGGAATCAGGCGTAATGGCAAAATCGGCCTCGGGCGCGCTCGAGCTCATACCTTATATACAAATCACCAATCTTGCCGATGCACTCGAAGAACTGCATCGTCTCGGCTTCACAACCATCGGGCTCGATTCGGAAGGTCCGGCTCCGTTGGAAGGCACCTTTAGCGGCGACAAAATCGCCCTCGTGCTCGGCTCCGAGGGCAAGGGCCTGCGCCAGAAAACGCGGGAAACGGTGAATGCGCTCGCTCGGCTCGATATGCCAGGCGCCATCAAGTCGCTGAATGTCTCGAATGCAGCCGCGATCGCGCTATATGCGACGCGGTCCTATCTCAAATCATAGTGGCGCCTTTGGCGGCCGCAGCACGTTGGGAGAATTTGCTTTGATCCGTCTTCTTGGTCCTGCGGCGATTGCCGCCGCCCTTGCCTTGACAATGATCCAGCCGGCACGCGCTGCCGATGACGAAATGATCCAGGCGCAAGCCGGCGTCTGGCTGGTTGCGCCGGAAAACGGCGCCAAGGGCTGCCGCCTTACCTTCGGCACGAATACCGTGTCTGGCGGCTACGAGGTTACGGGGGCGGACGCCTGCGCGACGCCACTTCCCACGCTCGCCGCAGCCAAGATCTGGAATTTCACCGATGACGGATCGCTGGCGATCGCGGATAGTGGAGGCAAGCCTCTCATGCGCTTCCAGCAGGAGGAAGGCTCGCCATGGGAAAGCGAAGGCGGCGATCGGACCTGGCTGCTGCCGGCGCTCGGCGATGTCGATCACGTGCCGACCACCGAAAGCCTTGCCGGCGCCTGGCGCATCCAAACGCCGGACGGCAAGCCCGTCTGCGATATCACGCTCACCACCGAAAAGGATCAGGACGGCACCGCCAAGATGTCATCGAGCGGCAACTGCGCCGGCGAAGTCGGCGACCTCAAGCTTTCCCTTTGGGCGACAGAAGGGTTCGGACTTGTCATGCTGGGCAGCGATGGCTCCTCGCTCTCTTTTGATATGAAGCCCGACGGCAGTTTTCAGAAGTCCGAGGAAGAGGAAGGCGAACCGCTGCTGCTGGTCCGCAAATAAGCCGGCTGAAGCATATCTAAGCACGCTCACCGCGAGCGCTAAATCAAGCGCGTAATGCTTATCGTACGATCATCGCCGCCGGGTGCCAGGCCGATTGGCGCCAAAGCACCCTCTCGGTAACGGGGCAGCCATCCTGCAGCTTCGCCCAGGAGGTGACATTGAGGTTCATCTCGCATTGCGCGAGGTAGCTCCGCCCTCCGACGGTCATACAGGCGACCTCGCCGACCGCATGCTGCTTTCCATCCGCATTTTTACAGTAGCAGTTTTCACCAGCCAACGCTGATGCGCCTGTGAACGCCGTGATCATGACAAGCGGCAATCCCAAGACGACATGCCGCGATATCTCGCGCATGAACGTATCCTCCCCACCACAGATGGATGAAGTGTATGCCGATTTCCGATGTTGTAAATGCGTCTACAATCCCGAGCAGGCAGGCGAATGGATGCACGAAGAACCGGGGACGATTTGATGCGCTCGCCAGGACCTATCGGTAGGTTCAGTGAACCATAGGGTCCGCTTCGTCGAAGAACGACCGGATACCGTCGCGCGCAATCGTCGCCAGGAACTCGTCGAATGCCTCGCGGTCGGTCGCGAAGGGCTCTTCCCATTCGATCAGGTCTTCCTCCGGCGTGATGACCTCCATCCGCCAGTCGGCATTGGTGCCGGCCGGGCGAAAGATATCGACCAGGACAGTCACGCCATCGTCGGTGAATTCACCCGAAAGCTCGGAGTGTTCGAGTTTAGGCTTCTTGGGCTTGCTCGGCATATGGTTCCAGGCACACGAATATGGGATTGATCACTGTGACGAGCGTTCGGAGCCCGTTAGCAAAGAGATATTATGTCGTTGCCGCCGGTTTTCCATACCGGAGATGAAACGATCGACGATATTCAGGAAAAAATGGTGCCCCCGGCAGGGTTCGAACCCGCGACCCCCTGATTACAAATCAGGTGCTCTACCAACTGAGCTACAAGGGCGTATGGGCATGCCAAATAACAGACTTTGAAATCCTGTAAAGGGAAAATCGGCCGATCCACGTTAAAGCTGGGGATCGACCGATTCACCAGTTCGAGCGAAACGTCTTGTCGCGGCAGGGGAATAACATTACGAAGAATCGCTATTCAGAGGACATTGCATGCCGCGCAATCTTCAATCCGTTTGTTTTCTCGCCTCCACCGCGCCAGAGGCCCAAGCGGCGCAGGAGGAGCTTATTCGCCTCTACGGCCAGGCACCGCAGGAAAATGCGGATATTGTCGTGGCTCTCGGCGGCGATGGCTTCATGCTGCAGACGCTGCATAAGACGATGAACACCGGCAAACGCGTCTATGGCATGAATCGCGGCTCCATCGGCTTCCTGATGAACGACTACCGCACGGATGGCTTGGCCGAGCGCATCGAAGCAGCTGTCGAAAACGCATTTCACCCCCTGCAGATGACGACGCGCAATGCAGATGGCAGCTCCTGTGTCGCGCTCGCCATCAATGAAGTCTCACTGTTTCGTCAGTCCTATCAGACGGCAAAGCTGAAGGTGGAGATCGATGGGCGGGTCCGCCTGCCGGAACTGATCTGCGACGGGCTGATGGTGACGACGCCGGCTGGCTCCACCGCTTACAATCTTTCCGCGCACGGCCCCATCTTGCCGCTGGAAGCGCCGCTGCTTGCCATGACGCCCGTCAGCGCTTTCCGTCCCCGCCGCTGGCGCGGCGCGCTGCTTCCGAACAAAGTGACGGTCGACATCACCGTGCTCGAAGCGGAGAAGCGTCCGGTCAACGCTGCCGCTGACAATACCGAAGTTAAGTCGGTCCTCGGCATTCAGATCCGCCAGAGCGAAGATACGACGGCCCGCATTCTGTCCGATCCAGACAGGTCTTGGTCGGATAGGATCCTGGCGGAACAATTCTCGGACTGAGCGAGACATCTGCGCCAAGCCCAGGAGGGCAGAGGCAGCCAGGCAGGATATACCATGAAAAAAGCCCCGGAGACGGGGCTTTTTTCATGCGTGAACGAATGCGACCTTATTCGACGTCGTCGATGACGGCATCGGCAGCACCGCTGATGCGATGCGCAAGGGCTGCTTCCATGAACTCGTTGAGATCACCGTCCAGAACGTCGCTCGGCGCCGTGCTGGAAACGCCGGTGCGCAGATCCTTCACCAACTGGTAAGGCTGCAGGACATAGGAGCGGATCTGGTGACCCCAGCCAATGTCCGTCTTGGAGGCGGCTTCGGCATTGGCGGCCTCTTCCCGCTTCATTAATTCGGCCTCGTACATACGGGCGCGCAGCATGTCCCACGCCTTGGCGCGGTTCTTGTGCTGCGAACGCTCCTGCTGGCACTGCACGACGATCCCCGTCGGGATATGCGTGATGCGGACGGCCGAATCGGTCGTGTTGACGTGCTGGCCGCCGGCGCCTGACGAGCGATAGGTATCGATACGGCAATCGCTTTCGTTGATCTCGATCTGGATCGAATCGTCGACGACCGGGTAGACCCAGATCGACGAGAACGACGTGTGGCGGCGCGCGTTGCTGTCATAGGGCGAAATGCGCACGAGACGATGCACGCCCGATTCGGTCTTCAGCCAGCCATAGGCATTGTGGCCCTTGACGAGCAGAGTTGCGGACTTGATGCCGGCTTCTTCGCCGTCATGGACTTCCAGCAGCTCCACCTTAAAGCGCTGGCGCTCGGCCCAGCGGGTGTACATGCGCAGAAGCATGTTCGCCCAGTCCTGGCTCTCGGTGCCGCCGGCGCCGGAGTGGACTTCGAGGTAGGTATCGTTGCCGTCGGCCTCGCCCGAAAGCATGGCTTCCACCTGCCGGCGTGCGGCCTCCGCCTTCAAGCCCTTGAGCGCTTCTTCAGCCTCGCGAACGACATCAGCGTCACCTTCTTCTTCGCCAAGCTCGATCAGCTCGACATTGTCAGCAAGCTGCTGTTCCAGCGCGCGCACGCCGCTGATGCCATCGTCAAGCTGCTGGCGCTCGCGCATCAGCTTCTGCGCCTCGGCAGCATCGTTCCAGAGGGTCGGATCCTCTGACTTATTATTCAACCAGTCCAGTCGTCTTATCGCCTGGTCCCAGTCAAAGATGCCTCCTCAGCAGGGTGATAGCCTGCTTGGTTTCATCAACTACTTTCTCGATTTCGGCTCGCATAATCCCACTTCTTCAGTTCACCGCTCAAGACAAGCGGTCATCCAATTCAAAGAGTGCTGGTGACATAGATATACATGCCGCTGGTGTAAAGCCCCGCGGCATGTCGATCAGACAAATAGGATCGGATCAGAAGAGACCGCCGGATCCGGAGGTGACCGCCTGGTTCGCCTGCGGCGAGGTCCTGAGGATTTCCTCGGGCGCCACCTGAGCCGCCGCATCGCCGCCGCCAATGACCTGCAGGCTGGTGGCTGGGCCGGTGCCGGGCTTGAAGGCTTCCATGATGGCATTCGGCTCGCCGGGCTGCGCGGCCATGCCGGTCGCGCGGTTGACCGCAACCATCGTCATGCCGGCCGGAACCTGGAACTTCTCCGGCGCCTCATCCTTCGTGGCGGCCTGCATGAATTCGTTGAAGATCGGAGCGGCAAGCGCGCCGCCCGTGCCGCCGCGGCCGAGCGTGGCCGGCGTATCGTAGCCGATATAAAGGCCGGCGACGAGGCTCGGCGTGTAGCCGACGAACCAGGCATCCTTCTCATCGTTGGTGGTGCCGGTCTTGCCGGCGACGTCAGTGTTGAGCTTGATCTTGCCGGCCGCCGTACCACGGATGATGACGCCTTGCATCATCGACGTGACCTGATAGGCCGTCATCGGATCGAGCACCTGTTCGCGATTGTCGGCGATGACCGGCTCGTCCTGATTCTGCCAGGCGCTGACGTTGCAATTGTCGCAGACGCGCTCCTCATGCCTGAAGATGGTCTTGCCGTAGCGGTCCTGAATACGGTCGATGAGCGTCGGCTTGATCTGCTTTCCGCCGTTGGCGATGACCGAATAGGCCGAAACCATGCGCAGCACCGTCGTTTCGCCGGCGCCGAGCGACATGGCCAGTACCGGGTTCATATGATCGTAGATGCCGAAGCGCTCGGCATATTCGGCAACCAGCGGCATGCCCATGTCGGAAGCGAGACGCACCGTCATCAGGTTGCGCGAATGTTCGATCGCGAAACGAAGCGTATGGACGCCACCGCCCTCGCCTTCGTAATTCGTCGGCTTCCAGACATCGCCATTGCTGAGCGTGATCTGCAGCGGATCGTCCAGAATGACGGAGGCCGGCGTATAGCCGTTATCCATGGCGGCCGCGTAGACGAAGGGCTTGAAGGACGAACCCGGCTGGCGCTTAGCCTGCGTGGCGCGATTGAATTCTGATTGCGCATAGGAGAAGCCGCCGACCATGGCGAGCACGCGGCCGGTATGCGGGTCCATGGCAACAAGACCGCCCTGCACCTTTGGCGGCTGACGCAGGCGATAGCTGCTCGAATCGGCATTGCCGCTCTTCTGCACGTAAATCACGTCGCCGGGGCTCAAAACGCCGCTTGGCGATTTGACCGATTTGCCGCCGGCCGAGCGATAGGCCCAGCGCATGTCGGCGGGAGCGATCGTACCGCGCGTCCGCTCCGTCGATACCTTGCCTGCGGCATCGACGCGCGGCTGCAGTCCGATATCGACACCCTGATCCGATACGGAAAGAACGACGGCGACCTGCCATTCCGGCACATCGCTCAGGCTTGGAACCTTGGCGAGCTCGGCACCCCAATCCTGCGAAGTGGCAATCTGCTTGATTGGGCCGCGATAGCCGCGGCGCTCGTCATAATCGACCAGACCATCCTGCAGCGCCTTGCGGGCTTCGAGCTGCATCTGCGGGTCGAGGGATGTGCGAACGGAAAGGCCACCTTCGTATAGGGTCTTTTCGCCATATTGGTCGATGAGCTGGCGGCGAACCTCTTCGGCAAAATAGTCGGATGCAAACAGCGAAGGGCCGCTCTTTGGTGGCACGACGCCGAGCGGCTGCTTCTTCGCTTCTTCGCCGTCGCTCTGGCTGACATAGCCGTTCTCGACCATGCGATCGATCACCCAGTTGCGGCGGGTGAGCGCTGCTTCGGCACGGCGGAACGGATTGTAGTTTGACGGGCCTTTCGGAAGCGAGGCCAGATAGGCCGATTCAGCGATGGTCAGTTCGTTGACCGATTTGTCGAAATAGGTGAGCGCGGCACCAGCGATACCGTAGGAGTTCAGGCCGAAATAGATCTCGTTCAGGTAGAGCTCGAGGATCTTGTCCTTGCTGTAGGCCTGCTCGATGCGGAAGGAGAGAATCGCTTCCTTGATCTTACGGTCAAACGTCTGGTCGGCGGACAGCAGGAAGTTCTTGGCGACCTGCTGCGTGATGGTGGACGCACCGACGAAGCGGCGGCCGGACCCAATATTCTGCAAGTTCACGGCCACGGCGCGGATAAGGC
The DNA here is from genome assembly GCF_057784455.1 of Martinezella sp. CNPSo 3890. Taxonomy (NCBI): domain Bacteria; kingdom Pseudomonadati; phylum Pseudomonadota; class Alphaproteobacteria; order Hyphomicrobiales; family Rhizobiaceae; genus Martinezella; species Martinezella sp. CNPSo 3890. The sequence continues at coordinate 940,642 of NZ_JBXSOR010000001.1, read as the reverse complement.
CGCCGACATCGACACCGGGATGGTTGTAGAAATTCTTGTCTTCGGCAGAAAGGAAGGCGGCCTTGACGCGATCGGGAATGGCCTGGATCGGCACGAAAAGCCGGTTCTCGCGCGAATATTCCTTCATCAGCGCGCCGTTGCCGGCGTGAATGCGGGTCGTTACCGGCGGCGCGTATTTGGCAAGCACCTCATAATCGGGCAGTTCCTTCGAGACCACGCTCAGATAGATGGCAGCCGCAGCCGCAGCACCCAGAAACAGGAGGCAGCCCAGGCCAAAGAAATATCCAATCAGTCTGATCATCTGATACTACCGGTGCTTGTTCTTCATGCTGCACGTGCGCGAGATCATCGCATAATCACGGGCGTTTTGCACGCTCGCGGCGTGAATGCAAGACGGCAATGGGACAATGCCGTCCTTCATACGCGAGCAAATGATACTTCGCTGTAACGGCGGGAATGTGAGCAAAATAGGGCCCGACGCCAGCATTCCAATTTCATCCAGTTCTAAAGTACATCGCTGTTACATGGAAGCCACGGCGGATCGCCCCTTCGGAGCCGTCAGCCGCCATTTGCGATAATCGATACGCGATACTGCTTCACCGCTTCCGTCAGCCGGTCGGCGACCTTCTGCCGCCAGTCGGCATCGAGCAACAGCTTTTCGTCCTCCTTGTTGGAGAGAAAGCCGAGTTCAAGCAGGATCGAGGGCACGTCCGGCGCCGTCAGAACCTGGAAGCCGGCATGGCGATGCGGATTGTTGATCATGGCGATCTGACCGTTGAACGAGGACAATACGTCTTGCGCCAGTGAAATGGAGAAGGCCTGTGTCTCGCGGCGCGTCAGATCCATCAGAATGTCGTTGACGGCGGCCGGCTGCGTCTGAGCCTCGGCGCCGGCGATCTGATCGGAGTTGTTTTCGCGATCGGCTACTTCGCTGGCGAGCCGGTCCGACGCCTTGTCCGAGATGGTATAGACGGTCGCACCGCGAATATCCTTCTGCTTCAGCGTATCGGCATGCAGCGAGATGAAGAGCGAGGCGCGATTCTGGCGGGCGATCGTCACGCGTTCGGACAGGGATAGATACTGATCCTTGTCGCGCGTCAGGAAGGCCTTGATCCCAGGCTGCGCGTTCAGCTTGTCGGCAAACATCTTCGCAAATGCGAGCGTGATATCCTTTTCCTGCGTGACGCCATCCGTACCGGTTGCGCCTGCGTCGATACCGCCATGACCGGCATCGACGGCAACGAGGAACACATTCGGATCGGCCTTCTGCGTCGGCTCGACCGGACCGACATCCTTGGCGGTATCGTCGCTCGTCCAGTTCTGCTTCTTCACCAGTTCTGCGAATTGTTCCGCCGGCAGCATCTCGGCATCCAGCACGAGGCGCTGCCCCTTGCCGCTTTCATCGGCCTGAACCTTGGCCGTGACCAGCTTTACCGGTTTCTTTGCCGTCAGCACGATGCGGGCGCTGTCCGCATCCATCGTGCCGTAGCGAATATCCTTGAAGAGGCCGGTCGGCTTGAGATTGGCGGTCGGAAAGCCGAATGCGGTCGCCGGAAGATCGACGACGATGCGAACAGGATTGTCAAGATAATGAACCGTGAAGGTGGGAGCGCGGTCCATGTCGATGACGATACGTGTGCGGGCATCATCACCGGCAATGCGGGCACCATAGGCGAGCACGGAATCATCCGCCGCCGCGGCGGGCGCAAATGTCGAAACCGAACCCAGAATCACCAGAGCGAAGGCCGCTGCCGCAAATCGCAAAGCCCTCACGCCACTCTCCGCCACATGCCGTAATCCCTTTACCAAGTGACCAACGCGCCCCATATTGGTTTCGACGTTGTTTTTGAAGTCCCAATAACGGGAACCAGGTTTGACCTGATGGCCGCATCGATGATGCGCCGGGAGACGAATCGACCAGACACCCTCCCGCGTCCTCATCATCCGACGAATCCATCAATATTATGGCATACTTGGCTTTTCCCTTGCTATTGTGACAGATAAAACATACAACGCATATTAGGGTAGAAGTGTTGACGGGATAGAGTCGTCGCAAAGGCAGCCGCCTCGAGTACCAGGCGCCAATAAGCGGCATTCATCCGCCGTCTGCAGTACTTCTGCTCGAAACAGTGGATATCTGAATTTCCGGCTTCAAACGGGAAATTCATCGGTGGAGAGCCACCAAACGCTCTTTAGAGAGCACATTCATCGGACCCATTTGGGTCTAAGGCATAGTCGATCTCGCTTGGTTACGGATGTTACCGCAGCAGCTTTTTCAGAAAGTCAACAGACCCCAGGGAACTGATGCCCCGGCTGCCGTCTGGATGCTGTCATCGCCGAACCAATCGCGACTTTCATTATCCGGTGCAACAATTGCGGATCATATCCGGCCTGTCCCAGCGACAGGCAGGCCCCCATCCGGTTGTCTGCGCCGAGGAGCACAGCTTTCATGGCAGACAAAATGCTTATCGATGCGTCTCACGAGGAAGAGACGCGCGTCGTTGTCGTTCGCGGGAACCGCATAGAAGAGTTTGACTTCGAGTCACAGCACAAGAAGCAAATTCGCGGCAACATCTATCTTGCAAAAGTAACGCGGGTAGAACCTTCGCTTCAGGCCGCCTTCGTTGACTACGGCGGCAACCGGCACGGCTTTCTGGCCTTTGCCGAAATCCATCCCGATTACTACCAGATCCCGCTCGCCGATCGTCAGGCGCTGCTGAAGGCCGAGGCCGAGGAGCATCGCCGCGACGATGATGTCGAGCATGTCGAGACGGCGCTCGATCTTTCGCAGCAGGAACAGCCCGATATCGGCATCGTGGCGAAGGAAGGCGAAGAAGCCGAGGTGCTGGCTGCGATCGGCGAAGAGGCCCCTGCCGCAGAGGCAGCCGCGGCCGCCGAAGAAGCAGCTCCGGCCAAGAAGGCAAAGCCGCGCCGCAGCCGCAAGAAGGCAGTAGCGGACGCGCCCGCCGAAGAGACGCCAGCTCCCGAAGCAACGGCTGCCGTCGATGCGCCGAGCGAGGAAGAGGAAGGACCGTCCGGCGAAATGGCTGCAATGGTCGAAACCGATTCGATCTCAGAAGACGTCACGACCTCCAAGCGCCGCCACGATGACGACGATGATGATGACGATCATGACCACGAAGAAGAAGTGATCGAATCCGTCGGCGCCGAAGACGCGATGGAAGAAGTTCCCGATCGCGCCCAGCGCAAGCCGCGCAAGCAATACCGCATCCAGGAAGTCATCAAGCGCCGCCAGATCCTGCTGGTGCAGGTGGCCAAGGAAGAGCGCGGCAACAAGGGTGCGGCGCTGACCACCTATCTCTCGCTCGCAGGCCGTTATTCGGTTCTTATGCCGAACACGGCACGCGGCGGCGGTATCTCCCGCAAGATCACCAATCCGCAGGACCGCAAGCGCCTGAAGGAAATCGCCAAGATGCTCGAAGTGCCGCAGGGCATGGGCGTCATCCTGCGTACCGCCGGTGCCAACCGCACCAAGGTCGAGGTCAAGCGCGATTTCGAATATCTGATGCGCCTTTGGGAAAACGTCCGCACGCTGACGCTGGCTTCGACCGCGCCATGCCTCGTCTACGAAGAAGGCAGCCTGATCAAGCGCTCGATCCGCGACCTCTACAACAAGGATATCGGCGAGATCATCGTTGCCGGCGAAGAAGGCTATCGCGAAGCGAAAGACTTCATGAAGATGCTGATGCCGAGCCACGCCAAGGTGGTTCAGCCCTATCGCGACATTCACCCGATCTTCTCGCGCTCGGGTATCGAGGCGCAGCTCGACCGCATGCTGCAGCCGCAGGTGACACTGCGTTCGGGCGGCTATCTGATCATGAACCAGACGGAGGCGCTGGTTTCGATCGACGTCAACTCCGGCCGCTCGACCCGCGAACATTCGATCGAGGACACCGCGCTCCAGACCAACCTGGAAGCCGCCGAGGAAATCGCACGGCAACTGCGCCTGCGCGACCTTGCGGGCCTGATCGTCATCGACTTCATCGACATGGAAGAAAAGCGCAACAACCGCGCTGTCGAGAAGAAGCTGAAGGAATGCCTGAAGAACGACCGCGCCCGCATCCAGGTCGGCCGTATCTCGCACTTCGGTCTTCTGGAAATGTCGCGCCAGCGTATCCGCGCTTCTGTTCTTGAAAGCACGACGCAGATCTGCTCGCATTGCGGCGGCACGGGTCACGTGCGCTCGCAGTCTTCCGTTGCCCTGCATGTCCTGCGCGGCATCGAGGAATATCTGCTCAAGAACACGACGCACGACATCACCGTGCGCACGACGCCGGACATTGCGCTCTATCTGCTCAACCACAAGCGGCAGACGATCATCGACTATGAAAGCCGCTTCGGCGTCGCGATCGTCATCGATGCCGACAATGCCGTCGGCACACAGCATTTCGCGATCGACCGCGGTGAGCCGGTCGCCAATCCGGTGAAGATCGAAAGCCTGTTCAACTTCGCAGCCATCCCGGACGACGATGACGACGATATCGTCATCGAAACGGACGAGGAGGAAGACGAAGAGCTGGAAGAAAAGGCTGCGAGCACCGAGCAGCAGCCATCGGCTCGCTCCGAAGGCAATGACGGCAACCGCAAGCGCAAGCGTCGCCGCCGGCGCCGCGGCCGTGGCAACGATACCCAAGCCGCTCCGGCTTCCGAGGCAGGCTCAGCGGCCAGTGTCGCTGAGGATGCGGACGGCGAAGAAGGTGACGACGACGAAGCTGATGTTGGTGCGGAAAACACCGCATCCACCGGCAGTGACGATGACACACAGCAGAAGCGCAAGCGCCGTCGTCGCGGCAAGCGTGGTGGCCGACGCAATCGTGAAAACGAAGGCAACGAACAGACTGCAGCAGGCGAGGAAGCCGGTTCCGGCGAAGTTGATGAGAACGATGCAGAAGACGGCGACGACGCAACCGTAACGGTGGCCGAGATCGCGGTTGCCGAAGGCGAAGCCGCCGTCGAGGCGCAGCCCGCCATGGCAGCGGTCGAAACGGCAGCCGTCGTCACTGAAGACGTCAAGCCCGCCAAGGGCCGCGGTCGCCGCAAGGCAAAGGCTGTCGAGGCATCGCCGGTCGAGACGCCCACCGTCGGGGACGCGCCCACAACGGATGTCGAAATCGAGGCTGTTGCCGAGATCGCCGAAGTTCTGGACAATTCGGCAGATGCGGCAACGCCCGAAGCAGCTGAGGATACGGCCAAGCCAGCGCGCGCCAACCGCGAATCCAATGTTTCCTCCTCCGCTCCGGTGGTGAAATCCACCCGCGCCAATGAAGGTGGTGAGAGCGACGGAGAGCCGACCAAGCCGAAGAAGGCCGGCTGGTGGCAGCGCCGCGGCTTCTTCTAAGAAGATCAATTCGTGATGAACTTAAAATCCGGCTGTGGCAACGCGGCCGGATTTTTCGTTTCCGTTGCGCGATTTATTCGTCATTCACGCTGCATAAGAAGCCAAAGCGCAGCGGTTCCACGCTTGCGAAAATGCTTCCGCAAGCTCGCGCAAACCATTGATTGTAGATTCTATTTCAGCCAAGCGGCCATGCGCTCGGTGGCTTCCTCGATCTCGGCATTCGAGCCGGCATAGGAGAAACGCATCGCGCGGTGTCCTTCCACAGGATCGAAATCGAGGCCGGGCGTGGCGGCGACGTTGATTTCGGCCAGCATCTTTTGCGCAAAGACCATGCTGTCGTTCGTGAAGCGGCTGACATCGACATAGGCGTAGAAAGCGCCATCCATCGGCGAGGCAATACGGAAGCCGATTTCCGGCAGCCGGCGCAGGAGGAAATCGCGGTTGCGGCCGTAGCTCTCGCGATAGACATCCAGTTCAGCGCCTGCCCCGAGCGCCGCCTCGGCGGCAATCTGCGACAGTTCCGGCGCGGAAATGTAAAGGCTCTGGGCCACGCGCTCGACGGGACGAACGAGCCGTTCCGGCAAGACCATCCAGCCAATACGCCAGCCGGTCATGCAGTAATATTTCGAGAAGGAATTGATGACGATCGCCTCGTCCGTCAGCTCCAGCGCACTCGTCTCCTCACCGACGAAAGTCAGTCCGTGGTAGATCTCGTCGGAGATGAAGGCGATAGAACGATCCGCGCAATAATCAGCCAGCGCCTTCAGGGCCGCCCTGCCCGTCACCGTGCCTGTGGGATTGGCGGGGCTTGCGAGCAGCACACCCTTCAGGCGCTTACCGCTTTCAGCCTGCACTGCCTCGAGGCTCTCGGGCGTTAACGTAAACTGCGTCTCCTCTGTGACCGGCACCTCGACAACATCGAGACCGAGTGCGGCGAGGATATTGCGATAGGCCGGATAGCCCGGCCGTGCGATGGCAACGCTATCGCCGGCATCGAACAGTGTCAGAAAGGCGAGATTGAAGCCGGCCGAAGAGCCTGTCGTGATCGCAATGCGCTTCGGATCGATGCTGAGGTCGTGGCGTACCTGGTAATGGGCGGAAAGCGCCTGCCGCAGGGCCAGAGTACCGAGCGCGTCCGTATAACCGATCCGGCCATGGCCAAGAGCTGCGCGCGCCGCCTCCAACGCCGCTTGGGGCGCGGGATGCGAGGGCTGTCCAACCGCCATGGAGATGACGGAATGCCCTGCCTGGCGACGCCGTGTCGCTTCCGCCAGCACATCCATGGCATGAAAGGGTTCAACATCGCTGCGCTTGGATAGGGAAAACAAGGTCAATTCTCTCTCGGATCGGATTGGCAAGCGACATTTGCCGCAATATCGGCGCGTTCACAATCCTGCGATTGCGGCTTTGTCGTGAAAATTCCTGTTTCTGGAAGTAAGGACGCACCGTAAATTGTCGATGCTTATTTGCGGATGTTAACCCGACGATGTTATTGCGCATCCGAGAATGACGTCTCCGCCCAGATCCAAACGAGGACCCCATGACCTTTTCTCTCAAAAGCCTGCTGACGGTTTCGGCGATTGCCCTGACAGCGTCCTTCGCCACGATCCAGCCGGCCGCCGCGCTGGACGACCAGCAGAAGAAGGAAATCGGGGATTTCATCAAGGAATATCTCGTCGAGCACCCGGAGGTACTGCTGGATGCACAGGCCGCGCTTGAAAAGAAACAGGATGAAGCCCGCATTGCGCAATCGGCCCAGGTGATCACCCAGAACAAGGATGCGATCTTCAACTCCAAGGATGACGTGGCCATCGGTAATCCGAAGGGCGATATCACCGTCGTCGAATTCTTCGACTATAACTGCACCTATTGCCGGCATGCGCTCGGCGATATGGACAAGCTTCTGCAGCAGGACAAGAATGTTCGTTTCGTGCTGAAGGAATTCCCGATCCTCGGTCAGGATTCAGTTGCCGCTTCCCGGGTCTCCAGCGCGTTCCGCCTGCTCGCGCCGGAAAAATATGCCGAGTTCCATCACAAGCTGCTGGGCAGCGACGGCCGCGCCTCCGAAGACACCGCCATCGATGTCGCCACCTCGCTCGGTGTCAGCGAAGCGGCCATCCGCGCCGAAATGGCAAAAGCGCCGAACACTGACATGATCAAGGCGACCTATCAGCTTGCCTCCGATCTCAACGTGACGGGCACGCCGGCCTATGTCATCGGCAACGAGATGGTTTCGGGCGCGATCGGCCTCGATGCTATCAAGGAAAAGATCGCCAACGTTCGCAGCTGCGGCAAGACGAGCTGCTGAACGGCGCAAAAGCCCACTCTCAAAAGCGGGTAAGCAAGTGGCCTATTCGCTTTTTTACGAGCTTCGGAACGGCGCCGCGACACAGCATGGCGCAAAAATGCCAAAATCGCGGCGTTTCCACACCTAGAGGCACGCAACCTTCGTGCCAGGGCTTTCCTACAGAGCCTTGGGAGTCTATAGGTTGCGCTGCACTTTGACGGAACCTCTAATGGCGCAAACTATTTTCGTCCTGAACGGACCCAATTTGAATGCTCTCGGCAAGCGCGAGCCGGGCATCTATGGCGGCAAGACGCTCAAGGATATCGAAGCCGACTGCAAGGCCGCAGGTGAAAGCCTGGGCTTCATCGTCGATTTCCGCCAGAGCAATCACGAAGGCGTGCTGGTCGACTGGATGCACGAAGCCGGCGACAAGGCCGCCGGTGTCGCGATCAATCCCGGTGCCTACGGTCATACGTCCATCGCGCTGCATGACGCGATCCGCGCTATTTCCATTCCCGTCGTGGAGGTACATATCTCCAATATCCACGCACGCGAAGAATTCCGGCACAAATCGATGATTGCGCCCGCAGCAAAGGGCATGATCTGCGGTTTCGGACCTCATAGCTACATCCTGGCGCTTCAAGCGCTGAAATCCATCACCCAATAACAAAAATACAGGGCAAGAAATCCAATGGCTGAAAAGAAATCGGGTATCGACCAGGCGCTGATTCGCGATCTCGCCAATATTCTCAACGACACGGATCTCACCGAGATCGAAGTCGAGCAGGAAGATTTGCGCATCCGCGTGTCGCGCGCCGGCACGACGCAGTATGTTCAGGCGCCGATTGCCGCCCCGGCCGCTTACGCCGCTCCTGCTGCCGCCGCAGCAGCGCCGGCCGCCGCCGCTCCCGCCGGCAAGACCCGCAACCCCGACAATGTCGTCAGCGCGCCGATGGTCGGCACAGCCTATCTGGCGCCGGCTCCGGGCTCGGCTGCCTTCATCCAGGTCGGCGCATCCGTCAAGGAAGGTCAGACGCTGCTCATCATCGAAGCAATGAAGACGATGAACCAGATCCCCGCTCCGAAATCCGGCACGGTGACTGAAATTCTCGTTCAGGACGGCCGTCCGGTCGAGTACGGCGAAGCCCTGGTCGTCATCGAGTAAGGTCGGCCCGATGCCCATGATTTCGAAGATTCTCATAGCCAATCGCGGAGAGATCGCTCTGCGCGTGCTGCGCGCCTGCAAGGAGCTCGGCATTGCGAGCGTTGCGGTGCACTCCACGGCCGATGCCGATGCCATGCATGTACGGCTTGCGGATGAGAGCGTTTGCATCGGCCCGCCGCCGTCGCGCGAAAGCTATCTCAATATCCATCAGATCGTCGCCGCCTGCGAGATCACCGGCGCGGACGCCGTGCATCCCGGCTATGGGTTCCTGTCGGAAAATGCCAAGTTCGCCGATATTCTCGAGGCGCACGGCATTACCTTCATCGGTCCGACGGCGGAACATATCCGCATCATGGGCGACAAGATCACCGCCAAGACCACGGCGCAGCAGCTCGGCATTCCGGTCGTTCCCGGTTCCGATGGCGAAGTGAAGACCGAGGCGGATGCGCTGAAGACAGCGCGCGAGATCGGCTATCCGGTGCTCATCAAGGCAACTGCCGGCGGCGGCGGCCGCGGCATGAAGGTCGCCCGCACGGAAGAAGACCTGATCGAGGCCTGGTCGACGGCACGCACGGAAGCGGCAGCCGCCTTCGGCAACGAATCCGTCTATATGGAAAAGTACCTCGGCAAGCCGCGCCACATCGAAATCCAGGTTTTCGGTGACGGCGAAGGCAATGCGATCCATCTCGGCGAACGTGACTGCTCGCTGCAGCGCCGCCACCAGAAGGTCTGGGAAGAGGCCAACTCCCCAGCCCTCAACGTCGAGCAGCGCATGAAGATCGGCCAGATCTGCGCCGACGCGATGAAGAAGCTGAAGTATCGCGGCGCCGGCACCATCGAATTCCTCTATGAGAACGGCGAGTTCTACTTCATCGAAATGAACACCCGTCTGCAAGTGGAGCATCCGGTCACGGAAGCCATCACCGGCATCGACCTCGTGCACGAGCAGATTCGCGTCGCTTCCGGCGGCGGTCTTTCGGTCACGCAGGACGAGGTGCATTTCCAAGGCCATGCCATCGAATGCCGTATCAATGCCGAAGATGCCCGCACCTTCGTCCCCTCGCCCGGCACGATCACGCATTTCCATGCGCCCGGCGGCCTTGGCGTTCGTATCGATTCCGGTGCCTATCAGGGCTACAGGATCCCTCCCTACTACGACAGTCTGATCGGCAAGCTCATCGTACACGGGCGCACCCGCGTCGAATGCATGATGCGCCTGCGCCGTGCGCTTGACGAATTCGTTGTGGACGGCATCAAGACCACCCTGCCGCTCTTCCAGGATCTGGTTTCCAATCAGGATATCGCCAACGGCGATTACGATATCCATTGGCTGGAAAACTACCTGGCAAAAACATCGGCCTAGCCTGTGCCCGGAGCGCGCGGCAAACGTCCCGGCATTACCCCGGAGATTTTGCTGCGCGCCTATTCCATCGGGCTTTTTCCGATGGCTGAATCGGCAGACGATCCGGAGATCTTCTGGGTCGAGCCGGAATTGCGAGGCATCATCCCTCTGGATACGTTTCACGTCTCCAAGAGCCTCGCCAAGAAGATCCGTCAACATCCCTTCGATATTCGCTTCGACACGGATTTCGAAGCGGTCATCGCCGCCTGCGCTGAAGAGACGAGCGATCGCCCCAGCACCTGGATCAACGACACGATCCGCACGCTTTATGCCACCCTGCATCATATTGGCCACGCCCATTCCGTGGAGGCCTGGGACGGCGACCGGCTGGTTGGCGGGCTCTATGGCGTTTCGCTAGGGTCGGCTTTCTTTGGCGAAAGCATGTTTTCCCGTCGCACGGATGCCTCCAAGATCTGTCTCGTCTATCTGGTGGAGCGCCTGCGCGAACGCGGCTTCACCCTGCTCGACACGCAATTCACCACCGAGCACCTGAAGACATTCGGCGCCATCGACGTGCCTAAGGATGCCTATGCCAAGATGCTGGAGAAAGCGATGGAATCGCCCAATCTCAGCTTTTCCGATGGTGGAAATCTGCCCGAAATGAATTGATTACGAAACGGACTGCCCTAAGTTCGGCACAACAGCCGAGGGTAGAATCGTGAAGAATCATATTGCAATTGCATTTCTCGCCGCGCTGACCATCGCGACGCAGACCAACGCCAAATCATTCCACGACATGTTCGGAGTCGAGCCGCCGGTAGGCGACGAAGGCGCCGTGCTTAAAACGCTGGATTTCCAGCAGGGCGCGATCAAGATCCCCACCGCCAATGCCACACTGACTGTCTCTGACCAGTTCTACTATCTCAATCCGCAGGATTCGAAGAAGGTGCTGGTTGAGCTCTGGGGCAATCCGGAAAGTTCGGTGGGTAATCCGCTCGGCATGATCTTCCCGGCCAAATATCCGCCGACCGACCCACATTCCTGGGGTGCCGTCATCGACTATGACGGCAGCGGCTATGTCTCCGATGAGGATGCAGCATCGACAGATTACGACGATCTTCTGAAGAAGATCCAGGACGCGATCAACGAAGCGAATCCCGAACGTGAACAGCAGGGCTTCGACCCGATCACACTGGTCGGCTGGGCAGAACCGCCACATTACGATAAGGCGACCCATGCCCTCCACTGGGCGCGCGATCTGATTTTCGGCAAGGATCCCAATGCCGGTCACACGCTGAACTATTCCGTGCGCGTGCTGGGACGCGAAGGCGTCACCGAGCTCGATTTCGTCGCCGGACTGGATCAGCTGCAGGAAATCAACGCCGCTATCCCCAACGTCATCAACACCGTGCAATATGATAGCGGCAAGCGCTATGCCGATTTCACCAATGGCGACAAGATCGCCGCCTATAGTATGGCGGGCATGATCGCTGCCGGTGCGGGCGTAAAGGTTGCGGCAAAGCTTGGCCTGCTTGCAGTCGTTCTTGGCTTCTTCAAAAGTTTTGGCGTCGCCCTTCTGGCATTGAAGAAGGGCCTCATCGTCGTGCTGGCGGGTGCCGTAGCGGCCGGCCGCAAGATCCTGAGTCTGTTCCGCCGCAAAGGAAATAGTGACGCCTGAAGCAATCCACGCCTGAAGTTTTTTACCGCTTCAAATCCTGATTGTGGTCTGCTATCCCTGCAAGCGAAGAGCGTTGGTGCATAGAGGTTCCACTTTGCCGTCGTAAATACCGGTCTCATCCAAATCACCCAGTGCATCGGGACGGTTCAATGCCGTCCGACGCATATTCATGTCCATCGGGTGATGGCCTGAGACCGGTTTGGCATTGTCAAAACGCGCCTAATGCAGCCACCGCTGTCTCAGCTCTTCAGCCGTCCCGCAATATCGCCATACCGCGCCCTGAGGGGCTTGTCTCACCGCCAGCTTGGTGGACTTCCAGACGGAAGACCAAGACGGTATGTGCAATATTCTTCAGGTCCGTTGGACCCTTACGCCTAAAACATCGCCTCAACCATGCATCGCCTGCAGCGGCTGCGGATCTCCAAAACCCTTCAGATCGAGCGGCAAGATCAGGCTCAACGCCAATGGCAAGCGGCTCGATGCCTGGCTTGTCTATAAGTGCAGCGATTGCGACAAGACATGGAACCGAACGCTCTTCGAGCGCCGGACCGTTCACGACCTCGCCCCTTCCACGCTCGAGGCGCTGCAGCGCAGCGATCCGGACTGGGTACGCGCGCAGGAATTCGATCTCGACGCGCTGAGGCGGAAAGCCAAACGTATCGAGGAGCCGCCCGATGTCTCCATCCTGAAAGAGGCTATAGGTGTGGCAAGCGGCTGGACTTTGCTTGATATCGGGATATCAGCCCAATTCCCGATAAACCTGCGCCTTGATCGGCTGCTTGCATCGGAGTTGGCAATCTCGCGCTCGCGGCTTCAGGGCCTTCGGGATGGAGGCAAATTGAAAGCCTATCCGGACCGCAACGACTTGTTGCGGCACAAGATCAAAGACGGCGTGCGGATCGTACTCGACTTGTCGGAGGTGGCCGATCGTCTGGCGATAGGTGAAGCGGCGGCAAATACCGAGCGAGAATGAAACTATGCCCGCAGGAGGAAGGCTTCTGCGGGCTACATAATCCTGCTGTGAATGTCTCGAAACCGATTACTTCGCGCCGGCAGTATCCGGCGCCGGAACGTCAGACTTCTGCTTGCACTCTTTCAGCCAGACGTCATAGATCGGATGCTCGACGGCGTTGAGGCCGGGGCTGTCGGCGAACATCCAGCCGGTGAAGATGCGGCGGATACGGCGATCGAGAGTGATCTCGTCCACCTCGACGAAACCGTCCACCTTCTGTTGCTCGGTATCGTCTCGTGAATAGCAGGCGCGCGGCGTCACTTGCAATGCACCGAACTGCACGGTTTCGTTGACATAAACGTCGAAGGTGGTGATGCGGCCGGTGATCTTGTCGAGGCCGGAGAAGACCGCAACTGGATTTGATATGCGGGCAGCCTCGGCAGTAGGGGCTGCCATGATGCCGGCGAAGAGGGTGATTCCCGCTGCAGCCACCGCACGCAAAGAAGCGCTCCGCGTGAAAAACATCATATCCGCCAGTCTCCGCTTGGTCTCGGTCAAGGCGCCGAGCTCGCGCCGGCGTATGTCGCGCCTAAAGCCCAATTGTGGCCAAAGGACGAGCCGGCTGTCGCGCTCAGTTGCCCGGGGTCCAGGCGTCGTAGTCGCCGGTCACGCGCGGACGCTCGCCGGCAACGGCGAGAGAGCCCGGCGGGCGGTAAGCCTGCGGCGAGCCTGTGGGATTGGCGCGATGCTCCTTCTGCCAGTCCTTGGCGACATAGTTTTCCTTGGTCGGCGGAACGTCGGTGCGGTGATGCATCCAGCCGTGCCAGCCCGGAGGAATGGCGGAGGCTTCGGCATAGCCCTTGTAGATCACCCAGCGCTTTGGAAGGCCGTAGGAGGACGTGCCGCCTTCGTAATAGACATTGCCGAACTCATCCTCGCCGACACGCTTGCCAAACCGCCAAGTCGCTAAGCGCGTCCCCATGGTCTGACTGTTCCACCAGGTGAAGGTCTGTACGATGAAATTCCACATGTCTTTTCCTCGATACCCGCTAAGCGGCGAGCGATACCAGAATTCGATAGTTTGCTTATGCCGCCCCTGATCCTGCTTGTCCAGTGATTCCAGCAGGCAAACGGCTTCATTTCAATGTCATCTTGAAGCCCAGATGCGTCGGCTTGAAACCGAGTCTTTCATAGAAGCGATGTGCATCCTTGCGAACCGCATTCGAGGTCAGCTGTACCATCCGCATGCCGCGGCGTTTCGCCTCCTCGATGCAGAAGTTGATCATCGCCGCCCCGATCCCCTGCCCGCGCATGTCGCCACGCGTCTGGACGGACTCGATGATCATCACGGACGATCCCCGACCGTGCAGCGAGGTGACGACAATTGTCTGAAAGGTGCCGACGACCTCGCCGGCAAGCTCAGCGGCGTAAAGCGTCTGGTTCGACGATGCGGCAATCACGCGAAAGGCATTGGCATAATCATCGTAGGCCGAAGGCTCGGCGGTATCGCCATGACCGCCCATGGTGTCGGCGGCGAAGAGCGCGATCAGGGCATGAAGGTCGGTCTCTTTCGCTTCGCGGATTAGCAGGCGGCCGGCTTCCATGAATGATCTCGCCTATTCTTTCAGTGGCCCGCCAGCGGCTTCTCGAATATCAGCGCCGGAATGCCCGACTGCCCATTGCCGCAGTTTTCCGTGCGGCCAACCTCGACAAAGCCGTGGGCCTGGTAAAAGGCGATCGCAGGCGCGTTCTGCGGATCGACCTCGAGGCGCATGATCTCCGCATCTGGGAAGCAGGTCTCCAGCTCAGCGAAAATATCGCGGCCGATACCCTCGCGCTGATGCCTGGGGCTGACATAAAGCATGTGGAGCATGACGGTTTTCGTCATCTCCTTGGACATGGCCGCATAGCCCATGCCGCCGATCGTCCTGCCGTCGTCGGCCACCAGGAATTCGGAATTCTTGTTCGCCAGCCGCGCCTTCAGCGAGGCAAGCGAATGCCAGGAGGCGTGCAGCTCGCTGACCTTCTCCGGCCCGTAGATCCGGTCATAGGTCGCATGCCAGGTTTCGCCGAGCAGAGCGCGGACCTTTTCCAGGTCCTGCTCGCTGGCGGTGCGGACGAAGAACACCGCTTATTCCTCTTCGATGCCGAGCTTGGCCTTGACCAGCGCCTGCACCGCCTGCGGGTTGGCCTTGCCGCCAGTCGACTTCATCACCTGGCCGACGAACCAGCCTGCAAGCGTCGGCTTGGCCTTGACCTTGGCGACCTGATCCGGATTGGCGGCGATGATCTCGTCGACGGCCTTTTCGATCGCGCCGGTGTCGGTGACCTGCTTCATGCCGCGCGCCTCGACAATCTCCGCGGGATCGCCGCCCTCATTGAGCACGATTTCGAACAGATCCTTGGCGATCTTGCCGGAGATGGTTTCGGCCTTGATGAGGTCGATGATCGCGCCGAGCTGGGCGGGCGAAACCGGAGTCTCTTCAATGTCTTTGCCGGTTCTGTTCAGAGCGCCCAGCAAGTCGTTGATAACCCAGTTGGCGGCCATTTTGCCGTCGCGGCCAGCGGCAACCGCTTCGAAATAATCGGCGATCGCCTTTTCCGAGACGAGAACGGAGGCGTCGTAGACCGAGAGGCCAAGCTCGCGGACGAAACGCTCCTTCTTATCGTCGGGCAGCTCCGGCAGATGCTCGGCAAGCTCTGCGACGAAGGCATCGTCGAACTCAAGCGGCAGCAGATCCGGATCGGGGAAATAGCGGTAATCATGCGCGTCTTCCTTAGTGCGCAGCGACCGCGTCTCGCCCTTGTTCGGATCGAACAGGCGGGTTTCCTGATCGATCGTACCGCCGTCTTCCAAAATGCCGATCTGGCGGCGTGCTTCATATTCGATCGCCTGACCGATGAAGCGGATGGAGTTGACGTTCTTGATTTCGCAGCGCGTACCGAATTCACCGCCCGGACGGCGGACCGAGACGTTGACGTCGGCGCGCATGGAGCCTTCGTCCATGTTGCCGTCACAGGTGCCGAGATAGCGCACGATCGAGCGCAACTTCGTCATATAGGCCTTCGCCTCGTCGGCGGAGCGGATATCCGGCTTGGAGACGATTTCCATCAGCGCGACGCCGGAGCGGTTCAGATCGACATAGGACATGGTGGCGTGCTGGTCGTGCATCGACTTGCCGGCATCCTGTTCCAGATGCAGGCGCTCGATGCCGATCTCGATATCCTCGAACTGGCCCTGACGATCCGGGCCGAGCGAGATGACGATCTTGCCCTCTCCGACGATCGGGTCCTTGAACTGCGAGATCTGATAGCCCTGCGGCAGGTCGGGATAGAAATAGTTCTTGCGGTCGAAGATCGAGCGCTTATTGATCTTGGCCTTCAGGCCGAGACCGGTGCGCACGGCTTGTTTCACGCATTCTTCGTTGATGACAGGCAGCATGCCGGGCATGGCTGCATCGACGAGCGACACGTTGGAATTCTGAGGATTGCCGAACGCCGTCGAGGCGCCGGAGAAGAGCTTGGACTTGCTCAGTACCTGGGCGTGGACTTCCATCCCGATAACGACTTCCCAGTCACCGGTGGCACCGGGAATGAAGCGTTTCGGATCTGGCGTACGGACGTCGACAATGGTCATGGGAAGCTCTTGTATAATGCTGTTTTCTGCTTTGGTGAGGTAGAGCAATTGGCGAGGCGGCGCAAGGCTTTCGGCATCGGCTGCGTGCTATATGCCCGGGCCATAGGCGCCATCGCTTTCATCGACCAGCGATTTCGAAAGCCCGACTGTGGGAACATCGCTGTCGAGCTTGGGGGAATAGACGATCGACAGCCAGCGGATCTCATAGCCGCGCGCCCTGAAGAAGGCGATGGCATCGGTATTGCCCGCATGGCTCTGCAGCGAAACCTTCTCCAGCCCCTGCCCGCGCACATCCGCTTCGATCCGCGCCAGAAGCGCCGAGCCGAGGCCGCGTCTGACGAAATCCGGATCGATCCAGAAATCGGAAATCGCTTCGTCCAGCGCCTCGCGCGCCGCCCATCCCACAGCCTCGCCGTTCAGCTCGATGACCGTGATCGTCAGCCAGAGATTGCGGGTGAAATTGGTAAAGGCTTCGCTTGCACTTTCCAGCAGCTCGCCCGTGCCACCGATCGCGCCCATCGCCCTTTGCCAGGAGCGCAAGCCAATGCTCGCCAATACCGCAGTTTCACCTTCATGGGCATTGCGAATGTGGATCATCGGGCCCCCGCCATTTGCAAGCAGTAAAGCACCGGCGCAAGGCTTTTGCCAGCGGCGAGATTCACCGGCGGACTGGCATGCAAAAATGCCCACAGGGTTGAAGCTTGACTGTGGATCGCAACCTGTTTTAGAGAGGTGCATCAACGGAGTTTTTATGTCTAACTTTTGTCAGTGCCGGTAAAGGCCCCGCCCGCAAGTCTTCTTGCGTGCCGGGCCTGAAAAACGAAGCCCCGACTTCCCTTGAGGGAAGCTTCGGATCGTTTTGTTGCGCCCTATGGCGCATTACGGATTCTGACTCCAATGGATATTTCACGCGCAGAACAGCGCATTCTCCACCTGCTCGCTCAGGGCGGGCGCATTGAACTCGAACGCACCGAAAAGAAGAAGATCGACACCGTCTACTGCTTCACGCGGGACGGCTGGGTCTATCCCGATTTCGGTATTGAGCTCTTTCGCAGGCTCAGGCGTCTGAAGGCCATCCGGTCTACGGACGGCCAACCCTACCGGATCACGGAAAAGGGGCTGAAGCTGGTAAGGGCACAGCTGGATAACAGATAGCGAAAGCATGAGAGCCGCCCGGTGGGTGGTTCTCATCTGCCGATGCGGCTCGGGCAAGACGCTCCGATAGCGATCAAAATGTCCTGATGATGTCAGTCACATGGTCGCCGCGACGATCGCTTTCCTGCTGCACCGCATCGCGCCTTTCGTTCATGGCGGCGATTTGATCCTCGCTATCCGCTAAGGCCTTCAAATAGCGCTTCTTCAGATCGCTGTTGTCAGGCACGGCGCCGAGATTGCGCCTTATCCGCTCCTGCTCGTTGACGGTTTTCTCGATTTCACTGTCAAGGCTCGCCAGTTCGTTCTGGATCGCGACCTGCCTTTTACGGGCGTCGGCGAGATTTGTAAGCTTGTCCGTCAGTTCCTTGTCATGGGTCGAGGCCGACCAGCCGAGCAGCATGTCCGGATCGGTATCGACCAAGGCGTAGCTGTTGCTCTGAAGCTGCTCGTCGACTGCCGTCAGTACTTTTTCCGCCCCAGCTGGCACCGCCGCCTTGAGCCGCTGGTGCGTTGCCGTCTTGCCGAAGCTTTCGGCTGAAGAAAATGACCAGCCGTCCCGGATCGGGTGCTCGATGACAACAGTCCGTTCGCCGTCCAGCGCGCCTGATACGGTGTATGTCGTCGTCTGGCGATATTTGACGGTAGCGTTCATCACGCCGTCGGAAACCTTCAGCGAGGCGATCTCCTCCGTAGGCGTCTGCTGCTCGCTGATCGTTACCTTGCGGTCGGTCGCGAAACTGGCGAGACGCGTGTCGTCCTTGGGTAATGCCGATAGCTGGGAATCGCCGATATAGCCGGTCTTGCCGTTGTAAAGCGTCAGGATTCCCGCCGGCATGCTGACGCCGGTGGTATTCTTCAGCATCACCGCGGCGATGGGATTGCGCAGGCTGCTGCCGGCCCGATACATATCCACCATGTCGGCCTCCACTTCTGCATCCATGATCGGCACCGACAAGGTATCGCCATTGGCCAGATCGTAGGTTCCCGGAAGCTCGAAAGTGGCCGAGATATCGCTCTCGGTCGCGCTGGCGGGATTGGACGCGGCAATCTGCATCGGCGCGACCGAACCTTCCAGCTCGTCAGCCGCGTATGCCTTTCTGCTGACGCCACCCATCATTGCCTTGGCAGGTGCGGGCGCGGCTCGCTCCTCGGCATTCGAAGCGAGACGCTGCCTGTTGGACAGATCGCCGCTATCGGGATCAGGGCCATTGTTGGACGCCGTGTTGACAGGCACTTCCTGCCGCTCTTTCCAGTAGAGCTGGTGCAGACCCTGTTTCAGCGTCACCGGCTCGGCCGAGGTCAGCGTCAGCTTGATGCCCTTCCAGTCCTCGCCGCTGGCATTTTCCAGCACCGTCCATGCCTGCAGGCGCGCCTTGTTCTTTTCGTCGATCACGACCTTATAAGCCGTTTTCCAGATCGGCGACGGGACGACATAGGTGAGGCCGATATCGCCGCTGTCCTTTACACCATTCACCTTGATATCGATGGTGCGGGTGCGGTCGTTCTTGCCGCGGGCGATGGCTGCGGCCGCCTGGGCGAGCTTTGCTCTTACGTCGGGGTCATCAAACCCGACGGAGGCATCTTCACCAAGCGCCAGCGTCTCCACCGCGCCATCCTTGTCGATAACAGTCAGCAGGTAAGCCGTGGTCTTATCGTCAGTCTTTCTCGTCTCGATGCCGAGAACGCTTCCCTCGACGGTCTTTCCGCCGCTGGTGACCGAAACTTTGGCGCCCTGCATCGATGTCAGAAGCGACGGCACCGAGGAGAGCGCTTCCAGACTGAACGGCAGGCCCTTGAACGTCTCCAGCAATGGCTGCGGCCCCGCCAGCGTCATGCCTGCCACTGAACCTGCGGACCCGTTGACCACAAGGCTCTTCAGGATGTCATCGACCTGATCAAGGGGAACCTCGATCCGGATCACGCCGTCGCTACTGATATCGGCCGATCGAGACACCTGGGCCAGGCCGCCCGAAGATAGGGTGATGGATCGAATGGCCCCATTATCGGCCGCCAGCAGGATCGCTGGGCATGACACGCTGAGGAGCAGGATCGCCGTGACTTGCTTGAGCATGAAGAGACCTTCCGATTCGGTTGCAGAGGACGAGACCAAGCGGCCCGCTGCAATTTATGATCGTATTTCGGTCCAAAATGTGATGGCGTTCGGGCGGAATATTGGCATGTGCAAAAGGGCCGCCCGGATTTCCGGACGGCCCTTCCGATAAGTGGCTTCTGATGTCACGAAGCTTGACGGGATTGGTCATCAAGCCGTTCGTCTGCTTGTGGTGCTTACCACCACTTCGCCGGCGTGAACTTGCCGGCGGCCTGTTCGATGACGTGGGCGGTTTTGAAGAGGGTTTCCTCTTCGAACGGCTTACCGATGAGCTGCAGGCCGAGCGGCAGGCCCTTCGGGTCGAGGCCGGCAGGGACGGCGATACCGGGCAAGCCAGCCATGTTGACCGTCACTGTGAAGATGTCGTTCAGGTACATCTTTACCGGATCGGAAGCGAGGTCTTCGTCGGCAATACCGAAGGCCGAGGATGGGGTGGCGGGCGTCAGGATCGCATCGACGCCGGCGTTGAAGGCCAGTTCGAAATCGCGCTTGATCAGCGTGCGCACCTTCTGGGCGCGCAGGTAATAGGCGTCGTAGTAGCCGGCCGAGAGAACATAGGTACCGATCATGATGCGGCGTTTCACTTCCTGGCCGAAGCCGGCGGCGCGCGTCTTTTCATACATGTCGACGATATCCTTGCCGTCGACGCGCAGGCCGTAGCGAACGCCGTCGTAGCGGGCAAGGTTCGAGGAGGCTTCGGCGGGGGCGACGATGTAATAGGCCGGCAGCGCGTATTTGGTGTGCGGCAGCGAGATGTTGACGATCTCGGCGCCAGCATCCTTCAGCCAGGCGATACCCTGCTGCCAAAGCGTCTCGATCTCTTCCGGCATGCCGTCGACACGATATTCATTCGGGATGCCGATCTTCATACCCTTCAGCGACTGGCCGAGCGCGGCTTCGTAATCCGGCACAGGCAGGTCGACCGAGGTCGTGTCCTTAGGATCGACGCTGGCCATCGACTTCAGCAGGATAGCGGCATCGCGCACGTCGCGGGCGATCGGGCCGGCCTGGTCGAGCGACGAGGCGAAGGCGACGATGCCCCAGCGCGAGCAGCGGCCATAGGTCGGCTTGATGCCGACGGTACCGGTGAAAGCGGCCGGCTGGCGGATGGAGCCGCCGGTGTCGGTCGCTGTGGCACCGGCGCAGAGATGCGCGGCAACTGCCGCGGCCGAACCACCGGACGAACCGCCGGGAACGAGCTGCTGGTTGGACCCCTTGGCGCGCCAGGGGTTGATCACCGGGCCGTAATAGGAGCTCTCGTTGGAGGAGCCCATGGCGAACTCATCCATGTTGAGCTTGCCCAGCATGACGGCGCCGTCGTTCCAGAGATTCTGCGTGACGGTCGATTCATAGTGCGGCTCGAAACCGTCCAGGATGTGGCTGCAGGCCTGCGTATGAATGCCTTCTGTGCCGAACAGGTCCTTGATGCCAAGCGGAATGCCTTCGAGCGGGCCGGCTTTGCCTTCCGCAAGGCGAGCGTCCGACACCTTGGCCATTGTCAGCGCCTTTTGCGGCGTCACCTTCACATAGGCATTGAGCTGAGCATTGGCAGCCTCGATCGCCGAGATATAGGCCTCGGTCAGTTCGGTGGCGGTAATCTCCTTGGCGCGCAGCTTGTCGCGGGCTTCGGCAATGGTCAGGCTGGTCAGTTCGCTCATTTTGTTTCGCTTCAGATCTGGAATTGGGCAACGGGTCGGAAAGGCTCGAAGGAACCGTTATTCGACGACTTTGGGCACCAGGAAGAAATTCTGATCGGTATTCGGCGCATTGGCGACGATGTCGGCAGCCTTGTTGCCGTCCGTTACTTCGTCGGCGCGCTTCTTCATCGCCATCGGGGTTACCGAGGTCATGGCTTCGACGCCATCGACATTCACTTCGGAGAGCTGCTCGACGAAGCCAAGAATGCCGTTAAGCTCACCCATCATCCGCTGCGCTTCGTCTTCATTGACAGCGATGCGGGCAAGATGGGCGACGCGTTTGACAGTGGCGAGATCGACGGACATGGCATTCTCCGGATAGGATTTTTCCTATCGCTATAAAGACCATGTCCGCCATACGCAACGGGTATCGTCAGGCAGAAACGCTCTCGCCCACCTTCGGCGCGGCAACCGCGGTCTTCGAGCCTTCCATGCCGGCTACGAACTTTTCCGGGGTCTGGTCGATGATCGGGAAGGTGCCGTAGTGGCAGGGAATGGCCGTCTTGAAGTTGAAGAAGCGCTGGCAGGCAAGTGCCGCTACCGCGCCGCCCATGGTAAAACGGTCGCCGATCGGCAGGATGCCGATATCGGGCTGATGCAGTTCATTGATCAGCGCCATATCCGAGAAGATATCCGTATCACCCATATGGAACAATGTCGGCTCGTCATCGAAATGCAGCATCAGGCCGTTCGGATTGCCGAGCGCATGGGAAACGCCGTCCTCGGTGATCTGGGCGGAGGAATGCAGCGCATTGGTAAAGGTGGCCGAGAAGCCGCCGAGGCCGACCGTGCCGCCAGTATTGCCCATTTCCAGCTTCTCGACGCCCTTGGTGCCGAGCCAGGAGGCGAGATCGGCATTGGCGAGAACGACGGCGCCAGTATCCTTGGCGATCTGAACCGTGTCACCGACATGGTCGCCATGGCCGTGTGTCAGCAGGATATGAGTCACGCCCTGAGCAACCTCCTTGATGTTGAGACCGGCGGCCGCAAAGGAAGAATTGTAAGACAGAAATGGATCGATCAGTATTTTTGCCGTCGCCGTTTCAATGCGAAAAGCGGAGTGGCCGAGCCAGGTGATCTTCATTGGATTTCTCCTTATGACTTGATTTGAAATGTGAGGCTGGTGTCTAGGAGATATCTCAAACCGCAACAAAGAAAAGCGGTTAGGACTTCAATTTGTTTTGACAGGAGCAGTACCCTGATGACGACGCTGACCATCGAAGATCTAGCCGTGATGCTCCTGCCCGGTCAGCCGATTGCCGGTCTCGACCTCGGCACGAAGACGATTGGATTGGCTATGTCGGATCTCGGGCGGCGTTTCGCCACGCCTCGCCCTGTCATCAAGCGCGTGAAATTCACCCAGGATGCCGAAACATTGCTCGCCTTCGCCGAGAAGGAAAAGGTCGCAGCTTTCGTCATAGGGCTCCCGATGAACATGGATGGCTCCGCCGGGCCGCGCGTGCAGGCGACACGCGCCTTCGTGCGCAGCATGTCGGAAAAGACCGCCCTTCCCTTCGTCTTCTGGGACGAGCGGCTTTCGACTGTTGCGGCCGAACGGGCGCTGCTGGAAATGGACGTCTCGCGGGCCAAGCGCGCCGAGCGCATCGACTCGGCGGCGGCAAGCTTCATTCTTCAGGGAGCCTTGGACAGGCTATCGGCGCTCGGCAGGGCCGCCTTGCCCGATTCGGACGCCTCCTGACGGCGTTTCCACCATCCGATGATGGCTGCCCGTTGGCGAAAGCCGTAGATCGCGAAGACCAGAAAGCTGTCGAAAGCGATGGCGCGCGCCACCAGCGGCGGAATGGTCTCGGGTGGAATGCCGAGGATCTTGCCGTAGATATCGAAGACCAGGTCATGCATCTGCCGCGTCAGCATGAAGATTCCGAAGCTCATGTCGTAGTACGACAGATAATACCATGCCCCGAGAAACGAGACCGGTCCGGCCCAGCAAATCAACAACCACTTCATGCGGCACCCCTTCGACGCTGAAATTGCGTCGTGCCAGCCGAAAGGACGAGCCAGTTCGACAGCGCCATGGCGCTCAACACCATCGCGGGCAGCGTTATATCTAGTGCAAGCACGGCAAAGAACATCACCGCCGTAACGAGAAACACTAATTTAGCGGGTTTCAACCCCATGGCTGCACGCTTGATGGTTAATTAATCGTTCTCCGACAGTGACGAGTTAACCGCTGCGGCGCAACGTAAACCATTTGTTAAGGTTAATGGCGAAGCGAGCCTGTGGATATCCCTGCCCGACGGCTGGCATCAGCCGTAAACGCCGCGCACGATCCGCTTCAAGGCCGTTGCCGCCTTCTCCCAATCCTTGCCGTTCTTCAAGACGAGGCCGGCGCATTGGTCGCTAACGGCCGCAGCCAGGACGATATGCTGGATGGCCGCAAAGATCATGGCATTGACGGCCTGAGCATCGACGCCCTTGGGAGGCACGAGAGAGCCGCGCATGCGCTCGATCCAGCCGGCGAGCGCCTTGGATCGAGCCTCGGACAGGCGGCGCACCTGCTCGCTATTCTCGGAGACTTCCCAGGCGACGATGCGGCGCATGAGGGGATCGGCGCGCAAAGCATCGAGAAACAGCATCGAAAGCCGCTCCATCAGATCGCCATAGGTCAAAAGGAACATGCCGCCGGTATCGTCCGGAATGCGATCGGTGACCCAGCTGCCGAGATCGGTGCCGATGGCCTCCACAAGGCCATTCAAGCCGCCGTAATAGCGGTAAATCAGCTGCTTGTCGCAGCCGGCACCGCGGGCCACCGCATTGATACCGAAATTCTGGAATCCCTCCTCCGCCAGCAGCCGCTTGGCGGCATCGAGGATTGCCTGCTCCGTCGCGGCGCGATTGCGCACACGCTTTTCAGGCATGGGCGCTTCCAGGGGGATTTTAACGGCAGCGTTTGCAGGGGACATCGACTCGACTCCAATCTGTCACCGAGCGGTGAATAGCAAGCCGGATCGCCTCGAACAATGAAGTCATCAGGGCTCTTGTCCGTCAAATCGCGCGAATCCACAGATTAGAGATCTTGACCAAACCATACTGTCGTTTCGGACGCCAGACTTGGAGGCAGTTCTACGGGAACAAAACCGCGCGACGACCAGAAGCGGATGCCGTTGTGATTGCTGCTATTGGCACCGAGATGAACGCCTTTAACGCCGCTCGCCCGGGCATTCGCCATCCAGCGATCCAGCAATGCTGTTCCGGTGCCTCCGCCCTGGGCGCGTGGGAGCAGGTTCATATGAATATGTGCGGGGAACCGTTCGATAAGGATCGCCGGCGCCTGTTTTGGATGATGGATCGCCGATATCCGTTTCTGATCCTCATTCCAAAGGGCTGGATCACCCTCTGGATCAGCATAAAGCCGCCGCAGATGCGGCCACCATTCGCGCTCCAGCCGCTGCCCAAAGGCGATCGTATCGAAGACGCCGGCGATATAGCCGAAAACACCCTCGCCATCCTCCGCAACGAAAACCAGCTCGGGATGAAGCTTGGCATAGGGCGCGGAATAGATGTGTCCGATCAGCCGGCCGTCGCGGTAGAGCGACGTCGCATCCTTGCCGGCATCGCCGGTCAGGAGCGAGATGGCGTAGAGCTGATCAATATCCTCGGGCCGAACGGTTCGAACGGAGACCATCGCTTATGTCGCCGGCGGATACAGCAGATCGACGATGTAGCTGGCATCGAAGCGGGAATCGAGCATTCCATAGGTGGTGCGCCAGCCACCGGCGAGACGAGTTTCGATGAAGGCATCGGCGATCTTGCCGGCTCCCAGGCGATAGAGCTCGGCGGCACCGGCGGCGAGCGCCATTTGCTCGACCAGCAGGCGGGCAGCACCCTCATCTTGCTCGCAAAGTGCCATGGCAGCGCGCAGGACGTCGATAGTCTTCTTGCCGGCCGGGCCGAGATCGCGGGCAAGGCCGGCAAAGACTGTTTCGAACAGGTCCCTGCCCCGGTTGAGTACGCGCAGTACGTCGAGCGCCATGACATTGCCGGAGCCTTCCCAGATCGCGTTAACAGGGGCTTCGCGGTAATGGCGGGCGATCGGGCGCTCCTCGATGTAGCCGCTACCGCCGATGCACTCCATGGCTTCGTAGATCAGCGCCGGCGCGATCTTGCAGCACCAGTATTTGGCAACCGGCGTCATGACGCGCGCATAGGCGGCATCTTCGCTGCTGCCGCTGGCCTTGTCGAAGGCCTCGGCCAGGCGGAAGGCGAGCGCGGTTGCGGCGGCGACATCGAGCGCCATATCGGCAAGCACGCGCGTCATGATCGGCTGGTTGACCAGCATCTTGCCGAAGACGCTGCGGCCGCGCGCATGATGCACGGCTTCGGCGAGCGAGGCACGCATGATACCTGCAGAGGCCAGAGCGCAATCGAGCCGCGTCAGCGTCACCATATCAAGGATCGTGCGGATGCCAGCATCGGGTGCGCCGAGCAGGAAGCCGAACGTGTCGGTGAACTCGACTTCGGAGGAAGCATTCGATCGGTTGCCGAGCTTGTCCTTCAGCCGCTGGAAATGCAGGCCGTTGGCCGAACCATCCTCGAGCAGCCGCGGCACCAGGAAGCAGCCCATGCCATCCTTGGTCTGTGCGAGCATGATGAAGGCATCGCTCATCGGCGCCGACATGAACCACTTGTGACCCGACAGCCTGTAGATGCCTTCGCTGACCTTGTCGGCACTCGTCTTGTTGGCGCGCACATCCGTGCCGCCCTGCTTTTCCGTCATGCCCATGCCGATGGTGACGGCGCTTTTCTGCATGGCGGGCTTGTTGGACGAATCGTACTTGCGCGACAGAATCTTCGGCGCCCAATCCTTCTGCACCGCCGGCGATGCCATCATGGCGGCGACCGAGGCGCTGGTCATCGTGAGAGGGCACAGATGACCGCATTCGAGCTGCGCCGTCAGATAGAAACGGGCGGCGCGCACCTTGTGCGAGTGACCCTTCGCCTCCGGATCGGCCTGCGCATCCCAGATCGAGGAATGCAGGCCCATTGCCATGGAGCGGCGCATCAGCGCATGCCAAGCCGGATGGAATTCCACGACATCGAGACGCTCGCCGCGCGGCCCATGGGTACGCAGTTGCGGCGTGCCCTGGTTTGCCATGCGCGCCAGTTCCTGCGCCTCGTGCGAGGTGACGAAACGACCGTGCTGCTCCAGCTCTTCCCGTATCGAACGCGGCAGGCCGGAGGTGAGATCGACGATCAGCGGATCGGAACGATAGGCATTGATGCCAGTCCAGAGGCTCGGCTGGTTCAGGTCGGCAAAGGGGTCGTCAGTCCGGGTCGGTTGGGTCATGAATCGCTTGTAGAGCAAGTGGGTTGCAAAGGGAAACTGGAAGTTACGTCTCCCACCGGCATAGCTCCTGTAGCGGGATTCGGGCGAAATTGCATGGGGAACAAACGGCCTCCATGCAGACCCCCGCTTGCCCCATCGGCGCTCCCTCTTTATAGACCGCCTGACGAAATCCAGAGGGCAGGTTCATGGTCTTCTTTCCCCACCGCCACCTCATCGGCATCAAGGGCCTCACCGAGCAGGATATTACCTATCTTCTCGACAAGGCTGACGAGGCGGTCAAGATCAGCCGCCAGCGCGAGAAAAAGACGTCGACGCTTCGCGGGTTGACGCAGATCAATCTCTTCTTCGAAGCATCGACGCGCACGCAATCCTCCTTCGAGCTTGCCGGCAAACGGCTCGGCGCCGATGTGATGAACATGTCAGTCGGCAATTCCTCGGTCAAAAAAGGCGAGACGCTGATCGATACGGCGATGACGCTGAATGCGATGCGACCCGATGTGCTTGTCATCCGCCATTCGAGCGCGGGTGCCGCAGCACTTCTGGCGCAGAAAGTCTCCTGCTCCGTCATCAACGCCGGCGACGGCCAGCATGAGCATCCGACCCAGGCCCTGCTCGACGCGCTGACGATCCGCCGCGCCAAAGGCAAGCTTTCGCGCATCATCGTGGCGATCTGCGGCGACGTGCTGCATTCGCGCGTTGCCCGCTCCAACATCCTGCTGCTCAACGCCATGGGTGCGCGCGTCCGCGTCGTCGCACCCGCCACGCTGCTGCCGGCAGGCATCGCCGACATGGGCGTGGAAGTCTTCCACTCGATGAAAGAGGGGCTGAAGGATGCTGACGTCGTCATGATGCTGCGGCTGCAGCGCGAACGCATGTCGGGCGCCTTCGTGCCTTCGGTGCGCGAATATTATCACTTCTACGGCCTCGACGCCGAGACGCTCAAGGCCGCCAAGGAGGATGCGCTCGTGATGCATCCAGGCCCGATGAACCGCGGGGTGGAAATCGCCTCCGAAGTGGCCGACGGCCCGCAAAGCGTCATTGCCGAACAGGTGGAGATGGGCGTCGCCGTCCGCATGGCCGTGATGGAGACCCTGCTCGTTTCGCAGAACCAGGGACCCCGCACTGAGGGAGTGGGCGCATGAGCAACTCGATCGTCCTCCAGAACGTCCGCATCATCGACCCCTCGCGCGATCTCGATGAGGTCGGTACGATCGTCGTCGAAGACGGCGTGATCGTTGCCTCAGGCAAGGATGCGAAGAACCACGGCATTCCCAAAGGCGCGACCGTTCGCGATTGCAATGGGCTTGTCGCCATCCCCGGCCTGGTGGACGCGCGCGTGCATGTCGGCGAACCCGGCGGCGAGCATCGCGAAACCATCGCTTCTGCCAGCCGCGCAGCAGCCGCAGGCGGCGTCACCTCCTTCATCATGATGCCGGACACGGATCCGGTCATCGACGATATCGCGCTGGTCGAGTTCGTCAGGAAGACCGCGCGCGATACCGCCGTCGTCAACGTCTATCCGGCCGCCGCCCTCACCAAGGGGCTGGCCGGCGAGGAGATGACGGAAATCGGCCTGCTGCGGGAAGCCGGTGCCGTCGTGTTCACCGATGCCCATTCCAGTGTCCACGACAGTCAGGTCCTGCGTCGCATCATGACTTATGCGCGCGAATTCGGCGCTGTCATTTCCTGCGAGACGCGCGATAAGTATCTCGGCGCCAACGGCGTCATGCATGAGGGCCTGCTGGCAAGCTGGCTCGGGCTCTCGGGCATCCCGAAAGAAGCTGAACTGATCCCGCTGGAGCGCGACCTTCGCATCGCGACGCTGACGCGCAGCCATTACCATGCCGCGATGATTTCGGTGCCGGAATCGGCAGAGGCCATCCGCCTCGCCCGCTCGCGCGGCGCGAAAGTGACCTGCGGCATCTCGATCAACAATCTCGCGCTCAATGAGAACGACATCGGCGAATACCGCACCTTCTTCAAGCTCTATCCGCCGCTGCACTCCGAGGATGACCGCACGGGCATGATCGAGGCGTTGGCGGACGGCACGATCGACATCATCGTCTCCTCGCATGATCCGCAGGATGTCGATACCAAACGTCTGCCGTTCGGCGAGGCTGAAGACGGTGCCGTCGGGCTCGAAACGCTGCTTCCGGCAGCACTCCGGCTCTATCACAGCGGCCAAGTCGGCCTGATGCGCCTTGTCGACGCGCTCTCGACGCGGCCGGCGCAGATCTTCGGGCTTCCCGCCGGCACACTGAAGCCCGGCGCTAAAGCAGATATCGCTCTCGTCGATCTCGACGAGCCTTGGCTTGTCGCAAAAGACATGCTTTTGTCGCGCTCGAAGAATACGCCCTTCGAGGATGCGAGAATGAGCGGCCGGGCGGTTGCAACCTATGTCGCCGGTAAGCTGGTTCACAGTCTCTGAGGCAAGCGCCAGGGTTTACGGAGAATAAGACGCGATGGCTGATTTCTGGACTTGGCAGCTTACCTTGCAGACCGCGCTTGCCGCCCTCGTCATCGGCTATCTGCTCGGCTCCATCCCCTTCGGCCTGTTGCTGACCCGTATGGCCGGTCTTGGCGATGTGCGCAATATTGGTTCGGGCAACATCGGCGCAACCAATGTGCTGCGCACCGGCAATAAGGGCCTTGCGGCCGCAACCCTGCTACTCGATGCCTTCAAAGGTACGGCCGCCGTCCTGATCGCCGTGCATTTCTTCGGCGAGGATGCCGGCGTGCTGGCCGGCTTCGCCGCCTTCATCGGCCACATCTTCCCGGTCTGGATCGGCTTCAAGGGCGGCAAGGGTGTCGCCACCTATCTCGGCATCTTGCTCGGCCTCGCGCCGCTGATGGCTTTGATTTTCGCCATCGTCTGGCTGGCGATCGCCTTTACCACGCGCTATTCCTCACTTTCCGCACTGGTTGCAACTCTTGTCATCCCGGTTGTATTGTGGATATTGGGCGTCGACAAGATCGCCGCTGTCATGGCGCTGATGACCGTCATCTCCTGGTATAAGCATAGGGCAAATATTGCCCGGCTGACTGCGGGAACGGAAGGCAAGATCGGAGCAAAGGGATAATGGACACAGGCAGCGCAAGACGGACGGGAGTTGCGCTGACCGAAAAACAGAGGATCGCCTGGCTCAGGCTCTTCCGCTCCGACAATGTCGGTCCCTCCACCTTCCGCGATCTCATCAATCACTATGGTTCGGCCGAAGCGGCTCTGGCCGCTCTGCCGGAGCTTTCGCAGCGTGGCGGCTCGACGCGCGCGATCCGCATCGCCGACGAGCGGGATGCATTGCGAGAACTGGAAGCAGCGCATCGTTTCGGAGCGCGCTTCGTTGGCATCGGTGAACCGGACTATCCCCCTGCCCTTCGCGAGATCGATGGCGCTCCACCGCTGCTGGCCGTCAAAGGCAATGTGTCGACAGCGACGCGCCCGGCCATCGGCATGGTCGGCTCGCGAAATGCATCGATCAGCGGTGTCAAATTCACGGCCATGATCGCACGCATCTGTGGCGAGGCCGGCTATGCCGTGGTCTCGGGCCTGGCGCGCGGCATCGATACGGCCGCCCATCGCGCAAGCCTCCCAACCGGCACGATCGCCGCTATGGCAGGCGGGCTGGACCAGCCTTATCCACCCGAGAATATCGGCCTGCTCAACGATATCTGGGATGGTAACGGGCTTGCCGTGAGCGAGATGCCGTTCGGCTGGGAGCCTCGGGCGCGCGATTTTCCGCGCCGCAATCGACTTATCGCAGGCATATCGCTCGGTGTCGTAGTCGTCGAGGCGGCAACGCGATCCGGCTCGCTGATAACAGCGCGTCTTGCCGGAGAATTCGGCAGGCTTGTCTTCGCAGTTCCCGGCTCGCCGCTCGATCCGCGCTGCGAAGGGACGAACGGCCTGCTGAAAGACGGCGCGATGATCGTCACGTCGCCGGATGATGTTGTCGAAGCGTTGCGGCCGCTCGCTGAGCCGGACCTCTTTCGCCCGCGCCCGGCCGAAGCACCCGCCGAACGGAGCAAACCGCTCTCCGCGCCGCCCGATGATGCCGAGCGCGACCATATCGTCGAGGCGCTGGGGCCGACACCGGTCGAGATCGACGATATCGTCCGCCACACCGGCTTATCGATATCTGCCGTTCACTCCGTTCTTCTCGAACTCGACATGGCTGGTCGGCTGCACCGGCACCCCGGCGGACTTGTGTCGATCTCCATGCTGGATTGAAAACTGTGACGGGCATACCGATTCTAAGCATGGCATCGTCTCGCCAAGCACAAAAACCGCATACAACGCCGCGCGTCACATATGACGCGCAAAGGGCGCTGTAACACGTTAAAGGTGCTGCATAATTTTGTCCTTCAATCGATCTCCGATTTAAGGAATTATGCAATAGCCTCTTGACCGCGACGATTTCCCTGTCCATGTCGGAAGGCCGGGAAGACGGAAAAACCCGGTATCTCCCGCGTCTTATACCGGCGCGACCTCGTATTCAGAGACTTGATGATGAACGTTGTAGTGGTGGAATCGCCTGCCAAGGCCAAGACAATCAATAAATATCTGGGACCCGGATATAAGGTTCTTGCATCCTTCGGCCATGTGCGTGACTTGCCCGCTAAAGACGGCTCGGTGCTGCCGGACCAGGATTTCGAAATGCTGTGGGAAGTCGATGGTGCCTCGCAAAAGCGCATCAAGGACATCGCCGATGCGCTGAAAACCTCCGACGGCCTGATTCTCGCGACCGACCCGGATCGCGAGGGCGAAGCCATTTCCTGGCATGTGCTCGACGTGCTGAACAAGAAGCGCGTCATCAACGGCAAGCCGGTGAAGCGCGTCGTCTTTAACGCCATCACGAAGAAGGCCGTTCTCGACGCCATGGCCGAGCCACGCGACATCGACGTGCCGCTGGTAGATGCCTATCTCGCCCGCCGTGCCCTCGACTATCTCGTCGGCTTCAATCTATCTCCGGTCCTGTGGCGCAAGTTGCCCGGCGCCCGTTCGGCCGGCCGCGTGCAGTCGGTGGCCCTTCGCCTCGTCTGCGATCGCGAGTCGGAGATCGAACGCTTCATCTCGGAAGAATACTGGAACCTCTCAGCGATCCTGAAGACGCCACGCGGCGACGAGTTCGAAGCGCGTCTGGTCTCCGCTGACGGCAAGCGCCTGCAGCCGCGCGCGATCGGCAACGGCGAAGAGGCCGGCAAGCTAAAGGCCCTGCTCGAAGGCGCCTCCTATATCGTCGACACCGTCGAAGCGAAGCCGGTCAAGCGCAACCCCAGCCCGCCATTCACCACTTCGACGCTGCAGCAGGCCGCCTCCTCGAAGCTCGGCTTCTCGGCCTCGCGCACCATGCAGGTGGCGCAAAAGCTCTATGAGGGCGTCGATATCGGCGGAGAGACCGTCGGTCTCATCACCTATATGCGTACCGACGGCGTGCAGATGGCGCCGGAAGCGATCGATGCGGCACGCCGCGCCATCGCCAACCAGTTCGGTGACCGTTACCTGCCGGAAAAGGCGCGTTTCTATTCCACCAAAGCAAAGAATGCCCAGGAAGCGCATGAAGCGATCCGCCCGACCGATTTCGACCGCGTGCCGGATCGCATCCGCAAATTCCTCGATGACGACCAGCTGAAGCTCTACGACCTGATCTGGAAGCGCGGCATCGCCAGCCAGATGGCTTCGGCCGAAATCGAGCGCACGACCGTCGAGATCCTGGCCGATAACGCCGGCAAGAAGGCCGGCCTGCGCGCTGTCGGCTCCGTCATCCGTTTCGACGGCTTTATCGCCGCCTATACCGACCAGAAAGAAGATGGCGAGCAGAGCGACGACGGCGAAGAAGGCGGTCGTCTGCCCGAAATCAATGCCCGCGAGAACCTCGCCAAGCAGAAGATCAACTCGACCCAGCATTTCACCGAACCGCCGCCGCGCTATTCGGAAGCATCGCTGATCAAGAAGATGGAAGAGCTCGGCATCGGCCGTCCCTCCACCTATGCGGCAACGCTCGCAACTCTGCGCGACCGCGATTACGTGACCATCGACAAGCGCAAGCTGGTGCCACAGGCTAAGGGACGGCTGGTGACGGCTTTCCTCGAAAGCTTCTTCACCAAGTATGTGGAGTATGATTTCACGGCCGATCTCGAAGAGAAGCTCGACCGCATCTCCGCTGGCGAGCTGAACTGGAAGGACGTGCTGCGCGACTTCTGGCGTGATTTCTTTGCCCAGATCGAGGACACCAAGGAACTCCGCGTCACCAATGTGCTCGATGCGCTGAACGATGCGCTGGCACCGCTCGTCTTCCCGAAGCGGGAGGATGGCAGCGATCCGCGCATTTGCCAGGTGTGTGGCACGGGCAACCTGTCACTGAAACTCGGCAAATACGGCGCCTTCGTCGGCTGCTCGAACTATCCGGAATGCAATTATACCCGCCAGCTTTCGTCGGAAGGCGGCGCGGAAGCCGAATCCAACGGACTAAACGAGCCGAAGGCGCTCGGCGCCGATCCGGTAACGGGCGAAGAGCTGACGCTGCGTTCAGGCCGCTTCGGTC
Source organism: Martinezella sp. CNPSo 3890 (assembly GCF_057784455.1). NCBI lineage: Bacteria > Pseudomonadati > Pseudomonadota > Alphaproteobacteria > Hyphomicrobiales > Rhizobiaceae > Martinezella > Martinezella sp. CNPSo 3890. The sequence goes on along the minus strand of NZ_JBXSOR010000001.1, from coordinate 907,410 downwards.
CTTATATCCAGCGCGGCGACGGCAAGGACGCCAAGCGTGCCTCCCTGCCGCGCGGCTGGAAGCCCGAGGATATCGATTATGAGAAGGCGATGGCGCTGATCTCGCTGCCACGCGATATCGGCAAGCATCCGGAAACCGGCAAGATGATCTCTTCCGGCATCGGGCGCTACGGGCCTTTCCTGCTGCATGACGGCAGCTATGCCAACCTCGAAAGCGTCGAGGACGTCTTCACCGTCGGTCTCAACCGCGCGGTGACGCTGATTGCCGAAAAGCAGAGCAAGGCAGCTGGCGGCAAGGCACGCGGCGGCACACCGGCAGCACTGAAGGAACTGGGCGAGCATCCGGATGGCGGCGGCGCGATCACGGTTCGCGACGGCAAGTATGGTCCCTATGTCAACTGGGGCAAGGTCAATGCTACCCTGCCGAAGGGCACCGATCCGCAGGCGATCACCGTCGAGGAAGCCCTGGCGTTGATCGCCGCGAAGGCCGGCAAGAGCGGCGGCACCACCAAGAAGGCGCCGGCCAAGGCAAAGACAGCGGCGGCTGGCGCAAAAGCGACGAAAACGACCGCCAAGCCGAAGGCTGCTGCAAAGAAGCCTGCGGCCAAGACGGCAGCGAAAAAGAAGAGTGCAGAGTGAGCAGAGAACCGCGCGGCAAGATTTCATCGTCGGAGCGACGCCCCGGCAAGTCTGGTCGCGCGACTAAGCGGGGCGAGAGTGCAGAGCCCATGATGGCCATCATGCACGGCGTTCTGCCGCCGCGCGAGGTCATCCTGCGCTTCATCGCTGATCATCCGCAGCAGGCGTCCAAGCGCGAGCTTGCCAAAGCCTTCGGCCTGAAGGGTGAGAGCCGCGTCGCGCTGAAGGACCTTTTGCGCGAGCTCGAAGAAGAAGGCATGGTGCAGAAGAGCCGCAAGTCGCTCATCCGACCCGGCGCGCTGCCGCCGATTGCCGTGCTCGATATCACCACCCGCGACAAGGATGGCATGCTGATCGGCCGGCCGGCCGAATGGGCTGAGGAAAACGGCGTCGCACCCGCCGTGTTGATCAAGCAGTCTTCCTCGCCGGCTGGCCGCAACGGCAAGGGCAAGGCGCCGGTCGCCGGCATGGGTGACCGCATCCTCGCGAAGATCTTCTCGGCCGTAGATCGCGGCGGCCCGGCCTACACCGCCCGCATCATCAAGGTCATCGACAAACGACAGGGCGCCTCCATGGGTGTCTTCCGCGAAACGCCTGGCGGCGGCGGCCGCCTGATGCCGATCGAACGGCGCGGCGAGGAGATGGTGATCGATCCGGATTATACCGGCGGCGCCAAAAACGGCGACCTGGTCGAAGTCGAAGTGGCGCGTCTCGGCCGCTTCGGCCTGCAGCGCGCCAAGGTTCTGTCGGTCATCGGCTCCGTCGCCTCGGAAAAGGCGATTTCCATGATCGCCATTCACGCGCATGGAATACCACATGTCTTCCCCCCCGCCGTGATCGCGGAGGCCGATGCCGCAAAGCCGGCCACCATGTCCCATCGCGAGGATTGGCGCAGCCTGCCGCTGATAACAATCGACCCAGCCGACGCCAAGGACCATGACGACGCCGTTTATGCCGAAATGGACCCATCGCCCGACAATCCGGACGGCGTGATCGTCACCGTCGCCATCGCCGACGTCTCCTGGTATGTGCGTCCGAACTCGCCGCTCGACCGCGAGGCGCTGAAGCGGGGCAATTCGGTCTATTTCCCCGATCGCGTCGTGCCGATGCTGCCCGAGCGCATCTCCAATGATCTTTGCTCGCTCAAGGAAGGCGTCGACCGCCCTGCCCTCGCGGTTCGAATGATCTTCTCCAAGGAAGGCCGCAAGGCGGGCCATACCTTCCATCGCATCATGATGAAGAGCGCGGCCAAGCTTTCCTATCAACAGGCGCAGGCGGCGATCGACGGCAAGCCCGACGACAAGACCGGACCGATGCTGGAGCCGATCCTAAAACCGCTCTGGCACGCCTATGAGATTCTGAAAAAGGGCCGCGACCGGCGCCAGCCGCTCGAGCTCGACATGCCCGAGCGCAAGATCCTGCTGAAGCCTGATGGTACCGTCGACCGTGTCTTCGTGCCGCCGCGTCTCGACGCGCACAAGCTCATTGAAGAAATGATGATCCAGGCGAACGTCGCCGCTGCCGAGACGCTGGAAAAGCGGAAGCAGGTGCTGATCTATCGTATCCACGATGGCCCGACGCTCGCCAAGCAGGAAGTGCTGCGCGAATTCCTGGCGACGCTCGGTATTTCGCTTGCCAAGGGCGGCAATGTACGCGCCAACAGCTTCAACGGCATTCTGGCGAAAGCCGAGGGCACGGCGCATCAGACCATGGTCAATGAGATGGTATTGCGCTCGCAGAGCCAGGCGATCTACAGCCCCGACAATATCGGGCATTTCGGCCTGAACCTGATGAAATATGCCCACTTCACCTCGCCCATCCGTCGCTATGCCGACTTGATCGTGCATCGCGCGCTGGTGGGCTCGCTGGGCCTCGGCGAAGGTGCGATCACGCCGGACGAAGAAGCCTCGCTCGACGATATCGCCGCCGAAATCTCGACCTTCGAACGCCGTGCTATGGCTGCCGAGCGCGAAACTGTGGACCGGCTCATCGCCCATCATTTGGCCGGCAAGGTCGGTGCGGAATTCGAGGCGCGGGTCGGCGGTGTCACCAAGTCGGGACTTTTTGTCACCCTGCCGGAGTATGGCGCCGACGGTTTCATCCCTATATCTACGCTCGGCACCGATTACTTCATTTATGACGAGGCGCATCAGGCGCTGACGGGTGAAAGGACGGGGCTCGGCTATCGTCTCGGCGACGATGTCACGGTGAGACTGGCGGAAGCCGTACCGCTTGCCGGAGCCCTGCGCTTCGAAATGCTGAGCGACGGCAAGCCTATGCCGACGGCGGTGCGCTCCTTCCACAAGGCGACCCGCCGCAACAAGAGCCAGGCCCGCAAGGCGCCAGGCACGAGACCGCCGCGCGGCCGTAGATAAAAGGTGGCTGCCGGCACGGAGGAAGCGTATTCATGACGGGCAGCCCATCCGACTCTCCCATCCGCTTCGGCGGTTCAGACGAGAGCGAACGTCCCCGCGGGCGGTCGATTTTACGCGGCATGCTGAACCGCTGCCCCCGCTGCGGCACGGGCAGGCTCTTCCGTGCTTTTCTAAAGCCTGTCGACCGCTGCGCGGTCTGTGATGAAGATATCTCTCACCAGCGCGCCGATGACCTGCCGCCCTATCTGGTGATCCTCGTTCTCGGCCACCTCATCGTCGGCGGCTACATGCTGACTGATATGACCTTCAAGCTGCCGCTCTGGGCGCATCTCGCCATCTGGGCGCCGATCACCATTATCGCGGCGTTTGCCATCATCCAGCCGATTAAGGGTGGCGTCATCGGCCTGCAATGGGCGCTGCGCATGCATGGCTTCGGCGGCCATGATGACAGCCCGGAGGAATGGGATCAGGGGAACGATCGTTCGTGACGATAGGTGCCCGCCCCCGCAGCCGGCCAGCGCTCATGGCCGAAGTTGTCTTGCCACATCGCACTCTTCTATCGGGAATCGTCGTCGATTCGACCAATATTCGCCATTCGCGCGAGCTCGTTAATCAGCAACGGCTTGACATCGGCAACATTTCTTGTCTGAACATGCCCCGCGTCAAGGGGACCATTCCGGAGGGTTTGACCGATCTCATGAAAGCCGACCCGTCACCTGAATTTGGCCGAGCCGTGCCTTTCTATGTTCCGCGTCCGGATCGATTCGACCGTCTCATGCTCCAGGAATCAGTTTATGCTTGAACCGACGAACGACAAGGCCGGCCATGTCGAAGAAATTCACTGGCCTTCGCTCGTCGCAGCCATAGCGTCCGTATCCGCCGTCGGCATCGCCATCGGCCTTGGCCTGCCGCTTCTGAGCATCATTCTCGAAAAACGCGGCGTTCCCTCAAGCCTGATCGGGCTCAATACTGCGATGATGGGCGTCGCTTCTATGCTGGCAGCGGTCGTCACGACCAAGCTCGCGCACCGCTTCGGCGTCGTGCAAACGATGATCTGGGCCGTCTTCCTGTCGGCACTGAGCTCGCTCGGCTTCTATTATGCGGAAAATCTGCTGCTGTGGTTTCCGCTGCGCATCGTCTTTCATGGGGCGACGACGACGCTGTTCATCCTGTCGGAGTTCTGGATCAATGCCGCTTCGCCGCCTTCGAAGCGCGGCTTCGTGCTCGGGCTTTACTCCACCGTGTTCTCGCTCGGTTTTGCGGCCGGCCCCCTGCTCTTTTCCGTTGTCGGCAGCGAAGGCTTGATGCCCTTCATCATCGGCGCCTGCATCATTCTGGCTGCTGCCATCCCGATCTTCATCGCCCGCAACGAGAGCCCGATCGTCGACGAGAAGCCGGAGCTGCACTTCGTCCGCTACATCTTCCTGGTGCCAACGGCGACAGCCGCAGTCTTCGTGTTCGGCGCGGTCACCGTCGGCGGCGGCTCGCTCTTCACCAGCTATGCGACACGTCTCGGCTTCAACGAATCACAGGCCGCACTGCTGCTGACCGTCATGGGCGTCGGCAATTTCGTCTTCCAGATTCCACTCGGCCTGCTTGCCGACCGCATGCGCGACAAGCGGCCATTGCTGTCGATCATGGCCACGATCGGGCTTGTCGGAGCGCTTCTGCTGCCCTCCCTGGCATCGAACTGGATCATTCTCGCGATCATCCTGCTCTTCTGGGGAGGCTGCGTTTCCGGCATGTATACGGTCGGGCTCAGCCATCTGGGCACGCGGCTGACCGGCGTCGATCTGGTGGCGGCCAACGCGGCCTTCGTCTTCTGTTACGCCGTCGGCATGGTTCTAGGGCCGCCGACGATCGGTACCGCCATGGATCTCGCCAATCCGAGCGGCTTTGCCTGGGCTGTGGCCTTTTTCTTCGGCCTTTATGTCCTGCTTTCGGGGATACGCCTGCTTTTCATGGGCAACAGAGGTTGACTTTTCGGGCGCGATTTGTATTTTCGCGCCAGAATTCGCCGTGGACCTCCGCACTGGCCGTCCACGGCGTTCATTTTTATTAAAGGCAGGACGACCATGGCCAAGGCTACCACCATCAAGATCAAGCTGCTGTCGACGGCCGACACCGGTTTCTTCTACGTCACGACGAAGAACAGCCGTACGATGACGGACAAGATGACGAAGACGAAGTACGACCCGATTGCTAAGAAGCATGTCGAGTTCAAGGAAACGAAGATCAAGTAAGTTTCCTAAACTTTAGGTTACAAAAAGGTGCTAAACCTTCGGGTTGGCGCCTTTTTTTGTTTTGGCGGTATCGTCTCGATCGTTGTCCGATTTTGCGACGTCAGTTAGAAAGCTCCCGCGTGGAGCAATGGCCTGCCGTGTCGGCAGAAAAGAAAAACGCCGCCTTCGACGAACGAAGAGCGGCGTTTTAAAATTGGGGGCCGGCTAGCCTGCAAAACGGCACGAGGAACCGTTATCTTTCTGCCTGCCAGCCGACCGACCCCACGACCCAGGAGATGCGGCGGACCTGAGCATCATGGGGTATCTCGGAACCCTTGCGGGTTGTCCATGTACGAGACTAAATTCGCGCGAAACCGAAAGAAAATCAACAAATTCTTAATGATAAAAAATGCCTGTCTGCTCGGATGGTTAAAATTCATGACTTTGGTGGAAAGGAATGTCCGATAGTCTTAGCGAAATTAACTCAAGAAACTATCAAGAATAAAGTGATAATGCCTCCCTTGTTAGAAAAGATCGAATACAGATATACAAGAGCATTTGAATATACAAATTACATTCAGTTAATCGGTCAACTTTCAACGGACATCTCATCAACACGCCGCCAGCAAAACAAAACTATATACCGATAAGACAAGAATATTTCGAAAGTACCCGAAAAGCGAAGGTATCTGGCGAATTCAAAAGTATAAGTATGCAGCGTTTCTTTAAAACAAGGCTATGTGACGATGCCCGCAGGATAAAGAACAAAAAATTTTGAACTGTTGTTCAAAACCTGAAAAATACCCTCAATATTCATGGGCGGCCGCATTTCTCCGCCATTCATCCCTAGGCCGCTGAAGCTACAACCCTATTGCGTCCTGCTCTTTTGGCCTCGTAAAGCGCAAGGTCCGCCTGCTTCATCAACTGCTCCGGCGTCTCGATCGTCTCCAAACGGCACGAAATTCCGAAGGATGCGGTGATGTTAAGCGCAACACCGTTTTCGCGTAATTTCACCGGCATATTTTCTACCGCAGCGCGTAGTCGTTCCGCGACCGCGGCGGCCGTATCGGCAGGCGTATCCGGCATAACCACAACGAACTCCTCGCCCCCATAACGGCATGCGAGATCTGCGCCGCGTACCGTGGAACGGATTCTCGCGGCGAATTCCTTGAGAACTTCATCGCCGGCATCGTGGCCATGGGTGTCGTTGACGGTCTTGAAGCGATCGATATCGGTAATCAATATCGAGAGCGGCCGGCCCCGCGCCAGGGAACGGTCGAAAAGCACCTTGAGGTGATTGTCGAGATAGCGCCTGTTATGCAGGCCGGTGAGCGCATCGGTGACGGCAAGCTCGATCGTCTGCTGTACGCTGGCGCGCAGGCGATCATTATAGCGTTTGCGGCGTATCTGCGTGAGGCAGCGCGCGACGAGTTCGTTCGGATCGATCGGCCGGACGATATAGTCGTTGACGCCGAGATCCAGCGCGCGGACAATCATGTCGTCCGCGCCCTGCTCCGTCACCAGCAGCACGGGCAGAAAACGCGTGCGCTCCAGCGAACGAAGCTGCGAGCAGAGCCGCAACGGGTCGTAGTCGTCGAAATTCGAATTGACGATGACCAGTTCAAACGCCCGTTCAGCAGCCTCAAACAGAGCGGCCTGCGGATCGGACATTGCGACGATCTGGGCGATCGGCTTGAGCGTGCGGATGATGCGCTCCTGCGAATTGGCGCGGCCATCGACCAGCAGTACCTGGCCGGCTTCCTCGGTGCGGCCGTCGCCAGCCCGCATCAGATCGTCAATACCGAAATTGCGCGCAGTCTCGTTGCGCATATGCAGCTCGTCGCTCAATGTCTTCAAGCGAAGCAGGCTCTTGACGCGCGAAATGAGCTGCAGGTCGTTGACGGGCTTGGTCAGGAAATCGTCGGCACCGGCCTTCAGGCCGCGCACACGGTCGGCAGGCTGATCGAGCGCCGTGACCATGACGACGGGTATATGGGCGGTGCGGGGATCGGATTTCAGGCGTTCGCACACCTCAAAACCATCCATGCCGGGCATCATGATATCGAGGAGGATGAGATCGACCTGCGTGCCCGCGCAAATGGCGAGCGCCTTCAAGCCGTCTTCGGCTGTCAGCACTTCGAAATATTCGGCGAGCAGCCGCGCTTCCAGAAGCTTCACATTGGCCGGAATATCGTCGACTACCAGGATGCGTGCGGTCATCAGCTCTTCCCCATCATCAGGCGTCGCCCAGATAGGTCTTAATGGTCTCAATGAATTTCGGCACCGAAATCGGCTTCGACACATAGGCCTCGCAACCGCCCTGGCGAATGCGCTCCTCATCGCCCTTCATGGCGAAGGCCGTGACCGCGATCACAGGGATCACGTGAAGATCGTCGTCTTCCTTCAGCCATTTGGTGACCTCCAGACCGGAAACTTCCGGCAGCTGGATATCCATGAGGATCAGATCGGGACGGTGCTTGCGCGCGAGATCGAGCGCTTCCATGCCGTTGCGGGTCTGGATCGTCGTGTAGCCGGACGCTTCGATCAGATCGCGAAAGAGCTTCATATTGAGCTCGTTGTCTTCTACAATCATTACCTGCTTAGGCATGGAAAGCTGTCCCTGCATCCGGTATTGCATCCATTCTCTCGAAATATAGGGTCGCGAGGAACCGATTCCAGAAATACTTGAATCGCAAACTACCGGCATTTGGTTGAAAAATAGGTAACTCACCCGTCAAAATGCAAAGTAACTTCAAGAACCCGAAGAAGAGCGCGGCCGACCCGCAAGAGACTGCCATTGCCGTACTCGGCTGGCTGGCCAATGAACCGGATATGTTCGGCCGCTTCTTGGCGCTGACCGGCATAGAGCCGGCACAGGTGCGCAACGCCATCAACGAGCCGGCCTTTCTTGCCGGTATGCTCGATTTTCTCATGAACCACGAACCGACATTGCTGGCCTTCTGCGAGGCCAGCGGCATTGCGCCGGAGGCCGTCGCCGCTGCATCGGCGCATTTTTCGCCGCCAGGCCTTGCCTCTGGAGAATACTGATCATGGATGCCCCGATCGAATTCGACGTATCGCATATCCGGCTGCAGGAGCGGCCGTTGATCGTTTGCGATGTCGACGACGTCGTCTTGCACTTCTTTGCGCCCTTCCTGACCTTCATCGAGGCAGAAGGCCATGAATTCCTGCCGCGTTCCTTCCGGCTGACGGGCAACATCGTCTCCAAGGCCAACGGCTCTGCGCTGGAAGAAAAGGATGTTCATCGGCTGATCGGGGCCTTCTTCGAGGCACAGGAAAAATGGCAGACACCACTCGATCGCGTGGTCGATACGCTCGGCGAATTCTCGAAAGACGCTGACATCGTTTTCCTCACCGCCATGCCGCCGCAGTTCTGGGAACAGAGGCGGCGACTGCTGGACAGACTCGAGCTTGCCTATCCACTGCTCGCGTCGCTGCAGCCGAAGGGGCCGATCGTGCGCTCGCTGCATCGGCGGCGCGAGATGCCCCTCGCCTTCGTCGATGACATGGCCCACAATCTGCATTCGGTCAGCGAGCATGTTCCGGAGTGCCTCCTCATCAATCTGAAACCGGATTCCATCGTCCACCGCATGGCACCGGCAGCGGCCGCGGGTATTCCAGAAGCCAATGAATGGAGCCAGGCAGCGCCGCTGATCCAGGCCCATATCGCGCGCTGACGCCGCCCAAGCTGCCCTCAGAGCACGAGGCGCATCAGAGGCCTGCCATCCTTGCGCTTTGCAACTTCCAAAAATCCGGCGGCCTCGAAGATGCGCTGCGAACCGACATAGAGACCGACGGATTTCGACTGCTTGGTACGCTCGATCGGACAGCCTTCGAGCAACCGCGCGCCTGACGCACGGGCAAATTTCACGGCCTCCGACAACATGCGGTGGCTGTTTCCCTTGCCGCGATCCTTCGAATTCATGAAGAAGCAGCTCACCGCCCAGACGGAGCTGTCTTCCGCATCGGCGGGATCGAGCGGACGCGACACCGTTTTCGGCGAGTTCCATTGCGGCAGCTCTGCACGCGGGCCGACCTGCACCCAGGCGATGGGTTGTCCATCATTATAGCCTAGAAGGCCGGGCGGCGGCCCAGCCGAGATTCGCTCGCGGATCAACTGCTTCTTTGCTGCTGCATCCATCGTCTTGCGCTGCGATGTCGGGACGCGGAAATAGGTGCACCAACAGCCATAACAGGCGCCGCTTGGTCCAAATAACGTCTCGAAATCGTCCCATCGGTCCGGCGTCAACGGCTGCACGATTAAATTCTGCACTCCCACCTCCCCGGCAGTTTTCCAGCTTGAGACTCGCAAGCTTAGAACATAAAGTGGCGATGTTCAATTTTTGTTCTCGTTCCATGACCCATGCGCCCGACAAGATCTCCGGCTTCTGTCGCGATTGCTTGAGCGAGCAATCGGCCATGCGCACGCGCTGTCGGAGCTGCGGCAGCCCCCGCCTCGTTTACCACCGGGAGCTCTACGCACTGACGCTGGCGCATATCGATTGCGATGCCTTCTATGCCTCCATCGAAAAACGCGACAATCCGGAGCTCGCCGATAAGCCTGTCATCATCGGCGGCGGCAAGCGCGGCGTCGTCTCCACCGCCTGCTATATCGCCCGCATCCATGGGGTGCGCTCCGCCATGCCGATGTTCAAGGCGCTGGAAGCCTGCCCACAGGCTATCGTCATCCGTCCAAACATGGAGAAATACGTCCGCGTCGGCCGCGAGGTTCGAGGCATGATGCAGGACCTGACGCCGCTGGTTCAGCCGCTTTCGATCGACGAAGCGTTTCTTGAACTCGACGGCACGCAGCGGCTCCATCACGATCCGCCGGCTCGCATTCTCGCCAAGTTCGCCAAGCGGGTGGAGCAGGAAATCGGCATCACCATCTCCGTTGGGCTGTCGTACTGCAAGTTCCTCGCCAAGGTGGCCTCCGACCTGCAGAAGCCGCGAGGCTTCTCCGTCATCGGCAAGGAAGAGGCCCTCTCCTTTCTGGAGCCACGGCCAGTCACGACGATATGGGGTGTCGGCAAGGCCTTTGCCGCGACGCTCGCAAGCGATGGCATCCGCACTATCGGCCAATTGCAGGCCATGGAGGAAGGCGATCTCATGCGCCGTTACGGCGTAATTGGGCAGCGGCTTTTCCGCCTCTCGCGCGGGATCGACGACCGGACCGTGCATCCCAACGAAGCGGCGAAAAGCGTGTCTTCCGAAACCACCTTCTTCGAAGATATCGGGCGCCATGAGGATCTCGTGCCGATCCTGCGCGATCTCTCCGAGAAGGTTTCACGGCGTCTGAAACGCAGCGGCATTGCCGGCCAGACCGTCGTGCTGAAGCTCAAAACCTCGGATTTCAAGATCCGCACGCGTAACCGCCGTCTGGAGGACCCGACCCAATTGGCGGACCGGATTTTTCGCACCGGCTTGCGGCTGCTCGAGCCCGAGACGGACGGCACGAAGTTTCGCCTCATCGGCATCGGCGTCACCGATCTTGGCGATGCCGGACGCGCAGATCCACCCGATCTTATCGACGTGCAGGCTGCGCGACGGGCTGCGGCGGAAGCAGCCATGGACAAGCTGCGAGAAAAATTCGGCAATAAGACAGTCGAAACCGGCTACACGTTTGGCGACAAAAACCACAAATAACAATTATTTAGCACAAGTCACCGCATGGTGATTTTTGGCTGTGTCGCAAATAATCGCACCACGCGCGCGATTATTTCGCGTGAGAAAGCTCGGATTCAAACTTTTTTGGTAAATTTCCATTAGGACTTGGATTCTGTGACTTCCGGGCGGCGTGAACTCGTCGCCGAGTGTGTTTTGCGTACGGGTTCCTATGCGTCTATCGGCTGTATCGACCATTTTTCTCGCCTGCCTGACGATTTCAGGCTGCGCCGCCCGAGGTGAGCGCGAAGCCGCGCAAGCCGCCCCGCCTTCGAAAGAAGTGACGAGTTCCATCGCGAAAACCAGCAGGCCGGTGCCATCCGTCGAAATCGGCGAAACCGTTTCGCGCGTCGAGCGGCAGCAGGCGCTTGCGGTTGCGATGCCGACAAATCTTCGGCCTGAAGGGCTTATGCCCTCCGACCAGAGCGGCGACGGTGACGCGCCAGTCCCGCTGCAACGGCCGCTTGCCATGCTCTCGCCATCGAACCCGGTGCCTCGCGCCCTGCGACAGCAGCCGATGCAGATCTACAGCCATCGCTTCCGCGATGCCAAGCCGATCAACTTCGGTACGTCTACCTCGCCCCGGAAGCTCGCCGTCCATGGCGTCGACGTCTCGCGCTGGCAGGGCGAGATCGACTGGGATACGCTGCGCACCCAGGGTGCGAACTTCGTCTACATCAAGGCAACGGACGGCGGCGATCATCTCGATCCCATGTTCAAGAAGAACTGGCGGGCCGCCCAGCAGGCGGGCCTGAAGCACGGCGCCTATCACTTCTTCTATTGGTGCCGGACTGCGGGAGAGCAGGCCGACTGGTTCATCCGCAACGTGCCCAAGGAGGCCGGAGCGCTGCCGCCTGTCATCGACGTCGAATGGAACGGCGAGTCGAGCTGCAAGCGGCGTCCTTCGCGCGAGCAGGTTCTCGCCAAGATGCAGGTCTTCATGGACAAGCTGGAAAAGCATTACGGCCAGCGCCCGATCGTCTACACCGCACCGGATTTCTATCGCGATAATCTGAGCGGCGAGCTGCTCGACTATCCCTTCTGGCTGCGCGCCGTGGCTCAACATCCATCCAAGGTCTATCCGGGCCGTAAATGGCTGTTCTGGCAATATTCCGGCTCCGGCGTATCCCATGGCGTCGAAGGCAGGATCGACCTCAACGCCTTCCACGGCAGCGAGCAGGACTGGCACAACTGGGTGGCCTCCAACGTCCACTGATCGCACATAAGCTCGAGATTTCAATCATCGTCGAAGCAGAGTTTGATCGCTCCGCTTCGGCGATGCCGTATTGGGCTGGCGTTCGGCGAACTCACGTTTTCATGGACGCGGAAAGGCATGAGTTTTCGGCAAGTCTTCCTTAAACTTCGAAGTCTAACCTTGAGTGCAACGAGTATTGCGTTTTGGTTGTGTCTATGAAGCCATTTTTGTTGCTGGGGCTCGCGCTGTTGTCAGCCACCGCCCTTTCTCATCCCGTCTTTGCTGCGCCGGATGCCCGCACCCTGCAGATTGTGGTGTCGAAGGACAGGCAGTCGCTTGCGGTCTATGACGGCGACAAAGTGATCGCGACTTCGAAGGTTTCCACCGGCAAGCGCGGGCACACGACCCCGAGCGGCATCTTCTCCATTCTGGAAAAGAAGGTCTATCACGAGTCCAACCTCTACTCGGCCTCGCCTATGCCCTTCATGCAGAGGCTGACCTGGTCGGGAATTGCGCTGCACGAGTCCAACTCGGTGCCGAATTATCCGGCGTCCCATGGCTGCGTGCGCATGCCGAAGGCCTTTGCCAAGATGCTCTATCAAATGACCGAGCGCGGCGTCCATGTCGTCATCGCAGATCAGCCGCTCGTGCCGCAGCCATTCGAAAACGCGACGCTGTTCCAGCCGCTGCCAGCACCACCGCCGGCGCTGTTTTCCGGCATCGAACTGCGTCCCATGACCGCGAGCTTCCTACCGCAGGCACAACCGTTGCAGGTCGCGACGAATGACGTAACCTCGATCAAGATACCGAAGGCACAGGAGACTCTAGCGCCATCGGCCGATCCAGCGCCGCTCAGCATCCTCATCACCCGGCGCGGGCTGCGCGAAAACGTGCGCGACCTACAGGGCATCCTGAACGGAATGGGCTTTATCACCGGAACACCCGACGGGATGCTCGGGCCGGCGACGGTACAGGCGATCGAAGACTTCAAGAAGGCACATGATATCAAGACGACGGGCGGCCTTGTCAGTCCCGCGCTGATGAAGGCAGTCTATGCCGCCGCCGGCAAGGGCGAACCGCCGAACGGTGCGATCATGGTCCGCCAGAACTTCAAGCCGCTCTTCGAAGGCCCCGCAATTATCGCCGAGCCGCAAGAAGCGCTCGGCGTGCATTTCTTCACCGCCAACGTGATCGACCGGATCAGCGGAAAGGCCGACTGGTTCGGCATGACGCTCGAAGAAGATTTGAGCAAGCAGACGAAGAAGCGCTACGGCATCACCAGCGAGGAGCAATCGCAATCGTTCGACGCCGTCGGACAGGCGCTCAATCGCATCACCATTCCCGACGATATCCGTCACCGCATCGAGGATTTGCTGACAGCCGGATCGTCATTGACGATTTCCGATACCGGTGTCGGACCGGAAACCGGCAACGAGACCGATTTCATCACCATTACCAACAATGGCGCGCTGGGTAAGAAGGGCTAGAGCCTTTTTGTTTTTACGCAATTCCGAACGGAAAACCGCTATCCACTTTTCCTGGAATTGCTTCAGACCAGCTCCACGTCGATCACGCCGGGTGCCGTGCGCAAGGCAGCAGCGATTTCGGGCGTGATGCGATATTTCTCCGGCAGTACCACCTCGACCTCGCGCATTCCTTCCTCCTTGATGACGATGAAGGAAACCAGGCCATCGCCCTTCGCGTTCAGATGCGCGGCAACGGCTTTCAGCGGGCCGGAATTGCGGACATAGACGCGCAGCGCCTTCTGCATCTGCAACGACTTCTCCTCCAGCGACTGCGCCGTCTGCAGGCGCAGGCTGATGCCTTCCGGGCGCTCATCTGCCTGGGCGGTAATGACGAAGGATTTGCCGACTTCGAGTACGTCACGATACTGGTTGAGCGTTTCCGAGAAAAGCACGGCTTCGAACTGGCCCGAGGCATCAGAGAAGACGAAGATGCCCATCTTGTTGCCGGTGCGTGTCTTGCGCTCCTGCTTGGAGATCACCGTGCCGGCGAGACGGCCGTTGCTGGCGCCCTGCTTTACGGCGGCGGAGAACTCGGCGAACGGCTGCACCCGCATCTTGTCGAGCACGCTCTTATAAGTATCGAGCGGATGTGCCGTCAGATAGAAGCCGAGCACCTGGAATTCGCGCAGCAAACGCTCCGAGGCGAGCCATGGCGTATAGGGCGGAAACACAATCTTTTCCGGACCGGAGGCTGCACTTCCGAACATGTCGTGCTGGCCGCTGCGCTTGTTTTCCTGCGCCACCTGGGCATAACCCATGATGCGGTCGAGGCCGGCGATCAGCTGGGCGCGGTCGATTTCGAAGCAATCGAAAGCGCCGGCGCAGATCAGGCTTTCCAGAACGCGGCGGTTGATCTGCTTGGGATCGATGCGCAGGCAGAAATCTTCGATGCCGGCAAAGGGTTTGTCGCCGCGCACCTCGACGATATGGTCGACGGCGGATTCGCCGACACCTTTGATGGCGGCCAGAGCATAATAGATTCGGTTATCACCCGTCTCGAAATGGCGGAACGAGGTCTGCACGGAAGGTGCGATGACCTCGATGCCAAGCCGCTTGGCATCCTGACGGAAGTCGTTGACCTTTTCGGTGTTGGACATATCAAGCGTCATCGACGCTGCCAGGAACTCCACCGGATAGTGCGCCTTCATATAGGCGGTCTGGTAGGAGACGATGGCGTAGGCAGCGGCATGCGACTTGTTGAAGCCGTAATTGGCGAATTTCGCGAGCAGATCGAAGATGACGTCGGCCTGGCCCTTCGAAACGCCGTTCTTGATGGCTCCGTCGACGAAGCGCTCGCGCTGCTGGTCCATCTCCGCCTTGATCTTCTTACCCATGGCGCGGCGCAGAAGATCCGCTTCGCCGAGCGAATAGCCGGAAAGCACCTGGGCGACTTGCATCACCTGTTCCTGGTAGACGATAACGCCCTGGGTTTCCTTAAGAAGATAGTCGATCTTCGGATGGATCGATTCGATCTCTTCCTCGCCATGCTTGCGGGCATTATAGACCGGGATATTCTCCATCGGGCCGGGACGATAGAGCGCTACGAGCGCGATGATATCCTCGATGCAGTCGGGACGCATGCCGATCAGGGCCTTGCGCATGCCCGCACTTTCCACCTGGAACACGCCGACCGTCTCGCCGCGCGAGAGCATCTCATAGCTCGGTTTGTCGTCGAGCGGTATGCTGGCAAGATCGATCGAGATGCCGCGCTTGGCAACGAAATCGACGGCCGTCTTGAGGACAGTCAGCGTCTTCAAGCCGAGGAAGTCGAACTTCACCAGACCGGCCTGCTCCACCCATTTCATATTGAACTGGGTGACCGGCATGTCGGAGCGCGGATCGCGATACATCGGCACGAGCTTCGACAGCGGACGATCGCCGATCACGATACCGGCCGCGTGCGTCGAGGCGTGGCGATAGAGGCCTTCGATCTTCTGGGCGATGTCGAGAAGCCGGGCGACGACCGGCTCCTTGTCCGCCTCCTCCTGCAGACGCGGCTCCTCCTCGATCGCCTTGCTGAGCGGGGTCGGATTGGCGGGATTGTTCGGCACCAGCTTGCAGATCTTGTCGACCTGGCCATAGGGCATTTCGAGCACGCGACCGACGTCGCGCAAGGCTGCGCGCGCCTGCAGCGAACCGAAGGTGATGATCTGCGCCACCTGCTCGCGGCCGTATTTGGCCTGCACGTAACGGATCACCTCTTCGCGCCGGTCCTGGCAGAAGTCGATATCGAAGTCCGGCATGGAGACGCGTTCCGGATTGAGGAAGCGCTCGAACAGCAGCGAGAAGCGCAGCGGATCGACGTCGGTGATGGTCAGAGCGTAGGCGACCAGCGAGCCCGCACCGGAACCGCGGCCCGGGCCGACGGGGATATCGTGGCGCTTGGCCCACTTGATGAAATCCGCAACGATCAGGAAGTAGCCGGGAAACTTCATGCGCTCGATAACGCTGAGTTCGAATTCCAGCCGCTCGCGATAATCCTTTTCCGCATAGCCCGGCGCCATGCCGAGCGAGGCGAGACGCAGGTCGAGACCCTCGATCGCCTGAGCGCGCAGCTCGGCGGCCTCGGCGCGTTCCGCCTCCTCCGCATCGTCCGTGGCGCCGGTGAAGCGCGGCAGGATCGGCTTGCGGGTCTTCAGGATAAAGGAGCAGCGGCGAGCGATCTCGACCGTATTCTCCAGCGCTTCGGGCAGATTGGCGAAGAGTTTCGCCATGTCGGCACGGCTCTTGAGATAATGATCCGGCGTCAGGCGGAACCGCGTATCGTCCGAGACAATGGCATTGTGGGCCACCGCCATCAAAGCGTCATGCGCATCATAATCATCCCGCGTCGGGAAAAATGCTTCGTTGGTGGCAACGAGCGGGATGTCATGCTCATAAGCAAGCTTGATCATCTTCTGCTCGTGACGACGATCATAGGTGCCATGGCGCTGCAATTCGACATAAAGCCTGTCGCCGAACAGCTGCTTCAGCCTCAACAACCGAGAGAGCGCCTGGGCGGCGTGCCCTTCTTTCAACGCCATATCGACGGGACCGGTGAGTGAACCGGTGAGTGCAATCATTCCTTCCGTGCCGATTTCATCCAGCCATGATGCTGCAATGTGAACGGCGCTGTTGCCCTCGCCGCCGAGATAAGCGCGGCTGACGAGATCAACCAGGCGCTCATATCCCCGCTCGGTTGCGGCAAGCAGAACGATGGATGGCAGCTTCGCCAAAGCCTGCTGCGGCCCGCGCTTCTCGCCCTCGCCGCCATCCTCCATATCGATCGACAGCTGACAGCCGATGATCGGCTGCAGCCCCTCATCCATCGCCTTTTGCGAGAATTCCAGGGCAACGAACAGATTGTTGGTATCGGTGATGGCAATAGCCGGCTGACTGTCCCCGGCAGCCTTGGCCAATATCTTCTTGAGCGGCAATGCGCCTTCTAGCAGAGAATAGGCGGAATGAACCCTGAGGTGCACGAATTCCGGCATTTCGCCGACCGGCGCTGCCGCGCCGCTGCCACCTGCATCCGCCATTTCATACCCTTCCGCACACCTGAATGAATCAGCGGCATTTTCGGCATTGCGGACCGTAAAGTCCAGAAGTTGCTCCCATCAAATATGGAAACAGCATGTGCAAATGGGGGACAAAACTTACATCGCCATCATGATGAGGGAAAAGCTGGCAACGAACATGACGATGGAAGTGAATGCTGCAACGTCTCGAATAATGTCGGTCATTTAGGCGCTCCTTACTCGTTATGTTTCTTTTTTGTTCCATTTTTGTTCGAGAGTCAATAGACGCATCAGGAAATTTCATTGGACGGTTTTCTGCCCTCAGATGGACGCCGGCACAACCGAGCGTTATGCAAGGGCAAACAGGGAGATCACGATGAAATCGCTTGCCTGCGCTCTCGCCATTCTTTTGACCGCAACTGCGGCTCAAGCAGAAAATACATCTGCACCCGAGCGCATCGTCGACGCCGCGATCGGCGACTGGAACAAGGACGGGAAACCGGACCTTGCCATTCTGGTAGCTCCCCCGGCGGACAAGCAGGCCGAAACCTCCATCGGCATCTACATCTATCTGCGTGACAACGAGCATTCCCTATTGCAATTGGCAGCAAGCGCTCCTGACAAGATCTGGGGTAGAGCCAGCGGTGTGTACGGCCAGGAACCTTCGATCGCCGCGCTGCCGAACGGTTCGATCGCAATCACCTCGCAGAACGATGCAATCGGCCGCGATCGTTGGCATCAAACGCTAACACTTGCCTATCGCAACAACGGTTTCGTGGTGGCCGGCTACACTTACGATGCCCGCGATACGCTCGAACCGGATAATAGCCAGACCTGCGACTACAATGTATTGACCGGTAAGGTGACGAAAGACAGCAAGACGCTGAAGACCGACGCCAAGACCATCAACATTCAGGATTGGCAGGATGAGATCGGGGAGAAGGCCTGCGGGCTCGGCCATTAACAACGCATGTTCACTTTTTGTTCTTTACACCTCTTCGGATCCATGGCATCTTGGCCGCTCACCAAAATTGGAGAGGGTCATGCCGGATCTTGCCGAGCTGAACGATTTTATTGTCGCCGCCAAAGCCGAGACCTATGTTGGTGACGGCGAGCGGCTGCCGTCCTGCCGAAGCGGCTCGCATGACATCGGTTATGCGAGCGGCCGCTGGCGCTATCTCGACAGCTATTTCGGCGGCACGGATTTCGCGGGACAGGAACTCGTCTGGCACGACGACGAGCCGGTGTGGGCCATGAACTATTTCGGCCATATCGTCGAGCCCGATCTGATCGACGGAACGCGAGCCGGCATGGTTATCAAGGCGGCACTCCTGCGCCTCTATCAGGATGAAAAACGTTTTCTAGGCGGCTTCGAATTCGAACATGTCTATGGCCGCTATATCGACCGCAGCACCGGATCGTGCGACCACTTTATCGGGCACGAAGCCATCATGGTGAAAGAGCGCAAGGCCTATGAGCTGGATTATCGCGGTGGCCTGATCGTCCCGTAACGGCCAATCAGACTTCGACCACCTTGCCTTCACTCAGCGTGACACGGCGATCCATCCGGGCCGCAAGCTCGTGATTGTGGGTGGCGATCAGAGCAGCGAGGCCTGACTGGCGTACCAGAGCCTCAAGTGCATCGAAAACGTAATGCGCCGTTGCCGGGTCGAGGTTGCCGGTGGGCTCATCCGCCAGCAGCACCAGCGGCGCATTGGCGACAGCACGGGCGATCGCGACGCGCTGCTGCTCGCCGCCGGAGAGCTCGGCGGGGCGGTGATCGCCACGATGGCCAATGCGCATGTAATCGAGAAGCTGAGAAGCGCGCTCGCTCGCATCTTTACGCGAAAGCCCGGAAATAAGCTGCGGCATCATGATATTCTCGAGAGCCGAGAACTCAGGCAGCAGGTGATGGAACTGATAGACGAAGCCGATTTCGCTGCGACGCACGGCTGTACGCCTATCGTCGGACAAGCCTTCGCAGGCCTGACCGTTGACGAGCACCTCGCCGCCATCCGGATGCTCAAGCAGCCCGGCCACATGCAGAAGCGTCGATTTACCCGTGCCTGACGGCGCAACAAGCGCGACGATCTCGCCGCTGCGCAAAGTGAAATCGGCGCCTTTCAGGATCGACAGCCGCGTCTCGCCCTGCCCGTAGTGACGCTCCACGCCAGAGAGCTGGAGAACGACGTTGCGTTTCATCAAATGGAATATCCTTATTCGTAGCGCAGCGCTTGCACCGGATCGAGCCGCGATGCGCGCCAAGCCGGAAAGATGGTGGCAAGGAAGGATAGAGTGAGCGCCATCACAATGACAGAGATGGTCTCGCCGAGGTTCATCTCGGCCGGCAATTTGCTGAGGAAATAGACCTCCGGATTGAAGATCACCGTGCCTGAAATCCAGGAGAAGAACTGGCGGATGGATTCGATGTTGAGGCAAACCAGAACACCGAGTATGACGCCGGCGAACGTTCCGACGACGCCGATCGCCGCACCCGTCATGAAGAAGATGCGCATGATCGCGCCCGATGTCGCCCCCATGGTGCGCAGGATGGCGATGTCGCTGCCCTTGTCCTTCACCAGCATGATCAAGCCGGAGATGATATTCAGCGCGGCGACCAGAACGATCAGCGTCAGGATCATGAACATCGTGTTGCGCTCGACCTGCAGGGCCGAGAAGAAGGTAGCGTTGACCTGCCGCCAGTCCGTCAGGAAGATCTGCCGCCCGGCCGCCTCTTCGATTTTCGGCCGCAGCTGATCGACGTCATCGGGATTGGTGATGAAGAGCTCTATCTTCTCGACAATGCCCTCGGCATTGAAGAAGACCTGCGCTTCTTCGAGCGGCATGAAGACGACGGAGGAGTCATACTCCGACATGCCGACCTCGAAGATGCCGGAGATCGTATAGGCTTTGACGCGCGGGTTAACACCAAAAGGTGTCACATCGCCATCCGGTGCCGTAAGGGTGATCTGATCGCCGACCGTCAGGCCCAATTGCCGGACCAATCGGCTGCCGACCAGAACGCCCTGTCCGGAGGCGAAACCAACCATGTCGCCGGACACGATGTGATCGGAGACTGATTTGAGCTTGGTCAGATCTTCCGGGCGGATGCCGCGCACCAGCGCGCCGGTGCCGGAGCCGCCGCGGCCGGAGGCGAGCGTTTCGCCCTCGACGAGCGGCAGGGCCATGGTGACGCCCGGAACGGCAGAAAACTTCTTGGCCAGATCGGCATAGTCATTTAGCGGCGAATCAATCGGCTGAACGACGACATGACCGTTGAAGCCAAGAATCTGTTTGAATAACTCGGCACGGAAACCGTTCATTACGGCCATGACGATGATCAGCGCCGCGACGCCGAGCATGATGCCGACCAGAGAGAAGCCGGCGATGACCGAAATCGAGGCTTCCTTGCGCCGGGAGCGCAGATAGCGCCAAGCCACAAGCCGTTCGAAACCGGAAAACGGGCGAGACGATGGGCCGGCCTTGAACGAATTTTCCTGCTGTTCCACTGCCGCGCTCACCGCCATTCGCCTTTCATCCTTTGTATCGTCAATCAGCCTGCCAGCCGATTGATCGCTGCCTCAACCGTCATCGTTTCGCGAGCGCCGGTCTTGCGGTCCTTCACTTCCACTTCGCCGTTCGCGATCGAACGCGGTCCGACGATGATCTGCACGGGTACGCCGATCAGATCGGCGGTCGCGAACTTCGTTCCGGCGCGATCGTCGCGATCGTCGTACAACACATCCTTGCCGGCCTTCGACAGCGCGGCATAGACAGTTTCGCAAGCTTCGTCGCAGGCCTGGTCGCCAGCCTTCATGTTGATCACTACGACGTCAAAAGGCGCGACCGAAGCCGGCCAGATGATTCCGTTCTCGTCATGCGATGCTTCGATGATGGCGGGAACAAGGCGTGTCGGGCCGATACCGTAAGATCCCATGTGGACAGCATGTTCCTTGCCGTCAGGACCCTGCACCTTCGCGCCCATCGGCTCGGAATATTTCGTGCCGAAATAGAAGATGTGGCCGACCTCGATGCCGCGCGCCGACAGGCGATCGCCTTCGGGAATAGCATTGAAGGCGGCTTCGTCATGCATTTCCGAGGTGGCGGCATAGACCGAAGTCCACTTGTCGAAAATCCCCTTCAGGCCAGCAACATCATCAAAATTGGTGTCTTCGCCGGGAATGTCGAAATTGACGAAATCCTTGTGGCAGAAAACTTCCGACTCGCCGGTGTCGGCGAGAATGATGAATTCGTGGCTGAGATTGCCGCCGATCGGGCCGGTATCTGCCCGCATCGGGATGGCTCTCAGGCCGAGACGATTGAAGGTGCGCAGATAGGCGGCGAACATCTTGTTATAAGAATGCACTGCTCCTTCCTGCGTCAGATCAAAGGAATAGGCATCCTTCATCATGAATTCGCGCGAGCGCATCGTGCCGAAACGCGGACGGATTTCGTCACGGAATTTCAGCTGGATATGATAGAGGTTCAGCGGCAAGTCCTTGTAAGACTTGATGTAGGACCGGAAGATATCGGTGACCATTTCCTCATTGGTCGGGCCATAGAGCATAGGCCGATCCTGCCGGTCCTTGATGCGCAGCATCTCCTTGCCGTAGGCGTCATAACGGCCGCTTTCCTGCCAGAGCTCAGCCGACTGCAGCGTCGGCATCGACAGCTCGATGGCGCCGGAGCGGTTCTGTTCCTCGCGGATGATCTTGTTGACCTTGTCCAGCACGCGTTTGCCCAATGGCAGCCACGAATAGATACCCTGCGACTGCTGCCGGATCATGCCGGTGCGCAGCATGAGCCGATGGGAAACGATTTCAGCCTCCTTGGGGTTTTCCTTCAGGATGGGCATGAAGTAACGAGACAGACGCATGACGCTTGTTCCAGATGGTTTGACGTTCCGCTGGCGGCGGAATCGTTAGCAAATTATGTACTGGAGGCAGTTCATAACTGCTTCGGCGCAGGAAGGAAACCCGCATTCTTCAATAGAAGAATTTGACAAAAGCCTGAGAATACAGGGGATAGAGCCCATTTTCGATGTTTCGAAAAAGCGCACATTTATAAGGATTTACGACGGAAATTCGTCAACAGAAAAATTCTGCGCGGCTGTAGCAAAAAAGCAAAAAAAAGGATGACAAAGCTCAATGTTTGAGCTAATTTTAGCTCACAAAAGAGGCAGGAAGGCTAAATTCTTGCCGTTTCGCGGTCAAGTCTTGGGAGGATCAGATCTTAGGCGCGCTCGTTCGCTGCCCCGGTAACGGATAAGGATCACGCGATACTTTAAAACAAGGCTTTTAGCCTTGTTTTTTTTTGCTTTCTCAGCTCAGCCTCGACGGTCCACGGATTTGCCCGAAACACTCGGCTCGTGCTTCTGCTGAAATAATATACACAGACTGTAAATTCTTTGCTCCACGCTCATGACAAGCGTGTGACGAATTGATGGCGATCGCAAGGCACCCGCACTCCGGGCACCTTTAATCTACAGCTGCCACAGATCACTTGTAGCTTGGAACGATCTGTGGAATGGAATCTATACTCAGCCCAAAATAACGCGAGGCGATATACCACGCGCCATAAATAAGGGCCGATACCAGCGTTGTAGCAAGCACGACCCGCCAAGCACGAAATTTCGTCGGCGCACTTTCGACCGTACCCAGAATGACATGCTCATCCTCGGCCTGAGTACGCAAGCCAAAGGGCAGGACGGCGAAAAGCGTAATCCACCAGATGACGAAATAGACGGCGAAACCGGCGGCAATCTGCTGTGCCATTGTGCTCCCTTCGAGACGAGCCTGCTCGCCTCCTCCTCTTCCAAACTGCTTATAGGGGCAAAGCAGTTGTCTTTCAAAGCGCCGATCAGCGCACTTAAAGCAGATTCAGATTTTACGCCAGTTCCGCCAAAAATCATCCGGCTCTAATGTCACACCTGCTCAAGCTCGATGAGCGTGCCGAAGAAATCCTTCGGATGCAGGAAGAGTACAGGCTTGCCATGCGCACCGATCTTCGGCTCGCCATTACCAAGCACGCGTGCACCGCTGGAAACCAGCTGATCGCGTGCCGCCAGGATATCCGCAACTTCGTAACAGATATGGTGCATGCCGCCATCCGGGTTCTTGGCGAGGAAGGAGGCGATGGGCGAAGCCTCGCCCAGGGGCTCGAGCAGCTCCACCTTGCTGTTCGGCAGCTCGACGAAAACGACGGTTACGCCATGCTCCGGCAAGGATTGTGGCGCGGATACAGTGGCGCCGAGCGTCTCGCGATAGGCTCGGGAAGCCATGGCGATATCGGGAACGGCGATCGCAATGTGATTGATGCGTCCCAACATGACCCTCTCCTCCCCGCTCAGACCTCAGCCGCCAGTGCGCGTGACGAATACGGTCACGACCGGCTTCTTGCCCCAGCCCTGGTTGGCGGCGGCACGCACCGCGCGGCGTACAGCCTCCTGCAGCATGTCCAGATCCTTGCGGCGCGCGCGCGGAATGCTCTCGATGGCACTGACAATGGCGTCGAAGAGCGTATCCTCCATCTCCTCGCCCTCGTCGTCATAGGCCGGCAGGCCGATCGGTACGAGGTCGGGATCACCGACGATGTCATAACGAGCATCGAGCACGACATTGACGGCGACGTGGCCGACATAGGAGAGCTTCTTGCGCTCGCCGATGCCCATCTCGTCAAAATCGCCGATCAGAATACCATCCTTGAAGATGCGCCCATGCGGCGCCTCGCCGATGACCTCGACGGGACCGGGCGCAAGGCGCACGACATCGCCGTTGCGTACCCGCGGCACGGTGGCAATGCCGCTCTGTTCGGCCAGTTCCTTATGGGCGGTTAGATGCGTCGCCTCGCCATGTACGGGGATAACAACCTTCGGGCGCGTCCACTCGTACATCTTCTGCAGTTCGTTGCGCCGGGGATGGCCGGAGACGTGCACGAGCGCTTCGGCATCCGTCACCACATGCACCCCCTGCTCGATCAGGCCGTTCTTGATGTCCTGAATCGCCTTTTCATTGCCCGGAATGGCGCGCGAAGAAAAGACGACGATATCGCCAGCGGCCAGTGCGACATTGCGCATCTCGTCCCGGGAGAGCTTGGCAAGGGCTGCGCGCGGCTCGCCCTGGCTGCCGGTCAGGATGACCACAACCTTGTCGCGCGGGATATAGCCATATTCGTCTTCAGCGATGAAGGGCTTGATACCTTCCATGAGGCCGATATCGCGGGCAACATCGACGACGCGCTTCAGCGAGCTGCCGAGCAGCAGCACTTCGCGGCCGGCGGCTTCGGCCGCCTCGGCAATGGTACGGATGCGGCCGACATTCGAGGAGAAAGTGGTGATCGCTACCCTACCCTCGGCATCCTCGATAATCTTGCGCAGGCTTTCCGAAACGTCCTTTTCCGAAGGCGAAACGCCATCGCGCAAGGCGTTGGTGGAATCGCACATCAATGCCAGCACGCCTTCGTCCCCGAGCTGCCGGAAGCGGGTCTCATCGGTCAGCGGCCCAAGCGAGGGTTCGTGATCGATCTTCCAGTCGCCCGTATGGACGACATTGCCGAGCGGCGTGCGGATCATCAGCGACATCGGCTCGGGGATCGAGTGATTGACGGCCACGCCCTCGATCTCGAAAGGGCCGACATGGATGCGATCACCAGCCTTGAAAAGCGTCACCGGGATTTCGCCCATCGACTTCTCGTAATCGCGCTTTGCTTCAAGAAGGCCAGCGGTGAAGGCAGAGGCATAGATCGGAACATTCAGGCCCGGCCAAAGATCGTTCACTGCGCCATAGTGATCCTCATGGGCATGGGTGATGATGATACCCTTGAGGTTCTTGCGCTCCTTGGCGAGGAAACGGATATCCGGCAAGACGAGATCGACGCCAGGCAGATCCGGCCCCGGGAAGGTGACGCCGCAATCGACCATGATCCATTGGCGCTGTTCCGCCGGGCCGTAGCCGTAGAGCGCGAGATTCATGCCGATTTCGCCGACGCCGCCGAGAGGCAGAAACACCAGTTCGTCTTGCTTCGCCATGTGATCCCCAACCATTATCTAAAGAAAACGTCGCCCGCCGCGATCGGCATGATCCTGCCGTCCTCGGTTTCGAGCATCAACAAGCCATTATCATCGATTCCCGAGAAATGGCCCGAAATCGAGCGATCCGGCAAATTTACGGTGATCTTTTCCCCGATGCCGCATGCAAATTCGCGCCAGCGCGCGGTGATCTCGCGAACACCCTTGCCGCGGTTCCAGACACCGAGCGCCTCGGCCATATCGGCGTAAAGATGGGCAAACAGCTCGTCCGGCGACACCATCGAGCCCTGCTGCCTGAGGCAGGTGACTGGATACATCGGATTGTCAGGCATGACGGCAATGTTGATGCCGATGCCGATGACCAGCGCATAACGCCCATCCGGCAAAGCCTCGCCTTCGATCAAAACACCGCAGGTCTTCTTGCGGCCGATCAGGATATCGTTCGGCCATTTGATCTCTGCAGGTTCTGCTGCCAGCGGGAGCACGCCGCGCACCGCCTGATGCACCGCGACCGCGACCGCGAGCGGCAGCGAGCCGAGGCGGTCCATCGGAGCGGGATCGATCAAAAGGAGAGATGCATAGAGATTGCCGGCTTCCGAAACCCAAGGGCGACCGCGGCGGCCGCGTCCACCCGTCTGACGCTCGGCGGTCACCCAAAGGTTCCCGGGATCGCCGGCACGTGCACGCTCGAGGCACACGCTATTCGTAGAGGACGTCTCTTGAAGGGCATCGTGCCGGAAGTCGGCGAGCGACTTCCGGCTGTTCATGTCAGACGCCATCAAAACAGTGTCGCAGCAGCGAGATCGGCCGCTCCGCCGATTGCACCGCCGAAGAAGACATAGGTGATGACGAACAGGCCGGAGAGACCGAAGACGAGGCGCAGCGAACCGGCCGTGCGCGTGAATTCGTCCTTGGCTTCATCGAACCACATTACCTTGATGACGCGCAGATAGTAGTAAGCGCCGACGACCGAGGCCAGAACGCCGATGATGGCGAGCGCATAGAGATGCGCCTGGATGGCGGCGACGAAGACGAAATACTTTCCGAAAAAGCCTGCGAGCGGCGGAATACCAGCCAGCGAGAACATCAGCGCCGTCAGAACGACCGCCATGAACGGATTCGTCGTGGAGAGGCCGGCGAGATCGTCGATGCTTTCGACCTGACGGCCATCCTTGCGACGCATCGCCATGATGATGGCGAAGGAGCCGAGCGTCATGACCATATAGATGACCATATAGAGCATGACGCCGGATACGCCGGTCTTGGTGCCGGCGGCGAGGCCGACGAGTGCATAGCCCATGTGACCGATCGACGAATAGGCCATCAGTCGCTTGAAATTGCGCTGACCGATCGCAGCGAAGGAGCCGAGCAGCATCGAGGCGATCGAGATGAACACGATAATCTGCTGCCAGTCGGCGAGCACCGGATGGAAGGCGGTGACGACGATGCGGGTCAGGATCGCCATGGCGGCAACCTTCGGGGCAGCCGCAAAGAAAGCGGTAACCGGCGTCGGCGCACCTTCATAAACGTCCGGCGTCCACATGTGGAACGGCACGGCGGAGATCTTGAAGGCGAGGCCCGCAAGCACGAAGACCAGACCGAAGACGAGGCCCAGCGAACGGGTCTCGGCGCTGAGTGCTGTCGCGATCGCATCGAAGGTCGTATGGCCGGTGAAGCCGTAAACCAGCGACATGCCATAGAGCAGCATACCGGAGGATAGCGCACCGAGCACGAAGTATTTCAGGCCGGCTTCGGTCGACTTGATGCTGTCGCGGTTGATAGCGGCCACGACGTAAAGGGCCAGCGACTGCAGTTCCAGCGACAGGTAGAGCGAGATCAGATCGTGTGCGGAGATCATCAGCAGAATGCCGAGGGTCGCGAGCACGAGCAGGACCGGGAACTCGAAGCGATCGAGCTGCTGCTCGCGCGCCTGGCCCATGCTGAGGAACATGGCGACGATCGAGCCGACCAGCGCGACGATCTTCATGAAGCGGGAGAAGCCATCGGCGAGATAGGCACCGCCATAGGCAAGCCCCTCACCCGGCACGAAGATGATCCAGAGACCTGCCACCGCGAGGACCGCGATGGCAAGACCGGTGACCGTGGGGCCAGACCGCTCGCCCGAGAAGACGCCAATCATGAGCAACGCAAGTGCACCGACCGCGAGGATGAGCTCCGGAATGGAAAGATGCAGGCTTGCAAGAATTGTGTCAGCAGTCATGTCGAATAGGTCCCGTCATCAATTCATCGACAGCGCAACATTCTGCGCAGCGTGCAGGGCAGCGGTATAATTGTTCACCAGCAGATCCACCGATGCCGCCGTGGCATCGAAGATCGGAGCCGGATAGACGCCAAAGAGGATCGTCAAAGCGATCAGCGGATAGAGGATCAGCTGTTCACGCGGCGACAGATCCAGCAGCTTTTTCAGGTTTTCCTTCTCTAGCGCGCCGAATATGACGCGGCGGTATAGCCAGAGCGCGTAAGCCGCCGACAGGATCACACCGGTCGCGGCAAAGAGCGCAACCCACGTATTGGCGCGGAAGACGCCGATCAGGGTCAGGAATTCGCCGATGAAGCCGGAGGTGCCGGGCAGACCGACATTGGCCATGGTGAAGACCATCATGGCGACGGCATATTTCGGCATGTTGTTGACCAAGCCGCCGTAAGCCGCGATCTCGCGGGTGTGGGTGCGGTCATAGATCACGCCGACGCAGAGGAAGAGCGCCCCCGAGACGATGCCGTGCGACAGCATCTGGAAGATCGCACCCTGGACGCCCTGCTGGTTGGCCGCGAAGATACCCATCGTCACGTAGCCCATGTGGGCGACCGACGAATAGGCGATCAGTTTCTTGATGTCGTCCTGCATCATCGCCACGAGCGAGGTGTAGATGATGGCGATGACCGAGAGTGCGAAGACGAGCGGAGCGAAATATTCCGAGGCGTTCGGGAACATGCCGAGCGAGAAGCGGATGAGGCCGTAGCCGCCGAGCTTCAGGAGAACGCCTGCCAGGATGACCGAGCCTGCCGTCGGCGCCTGAACGTGTGCATCCGGAAGCCAGGTGTGAACCGGCCACATCGGCATCTTCACGGCGAAGGAGGCGAAGAAGGCGAGCCATAGCCAGGTCTGCAGCTGCGGCGGGAACTTGTAAGCGAGCAGCGTCGGGATGTCGGTCGTACCAGCCTGCCAGTACATTGCCATGATGGCGAGCAGCATCAGCACGGAGCCGAGCAGTGTGTAGAGGAAGAACTTGTAGCTGGCGTAGACGCGATCCTTGCCGCCCCAGACGCCGATGATCAGGAACATCGGGATGAGGCCGGCTTCGAAGAAGACGTAGAACAGCACGATGTCAAGCGACATGAACACGCCGATCATCATCGTCTCGAGGACGAGGAAGGCGATCATGTAGTCCTTGAGGCGCTTTTCGACCGAGAGCCAGCTCGCCAGCACGCAGAAGGGCATCAGGAAGGTCGACAGGATGACGAACAGCATGGAAATGCCGTCAACGCCCATGTGATAGCTGATGCCACTCGTCAGCCATTCATGCTTTTCGACGAGCTGGAAGCCAGGATTGGCGTTGTCGAACCAAATCCAGACGAAGAGCGACACGATGAAAGTGACGATAGTCGTCGCCAGCGAAATGTTCAGGACATTCCGGCGGCCGTTGGCGCCGTTCTCCTGCGTGAACAGCAGAAGGAGAACACCGACCAGCGGCAGGAAGGTGACCGTTGAAAGAATGGGCCAATCGGTCATCAGAGGGAACTCCCGAGCATCATCCAGGTAACGAGGGCTGCGATACCGAGGAGCATCGCGAAGGCATAGTGATAAAGGTAGCCGGTCTGCAAGCGCACGACGCGGTTGGTGACATCGACGACGCGGGCGGCGATGCCGTTCGGGCCGATGGTGTCGATGACCCCGATGTCGCCCTTCTTCCAGAGGAAGCGGCCAAGCGCCTTGGCGGAGCGGACGAAGAGGAAGTCATAGAGTTCGTCGAAGTACCACTTGTTCAGCAGGAACTGGTAGAGCACCTGCTGCTTTTCGGCGAGGCGACGCGGTGTTTCCGGCGACTTGATATAGAAGTACCAGGCGGTGACGAGACCGAGGAGCATGGCGATGAAGGGGCTGAGTTCAACCCAGACCGGCGCATGTTCCATTTCCTCGAGGATCTTGTTGTCCGGGAGCGTGAACAGCGCATGCTTCCAGAATTCCTCGTAGGCGTGGCCGACGAAATCGGCGTTGAAATACATGCCCGCAGCAACGGCGCCGATCGCCAGCAGGTAAAGCGGGATCAGCATGACATTCGGCGATTCATGCACGTGGTGCATGACCTCGTGCGAAGCGCGCGGCTTGCCGAAGAAGGTCATAAAGATCAGGCGCCAGGAATAGAAGCTGGTAAACATCGCGGCGATGACCAGCAGCGTGAAGGCGAAGCCGGCGGCTGCGTTGTGCGAGGCGAAGGCCGCCAGGATGATCGCATCCTTCGACAGGAAGCCGGCAAAGCCGATATGGGTCAGCGGAATGCCGACGCCGGTGATCGCCAGCGTGCCGATGATCATCATCCAGAAGGTCTTCTGGATATGCGGGCGCAGGCCACCCATATGGCGCATGTCCTGCTCGCCGTCGACGGCGTGGATGACCGAGCCGGCGCAGAGGAAGAGCAGAGCCTTGAAGAAGGCGTGCGTAAAGAGATGGAAGATGGCTGCGCCGTAAGCGCCGACGCCGAGGGCGACGAACATGTAGCCGAGCTGCGAACAGGTTGAGTACGCGATGACGCGCTTGATGTCGTTCTGCACGAGGCCGACGGTCGCGGCGAAGAAGGCCGTGATCGCGCCGATGATGGTGACGAAGGTCAGCGCATCCGGCGACAGTTCGAAGATCGGCGACATGCGGGCGACGAGGAAGACGCCTGCGGTGACCATGGTTGCAGCATGGATGAGCGCCGAAACCGGCGTCGGGCCTTCCATGGCGTCCGGCAGCCAGGTGTGCAGCAGGAACTGCGCCGATTTACCCATCGCGCCCATGAAGAGCAGCAGGCAGACGGCCGTCAGCGCGTGGCCGCGATCGAGATGCATACCGAGGAAATTGAGCACGATATCGGTCGGCTGGCCGCCCTGCCCGGAAGCGAAGCTCTGGGCATTGCCGAAGATCACATCGAAATTGATCGAGCCGAAGAGGACGAAGACGCCTGCGATGCCGAGAACGAAGCCGAAGTCGCCAACGCGGTTGACGATGAAGGCCTTCATCGCAGCGGCCGAAGCGGACGGCTTCTTGAACCAGAATCCGATCAGCAGATAGGAGGCGAGACCGACGCCTTCCCAGCCGAAGAACATCTGGGCGAGGTTGTCGGATGTCACCAGCATCAGCATGGCGAAGGTGAAGAGCGAGAGGTAGGCGAAGAAGCGCGGACGATGCGGATCGTGATGCATATATCCGATCGAATAGACGTGAACCAGGGTCGAAACCGAGTTCACGACGATCAGCATCACCGAGGTCAATGTGTCGACGCGCAGCGCCCAGGAAACGTCGATGCCGCCGGACTGGATCCAGCGCAGGACTTCAACCTTGATCGGGCCATCCGTATGGCCGAGCGCCACCGTGAAGAAGACGATCCATGAAAGGACGGCCGCGATGATCATCAGCCCGGTGGTAACATATTCCGAAGCCTTGGCGCCGATCGCGCGGCCGAAAAGGCCGGCGATAACAGCGCCAATCAGGGGAAGATAGACGATAGCCTTATATAAGAACATAGCTTTATCAGCCCTTCATCACGTTGACGTCTTCGACCGCGATCGAGCCGCGGTTACGGTAGAAGACGACGAGAATTGCAAGACCGATTGCAGCTTCAGCCGCAGCGACGGTCAAAATGAATAGAGCGAAAACCTGGCCGACGATGTCGTTGAGGAACGACGAGAAGGCGACCATGTTGATGTTGACGGCGAGCAATATGAGTTCGACCGACATCAGGATGATGATGACATTCTTGCGGTTCAGAAAGATACCGAAGACGCCGAGCACGAAGAGGATGGCGCTGACCGTGAGGTAATGGGAAAGTCCGATGACCATGTTCTTGTTCCTTTGATCCTCGTGCCTCGCCTCAGACGCCCTGCCCCGGCTTGACCTTGACCACCTCGACGGCGGTCGCGGGCGTGCGGGCGACCTGTTGGGAAATGTTCTGGCGCTTGATGTGCGTGCGATGCTTCAGCGTCAGCACGATTGCGCCGATCATCGCGACCAGCAGAACGAGGCCAGCGATCTCGAAGAAATAAACGTAATTGGTATAGAGCACGTCGCCGAGGGCGGCGGTGTTCGTCCGCTGCGTCAGAGCCGGGATCGGCATGGCGACGGTCTTGGCAACGGTCGGCGAGATGACGCTGCCGCCGATGACGACGATCAGTTCGGCCGCCAGGATAACGCCGATCAGCGCGCCGATCGGTGCGTATTCCAGAATGCCGGCCCTGAGCTCGGAGAAGTCGATATCGAGCATCATGACGACGAAGAGGAAGAGAACCGCCACGGCGCCGACATAAACGACCAGCAGGATCATCGCCAGGAACTCAGCCCCCATCAAGAGGAAGAGGCCGGCCGCGTTGAAGAAAACCAGGATGAGGAACAGGACCGAATGGACCGGATTCCGCGCCGAGATGACCATGAACGCCGACGCCACAGCGACAAAGGCGAAGATATAGAAAAAAAGAGCCTGCAGACCCATGTTGGTGCCTTTTTCGTCTTCCCCCGGGCAGCCGGGAGTTTCCCTGCCCGATGGAGCTCGGCCGGACGACAGGTCCGACAAAACTCCGGTCTAGATTCAACCGCGACGGCGACAATCGGCCGCCCGTCGCGACATATTCAGAATTCCGCTCAGCGGTATGGCGAATCCATCGCGATGTTGCGCGCGATTTCGCGTTCCCAGCGGTCGCCATTGTCCAAAAGCCGCGCCTTGTCGAAATAGAGCTCTTCGCGGGTCTCGGTGGCGAATTCGAAGTTCGGCCCTTCG
The DNA here is from genome assembly GCF_057784455.1 of Martinezella sp. CNPSo 3890. Taxonomy (NCBI): domain Bacteria; kingdom Pseudomonadati; phylum Pseudomonadota; class Alphaproteobacteria; order Hyphomicrobiales; family Rhizobiaceae; genus Martinezella; species Martinezella sp. CNPSo 3890. The sequence continues at coordinate 875,254 of NZ_JBXSOR010000001.1, read as the reverse complement.
ACGATGGCGTCGACCGGGCATGCCTCTTGGCAGAAGCCGCAATAGATGCACTTCACCATGTCGATGTCGTAACGCACCGTGCGGCGGGTGCCGTCGTTGCGGCGCGGCCCGGCCTCGATGGTGATGGCCTGGGCAGGACAGATGGCTTCGCAGAGCTTGCAGGCGATGCAGCGCTCTTCGCCGTTGGGATAGCGGCGCAGCGCATGTTCGCCGCGGAAGCGCGGGCTGACCGGCCCCTTTTCGAAGGGGTAGTTGATCGTTGCCTTCTGCTTGAAGAAGTAACGCATCGACAAAAAGAATGCGCCGACAAATTCCTTGAGGAACAGCGAGCTGACGGCGTTGGAAATTCCGGCCATCTTCAACCTCCAAATCTGCTTGAAGCGAGGATCGACATCATCATGCCCATCCCGTCAGCTTCAGCACGAATGCAACGATAACGACCATGGCGAGCGACAGCGGCAGGAAAACCTTCCAGCCAAGGCGCATGAGCTGGTCATAGCGGTAGCGCGGCACGAAGGCCTTCACCATCGCGAACATGAAGAACACAAAGCACGACTTCAGCAGGAACCAGATGATGCCCGGAACCCAGTTCAGGATCCAGATATCGACCGGGGGCAGCCAACCGCCGAGGAATAGGATCGTCGTCAGCGAGCACATCAGGACGACGGCGGCATATTCGCCGAGCATGAACATCATGTAAGGCGAAGAGCCGTATTCGACCATGAAGCCGGCAACCAGCTCCGATTCCGCTTCCGGAAGGTCGAAAGGCGGACGGTTCGTTTCAGCGAGCGCCGAAATGAAGAACACGATGAACATCGGGAAGAGCGACAGCCAGTGCCAGTCGAGGAACGAGGCCGGCAGGCCGAGCTTGGTGCCGAGGCCGGTCTGCTGCGACAGCACGATATCCGTCAGGTTCAGCGAACCGACGCAGAGCAGAACGGTGACGATGACGAGACCGATCGAGACTTCATAGGACACCATCTGCGCCGCCGAACGGAGCGCGCCGAGGAACGGATACTTCGAGTTCGAAGCCCAGCCGCCCATGATGATGCCGTAAACTTCAAGCGACGAGATCGCCAGAATGTAGAGGATGCCGACGTTGATATCGGCGACGACCCAGTTCTGCGCGACCGGCACAACGGCCCAGGTCGACAGCGCCAGCACCACGGAAACCAGCGGGGCCAGCAGGAATACGGTCTTGTTGGCGCCGGCCGGGATGATCGGCTCCTTGAACATGAACTTCAGCAAGTCGGCGAAGGACTGGAACAGGCCGAAGGGGCCGACGACGTTCGGGCCGCGGCGCAGCTGGACGGCTGCCCAGATCTTGCGGTCGGCAAGCAGAATGTAGGCGATGAAGATCAGCAGGCAGACCAGGAGCAGCAGAGACTGGCCGATCATGATCAGCGCCGGCCAGAGATAGGTCGAAACGAATGAATCCATAGTCCTCTGCCCTTACTCTGCCGCAACGCGGAAATTGTTGCGGGCCAATGCCGAGCATTCGGCCATGACAGCCGACGCGCGCGTTATCGGGTTCGTCAAATAGAAGTCTTTGATCGGCGAAGCAAATGCCGATTTGCCCATCGTGCCGGCTTTTTTCGCAAGTGCGGCAATTTGGGCGCTATCGCCTTCCGCAATCTCGTCGATCCCGGCGAAATGCGGGAAGGCTGCATAGAGCTTGGCCCGCAATTCTCTCAGCGAATCAAAGGGAAGCTTCTTGCCGAGCACGTCGGAAAGAGCACGGATGATCGCCCAGTCTTCGCGGGCGTCGCCCGGTGCGAAACCGGCACGGTTGCCCATCTGGACGCGGCCTTCGGTATTGACCCAGGTACCCGACTTTTCGGTATAGGCGGCCGCCGGAAGGATGACATCGGCGTTCTGAGCGCCGTTATCACCATGCGAGCCGATATAGACCGTGAACTTCGCGCCCTTGCGGCTGAAGTCGAGTTCATCGGCGCTCAGCAGGAAGAGGACGTCCATCGACGACAGCATGGTGGCGGCATTGACGCCCTTTGCGCCCGGCACGAAGCCGAGATCAAGGCCGCCGACGCGCGCAGCTGCCGTGTGCAGCACGGCAAAACCGTTCCAGTCTTCCTTGACGACGCCAACGGCGGCAGCGAGTTTGGCGGCATTTGCCAGAACCTCGGCACCATCTTCACGGGTGAGAGCGCCCTGGCCGATGATGATCATCGGCTTCTGAGCGTTCTTCAGGACGTCGGCGAAGCTGTGCGAGCCACTGACGAGATCGGCCAGCGTGTCCGGGCCTGCGCCGAGATAATCATAGGAGTAGCGAAGATCTGCAGCTTCACCGATCACGCCGATCGGGAACTTGCCGCGGCGCCAGCGCTTGCGGATGCGCGAATTCATGACGGCCGCTTCGAAGCGCGGATTGGCGCCCACGATCAGCAGCGCGTCAGCGGCTTCGATACCCTGGATGCTCGGGTTGAAGATGTAGCTTGCACGGCCAAGCGACGGATCTAGCGCCGTCCCGTCCTGGCGACAGTCGAGATTTTCCGATCCCAGCGACTTCAGCAGCTCGCCGAGAGCGTACATTTCCTCGACCGAAGCGAGATCGCCGGCGATTGCACCGATCTTGTCGCCGCTGGTAGCGGAAACCGCCGACTTGATGGCGGCGAAAGCGTCGCTCCAGGTCGCCGGCTGCAGGCGGCCGTCCTTGCGGACATAGGGCTTGTCGAGGCGCTGCGTCTTCAGGCCGTCCCAGATGAAGCGGGTCTTGTCGGAGATCCACTCTTCGTTGATCTGCTCGTTGACCCTCGGCAGAACGCGCATGACTTCACGGCCGCGGGTATCGACGCGGATCGCCGAGCCGAGAGCGTCCATGACGTCGATCGATTCGGTCTTGTTCAGTTCCCACGGACGAGCCGTGAATGCGAAAGGCTTGGAGGTCAGAGCGCCGACCGGGCAAAGGTCAACGACGTTGCCCTGCAGCTCGGAGGTCATCGCCTGCTCGAGATAGGTGGTGATTTCAGCATCCTCGCCGCGGCCGATGAGGCCGAGTTCGGAGATGCCGGCAACTTCCGTCGTGAAGCGGACGCAACGCGTGCAGTGAATGCAGCGGTTCATCACGGTCTTGACGAGCGGGCCGATATACTTGTCTTCGACCGCGCGCTTGTCTTCCTGATAGCGCGAGGAGTCGATACCGAAGGCCATGGCCTGGTCCTGCAGGTCGCATTCGCCGCCCTGGTCGCAGATCGGGCAATCCAGCGGGTGGTTGATCAGCAGGAATTCCATCACGCCTTCGCGGGCCTTCTTGACCATCGGCGTGTTGGTGAAGACTTCCGGAAGCTCGCCGTTCGGGCCACCGCGAATATCACGAACGCCCATGGCGCAGGATGCCTGCGGCTTCGGCGGGCCACCCTTCACCTCGACGAGGCACATGCGGCAATTGCCGGCCACCGACAGTCGTTCATGGAAGCAGAAGCGCGGGACTTCGGCGCCGGCTTCCTCGCACGCCTGGATAAGCGTGTAGTGATCCGGAACTTCGATCTCTTTACCGTCAATCTTCAGTTTAGCCATCGTCCACTCAGTCCTATGTCACGTCTCCAGCCCAACCTGGCCGCAGACAATTTCATGATCGCAAACCGGGTTGCCATCGGGGCGGCTGAAACGCCTGATAGCACCGGCTTGCTCACAATAAGCTTTGCTGAATCTTGTCCCCGCAAGACCAGCTTTGCGACCGAAACATTGCAGACATCTCCGCAATGATCTCACCCGCGTTCATTCACCCTCCCCGGCGGCGATCCAGCCGAGGAAAAATCTCAGCTCCGGCCCTTCGGCAGCAGCGCCTTCGCCTGGCCAACCCAGTCGTCGCGCCGGATGCGGCCGTCGAAGCCAAGCTCTGTGTCGATCCGCTCGATATCTGCATCGCTCCAGGCGGCAATATCGGCAAATCGCTTGATGCCACGTCCGTTCAGCACCTGCTCCAGCTTCGGACCTATGCCGGAAATCCGCTTCAGGTCGTCAGCCTTCTCAGCCGCCTTGCGGCCGCGCGCAGGAGCCGCCTTTGCGGCAACCGGTGAAGCGGCTTCAGCCTTCGCCGTCTTCTTTGCAGTTGTCGTCGCGGCCTTGGGCGCGGCAACTACGGGCTTCGGCTCAGCCTTCTTTAAGCCAACCGCCTTCTGCTTGGCAGCAGCCGGCTTCGGTGCGACTGGCTTCGGCGCAGCCGTCTTGACAACGGGCGCTGCCTTTACAGGCTTTGCGTCCCCTGCCCCGCCATTCGCAGCAGTCGGCTTCGCAGCGGCTTCAGCCTGATGCTTTTCGTCTTCCAGGGCTTCGGCCAATTTGGTGGTCGCTTCAACGGCACCCTGGAAAGCGCCAAGAAATGCGCCGGCCAGTTGCGAGGTAAAGCCGAAACCGATTGCGGTCGCAGCGGCAATGGCCGCGGCCGGATGGGCCATCAGCGGATGGATCGGCATGATCGGCGCATTCCCAAATATATCGGCAGTGGCGCGGCCGAGATCGGCCGATGCACGATCGGTCGCTCCGCTGCCCTGCCTGATATCGTTGGTCTTCGCCATCTTCGATCCTTATTCGGCTGCTTCCAGAACCGTGCCGTGGCTCGTCGCGTTGGCGGTGTACTGGTCGATGCGCTTTTCGATCTCGGGACGGAAATTGCGGATCAGGCCCTGAACCGGCCATGCGGCTGCGTCACCGAGCGCACAGATGGTATGACCTTCGATCTGCTTCGTCACCTGGAACAGCATGTCGATCTCGCGCTTCTGGGCGTTGCCGCGAGCCATACGCTCAAGAACGCGCCACATCCAGCCCGTACCTTCGCGGCACGGCGTGCACTGGCCGCAGCTTTCGTGCTTGAAGAAGGCCGAGATGCGGGCAATCGCCTTGATGATGTCGGTCGACTTGTCCATGACGATCGCCGCGGCCGTGCCAAAGGAAGACTTGACTTCGCGCAGGCCGTCGAAATCCATCGGGCAGTCGATGATATCGGCAGCCGGAACGACCGGGCACGATGCGCCGCCGGGGATGACGGCAAGCAGGTTGTCCCAGCCGCCGCGGACGCCGCCTGCATGCTTGTCTACCAGCTCGCGGAAGGTGATGCCCATGGTTTCTTCGACCGTGCAGGGACGGTTGACGTGGCCCGAGATCATGAAAAGCTTCGTGCCGACATTGTTGGGGCGGCCGAAGGAGGAGAACCAGCCGGCGCCGCGGCGCAGGATTGTCGGTGCTACGGCGATCGACTCGACATTGTTGACCGTCGTGGGGCAACCGTAGAGACCCATATTGGCCGGGAATGGCGGCTTCAGGCGCGGTTGGCCCTTCTTGCCTTCCAGGCTTTCCAGCAGCGCGGTTTCCTCGCCACAGATGTAAGCGCCGGCGCCGTGATGAACGAAAACATCAAAATCCCAGCCGAGCTTGTTGTTTTTGCCCAGCAATCCGGCATCGTAGCACTCGTCGATGGCAGCCTGCAGAGCTTCGCGCTCGCGCATGTATTCGCCGCGCACATAGATATAGGCAGTATTCGCGCCCATAGCGAAGCCGGCGATGACGCAGCCTTCGATCAGCGTATGCGGATCGTGACGCATGATGTCGCGGTCCTTGCAGGTGCCAGGTTCGGACTCGTCGGCGTTAACGACGAGATAATGCGGGCGCCCGTCGCTTTCCTTCGGCATGAAGGACCACTTGAGACCGGTCGGGAAGCCTGCACCCCCGCGGCCGCGAAGGCCGGAAGCCTTCATCTCGTTGATGATCCAGTCACGGCCTTTTTCGAGGATTTGCTTCGTGCCGTCCCAATGGCCGCGCGACATCGCGCCCTTTAGGGATTTGTCCTTAAGGCCGTAGATATTGGTAAAGATGCGATCCTGATCCTGTAACATGCTTCACCTCTTACCGCGGCTTCTTGCCGAAGACCTTGATATATTCCGCTTCGCCACCCTTAGCGAGTGCCTCAGCCTGCCTGACCCAGTCGTCGCGCTCGATCCGGCCCTTGAAATTCAGATAGCCGTCGACCCAATGACGCTCGGCCTCATTCCAGCTGGCAATCTGCGTGAAGGTGAAGATACCGAGCTCATGCAAGGTCCCTTCGATCTTCGGGCCAACGCCTGAAATGAGCTGCAGATTGTCCGGCTGCGCGGGTCTTTCGACACCGGCGGGACGATTTTTGTCGTCGAGCGACGGCTTTCCGGCAGCGGGTTCCGCGGCTGCAGTGCCCGAAAGCGGCTGCGTTTCGGCCGCTTTGGCATTCTTGGCTGCTTCCTTCGGCGCCGTCGCCGGCGTCTTCAGGCTGGGATTGGTTTCGGCATCCGTGCTTTTTGCACGGCCGGCTTCCGACGGCGGGATCGATACGGCGTCAGCAGTGGCCTTGGCCGTCTTGCTTGCGACACTCTTTGCCTTCGCCTCATCCGAAAGCAGCGACGTCAAGCCGCCTTCCGGAGCGGAGAAAACGCGATCGATCTGCGGGCCGGTCTGAATCTCATGGCCCTTGCCTGCGGCGAATGCATCGATGATTTCTTCGAGACGTGCCGGCGTCAGATCCTCATAGGTATCCTTGCCGATCACCACCATCGGTGCGTTGACGCAGGCGCCCTGACATTCGACTTCTTCCCAGGAGAGCGTACCGTCGGCATTGCGCTCGAAAGCGTGATCGTTGATCCGGCTCTTGCAGACCTTGATCAGCCCCTCAGCGCCGCGCAGCATGCAGGGCGTCGTGCCACAGACTTGAACGTGGGCGCGCGTACCGACCGGGTGCAGCTGGAACTGTGTATAGAAAGTCGCGACTTCGAGCGCGCGGATATAGGCCATGTCGAGCATGTCGGCGATCGTTTCGATAGCCGCCTTGGTGACCCAGCCTTCCTGCTCCTGCGCACGCATCATCAGCGGGATGATCGCGGATTGCTGACGACCATCAGGATATTTCTGAATCGTCTTTTCAGCCCAGACCGCATTCTCCGCATTGAAAGCGAAGGCGGCAGGCTGGAATTGATCTTCGGCTAGTCGACGAACGGACATCTTTCACGCCTTATCTCAGTTTAAGGACCCACACCGCGTATTCGTCAGAGACGAGAATTCGCAGGCATAGGCCGACTGGTCTTTCTGCATAAACACAACAAACTTGCCGCCATTCGGCACAGCGGCCTTGATCTCGTAACCGCGGGAAAGGAGGTCAGCCATGGTCGAATCTCCGCCCGACGTAACCTCGCTTCCACTTTTCGCAGAATTCGAATTGATCGAATTCGAATTCTGCAGGTTGATGCTCGGCAGGCCCTGCGTCTTGCCGGTCTGCTGTGCCGAAGCACCGCAGGCGACGAGAAGCGCTGGAATGAGGACCTGCCAGGCTCGCATCAACGATCCACCTCACCGAATACGATATCGAGCGAGCCGAGCACGGCCGCGACGTCGGCGAGCTGGTGGCCGCGGCACATGAAGTCCATGGCCTGCAGATGCGCATAGCCCGGCGCACGGATCTTGCAGCGATACGGCTTGTTGGAACCGTCCGAGACGAGGTAGACGCCGAATTCGCCCTTCGGCGCTTCGACAGCCGCATAAACCTCGCCGGCCGGCACGTGATAGCCTTCGGTGTAAAGCTTGAAGTGGTGGATCAGCGCTTCCATCGAGCGCTTCATCTCGCCGCGCTTCGGCGGAACGACCTTACCATCGAGCGACGAAACCGGTCCGGTCTTGGCATCACCCAGCAGGCGATTGACACACTGCTTCATGATGCGGACGGCTTCGCGCATTTCGATCATGCGGATGAGGTAACGGTCGTAGCAGTCGCCGTTCTTGCCGATCGGAATGTCGAATTCGAGATCGGCGTAGCATTCGTAAGGCTGTGCCTTGCGCAAGTCCCAAGCAGCACCCGAGCCGCGGACCATGACGCCGGAGAAGCCCCAGGCCCAACAGTCTTCCAGCGAGACTACGCCAATATCGACGTTACGCTGCTTGAAGATGCGGTTGCCGGTCAGGAGATCGTCGATATCGTCGAGCGCCTTCAGGAAGGGATCGCACCAGTCGCCAATATCCTGCACGAGCTTTTCGGGAAGATCCTGGTGAACGCCACCCGGACGGACGTACGCTGCGTGCATGCGCGAGCCGGAGGCACGCTCATAGAACACCATCAGCTTTTCGCGCTCTTCGAAGCCCCAGAGCGGCGGCGTCAGCGCGCCGACGTCCATTGCTTGGGTCGTGACGTTGAGGAGATGCGACAAGATACGGCCGATTTCCGAATAGAGCACGCGGATCAGCTGACCGCGGATCGGGATATCGATGCCGAGCAGCTTTTCGACGGCCAGCGCATAGGCGTGTTCCTGGTTCATCGGCGCCACGTAGTCGAGGCGGTCGAAATAAGGAACAGCCTGAAGATAAGTCTTCGATTCGATCAGCTTTTCAGTGCCGCGATGCAGCAGGCCGATATGCGGATCGACGCGTTCCACAATTTCGCCGTCCAGTTCGAGGACAAGACGCAAAACGCCGTGCGCAGCCGGGTGCTGCGGGCCGAAATTGATGTTGAAGTTGCGAACGTTATGTTCTGTCATTGCAATGCGCTCCGCTTATTGCAGGCATTAGCCAGTGGGCAATAGGCAATAGTGTAATCGTTAGCTTTCATATCCAGGTCGCCCGTCTTGCAATCGGCGCGTGAGAGACCGCAGCATCTTTCCAATTTCATCGCTCACGGACATCGCAGGTTTGACTTGCTCAAAGTTGACGATGCCTATTCGCGTCGAAAGTATCAGGTGCGTCTCCAACTCCTTCAGCGAACCTTGTGCGATCTTCAGATGATGGACGTAAGCCCCTGTGGCTTCGCGCCCATAACCCTCCGCTATGTTTGCTGCGATCGATACGGATGCCCGCCTTATCTGCGAAACCAAGCCGTAGATCTCTTCCTTCGGAAACCCCTTGGTAAGAGCATAACATTCAACCGCAAGATCCATGGCGCGTTGCCACACTGTAAGGTCCTGATAGGAATTAATTGCCGTTTGCCATTCTCCTATTGCCTATTGGCTAATGCCTATTGCCTCAGCTTACTGTTTCGCCTTCTCGTCGCCGGGCAGCACATAATCGGTGCCTTCCCATGGCGACAGGAAGTCAAAGTTACGGAATTCCTGCTTCAGCTCTACCGGCTCGTAGACAACGCGCTTGGCGGCGTCGTCATAACGAACCTCGACGAAACCGGTCGTCGGGAAGTCCTTGCGCAGCGGATGGCCTTCGAAACCATAATCCGTCAGCAGGCGGCGCAGATCCGGGTGGCCGGTGAAGAGAACGCCGTACATGTCCCAGGTTTCACGCTCGAACCAATCGGCACCGGGATAGACGCCGCAAGCGGAGGGAACGGGCTGATCTTCGCCGACGGGAACCTTGACGCGAATGCGCAGGTTCTTCTTGGGCGACAGCAGATGGTATACCACGTCAAAACGCTCAGCGCGCTGCGGCCAGTCGACGCCGCAAATATCCGTCATGTTGACGAAACCGCACTTGGCGTCGTCACGCAGAAAGGTCAGCAGGGCGATAACGTTTTCGGTCGTCGTCGTCACGTTCAGCTCGCCGTACTTGATCTCGCTCGAGGAAATCAGGGCGCTGCGAACTTCCGTGAGGTAGGCGGCGAGTTCGTTCAGGGCTTCACTCATAGTACCTTGTCCCCTGCCTTACCGTTCGATCGTGCCAGTGCGCCGGATCTTCTTCTGCAGCAGAAGCACGCCGTAAAGCAGTGCCTCCGCCGTGGGAGGACAGCCCGGAATATAGATGTCGATCGGAACGACACGGTCGCATCCGCGAACGACGGAGTAGGAATAGTGATAGTAGCCGCCGCCATTGGCGCAGGAACCCATCGAAATGACGTAACGCGGCTCAGGCATCTGGTCATAGACCTTGCGAAGCGCGGGCGCCATCTTGTTGGTGAGCGTGCCGGCGACGATCATGACGTCGGACTGGCGCGGCGACGCGCGCGGCGCAAAACCGAAGCGCTCCACGTCATAACGCGGCATGGAAACCTGCATCATCTCGACAGCGCAGCAGGCAAGTCCGAAAGTCATCCACATCAAGGAACCGGTACGGGCCCAGTTGATCAGCTCATCGGTGGAGGTGACCAGAAAACCCTTGTCGGCGAGCTCGTTGTTGATTTCGCCGAAGAACGGATCGTTGCTGCCGACCGGCCGGCCGGTTGCGGGATCGATGATCCCCTTCGGCTGTGGCGCCACGAGCGTCGTGTTGCTTGGGGCTACTCCCATTCCAGGGCTCCCTTCTTCCATTCATAGATAAAGCCGATGGTCAGCACCGCGAGGAACACCATCATCGACCAGAACCCGAACCAGCCGATGGCGCCGAAGGATACGGCCCACGGGAAAAGGAAGGCGACTTCCAGATCGAAGATGATGAAGAGAATCGATACGAGATAGAAGCGGATATCGAACTTCATGCGGGCGTCATCGAATGCATTGAAGCCGCATTCGTAAGCCGACAGCTTTTCCGAGTCGGGCGCCTTGAAGGCGACGGCGAACGGCGTGATCAACAGCGCCAGGCCGATTACCACGGCAATACCAATGAAAATCGCTATCGGAATATAGGAACTGAGCAGTCCAGTCATCATGTCCATCCCTGCTTGCGATCAGCGCCGGGGCGGCGCATCTGAGCAAATGCCCAGCAAGCGAAAGAGCGTTGCAACAGAGCCGTGGTTAGCGCAGGCGGAGCGCGCGCGCAAGCCTTTTGAATCTGTCTGTTAGGGTACTATCGAGCGGTAGATATCAATGTGTTGCGACGGCAACGCGACAAATCAGCGCTGGCGCGAAAAGGCTTCTTCGCAATCGCAATAAATTGATGTTTGATTGTAATGGCTTGGAGAGAATGGCGCGAGTGACGGGGCTCGAACCCGCGACCTCCGGCGTGACAGGCCGGCACTCTAACCGACTGAGCTACACCCGCGCATTGTTTGGCCTTTCAGCCGGTGCAGATCCGAAATTTGCCTTGAAATGGCGCGAGTGACGGGGCTCGAACCCGCGACCTCCGGCGTGACAGGCCGGCACTCTAACCGACTGAGCTACACCCGCATTTCATTTCAAGCATTCCAGATGCTTCCGCACCCATCAAAGCGGCCCTCGCCGTTCGATGAGCGGCTAACTACGGGGTTCGTGTTTGGGTGTCAAGCAGGTTTGAATACAAATCGATGACAGAGTGCGAATTGTTTTGGACAAGCTCGCCCGCAACTTTCCGTTCCGGCGATTTAACATGGCAGGTTCCCGCTCCACGCATTTCATTCGCGCCTGATATGCACAGGAGCAATCCAGCAAGCCTCACATCTACTCATGTGGATGACGACGGCCGGAGAGGTGTAAAATTCAAAAAAATCAAAAAATCTTCACAAACACTCTTGCGGTTTGTCGTCGTTCCGCATAGATCACGGCCACCGAACGCGGCGGGCCAATGACCCGCTTCGCAGAAGGGCGATTAGCTCAGTTGGTAGAGCGCCTCGTTTACACCGAGGATGTCGGGAGTTCGAGTCTCTCATCGCCCACCATTCTTCACATGTTTGATTGTCAGTTTGAATGATCTGCGGCTGTAGGCAGCAATCACGATGAGCGCCTTTGTGCGCCGACACCTATGGCTCAGTAGTTGCCGAGAATGATGACGGCCAGAAGCACGACGGAAACAAGCACGAGGGCTGCTATGATAACAAGCAGCTCCTTCAACATGAATCGTTCCATCTTGCTGTCATCCATCGCGTTTGCTCCCGGCAAACCGTTATCCACATTCATTCCCAATGTCGAATCGCTGCGCTGAGTTCCGTGTCAGTCCACATGTAAGTGGCCTCGTTGTCAATTTCAGCCTGAAGACCCTCGCAGGGGCAACAATTCCTCTTCCATCCCATTGCGCCTTCATTACGGCACATGAAATTTCATCGGTCGCTGCCTTGGCGGCGGCTCGATGTAGGCATCCGGCAGGTTGACCGTCCGCGACAGCAGTCTCCCCGCGATCTGCGCGGCGGCGGCGCGCGCGCCCTCACGCGAGCAAAAGTTGCCACGTACCTGTACCGTCGCGGCCAGCAGGCGAAAAAATGCGCTGCATAGCTCCGGCGACGGCGGTATCGGCTCCCACCAGAATCGATCCAGGCTACCTTGATCGCTCAAACCATCGATATCGTAGATCGCCACTCCCAGCGTTTTGACCGGCTTTCCCGCCTGCAGCGCTGAAAGCGCCGCCGTCGAGTTGACCGTTACCATGCCCTGGCTGGCGGCAATCAGCCGGTCAAGACTGCCACCGTCGATCAGATGAATGCGAGCCGACAATCCGCATGAGGCGCCGATGCGGTCAACATAGGCGTGCCAATCCACCAGCCCGTGATCGAGCGGATGCAGCTTGAGGACGAGATGCGCGTCGGATGCCGCATTCTCCGCGAAGGAACGAAGAATCAACCGGATAGCATCCTGCTGCTGATGGAAGGGCGAGTGCGCTCGCAACTGAAAATCGGTCTGAAGCTGTAGCGGATAGACGAAGAAGCGCTTGCCGGCGGCAATCAGATCCTTGATCACACCCTCTGCCTCTCGTGCCCTCCTGCCCCTGAAAGGAAGTTTCCTCAGCCAGCCGGCGTATTCCATTACGGGATGGTAGAGCCCGTGCCGCCGATAGCCTGGATAGAGGAACCACAGAAAGACAGTCGGGAGATAATAGGCGAGATCATAAAGGGCTTCCGCCAGGAAAGTTTGATTGTAGCGGCGTTTCCAATCCGGTTCCGGCAGCTTGGACGCTGCTTTCAATATATGGGCAGGATCGGCCGGAAAGTGCGAATTGGAGGAGAGGCCATCTCGCTCGAGCGTCACCCAGTCAGGCCGCAAATATCCCATTTCGACGACATTGACGGTGACGCCGGCACGCCGCGCCTCCTCGATGGCAACCTTATGGTAGGGGCGCTCCTCGCCGTGCAGGATCAGGTCGGTGACGTTCTCGGCCTCGATTCGCTGCCTGACATAGGCGCGCCATCCGGCAAAACCGCCGCGATAATTGGAGGCGCCGCGGCAGCGCCAAGAAATCCAATCCCCGGCATTCAAGTTGATGCGGATGCAGCGGCCGCCAGCCTTTTCCAATATCCTGGCAGTCTCAACGAACAAAGGCGAGGATGGGCCTTGCAGGAAGAGGAAGATGCGCGGGCGCGTGACCCCTTCCCCACTGGGCATCATTCCGCGACCTCGGTGGCAAGCCCGGCATAGTGCAGCAATGTGCCGATCAGATTCCAGGGCGCCTCTTCCTGCGGTGGCTGCGGCCTTTGCGAATGGGCGCGCGCGCGGCCTAGCGGAACGATGACGTAATCGGTGCGCGGATCGGGGAAAGGATCGGCAAAAGCTTTCAGCAAGGGCGCATGATCACCATAGAAGAGCAGCCAGACCGGGCGATCCAGCCTGTCGAGGTGATGGGCGAGATTGCCGAGCGCATGATCGGCGCGCATCAGAAGCTCGCCATAGATATCCACCGGATTGACGAGGTCGCCGCAGCGGCCCGGCTCCCAGGGGCCATGATTCGCCATGGATGCGACAAAGAGGAAATTTTTGCCCACGCCATCGTCGTCGATCGTCCGAATCACACTCTTGGTCAGCGAGAGATCGCTGACATAGGGTCCATCGCGTTCAGGATTGTGATCAAACTCGTCCAGCATCATCATCCGGTCGAAGCCGAGCTGCGGCAATGCCTTGTGGCGAAGGAAGAATGTCTTGTCGTAGGGATGGATGAACTGCGTCTTCCAGCCCGCCTTCTTCAGCCGCGCCGGCCAGACCACATCCTTATAGTGGCTGGCGCGCAGATAGGGGTAGCTGGCATCGATATGCACATTTTCGGGCAGTAGCCCGCTCAGGACGGCAAATTCGGTTCGCAGCGTATAACCACCCTCGAAGACGCTGGTCATGCGGCCCCATTGCGCGGCCTGCTCGCGCAGGCGGTCGAGATTGGGAAGCTTGATATTGTCGACGCCAAAATGTCTGAGGTCGATGAAGGATTCGGATTGCCAGACGACGATGAGCGGTTCGTCTTCACCATGGTCCCAAAGCTCCTGAAGCGCCGACATGAAGCGCCCGGACAATTCCGAGACGATCGCCTCGCGCCGGACACCAACCCAGATGACGAAATGAAAGACGACGGAAGCGAATGTGCCAAACCGCACCGTATCGATCTTCACATCAACCCTGCCGAGAAACTTCTGTGTGAAACGGCAGACCGGTTCGCTGACGACCCTGCTGAACAGCGCGAGCCATGGCGCGAAGGCGACCACCAACATCAACATGACCCACAGCAATTGGTTCGACGAAGGCAAAACCGACGGCTCGAGATACATGTAGAGGCCGCTGAGGCCGAAAACATAAGCGAAGGCGATGATCCAGAAGACGATGTTCAGCGAAGTCGCGTAGAAGATCTCCTTGTATTTGAAGACATCTACGACGAGCGCGATGTCCGAAAAAACCAGAGGCTCGCGGATAAACTCGAACTTCGCCCTCGATATGCCCGTGAAGATGACGAAGAAGCTGATGACAGCCTGCGTGCTGTAGAGCGGGCGCCACGAAATGGCGAAGAAGGCGACATAGATCAATATGATAACCGGAATCCTCGCCGCCCAGTCGCAGGCTACCCGCCGCCAGCTTCTTTTCGGGCGATTCTCGGCGGTGACGGCAGCCGGCATTGCGAAAGGATCAGTCAGCAGGACGATGACGCAGGAAAACGCGAAGCAGGCGAGCGTCAAAAGAACTGGAAAATCATGAAGCTTCAAGATTGCGCCATCCAAATGCCCGCCGCCTCTATGACATTCTCATATCCGCGAGGAACGGGCCGCCAATTCCCTGACTTACCTTCTCTTGCACGTGTTTCACCGACAGCGCAACACCGGTAGTTGTTTCGTATTACTTATCACTATCAAAGCGTTGCTCGGCCGTATCGGCAAGACCGCGCGCCCCCTCCCCACCAAATATTTTTCGCGTCGTGCGCGAAAACCACCATAGCAGCGGCGGTTTTATCAATGGTCCGAAAAATGCAAGCGCCGTCAGCGAAAATCCGAAATGGATTCTCCGCTTGCCGCGATCCAGTCCGTGGACGATTTTTGCCGCGACCGCCTCCGCGCTCCACGGTTTGACGGCCCCCATCACCACCTTCGCCTCGCGAGGCCTGAGCGAGATTTCCCGGCGATATTGCGGCGTCATCGTATCGGGCGGAAAACAGATCGAAATCTTTACGCCCGAAGCACCAGCCTCGGCACTCAAAGCTTCGGCAAAACCCTCCAACGCAGATTTGGATGCGCAATAGGCGGTGTAGCCGAAGATACCGATCAAGGCAGCGCCCGAAGAGATCATCATGATCCGGCCGTTGCGCCGGCTCTTCATGCCTTTATAAACAGCGCGAACCGCATTGGCCGTCCCGAGGACATTGATGGAGATCTGCTCATCGAAAACCGATGCCGGCATCGCATCGAAGGCGCGAGGCTCGACGATGCCCGCAGAAGTTATGAGGATATCACACGGACCGAAGGACGCCTCGCAAAGCTTTACCGCCTCCGCGGCCTGTTCGGCCGAGGCCACATCAGCGGAAGCCGCCCGGATGAAGGCGCCGTCGACACCGGGAAGCGCTGCGATTTCGGCGCGCGCCGCTTCGAGCCGCCCCACATCGCGGGCAAGAAGCGAAACTCGAGCGCCCCTGGCCGCATAAAGCTTCGCTACCGCCAGACCAATTCCGCTTGAACCTCCCGTGACGATAACGTGCATGAGACGACCGCCCCGAACTTATGAGCCGCCTGGAGCCTGAGCCAGGGGCAGCAGCTGCATCATCTTGTCCATATCCAGCGAGGCAAGACCGAAATTGCGGTCCTCCAAACTCTTGAGTTTTTCGGCCGTGAGCGCGACCGCCCGCCGGATCTGTTCCTCGGTGTGATTGCAGGTGATGAAGAAGCGGAGCCGCGCCATGCCTTCCGGCACCGCCGGATGGATGATAGGCAGCACATTGATGCCTTCGGCGAGCAGGTCGTTCGAAAGCTGCGCCGCACGAAGCGAATCGCCGACGATCACGGGCACCACCGAATGGCCCATGCTGAGGCCGGTATCGAGGCCCGCCGCCTCTGCTTCTTCGAGAAAAAGATGGCCGTTACGCCTGAGGCGTTCGGTTCGCTCCGGCTCGGATTTGAGGATATCGAGGCCAGCAATGGCGGCGGCGGCGAGAACCGGTGAGAGACCGACGCTATAGACGAAACCGCCGGCTTCCGCTTTTAAAATATCGGCAAGTGCGCTGCTGCCGGCAATATAGCCGCCACAGCTGGAGGTCGTCTTCGACAGCGTGCCCATCCAGATATCGACATCACGCGGATCGAGATCGAAATGCTCGAACGTGCCGCGGCCCGTCTTGCCCAGAATGCCAAGCGCATGCGCTTCGTCGACCATCAGCCAAAAACCGTAGCGCGCCCTCAATTCCAGCAGGGCCGGCAGATCGGCAATATCGCCATCCATGGAATAGATGCCTTCGACGATGACGAGGACACGCCGAAAATCCGATGAGATCGTCTTCAGGATATTTTCGAGGCTGTCGACATCATTATGCTGAAACAGCCGGCGAGCAGCGCCGGAAAGCTTGATGCCGGCAAGCGCACTGTTATGAATGAATTCGTCGTGGATCACGAGATCCTGCGGCCCCATCAGGCAGCCGATCGCGGCAACATTGGTCAGGTAGCCGCTGACAAAGCAGACGGCGGCATCGACGCCATAGACTGCGGCGAGCCTGCGCTCGAGCTCGACGTGACCAGGCCGCTCTCCTGCCACGAGGCGACTTGCCGACGCCGAAATTCCGAAGCGATCGATCGCTTCTTTCGCGCGTGCGGCGACATGCGGATCGGTATTGGTCGCCAGATAGTCATAAGAAGCAAAATTGACGAACTCGCGCCCGCCGATGCGCGTCGTCGCGCCCGCAGCGGCATCATGCGATCGGTAGAAGGGATTGGCAACGCCAAGCAACTCCCCCGCAATGCGCTGCGTTGCGACGCGCTTGTATTCCGGCAGATCCTCGAAGCGCGTCACCTGGCGCGGCTGTGCCTGCGGTTGCCGGTTCAGCCGTTCGGTCCGATTGCGGCCGGAGGATTCGCCAACTCGGCGCATCTGTTCGAGCAGCTTGCTCTTCTTCCGCTCCGCCGGATTGCCATCATCGGCATCATACGTGGTCACTGGACGGCCCTTTTTTCCTGGTCTGAGGCATGGCTGCGCGCCAGACGCTCGACCACGCCGTCATCACCCGCTGCGTCGCCATTACCATCATCACCATTGCGATTCATGACACGATCACGCAAGCGGCTGACGACATCGCCCACGGTGGTACCCTCGCCTACGCCGCTCAGAGGAATATCGAAGCCGGTCTTCTGCTGGAAGCTCATGCCCAGCTCCATGGCCATCAGGCTATCGAGCCCGATATCCTTCAACACCTTGTCAGGCGTGACCGTGTCTTCCGTCACGCGCAAGATGGCGGCAATCTCCGCAGCGATGAGCGCATGCAGTGCGGCCTGAGCCTCCCCTTCCGACTTCCCCCTGATCAGCTCCCTGAGATCGACGTTGTCTCCCTCGTTGAAGACCTGATGACTGCCTGCATGGCGCATCAGCGGCTCGAACAGCGACCGGCCTGAGATCGGCAGCAGGCGCACGGCATTCCAATCGATCTCGGCGATCATGACCGCCGCTGCATCGATCGCGCCTCTATCCGCCAGCATATAACGCTCCACCTGCTCCAGAGCATCGCGTGCCTTCAGCGCAGCCTTGCCGATGCGCTTGGAAAGGAGATCATTGACCTCGATATTGCGGGCAAGGAAGCCCTTGTCGGCGATGGCGCCGAAACCGACGGCGAGCGCGGGCTTACCGGCAGCACGGCGCGCACGCGCCAGGCCCTCCAAGTAGCCGTTTGCCATCACATAATTCGCCTGGCCGGGATTGCCGAGCATGGTCGTTGCCGAGGAGAACAGCAGGAAGAGTTCCAGCCTGTCATCTCGCGTCAGGCGATCCAGATTTTCCGCACCGCGGATCTTGACCTCGAGAACGGGACGATTGCGCTCCGGCGTCAGGTTGGCGAGCAGTGCGTCGTCCAGAACCATGGCGGCATGAACGACACCCTTCAGCGCTCCTTCGGAGCGAAGCGAGGCAAGCAGCGTCTCAACCGCGGCAGCATCGGTGATATCGCAGGCATGCAGCGTCGTCACGACATCTCGCCTGGCCCAATCGGCTATCGCCTTTTTCGTTTCCGCATTGGCAATGCCTCGGCGCGAGCACAGAGCTATGCGGCGCGCACCCCTGGAAACAAGCCAATCGGCGGCGGATAGGCCGAAGCCGCCAATGCCGCCCGCAACGAGAAAAACGCCTCCGGCATCGAAGCGCAGAGATTTCGCAGGCGCTCGCAAGACGCTGTCAACACGCGCAACAGGCGGGCGCACCACGATCTTGCCGATATGGCCGGCATTCTGCATCAACCGGAAAGCGTTGCCGATCTCGTCAAAAGCGAAGGCGCGATACGGCAGCGGCGTCAGCTTTTCTTCGGCGAAAAGCTGACCGATCTCCCTGAATATACGCCGTGTCAGGTCGGGTACATTGACCAGAAGCTGATCGGCATCGATACCGAAATAGCTGACATTGCGCCGGAATGGACGCAGGCCGATCTTGCGGTCGGCGTAATAATCACGCTTGCCAAGCTCCAGGAAACGGCCAAAAGGCTTGACCAGCTCGATGCTCCGTTCCATCGCTTCCGAAAAGAGCGAATTCAGAACGAGATCGACACCCTCGCCGCCCGTAAGCCGCCGCACGCCGGAAACGAAATCCAGAGAGCGGGAATCAAGCACGTGATCGGCGCCGAGCATTTCAAGGAAGCCGCGCTTCTCGACTGTGCCGGCCGTGGCGATCACCTTCGCTCCCCTGTGCTTGGCGATCTGGAGTGCAGCCAGACCGACGCCGCCGGCAGCTCCATGGATCAGGATGGTCTCGTCAGGCTGAATGCGTCCAAGCTCGACCATCGCGTAATAGGCGGTCAGAAAAGCAACCGGCACAGTGGCGGCAGCAACGGTTTCCATCTGCTCCGGCAGCTTTGTCACGCCATCGCGATGGACACGCACATGAGTCGAGAATGCTGCAGGCCCGATCCCCATCACCTTATCGCCCGGCTTGAGATCATCGACCGCATCGCCCACGGCAAGAATTCGTCCGGCGAATTCCATGCCGATCGTGGCACCGGCAAAGCCGTCTTCCAATGCTTCCTCGGGCAGAACGCCCATAGACCACATGACATCCCGAAAATTGAGGCCGGTGGCTTCGACGGAGACGACAACTTCGCCCCCGTCGGGCACGGGAAGACTCGCCTCCTCCCAGGCTACGCTGTCCAGACGCCCGCTCACATGCTGGCGGATCGTTGCTGCTGTGAAATCACTGCGGCTCGCTTCGATGGCATCGAAGGGACCAGCCACAGCTCGGACTTCCCGGATCCTTCCGGTCGCGCGATCCAGGAACCATTCCCTATTGTCCGTTTCCGCGACCATCAGGGTATCGACCACCAATAGCGCTCGACTGCCAGCCATATCGGCATCCAGCAGGTGCACGTCAAAGGCATCATATTCATTCTGCAGGACGCGTCCGAAAGCCCACAGGCCCGCATTGGCACCATCGAGAGAGCCAGCCGACAGCGGAGAGCCGCCAGGCGCCACGATGACCATTCGAGGCCGTGCTCCATCGGCGTGCTGGGACAGCAGGTTCGCCAATTGCGTGAAGGCGGAGAGACGTGACAACGAGAGTTCCGCTGCATCGCCGCGCTTCATATCCGCAAGATAAACGACGCGGCGCGTAGCCGGGTCAATGGCATCGAGAGCGTCGACAATATCCGGAGACGATGCGTCGAGATCGATGATCGTTATATTCTTGCCCAGCTTGCCGAGACCCTTCCGGCCTTGCTCCGATAAGATCAGGATCGAATCGACGGCTTCCGCAACAATATCCTCTGCCGGCTGCCGCTCGGAGACAGCCGACACCGTAATCAGCGCGCCTTCGGGGAAAGTCTGTTCCTGGATCAGAGGCTTGGCAAAGCCCAGAGTTCCGAGGAGATCGGCAATCTGCTGGGGCGTACCGAGCCGTCCGACCGGGAATTCCGGCGACTGGCTATCGGCAAACCAGCTTTCGGAAAGACCGAAGACGAAATCATTGAAGGCGCTCGGTGCGCGATCGACGAGCAGCAGCTGCGCGCCGCTGGCGGCGACCGACCGGACCATCCGCTTGATCTCATCATTGTGGCGCATCAGATGCTGGCTCTGATCGCCGGAGACGACCACGATGTCGGCGACACGGTGATCCGTCAGCCTGACAGGATCGGCAACGATAACATGCGCGTCACGCTCAAAGGCGATCTCCAATGCTCGACGGGCTTGCTCGCGCGGCTCAGCGATCACGAGACATGCACCTGAGGCTGCGGCGATCGTTGCCAGCTTTCGACTGAACGCAACCGATATCGAGCCGACCTCAAGAACGTGCCCGATCGGCCCGTCATTGGCCTCGATGGAGGAAGCCAATGCCTCTGCCAGCATCGAAAGCCGTCTCTGGCTCAACGGAGAATGTACAAGCACATGCTCCAGCGTCGCCCCACCCGGCATATTTGCGCCCTGGGCCGCAGGCTCTCGCCCCAGCACATGCGGGCGTATCGTCGCCAGATGCTCGAGCGTCTCGCGATAGGCATCGCCAACGAGGACACTCTCGGCCACGCGCCCGGCGTCCTCGCGATAGATTTCCTGCAGCAGCTCCGCCACCGGCGGCAGCGTCGGCTCCAGGGGAACATGCCACCTGCCGTCTCCCGTCTCCGCGATGCCGGCGTCCTCCAAAATGTAGAGGCAATTGACGAGGAAAGACCTGAACTCGGGATCACCGGGAAGGCCGGAGAATGCGACGGTACCGTTGCGGTCCGCGACCTTCAGCGCGATATCATGGCAGGCCCGATAGATCGCGGCATCAAGAAGAAGACTTGCATTGTTGAGTGCGTGGTTCCCATCGGAGCTGCCGTATGATGAAATTCGCCGTGTGCCGGTGCCGGTTCTGTCTTCGCCGGCGAAAAGAGCCGAAGGCACGCCCTCGTAATGAAAAGCGACGGAATCCAGCGTTGCCCTGCGGCGCAGCTGTGTGCGGCGGAAACGGCTATCGTCAAGAACGACGACCGGCATGGCATCTGCATCGAACAGGGTGAAACGGGCCTTGATCGAATTCGCGCTGAACCGCTCGATCTCGATAACGGCTTTGACGATCGGCCTTCCCTTGCCGAAAACTCTCACGGTGCCGAAATGAACGGGAATATAGGGAGCACCGGTTTCGTCGCCGGAGAATTGATCGAACAATGCGACGAGTCCGTGAAACGCCGCATCGATCGACATGGGGTTGAGATTATAGCTGGCGAACGGATGAGACGGCGGGGCAGCCGGTTTCAGATCCACTTCGATCACATGATGACCGAATGCCACGGCTTTCGACAGAAGCTGGAAATGCGGGCCATAATGCAATCCGAAACGATCCGCCGTTTCGTAGGTCACGTCGGAGGTCAGCGTCGATTTGCGCTCTGTGCCCGATCGCTCGAGGGATCCGCTGTATCCCTCGCCGGCCAGCGGCTTGCGGCAACGTCCAACCACGTGAACCGTCCATTCGTCATGGCTCAGGCGTTCGCGCGACCGGATCTCGATATCTCCGGTCTCAGGCGACAGGACGGTCGACAGCTCGACCATTCGATCTTGAGACAATTCCAGCGGCCGGATGATTTCGAGATTGCCGATTTCAACCTCATCCGTCCCGTAATAGCGTTGCGCCGCCGTTACTGCGATCTCGACGAAACCACTACCTGGCATGATAGCCTTGCCGTCGACCACATGTTCAGCAAGGTCCGGGAAGAGACGGGCATCGAGATGGTTCTTCCAATTCGAACCATTAAGATCGGCGCGCCAACCGAGCAGCGTATATGGGCTCTTGCGATCCCGACCGAAGATATCGATCTCGTCCGTCGTCGGAGGCGTGCGAAGCTCCACCGGCTCGAAAGGCAGAGACGGCAGTTTGACGAAGGCGTTGCGGGTGGCACTGCCGCGGGCACGCAGCGCAGGTGCTCCATTGGCGACTGCCCGCGCAAATGATTGCGAAACCGGATCATGGTCGGCAACAGGCGCTTCCCGTAGCAAGGTCGGTATCGCAATGACCTGAACCGATGCCTGTTTGGCAATCTCCGCCACATAGTTCGACAGAATCGGTCGCGGCGAAATCTCGATGAAGAGGTTGCATCCCATTGCCATCGCGGCCTGACAACCCGCCTTGAAGAGCACAGGATCGCGAACATTGCGCCACCAATATTGCGTGTCCAGCAGGCGCCCGTCGCGCAGTTCGCCTGTTACCGTCGAAATGAAGATCCCCGTGCCGCTATCCGGTGCGAGATCGGGCAGGTCCGCGAAAAAAGCCTCTTTGGCGCGGTCGATGATCGGATGATGGAACGGATAATTGATATCGAGAACATGCGCGACGATCTGGGATTTGCGAGCAGCGTCCCTGTAGGCTTCTATCTCATCGGCCGGACCGGAGATCGTTACCGAATTCGGAGCATTGATCGCCGCGATACAGATATTGTCGAGACCCCTGGATTTCGCAAAGGCCAGTGCGGCATCCTCGCCAAGCACCACGGCAGCCATCTTGCCCTCGCCGGCGAGGAGATCCTGATGCAGCGAGCGCTTGGCGACGATTGCAACCGCTTCGGCAGCCGTCAGCGCCTTGGCGGCATAAGCGGCTGCGATTTCGCCGACCGAATGGCCGAAGACCGCATCGGGCTTGACCCCCATGGACCATAGACAATCCGAAAGAGAAGCCTGGATTGCAAACAACAGCGGCTGCGCGATCTTGGTATCGGCCAGGCGTGCGGCAAGGTCGGAAGCGACGAGCACATCGGTCAGCTTCTCGCCGAGATAATATTCAAAGAGCGCGCTGAAGGATTGGAAGCATTGCCGGAAATGGCGGTTTTCCTGATAGGCGCCGACACCCATTCCCGCCCATTGCGAGCCGTTGCCGGAAAAGACGAAGGCGATCTTGGCGGCCTGCGCCGGAGCTTCGCCCGCTTCGCCGACTGAATTTCTGCCTGCAAGATGCGCATCGATCGCGGCAAGCACGGCCGCGCTGTCCTTTGCGCGGGCAGCAAAACGATGACGCATGGGTTCGCGATTGGCAGCAGCGGAAGCAACGATCTGACGAGCCTCCTTGGGTTCGGCGGTTTCAAGACGGGTCCTGTAGTCTTCGAGCAGCGTCGAAAGAGCGGACGCCGTATGAGCGCTGACGGCAAAAACGATCCCCTCCCCTCGGATTGGCGGCTCCGGCGGCGCGATCGGATCGGGATCGCTGATGACAACGTGAGCGTTCGTTCCGCCGAAGCCGAAGGAATTGATCCCGGCAAAGCGTGCCTGCTTGGCCGGAAGAAGCTCGATCGTTGATGTGTTGACCCGAACGTTCAATCCCTCGAAGTCGATGGACTCATTCGGATGATCGAAATGCAGCGAAGCCGGAAGGAAATTATTCTCAAGCGCAATCACTGCCTTCAACAGCCCGAAAAGGCCGGATGCGGGTTCGGTATGGCCGATATTGGTCTTGATCGAGCCGATCGGCACCGGCGCCCGCCGATTGTGGCCTATGACTTCACCGATCGCCCATATTTCGGCGGGGTCGCCAACCTTCGTTCCCGTTCCATGGCCCTCGATGAAAGCGATGCGGTTGACGTCGATATTGTGCCCCTCATAGATCGACTGAAGCAAGGCGGCCTGCGCCTCGCGGGACGGCATGGAAATGCCGTTGGTGCGTCCCGAGGAATTGACGCCTACAGCATGGATCCTGGCATAGCTGCGGTCCTTCTCGCGAAGCGCAACGTCCGTCCGGCGCAATATGATCGCCGCACCGCCCTCTGCACGGACATAGCCGCGGCCATTATCGTCATACGCGCGGCAGAGGCCCTCTGGGGAGAGCATGCGTGCCTGCGCAAACCCTACGAAGGACATGGGGTTGAGCAGGATATTGATGCCGCCGACGATTGCCGTATCGATCTCGCCGCTCTCCAGCGCCTTCACCGCCTGATCGAGGGCGACCAGCGACGACGAACAGGCCGTGTCGATCGTCATGCTCGGTCCGCGCAATCCGAATATGTGCGAGATGCGGTTGGAAACGATGGAAAGCGTGTTGCCCGTCATGAAATACGGGCTGCCCGAGGCGGGGTCTTCCAGCGTCAGATTGCCATATTCAAGGGAGGATGCCCCGACATAGACGCCGACGCGCTGCCCCTCGAATCCATCGAGCGGCAAGTTTGCATCTTCCAAAGCGCGCCAGACTATATTCAGAAGAACGCGCTGCTGCGGATCCATCTGCATCGCTTCGCGCTGGGAAAGGCCGAAAACCGCTGGATCGAAGGCGTAGACATTCTCGAAGACGCCAGCTGCAAAACTGTAAGTCTTCCCTTGAATACCAACAGCCGGATGCCAAAAGCGCGCAAGATCCCAGCGCTCCTCTGGTATGCGGCTTACGGTACAACGCCCCTCCTTGAGGACAAGCTGCAGTTCTTCAATCGAACTCGCCCCTGGGGCAACGCTTGCGCGTCCGATAATTTCAACTGTCATGTTCTCTCAGCAATACTCGAAGAAGTGCACCAAACTGCTAAATTCAATATTAGCTGCGCACGTTATTATCTGTGGTTGTTATCGACAAAAAATTTGCGTGTGCAACCACTATGCGGCAGCGCAACAACCGATGCAATATGCGATCTCTTACACCCTTCAATCCAAGTCGAAGATCGCAGCTATTGCTTGCGACGATTGTCGCGTTTTCGACAAGTCAGTTCGCGATGAATTTCCGTTGCCGACAAGGCACGATCCGTCACAATCATACAGATGTCGGCATCCGCCGACGAATAGGAACACAGGGAGACCAGATGGCACCGCCGCTCCTTCATTTTTCCAGGATTACTGCCCCAGATTCACCGCTGTTGCTGCTCCCTGGGACGCGATGCCTAGCGGCGTACCGATAAGATTCAAGAACTTCCTGATGTCGACGGAAGGATGGCGCGACACATAGATGACGTCGCGGCTCTTGACCGGGAAGGTCTGCCCTACGATCAGGCTGTCGGGATTGGACATATCGAACCGATAAACGATCGGATAGCGTCCCTTGGCATCCGGCACCATTCCCTTGCGCAGCAGTTCCTGGAAACGGGCGGGGCCGAGCAGAATCTTCGCGATTTCAGGCTCTTCGTAGCGGAACAGGAAGAAGCCCTTGGCATTGCTCGAATCGTCGATCGCGCCATGACCGAGGGCAACAGCCTCGAGCAGATTCAGATCGTTCGCCCCGAACTCGATACGGCCGTCTCCACGAACAGAGCCGAGCAAGGTGAAGGTTCGCGGATCGCGGACGAGGAAAATCTGGTCGCCCGGCTGTACATAGATATCTTCCGAAGGATGCTCGATGATCGACTTCAGCAGAACCGTGCCGGTCTTGCTGCCGCGAACCAGCGTAACATAGGTTTCATAGGGTTGCGTCGAGGGGCCACCGGCCTTGGCGATGACTTCGGTGATCTTTTCCCTGGTCAGATCCAGCGGCACCATGGAAGGACGGCCAACGGCGCCCGAAACCGTAACGGTGCGCGACGGCGTACCCATGCTCGTCACGATGACATCCGGCTCGACGGCCTTTGTAGCCAGCGCCGCCAGGATCGCCTTGCGAGCCTGGTCAAGCGTCTTGCCCGCGAATCGAACCGAGCCGGCATAAGGGATTGCCGCCGTGCCGTCCGGCTGCACGACGATATCGAGCGATACCTGCTTCGATTGCGCCGTCGAAAACAGGCCATCGGCACCAGCTTCGAAAATCGTGACCTTCAATGCGTCGCCGACACCGATAACGACCGGACCGACGCCACCGCCCATGCCAAAACGGCGATTGAGGGTGGAGGAAACATAGTCGGAAACCAGGCGCGCACTGCGGCTGTCGATGTCGACAATGTCGAAAACTGCGGCATTCCTGCGACCTAATTCAACACTGGATTGACCGGCATCTTTTACAATAGCGCCAGCCAGCGGACCTTCGCTCGAAACGGAATTACATCCCGCCAGAACCACGCAACAAAGTACGGCGCCAATACGAAACAATTGAAACCCTCAAACCAATTAGCTGCCGTGATTACCTGATGGCATACATCGACATAGAATGCATCAAATCTATCGACGCCTTGAAAAGCATAACGGGCGCGCGTCAACAAGCCCAAACGCCGGGAATACAATCAAAAATATCAGGTGCGATCATCTGAACACACCCGGGTTTAAAGAAGCGCCCCATCGGACCGAGTTTATAAGAGGCAAAAGCGATTAAAGCAATTTGGACGAGTATTATTTGCGGTTTAAAATTAAAATTTTCTGAAAAATAAAAAGGAGCCGTTAAGTAACGGCATGAACAGGGGAGCCATCTCATCAACTACACCAGAGCGCGTCCATTTTACTCGGGGTCATATCCGCATGCCGCGAAGTAGTTGGCGCTCTCTTGGGATTTGAAGAGCGTGACGATCTTGCCGACGGTGTCCCATAGTGCTTCGACGGTGCGCTTTGCTCTGGCTCGCAGGAGGGCTTTGAGCTTGGAGAAGGCCTTTTCGACGGGGTTGAAGTCCGGGCTATAGGGTAGGAGGTAGAATAGCTGGCAACCGGCTTCTTCAATAGCCTGCCGCACGCCTTCGGCTTTATGCGCAGACAGGTTGTCCATCACGATAATGTCGCCGGGTATCAGCGTTGGCACGAGAACCTGTTCGACATAGGCTCGGAACGCTGTGCCATTCATTGCGCCGTCGAGCACCATAGGCGCGGTCATCCCCGATAGCCTCAGCACACCGGTAAAGGTCGTCGTCTTCCAATGCCCATGCGGGATCGCAGCACGACAACGTTCCCCGCAAATAGACCGTCCGCGCAACCGGGACATTTTCGTGCTCAAACCAGTCTCGTCTATAAAGACAAGCCGCGCAGGATCGAGATCGAGTTGACCATCGAACCAGTCGCGACGACGCTTCGACAGGTCGGAACGCTCCTGCTCCAATGCATGTGGGGTCTTTTTTTGAACGTCCAGCCGCGCTTTCGCAGCCAGACATCGAGAGCGCTACGTCCTATGGAAATCGTCTTCTCTTCGGCCAGGCGCAGGACCATCTCGTTAAGGATGATGTCCTTTTCCGCCTCGATCATGCCGACGATAAAATCCGCGTGGGCATCCAGACGAGAACCGCCGCGCCGACCCTGTTTGGCAGGCGTCAACTGGCCCTGCCGCGCACTGGCAATCCAGGCGATGGCCGTCGAAATGCCCACACCGAACCGGGCCGCCGCCGATCGCGCCGACATCCCATCACGCGACGCAGCCAGAACGCGGCTGCGAAGATCATCGCTGAAAGCGCGGGTCATATTGTCTCCGACCAAATCACCAGTCGGGCAATGGAATCAGAAATCGACAGACAAAGGAATCCTCAATTCGATTCCGGCTTCAATGGACGCGCTCTAAGTTTCGCTGAATCGTATTTATGCGGCTTTCCATGAAACTGGTATCGCTTATAAAGGAATCGAGTTCAAACCCGCAACTTGCGCCAAAAACGACAAACCACGACAATCGGAGCTTGCTAAATTTCTACCCACCAGCGAGACAGTGCCGACAATCTTGGATTGTCCATCGGCCCATACAAGTGCCGCAAAATACACTCGGGAGTGAGAAACGGCTTGGGAGCTGCGGCACGACAGCTGAGAGCGATATCGTAACTCTCCGGATCGGCGGGATGCCGATGGAAATAAAGGTCATATATTAATGCTTGGTTTTTCAAAGCGTTCACAAAAGAAAGCCTCGAAAAGTCCCATCGAAATCTTCGATCAGTACGAACAGGGCAAACCGGCTCATCAAAATGCTATCAACGCCCTCCTGCCGCAGCTTGATCTTAATGGCGTCTCTGCATTGCCGAATGTGGATGAGCCTACGTTCCTCAACCTAGCGAGCATTGCCTACTGCGAAACCTATATCGAAGCAAATCGCAAAGAGAACCCTGTTGATCTCCTGAACTATGGTGTGGCAACCGCCAATAATGTCGCGATCGTCGGCTCGGACAGCTACCTGTTTATCGGCGACGGTGCAAACGAATGGGAAAAGCAGTTTCTCGGGAAGGTGCGACTCGATCTGGGTTGGGCAAGGAAATGGGAAAAGCTTCTCAAGATGCGTCGAAAGCGAGCGGAACACGAGAAAGTTCAACTCGTCAATTTCGTTATCCCCGAGAAGCAAGTACTGCTTTCTCACAAGCGTTGGCCGGGAACCGATTCTAGACTAGTAGGCACAGCGCGGCCGGTGCGTCGGCTGCTCGCAAGCCTGAGGCAGGATGCGAGCTTGCTCTACCCAGAACAGGAATTGCGCCAAGCGGAAGCGATCGCACCAGTCTATTCGCGTCACGATTCACATTGGAGTACCTTTGGATGCTGCATTGCCATGCAAGCACTGCTGCGGGAAATCGGCGGCACGCCTCCCTTTGAGCAACTTAAATTTGCGGTTACACGGTGCAATAGACCCCGAGATCTATCGATTCATTTCTTCAACACATCGATCACCGAAGATACGTTACGTCTCGATCAGAACGGCGTTAGAAAAGAATATAATGAAAAGCCCGAGCGTACGGGTCGCTTCACTGGCGCTTATTATAAGTTGCAAAACGAAAACGCACCGGATAAGCGGCGGATCGCAGTATTTGGCGATAGCTATTCCTTTACTGAAGGTGTCACATATGTCCTTTCAGCAATTTTCGAAACCGTTGTATTTTTATGGTCTAAGGACATCGACTGGTTGTTGGTCGCCGAACAAGAAATCAATGTGGTAGTGTGGGAACATGCCGAGCGCTTCATGATCACAATCCCAGAAAAATGAACTAATTATGGGATGTCTACGCTTAAGATTGAAGATGTTTCCGATATCCAATTTCGACGAAACCTAAAGTATTCTGCCAGTGTCTTCCTAGTGGCTCCGATGTAGGCCAGCATGGGTGCAATTAGCGTTGTGTTATCTGTGTGCAATACATGGGAAAAGATTTGTATACTGTGCAATCCCTATGGATGATATTGGCGGGTTGAACACATCACCGATTTGCAAATAATTGAAGTGTTTCGGTGGCTGATTGGACTGCAGCCTGCAACACATGGAAATGCCGGAAAACATCCATGCTCTTTAGTATCGAATATGATCGGGGCGATTTGCTTGAAGGCTATCTGGTTCCCGACGGCTTTTCTGAGAAAGCATATATTAGGGTGTCCGATGCCAATAGCGAGTTGATGATATTGCCTTGCGATCAAGTCAAACAGGCGGTCATCGATGCAGGGCGGCATGAAAACGGCCACGTTGGGTTCAAGCTCGATACGGCGATCATTCCGGATCTGGCTGAGCGTACGTCGCTGATGATCCATGACGCCAAGTCGGGGCTACTGATCTACCGCCGGCCTCAGGTATCGAACACGATTCCGTTAAAGATTGTAAGGCTCGAGACACAGCTGCTGCCAATGGTCAAATTCGACTACTATTGCGGCCGCAATTTTCAATACGAGCTTTCATCCGTTGAGCGCTTCGGTCACGAAACGACCCTTCAGGCCTTTCATCTGAACGCCATCCAGTCAATCTATCTTAGCGGCCGGCTGTTGATGCGCAATTACGAAGAGTTTCTCGACAAGGGATTCAAGGCCATCGTTCTGCTTACCGATCCCTATTACGAACTTGCTCTGCGGATATTCCTTCTGAAACGGATGGCGAAAACTCAGATTTCCTTCTTCGGCGATCGCGACAAGATCATCCTGGCGCCTGCTGCGGAGCATTTTGCCGAGGTAAGCCTTGAAAACGAAGCCTCTCTCAAGACGGCCCTGAAGAAGGCGCCTCAGAGCGTCAGAAACGTTCTCGTATCTCCGGTCACCCGCCAATTGGCCACGACCATACCGGAACAGACGGTGACACGTGCCGATGTCGCCAGCGCCATCGATCTTCTCTCGCGCTTTGCAATTGTCGGTTTCGATACGGACAATCTTTATTTTCAACAGGCGCTCAGCGAGCTCATCGGGATTTCGGTTGACGATTTTCCATTGCCACCCAGACACAGCACCCTTGAAGACGTTGCGACAAGGTTGCGTTCATTGCATATTGCCGAGCTCATGCTCGAAGAGGATTTGATTTTCGACCACTATGTGCGTCAGGCGATGAAACCAACCGCGCCCGGACTGCCGGAAACGATTGCAAGCTGACATGCCGAAGCCAGTCATTGAAGACGCGATAATTCAGGACTCTCCGCGGGTAAAAACGAGCCGGCATATCCTGCCTTCGCTGTTTCGGCGCAGGCTGCCGGCGCAGCGTGCGCGCACCGATCTCGAGGACATCGAATACATCCCGGTGCATGACAGCAACGAGCCCGAAACACAGTCGGGCGGTAAGCCGCCGCTGAGGCTTATCGGCTTCGTATTGCTCGTTATCCTGCCTTTTCTGGCCAGTTCGGTGTATTACGCCTTCATTGCCTCGAACCAATATGTGGCGGAAGCACGTTTTGCCGTTCGTGCCGTGTCGGGAGCAGGCGACACCAGCGATGCCGGCGACCCCGGCGGAGCCACCAGCGCTCTGAACATGCGCTCGGCTTCGCAGGACGCCTATGTCGTCACCAGCTTCATTCACTCGACGGAAATTCTGAACCGGATCGGCAAGAAACTCGATTATCGGGCCATGTTTACCCGGCAGGATGCGGATTTCCTGTCGCGATTCAGTTCGGCGCGATCCGACGAAGAGTTCCTGAAGTACTGGAACGATCATGTCAGCGCCTATATAGACGTCACCTCCGGCATCATCACACTGAAGGTCAGGGCTTTCACACCGGATGATTCCGTCAAGCTCGCTGACGCCATCATCGAGGAAAGCGAAAAGCTCATCAACGAGCTTTCCGAACGGGCGCGCAATGACATCGTGCAGAGCATGAAGGCCGACGTTCAGAAAAGCGGCAAGGCCTATGGCGACACGCTGATCGCCCTCAACCAGTTCCAAAATGCATCCGGCCTTCTCAGCCCGCAGATGCAAGCCAGGAACAGCGGCACGCTTCTGACAGGGCTGCTGGCCCAGAAACTGGAATTCGAAACGCGCCTCTTCGTCATGCGGCAATCCAATGCCCAGAATTCTCCGACCTATCAGCAGCTCAATCTCGCTAAAGACAGTCTCGATGCACAGATCGAAAAGATGAGATCGGAGTTGACAGGCCCTGAGAATGCAAGCCTTGCAAAGGCCCTGCTGGACTATTCCAGGCTGGAGACCGATCGCATGATCGCGGAAAAGCTCTACGAAAGCGCGCAGAAGAACTACGATGCCGTGCTAGCCGAAGCTCTGCGCAAGACGCTCTATCTCGCCGTTTTCGTCAAGCCGGTGCTGCCAGACGAATCGATATTTCCGCGTCGCGTCAGCACACCGCTGATCATATTGCTTGCGCTTGTTGTCACTTGGGCGACCCTTTCTCTCATCTGGGCATCCGTCGAGGATCACCGGATATGAGTGGGAAAGCACCATGATCAGCTTCAAGAACGTCTCGAAATTCTTCAAGACACAGAGCGGCAAGAAGATCATCCTCGACCGGGTGCATTGTGAGTTCGAATCCGGCTATTCCTACGGCCTGCTCGGCGTGAATGGTGCCGGAAAATCGACAACGATCCGCATGATTGCAGGCACGATGCTGCCGAATTCGGGCAAGATCAGCAAAAATGTTCGGGTATCCTGGCCGCTGGGCCTCGGCAGCGGCTTCAATCCCTTCATGACGGGGCGGGCCAATGTTCATTTCGTTGCGCGCGCTTACGGCGAGGATGTTAGGCGCGTCTCCCGCTTCGTCGAAGAGTTCGCCGAATTGGGCGACTATCTCGATGCGCCGGTACGCACTTATTCCTCGGGCATGAGCGCTCGATTGGCATTCGGGCTTTCGATGGCAATCGAGTTCGAATGCTATCTCGTGGATGAAGTTCTGGCGGTCGGCGATGCGCGCTTCCAGGAGCGCTGCCGCATCGCGTTCGAGAACAGGCGCAAGAATTCCGATATCATCATGGTGTCCCATAGCATGAGCATGATTAATACACATTGCGACAGGGGTATTGTACTTGTCGATGGCAGACTTATCGTCTTCGATAAGGTAGAGCAGGCTATCGAAGCCTATTATAGATTGAATCGATAGAAGATCAGGGATCGACAGCAAGGCCCAATATGGCTCATGATACCGAAAACGCGCCAAAAACGCTTCAGCTCAGCGCGACGGAGCGTAGCCGGAACGTGGCCACGAATCTGTCGGTGACCGCGCGGAAACTGCGCTTCTCGACATCGAGGCGCAGCCAGCTGTTCAAGGCCGTCGGCCTGCGGCCGCGGCCGATGCAGCAGATCATCGGCAAGGTCATGCTGGCATCGACCTTTCTGCTGATTGTCGTCCCCAATGTTGCTTCGATCTACTATTTTACCTGTGTCGCGTCCGATCAGTATCAATCGGAAACGCGCTTTACGGTCCGCACCTCCACGCCCGCACTCGGCAGCAATCAGATTACCAAGGTGACCGGCCTGCCGCCGGCACAGATCGTCCAGAATACC
Source organism: Martinezella sp. CNPSo 3890 (assembly GCF_057784455.1). Lineage (NCBI taxonomy): Bacteria > Pseudomonadati > Pseudomonadota > Alphaproteobacteria > Hyphomicrobiales > Rhizobiaceae > Martinezella > Martinezella sp. CNPSo 3890. The sequence goes on along the minus strand of NZ_JBXSOR010000001.1, from coordinate 842,651 downwards.
CTGATCGTCACCAACTTCATCAAGAGCAAGGACATGGTTGCCGCTCTTGAGGAAAAAGTCGATTTTCAAAAGATCTATGGAAACGACACTATCGACCGGATCGCGCGCCTGAAAAAAGACGCGAGCTCGGAAAAGCTGCTCGATTACTGGGAAGACATGGTCTCGGTCAAGATCGATGCGAACAGCGGCATCGTGACGGTCAAGGCACGGGCTTTCACCGCGGCCGATGCTCAGAAGGTATTGCGCGAGGTTGTCGCCGCGTCCGAGGTCGTTGTTAACGACGTCAACACCCGCATCTGGCGTGACGTCATCGCAACCGCACAGGCGAATCTCGACAATGCTAGGGATCAGCTGCAGAAGGCGCGAGATCAGCTTTTGATTGCGCGCAACCGGACAGGCGTCCTCAGCGTCGAGGGATCGTCGACCGTTATCACGAACCTGATCTCATCCGTGCAGAAGGAGAGGATAGAGCTTCAACAGAAATATGACGCGCTGCTTGGGACCGTCTCCGCCGATGCACCGCAGATGCGCGTGTTGAAACGCGAGATCGACAGCAGGCAGAAGCAGATCGATCAGCTGAACAGTCAAGTCGCCGGGCAGAACAAATCCGAACAGAATCTCGCGGACGTTTCCGTGGATATGTCGCAGCGCGAACTGGAACAGAGCCTTGCCGAGCAGCAATTTGCCTCGAGCATGAAGACGCTGGAGCAGGTCAAGTTCGTCAGCAAGCAGCAGTTGCTCTACCTCGATACGTTCCTGGCTCCCAGCCTGCCCGACGAGGCGGAGTATCCTCAGCGGGCACTCTGGATCGGCGGGATCTTGGGTGTGACGCTCCTTGCCTGGGGTGCCGTTTTCGGCATCCTCGCAAATCTCCGAAGTCGCCTGGCGTGATTTTGCGCGGAAGCCCCATGCAAGTTTTGCGCGATATCGTCTATCAATTGCTTCCAAGACCGCGGCCATCCAGTGCGTTGGCGGGAGATGGTGAGCGCGTTGCCAGGCGTCTGCTCATCTTGTCGCGCCACCCCAATCCGAGCTTCAGCTACTATCTTGCTGAGCGGGCCAAGACACTCGGCCACATTCCGGTCATCATGAAAGGCCTCGACGACCCCCTCGACGCCATCGATAGCGACGGACTCTTCGTCATCATTTGCCGCTACATTAAGCAGCCGCAATTGCGCTGGCTGGAGGAAAGGCGAGGCACGCTTGCCGGGGTCGCCTATTTCGTCGATGACGACATCCCCGCCGTCGTGACCGGCAACGAAGCCGGTTGGCTCTATAAGTTCAGGCTGATCAAATTGGCGGTCAGTCCAATGCCGAGGGTCAATAGGCTCCTTACTCATGTCTGGACTTCGACCGAACCCCTGGCAAACGCGCTCGCGATGAGAAGCCATCGGATAGATATCCTGCCCCCGCTTCCAGCGGATGCAGCAGAAATCGTGGTCAATGTCAGGGATGACGGAGGCACGCCGCTGAAGATGGTCTACCATGCCACCGGCGTCCATCGCCGCGAACACGAGTTCCTCATGCCGATCGTCAAAGCCGCGATGGAAAAACACGGCAACCTGCATTTCGAGGTTTTTGCCGCTGGCGCTCTCGCTCGACGCTGGGCTTTGCAAGGGATCGACCCGGCGAGAATGGCGATCATTCCGCCGCTCCCGTGGCCGGCCTATCTCGCAAAGACAGCGCATCATCAAGCCGATATCGCTCTGGCTCCTCTTCTGTCCGGAAAGACCAATGCGAGCCGCTCGGATACCAAGCGGATCGACATCAGCCGCCTGCAGGCAGCAGCCATATTTTCCCGATGCCCGACTTTCGAACGATGCGTCGTCGCCGGGGAACTTCACATCGGCAATACCGCCGACGAGTGGCTTGCCGCTATCGACCTGCTCATCGGCGACCGCGCGCGACGGCTTTCTGCTCGCGATGCCACACGACATTCGATCGAGAAAATGCGGCTGTATGCCAGTCCGACATTTCCCGGCATACGTTTTGAACCTCTCAGCGGCGCGGGCTAGGCCAGGAATTTCTCAGGCAATGCCTCTGCTCGCATTTAGAAGAAATCAATATTTTGATGACACTCAAAATCATACCGAACGCCGATCTCGAACGGGAAATCTCCGTTGACGCCGATCCCAGCCTATGGAAATCCATGGGGGATGATCCGGCTTTCGAGATCAGATTTTCGCCGGTGCGAAAGAAGCTGATCGTCATCCATGTAGTCGCAACCGACGAGCCGCTAGATCCCAAATTCTATATCAATCGCGGCTACGGCTTCCGCGAGAAGGATACGGTCTCTCTTCCGGAAGGGCATCGTTTCGTCATCACCGCGGACATCGGTTCGGTCGGCTCCATCTGCGCCCTGCGTGCCGATCCGGCCAGCTTCCCGACGACGTTCCAGTTCGCCGCCAAGGCCTTTGCGTCCGAAAAATTGGCTGAAAGATATATTGCAACCCTTCTTCGAAGCGAGGAACGAACCAAACGTGTCGATCTCGGCAGGCTGCCCCAGTATTGGCTGAAATTGCCCAGACTGCGCATGGGGCGCCGCGCGCCTAACCTGACGATACAATATGCCGAGGCGAGCTATAGGCTTGCTGCAGAACTGGAGACAGCATCGGTACCGGCGGTGGGAACCTGGCTCAGTGTGGTAGTTCCAGTCTATAATGCTCCGCCCCGTTATCTGGACGACCTCGTCAAATCCTTCGAAGAACAGGGTGAAACAGGCACCGAGCTCATCCTGAGCGATGATGGCTCGACGTCGCCGGAAACGCTGCAGTGGTATCGGAGCCAACAATCGAAAGACAATATCCGTTTTGTGCTGAATGAGCGCAACGGTGGCATCGCGGCCGCTACCAATGCAGGTCTGTCCCAGGCACGAGGGCAATGGATCGCCTTTCTCGATCATGACGATGTCATCGCACCGCATGCCTTCAAGCTCATCCGGCATACGCTGGAGCAAAATCCGGACGCGAATTTCCTCTATACAGACGAACTGGTGGTCGACGACATCTTGAAGCCGACCGGCGTCATGCTGAAGCCTGCTTATGATTCCGTGCTGCTGACGGGCGTCAATTACATCAATCATTTTTCCATCTACCGCCACGACCGCCTCCGGGAAATCGGCTATCTCCGCATGGGCTACGACGGCTCGCAGGATTACGATCTGCTGCTGCGTTATCTGGAGGGCGTCCCCGAGGAGAGCGTCCTCCACCTGCCCTACCCGGCATATTGGTGGCGGCGCAATGGCAAGACCTTTTCCCGCAAGTTCATGGAGGCCGCCACCACGAACGCCAGGAAAGCGCTGGTCGAACGATTTGAGCGGCTAAAGCAGCCGATCGCCGTCGAGGGCGCTCTCACCACGACGCTGCACCGGATCATCTTCGAAGCCCCGCATGCGTGGCCGAAAATCTCGATCGTCATTCCGAGCAAAAACAATTTCGATCTGATTTCACGCATCCTCGGCGATCTCTTTGAAAAGACGGATTATCCGAATTTCGAAGTTCTGGTCATCGATAACGGTTCCACGGATCAACCAGTCCTCGATCTCTACGAGCGCTACCGCCAGCGCGAGCCGCGATTTTCGGCAACTGTCACACCGGAAGCCTTCAACTTCTCGCGCTCGGTCAATCGCGGCCTGAGCGCGGCGACGGGGGAGCACTATCTCATCCTGAATAACGACATCGAGGTCATCGAAGCGGGCTGGTTGAAGGAGATGGTCTCCTGCTTCGCCTATGACAGGACCGGCATCGTCGGCGCCAAGCTGCTCTTCGCAAACGACAAGATGCAACATGCCGGTGTAGTCATCGGTTTCGGCGGACTTGCAGGTCACTGGTATTTGAACAAGCCCAAGGAGTTCGGCGGACCGATGAACCGGCTGCATGTGCGCAACACCATGACCTGCGTAACCGGAGCGGTGATGCTGATCTCGGGGGACTGCCTACGAAAAATCGGCCTTTTCGACGAGGAGAATTTCGCGGTCGCCTATAATGATGTGGATTATTGTCTGCGGGCTCACAAAGCCGGCTATCGCATCGTCTGGACGCCCTTCGCCTGTCTTTATCACCATGAATCGCTGTCGCGCGGCTCGGACAAATCCGGCGAGCGGAAAAAGCGTTTCGAGCAGGAAAAGCAGAACCTGCGCCGGCTCCACGCCACGCAGGGTTTCATCGACCGTGCGCTCAATCCAGCCTACAGCCGGGACAAGTCGGACCCGAGGATCGTGATACCGACGCAACTGCATATCCCATCGATGCCGTAGCGCGATCTGCGAGCCGGTCAGAGCTGGATCAGGTCGAGATCCTTGCCGATTTCCCTTTTGGCAATGTCGACCACGCTTCTCTCATGGGTAAAGAGGATCGTCTGGAAACGATCGGCCGTTGCGGCCAGCACCTGCAAACCGGCCCGAACGCGCTCGTCATCGAAGGTCTGGAAGATGTCGTCGACGATCAACGGCGCCGGCTCATTGCGAGCGGAATAATCCTCGAGAAACGCCAGCCGCAGGGCGAGATAAAGCTGATCGCCAGTGCCTTCGCTCAGACCGTCGAGCGGCACGCGTTCACCGGCCGCGCGTTCCGCCAGCAACTGCAGCGCGTCGCTTTCATCGTGGGCTTCGACCAGGCGGGAGAAGCGGCCACCCGTCAGCTGCGAGAACAGCTTACCGGCACGCTGGATGACCGGATCGGCCTGCTTCTCGCGATAAGCCTCCATCGAGCCGGCGAGCATGCGGGCCGCAATCTTCAGCACGACCCATTGTCGCGCGAGATCCTTTGCATCCTGCTCGGCCGAGAGCTTCTCGAAAACCGCGTATTCGGCGCTAACGCCTGTTTCCAGCGCCTGCCGCTGGCGGCGGTTCTCCGCCAGCCGTGCGGAAAGTTCGCCATGCACGGCGAACTGCCGCTGATCTTCCTCCGTCAATCGCTCGATTTCGAGATCGGCGGCGACGCGTTCGAAGCCGGCAAGCTCGGCGCGAAGATCGTCTTCGGCCTTGACGTCGGCTTGCTGGCGGAAGCGATCACGGCTTTCGACGAGCCGGGCAGTCAGACGAGTGCGTTCGCGCAGTCGAGAGAGGAGTGCAGGCAGATCTTCGACACCGCCGAGATCGGCGGTCAGCCCGTCCAGATCGGCGGCGATGGCGGCAAGCGCAGCCTCCTGGCGGACGACGAGCCCTTCCCCACGCTGCCGTTCCTCCTCCAGGGCGTCGCGCTTCTTCAGTTCGCCGCGCATGGCGTTGACGCGGGTATGCAGTGCCTCGGCAGCGGCATCTGGCGGTAGATGATCCAGCTCATAGCCGCTATTGGCGCCAAGGGTCGCCAGCCGCCGCTCGAAATCCGCCATGTCGCGCCGCATGCCATTGACTCGGCGCAGGCGGTTTTCGCGCTCCGCCAGGACATCGGGCAGTTCCTGCCATGCCTTCAAGGCGGCATTTGCCATGTCCAGGGTCGTGTCGGATGGCAGACCGAGCAGTTCCACGGCTTTGGCGAATGCGCCGCGCCAATCGGCGTACTGTCGTTCCACGCTCTTTTGCTGGTCGTCGAACCGGGTCAGCCTTTCACGCGCCGCGCCGATCTCCCCTTCCCGCGTGCGGCTTTCGCTCCAGCGTTCGGACAGAAGGCGCAGATGCTTGCGCAGGCCTTCCGCAATCGCTGCCGGCGGAAGGCGGCCGCTCTTGTAGCCGCTTGCCTCGACGATATCCTGCAGCGCGGGCAAGACGCGGTTTTCCGCCAACGCATTCTCATCCCGTTGATCGATTAGATCCCGCAACGCTTTGCGCTCACGTCGCAGCAGCTCCACTCCGCGGCGCCATTCCAGCATCGTCGATGGATCGAGGGCATCGACACCGCAAGGCTCAAAAAGGGCTGCGAAGGCTTCCTGTGCATCCTTCAGCGCCTTCTCGAAGCCCTTGAGCCGACCGGAAGCCTCCTCCCGCTCCTGCAGCAGACGCGCCTGCCGCAAACGATAGTCGGCGTGGCGCGCGACCCGATCCGCATCGCTCAGGGCGGCATCGGCCAGACGGTCCGCCTCGGCCACGCTGACAGTCAGTGCCGCAAGGGTCTTCGCTTCCGGAGCCGCGCCGTCCTTCCACTTTTCCTGGATAGAGGCCCATTGCACATCACGGCTTTCGCGTGCAGCGGCGATCTGCTCGCGCGTGACAACTGGCCCGGTGCGCTCGGCATCCGCGAGGATTCGCCCTATCTCAGCCAGCTGCTCATCATAGGTCTGCAGCTTGCCGGTAGCGTCGCGCACCTTCGATCGCGCCGCGTCGATCGCATCGCGATGTCCTATAATCTCCGTCGTTTCGGGAAGCGGTACCGAGAAGAGCAGATCAATGTCACCGACCGGTGGCTGCAATCGTCCCGCGGCCTCGTGGAGATCGGCATCGGTGCGACGTATCTGGGTTTCCAACCCATCAAGGCGAGCCAAGGCGGAGAGATCGCTGCCCAAAGCCTCAAGCTGGTCAATATAAGGTCTCGGATCGATCAGCCGCCCGTTAAGGCTGTCCTTCTGGAGCGTGGCCAACTGCCTGCGCTCGCTGTCGGATTGTTCGGCAAGCGACTGCATCTGCCGCGCAAGCTGCCTGCCCTGCTCCACCAATTCGGACAGACGCGCGCGATCGATATCGCTCGGCTGCTGCCGTTCCAGCTCGGCTTCGGCAAGACCGAGGCGACGGGCAAGCTGCGAGAGCGTCGTGTCGTAGCCGGCAAGTTCCTGATCGACGCGCGGCAGATCGTGACGCTGGGCGCGGTAGTTGCCGGTATCGGCAAAGAGCTGCGTGATATCGCCCGACATCTGCAACAGCGTTTCATCCACCTGGATGCGTGCGAGATCTTCCTCGGCGCGCGCAACAGCTTGTCGCGCTCGTCGCAGTTCCGCTTCGCTCGTCTCTTTATCCCGCAGTCTCTGTTCTAGCTTGTCGGCAAAGCCGTCCGGTATGGCGGCAAGATCGGAAAGGCCATCGAGCGCAAGAGTTTCCGCATCGATTTCTGACAGCAGAGGCTGGAGGGTCTTCAGCCTCTGAAGCCGATCCAGCGCCTGGCGCGTGCTGCGGCGCTCCGCCTGCAGGCGCTCCAGCTCCGTCTCCAGCTCGGCCGCTTCGGCAAGCAGCTTCTTCCAGTCGCCGGATTTCAGCTCGTTGTCCTTCTCGGCCTTGCGGGCATCCTCATAGCGGTCGAGAGCCTGGTAGAAGCCACGATCCTTCGAGCGCCTGGCCGCATAGATGCTGTCCGCCTCCGCTTCCAGCGACTGGCGCAGACGTGACAGGCCCGTCAGACCGGACGCCGCCGAAAATAGCAGACTGCCGATCTCGCCGCCGCTGCGCAGCATCGCAGTCGCGCCCTGCCGCAGTCGCTGCGAATCGAGCCCGAAGGCGCGCTCGAAGACATCGCGGCTCAAATTGCCAAGGAAGGGCGAAAGCGCATCTTCGGCGAGCGCCGTCTCCTTATCGTCGGGTGCGAGAAGCGTCCCCTTGCGGCCACGGCGGCGGCGGAAGCTCAGCTTTGCACCATCACGCGCGCTGATATCGGCGCCGATCCTCAAGGTATTTGGTTCATGCAGGAAGCTTTGCTCGGCAGCGGTCGGGAAACCGAAGAGAAGATCGGAGATCGCGCTCAAAGCCGAGGATTTGCCCGCCTCGTTCGGACCATAGATCACATGCAGCCGTGCGTCGGGGCGAAAATCGATCGCTCGATCGGTCAGCGCGCCATAGCGGAGAATATCGAGGCGGGTGAAGCGCATCAGCCTGCCCCCTGCCCACGCGCCAGCAGCAATTGCCGCGCCTCTTCGATTAGGGCATCCATGCTGTCGTCCAGCGGCCGTTCCGTCGCGCCGAGGCCGCCCGGCAGGCGCACCGCAATCTCATCGATCAACCGGGCCGCCTCTGCTGCAATATCCGTATCGCCGGCATGGTCTGCCAGTAACTGGCGCAGATCGAGCGCGCCGTCCGCCTCCGCCGATCTTTCCGGCGGCGGCTCAAGGCGCAGTTCCAGCTTTTCCAGCCAGATATCCTCATGTACGCGGTGACAGGCAGCTTCCACTTCGTCGCGCCATTGCTGGCGGTTGGCAGCTATCGCACCCTGCAGCGGCGTTACGCCGGAAAGCCGCACACGCAGCGCGGTCATGCGACCCGCCATCTCATCGGCTACTGGCTGCACCGCCTGCTCCACATGACGCAGGATCGCCGCCTGATCGTCCTCCAATCCAACCACCACATCGATTTGCGCAAAGCGCGCCTCATCGACGATCAGCCGCTCGTGATCGATCCGCCCGTCTTCGACGGTCACCAGCACCGCGCCCTTGGCACCGCGTTCACGGATATTGCGGCCCTGCAGATTGCCGGGAAAAATAACGAGCGGATCCTGCGCCACCACTTCAAAGTCGTGCACATGGCCGAGCGCCCAGTAGTCATAGCCGCGCGAACGCAGGTCATCCACGGAACACGGCGCGTAGGGTGCGTGCGGCTCGCGCCCGGTCAGCGAGGTATGGAGAATGCCAATATTGAACCAGCCGGAAACGGGCGCGGGATAGGCAATCGCCAGATTGTCGTTGGCGGAGCGTTCGGCAAAGCCCTGGCCGTGCAGCGCCACCTTCAGCGCCTCCAGCCTGACACTGCCCGGTTTGCTAGTCGGGAACTCATGGACGTTCGGCGGCAATGTGATGGTCTTGGTGATGACGCTTGCCGCATCGTGATTGCCGCGCAGCAGGTAGACCGGAATGCCCACTCGCTCCAGCCGCGCCATCTCGCGATTGAAGAACAAGCCGATCTTGTTGTCCTTCCAGTCGCCATCATAGACATCGCCGGCAATGACGAAGAAATCGACGCGCTTCTCGATCGCCAGGCCCACCAGCGTCGAGAACGCCTTGCGGCTCGCTTCGACGAAAACGGCGGCGACGGCGGCATCCTTCAGGGCCAGGCCCTGGAAGGGGCTGCCAAGATGGAGATCGGCGGCGTGGATGAAGCTGAAAGAGGGCATAGGCTCCGATAGCAGTCAGAAATCCGGTCTTTCCTTTTAAGGAAATAGAGGCGCAATGAATACCGCGCCTGCGACTTCATCCAACGGTTTCGTAAGCCGGCTCGCCCTGCCGTGTTCAGTCACGCGATTGCGATCCTCGATCGCCAATGTGCGCTTGTGGCCCTGTCGGGCGGCTGCTACTGCGCTATCATCTTATGAATAAAAGAGAGGAGACTACTCATGAGACATCATGCCTTCGGACGGACGCCCTTTATCGTGACCGATGTCGGCTTCGGCGCCTGGCAGATTGGCGGCGCGTGGGGCGATGTCAGCGAGGCTGACGGCCGCGCAGCGCTCAACGCCGCCCTCGATGCCGGCATGACCTTCATCGATACCGCCGACGTTTATGGCGATGGCCGCTCGGAAAAGATCATTGCCGAAGTGCTAAAGGCACGCGGCGGCGAGCGCCCGATGGTGGCGACGAAGGCCGGCCGCCGGCTGAGCCCGCATGTGGCCGACGGCTATACCAAGGCCAATCTCGAAGGCTTCATCGATCGCAGCCTCAAGAATCTCGGCGTCGAGAGCCTTGATCTCGTGCAGCTTCATTGCCCGCCGACAGAAGTTCTCTATCGTCCAGAAGTTTTTGTCGGGCTCGACGAATTGCAGAAGGCGGGCAAGATCAAAGGATACGGCGTCAGCGTCGAGAAGGTCGAGGAAGCGCTGAAGGCGATCGAATATCCGGGCGTGCTCAGCATCCAGATCATCTACAACATCTTCCGCCAGCGTCCCGACCATCTGTTCTTCAAGGAGGCCAAGCGCAAGAACGTCGCCGTCATCGCCCGCGTGCCGCTCGCCTCCGGCCTGCTCTCCGGCAAGATCACCCGCGATACGCAATTTGCCAGCGACGACCACCGCAATTTCAACCGTCATGGCGAGGCCTTCGATGTCGGCGAAACCTTTGCCGGCGTGCCGTTCGAAGTCGGTCTGCAGGCCGTGGAAGAGGTGCGGAGGCTGGTTCCAGCCGGTACCAGCATGGCAGCCTTCGCGCTGCGCTGGATCCTGATGAACGATGCCGTCACCGTCGTCATTCCGGGTGCGCGCAATGCTGAGCAGGCCAAGGCCAATGCCGCCGCGGCCGATCTCGCTCCGCTCTCCGCCGATGTCATGGGGGCGACGCGCGAAATCTACGAGCGCCTGATCGCGCCGCATGTTCATCATCGCTGGTAACATCCATATCTGAAATGGATGGCCGGAACGTGCTTTCGGCCACCATGGACATATTGTTCCATAGATGCAGAGACAGCATCAATGTGCTGCTGCCCAAGCTTGACACCATTGAGGAAAAGGGCCGGACAGGCCCAAGGAGGAATGCCATGAAAGTAGCGCTGGTAACGGGCGCCTCTCGCGGTCTGGGTGCGGTGATCGCCTTGGAGCTTGCCGAGGCTGGCTGGGCCGTCGCCGTCAACTATGCGAGCGACACCCAGGGGGCCGAGAAGATCGTCGATACCATTCGGCAGCGTGGTGGACAGGCTTATGCCGCAAAATTCAGCGTGATCGACAAGGACCAGCTTGCAGACGGTCTGGAAAAGATCAGGGCAGCGCTCGGGCCGGTCGATCTCATCGTCAACAACGCGACCGGCCCTCAGCCGGATATGCCGCTCATGGAGCAATCCTGGCGGACTTACCTCGACCAGCTCGAATTCTTCGTCAAGGCGCCGCTGGAACTGCTGCAAGCCGTGCTGCCGGACTGGCGCGCGCGCAAGTCCGGGCGCGTCATCAACATCGGTTCCGAAATAGCTGAGCTCGGCAATCCGAATTTCGGCAATTATGCTGCCGCCAAGGGCGCTATGCTCTCGATGACGCGCTCCTGGGCGAGAGAGCTCGCGCCGGAAGGCATTACCGTCAATCTCATCGCGCCTGGCTGGATCCCGGTCGAGCGCCATGCCGATGCTTCCCAGCAGGCAAAGGAAGGCTATCTCGCGCAGACGCCCATGGCCCATTTCGGCAAGCCGGAAGACATCGCCGACGCCGTCGTCTTTCTCGCCTCGAGCAAGGCGGATTTCATCACGGGGCAGAAACTTGCCGTCAACGGCGGCCGGACGCTGCTCTGACGCCGCCAAGCAGAGAAACGGATTCGATAACAGACAACTTGAACCGAAATAGCGGCGATTGCCGCTATTTTGCACCTTTTCTGGACGGTTCCTGCGCAAAGTCGCCGAAGCGGAGCATTCCGCCGTTAGCGGCGCAAAATGATTTCACTCTTTGCGCTCCATTTTTGCGCGGACCTCGAGAAAGGCGTTGGTAAGACCTATCAAGACGGGCGATGTGACACTCCCATTTGCTCCGCCGATCGGGTCCGCAATGTGAATATTTCGAAGATCGTTCATGAAGTCATCCCAAAGGGCGGGTCCGCCTTTCTCAAGAAGTTCGGCGCGGATGCTCAGGTCTTCACTGACGGGCAGATGCCGCCTACCCCAGGCGCCGATCATGGCAATCATCGGCACGAGCTGAATCGCCGGTTCGGTCAGACTATAAATCGCCTTCTGACTGTGGCTGGGATCATCCAACTTGGTGATCAAGCCGAGTGAAACAAGACGCTTCAGGCGCGCGGCGAGTATGTTGGAGGCAATCCCTTCCTCGGACCGATTGAGCAGTTCGCGAAAATGCCGCCGATTGCCGAACATGATGTCCCGAATGACGACCAGACTCCAGCGATCCCCCAACACCTCCATTGTCAGGTTGATCGGGCATCCCGACCGCCGCTCGATATCCATATTCGCTTCCTTCGGTGAATCGATTGCAATGTAGGACGAGCCATGCTACGACACAACCAGTTGCAAATTGCAATTGGATGGAGAACAGCATGTCGAAAGTTTGTGTCGCAGGATTCTCGCTCTCGATCGATGGCTTCGGGGCTGGACTGGAGCAAAGCCTGAATGACCCCTTGGGCAAGCGCGGGCCAGAATTGTTCGAGTGGTTTTTCCCGACCCAGACATTCCAAGCGATGTTCGGCAAAGAGGGTGAAACCGAAGGTGCCGATGCGAAATATGCAGCATTGGCGAATACCGGTTTTGGAGCCTTCATCCTCGGCCGCAATATGTTCGGCCCCATTCGCGACGAATGGCCCGATGAAAACTGGAAAGGCTGGTGGGGCGACAATCCGCCCTATCACGCGCCGACCTACATCCTGACGCATTATCCCCGCAAGCCGATCGTCATGGAAGGCGGTACGACCTTTTATTTTATCACGGGCGGAATCGAGGACGCGCTCATGCAGGCCAAGGCCGCGGCCGGAGGCAAGGATATCAAGATCGGCGGCGGTGTCAGCACGGTGCGGCAATATCTCCAGGCGGGCTTGGTCGACGAGATACACTATGCCATTTCACCGGTAGTGCTCGGGAGGGGAGAGGCAATGTTTGCCGGCATCGACCTGCCTTCGCTTGGCTTTCAGGTCGCTGCCCATGAGGCGACGGCGAAAGCCACGCACATCGTCCTGAAGAAATGAGAGCCATCATATCGTTGGTCATCCACGCGCACTGGAGCCATCCGCTTTGACGACGTTGCGAATGTTCGCGTCTCCTGTCGATCGCTCACCCGGCCCGGCATTGAACTTTCAGCGCGTAATGCTGCATGAGACCATAAAAAGGGCCCGCTTTTGCGGGCCCCAATCTTGTCCACCCGCAAGGCTGAAGCCTCGCAGCGGGTGAAAACGAATTAGCTGTTGACCGAGTCCTTCAGGCCCTTGCCGGGCGTGAACTTCGGTACGTTACGGGCAGGAATATCGACCTCGGCGCCGGTGGACGGGTTACGGCCCTTGGTGGCTGCACGGTGAGAAACGGTGAAGCTGCCGAAACCAGCAAGGCGAATGTCGCCGCCCTTCTTCAGTTCGGCCTGGACAGTATCGAAAACAGCGTCGACAGCGGAAGCAGCGTCAGCCTTCGTGATACCGGCCTTCTCGGCCACTGCGGACACGAGCTCATTCTTGTTCATGTTTCCACCCCTTTCTCTGGTATGAAACGACTTATCAGTAAGCGGGGCGCAAAATAGCAATGCTCTTACCCGCCGCAACCCCAAAAGCCCTGCAAATCAAGGAAAAGCAAGCGTTGCCATGCGCTTTTCACAAAAAAAGACCGGCAAAAATGCCGGTCTTTTCGTCCATTTACGTCAATTCGACAGAATTGAGGCGAAGGGGCTCAATGAGCGATGGCAGAACCCACTTCGTCGACACCTTCGACCGTTGCGATCACAGGCGTTTCCACGGTGCCATCCCACTCGATCGGTTCAGGACGGCGAACAAGCGCGTGCTTGATCACCTCGCCCATGCGCGATACGGGGATGATTTCCATGCTGTTCTTCACGTTGTCCGGAATCTCCGCCAGATCCTTGGCGTTTTCTTCCGGGATCAGCACCTTCTTGATGCCGCCGCGCAGTGCCGCGAGCAGCTTTTCCTTCAGGCCGCCGATCGGCAGCACACGGCCGCGCAACGTGATTTCACCCGTCATGGCGACGTCCTTGGAAACCGGGATGCCGGTCATGATCGAGACGATCGCGGTTGCCATGGCGACACCGGCCGACGGACCATCCTTCGGCGTCGCACCTTCCGGTAGGTGCACGTGGATGTCGCTCTTGTCGAAGCGCGGCGGCTCGATTCCGAAATCGACAGCGCGCGAGCGGACGTAAGAGGCCGCCGCCGAGATCGATTCCTTCATGACTTCCTTCAGGTTGCCAGTGACCGTCATGCGGCCCTTGCCCGGCATCATCACGCCTTCGATCGTCAGCAGCTCGCCGCCGACTTCAGTCCAGGCGAGACCGGTGACAACACCGACCTGATCGTCGCGCTCGGCTTCGCCATGGCGGAAGCGCGGCACGCCGAGATAGTCCGGGACATTCTCAGCAGTCACGGCAACCGACTTCACCTTGCCCTTGATGATCTCGGTGACCGCCTTGCGGGCGAGCTTCATCAATTCGCGCTCGAAGTTACGCACGCCGGCTTCGCGGGTGTACTGCTGGATGATGACCATCAGGGCGCCGTCGGTGACCGAAAACTCGTTCGGCTGCAACGCATGTTCCTTGATGGCCTTCGGCAGCAGGTGCCGCTTGGCGATTTCGCGCTTCTCGTCTTCGGTGTAGCCGGCGATACGGATGATCTCCATGCGGTCCATCAGGGGCGCAGGGATATTCAAAGTATTCGCCGTCGTGATGAACATCACGTCCGACAGATCATATTCGACTTCCAGGTAGTGATCCATGAAGGTCGAATTCTGCGCCGGGTCCAGCACCTCAAGCAGTGCCGAAGACGGATCGCCGCGATAGTCCTGGCCGAGCTTGTCGATCTCATCGAGCAAGAAGAGCGGGTTGGACTTCTTCGCCTTCTTCATCGACTGAATGACCTTGCCGGGCATCGAGCCGATATAGGTGCGGCGGTGACCGCGGATCTCGGCTTCGTCTCGAACGCCGCCAAGGGCCATGCGGACATACTCACGGCCGGTCGCCTTGGCGATCGACTGGGCGAGCGAGGTCTTGCCGACGCCCGGAGGGCCGACGAGGCACAGGATCGGGCCTTTGATCTTCGTCGCGCGGGCCTGGACGGCCAGATATTCGACGATGCGCTCCTTGACCTTGTCCAGACCGAAATGGTCCGCTTCGAGGATCTTCTCGGCATTGTTCAGGTCGGCCTTGATCTTCGATTTCTTGTGCCAGGGGATGCCCAGCAGCCAGTCGAGATAGTTGCGCACCACGGTCGCTTCAGCCGACATCGGGCTCATCTGCCGGAGCTTCTTCAGCTCGGCATCAGCCTTTTCCTTGGCTTCCTTCGACAGCTTGGTCTTGGAGATGCGCTCTTCCAGTTCGGCCATCTCGTCGCGGCCTTCCTCGCCGTCGCCGAGTTCCTTCTGGATCGCCTTCATCTGCTCGTTCAGATAGTATTCGCGCTGCGTCTTCTCCATCTGGCGCTTGACGCGCGAGCGGATGCGCTTCTCGACCTGCAGAACCGAAATTTCGCCTTCCATGAAGCCGAGCGCCTTTTCCAGGCGAGCCTTCACGCTGGTGGTTTCCAGCATTTCCTGCTTTTCGGTGATCTTGATCGAAAGATGCGATGCGACGGTGTCGGCCAGCTTCGAATAATCGTCGATCTGGCTGGCGGCGCCGACCACTTCCGGCGAAATCTTCTTGTTGAGCTTCACATAGCTCTCGAATTCGGAAACGACCGAGCGGCTCAAAGCTTCGAGCTCAACCTGGTCTTCTTCCGGCTCATGCAGGACATGGCCAAGGGCTTCGTAGAAGTCTTCACGGCCGGTATATTCGTCGATCTCAGCACGCGCACGGCCTTCCACCAGCACCTTGACGGTGCCGTCGGGCAGTTTCAGCAGCTGCAGAACATTTGCAACGGTGCCGACCTTGTGGATGGCATCCGGCGCGGGATCATCATCGCTGGCATTGATCTGGGTGACGAGCATGATCTGCTTGTCCGAACCCATGACCTCTTCCAGCGCGCGAATGGATTTCTCCCGTCCGACGAACAGAGGCACGATCATGTGGGGGAAGACCACGATGTCGCGCAACGGCAATACCGGATAGGCAATGCTGTCGTGTGTCGCAGACGTTTTCTTACTCATGTCATTTCCTTTCCGTCGTCCCGTTCCCGGGCTCTCTGCCGGCTGGGGGGAGTTAGCCGGCTCTCTCACTTGGTAAACAAGTGGAGCTTCACACTGCCTATTTCAAGTCACAGGAACGCCCGCCACGAGGCAACGATCCCGCATGTCTGCAAGAAGGAACGCAACAACAAAACACCAAAGCCCGACAACTCGAACACTGCCGGCGACGCTAAGATCCGAAGAAAAAACGCCGGGCCTGCGCCCCATCCGCCTCATGCTCCAGAATCATGCCATCATGGCCGCAGCAGGGGCTCTTCACAACCGGTTTCGACGGCATTCCCATAAGCTTATCCAAGACTTTATCAGCAAACCGTGCGATTTTTCAAACAGAAAGGGGCCCGTCGATGACGAGCCCCCGATTCGTGATCACGGATGACGGATCAGGCCGTTGCGTTGGCCTTTTCCTCCTGCCGGTCGGCATAGATGTAGAGCGGACGGGCGGAGCCGCGAACCACTTCCTCGGAAATGACCACTTCGCGCACGCCTTCCAGGGCCGGCAGCTCGAACATGGTGTCGAGGAGGATCTTCTCCATGATGGAGCGCAGACCGCGGGCGCCCGTCTTGCGGACGATCGCCTTACGGGCGATTTCGCGCAGAGCATCCTCGTGGAAGGTCAGTTCGACGTCTTCCATCTCGAACAGGCGCTGATACTGCTTCACCAGCGCGTTCTTCGGCTCGGACAGGATCTGGATCAGCGCGTCTTCGTCGAGGTCTTCCAGCGTCGCCAGAACGGGCAGACGGCCGATGAATT
The DNA here is from genome assembly GCF_057784455.1 of Martinezella sp. CNPSo 3890. Taxonomy (NCBI): domain Bacteria; kingdom Pseudomonadati; phylum Pseudomonadota; class Alphaproteobacteria; order Hyphomicrobiales; family Rhizobiaceae; genus Martinezella; species Martinezella sp. CNPSo 3890. The sequence goes on along the minus strand of NZ_JBXSOR010000001.1, from coordinate 826,305 downwards.
CCGGGATGAGCCCGAACTTCACCAGATCTTCCGGCTCCAGCTCGCGCAGCACTTCACCGACGCGGCGGTCATCCGGCGCCTTGACGGTCGCACCGAAGCCGATCGAGGTCTTCTCACCGCGGGCAGAGATGATCTTGTCGAGGCCGGCAAACGCGCCGCCGCAGATGAAGAGGATGTTGGTCGTGTCCACCTGCAGGAATTCCTGTTGGGGATGCTTGCGGCCGCCCTGCGGGGGAACCGAAGCCACCGTGCCTTCCATGATCTTCAGAAGCGCCTGCTGCACGCCCTCGCCCGAGACGTCGCGCGTGATCGACGGATTGTCCGACTTGCGGGAAATCTTGTCGACTTCGTCGATGTAGACGATACCGCGCTGTGCGCGCTCGACGTTGTAGTCGGCGGCCTGCAGCAGCTTGAGGATGATGTTTTCGACATCTTCGCCGACATAGCCAGCTTCGGTCAGCGTGGTCGCATCGGCCATGGTGAAGGGAACGTCGATGATGCGGGCGAGCGTCTGGGCAAGATAGGTCTTGCCGCAGCCGGTCGGGCCGACGAGCATGATGTTCGACTTCGCCAGCTCAACGTCACCGTTCTTCGATGCGTGAGCGAGCCGCTTGTAATGGTTGTGAACGGCCACGGAGAGGATCTTCTTCGCCTGCCGCTGGCCGATGACGTATTCGTCAAGAACCTTGATGATGTCCTGCGGGGTCGGAACACCGTCACGAGACTTCACCATCGAGGATTTGTTTTCCTCGCGGATGATGTCCATGCATAGCTCGACGCACTCGTCGCAGATGAATACGGTCGGTCCGGCAATCAACTTCCGGACTTCATGCTGGCTCTTACCGCAGAACGAACAATAAAGTGTGTTCTTTGAGTCGCCGCCGTTGCTGCCGCTGACTTTGCTCATATCACTTTCCTTCCAGCACGCCGCAAATTTCCAAATTGAAATCGCGGTCCACTCTATGCGCCCGCCGGACCTGCCCCTCGTTTGCAGATCGCGGCGCCCTTCAGGGTACTGAACGCAGGCCAGGCAACCAAACCGGAACTGCGTGGCAACGAATCCCCCTTCGAATGCCGAATGCTATGTCACAAAAACGCTACATAGCATTAATGCGTACTATTACCGCGTTCCGCTCCACATTAAACCCCTATTCGATCACAAATGGGATAGAACTGTGGCGTAGAAGTCACCGCCTAGTGGATAATCACGAGGCGGTTTCACCTTCTATTTCAGTACGCGACGTCAGCACCTTGTCGATCAGACCCCATTCCTTGGCCTCATCCGAAGACATGAAATGGTCACGATCGAGCGTCTGCTCGACCTCTTCATAGGTCCGGCCGCAATGCTTGACGTAAACTTCATTGAGACGGCGCTTCATCTTGATGATGTCGCGCGCGTGGCGCTCGATGTCCGAAGCTTGGCCCTGGAAGCCGCCCGAGGGCTGATGAACCATGATACGGGAATTCGGCGTTGCGAAACGCATGTCCTTGTCGCCAGCGGCCAGAAGCAGCGATCCCATCGAGGCAGCCTGGCCGATGCAGAGCGTCGAAACGGCCGGCTTGATGAACTGCATCGTATCGTAGATCGCCATGCCGGCGGTCACGACGCCGCCCGGCGAATTGATATAGAGCGCGATTTCCTTCTTCGGGTTTTCGGCCTCGAGGAAGAGAAGCTGTGCGCACACCAGCGTCGCCATATGGTCTTCGACCGGTCCGGTCAGGAAAATGATGCGTTCCTTCAGCAGGCGGGAATAGATATCGTAAGACCGCTCCCCGCGGTTGGTCTGCTCGACAACCATCGGCACCAGAGCCATAGCTGTATCGACTGGATTTCTCATGTGCGTCCTTTATCAAACTTGCCCCGGCGACGGAGACGCCGGGAATCGGAGTAAAAATCCTTTACTCCTACATAGAGTGTCCCTGCCCTGCACTTCAAGACGCCCGTAAGCATAACGTCAAAAAGCACGAATGCCCCACGAAGCGTTCACAAAGCATTTCTAACCACGGCTCCTCGAATTCCAAGGTGCCGTAGCGACGGACCATCCGCTACCCACTACAATTCGCGGTCGCAAGGTGAAGGAAGCATGAAGGTCTGTACCCGTCGGGCGGAGATCTCCACCATAGGCAAAATTTACCAACTCATTTAAGGAACTTGCCATCTTATTGGGCAAGGATGAAACGATCGCAGAGATCGTCGTGCCGCTTGCGCCGACGGCCCCCAAAAAGCGGAGACGTCCGATCGTGCTGAATATGACCACAGGCCTCACCATCTGGTGCTCGGAAGCCATAACCCTGGCGACCGTTCTCCTTCTTGCCTGGAGGCATGATCGCAAATCCCCAGCCTATTTGATCTGGGCACTCGGCTTCACGGTCAGTGCTGTGGGATTCGCCTTGGTGGCTGCCCGAGGCCTCATTCCCGACATTTGGTCGATCCAGATCGGCAATGCCGTGGCCCTGCTCGGCGAGAGCGCGTGGATCGTCGGATTTCGCGTCATGGACAAGCGCAAGCTGGAATGGTCGGCATTCCTGCCGCCAACCATCTGGATCGTCGGCGTCAGCCTTCCCTGGGTCACCGGCAATTTCGCCAATCGCGTCGTCGTCTATGACCTAGCCGGCGCAGTCGGCGCGACCTTGCTTGCCTTCGCTGTGCATCCCGGAGACGGCCGACGGGAGCCGGCACGCGGACAACTCGGCATCGTCTTCGTGGCGCTCGCCTGCTTCTGTTTCGGTTCGGCTCTCTGGATGGTGCTTGCTGCCCCTTCGCTGGACGAGGCCATGATCTATCGTGGCTACATGGCGCTTGGCTACGGGCTGCTCATCATCATCGCCATCGTTCTCAATGGCAAGCTTCTCATGGAACGCGCCGAGCGCCGTTGGCGGGCAATATCCATCACCGATACTTTGACGGGAGTTCTGAACCGGCGCGGGCTTCAGGAAAGCTACGAGATTCTCGTCGGCAAGGGGCAGCAACAACCGCAAAAGCTTGCCGCCCTGTTATTCGATCTCGACCATTTCAAGAAGATCAACGACCGCCATGGCCACCAGGCAGGCGATGCGGTTCTGGTCGAGTTTGCCCGCATCGCGCGTCAGTTCGTGCCTCGCACTGGCGCATTCGGCAGAATGGGCGGAGAGGAATTCGTCGCCTTCGTTCCGATAGACGAGCAATCGCAGGCCGAAGCGCTGGCGGAAACCATCCGCGCCGATTTCTGCCGCGTGCCGCTGCTTGCTGGTCGCTCGCTGGTGCCGGCAACCGTCAGCATCGGCGTCTCGATCATGCCCCACGATACCGTCAGCTGGGATCGGCTGGTCTCTTTCGCAGACCGTGCGCTTTACGCCGCCAAACGCGCAGGCCGCAACTGCACTATCGTCTTCAATGAAATGGAGACTGCGAGGGAGCCCGACGCGGCGACCGCAGCGGATGAAGGCGAGCTGGTGCCGACGCTCGACGACCAGATCCACGCCTTGCGGCGCATGGGCACGCTCGCGAGGATGTGATCGGCTCATTCGGCACACCCATCCTATAAGCTTTCTCTTGACCAAATGGTGCGAGTGCCGAACAAGGCCGCATTCTCAAACGCAAAAGACGCGCCTGAACGGCGCGCCTTCGCAAATTGTGCGGTAATGTCCAGCCGTATCAGCCGTAACGACCGGTGATATAGTCTTCCGTGCGCTTGACCTTCGGCGCCTGGAAGATCTGTTCGGTCGCGCCGTATTCGATCAGCTCGCCCAGATACATGAATGCGGTGCTGTCGGAGATGCGGCTTGCCTGCTGCATATTGTGCGTGACGATGACGATGGTGAAATCGCCCTTCAACTGCGACACCAGTTCCTCGACCTTGGCGGTCGAGATCGGGTCAAGAGCCGAGGTAGGCTCGTCGAGCAGGAGGACTTCGGGACGAATGGCGATGGCGCGGGCGATGCAGAGACGCTGCTGCTGGCCGCCGGAAAGGCCAAGTCCGCTCTGGTGCAGCTTGTCCTTGACTTCGCTCCACAGCGCCGTTTCCGTCAGCGCCGCCTCGACGCGGGCGTCCATTTCCGCCTTGGAGATCTTCTCATAGAGGCGGATGCCGAAAGCGACGTTCTCGTAGATGGACATCGGGAACGGCGTCGGCTTCTGGAACACCATGCCGACCTTGGCGCGCAGATCGTTGAGATCGACGTCCTTGGTGAGGATGTTGCGGCCATCCAGCAAAATCTCGCCAGCTACGGTCTGACCGGGGTAAAGATCATACATGCGGTTGAAGGTGCGCAGCAGCGTGGACTTGCCGCAACCCGAAGGGCCGATGAAGGCGGTGACCGCGTTCTTGCGGATATTCATATTCACACTCTTCAGAACGCGATGGCCGTTCTGATAGGTGAAATCGAGGTTCTTCACCTCGAGCTTCGCGAGCGCACCGAGATCCGACTGGGAAGCGGCGTCCTTCCCCTGTTGTGCGTTGACGCTCTGAAATTTGCTGTCGCTCATGTTCATGGTCTCATTCCTATCGTTCGACGGCTGCGTCATTGACGGCGCCCACTCAAGACACGGGCAAGGATGTTCAGGGCAAGGATGGCGACGGTGATGATCAGCGCACCGGCCCAGGCCAGTTGTTTGAGATCCCCGCCAGCATCGGCGGCAAGCGTGTTGATGGCAACCGGCAGCGTGGCGATCGGACCGGTCAGGCCCGTATTCATGAATTTGCTATAGCCGGCAGTAAAGAGAAGCGGTGCGGTTTCGCCGCTGATGCGGGCGATGGCCAGCAGAATGCCGGTGAGAATACCGGTCCAGGCGGAACGGTAGATCACCATCATCATGGACTTCCAGCGCGGCGCACCGAGCGCGGCAGTCGCCTCGCGAAGCGCATTCGGCACCAGCAACAGCATATCCTGCGTCGTTCGGTTGACAACCGGAAGGGCGATCAGCGCCAGCGCTAGGATGCCCGCGATGGCAGAATTGCCGTGCATGGGCACGACTACGGCGCCGTAGACGAACACGCCGACGATGATCGAGGGTGCGGACAGCAGAATGTCGTTGATGAATTTGGCGACCTCGGCAAGCTTGGTCCCGTTGGCATATTCCACCAGGTAGGTGCCGGCTAGAATGCCGATCGGCGCTGCGATCAGAATGGCGCAGCCGGTGACCAGCACCGTGCCGTAGATTGCGTTTATCAGACCGCCGCGCGAGCCCTGAGCCGGGATCGACATGGTGAACACGTCGAGGCTGAGCGCCGATACACCGCGATAAACCAGGCTGACAAGGATCACGCTGAGAAAGAATATGCCGAGAATGGCCGCGAGGAAGGACAGGGCCATCATCACCTTGTTCTTCGTATAACGCCTCGACACGAGATTCTGACGAACTGCATTTTCCATGGTTTTTTTCCTCAGAGCGAGTCGCCGCGGCCGATCATCCATCTCGCCACTGCAAGCACGCAGAAGGAAAGGACGAACAGGAGCAGCCCGAGCGCGATCAGGCTCGACAATTGCAGACCGTCGGCATCGCCGAAGTTGTTCGCGATCTGGGCGGAAATGGTCGTGGACGGCGAAATGATCGACGACTGCAGACGGCTCACCGAGCCAACGACGAAGGTCACGGCCATGGTTTCGCCAAGCGCGCGGCCAAGGCCAAGCATGATGCCGCCGACGAGGCCACGGCGTGTATAAGGGATCAGGATGTGGCGGGCCACTTCCCATGTCGTCATGCCCATGCCGTAGGCGGATTCGCGCAGCATCGGCGGCACGGTGCTGAACACGTCGCGGGAGATTGCGGTGATGAACGGCAGGATCATGACGGCGAGCACGAGGCTTGCCGTCAGCAGGCCGACGCCCGGGGCCGGCGGCTGGAACAGCAGACCGATCACCGGCACCTGGCCGACCGTAGAGATAAGGAATGGCAATATATAGTTCTGCATGAGCGGCACGAGAATGAACAGGCCGACGATGCCATAGATAATGGAGGGAACGCCCGCCAGAAGCTCGATGGCCGTGCTGATCGGGCGGCGCAGGCTACCGGGGCAAAGTTCCGTCAGGAATATGGCGATGCCGATGCCGAGGGGAACGGCAATCAGCATGGCGATGAACGAACTTACAAGCGTACCGACCACGGCAGGCACGGCGCCATAAATATCAGCCGGCGCGCTCCACTTGGTGCCCCAGAGGAACGACAAGCCAAAGGTCTGAAATGTGGGCAAGGCATCGATGACAAGAACCACGAGAATTGCCAGCAGCAGAAGCACGACAAGAACAGCCGAGCCAAGCGTCATCAAATAGAAAATCCGATCCTGGATTCGGAATTTTCTGGTCGCGGCGGAGGTATTCACAGCCTGGAAGCCCGCCATTTGAGTCGCGTCAGCCATCGATTTCCCCTTGTCCTGTCACGAAAGGCGGACAGGGAAATACCCTGCCCGCCGCAACTTTCTCGCCTAGCACAAATTACTTCGTGCCGAAGTCCGTCTTCCAAGACTTCTCAACGATCTCGACAACATTGTCCGGGACCGCGAGATAAGACAGGGCGGTCGCGTCCTTCTGGCCATGCTCATAGGACCACTTGAAGAACTTCAGTGCCTCTTCGTTCTTAGCAGCATCGGCCGGCTTCTTATAGAGCAGAACCCAGGTCGAGGCAGCAATCGGCCAGCTCTTTTCGCCCGGCTGATTGGTGATGATCAGGTTGAAGTTCTTGGCCTTGGCCCAGTCGGCGTTGGAAGCGGCAGCCTTGAAGGTTTCCAGGCTCGGCTCAATAACCTTGCCGGCAGCATTCTTCATCTTCGCGAAACCGATGTGGTTGGCGACGACGTAGGAATATTCAACGTAGGAGATCGAACCAGCCGTCTGGTTGACGGTCGTGGAAACGCCTTCCGAACCCTTGGCGCCGAAACCGACCGGCCATTCAACAGCCGTGTTCGAGCCAACCTTTTCCTTCCACTCCGGCGAAACCTTCGACAGGTAGTCGGTGAAGTTGAAGGTCGTGCCCGAGCTGTCGGCGCGGTAAACGACCGAGATCGGCGTGGACGGCAGCTTTACATCGGGGTTGAGAGCCTTGATGGCTGCATCGTCCCACTTGGCGATCTTGCCAAGGAAGATGTCGGCCAGCGTCTTGCCGTCAAGAACGAGTTCGCCCGGCTTTACGCCTTCGACATTATAGGAAACGACGATGCCGCCGGAGATCATCGGGAACTGGGCAATGCCGTTCTTCTCGAGGTCGGCGTCGCTCATGGGCTTGTCCGAAGCGCCGAATACGATGGTCTTGTCGAGAAGCTGCTTGATGCCGGCGCCCGAACCAACCGACTGATAGTTGACGACATTGTTCGTCGCAGCCTTGTAGCCTTCAGCCCACTTGGACAGAACCGGTGCGATGAAGCTCGAGCCGGCGCCCGTGATGTCGGCAGCGGAGGCCGAAGCGGACATAGCCGCGATGAGGCCTGCAGTCAGGCAAAGCGAACGGAGTTTCAGGTTAAGCATAGTAGACTCACTTCCTCAAGTGAATGAAAGGATGGCGAGCAGAAGATCGGCGCGAGGTCCCCATGGTAAACGAACCTCCCCGCCTGAAATCTCCCGGCGACAGCCTTGGCTCTAAAGACGCATTGTTTCAGTTTGATGACAGTTTAATGAAGCGGCAGTGACACAACCTGCGGCAATCATCACGGCCATCGCGGAACGGCAGGAAATGAAGCGCGCCAAAGGGCGCATGAACGCGAACTTCATGTTCTGATTCAAGAGCATCGTCAAAGACGGATCACATAATCCTTGCGAGTCGTTTCAATCACTTCCCAGGTCCCCTTGAAGCCCGGCTTCAAGATAAGGCGGTCGCCCGCACGCAGATGAAAGGCCTCGCCATCGTCTGACGTTACAACGGAGTAGCCGGAGAGGATATGGAAGTATTCCCACTCGTCATAGACGACCTTCCATTTGCCAGGCGTCGCCTCCCATATGCCGACGTAAAGGCCGCCATCGGCCTCCTCAACATTCCATGTGCGAAAGATTGGGGCTCCCGAAACGAGGCGATCAGCTGCGGGCGCGCCCGTTTCCGGTTCGATGTCGCTGATGTCCACTGCCAGATAGGTCGTCACAAATGTCTCCTGTCGATTGCCTTATGTGGCTCTCCGCGAACCCAATAAAACGCGAACCCGAAAAGCATATCATCCTGACCTGCCGCCCCATGCCAAGCTCCCACCTTTCAGGGAAACGTCAGAAAACAATGCCCTAGTGCGCTTCGTTAATTTGGCTCGACCATCTCAATCGGGCCGAAATCGCAATCGCAGTTCAGAAGGGGCCAGCATGTATGGACTAGATGTCGTTATAACAGAGTGGATCAATGGCATAGCCGGAAACCCGACAGTCGACAGCCTGATGATCCTAATCACGGCTTACGGCGTTCCCTTGTTGATCGTTCTCGTCGCTGTCCAATGGTGGGTCGGAGAACGTCGATCGGAAACCCGACACGCAGTCGTTGCCGCGGGCCTGACCTTCGTCATCGGTCTCGGCATCAACCAAGTCATCCTGTTTTTTGTCAGTCGCGTTCGCCCGTATGATGTCGGAGTCACCAAGCTACTTATAAATCGCAGCAATGACCCGTCCTTTCCCTCCGACCACGCGACGGCCGCGTTCGCGATCGTTGCCGCATTTGCGCTTCAACGCATGCCAGAGCGAAGCCTCTTCTTCCTACTCGGCGCGATCCTTGTCTCCTTCTCGCGAGTCTACGTCGGCACGCATTATGTCGGTGACGTCATGGGTGGGGTGCTTACCGCCGTTTTCGCGGCGATCCTGGTCAAGACGCTCTATCGTCCAGAAACCCGGCTGGATCGCTTCGTAACCGGCATCCTATAGGGTCAGATTTGAAGAGGCCATATATGCGAGCGCCCCGTTTTTCACGTTTTTTCGCCGGTCGCCTCAATACAACCCAATAAAAAAGTGTTGCCAAAGCTATGTGAGGAACCTCATCAGACTTTCGCGAGCGCCTGTTCCAGGTCGGCGATGATGTCCTTGACGTCCTCGATGCCGATCGACAAACGCACAACATCCGGGCCGGCACCGGCGGCAACCTTCTGCTCGTCAGTCAACTGTTTGTGGGTCGTCGAGGCGGGATGGATGACGAGCGAACGCGTATCGCCGATATTGGCAAGATGCGAAAAGAGCTCCAGGCCTTCGACCAGCCCCTTGCCCGCTTCATAACCACCCTTCAGTCCGAAGGTGAAGACCGAGCCCGCGCCTTTCGGTGAGTAACGCTGCTGGAGGGCATGGTTCGGATCGTCTTCCAGGCCGGAATAGTTCACCCATGCCACCTTTTCCTGCGCTTTCAGCCAACGCGCAACGGCAGCCGCATTGTCGGAATGGCGCTGCATGCGCAATGGCAGCGTCTCAATGCCGGTCAAGATCAGAAAGGCATTGAATGGCGAGATGGCTGGCCCGAGATCGCGCAGGCCTAGCACCCGGCAAGCAATGGCGAAAGCGAAGTTGCCGAAAGTCGAATGCAGAACGACGCCGTTATATTCCGGGCGCGGTGAAGACAGCATGGGATAATTGCCCGAGGCGGACCAGTCGAAAGTGCCGCCGTCGACGATGATGCCGCCCATGGAATTGCCGTGGCCACCGAGGAATTTTGTCAGCGAGTGCACGACGATATCGGCGCCATGCTCCAGCGGCCGGATGAGATAGGGGCTTGCAAGGGTGTTGTCGACGATCAGCGGCAGGCCATGCTTGTGCGCGATGGCCGCGATCGCGGCGATATCGACGAAGGTGCCGCCGGGATTGGCAAGGCTTTCGATGAAGACGGCGCGGGTGCGGCCATCGATCTGCGCCTCGAAGGTCGCAGGATCGGCGGAATCGGCCCAGCGGACTCGCCAGTCGAAATTCTTGAAGGATTGCCCGAACTGATTGACCGAGCCACCATAGAGCCGCTTGGCCGCAACAAAATTGTCGCCCGGCTGCATGATGGCATGGAAAACGAGCAGCTGTGCCGCATGACCGGAGGCCACCGCGAGAGCCGCGGTTCCGCCTTCAAGAGCCGCCACCCGCTCTTCCAACACCGCCTGCGTCGGGTTCATGATGCGCGTGTAGATATTGCCGAACTGCTGCAATCCAAACAGTGCAGCGGCATGATCGGCGTCCTGAAAGACGAAGGAGGTCGTCTGGTAGATCGGCGTCGCGCGCGCGCCTGTCGCCGGGTCTGGCTGCGCGCCGGCGTGGATCGCAAGCGTGTCGAAACCTGGGTTGTTGGTTGGCATATTTTTCCTCCCGCCGGATCTTGTTCGTAACGGGAAAAGCATAACGCCTGGCATATGAAAGTTAACCGCGAACTTTGCCGTGCTTCTCGGCTCGCGGAAAAAACTTGCCATCTTTCAGTGAGATCGCGCGATAAACGGCCGAATGCAGCCGTCATGCATGATCTCGGTCAAGCGACCAGACGCGGATACTCGATAGCCGGGCAGCGGTCCATGACGACCCTTACCCCCGCAGCTTCCGCTCTCGCCGCAGCCGCATCGTCACGCACGCCGAGTTGGCCCCAGATGACCGGGGGCCGCGGCTCGATCATGATCGTCTCCTCCACGACCGATCGGAGATATTCCGGCGCCCGAAAAACATCGACCATATCCACAGGCTCGGGAATGTCGGCCAGGCGTGCATAGACCCATTGCCCCAGAATTTCCTTGCCGGCCTGTCCGGGATTGATGGGGATGACGCGATATCCCCTGTTCAGGAGATAGGCCATCACACCGTTGCTCGGGCGCGCGGGATTGGGCGAAGCGCCGACGAGCGCGATGGTCCTTACGGACAAGAGGATATCGGCTATATAGGAATCGTCATAACTATCGTGGTTCATCACGAAGCCTCCCACCTCGATCACACTTGCGTTTTGTCACAAATATGGAAACCGCAATGGCGGTCTCCGCGTATATATATTGTATTATAACAACTTCAGGGAGGATTACTCAGATGAAAAATTTCATCCTGCTGGGCCTGCTCGTCACTTCGGCCGCGACGCCGGCATTGGCGATTTCGCGATATAATTCCATGTCCATGACCTGCGCCGAGGCCAGGGCGGTCATCAATCGGGAGCGTGCAGTCATCATGCGTTATCCGGCCAGAAGAACACCGAATATGACGCTCTATGATCGCTATGTTGCGGACAGCGGCGCATGCGATATGGGCTTTTACGCCTATCAGGATTATCTTCCCACGAAGGATCGCGCTTCCTGTCCGGTCTATATATGCAGGCCGACGACCGACCTCGATGACGATGATTTGATTTTCCGACGCTGATCGCAATAGCCTACGGCTGGATATGACGGACGGCTCACGAGTTCGATACGACCATTGATTGTCCCAGGCACGGTGCATCTTAGGCCCTATGGCCGCGCGCGGGCATTTATACGCCTGCGTTCAAGCCCCTCTCCAAAGCGCTTTCATAAATTTTCCTGAAGCCGCAGGGTTGCGTTCTCAGGAAATGCAATCTTTGTTCGCTTTTTATTCGCATATAAATTAGAAACTTCGCATAGACAGTCAATTCCAACGAGAACCGAATGCGAACACGGAACATATGCTATTTCATTATTTCCCCACAGAATAATTTTCGAGTTCGCGCAATGATATACCCTGCCAATTTTTGGTTCGACGATTCTATACTTATCTCTTAGTATGATTTTCATCAGCAGCATCGCGCGCTCTACCTGTAATATTTTTCACCTCTTGTAGAATTATCCACTCTGTTCATGAGGGGAAGAGAGATTGCGCGCGGCGTTTTCGCGTCGATTTTCCCACGCCCGATAACACGCGGCGTTGCAGGCGACACAGCCCTCTGTCGTTTTTAAGTAAGAAGTGTCTAATGCTACTCTCGCGTTCACAGGACATGCGATATTTGTTCGCGCTTCATACTCCAATAAATTAGTTATTTATAATACCGGAAAGAGTGATCTGGAACATAACGAAAACGCCATTCTCGACACCCATCATGACTGAAGCAAATGGGCAAGCCGTCAGAATGACCGATATTTCGTTGCTTTTCGATGTATTGCAGATCATATGAGGACCGCACTCCCACAAAATACCAAGCATTGCCATTACGCCTGCCAATTTCCGAGGTTTTCCGTGTCTCTCGACGTTATCGCGCTCGTTCTTTTCGGCGCCCTGCTGCACGCGACGTGGAATGCGATCATCAAGGCCGGAACCGACAAGTCGCTCGATGCGGCGCTGGTTTCGGCCGGCGGCGCGGTCGCGGCATTGCCCCTTCTGCCGTTCCTTCCCCTGCCCGCCTCAGCGGCCTGGCCGTTCATCGGTGCCTCGGCCATCCTTCAATTTGCCTATTTCCAGCTGGTGGCAGCCGCTTATCGCGCCGGGGATATCGGGCTCGTCTATCCGCTGATGCGTGGTGTCGCACCGCTCATTATTGTCTCGACAAGCAGCTTCATTTTGAAGGAAACGCTTTCGGGCGGCGCATTGATCGGCACCATGACCATTTGTGCCGGCATATTGACGCTTGCCTTCGAGGCCCGAAAGGGCAGCCGCCGGGCGATCGTTCTCGCCCTCGCCAATGCCGTTGTCATCGCGACCTATACCTATGTGGATGGCATCGGCGCGCGGATATCGGGCAATTCGGTATCCTATACTCTGTGGATGGCACTTCTTCCCCCCATTCTCCTTTTCGCCTGGGCGATATCACAACGCGGCATCAATGCCGTCGCCGCCCACGTCCGTTACAACTGGTGGCGCGGGCTTATCGGCGGCGGCGGTTCGATCGCTTCCTACGGGCTGGCCTTGTGGGCGATGACCAAGGCGCCGGTCGCCATGGTCGCCGCCTTGCGCGAGACTTCGATCCTCTTCGCTTTGGTAATATCCGTCGTCGTTTTGAAGGAGCGGTCCAGCATCTGGCGCTATATTGCCGGCGCCATTATTGCTGGCGGAGTGCTGGTTTTGCGGCTTGGCTGACGATAAATTATGTGGTTTTATTTTACCACATAAACAACATGTTGATTTTACTTTATAATTTTTGCGGCCCGCCAATCAGGCGATATTGACGCTGGCCCTTAATCGATCTATAAGCCGCCGCAGATTGCAGCCTCTCCCGGCTGCTTTCTTTTTGGCGCGCATCCATGCGCGCCAAATCAAGCAACAAGAAACGCCCAGACGCCTTCGGGCCAGGGGTCCTAAAAGAGAGTATGCAACATGGCAACCTTCTCCCAGAAGCCTGCAGAGGTGGAGAAGAAGTGGGTTCTCATCGACGCCGAAGGGCTTGTCGTTGGCCGTCTCGCTTCTATCATCGCAATGCGTCTGCGCGGCAAGCATAAGGCTACCTTCACGCCGCACGTCGACGACGGCGACAACGTCATCGTCATCAATGCCGACAAGGTCGTCTTCACCGGCAAGAAGTACGAAGACAAGGTTTACTACTGGCACACCGGTTATGCCGGCGGCATCAAGGAGCGTACGGCTCGCCAGATCATCGAAGGCCGCTTCCCGGAGCGCGTCGTTGAGAAGGCCGTCGAGCGCATGGTTCCCCGCGGCCCGCTCGGCCGTCGCCAGATGAAGAACCTGCGCGTCTACGCCGGCTCCAACCATCCCCACGAAGCCCAGCAGCCGGTCGTCCTCGACGTCGCCAAGCTGAACAAGAAGAACGTAAGGAGCGCCTGATAATGGCTGACCTTTCCTCCCTGAAGGACCTCGGCACGACGTCTGAAGCAGCTGCTGCTCCGGTTCACGTCCGCAAGGTTGACTCGCTCGGCCGCTCCTACGCGACCGGCAAGCGCAAGGACGCCGTAGCCCGCGTATGGGTCAAGGCCGGCTCCGGCAAGATCATCGTCAACGGCAAGGACTACACGGCTTACTTCGCCCGTCCGGTTCTGCAGATGATCCTGCGTCAGCCGATCGTCGCAGCTGCCCGTGACGGCCAGTTCGACATCGTAGCAACCGTAGCCGGCGGCGGCCTCTCCGGCCAGGCCGGTGCCGTTCGTCACGGCCTGTCCAAGGCGATCACCTACTTCGAGCCGGGCCTGCGCTCGGTCCTGAAGAAGGGTGGCTTCCTGACCCGCGACAGCCGCGTCGTCGAACGCAAGAAGTACGGCCGCGCAAAGGCACGTCGTTCGTTCCAGTTCTCCAAGCGTTAATCGCTTACCCGAGATCGGATTTTTGGAAAGGCCGGGTTTTCCCGGCCTTTTTCTTTTACATCATGAGAAAAGATGCAGATCCGCAAAGGCAAGCGGCACATTTTGTGGCAAAGTCCCGATACAAGCACCGGGAGAGTTCAATGCGTGGATTCATCTTTTCGCTTCTGTTTTTGATCGCGAGCGCCGTACCCGTTCTGTGTGACGATGCCCAGCCAGCTCCGCCTGCAGAAACGACGGCGGATATGCAGAGCATGAAGGATTTTCTCCACGCAAATGCCGATTGTCGCGAGTTCAACGACAGCTGCTCCTACTGTGTCGTGACCGATGGGCAGGCCGAGTGTTCCACGCCGCAGATCGCCTGTGTGAAAAAGGCATATCAATGCACCGCTAGATCGGGCAAATAATCACCGGATCTTGGCTTATAATTCCAGCCTGAATTTCCAGATTTGACCGCTCTCCGGAGAAACACCATGAGCAAGAGTACTTCATCGCGTTTCGCGGCCACTCCCGAGCCGCCCTATTACATCGTCACATTCGCGTCGCTCCGCACCGAAGGCGACAACGGCTATGGTTCGATGGGCGAGCGCATGGAAGAACTGGCAAGGGCGCAGGATGGCTTTCTTGGGCTTGAAAGCGCGAGAAGTGCCGATGGTTTCGGCATCACCAACTCCTTCTGGCGGGACGAGGAAAGCATCCTCGCCTGGAAGAACGTGGTGTCGCATCTGGCTGCGCAGAAACTCGGGCGCGAGCGCTGGTACGAAGAATACAAGGTTCGCATAGGTAGGATAGAACGGGCCTACGACTTTCAAGCGAGCAAAGGAGAGGCCCTTGCCGAGCACATCGATTGACCATGCCTTTACCGCGGCAAGCCTGACCTCGGCTGCCAGCGACCCGACCTTTGCCGGCGCGCTCTCTTTCATGCGCCGCCGCTTCACTAAATCGCTCGAAGGCGCCGATGCCGTGGTCTGGGGCATCCCCTTCGATGCCGCCACCTCGAACCGGCCGGGAACGCGTTTCGGACCGCAGGCGATCCGCCGTGCGTCGGCCATCTTCGACAATGATCCGCAATATCCGTTCAATCGCGATCTTTTCGCCGAGATGGCCGTCATCGACTATGGCGACTGCCTGCTCGACTACGGCAATCATCAGGAGACACCCGCTGCAATCGAAAGACAGGCGGCCACGATCCTGGACAGCGGCGCCTTCATGCTGACCCTCGGAGGCGATCATTTCGTCACGTGGCCGTTGTTGAAGGCGCATGTCGCCAAGCATGGGCCGCTGGCGCTGGTGCAGTTCGATGCCCATCAGGACACCTGGTACGACGACGGCAAGCGTATCGACCACGGCTCCTTCGTTGCACGAGCCGTACGTGACGGGCTGATCGACCCGGACCGCTCCATCCAGATCGGCATCCGCACGCGTGCGCCTGACGATTTCGGCATCCAGATCCTCTATGGCAATCAGGTTGAAGATATGAGCGCCGGCGATATCGCTTCGATGATCATTTCTCATACCAAAGGCGCACCAACCTATCTGACCTTCGATATAGATTGCCTCGATCCGGCCTATGCCCCGGGCACGGGAACGCCGGTCGCGGGCGGCCCTTCCAGCGCCAAGATCCTGTCGGTGCTGCAGCGGCTGCATCAGCTTGACATCCGGGGGGCCGATGTCGTCGAAGTGTCGCCCGCCTACGACCACGCCGACATCACCGCCATTGCGGGGGCGACCGTGGCGATGTATATGCTCGGTCTCCACGCCGAACGACGTGCGAGCGGTCGTTGAGACATGATTTCGGGATAGGTGGGACGGTTTTCGAAAGCCGCCTTCTGCTTCCACAGCGGCCGTTATGAAATTGAATCAACTGCATGGCAAACTGAGTCCGGAAACACTCTGAACCTATTGAAAGAGCAGGAATAAGATGGCACCGAAAATCTTCATCGATGGCGAACACGGAACCACGGGCTTGCAGATCCGCACGCGCATGGCCGACCGCCGCGATGTCGAGCTGCTGTCCATTCCCGAAGCCGAACGCCGCAACGCCGCCATGCGCGAGGACATGCTGAATAGCGCCGATATCGCCATCCTCTGCCTGCCCGACGACGCGTCGAAGGAAGCGGTGAAGATGGTGGCGGGCAACAACAACGTCCGCGTTATCGACACCTCGACGGCTTTCCGCATCCATCCCGACTGGGCCTATGGCTTTGCCGAAATGGACAGCAACCAGGGCAGCAAGATCAAGGCAGCACGTTTCGTTGCCAATCCCGGCTGCTATCCGACAGGTGCGATCGGTGTCATTCGGCCGCTGCGCGCCGCCGGCATCCTTCCGACGGACTATCCCGTGACGGTCAATGCCGTGTCGGGCTACACGGGCGGCGGCAAGCAAATGATCGCCCAGATGGAAAATCCGGATCATCCGGATGCGATCACCGCGCCGCACTTCCTCTATGGCCTGCCGCTTACCCACAAGCATGTGCCCGAGATGACGACCCACGGCCTGCTGGAGCGCGCGCCGATCTTCTCGCCCTCCGTCGGCCGCTTCCCCCAGGGCATGATCGTGCAGGTGCCGCTGCATCTTGGCGATCTCGCGGAAGGCGCGACGCTGGAGAGCATTCATGCCGCGCTCGTCGAGCATTATGCCGGTCAGAATATCGTTCAAGTCGTTTCGCTCGATGAGAGCCGCGCCCTGCCCCGCGTCAACGCCGTCGAGCTCGCCGGCAAGGACACGATGAAGCTCTTCGTCTTTGGCACGCCGGGCGGAGCGCAAGTCAATCTGGTGGCGCTGCTCGACAATCTCGGCAAGGGCGCATCGGGTGCAGCCGTACAGAACATGGATCTGATGCTGAGCGCCTAACTCAGCCCGACGCAAATCGAAGCTTGTTCGGCCCGGCCCGTTCATCTGTAGAGGATCGATCAGGCCGGGCTTTTTTCATGCCCGCAAGGGGTTTTGCGCGATTTCGAGCTCGCCATTATTCCCGGCCTTATTTTTGCCGCCGCTCTAAATTAGCCGAAGCTACACGGAAAAGTGAATGCCTGTGAGGCTCCGCGACCAATTGTCGGCCGGATTTCCTCTTTACGGCTTTGCTGGTCCGAATGGGCGGGACGTTTAAAACTATCCCTTTTTTCAATGAATATCCAAGAATGAGCCATCGTAAAGGAATTGGTTACCATAATTCGGCATGCTTCCAGACAGCCGGCAAGTTGGCGACCGAACGCGACACTCGCGTTAGGGCGCGTGTGCGTTCTTGAGCCGGCTTGGTGTCTGTGTAGTTTGGATAACGAGTATCATGGCGTTCGTGACCGAAACGTTCGGTAACTTCAATTCGCGCTCCGGCTACGCCTCGCGATCAAAAAAATCCCCCAGCATCCGTCCCGGCACCCTGGCCACCGGCGTCGCAGTCGCTGCTTTCGCCTGGATCGCGGCGACGCTGATGACGACGCAATCGATGGTGCTATCGCTTCCCGGCGCAGCGGCGCCGACCGATAATTTCCTGGCGCCCCGCGCATCGGCATTCATCGTTCCGCCAAGCCGCGCGGCCCATCCCGTCCGCTACGCCAGCCAGACGACCTCGCTGCATGGACAGAGCCGCTTCGGCAGCATCGCAGACGCGGATGTTCAAACGAAAGGTGTCGGTGCGGACGCGGTTCGACTGCAACTAGCCTATGCGCTTGCACAGCAGACCTCCGAAATGAAACAGGCGCAGGACGTAGCGGCGAGCATCAAGAGCGGTCGTATCGAAGTGGCCGCGGCTTCACCCGAGAAGATCGACCATTTGCGCAAGGTCATCGCCATAAACTTTGCGACTGCAGTGCAATCGCTGAGCCAAGCGAAGTATGCAGCCGCGCTGATACCTGCCGCAAGTCCTCTAAAGACGACCGGACAGCCGGCTGCGGTTGCTTCAGCAGCCCCCGCGGTAAGCTTGCCCGCCGTTGCGGAAGCCAAGCCGTTGCCCGCCAAGGACGCCGACATTGCGGTGGCCGAAGCCGTTCTGAACGTCATTCCGGTGGCCCGCCCTGCCCGCGAGACACCCACACCCATGCAGCGCGCCAATGCCACGAGCGCGATCGCCAGAGCGACGGGCGACGAAGCAACCGCTCAGCCACCATCACGTCTCACGGCCTATGCCGATCCGGATGACAGTTCCGTGCGAAAGACGAAGCCGTTCATCAATCCATTTGCGGCGATCAGCCCCGGCGCAGGCACGGCGATCTACGACATCGAGGCGAAAACCGTTTATCTGCCGAGCGGCGAGCGCCTCGAGGCCCATTCCGGCCTCGGCCACATGCGCGACAATCCCCGCTATGTCGACCGCAAGAATACCGGCCCGACGCCGCCTGAAACGTATAACCTGACTTATAGGGAAAGCCTGTTCCATGGCGTGCAGGCGCTGCGCCTGACACCCGCAAACGGCGCTCGCGTCTATGGCCGCGATGGCCTGCTGGCTCACACCTACATGCTCAGAGGCGGCCGTGGCGAATCGAATGGCTGTGTGGTCTTCAAGGATTACAATCGCTTCCTGGCTGCCTTCCGGCGCGGCGAAATCAAGCGGTTGAAAGTCGTCTCGCGGATGTCGTCGGCGGCAAGCGTCGCTTCTGCGCGGTAAAAGGATTTGAGGCGCAAAGCGCCTCAATCTCTCACGACGATCGATGTCTGGCGCGGCAGTTCACCATAGAACCCGCGCCAATTGGCAATCGCAAAGCCGAAGACGATCAGGGCGCCGGCCTGATGCGCCAAGGCCAAATGCAGCGGCACGTGCAGCAGCAGTGTCGAAATGCCAAGGATCGCCTGGATCAGCACAAGCACGAAGAGAACGACGGATCGCCGCGCATGGGTCGTTTGCGCCGCCGCGCGCAGCGAGATGATCATGTTGATGGCGACCACGGCGAAGAGCGCATAGGCGCCGAGGCGGTGAACGAACTGGACCGTCTTCGGGTTCTCGAAGAAATTGATCCAGCCCGGCGACTGTATGAAAAGATCACTCGGTACGACTGCGCCATCCATCAGTGGCCAGGTATTGTAGCTGAGGCCTGCATCGAGACCGGCGACGAGCGCGCCGAGATAGATCTGAAACAAGGCCATGAAGGCAATCAAACCGGCGAGTTTTGCTGAATGACGTGTAGGCGGCGGCTCGTTCGAATGCGGCGATAGGGCGCGCATGAACCACATGCAGGCGGCAAAGATCAGACAGGCCGTCACGAGATGCGTCGCAAGGCGATATTGGCTGACGTCGGTGCGCGCTTCGAGCCCCGAGGAGACCATCCACCAACCGATCGCGCCCTGAAGGCCGCCGAGGAGGAAAATGCCCGCAAGCGGCAGCCAGAGCTTGCGCTCGACGCGGCCCGTCAACACGAAGAACAGTAGCGGCAGGCCAAAGATGATACCGATGGTGCGGGCCAGCAGGCGATGAGCCCACTCCCACCAAAAGATGCTCTTGAACTCTTCGACCGTCATATCCTTGTTCAGGATCTGGAATTGCGGGATGCGCTTGTAGAGATCGAATTCGTCCTGCCATTCCTGCGCATTCAGCGGCGGGATAACGCCATGGATCGGCTGCCATTGTGTGATCGACAGGCCGGAATTGGTGAGGCGCGTGGCGCCTCCCACCAGCACGAGACCGAAGAGAACTAGAAGCACACAGGCGAGCCAGATGCGTATAGCGCGGCGATTGCGGTCCTGCCGGGCCACTTCCTTCAAAATGGCCTGTTCGGTCGTAAAATTAGTGGCAGCCATGGCTTCTCCCTTCGATCAGGCTGTTGATTTGCCCGATAGGGGCGTGCAAAACAAGTCCCGGGAGTTTGCGGCATGCCGTCGCGGCATGTTGCCATAATGAGGAGAAAACCCCGTGCCCCTTCGCCTGCGCAAATTCATTGGCATGATCCTGCTGGTGCTGCTGGTTGCAATCTATGCGATCGTCGCCATGATCGTTGCAGTGCGAACGCTTGCAGATCAACCCGGCTGGGTGCATTTCCTCTATTTCCTTTTCAGCGGAATCATCTGGGTGCTGCCGGCAATGGGCATCATCAAGTGGATGGCCGGGCCGCGCCCGCAATGACGCCCGTCCCGGCCCGATTTACACAAGGCTAACCCTGATCCGTACCTTGTCCGGCGCGAGTGTCCCATCTTAAGCCAAAAATAAGCCGTTGCCCGCCAGACTGCGCCCGAATACCGCCGGAGCGGAGAAGATCGGATGCAGACCCAGACGCAAGATATCGCCGGCATGTCCGCCGAAGCAGCGGATAAGCGGATTGCGTCCATCGAGATGGAGCCAGCGGCCGCCGATCAGTTGCGGGTCGACATCTTCGACAGCATGGCACCGCTCGAAGCCGAATGGCGCGCGCTGGAACGGGACGATCTCAACTCGCTGCACCAGAGCTATGACTGGTGCGCAGCTTGGGTGGAGAACCTCGAACGTCCTCTCGCCATCATCCGGGGCTCGATCGGAGACCAGGTTGCTTTCATCCTGCCGCTCGAAATCATTCACAGTCGCGGGACAAGACGAGCCGAGTTCATCGGAGGCCACCACAACAATATCAATACCGGATTGTTTTCAGCCGAGTTCCTGGAGAATGGAGGTTTGACGGCTCCTCAGGCGAGCGCCATCTCGGCGGCTTTGCGCGGCAAGGTGGACGTTGTCATCCTGCGCAACGTTCCGCTCGAATGGCGCAGTCGCAAAAGCCCGCTCGCTTCGCTGACGTCGATTGAAAACCAGAACCGTGCCTTTCAGATGCCCTTCCTTGGCAGTTTTGAAGCAAGCCTAAAGCAGGTGAATGCCAAGCGCCGGCGCAAGAAGTTCAAGCATCAGAGCCGGCTTCTCGAAGCCAGGGGCGGCTACGAATATGTGATCGCCGGTCCTGACGAGCAGGACGCATTGCTCGATCTGTTCTTCCGGCAGAAGGCGATCCGCTTCGAGGATGCCGGCCTGCCCAATGCGTTCAAGGATGGCCGGATCAAGGCTGCGCTGCACGCCATGTTGCGCCGACGCCAAGGCGATGGCATCGGCGCGACGCTGGAGATGCATGCGCTGCGCCTAAAAGGCGAACACGAGGGCCATATTCCAGCCATCGCTGCCCTGTCCCGCAAGGGAGATCATGTCATCTGCCAGTTTGCCTCTATCGATGAGGCTCTGGTTGCGGAGGCGAGCCCCGGCGAATTGCTGTTTTGGCTGATGATCGAGCGGCTGCATCGCGAAGGCGTCGCGCTCTTCGATTTCGGTATCGGTGACCAGATTTACAAGCGTTCTTGGTGCCCGATGGAAACGGTGCAGTATGATCTCTTCCTGCCCGTCTCAGGCATGGGGCGTCTCGCGGCGATGGCGAACCGGGTCATCACACGTACGAAGGTCGCGATCAAATCCAATCGCAAGCTCTATTCCTTCATTCAGCGGCTGCGGGCACGGCACGGAGCCGGCACCGCATCGGATGATGGAGGCGGCGACGCGGATTGATCAGGCTGCGTCCCGGCGCGTGTCCGGATCATGCTCCTCGCGCCAGCCGGACATCAGAATGATGTGCTCGTAGCCGGCCTTCTGGAATTCCGTCATGACAGCGATGAACTGGCTTTCGTCGGGCTCAGGCATGGAGAGGACGATTTCCGTCTCCTTGCTGCGCGTCAGCCGTGCGACGCCGGAGACTTCAGCCGCGCCACATTCCACCAGAACGATGTCATAGGCCGAACCGAGTGCGTCGAGGATCAGCGACAGACGATCGGCGCCGCGCATGGCACGGGCAAGGTCGCTCATGCCCTGCGGCACGAGATGGGCATCCGACAGGCGATCCGGATGGATCGTATCGGCAAAGGCCGCTTCGCCGCAAAGCAGGTCGGTTACGCCAGGAAGTTCGTCATGCTCTGCCATGAGCCTGGAGGGACATCCGGTGCCGGTCATATCGACCAGCACGATACGGCTCCCCGCATCGGCGATGGTTCGCGCCAGCATGACGGTCGCGGTCGAACCATTATCACCGGTCGGAGATATGGCGATCGCCAGCCGCGAGCCGCTGTCGATCAGATAATCCGCGACGGATTGGATGGAGAAATCCTCCTCTTCCTCCGTCGCGCGAGCAGCCTGGCTGGGTTCATGGTCTGGAGCGATTGCAGTGCCCGAGGCGGCAGCGGCGTCGGGCGCAATTGCAGTATCTGCAACCTGAACCGCGATGTCTTCTGACGGGATCGAAAGCATGCTTGCCGGCGCCTCGGCACCGCCCGCGCTCGCAACTGCCCGAACCGGAGCAGGTTCGCCGACGGGTTGAGTGCGCTTCGCCGTCTCCAGCACGGCGACATCTTCTCTGCGGGCAGGCCCGACCGGCCGCAATGCACGGCCGCTGAAGAGCTCCGCGAGCATGATAACGATGGCCGTGAGGATGAAGGTGGCAAGGGTAGCGACGATGACGATCGGGCCGACCTTCGGGAAGGAGGGATCGACCGGCTCGACCGCCGTGGAAACGATGCGCGCATCGGCAGGGCTGGAATTCTTGTCGACGCGAGAGGCCGCTTCGCGATAACGGGCAAGATAGGTCTCCAGCAATTGTCGCTCTGCCGCAGCTTCACGCTCCAGCGCATTGAGGCCCACTTCGTCCTCCCCTGCCCGGGCGCTATCGGCCTTCAGCGTATTCGATTGGGCGAGGAGCTGCTGTTCGCGCAGCTGCGCTACCTTTGCTTCATTCTCGATGCTTGCCAGAATCCTCTGGGTCTCGCGATCGATCTGCTGACGGATATCGACGAGCTGCGCCCGCAGGCTCTTCAGCCGCGGATGCCCATCCATCAGCGTCGTGGACAGATCGGAGATCTGCGACTCGAGATTAGATTGGGTCGCCTTCAGCCGCTGAATGGTCTGCGAGCCTGCGACGTCGGCAAGCGTATCGGTGGAGCGGCCGCTGGACAGTGCGCTGCGCACCGCCTGCGCTCTCGCCTCGGCATTGGCCTTGTCGCCACGCACCTGCGCCAGCTGCGTCGAGATATCCGCGAGCTGCTGCGTGGCGAAATTGTTGTTCTGACTGGTCTGGAGAAGCCCGTTGGCGGAACGATAATCCGCAACCTTCTTTTCCGCCTCGCTGACCTTATCGCGCAGCTTGGCGATCTCCGGCTCCAGCCAGCGCGTCGCCTCGCTATTGGAATCGAGCTTGGCGCCGCTCTGCATGGATAGATAGACCTGCGCCATGGCATTCGGCACGCTGGCGGCGAGATCCGGATTGCGGGACGTGAAGCTGATGCCGATCACGCGTGAGCTGTTGATCTGATAGACCTGCAGGCGGCTGTTGAAGGCGTCCAGCATCCGCTCTTCCGGGGCCTTGTCGGCCGCCGCCCGCTTCAGATGCAGCTTGATCAGAATATCAGAGAGAGCAGAACCGTTGTTGCCGGCGGCGAATTCGGGACGATCGTAGAGCTTGAGATTGGTAATGACCTGCTTCACCAGATCCGCCGACTGCAGGATCTGCACCTGGCTGGCAATGTTCAGCTCGTCCAATAGAGGTCCGGCACCGGCATCGTTGCCCGATGTCGTCGCCGCAAAGGCAGGCGCACGCTGCTCGATGAGGATGCGGGCTTCGCTGCGATATTCCGGCGACATGACCTTGGCGATCGCGAATGCCGCGCAGGCGCCTGCCAGCGTGATGGCAACGACGCGCACCCGCCGCTGCCACACAGCGCGAAAGAGCTGAGCGAGATCGATGTCCACATCCTGCTGGGTGTTGTTGACACCGGACATATGCAAAACTCCGTAATAGAAAGCCAAAATTAATCGTAAACGACTATGGTAACCCAAGCGTTAATAGTATTTCACCAGCATTATTTTTGGCATCTCTAATTTTTTCCTGGAATTTGATTTGCTCTTTACCGACCGTTAACCCTAACGGATCGATAACGACGGCAGTGTCTTCCCTTTCTAATGAGCGCGAAATGCCCTTCGCAAAGTCAAAGATTGTCCTTGCACTCGGCATGGCTGCCGTGAGCGCCGCGCTCACCGGCTGCAACACCTATCAACCGGCACCCAAGGCCTTCAACGAGGCCACGATCCAGCCCTATACGCTTGATAGCGGCGACCGGTTGCGCGTCACGGTGTTCGATCAAGCCGGGCTGACCAACACCTATACTGTCGATCAGGCCGGCTATATCGCCTTCCCGCTGATCGGCCAGGTTGCTGCCCGCGGCCGCACGCTGCAACAACTCTCCGGCCAGATCGCGCAGAAGCTTCGCCAGGGATATATTCGCGATCCAGACGTCACCATCGACATCGACCGCTATCGCTCGGTCTATATTATGGGCGAAGTCGGCCAGCCGGGCCAATATTCCTATGTGCCGGGCATGACCATCCAGAATGCCATCGCGGTCGCAGGCGGGTTCACCAGCCGGGCCAACCAATCCAACGCGGATGTCACCCGCAAGATCAACGGTCATGTCATGACTGGACGGGTCGGCATCTCCGATCCTGTACTGGCAGGCGACACCATCTATGTCAGAGAGCGGTTGTTCTAACCGCGACCGCTCATGGCCCGACCGCTTCGAATCCTTCACTGCTTCAGATCGCCCGTCGGCGGGGTCTTCCGCCATGTCCGGGATTTGGCGGAGGAACAGAGCAAAGCGGGTCATGAGGTCGGCATCCTTTGCGACAGCCTGACGGGCGGCGAGCATGAGGATCGTCTGTTCGACGATATCGCGCCATTCCTGGCTCTTGGCGTCGTCCGTCTGCCGATCCGACGGCAAATTACCCTCTCAGATGCTGCGACACTGTGGAGCAGCTATAAAGAAATCAAGAGTTTGCGGCCGGATGTGCTGCACGGGCACGGCGCCAAGGGCGGCCTGCTTGCGCGCGTTCTCGGCTCGATCCTGCGGGTCAACAGGTGTCGCGTAGCCCGCCTCTATACAGCGCATGGCGGAAGCCTGCATTTCTCGCGCGGCTCGTTCCAGGGCATGCTGGTGCACAGCCTGGAACGGATGCTCGAGTTTCTCACCGATGGCCTGATCTTCATTTGCGACTTCGAACGCCGCACCTATGAAAGAAAGATCGGCAAGCCGCGCACCCGCTCTGTGATGATCTATAACGGCATCAGCGAAAGAGATTTTCGCACCATACCGACACGATCGGACTCCGTGCATTTCGTCTATATCGGCATGCTGCGGGACCTCAAAGGTCCCGATCTGTTCGTGGACGCCTTTGCAAAAACGGAGCGGCGGATCGGCAGGCCGCTGTCAGCGCTGATGATCGGCGACGGACCGGATAGAGACAAATATCACCGACTGATGGTCGAACGGGGCCTCGGTCACCGTATCGGCATGCTACCCGCGATGCGCGTGCAGGAAGCCTTCACGGTATCACAGAACATCGTCGTCCCCTCGCGCGCCGAGGCCATGCCCTATATCGTTCTTGAAGCGCTCGCAGCCGGCAAGACCGTCATCGCCTCGCGCGTCGGCGGCGTTGCGGAAGCGCTTGGCGAAAACAGCGCAGCACTCGCCAAACCGGAAGATGCCGATGACCTCTCGCGCATCATGGCCGAAGCGATCACAGAACCGCTGTGGGGCGCTCGCAACATGCCCGATATCGGAACGATACGATCGAATTTTTCGGCTTCAGCCATGGCGCGGGATACTTTGCACTTGTATCAAAATATACTTGGCCTGAATGAAGACGGTTAGAATACAGGCAAGTGTTGTAAGTGTTTCTTAGCTGATATCTGATAGGCCTTGTCCGGTAACGACTGGATAAGTTGCCATGAACACTACCGAAAAGTCCGAGCAATTCAACTTGGACCATCTTCGCAAACAGGTTTCGGAAATCCGCACTCGCGGTGCCAGCGAGCCTCATAGCGATCGCCCAGACAGCATGAATGCCTATGCGCGCCAAATCGCCGAACAGCTTCGCGAAACCAACCAGTCCCCGGCAATCATCGTCGGACAATACCGGCTGTTCGAATTTCTGTCGCTGCTTGCATTCGGGCTTGCGATCCTCCTCTTCGGGACGTCGGACAATCATCCCTTCCTGTCGAAGGCCGTGGTGACGATCGCCCTCTGCGGCCTTGCCATCGTCTTCCTGCAGATTGCGGATGCCTATCAGATACCGGTCTTGCGCTCGCCGCATCACTTCCTGCACCGGATACTGGGATCCTGGGCAGCCGCCTTCGCGGTCATGGTCATCGCCCTCTTCCCCTTCGACATCAACAATATCTATTCGCTCTCACTTCTCAGCCTTTGGTTTGCGGCGGGTGCAGGCTTCCTCCTCGTCGCCCGCCTGCTTTTCGCCTACGGTATCCGCCACTGGGCCCGTAACGGCGTCATGGAAAGACGCGCCGTCATCGTTGGCGGCGGCGAACCGGCAAAGGAGCTCATCCGCGCGCTCGAGCATCAGCCCGACAACGATATCCGTATCTGCGGCATCTTCGACGATCGCGGCGAAAAGCGCTCGCCAGTCATGGTCGCCGGTTACCCGAAGCTGGGCACGGTATCGGAACTGGTGGAATTCGCCCGGCTCGTGCGCATAGACATGCTGATCATCGCGTTGCCGATCAGCGCCGAGGATCGCATTCTGCAATTGCTGAAAATGCTTTGGGTGCTACCCGTCGACATTCGTCTTGCCGCCCATGCCAACAAGCTGCGGTTCCGCCCCCGCGCCTATTCGCATGTCGGCGCCGTACCGATGCTCGACATCTTCAACAAGCCGATCCGTGACTGGGATGGCGTTGCCAAACGCATCTTCGACATCTTCTTCAGCCTGGTCGCACTTGCGTTGCTCTGGCCGATCATGCTCGGCGCCGCAATTGCCGTGAAGGCAACCTCGAGAGGGCCGATCTTCTTCATGCAGAAGCGCCACGGCTTCAACAACGAGATTATCAACGTCTTCAAGTTCCGCTCGATGTACACCCATATGAGCGATCCGTCGGCACGCAATGCCGTGACCAAGAACGACCCGCGCGTGACCCCCGTCGGCCGCTTCATCCGCAAGACATCGATCGACGAGTTGCCGCAGCTCTTCAACGTGCTGCTCGGCAGCCTCTCGCTTGTGGGACCGCGCCCCCACGCCGTTCTGGCCGCCAGCCATAACCGCACCTATGCCGATGTCGTCGAAGGCTATTTCGCGCGCCATCGCGTCAAGCCCGGTGTCACCGGCTGGGCGCAGATCAACGGCTGGCGCGGCGAGATCGACAGCGACGACAAGATCAAGTTCCGCACGGCTTACGATCTGTACTACATCGAGAACTGGTCGCTGCTCTTCGATCTGAAGATCCTGTTCCTGACGCCGTTCCGTCTGCTCAATACGGAAAACGCCTATTGACCACGCTGGACCTGCCATCGCCCCGCGTCGCGCAGCCGCAGCTTGCCGCCATGCGGCTGGTCGGCACGGCAAGCGTTGCTGTCGGTGTGTTTCTGTCGGGTTTCGTCATCGCCGAGCCGGCACCCTACGAGCTGTGGCTCGCTTTTCTGATCGGTACCTGGTTCATTCTCGGGCTCAAAATCTCGCGCAGCGTCGCGCCACTGCTGGCGCTGTTCCTGCTGTTCAATATCGGCGGCATGCTGTCGATCACCCAAATGCATGATCTTGCCGCCAGCGATCATCTCGCCGGCCCGATCTATATCGCCGTTTCCACTTTCCTGGCGCTGAGTTCCGTCTTCTATGCCGCCATCACCGAAGACAACGAAAAGCGGCTGAAGCTGATCTTCAATACATGGGTCGCGGCGGCGCTGATCACCGCGAGCCTCGGCATCCTCGGCTACTTCCACGCCGTGCCGGGCTTCGACATCTTCACCCGCTATGATCGCGCCATGGGTGCGTTCCAGGATCCGAACGTCTTCGGCCCCTATCTCGTGGCGCCAAGCCTTTACCTCATGCACGGCTTGCTCATCGGTGACCTGAAGAAAGCGCCGATCAAAGGCATATGCCTGTTCGTGCTCGCCTTCGGTATTTTCCTGTCTTTCTCCCGCGCCGCTTGGGCCCTCTTCGCCTTCGCCTCGGTGATGCTGATCTTCTGCATGCTGCTGAAGCACCGCAGCAATACCTTCCGGCTGCGGATCCTGGTGATGTCGCTGGCGGCCATCATCCTCATGGTCGTTCTGCTCGTCGTTGCGCTGCAATTTCCCCAGGTCAGCGACCTGTTTTCGACGCGCTTGCAGCTGGTTCAGAGTTATGACGGCGGACATCTCGGCCGCTTCGAACGCCACAGCATCGGCTTCCAAATGTCCATGGAACGGCCTTTCGGCATCGGGCCGCTGGTCTTCGGTCAGATCTTCCGCGAGGACGAACACAATACCTGGCTAAAGACGCTGACCACTTATGGCTGGCTCGGCTTCGTCACCTGGGTCAGCATGATCTGCTGGACCATCTATATCGGCTTCCGCAACCTCCTGAGGGAGCGTCCCTGGCAGCCCTACCTGATGATCGCCTGGATCGTCATTCTCGGCCATGTCGGCATCGGCAACGTCATCGATACCGACCACTGGCGCCATTTCTACATGCTGATCGGCATCGTCTGGGGCTGCGGCGCCCTGGAGCAAAAGTATCAGCGTGACCTGAACAAAAGGAAAGCTGCGCCGTGAACATTCGCACCAACGTCAAACGCCTGTCGTTGCTGCAGGTTCTCGAACCGAGCGGCGGTGGCTCCGGGCGACATTTTCTCGACCTATGCCGGGCCATGCAGCATCGCGGCCATTCCGTGACCGCTATCTATTCCCCAGTGCGCGCAGAGCCCGCTTTCGTCACAGAACTGGAAAATATCGGCCTGGACAATGTCATTCCGCTTGGCATGCGGCGCGCGCCCGGCCCCTGGGATCTGACTGCATGGTGGCAACTGCGCAAGATCGCGGCCAGTCATGGGCCGTTCGATCTGATCCATGGCCATAGCTCGAAAGCGGGCGCATTAACGCGCTTGCGTTTGCCGGGGCGCCATGTCCCCGTTCTCTACACGCCGCATGCCTTCCGTACCATGGACCCGACGCTCGGTGCGAAGGGCCGCCTGATCTATGGCGGTATCGAGCGCCTTCTCGGGACGTGGCTGACCGATCGCCTGGTCTGCGTTTCGCAGGATGAATATAATCACGCCCTGTCGCTCGGCATCCCGGAAAAACGCCTGCGGGTCGTGGTCAACGGCGTCAACGCACCTCCCCTCAGCCAGCGAGCAGCCATCCGCAGACGATACGGCATTCCTCAGGAAGCTTTGCTCTTCGGCTTCGTCGGCAGAATGACACAACAGAAGGCGCCTGAGCGCCTGGTCGCGGCTTTTGCACGGATAGCAGCCCAATTGCCGCATGCCCATCTGCTGATGATCGGGATCGGTGAGCTGGCCGACACTGCAAGGGAGATGATCAAGGCGGCCGGGCTTGAAGATCGCGCCCGCATTGATGGCAGCGTACCGGGGGTGACGGCCATCGACGCCTTCGATGTTGTCGTCATGCCAAGCCGCTATGAGGCGATGTCCTATGTGATGCTGGAGGCCGCAGCTGCGGGCAAGCCGCTGCTGCTTGCCGATGTCGGTGGCGCGCGCACGGTGCTGGAGCACGGCAAGAACGGCTACATCGTGCCGAACAGCGATAATCCGGAAGCGTTGGCGGCCGCGATGGCACGTCTTGGCGATCCGACGTTGCTGGCGAATTTTACTGCCGAAGCCCGTCGCCGCAAGGATGGATATACGCTCGCCGGCATGGCGGATGCGACCGAGAAGATCTATCACGACCTGCTCGGCTACCCCGCCCCTGCCCCGCTGGAATTGGTAGCAAATTCCAGTTTGGATAATAAGCGCGAGGGCCGGGAGAAAAGCGCGGTTGCCCTTTAAACTCGCGAGGATTTTCGCCGGAAATCGGTTCCGCTTTTCAAGCCGATGCGATAGACTTAACTCATGATTACTTCAGCACAATTGCGCGGCGCGCGCGCCATGCTCGAACTGACGGTGGAGACGCTTGCCAGCGAGAGCAAACTCCCGGTTTCGGCGATCGAAGCGCTGGAAACAGGGACAAGCCCGGCGGATATGAGGGCGCTTGCGACAGTTCGCTCCGTCCTCGAGAGCCACGGGGTGCTTTTCCTCGCCGGCGGCAGTGACGGCATGGGTGGCCCTGGCATTCGCTTCAAGCATTGGTCCGAAAATGATGGCATCCGGCCTGAGAATCTGAATGCCACCAATGACGATTGACGGCTGACGCAGTGCCTGAAATCTCCCAGCGCCGCTTCGCGCCTTCAGGCCTTAGATCTTGCGATCTGCCTCAGGCCGCGAGCTTCCAACCTTTGACAAGCTCTTCGGGCGCAGAGAGGGCTGCAGGCAGGATGTAGCGCTCGGTGTTGTTTGCCGGCTCCCAGCCTTCAACAATGGAGCCAACCGGCAGGCCATGCCCGAAATCGGTCAGCGTCACGAGCTCCAGGATCATATGGCCGTAGTCGTCGCGCCATTCGCGCCGCTCGCCACCTTCGAAGAGACGCAACCGACCCTTGGTGCGCGGACGCTCGCGTGCAGTCAGCCACTGCGCGACGGATGCCTCGGCATTGGCGAAGGACACCACATCATCGGCATCGCCATGCCAGATGGAGACGACGGGATAGCGAGCAGCTTCGGGGGACACTTCGCGAACGAGCTCGCCCCATTTTTCCGCCGGGCGGCTTGAGCCGCGCTTCATAACGTCAAGCGCCGATATGGCATCGCGGGCAGCGCCGAAAGGCAGGCCGCCGATAATGGCGCCTGCGGCAAAGAGTTCCGGATAGGTCGCGAGCAATGCAGCTGCGATAGCGCCACCGGCCGAGAGGCCCATGACGAAAATCCTGCTATCGTCGATCGCATGCAGGCGGCGGCTGAAATCAATCATTTCTCTGATGGATCCGAGCTCACCGCGATCGCGCGTGACCATGCTCGGGCGAAACCAGTTGAAACAGAGATTTGGGTTGTTCGATGCCTTCTGCTCCGCATAAAGCACGGCAAATCCATGCTGGCGCGCAAGTGCGGTCCACCCGCTCGCGCGATCGAAATCCTCGGCATTCTGATGACAGCCGTGCAGGACAACGACGAGCGGCATCGGCCCCTTTACCCCCGGGGGCACATATTCGAGCATGCGCAAATCGCCGGGATTGCGGCCAAACCACAAAACTTCCGTCAGCCGCTGCGGCGACGGGCGGGTGGAAACGCGACGGCGCGACGGCTGCGATTGCGGCTGCATCATCGGAAATTTGAGCTGCGGCAGCTCGACGGAATCGACGAGCAAGCGGCGAAGCCGGCTCGGAACTTTAAAATTCATCATGGACCTTTCTATCCACGTCAGCCACGGCCGGTTTTTCCTCCGCTGCGGGCTGGCGCGCACTGTTCCTTTCCAGAATCAGTGACATCGAGAAATCGAATCTCTTTGTGCAACGCAGCAAATATAGGGAGGCTGTCCCGCTTCGAACAGGCACAAAGCATCATTGCTGCTATGTGAAATCAGCTTAAATCGATTAGATTTTCGGCCACAAAAAAACGCAGCTGCGTCAGAAATAAGCCCGTGCAAGCGCGAGAAGCTTCGCGTCGTCCTTTACGCCCTGGCGATAAAGCTGAATAATCAATGCGCCGAGGCGCTCTGCTTCGAGGCTTTGCGGGCTCATGCCACGATCCTTGCAGACCGTATCAAGCACCTTCTCGAGTCGGTCCAGATCGTCTGAAAACAGCGGCAGATCTCGTGGATGGATAGGTGTGTCCAGCATTTGCGCGTCTCATTGTCCGTGGGGCAGAAGCACGCAGTACTTCGCCGGCACCCGTTTATTCCCGACGATAGGATTAGACTATGCGCCTTGCGCGTGGGGTTGGCAAGGAAGCATTTCGGCCGACGCATTTCTGATTCGCAGATTTTACGGAAATTCGATCGAAGGTACAATTTTAAGTTAGTGCATCACCAAGCCTTTATCCGCATCTGCAATAAGCGGAAAAAACGGAGGCATAATGATGACCAGATTTCTGATCCAGGCTGCTCTCAGCTTGACGCTTGCAGCGGCGGCCCTGCCCGCCCTCGCGCAGAATTTTTCGAATCTTCCGCTGCGCAACCCTCGCCAGCCACCCGAAGGATATATTTCCGTGCAATCGGGAATATCGATCTCCTATCCTATAACAGATGGCGACAGCGAGGAGCAGCAGGAGAAGGCGTTGAAATCCTTCTATAAGTTTGCCGCAAGCAGCTGCGCCACCCTGCTCGACACGATTGCCGATGCCTGCGAGATCAGTGCTCTGTCGAGCAATACCTCGGTCAACAATCCAGACAATCGCGGCACGAGACTTTCCATCAACGGACAGGTGACGATGGCGGTGAAACTGAAGCCGCCGACGGCGGCCACGAAATAGCCTTGCCCCATCGCAGTTCATGATCTCCGCCAAAGCCAACGGATCGGTAAGAAATGGCGGCGATAATCCCCCTCGCAATTGAGGGATGATACCATGGCGAAAGCGAAACGACGCACGCGACGCAAGCCGCAATCCAAGGCGGGCAATTCGATGTGGCTATGGGGTGTGGTCGGCCTGGCAACGATAGCCGGCATCTACGCCTATCAGCATCGCAAGGACATGCCGTCGATGCTGGCGCATGCCGGCGCAGTCGCCGGCATGCCGCATATGGCTCGGGAAGCACCGGTGCCAGCGGCAAAACCGCAAATAAAGACGGCAGCAGTGACTTCGGAGCCGCACGCAACATCCGCCCTGCCGGTACCGCCCGCCGCCATTCCCGTGGCGATGCCGGTCAACAAGATACCGGTCGAACGGCCGATACCCAGCTTGCGTGCGCAGTCCGGCGGTCGTTTCGTGCTATGCGGCGCCGGCTCTGGAACGAACTGCGTCGTTGATGGCAATACCTTCTGGCAGGATGGCATCCGGATTCAGTTGGCCGATATCGATGTGCCGGACGCAGGTGCCGCGCGCTGCCCGAGCGAAAGACAGAGAGGCGTAGCCGCGAAACTGCGCCTGCAGGCCATTCTCAACGATGGAAGCTTCGTGCTTTCCGGCAGCAGCCGTCGCGACGACCCGAATGGCGGCAAACTGCGCATTGCCATGCGCGCGGGGCGCTCGCTCGGCGATCAGATGGTGTCAGAAGGTCTCGCACGCCGCTGGACCGGCCAGGCGTCGTCCTGGTGTAGCTGATTTTCAGAAATTCGATTGGGAGTTCAAGGAGATAAATGGTCGGGGCGACTGGACTCGAACCAGCGACCCCTTGACCCCCAGTCAAGTGCGCTACCGGGCTGCGCTACGCCCCGACCTGCCGAAACGGCTTGTTTCGTTTAGAGTTTAGCGTTTCCCGACGCAAGCGAAAAGTGTCGGCCTGCTCAGAAAAAGTTGCCGTTCAACGGCACAGCTGCCTCGGTCCGCGGCTCGGCTGATAGGTGTTATCGGAGGCGCGATAAGAGCGGTAGCGGCTTGCGCAGTCACGCGCATGAACGCCGTAATAGCTCTGTGAGCCCTGCCTGTTGAACAGCGTGCCGGTCACAAAGGATTTAAAGAGCACGCCGCTATCCGAATCGTCGTCATAATAGCTGTCCGAGCCATGCAGCCGATGGCCGCTGCCCCAACGATTATGGTGATGATGCCAATGGCCGTGGCCATGACCGTGATCGCGCACCTGGATGATGTCCGACTGTCCGGTTGCAGGCACGGTCAGGGTCGGCATGGTGACGGCATTCGCCGGCATGGCGGCACCGGCCGCCAGCAAAATACCAAAGCCTGCGGCAGTTATCGATCTCGCAATCGTAAACATATGCGACTCCTTCGAAATCCGGCGGCGCAATCAAGTAAATCTGCACAACAACCTTGCTGCCGAGCACGCCGTCATTATCTGTATATAGTGATTTGGAGCCACACTCATAGATGCCCTTCCGTCTTTATGTGCGACGGATGTCGCAAGACGGAAAGTGGGCGGAAAGTCAAAGCAATGAAGCCTTATATAATGACTCTCCTGTTATGTGCACCGCTGCTTTCCTCGTGCAATACGACGGAATCGGTGCAGCCCATCCCGGGCAGCATCACCTATGGCGGCCAGCCGCATATGAAACTGACGAAATCGCCTCCCGGATCGCAATTCCAGCATCACTTCACGAACCAGTGGGGCCAGGATGTTATCGAAACCTATATTGTCCAGCCGGACCGAAGCGTGAAGCTCGTGAACCGCCAGGAAATGAGCCCGCCAGACTAAAGCCGTTTTCTTCGAAACGCGAAAACACCCATCCACTTGTCTTTCCATATCTCTGGACGGAAAATCGCTACAGTCTCCTGGAGCCGCTCTGGAGGTTCGTTGGCCTGAAACGAAAACTCCGTCAGCGTGAGCCGACGGAGCGTATCGGAATGCAGATAAAAGCCACGCTTACCAGCAGCGGTAGCACCGACGGTAATAAGGCCGGCCGTAATAGCCGCGGTGATGATGATTATCGCTGACAGCGGCGCCGACGAGAACGCCGCCGATGATGCCGGCGGCGGCCAGGGCAGCAGCCTGGTTTTCAGCCTGTTGCGCCTGAGCGCGATTGGACTGATAGGTCGCGCCGACACAGCGGTTATAACGCTGCGTACCTGGGCGGAAGCCCTGCGACTGGCAGGTCATTTCCGCATTCATCGCAGATTCTTGCGGTGTCTGACAGCTCGATAGAATGGTTGATATAGCGACAAGGCTCGCCGCCATCGTGGCACGTATGCGCATATTCCCTCCGGCAATTTAGGATACAACCCCGGAAAGCGAAATACAGCCAAAGGTAAGCTTTAGCAAGCCAACCTTATCAAGCATCGCGCGAAAATCCGTCAAATCGTGGCAAAACTGCACGCAAGGATGGCATCGTGCTTAACGGCCGGATAGCAGCATAGTGCAAAATGAAAAGACCCCGTTGGGGCCTTGATATCCGATTTGCACGCCCGCAGCCCATCGAGACGGCGGGCGTGTTTTAGATCAGAAGTTCCGTTCGAAACGAAGGATACCGGCGACCGTATCATCCTTGATATAGTCGTAACGCACATAGGTCAGTTCCGGCTCGATGAGGAAATCCTTCACCGGATAGATCTTGAGGTTTGTGGTCGCTTCGAACATCTTGGATTCGGTATAGGCAAGCTGCAGATTCCACTTCAGCTTGTCGTTGATCGGGACGCCGACGCCACCCCAAAGCGCCCAGTCACCCCAACCACATTTGGCGGCATTCACCGTACCGTTCGATCTCGTGCAAGCTGAGATGTCCTGGTTCGTGCCTGCATATTTGTTCAGCTTGTCGCCGTCCGTATTCCAGCCCCCCATCAGGAAGGCTTCCACGCCACCGAATTTGGCATCGAGACGAGCCTTGATGGCACCCTCCTCCACGATGGAGTCATAGCCGCCGACAACCTTGATGCCCCAGTTGCCCGCCTTATAGCCGAGGCCGGCAACGACGTCGGGAGCATAGTGGTTGGATTTGTCATCCGTCCACCAGCCGGCACCGTAGGAGGCCTCACCGTCGGAGGTGGAATTGGAGTCTTCCAGCGAGATCATAGCCGAGAAGCCATTGTCCGGCTCGTATTTATAGGTCAGCTGATTAAGTTCATACGGGCCGTCATAGATCACGTCGTCGTTAATGACATCGCCAGCATAGCCGGCGTAAAGATTGAATTGCGAATCGAGCTTACCCACCGTGAAGCCGGCGAGGCTGATATTGGCAAACAGCAGCTTCGAGGATGTCGCGCCCCCATCGTTCCACTCCCAGCGGAAGATGGTGTTGGTCTTCAACGGGCCGTATTCGGTGTCGGTCGCCGTATCGACGTTGAGCTCCACACGCTCATGCCAGAGCGTGCCGACCTTGCTACGCGGATTATAGGCGTCATACCACTCGCCCTCCGTGCGAACCTTTCCGCCGATTTTCAGGCAGGTTTCAGTGCCGGGAATATAGAAATAGCCTGTGCCATATCCATCGCAGATGCGGACATATTCCAGCGGTTCGGGTTCCGCAGCGACAATGGCGTCGGCGGCATGGGCGGCGCTCGCCGCGGCGATGGCAGCGGCGGAGCCAAGAAGAAGGCTCTTGATGTTCATGGTGTCTCCATTCGACTATCCGTCAGAGATGGAGTCTCCCGGCAGACAACAGCGTGCCCCTCCATAGCCTGACTGTTCCCCTCAAACAGGGCGAAGCAATAAGCTTCGCCGTCAAACTGAACCCGTGAGCTTGCCCCAGCAAGTTAATAAGGCTGCCGAACTAATTCCTACAACGCAGAAGAGTGGCAGACGTGACAAAAATGTCACATGCCTGTCGCAATGACAAAACGAACGCACCACAGGTAGCCGAAACATGCATCGGACAAGAGAATGCATACACCTGCAACATAATATGCTTTAAACGCAATCCCCAATACGTGCGACCCGGGGCGTGGGCAGTCTTATCGCACCTGATCGAGGAGACGCTTGCATTCCAGAAGATCGTAAAGCGTCTCCTGAAGCAAAGCGCGATCTTCCTTGCCGACGCTCGATTTGCCAATGGAGACGTCAGGCACGCCATCGTCACCGCTGACGAAATTGAAGAAACGGCGGCTGATCGGCGCCTTGGCGCGGCCGACGATCTGGTCTTCGTCGGAATTGGCGGAGGCAACGCGGGGCTCCATGGCGGCAGGCTCCTGGGCCGCCGCAAGCGCTTCCACACTGGCCAGATCACCATGCCCGACAGCGATGACGAACTTGTTGCCGTTGGTCTTCAAAAGCTTCTGAACACCCTTGATCGTATAGCCGTGATCGTAGAGGAGATGGCGGATACCATTCAACAGGTCGACGTCCTCGGGGCGATAGTAGCGCCGGCCGCCACCCCGCTTCATCGGCTTTATCTGCGGAAACCGGGTCTCCCAGAACCGTAGGACATGTTGCGGCAGATCAAGGTCTTCCGCGACTTCGCTGATCGTGCGAAATGCATCCGGGCTCTTGTCCATCATCATACTCCCACACTGCACATGCAGCACCGTTTGGCCGGATCACGCAAAAGCGGATGTCGGCATTCGTATCGCTCCATGATACGACTCACCATATTTCAACGGTTTGGCGGTGGAAATTCAAGTCACATCTTCAGCCGCTGCACAGGCTGGCGACAAATCAACACTGAAGATGCACTGGCGCGACCGCACGACAAGGCATGCGGCCGAGCGAAAACAGAAATCCCAAGGATGGATCAGGAGGCAGGATTTACCGGCTTGGCCTTCGCCTTGCGGCTCGCATGTGCTTTTAGAATGCGGGTCTTGAGGACGTTCGACGCCTTGAAGGTCATGACACGCCGCGGAGAGATCGGCACTTCCTCGCCGGTTTTCGGATTGCGGCCAATGCGCTCATTCTTGTCACGCACCTGGAATGTCGCAAACGAGGAGAGCTTTACCGTTTCCCCACGCACGATGGCGTTGCAAATTTCATCGATCACAGTCTCGACGAGCTCCGCCGACTCCGTTCTGGAGAGACCGACTTTCCGGAATACCGACTCCGCCAGGTCTGCGCGCGTCACTGTCTTGCCCGTCATAGCTCCCCGCCCATATTGCTGCGTAATCTTCTTCAAGTTTCGCGAGACTATTGCCGTTGCGCCGCACGGTCAAGCTCTTGTTCGGAACGGCTTTTAGAGATGTGGCACTACCAGCGCAGCAGGACCGCGCCCCAGGTGAAGCCGCCACCCATAGCCTCCAGCATCACCAGGTCGCCCTTCTTGATTCGTCCATCACCTGCCGCAACGGCGAGCGCAAGCGGAATTGATGCAGCCGATGTGTTACCATGAAGGTCCACGGTGACCACAACCTTCTCGGGAGCAATTCCGAGCTTCTTGGCGGAACCATCGATGATGCGGCGGTTGGCCTGATGCGGTACGAGCCAGTCGAGATCGTCGGGCGTGGTGCCCGTTGCATCGAATGCGGCCTGGATGACGTCGGTAATCATGCCGACGGCGTGCTTGAAGACCTCACGACCCGCCATATGCAGGACACCAACCGTTCCCGTCGTGGACGGGCCGCCGTCGACATAAAGCTTTTCCTTATGGGAACCGTCGGAGCGCAGGCTTGCCGTCAGCACGCCGCGATCGCTATTGGCACCACTTCCCTCGCCAGCCTCCAGGATCAGCGCGCCGGCACCATCACCGAAGAGGACGCATGTCGTGCGGTCGGTCCAATTGAGGATGCGGGAAAATGTCTCGGCGCCGATGACGAGTACGCGCTTGGCAAGGCCGCCGCGAATATAGGCGTCAGCCGTGGTCACCGCATAGACGAAGCCGGTGCAGACGGCCTGGACATCGAAGGCGAAGCCATGATGCATACCGAGCCGGTTCTGGATATTCACCGCCGTTGCGGGAAAAGTATTGTCCGGCGTCGAGGTGGCAACGATGATCAGATCGAGATCATCCGGTGTCAAACCGGCATTGGCGAGAGCGGCGCGTGCCGCCTGCTCGCCCAGGGACGCCGTGGTTTCGCCTTCACTGGCGATGTAGCGCTGACGAATGCCCGAGCGTTGGACGATCCAGTCGTCGCTCGTGTCGACGATCTGCTCCATCTCGGCATTGGTCATGACGCGTTTGGGGAGCGCCGCCCCAAAACCGCGGACTATTGAACGGATCATTCTGCGTATACCCCGTCTCTCATGCCGCTTCCGGCCCGATAGGGGGCAGCCGTTTGGCATGATATCTCTTCAAATCGTTTTCGATTTTCTGCGTGAGCCCATTCTTGGCCATATCGTAGCCGACATCGATGGCAGCTGCGAAGGCTTCGACATTCGCACCGCCATGGCTCTTAATGACGATGCCGTTCAGGCCAA
This sequence comes from Martinezella sp. CNPSo 3890, assembly GCF_057784455.1. Lineage (NCBI taxonomy): Bacteria > Pseudomonadati > Pseudomonadota > Alphaproteobacteria > Hyphomicrobiales > Rhizobiaceae > Martinezella > Martinezella sp. CNPSo 3890. The sequence goes on along the minus strand of NZ_JBXSOR010000001.1, from coordinate 787,560 downwards.
GGAAGACGCCGCCATTGACCTTGCTGGGATCGAGCTTCTCGCGCAGCAGGTCGAAGGCGCCCTTGGCAAAGACATAACCGATGCGCGCAAGCAGCGTGCGCGACATGGCGGCGCGCAGATAGGCGCCGATCTGCTTTGCCGTGCCTTCGGCCGCCTTCAGCGCGATATTGCCGGAGAAGCCTTCCGTGACGACGACGTCGACCGTGCCCTTGCCGATATCATCGCCCTCGACGAAACCGGAATATTCAAGCGATTCGAGATTGGCTTCGCGAATGAGGCGGCCGGCGTCCTTGACTTCTTCCTGTCCCTTGATTTCCTCGACGCCGACGTTCAGCAAGCCGACGGTGGGGCGCTCGATCTCGAAGAGCGCGCGTGCCATGGCGCCGCCCATCAGGGCAAAGTCGAGCAATTGCTGGGCATCGGCGCCGATCGTGGCGCCGACATCGAGCACGATGCTTTCGCCGCGCAGCGTCGGCCAGATCGCCGCGATTGCCGGACGTTCGATATTGGCCATGGTGCGGAGACAGAATTTCGCCATCGCCATCAGCGCGCCGGTGTTGCCGGCGGACACGACGACATCAGCATCGCCCGTCTTCACCGCCTCGATCGAGCGCCACATGCTGGAGACGTAGCGGCCGCGGCGAAGCGCCTGGCTCGGCTTTTCATCCATGCTGATGGCCACTTCGCATTCGTGAAAGACCGATTTTTCGCGAAGCTTGGGATATTTGGCGAGGACCGCCTCGCAGCGTTCCTTCTGTCCGTACATGACGAATGTGATATCGGGATGCCTATCCAGCGCCTTGGCCGCGCCGGGAACAACAACCTCAGGGCCGAAGTCGCCACCCATTAGGTCAAGAGAAATTCTGATCACGCGTCCCTAGTCCTTTTTCTCCGCCGCGACGGGCGAATTTGGCGTCAAAATACCGTTTTCTCCCCCGGTTACAACTGAATTGTGCTCGAACGGCACCGGGGCCTATTCCTTTTTCCAGTCTTTCAGAACAGCAAAGGGCGACGGTTTTCTGTCATCTTCGCCCGTGTCTTCAATATGCGCTTCGAATTCGACGCCAGGCTTGCGCGGATAGGGATCAATGGCGAGAGCGGCAAATTCCGCAACGACCGCGCCGGCATCAATCGTGTCACCGGTAAAGGTCTCCGGAAGATCCGGACCATCGGGATCAAGTATCATTTCTCCGGCATCCACAGAGGGCGCACGCGCCAGTTTGGAATCCTCGGGCACGAAGATGTGCTCGAAGTCCTCGTCGATATCAGATTCGACCGGCTCGAGTGTGACAACGCAAGCCTGAACGATCTTTGCCTTCACATTGCCCTTGATGCGCACGCCGTCGCGCTTCCAGCGAGAAATCTTGAGGTCGGCTTCGAGCTTGCCGACCGAGAGAACATCCCAGAGAGCAGCGAGCCCGGCCAGTTCGCGATCGTCAGCCTCGAGGTGCACATCCACCGGATTGGCGGAGATATGCCCCACCTTCACCGGATAGGAGAACGGCGTTTCATCGGAGTCGTGTCTTTTCATTTTTATCTCCTAACCGGCCCGTTGGCCGACTTTATCTGGCACTGGCAGCGTCGCCGAGCCGGTAGCGATCTGATTTTCGGTTATGGTCGCCAAGTGCGCTTCTGCGATCATCATCCAATCGGCCAGCGAACGCATGGATGCCGCATTTTCATTCGCCTTGGGATAGATGTTGCGCTGTAGCGCCGCGGCAAGCGCGGTGCGATCATCGCTATCCATGGCACCCGCATAGCTTTCGAGCCGTCCATAAAACATGCCGGCCAGCTTCTTCATGCGCTTCGGCACGCTGTTGTCGCCTATACCGAGCTCGCGGATCGAATAATCGATATCCTCGAAGAAGGCATCCACGATTTCCTGCGCCAGCTCCTGGCCGCTTGTTGCCGAAGACCGCGTGCGGCGAAAGAACAGGATCATCATGACAGACAGCAATTCGAAGCGCCCCATCACCGTATCAGGCACCTCGTAGTCGGTATAGAAAACCGGCTGCCGCGCCATGGATGTCAGGATCTCATACTGCCTGACCACGATGATCTGATTGTGATTTCTTTTACGGAAGAGCCCAAAAATCATGAAAATTCCCGGAATTGGCTCCCTCAGAGCGCGCCGTTTTTGCTTGGCCTTGTTGCATCCACGCAAAAGCTGGTTTACCGAAGCAAGCGCGAATTGCAATGCCGTTTGTGCCCGCTTCGAGGCTCCAGCCCTTACCGTCGTCACGTTGTGCATGATCGGTGACGAAGAGTGCCGAACAACATGATTGTGCCTTTTGCCATCGCGGAAAGGCCACAATGATGTGCACAGCAAGGTCATATCGGCCGTCCGGCCATCGGATTGATTCATTAGGGGAGATGAGATGTCGTTGACCAGACGGTATTTCAAGTCTGACATTACTTTCAGCAGCGCTGCCGCCATTGCCCTGGTGATTGCGACCATAGGCCTTTCGGGATGCAAGACCAGTGAGGTCATGAACAACGGCTACATCTTCGACCCGCAGTCGCTGGCGCTCGCGCCGGTCGGTTCGAGCCGCGAACAGGTCCTGCTGTCGCTCGGCACGCCTTCCACCACCGCAACCTTCGATGGCGAGGTCTTCTACTACATCTCCCAGAAGCGTACGCGCGCCGTCGCCTTCATGAAGCCGAAGCTGGTCGACCAGAACATTCTGGCGATCTATTTCGACAAGGACGGCGTGGTGAAGCAGGAAGCCAACTACACGCTGAAGGACGGCAAGGTCTTCGACATGATCAGCCGCACGACCCCGACCGGTGGTCGCGACATCACCTTCCTGCAGCAGATCCTCCAGGGCAGCGGCAGCGGCGTCAACGGCGCAAGGAACTTCCTCAACAACCTCAACCCGGGCCAATAAGACCGGGACGGTATCTCAACGAAAAACCCGCGGGGCACTGCGCCCCGCGGGTTTTCTTTTTGCGTTCGGTCTGCTTCGCTTACCCGGCGAGAATCGCAAGTAACAGCAGGGCGACGATATTGGTGATCTTGATCGCCGGATTGACGGCCGGACCCGCCGTATCCTTGTAGGGATCGCCGACGGTGTCGCCCGTCACCGATGCCTTGTGAGCTTCCGAGCCCTTCATGTGGCGCGTACCGTCTTTGTCGACGAAACCGTCCTCGAAGCTCTTCTTGGCGTTATCCCAGGCGCCGCCGCCCGACGTCATCGAGATGGCGACGAAGAGGCCGTTGATGATCACGCCGAGCAGCGAGGCGCCGAGAGCGGCAAAGGCAGAGGCCTTGGAGCCGGACAGCAGCAGGACGCCGAAATAGACGACGACAGGCGCCAGAACCGGCAGCAGCGACGGGATGATCATTTCCCGAATGGCAGCCTTGGTCAGCAGATCGACGGCGCGGCCGTAATCGGGACGCTCCGTGCCCTGCATGATGCCGGGCTTTTCACGAAACTGCCGGCGCACCTCTTCCACGATCGAACCGGCGGCACGACCGACGGCCGTCATGGCGATACCGCCGAAGAGATAGGGGATCAGACCGCCGAACAGCAGGCCGGCAACGACGTAGGGGTTTGAAAGCTCGAACGAAATCGTGCCTACATTGGCGAAATACGGGAACTTGTCGCCGTGCGCCGCGAAATATTGCAGGTCGTTCGAATAGGCGGCAAACAGCACGAGCGCACCGAGACCGGCCGAACCGATGGCATAACCCTTGGTGACGGCCTTGGTCGTGTTGCCAACCGCGTCCAGCGCATCGGTGGATTTGCGCACTTCCGGCGGAAGATGCGACATTTCCGCGATGCCGCCGGCATTGTCCGTCACCGGACCGAAGGCATCGAGCGCGACGATCATGCCGGCAAGGCCGAGCATGGCGGTGACCGCAATACCCGTGCCGAACAGGCCGCCGAGCTGGTAGGTGGCGATGATGCCGCCGACGATGACGATCGCCGGCAATGCCGTCGATTCCAGCGAGACGGCAAGGCCCTGAATGACGTTGGTGCCGTGACCGGTAACCGACGCCTGGGCGATGGAATTGACCGGCCGCTTGTTGGTGCCGGTGTAGTATTCGGTGATGACAACGATCAGCGCCGTGACGATGAGACCGACGATACCGCAGGTGAAGAGCTTCGTGCCGGTGATGTCGAAGCCGCCAACGGTGCCGATCGAACCCCAGCCTATGGTGAGCGAGGTGGCTGCGGCCAGACCGACGATCGACAGCACGCCGGTCGCGATGAGGCCCTTATAAAGAGCGCCCATGATCGAACCATTGACACCGAGCTTGACGAAGAAGGTGCCGATGATCGAGGTGATGATGCAGGCGCCGCAAATCGCCAGCGGGTAGATCATGGCCGAACCGAGGATCGGGGAGCCGGCGAAGAAAATGGCGGCGAGAACCATGGTCGCAACGACGGACACCGCATAGGTCTCGAACAGGTCGGCTGCCATGCCGGCGCAATCGCCGACATTGTCGCCGACATTGTCGGCGATCGTGGCGGGATTGCGCGGATCGTCTTCCGGGATGCCGGCCTCGACCTTGCCGACGAGGTCGCCGCCGACATCGGCCCCCTTGGTGAAGATACCGCCGCCGAGACGGGCGAAGATCGAAATCAGCGAGGCGCCAAAACCAAGGGCGACGAGCGCATCGATCACGTCACGCGAACCCGCTTCGTGACCGAGGATGCCGGTAAGCACATAGAAGTAGATGGAGACGCCGAGCAGGGCGAGACCTGCAACCAGCATGCCGGTGATGGCACCGGACTTGAACGCAATGTCGAGGCCTGCAGACAGGCTCTGCGACGAGGCTTGCGCGGTACGAACATTGGCGCGCACGGAGACATGCATGCCGATGAAACCTGCGGCGCCTGAGAGGATTGCGCCGATCAGGAAGCCGAACGCGGCTTCGGCCGACAAGAGGAGCCAGGCCGCGATGAAAACAATGATCCCGACGATGGCGATGGTTCTATATTGGCGCGCCAGATAGGCTTGCGCTCCTTCACGAATATACCCGGCAATCTCCTGCATGCGGGCATTGCCCTGATCGGCAGCGAGCACCGACCGGGTTGCCCATACGGCATAGATGACCGAGAGCAGTCCGCATGCGATCACTCCTAAAAGAATCGACATTTCGCTTTTTCCCTCCAAAAAAGCCGGCGGTTTACTCCTCCCCCGGCCGCCTGCGACAACGATCGGTCCCCTCCTCCAGGAGATCGGCTGATGTGCAGTTGCGAGATTGATGGCGGGAAAACGTCGCGTCAAGACCGTCCGCAGGTAAAACACCCGCAGGAGGTTCAAAAGAATATTCGAAGATGAAATCAGGCGCGAACGAAGAAAACGAAAATGCGTTACATCGCGATCTGAACGTCCGGCGAAGCCTATTTCTTCGCTTCGCCGCGAACCTGCTTGGCGATTCGGTCGAGCACGGCATTCACGAGCTTCGGCTCGTCCTCCTCGAAGAAGGCATGCGCAATCTCGACATACTCGGTGACGATGACCGGGACCGGCACGTCCTTGCGGTCGATAAGCTCGAAAGTGCCGGCGCGCAGGATAGCGCGCACGGTGCTGTCGAGACGCGACAGCGCCCAGTCATCCTGAAGCGCGGAACCGATCAGCGGATCGAGCCGGGTCTGCTCACGCACGACGCCCGACACGATGGAGCGGAACCAGGATGCGTCAGCCTTCAGATAGGTCTCGCCATCCAGCTCCTGCCCGAGGCGGTGGGCCTCGTATTCAGCCACCACCTCCAGAACGCCGGTTCCGCCGATATCCATCTGATAGAGCGCCTGAACCGCCGCAAGACGTGCGGCACCCCGCTGGTTGGCGGGCTTGGCCGGTCGCTCGTTATCCTGATTGCTCATCTATTATGCACCCAACTTCTCTTTCAGCGCGATCATGGTCAGCGCCGCACGGGCGGCAAAACCGCCCTTGTCCTTGTCCGAACGGCGCGCACGCGCCCATGCCTGCTCATCGTTCTCGACGGTGAGGATACCATTGCCTATCGCAAGAGATTCGCTGACGGCCAGATCCATCAGAGCCCGCGAGGATTCATTGGCGACGATATCGAAATGATAGGTCTCGCCGCGGATAACCATGCCGAGAGCCACATAGCCGTCATAAACCACATTACCATTGTCGCCGCCATCTAGCGCCATGGCAATTGCTGCGGGGATCTCCAGCGCGCCGGGGACGGTAACGACGTCATAGGTCGCGCCTGCCTCATCGAGAGCGGCCTTGGCGCCGTCGAGCAGTGCATCGGCCATATCGTCATAGAAGCGAGCTTCGACGATAAGGATATGAGCGTTGGAAGAGCTGGTCATACATCACCTGCAATTTGAGAGGGCGCGGCACCTTGTTAGGCCCGGGTCAAATCACGGCGAGCCTCGCTTGGCAAGTGTTTTTCAATGGCGCGGGCCGATTCCGACCCTATTTGGAAATGATCGGCGCACCGCGGAAATTGTGGCTTTCGCACACGTAACCGCTTCGGTAATAATTTGCAGCCTGCAAGGGGGAGGTTCATGACAGAGAAATCCACACCCGCCATCAATGTCGGCGAGCTTGAACTGGAACATTGGCAGCAAGGCAGCTTCTTTGCCGGCAGCGACACGTCCTTCGGGGCGAAGCTCGGGCTGAAGCAGCTCGGCATCAGCTACAACGAGGTGCCCCCGGGCAAATCCGGCTGTCCATTTCACAATCATCATGTCGAGGAGGAGATGTTCGTCATTCTCGACGGCGAAGGCGAATACCGCTTCGGCGACCGGCGTATCACGGTCAGCAAGGGCGATGTTCTTGGAGCTCCGGCCGGCGGCCCGGAAACGGCACACCAGCTGATCAACATCGGCCCCAGCGTGCTCACCTATCTCGCCATTTCGACGAAGGCGCGGACCGAGATCGTGGAATATCCCGATTCCGGCAAGTTCCTGGCCAAGACCTATAGCGGCGGTAAGACGGCGTTCCGCGCCATCGGCCGCGCCGCTGCCACCAACCTCGACTACTGGGACGGCGAGCCCGGCGCCTCGGACGACTGACCATCACCAAAAACATTTTCGGCAAAGACCTGACCCGATGACCCATATCCCAACATTGACGACTGACCGGCTTCTGCTGCGCGGCCATACGCTTGATGATTTCGATGAATTCCTCGAGCTCTGGAAGCACAAGGAGATTGTCCGCTTCATCGGCGGCGAGATGCCGACACGCGAGCAGGTTTGGGCCCGACTGTTACGCTATGCCGGCCTATGGCATCATCTCGGCTTCGGTTTCTTTGCCGTCGAAGAACGCCAAAGCGGCCGGTTGATCGGCGAAGTGGGCTTCCTCGACCTGCATCGCGACATGACGCCGATGACGGAAGGCACGCTGGAGGCCGGTTGGGGCATTACGCCGCCGATGCAGGGCAAGGGCTATGCTACGGAAGCCATGAATGCGGCGATTGCCTGGGCGGACAGACTGTTCGCAGGCCGTCGCATGACCTGCATCGTGGATTTCGAGAACCTGCCGTCGATACGGGTTGCCGAAAAAATCGGCTTCCGCCGTATCGGCGAACTCGTGCTCAAGGACAGGTCCAACGTCCTATTCGAACGTTAGGCGTTGCGGGGAGAACTATCATGCCGGCTCTGCAGGACAGGTTTTCCGTCCGACCTTACGAACCGGATGACGCCGAAGCCACGATCGACATTTTCCTGAGAGCCATTCGCGAGGTGGCGTCCAAGGACTACAACCCGGCCCAGATCGCTGCCTGGGCGAAAGTCGATGATGCAGAAAAATGGGCACAATATCGAGCGAGCCGGCCGACCTGGCTTGCGATGGACGGTTCGAAACCCATCGGCTTTACCGATCTGAAATCGGATGGTTGCCTGGATATGATGTTCGTTTCGCCCGATTATCAGGGAAAAGGCGTCGCCAGCCTGTTGCTTGCAACCGTCGAAAATGCGGCCCGCGAACGGGGCCTTCAACGGATCTTCACGGAAGCGAGCCTGACGGCCCGCCCCTTCTTCGAGCGCAAGGGCTTTGTCGTCGTGACCGCGCAACAGGTAGAAAAGCGCGGCCAGATCTTCTCGAACTTCCTGATGGAAAAAATGCTCGCGTAAGTCGCCGAGGCGCGGCCGGCGCCCTGCCGCAGCGAGCCTGTAACACTCAGTCCTCACGGGCGACAGGGAATTCCGCCAGACGAGCGGCGTAGCGGGCCATGGTGTCGACTTCGAAATTGACGAAATCGCCAGCCTTGCGCTCGCCCCAGGTGGTGACTTCCAGGGAGTGGCGGATCAGGAGCACATCGAATTCCGTACCCTCGACGGCATTGACCGTGAGCGAGGTGCCATCAAGCGCGACCGAGCCCTTCGGCGCCACGAATCTTGCGAGATGCTCCGGCGCGCGCAGGCGGAAGCGGGTGGCCTCGCCTTCTGATGTCACCGATAGGATTTCCGCCTTGCCGTCGATATGGCCTGACACGATGTGGCCGCCAAGCTCGTCGCCGATCTTCAGGGAACGCTCGAGATTGATCTTAGCCCCGGCCTCCCAGCTGCCGATGGTCGTCAGGCGGAGGGCCTCTTCCCAAGCCTCGACCTCGAACCAGCGTCCATTGCTGCCCTCTTCCGGCAATCCGGTCACCGTCAGGCAGACGCCTGCGTGCGAGATGGATGCGCCCATGTCGATCGTCGCCGGATCGTAATTGGTGGCAACGCGCAGCTTGATGCCTTCCTGCATCGGGGAAATGGATTCGACCGTGCCGACGTCGGTGACAATTCCGGTAAACATCAAAAACCTCTCTCGTATTCGTCGCAGAGATCGTCGCCGAAGCGGCTCTCGCCGACATGCATAAAATCAGCTGGGATATTGGACTTAAGGACCGGCGATTCAATACCGCCCTCGCCGATATCGGCCGGCCCCCGGAACAGCAGAATGCGATCGACGAGCCCGGCGTCGAGAAAGCGCTGCGCCGTCCTGGCGCCACCTTCCACCAGCAGGGACGAGATGCCGCGCGTACCCAGCGCTTCCAGCAGCTCTCCCGGCTCGCTGGAATTGGATTGCAACACCTCGACGCCTGCAGCATCGAGCGCCGCGCGCCGTCCGAGGAACGCAGCATCGGTATTGTCATCGAAGGACGGCGGATGGCCGGCAACTGCGATCACCGGATACTGCCGGGCCGTCCGGACCAGCTTGCTGCCGAGGGGCAGCCGCAGTTCGCCATCGATGACGATACGGAGCGGCGAACGATCCTCCAGGCCGGGAAGCCGGCAAGTCAACTCCGGATCATCTGATATCGCCGTGCCTATGCCGACGAGAATGGCGTCGCTTTCGGCGCGCAGCATCTGCACCTGCGCGCGCGCGATATCGCCGGTAATGCGCACCTGTCCCTCGCCCGACTTGCCGATCATGCCATCGGCGGAAACGGCAAGCTTGAGAGTCACATAGGGCCGGTTTCTCGTCTGGCGCATGAGATAGCCGGCGAGAGACCGCCTGCCTTCCGCCTCCAGAATGCCGGCGTCGACGTCGATGCCCGCATCGCGCAGCATGGCGATGCCACGCCCGGAAACGCGCTGGTCGGGATCCGTGACGCTGATGACGACGCGTGCCACGCCATAGGCAATCAGCGCCTCGGCGCAGGGCGGCGTCTTGCCGTAGTGAGAACAGGGTTCCAGCGTCACATAGGCGGTAGCGCCCCGCGCCGCCTCCCCCGCCTCGGCCAGAGCCTGAGGTTCGGCATGCGGCCGCCCGCCAAGCGCTGTCACAGCGCTGCCCAAGACTACGCCATCTTTGACGATGATGCAGCCGACGGACGGATTGGTGGAGGTCAGTCCCAGATGCCGGCGCGACAGGCGGATGGCCGCGGCCATGAAACGCTCGTCTTCGGGCCGCAACACCATGGTCAAGGGTCCAGCGGATCGCGGGCGATCTTGGCGTTGATCTCGTCGATCACGTGCTCGAAATCCTCCGCATGCGAAAAATCGCGGTAGACGGAGGCGTAGCGCACGAAGGCGACGTCATCGAGACTTTTCAACGCTTCCAGCACCTGCAGACCGATCTGCTCGGAGCTGATTTCGGTTTCGCCCGAGCTTTCGAGGCGGCGGACGATACCAGACACGGCACGCTCGATCCGGTCACGATCGACCGGACGCTTGCGTAGCGCGATCTCGAAGGAGCGCACCAGCTTGTCACGATCGAACGGCACCTTGCGGCCCGTCTTTTTGATAACCATGAGCTCGCGCAACTGCACGCGCTCGAAGGTGGTGAAGCGGCCGCCGCAATCCGGACAAATGCGCCGACGGCGGATGGACGTATTGTCCTCCGCTGGGCGCGAGTCCTTGACCTGAGTGTCTTCTGAGCCGCAGTAAGGGCAGCGCATGCGCTCTCCTTAGCCCATGTAGCCGTACATCGGGAAGCGGTCGGTGAGCTTGACCACCTTCTCGCGCACGGCAGCCTCGACGGCAGCATTGCCTTCGTCGGAATTGGCGACCTTCAGGCCATCGAGCACTTCGATGATCAGATTGCCGATCTCACGGAACTCGGCTTCCTTGAAGCCGCGCGTCGTGCCGGCCGGCGTGCCGAGGCGGACACCGGAGGTGACAAAAGGCTTTTCGGGGTCGAACGGAATGCCGTTCTTGTTGCAGGTGACGTAAGCGCGGCCGAGTGCGGCTTCCGCACGCTTTCCAGTCGCATTCTTCTTACGCAGGTCTACCAGCATCAGGTGGTTGTCGGTGCCGCCAGAGACAACGTCGACGCCGCCGGAAATCAGCGTTTCAGCCAGAGCCTTGGCGTTCTTGACGATCTGGGCGGCATAGTCCTTGAAATCGGGCTGCAGCGCTTCGCCGAGGGCAACGGCCTTGGCGGCGATGACGTGCATCAGCGGGCCACCCTGGAGACCCGGGAAGACGGCCGAGTTGAACTTCTTTGCCAGATCCTCGTCATTGGTGAGGATCATGCCGCCGCGCGGGCCGCGGAGCGACTTGTGCGTGGTCGTGGTGGCGACATGGCAATGCGGGAACGGCGACGGATGCTGGCCACCGGCGACGAGACCGGCAATGTGGGCCATGTCAACCATCAGATAAGCGCCGACGCTGTCGGCGATCTCGCGGAAGCGCTTCCAGTCCCAGATACGGGAATAGGCCGTGCCGCCGGCAATGATGAGCTTCGGCTTGTGCTCTTCGGCCTTGCGCTGCACTTCATCCATGTCGAGCAGGTTATCGCCTTCGCGCACGCCGTAGGACACGACGTTGAACCACTTGCCGGACATGTTGACCGGCGAACCATGCGTCAGATGGCCGCCCGAATTCAGGTCGAGGCCCATAAAGGTATCGCCCGGCTGCAGAAGTGCAAGGAAGACGGCCTGGTTCATCTGCGAACCGGAGTTCGGCTGGACGTTGGCGAAGTTGACGCCGAACAGCTTCTTGGCGCGCTCGATGGCGAGTTCTTCGGCGATATCGACGAACTGGCAGCCGCCGTAGTAGCGCTTGCCCGGATATCCCTCGGCATATTTGTTGGTCATGATCGAGCCCTGCGCTTCCAGAACGGCGCGCGAGACGATGTTTTCCGAGGCGATCAGTTCGATTTCGTGCCGCTGGCGACCGAGTTCCTTGCCGATCGCGCCAAAGATTTCCGGATCGGTGTCGGCAAGCGAGCGATTGAAGAAGGGTTCGGTGGACGCGTTGGTCATCGTGAAAGCTCCTGAACGGGCCGGAACGGCAATGCAGACGGTATTAACGCCCGGGTCGCCGGAGAGCAATACGACCAGCGACATTTGCTGGGCAAACTACGATAGCTGACACCGACACACGAAAAAGCCGCGTCCGAAAACGCGGCTTCGATAAGAATTGCAATTGGAATGCCGATTATTGAACCGGCTGCTCCATGCCCTCAGTCGTATTGAGCGCCAACTGGGAATTGCCGTCGAGATTATAGATATCGTCACGGAACTGGACGATGCCGTCGCGGGCGCTCCAGGCCGAAATATAAACGAAATAGACAGGCACTTCGGTCGCCAGCTTGATCGGCGTGTTGACGCGGGTGGAAATGACCTGCTCGATGTGCTGACGCGGCCAGCCTGGCGTTTCAGCCAGCAGCCAGGTTGCGAGGTCGCGTACGTTCTGGACGCGCACGCAGCCCGAGCTGTCGAAACGCATTAGCTTGTTGAAGAGGCCCTGCTCGGGCGTATCGTGCATGTATTCGTTATTGGGATTATAGAAGTTGATCTTCGTGGATGCCATGGCATTCGTCTTGCCCGGGTCCTGACGGAACATCAGGTCCGGCGCCTTGTCCGAATTCCAGTCGATCGTCTCGGGGGCCACTTCCTGGCCCTTGCCGTCGAGAAGGCGAATGTTGTTCTTCGTCAGGTAGGTCGGGTCCTTGCGCATCAAGGGCACGATGTCCTTGACGACGATGGAGCGCGGCGCCGTCCAGTACGGGTTGAGGATGACCTCATAGATCTTCGAATTGATGATGTGCGTCGGCCGCGATTCACGGCCCACGATCGCCTGGTGGCGCAACGCTACCTGGCCATCCTCGACGGCTTCGACACGTGTCGCCGGGATGTTGACCATGACGTGACGACGGCCGAGGTCGGACGGGAACGTCTGGAGGCGAACAAGATTGGTGTTGAGCTGCTGCAGGCGGACATTGGCGGGGATGTTCATCGCCTTCAGCGTGAAATCGCCCAGGACGCCATCTGCCGGCAGTCCGTGACGGGCCTGGAAGCGCTTGACCGCACCGTCGACATAAGAGTCGAAGGCAGAGGAGATACCAGCCTCACGCGGCAGGTCGCCGGTGATCATCAAATGCTGGCGCAGCGACTGTACCGCCGGATCGGTCACACCGAGCTGCAGCGGCTGCTGGCTTGTCGGATTGATCTGCGGCCATCCGCCGTTGGCGGCAATACTCTGATATTGCGCGATCGCCTGCTGAATATTCGATACGGAATCTGGCCCGAGAATTGGCGTGTTCGACTGAACGGCAGCGGCGGTGCGCGCCGCAGCCTTGGCGTCGAACTGATCATCCCAATTGCCGCGAGAACGGTCGTTGATCAGCGCTTCCAGTGGGGTCGCGTTTTGCGCGAGAGCCGGAGCAGCCAGTGCAGCAGCGCCAAGAGTTGCAGCCGACCGCAGGAAAGCGCGGCGCGAAAAGGGTTCAATTCCGTTTTTCTTCGACATATCCTAACCGTTCAACGCTGCGATCCAATCATGCGCAGCCTAGAGAGGAAGCAGTAAATAGCGCAAGCTTGCGCCAAGTAACGTGGCTCAGTATCAATCCGTTCCCTTAATGCACCACCAAAAACTTGGCCACGAACTATCACAATATCGCGAAGCCAAGACCTTCAGGTCGGAAGATCGTATTTCGAGAACGCTGCCTGCAGTCGATTTCCGCTGTCATAGCAATATGGCCAATTCGTGTCTCACGGCATGAAACTTGCTTTGCCGCGCGAGTGCGAAAGAAAAGCCAAACTGCATTTGCTAAAATACCACAGCTGCGCGTGGTTCATAGCGTGTCCTGATCTTGCGTCAATGGCTTAGCCGCCCGGGACGTTACATGTGACGGAAGGTGAAGCGCGGACGTGGCAAAAAACGCACAACGGCCGAACCGTCAACGCGTTCAAGCCGGACACGCAGGGAACGTGTCCAGCTTGCTTTGACTGGAAGGCCTTGGGATCTGTCCCTGCCCGCTACTTACAGGCGATAGAGGATCTGATCGTTCCAGAAGCGGTCCAGACGCTGCAGGAGCTTGTTCATCTGGGTGAACTCGTCCGTGCCGATGCCGCCGACCTTGTCGATCGAGCCGATATGGCGCTCATAGAGCTTGGCGACGGTTTCGGCGATATCCTGGCCGGTTTCCGTCAGGCTGATGCGGACCGAGCGACGGTCGATGCGCGAGCGCTGATGGTTGATGAAGCCCAGGTCGACCAGCTTCTTGACGTTATAGGAAACGTTGGAGCCGAGGTAGAAACCGCGGGAGCGCAGTTCGCCGGCCGTCAGCTCGGAATTACCGATATTGAAAAGGAGAAGTGCCTGTACGGCGTTGACATCGTCGCGACCCTGGCGGTCGAACTCGTCCTTGATAACATCAAGCAGGCGGCGGTGCAGACGCTCGACCAGGTGAAGGGATTCCATGTAGAGGGCCCGGATGTCATCAACCTGCTGATCCCGAGCGTTTGCAACTGCCTGCGGCTTGATTTTCGTGTTCATCATGACTTGGCCTCACTCTGTTTTGTTTGGCGGTGTCGTTTTCTTCCCGCCTTGAGTGAGACCCTATCGAATACACATAAAATTCTACTTAAACTGCAGGCTTAACAGCACCTTACCAGGAAGTGTTGCTGTCTCAGGGTAAATCAACCATTACCTGCTGCCGACGACGCCGGCGTTTCTCCTGCCACAGCAGGACGCGGAAAGCGCAATAAATCACCGCGACACAGGCATGCAAGATCATGATCAGCGGATTGGATCCGAATATCTCCGGCCAGACGCCATACATCAGCCCCTGCCCGCCTGCAGCCAGCACCCACATGACCGGCCCCCAGGAAACTGTAAGCCATAATCCAAGGGCTGCGACCGGAAAAACCACGGCAAGCCCGGCACCCGCGACCTTCCAGGGCAGAGCGAGCAGATCGAAGCGGGCGTGACCATCCAGCGAATAGCCGACCAGCATCGCCCAGTATTGCAGGCCGAGCCAGAAGCAGGCGATCGCGATCAGCCGCAGGAACAGCACGAACAGGATGTCCGTCAGCGTATTCTTGGGTACGGTCGAAGAATCAGGTTCCATGCGCGAACAATACGTAGGAGGCACGTGCCTCGCCAGAATATAATGGCTGCGGCCTTTCGCCTTGTTTTGAATCCTGGGGACGGCGTGATAGGTACGCGCCCCATAGAGAATGCCATAAATAGACGAAGAAGGATGGCGGCATCATGGAGAACAAGACGCATCTCGTTGACGAGATCACCGGTCATCGGCGCATGCGGCGCAACCGCAAGGCCGATTGGACGCGCCGTCTCGTGCAGGAAAACCGGCTGACGGTCGACGATCTGATCTGGCCGATCTTCGTGATCCCAGGCACCGGCATCGTCGAGCCCATCCCGGCCATGCCCGGCGTCAACCGCATGACCGTGGACAAAGCTGTGGAAGCGGCCAAGGAGGCAGCCGATCTCGGCATTCCCGCGCTCGCGACATTCCCCAACATCGAGATGGAACTGCGCGACGAGACCGGCTCCAACAGTCTCGAGAAGAATAATCTCATCAATCTCGCCACGGCCGCAATCAAGAAGGCCGTGCCGAACATTGGCGTCATCACAGACGTCGCGCTCGACCCTTTCACCAGCCACGGGCATGACGGCATCCTTCGCGGCAACGAGATCGTCAATGACGAGACGGTCGAACAGGTGGCGCGTGCCGCAGTCTACCAAGCGGATGCCGGAGCAGACATCATCGCGCCTTCGGAAATGATGGATGGCCGCATCGGCGTGATCCGCCAGGCACTCGATGCAGCCGGCCACCAGAGCGTCGGCATCATGAGCTATGCGACGAAATTCAGCTCTGCCTTCTATGGCCCCTACCGCGAGGCGATCTCGACCGGTGGCCTGCTGAAGGGCGACAAGAAGACCTATTATATCGACCCCGCCAACGGCACCGAGGCCGTGCGCGACGCGACGCTCGACGTCGAGGAAGGCGCCGACATGCTGATGGTCAAGCCCGGCTTGCCCTATCTCGACATCTGCTGGCGGCTGAAGGAAGCCTTCGGCCTTCCGACCTTCGCCTATCAGGTCTCCGGCGAATACGCTATGATCAAGGCTGCCGCGGCCAACGGCTGGATCGACGGCGAGAAGGTAATGCTCGAAACCCTGCTCGCCTTCAAGCGCGCCGGCTGCGATGGCATCCTCACCTATTTCGCTGTCGATGTGGCGAGACATCTGGCGAAGAAATAACGTCAGGCCGCCCACTTATTGTATTTACTGAAGCCGATACCATATGTTCGGCAAATGTTTCCCCGCCGCGACTTTTGCGTGCCTACCGGTCGCACAAAAGTCGCAGAGGGATCTTTAACTGGCATTGGCCCCTTGCGGATCTGAAGAATTGACGGGGGCTAGTGCGAAGGAGCAAAACGATGAGCCTGAACCCCAGCCCGCTCTATGCAGCACCGGATGACTGGCGCGCCTATAGTGGCGTGCTGAGCCGGCGCATCTTCGCCTTCATCGTTGACTACATCATCGTCGCGCTGCTGTGCATTCCGGCGGCCGTACTGCTGTTCTTCATTTCGATCCTGACACTGGGGCTCGGCTTCTTCCTTTATCCGGTGCTGTTCGTTCTCGTTGCCGGCCTCTACTTCGGGTGGACGCTTGGCGGCCCCTATCAGGCGTCGCTCGGCATGCGCGCCATGGGCCTCACCATGGTTCGAGTCGACGGCCGGCGCATGGATTTCCTAACCGCGATCGTCCATCTGGCCCTGTTCTGGATCCTGAACTCTGTCCTGACGCCGCTTATCCTGCTGGTAGGTCTCTTCACCGACCGCAGCCGGCTTGTGCATGACCTGCTGCTCGGCACGGTCATCGCCCGGACGGCCTAAAACAACGCATAAGCATAGGGCACCCCACGATTTCCCACGGGCCATGGCGCGCGCGGGAGATATTTCTGTGCATGGTCAATTAGGAAACTTCGATCTTTAGCGAAGGACGTAGTTGACGTTTTCTAAACTTGGGCCATGCTTGTAGAAAACGGGTGCCGAGAGAAAGGTCAATCAACGGCAGATGAACACGCAGTCGACGCCATCTCCGCAGTTTTATCTGACGGCACCGGCTTCCTGCCCGTACCTGCCGCACGAAATGGAACGCAAGGTCTTTACGCACCTTGTTGGTCCGCGCGCCGCCGAGATGAACGATATTCTGACCCAGGGCGGCTTCAGGCGCTCGCAGAACATCGCCTATCGTCCCGCCTGCGAATCCTGCAGGGCCTGCATATCGGTACGCATCCTCGCCCAGGAATTCGAGCCCACCCGATCGATGAAACGGGTACTGACCGCCAACAACGATATCATCGCCACCGAATTTCCGGCGCAGCCCTCCAGCGAGCAATATTCGCTCTTCCGTCGCTATCTCGACTATCGTCATCAGCAAGGCGGCATGTCCGACATGACCGTCCTCGATTATGCGATCATGGTCGAGGACACGCATGTTAACACGCGCATCATCGAATATCGCCGCCGCGAGGAAGGATCGGGCCTGGAGCAGCGCCCGAAGGGCGAGCTACTGGCTGCGGCTCTGACCGATGTAATGAGCGACGGACTGTCCATGGTCTATTCCTATTTCAATCCCGATCTCGATGCGCGGTCGCTCGGCACGTTCATGATTCTGGACCACATCAAGCGGACGAAGGCCCTGGGGCTGCCGCACGTCTATCTCGGCTATTGGGTCAAAGGCTCGCGCAAGATGGACTACAAGACGCGCTTCCAGCCTCAGGAGCATCTCACCCCACGCGGATGGGAGCGCTTTGATCCGGCCGCCGACGGCGACAAAGAAACCGTCCGCTGAATGTTCTCCCAGCTTTCGGACCACAAGAAGGGCCTGCTGCTGACGACGCTCGGCGGCCTGGCGCTATCGATGGATATTCCCTTGATCCGGCTTTCCAGCGGCGAAGTCTGGTCGGTGCTGTCGGCACGCAGCCTTGCGACCATCGTCGTGGCACTCGCAGCTCTTTTCGTCATCCGCCGGGTCACAGGCTCGTTGCAAGGCGTACTGCCGGGCTGGCTTGGGATTCCCGTCGGCTTCTTCTACGGACTGACCACCATCACTTTTCTTCTCGCGGTCTATTATACCAAGGCGGCGAATGTGGTCTTCATCATCGCGCTCAACCCAATGTTCACCGCGCTGCTGTCTTGGATTTTCCTGAAAGAGCGACCTGCCGTGTCCACCTTCATCACCATGGCAGTGATGATCCTCGGTGTTGGCCTGATCGTCGGCGACGGCATGGAGGCTGGGCACCTGCTTGGCGATGCCCTTTCGGTGATCGCATCGCTTTCCATCGCCTGCGCAATCACGATCAGCCGCGCCTCGGGGCGGGATATGGGCTTTGCTTCCTTGCTGGCAGCGATCATCCCAGCCGCCGTCGGCCTCTATCACGTGGCTCCCTCCGGCTTTTCCATCGCCCATCCAGGCTGGATCCTTTTCGATGGCGCCGTGCTGATGCCGCTTTCCTTCTGGTGCCTTGCGACAGGCACACGCTTTCTCTCGGCGCCGGAAGTAGCGATGTTCTATCTTCTGGAAACGATCCTGGCACCGATCTGGGTCTGGATGATCTTCTCGGAGGCCCCGACCACTATGACGCTGGCCGGCGGCGCCATCCTGATCCTGGCGCTGGCCGCCCACTCGCTCTGGCAGGCGCGATTCAAGGCTAGAGCAGCAATCACCGCGCAAAGCCTTGTGCATTGAAATGATCGTCAGCCAATGTTATAACCATGTTATTACATTGGAGCTAAATATGAACGTTACCATCCGCAAGATCGGCAATTCCGAAGGCGTGATTATTCCGAAGGAAGTTCTCGACCAGTTGGGACTCGGCGCTGGTGATACATTGGAGCTCAGCTTGAAGGATGGTGGATTGCTGATGCAACCGACCGACGCGGACTTTGCGCGCCAGATGGAACACGCGCAGCGTTTTATGGATCAATATAAAGTGGCACTCAAGAAGTTGGCAGAGTGATGCCCTTTATCTTCCTGACTAGGCCGCTCATCGAACAATTGCACAAGATGCAGATCAAAAGGTTCGGTGGCTCCTATGGTCTACGCGACGAAGGCTCCCTCGAATCCGCTTTGGCGCGGCCGATTAACAAAGCCCAATACGGCAGCAATGATATCATCGAACTGGCGGCCGCTTATCTATTTGGGTTGGCGAAAAACCACGCGTTTATAGATGGCAACAAACGCATCGCCATCGTAGCGGCCGCAGTCTTTCTTATGGACAACGGCCACCGTATTCAAACGACGGACGCCAATCTTTACAGCTTCGTCGTAGCAGTAGCAGCTGGTGAAATCGACGAAGAAGGAGCAATGCGCTTCCTGCGGGACGTCTGTGTTCCAGAAGCAGGTTAGAAACTAACCGCCTCCTATTCACTTCAACGTTGGGTTTCCGATGTTTGCCAGCAATCGACCCGGCGGCCGGTTGCCGTCTGTTGAGGGCAAGCAGCACCAGCCGGCCCTTCGCTAGAGCTCAGGGCGTTCGTCGCTGCAATCGACCCACTGGGTCGATTGCTCGGGCTTCGCCCGGCCGCTCCTCACCCCGAAAACCTGCCGCTTCTGGGGAAGCCCTTCGGCACGGCTCTGCCGGCGCCGGCGCGGTCGCCCAACCATTCCACCAACTCATCCTTGCTCTTGGTGAAGGTGCGGCCGGCGCTGTCTTCCCAGGTCAGGCCATCGGCGATCGCGAAGCATCTGATATCGGCGATGCCGCCATCCTTGTAGCGCTGCAGGCGCACGCCCTTGCCGCGCGACATTTCCGGCACCTGCGAAAGCGGGAAGATCACCATCTTGCGGTTCTCGCCAACCACGGCGACATGGTCGCCCGAAACCGGAACCAGAAGCTTGGTCTCGTCGGGATAAGAGACGTTCATGATCTGCTTGCCCTTGCGGGTGTTTGCGACCAGTTCCGCCTCGGCAACGATGAAGCCGTTACCTGCCGTCGATGCGATTATCTGCTTGCGCTGCGGATCATGGACGAAGGCGGTCAGCACATCCTGATCGTTTTCCATGTCGATCATGATGCGCAGCGGCTCGCCATGGCCGCGGCCGCCCGGCAGCTTGTCGCCTCCGAGCGTATAGGCCTTGCCGCCGGTCGTAATGATGAGGATCTTGTCCGTGGTCTGCGCCGGAAACGCAACCTTGAGACCGTCACCCTCCTTGAAGGTCAGCGACGAGGTATCGGAAATGTGGCCCTTGAGAGCACGAATCCAGCCCTTTTCCGAAACGACGACGGTAATCGGCTCCTTCTCGATCATCGCCTGCTGGATGGCCGCATCATCGGCTTCGGGCGCTTCGGCAAACTGCGTGCGGCGCCGACCAATGTCAGTGGCCTTGGCGAATTTCTTCTTCACCTCGCCGATTTCCCAGGCAACCGTCTGCCACTGCTTCTCGTCCGAAGCGAGCAATGCCTCGATGTCGGCTTTCTCCTTCGTCAGGCCGTCGAACTCCTTGCGGATTTCGAACTCCTCCAGCTTGCGCAAGGAGCGCAGCCGCATGTTGAGGATCGCCTCGACCTGATTGTCCGTGAGGCCGAAACGCTCCATCATCACAGGCTTCGGCTCATCCTCCTCGCGGATGATGGCGATGACCTCGTCGATATTGAGATAGGCGACCAGCAAGCCGCCGAGAATTTCGAGGCGCTTTTCGATGGCCGCCAGACGGAAGCGCGAACGGCGCAGCAGGACTTCCCGGCGGTGATCCAGCCATTCCTTCAGCACTTCGTTCAGCGCCATGACCTTGGGAATGCGGCCCATGGACAGAACGTTCATGTTGAGCGGGAACCGGCTCTCAAGCTCGGTGAGCTTGAACATCGACTCCATCAGGATCGTCGCGTCGACTGTGCGGCTCTTCGGCACGAGAACGACGCGGATATCTTCGGCGGATTCGTCACGGATGTCCTCGAGCAGCGGCAGCTTGCGCGCCAGAAGCAGTTCGGCGATCTTTTCGATCAGCCGCGACTTCTGCACCTGGAACGGAATTTCCGTGATGACAATCTGGTAGCCGCCGCGACCGAGATCCTCGATCTCCCACTTGGACCGGACACGGAAACCGCCGCGGCCGGTCTTATAACTTTCTATGATGCTCTGCCGATCATCGATAATGATGCCGCCGGTCGGAAAGTCGGGACCTGGAATATACAGTTCCACCAGCTTCTCGACCGTCGCATCGCGATCCTTGATCAGATGCAGGGCGGCGTCGCAAAGCTCGTGAGCATTGTGCGGCGGGATAGAGGTCGCCATACCGACGGCAATGCCAGAAGAGCCGTTGGCGAGCAGATTGGGAAAAGCCCCAGGCAGAACGATCGGCTCGGAATTCGACTCGTCATAGGTGTCGCGGAAATCCACGGCATCCTGGTCGATACCCTCGAGCAGCAGCTCGGAAACCGCCGTCATCTTGGATTCGGTGTAGCGCATTGCGGCCGGGCTATCGCCGTCGATATTGCCGAAATTGCCCTGGCCGTTCACCAGCGTATAGCGCTGCGAGAAATCCTGCGCCAGGCGGGCCAAGGCGTCATAGATCGACTGGTCGCCATGCGGGTGATAGTTACCCATCACCTCGCCGACAATCTTGGCGCATTTGCGGAAGGCGGCGTTCGGGCGGAGTCCCATCTCGCTCATCGCATAGACGATACGGCGATGCACCGGCTTCAGTCCGTCGCGGACGTCCGGAAGCGCGCGTTGCGTAATCGTCGACAAGGCATAGGCCAGGTAACGCTCTTCGAGCGCGGCCTTCAGATCGACCGGAAGGATGTTGTCGTCGCCGTCACCGGGCGGCGGTGTCAGATTTTTTCCCATGGCCCTTGACTATAAGAGATGGCGATTCACAGCAAGAAATCAGCCGAAAGCACCTGTGGATGAAGGCGTTTCAGGCACATTGCAGGGTGGCTATCGATACATTTTTGCTGCACTCGCACTCTACATTCATTGTCGTTGGATTTTCACAGAAAGATCAATATAAGTCAGCGCAGTACACGCTCAATCTGTACGTCCCCGCCAATACCACCGGCTCAACGAGGAACGCCATCATGACTTTCTATCGGACCACGCGGCTGATGCTGTGCAGTGCCGCCATCCTGTCTTTCGCCAGCTCCGCCTTTGCGCTTGACGGCAACGATCTGCTGAAGAAGATTAACGACGTCTATAGCCAGCAGGGCGGTTCGATTGCCGCTAGCAGCATCGATGTCGACGGCAGCAAAGTGACGCTGAAGGGTGCAAGCGTCAAGGCGGCCGGCATGGAAGACAGCATTCCGCTGGGCGATATCACCCTTGATGGCGTCGAGGAAAACAATGGCGGCTACACGATCGAAGAAATCGATTTTGCGGATGTCGATTTCAAAAAGGACGGTGCCTCCGTTTCCGCCACCGATCTCAAGTTGAGCGGCGTAGAGATCCCGGCCGACGCAAGCAAGGGCGACCTGAGCTCGCTGCTCTACTACAAGAGCGCTCATGCCGGCGCCGTGTCCGTAACGAAGGACGATACCGAGGTGTTCTCGATCGAGGGCGCCGACGCCAACATGAAGAGGCGTGACGACAAGTCGGGCCTCGACTTCGACGCCAAGATCAACGGCATCAAGGCCGATCTCAGCAAGGTCGACGATGCGAAGACAAAGGAAGCGATCGATGCGCTGAAGCTGCAGCAGATCGACGGCACCGTCTCCATGAAGGGCAGCTGGGAAATCGGCCCCGGCACGATCGACATCAGCGAATACTCCTTTGACTTCAGGGACATCGGCAAACTGAACCTCGCCTTCAGCATTTCCGGCTATACGCCCGCCTTCGCCAAGTCGATGCAGGATGCGCTGAAGACGGTTCGCGCCAATCCGAACCAGCAGGAAGCGCAGCAGTCCGCCGGCCTCGCCATGCTCGGCCTGCTGCAGCAGCTCACCTTCAACAGCGCCCAGATCCGCTTCGACGACGCGTCGATTACGGCACGCGCGCTCGACTTCGCCGGCAAGCAGCAGGGCGTTACCGGCAAGCAGCTCGCCGACACGCTGAAGGCAATGACGCCGATCATGATGGCGCAGCTCAACGTTCCGGAGCTCCAGAATGCCGTCTCCGCAGCGGTCAGCGCCTATCTCGACAATCCGAAGAGCCTGACGGTCACGGC
Organism: Martinezella sp. CNPSo 3890; assembly: GCF_057784455.1. NCBI lineage: Bacteria > Pseudomonadati > Pseudomonadota > Alphaproteobacteria > Hyphomicrobiales > Rhizobiaceae > Martinezella > Martinezella sp. CNPSo 3890. Next base: position 764,776 of record NZ_JBXSOR010000001.1, on the reverse strand, counting down.
TGCTCCCGGCAAGCCGGTGCCTGTGCCGATGATCATCGGCGCTGCCATGGGCGCGCCGACGACGATCCCGCAGGTCATCGGCCTCAAGGTTTCCTCGAACGACTAATCGGTCATTTCCAAAACCATTCCGGAACCCGGCGATCTCGGTCGCCGGGTTTTTCTTTGCCTCGGCTCAGGCTTCCTGCCGCAGTTGATAGGTTTTCAGTTCGTTGAGCGCATGAGACAAGAGGGCGAGCAATTCGTCCGTGGTTGCGCCGTCGCGGGCCTGAACGGACATGCCCTGCACGATCGCGCCCAGAAAACGCGCCAGCGACCGAACGTCCGCGTCCGGCCGCATATCCCCCTCCGCAATCCCGCGCTCGATGCGGGCGGTGAAGATATCCAGCGTCTGCAGACGCATCGATGCGACATGATGGGCGATCGGCTCGTTCTCCTCCGCGCAATTCAGCACAGCCGTCGATATCATGCAGCCCTTTGGATGCTCCGGGGCCGTGAAGATCTTCGCGGAGTTCGTCAGAAAGCGCTCGAAGGCAGTCACGGTATCCACCTTGTCCTGGAAGGGATTGCCGGGTTCCGGCCGCGGCATGCGCCGATATTGATCCAGCGTCTCACGATAGAGCTCGGCCTTCGAACCGAAGGCGGCATAGAGGCTTTGTGGCGTGATGCCCATCGCCGCCGTCAGGTCGGCAATGGAGGAACCGTCGTAGCCGTGCTGCCAGAAAGTATCCCGCGCGGCGGCAAGAACAGTTTCGCGATCGAAGGCGGGCGGCCGCCCACGCTTGCGGGGCGAAGAATTTTCCTTCTCTTCAATATTTTTCACAATGGTCACTCTAGAATTATTTCCCGACTTGGTTTATTCAGGAATGGTCATTGTGATTATATAAGGTTTTTCCCCATGAGTCTTCCACTGGAAAATTCCGTTCCTCTCAACGACGGCAGCCTTGCTGAAGGCGTCGATGCTGCAATCGATTCCGCGCTGGCCGACAAAAGGCTGGTCGGGACCGTCGTTCTGATCGCTCAGGACGGAGAATTGGTCTACACCCGCGCCGCCGGCCTGGCGGATCGCGAAAACAAAGTCGCAATGCGGGAAGATACTATTTTCCGTCTTGCTTCCGTCACCAAACCGATCGTCACCATTGCCGCCATGCGGCTCGTCGAACAGGGCCGCATAGGTCTCGACGATCCGATCATCAAATGGCTCCCGGATTTCCGGCCGCGTCTGCCCGATGGCGGCGAAGCCGTTATCCGTATTCGGCATCTTCTCACCCATACCTCCGGGTTGGGCTACACATTCGCCGAGGCGCAAGACGGCCCCTATCACAGGGCTGGCGTATCCGACGGGCTGGACACACCGGGTCGTTCGCTGGCAGACAACCTCCAGCGCCTCGCCAGCGCCCCTCTTCTCTTCGCGCCCGGCCAAAACTGGCAGTATTCGCTGGCGATGGATGTCCTTGGCGGCATCATCGATAAGGAAACCGGCGGCCGGCTCGGCGATGCGGTTGCCGATCTTGTCATGAAGCCGCTCGGCCTTTCCGACACAGGCTTCTACGTGCGCGACCGCAGCCGCCTGGCAGCCGCCTATGTGAATGATGCTCCCGAGCCGCAACGGATGGGGGACGAGGCTCTCGTTCCGATTTTCGACGGCACGATCCGCTTTGCACCCGACAGGGTATTCGATCCCGCTTCCTACCACTCCGGCGGCGCCGGCATGGCTGGAACGGCAAGCGATATCCTTGCCATTCTGGACACGATCAGAAAGGGTGGAGCACCGCTGCTGTCGGCCGATACGGTGAAGACCATGATGACAGATCAGGCAGGCGGCCACATGCAGGCCCAGCAGGCCGGCTTCGGCTTCGGTTACGGCTGGTCCGTCGTCCTCGATCCCGTCGTCGCTCAGGTCCCCTTCTCGGCTGGCACGATCAAATGGGGCGGTGTCTATGGGCACAGCTGGTTCGTCGATGCCCAAAAGGGCCTGACGGTGGTCGCGCTGACGAATACAGCGCTCGAAGGCATGTGGGGGCAATTCACGATCGACCTGGCGAAAGCGGTCTATGCCGCAATCTAACTGATATCAGCAGACAAGCAAAAACCCGGCGATTGCGGTCGCCGGGTTTTTGTATTTCATGAAATTGAGCAACGCGAACATATGTCGCCGCCACAAATGCAACCAATGTTTGCATTTCAATAAAATGTATCCTGTTGCTTGCAATGATAAGCAATTTATTGTTTCAGATGTACACTTTTAATCCGGGACACTCCATCATGATTTTCTATCGGGCAAGGTGGCGGGCGGCGATCAGTGTCGGGCTTCTATTCTCAGCGAGTTCTGCTTTCGCGCTCGACGGTGCCGACGTCCTCAAGAAGCTAAACAACGCCATGGTCGCGCAAATAGGCGACTCAGTCGAAGCCGGAAGCGTCGATGTTAACGGTTCAACCGTCGTTCTGAAAAACGCGAGATATATGCCGCGAGGAAGAACCGCCATTAGCCTCGGAGATGTCGTCATGACCGACGTGACCGAACGGACGGGCGGTTATGCAATCAAGAAGGTGCTCATTCCCGATATTACAATAGAACAAAAGGACTTCAGTGCGAATGCAACGGGGCTAAGGGTGGAAGATCTCGAAATTCCCGCAAATGCGACGTTGAGTGATATCGACTCAGTATTCACTTATCACGCACATGCTGGCCCGGTGTCTGCCCTCAAAGTCGGTGAAAAGTTTTTCTCCATATCCGCTGCCGATTCCGTCGCAACGAAACGTCCAGACGGAAAAGGCCAAAATCTGCGCGCGACATTTTCCATGAAAAGCAGCTGGGAGCTTTCGACCGGCAAGTATGATCTGACGGACTACACGATTGATCTGGAGAATATGGGGAAACTGAATGTACAGCTCAGTTTCTCGGGCATCACCCCGGGGCTCTACAGCACCACGGATGCACTTTACTCCTCCTTGACCGGCGCCGAGGACGATGAGAATACCAAGAACGCTAAATATTTGCTGCTTCTCGCGTTCGTTCAGCAGTTGACGTTGAATAGCGCGCAGATTCGCTTTGACGATGCGTCAATCACCAACCGCGCATTCGACTACGTGAGTAAATGGGACCATGTGACGCGCGCGCAATCTGCGAACCGCTTCGCTAAAGAAATGCAGGAGTTAACAGCTGCGCTTGATATTCCCGACCTCCAGCGGATGCTTTCAAGAGCGATTATTGAATACTTCAACAATCCAAGAAGCCTGATGTTTAGCGCCACCCCTGCCCAACCCATTCCGATGTCAGCCGTCCTCGAAGCAGCGAGGAACGCAAAAGAGTTGATCCCGAAGATGATCGACCTGAAAATCACATCAAACGATTAGGTTGGTCGTCTAATCAAGCGCAAAAAACCCGGCATTTCGGTCGCCGGGTTTTGCATTTTGACAAGCTCTTGAAGGACTTAGTCCTTCTTGACTGGCGGCACTGGGCGGATCGCCAATTCGCGCAGCTGCGTCGGCGTTGCGGCCGAAGGAGCGCCCATCAGCAGATCCTGTGCCTGCTGGTTCATCGGGAAGAGCGAGATCTCGCGCAGGTTCTTGGCACCGACCAGCAGCATGACGATACGGTCGATGCCGAAGGCAGCACCACCGTGCGGAGGCGCACCGTACTGGAAGGCACGATAAAGGCCGCCGAAGCGCTCTTCGACGTCCGTCTGGCTAAGGCCGACCTTTTCGAAGGCGGCGACCATGGTTTCCGGCGACTGGTTACGGATCGAGCCCGACGCGATTTCGAAGCCGTTGCAGACGGCGTCGTACTGGAACGCCTTGATCGTCAGGGGATCCTGGTTCTGCAGCGCCTCGAGACCGCCCTGCGGCATCGAGAACGGGTTGTGAGCGAAGTCGATCTTCTTTTCTTCCTCGCTCCATTCGAAGAACGGGAAGTCGACGATCCAGCACAGCTCGAAGCGATCGCGATCGATCAGGTTCAGTTCGTCGGCGGCACGGTTACGGGCTTCACCGGCAAACTTGTAGAACTTGGATGGATCGCCGGCGACGAAGAAGCAGGCGTCGCCGTCATCGAGGCCGAGCTGGGTGCGGATCGCATCCGTGCGCTCTTCGCCGATGTTCTTGGCTAGGGGGCCGGCACCTTCGAGCTTCTCGCCTTCCTTGCGCCAGAAGATATAGCCGAGGCCCGGCTGGCCCTGGCTCTGTGCCCAGGCGTTCATGCGGTCGCAGAATGCGCGCGAACCGCCGGTCTTGGCCGGGATGGCCCAGACTTCGACCTTCGGGTTGGAAGCGATCATGTTGGCAAAGACCTTGAAGCCGGAGCCAGCAAAATGCTCGGTAACGGCTTCCATGACGATCGGATTGCGCAGGTCCGGCTTGTCGGAGCCATACTTGCGGATGGCGACGTCATAGGGGATGCGCGGCCATTCCTTGGTGACCGGCTTACCGTCTGCAAACTCTTCGAACACCTGGGTCATGAGCGGACCCATGGTGTTCCAGACGTCTTCCTGCGTGACGAAGCTCATTTCGAGGTCGAGCTGATAGAATTCGCCAGGCAGACGGTCGGCACGCGGGTCTTCATCGCGGAAGCACGGCGCGATCTGGAAGTAGCGGTCGAAACCGGCAACCATCAGCAGCTGCTTATACTGCTGCGGCGCCTGCGGCAGCGCGTAGAAGGTGCCGGGATGGATACGGCTCGGCACCAGGAAGTCGCGCGCGCCTTCCGGCGACGATGCCGTCAGGATTGGGGTCGTATATTCGGTAAAGCCGGCATCGCCCATGTGGCGGCGCATGGAGGAGATGATCTGCGTGCGCTTGACGATGTTCTTGTGCAGCGTTTCGCGGCGCAGATCGAGGAAGCGATACTTCAGGCGCACGTCTTCCGGATAGTCCGGCTCGCCGAAAACAGGCAACGGCAGCTCCTTGGCGGCGGAGAGCACTTCGATCTCCTGAGCATAAAGCTCGATCTCGCCGGTCGGCATGTTCTTGTTGACGGTGTCTTCCGTACGGGCTTTGACCAGGCCGTCGATGCGGATGACCCACTCGCCACGAACGGTTTCGGCGAGCTTGAATGCCGGAGAATCAGGGTCGGCAACGACCTGGGTGATGCCGTAGTGATCGCGCAGATCGATGAACAGCACTCCGCCATGATCTCGGACGCGATGAACCCAGCCGGCAATGCGGACGGTCGAACCGACGTCGGACTTGCGCAGGGCGGCGCATGTGTGGCTGCGATAGCGATGCATAATATATATCCTGGACTTGGCGGGCGGCGGCGAAAGGACACGCAGACCCCTCGCCCGCCGACGAGAAAATCGGGCGGAAAAGCGCATGGTGCGCCCGATTTGTCAAGGCTCGAACGCATGGCTTATCTCGCCCCCGGCGGGCGAGAAAGCAAAAACTTAGGCTTAGATGAGGGCTCGTCCCTCTTCTAAGTCTTAGTTTTTGCAAGAGAGGGGGCAGGTAGGGATGCACCCAATCTTTGAATTATACGAGCGAGAAGAGGACCCCCGCTCTTGCAATTTCAATGGCTTAGAAATTGCGCTGCGCTTTGGAAAACGTCGCAGCTCCCAGTTCGCAATTCCTAAACCATTGAAATTGCTTTCTCGCCCGCCAGGGGCGAGATAGACCTGCACCAGCTTCACCCTCCAGTTCATTCTCCGCTATTTTTCAGCTCTGCCAGAATCGTCAGGCAGACTCCCTCAAGATTTGTTGTGACCTCATTGTTCCAGACTCGCATTGTACGAAAGCCCTGCTTCGAGAAATGTGCGTCTCTCGCTAGATCCCCGATGCTTTCGGCATGTTGGGCACCGTCGACCTCGACAATAAGCCGCGCCTCGAAACATACGAAATCGAGAATGTAACCATCGATCGGAACCTGTCGCTTAAATTTGAATCCCTCAAGCTGGCTTCGACGCAAGGCCTGCCAAAGCATGTTTTCAGCCTTGGTGGCATCACTGCGCATTGTTTTCGCGAATTGGCGCAGTCGAGCCGGTACGTCGCGGCGCATGCGCCCTCCTGTTTTGGCGATTGCGTCCAGGAAAGCACACGGCTCTATCGAGATCCAGCATGACGATAAACATATCGACAGCCGCAAGTAGCTGCTGCGGCAGTTTGGCTACCTCGATGCTATTGCTGAACATTGCGGTCAACTTTAAACAGACATTCATATATCTTCGCCCCCGGAGCCCGATATGCCGATCCTTACCCGCCGCAATCTTTTGAAAGCTTCAGCCGTTGCGGGCGCTTATGGCGTCGGTATCGGGATCGCCGGGAAGTTTGCGGGCAAGGCGGCGGCCGCCGAGCCACTCACGCTGAAGACGGCCAAGATCGAGGCAAACCTTACCGACGGCGGCAAAACCAAGAACGTGCTCACCTATGGGGACGCCGGCATGCCGCCGGTCGTGCGCATGAAGAAGGGGGAACCCTTCGCCGCGCGACTGATCAACGGCATAGACGATCCGACGACCATTCACTGGCACGGCATTCGTCTGCCCAACAATATGGACGGCGTGCCGTTCCTCACTCAGCCTTATATTTATACCGGCGATCATTTCGACTACGCCTTTACGCCGCCGGACGCCGGCACCTTCTGGTATCACCCGCATTGCAATACGCTGGAGCAGATGGGCCACGGCATGACCGGCGTCATCGTGGTCGAGACCCCCAAGGATCCCGCCTTCGATTCGGAAGTAGTGCTCAATCTGCGCGATTGGCGGCTCGGCAGCGACGGGCAGTTCATCGCCCAGTTCCGGCCGCGCGATGCGGCCAAATCCGGCACCTATGGCACGGTGCGGACCGCCAATTGGCAGCCGGAGCCGCGATATGACGCGCCTTCCGGCGGGCTGGTGCGGCTGCGCATTGCCATCACCGACGTCACGCGCATCTATTCCTTCCGCATGGACGGCGCCGAGGCGACTGTGATCGCGATCGACGGCAATCCCGTGCCGCAGCGCTTTCCGCTCGATCTTCTGCAGCTCGGACCGGGGCAGCGGCTGGAGCTTGCGGTGCGAATGCCCGACAGCGAAGGCGCGGTCGTCAAGCTCGAGGACATCAAGGGCACCAATCCGAAGGTGCTGGCGACACTACGCGCCGTGGGCGCATCATTGAAGCGCGACATGCGCGATCTGGCGCCGCTTGAAGACAATCCCGTGCAGAAGGCAGATCTCGGTTCCGCCACCCATATTCCGCTGATCCTGAGCTCGACGGCGGAGAATACCGCCGACAACAGCATTTGTGGCTCGCTCGGCTACAGTTTCTGGGCGATCAACAAGGTGCCGTGGCCGGGCGATACGCCCGATCCGACCGCGCCGCTTGCCGAACTCAAGCTCGGCAAGAGCTATATCATAGACATGGAAAACGTCACGCCGCACAGCCATCCGATCCACTTGCACGGAATGAGCTTTACCGTCATCTCCTCTTCGACGCGGCAGGTGCAGCCCTTCGTCTCCGATACCTATCTGATCCAGCCGGATGAAAAGGTGCAGCTTGCCTTCGTTGCCGACAATCCCGGCGACTGGCTACTACATTGCCATATCATCGAACATCAAAAGACCGGCATGACGAGTTACGTGCGGGTGGCCTAGCCGGTTGCGAGCCTCTTCAATTTCCAGTGGCCTTGGTCAAAGCCATCTCTGTTTCCGGCAATTTCAGCGAAAAGCGAAATGCGGCAAGGGCTTTGTCCGCGAAAGTATTGACATATCCGGCTGAAAGGAGAAGGAAGTTAAGAAAGTATTTTACCATTGAATGTGTTGATATGATCGAAACTACCGCCCAATTGGAGGCGGCCTGCCAAGAGCTGGCCAAGTCGGAATTCATCACCATCGATACGGAATTCCTGCGAGAAACGACCTTCTGGCCGGAGCTGTGTTTGATACAGATGGCAAGCCCCACCACCGAAGTGCTGGTGGATCCGCTGGCCAAGGGGCTGGATCTGGCACCCTTCTTCGAACTGATGGCCAATCCATCGGTTTTGAAGGTGTTTCATGCTGCACGCCAGGATATCGAAATCATCTTCCATCGCGGCAATCTCATTCCGCATCCGATCTTCGATACCCAAGTTGCGGCGATGGTCTGCGGCTTCGGCGATTCGGTTTCCTACGATCAGCTCGTCAGCCGCATCAAGAATGTCCATATCGACAAATCCTCGCGCTTTACCGACTGGAGCCGGCGCCCGCTCTCGGAAAAGCAGCTCGACTATGCACTCGCCGACGTGACGCATCTGCGCGACGTCTATCTCTCGCTCAAGGAGCAATTACAGCGCGAAGGGCGCGCCTCCTGGCTGCAGGAGGAGATGGCGATCCTCGAAGCGCGAGAGACCTACGACCTGCATCCGGACGATGCATGGCAGCGGTTGAAGATGCGGCTACGCAAGCCGCAGGAACTGGCCGTCCTCAAGTTCGTGGCCGCCTGGCGCGAACGCGAGGCGCGCGCCCGCAACGTTCCGCGCGCCCGCGTGCTGAAGGATGACGCGATCTATGAGATTGCGCAGCAGCAGCCGAAGGACACCGAGGCGCTGGCGCGGCTGCGCACCATCCCGAAGGGTTGGGAGCGCTCTGCCGCCGGCACTGCGGTGCTTGAAGCGATCAACGCGGCGCTGGCGCTGCCGAAGGCAGAAATGCCGCATCCGCCGCGCCACCAGCAGGCTCCCGAGGGCACGGCAGCGGCTTCCGAACTGTTGAAGGTCCTTTTGAAGCTGATTGCGGAAAAGCATGGCGTTGCGCCGAAGGTCATCGCCAACAGCGACGATCTCGACAAGATCGCCGCCGAGGGCGAGAAGGCCGATGTTGCGGCTCTGACCGGCTGGCGTCGAGATCTTTTCGGCGAGACTGCCCTGCAGCTGATCCAGGGCCAGGTGGCCCTGCGCTTCGTCGGCAAGCGGATCGAGACTATCGCCCTCTAGCCGCTACATTCTCCTTTCCCGAGGCTTTGCGATTGCGTATGATTCGCGCATCGAGATACCGGCTGCCATCACGATTGCGCCGCAAATCTCGTGAAATGAACGTCTTGTGTAATCGTTCTATTCGATGACGTTCCAGTTTGCCGGCGCAATCCCGCGTCGATGACAGGCGTCGCTTCTCGGCGGAAAAGTGAATGGGCATCTTCCATTCGATGCGCAACTGGATCCTGACATCGCTATTCGTCGCTTCGACGGGCGTCATCTACGGCAAGCTATTCTTCCCACAGGCGCCGATGTACATCGGCGCCGTCTTCGCGCTGTTCTGCGGCATGCCGCTGCTGGTCTTCGAACGCCGCATGATCCTGCCGCGGCTGAACGATTGGATGCATCGGCTGCCGACGCCAGCCTTTATCCTTTCGGCCCTGGTCGTCGATTTCCTGCTGATGGGCGCCGGCTACGCCATGGCGGGCAGTATCATGAAGCTTCTGGGGCTGGTCGATGGCTCCTGGGAAGATCTTACGCTGCTGAAGATAGACGTCTATCTTTATGCTGTCGTCGTCACCGCCATTGTCATTTTCATCGGCCGCGTGCGGGAATTGCTTGGGCGCGACGTCTTCTCCAGCCTGTTGACCGGCCGCTACCGCAATCCGGTGCAGGAGGAGCGCGTCTTTCTGTTCATCGATCTCGTCGGCTCGACTGCTTTTGCCGAGGAACATGGCGACCTGAAAACGCAGGAATTCCTCGGTGCGGTGTTCGGTTCAATGGCCGAGCCTGTCCGCCGGCACAAGGGTGCGATCGACGATTATATCGGCGATGCCGCCATCATCACATGGCCGCTCCAACGGGGCGTCAAGAATGCCAATTGCGTGCGCTGCGTCTTCAATATCCTTGACGATATCGAAAAAAACGCCGAAACATGGCTGAAATCCTATGGCAGGGTACCGCGTTTGCGGGCCGCTCTCCACGGCGGCAGCATCGTGACGGCGGAAATCGGCGTCGACCACCACAAGATCGCCTATTTCGGCGACACGGTGAACACGACCGCAAGGCTGGAGTCTCTCTGCAAAACGCTGGAGCGTCAGGTGCTGATTTCAAGCGACCTTGCCAGAAGGATGGAGCTTCCCGAAGGGGTCATCAAGGAAGAGCTCGGTGAACATGCCGTTCGCGGCCGCGATCAGCACCTTGGCGTCATCGCCCTTCACGCGCAGGACCAGCAGGCGCTGAAGACCATTCGCAATATATCGTGAGCAATACACATCGCTAGCTGCAGTCCGATATTGATGCACGCCAGGGCTTCACAGCCTATGGGTTGTCCACAGTCACCAAATCTTCACCTGAGCGTTAATTCACCGACATGGCTCCCCTGTTAAGCGGGATTGTTTTCACCACTTCTCGCCAACAAGGTGACATGATGACCCGAATCCTTTCCGCTTCCACGGCACTTTTCATTCTGCTTGCCGCCTCGGCGCAGGCAGACGAGCAGCAATTCAAGGCAAAGCTCGTCGGCCAGGCGATCCTGCCGGCCAACACCATCACTGCCGCCCCAGCCGATGCGGCAGATTTCTTGAAAACGTCAGGCAAATTCACCACGCCGGATCGCAAGCGCACCGACGCTCTCGGCACAGTGCCGGGCAAAGATGGCGCCCGCGTCACCGACCTGAAGCTGCCCTTCGCCGGCCAGCCGATCCAGGGCTTCTCCGGCATCAAGACCATGCCCGACGGCACCTTCTGGACGCTCTCCGACAACGGCTTCGGCTCCAAGCAGAACTCTTCCGACGCGATGCTTTTCCTGCATCAGCTGAAATTCGACTGGGACGGCGGCAAGGTCGAGGTCGTCAAGAATCTGTTCCTGTCCGACCCGAACAAGAAGGCCCCCTTCCCGATCGTTATGGAAGGCGCCGACAAGCGTTACCTGACGGGCGCCGACTTCGACATCGAATCGATCCAGCCAGTTGCCGACGGCTTCTGGATCGGCGACGAGTTCGGCCCTTACCTGCTGAAGTTCGACACGAACGGCCAACTGACCGACGTCTTCCCGACGACGCTTGATGGCAAGCCGGTCCTGTCTCCTGACAATCCGCTGATCCAGCTGCCCGGCAACCCCACGCAGAAGATGCCGGCCTTCAACCTGAAGCGCTCCGGCGGCTTCGAGGGCCTCGCCATGTCGAAGGACGGCTCCAAGCTCTACGGTCTGCTGGAAGGCCCGATCTACAAGGATGACGGCCAGATGGAGAGCGTCGACGGCAAGACGGCTATCCGTGTCATCGAATTCGACGTTGCGTCGAAGAGCTGGACCGGCCGCAGCTGGCTCTATCCCTTCGCGGACAAGGGTGTGTCGATCGGCGATTTCAACATGCTCGACGAGACGACGGCCCTGGTCATCGAACGCGACAACGGCGCCGGCACGAAGGACAAGGCCTGCGCCGATCCCAAGCAGCCGAAGCCGGATTGCTTCGAGGCTCCGGCCGAGCTGAAGCGCGTCTATAAGATCGAGTTCAGCGACGCCAATGTCGGCAAGTCCGTTCGCAAGATCGGCTATATCGATCTGCTGCGCATCGAAGATCCCGATCACAAGCGTCGCCAGGGCGGCGGCGAAGGCTTTTACGACATGCCCTTCGTCACCATCGAGAATGTCGACCGCGTCGATGCCACACATATCGTAATCGGCAATGACAACAATCTGCCCTTCTCGGCAGGCCGTGCCGTCGACAAGGCTGACGACAACGAGTTCAGCCTTCTTGAAGTGGGCGATTTCCTGAACGCGAAGTAGGAAAAACCACCTTCTCCCCCTCGGGGAGAAGGTGCCCGAAGGGCGGATGAGGGGGAACGCTTTCTGATAGGCAGTTTTTCGAGCCTTAGGCGAAAGCCCCCTCAACCCGCGCTGCGCGCGACCTTCTCCCCCGCTGGGGAGAAGGTTGTCTGTCATTCGAAACAGAAAGCCAGCCGGCGGTTGGTGAGCTTGCCAAGCTGCTGCAGGCGTCCGTCCAGCCTCTCGCCGGCAAAATCGCGATATTCGGCGGGGACGACGAATTCGAGATCGAGATCCGGGTTTGTCGAACGGCGGAACGACAGATTGCGTACAATACCGGGCATCGACGCCGAGAAGAGATAGACGACGCGCAGCAGGCCGCCGAGCAGCTTGGCACGTTCGAGGTAGAGCGGCGTTGCAATCGTTGCCAGCGGCTCGGTCGCTCCATCGTCGTTCAAACCCTCGAAGCGATAGTAGTTGGCAAGTGCGATGAAGGCGCGGCCGGCATGGGTGATGCCGACGAAGGAGGTGTGGGCGATGATGTTCAGCGCCTGCAGGCCGCGATAATCGGGATGGGCGCGCCAGCTGATGTCGGCAAGCAGGCAGGCCGCCTGGCGATAGCGGCTCTCTTCTTCGGTCTCGGTGATACCGAAAAAGGGCATCATCCGCCCCGTCCAATCGGCAAGCTCGCGGGCATGTTCCGGCGAACGCGCACGCAGGATGGCAAGCTCGCCGGCTGCGGTGAGCAGCGGATCGCTGTTGCGCTCCGCCTCCGTCAGCAGCGAATAGAGATAACCTTCACGCACGCCCTGAGCAGAGAAGGAGATGACGGACGGCTTCATCGCCGTCAGTACTTCGCGCATGGCGACTGCGCCGAAAGGCAACAGTGAGCGACGATGCTTGGAAACCGCCTGCAGAGCCGGGTCCTTCGAATCCTTCGATTCGACGATCTGATCCAGAAAGCGGATCATCTCGTCGAGCGGTACTTCATAGCCCTGCATCATGTGCAGCGGATATTTGCGGATTTCCATGTGCAGCTTGGCTACGCTTCGCCATGTGCCGCCAACCGCGTAGAATGTCCGGCCCTCGCCCTTGCTCAGGAGCTTCGCGGTCTTGACATGCTTGCGCGCGAAGCTGCGCGCCTTCTCAATCGAGCCGCCAGCATATTCGGAGAGGCGCAGGCCGCCAAGCGGCAGCGTGATGCCCTTGCCGATCTCCCGGTCCTTGATGTCGATCAGCTCCAGCGAGCCGCCACCAAGATCTCCGGCAATGCCATCGGGATGGTAAAAACCGCTGATAATGCCAAGCGCGGAAAAGCGTGCCTCTTCTTCGCCAGACAGCACGCGCACCTTGCGCTGGAGGATGGCTTCTGCCTGATGGATGAACTGCGGACCATTGCTGGCCTCACGCGCTGCGGCTGTCGCCAGCACGTAGATGGTGGATGCGCGCGCCTGATCGGAGAGCGCCTTGAAGCGATGCAGCGCGGCAAGCGCCCGCGCCACGCTTTCCTCGTCCATCTTCCCCGTCAGCGCTATGCCCTTGCCGAGGCCGCACAGCACTTTTTCGTTGAAGAGGATGGTTGGCGACCGCGAATGGCCTTCATAAACGACAAGGCGGACCGAGTTCGACCCGATATCGACAACGGAGACAGGGGCGATGCCCGGAAGACGCCCCTGGGCTTCTGATTCAACCATGCAGGTCCAATTTATTTGTTGCGGCCCGACAGCAGCCCAGCGATGAGTTTCGGTGCGCTGGATTTCAAGGCTTCACCACGGCCGGACAGGCTGGGATTGGTCATGAAATACTGCTGTGCATTGAATGGCTCTTTTCCCTGACGCACTTCCATGCGCCGTGAAGTCCCGTCCGGCAATATCTCGTAGCTTTGCTGATTGTCAATGATATTGCCCAGCATGATCTGTGAAAGCACCTGTTCATGCACGGTCTTGTTGGTGAGCGGCACGAGCGTTTCGACACGGCGGTCGAGGTTTCTCGGCATCATGTCGGCCGAGCCGATATAGACCAGCGCCTTGTCCGACGGCAGGCCGTGACCGTCGCCGAAGCAGAAGATGCGGCTGTGCTCGAGGAAGCGGCCGACGATGGATTTGACGCGGATCCTTTCCGAAAGCCCGGGAATCTGCGGACGCAGGCAGCAAATGCCGCGCACGACAAGCTCGATATCGACGCCGGCGTTGCTGGCGCGATACAGAGCGTCGATGATCTCGGGATCGACGAGCGAATTCATCTTCATCCAGATCGCAGCTGGACGGCCGTTCCTGGCATGTTCGATCTCGCCTTCGATATGCTGAAGGATGCGCGGACGCAGCGTATAGGGCGAAACGGCGATCTTCATGCCCTGTTCCGGCTCACCGTAACCGGTGATGAAGTTGAAGATATTCGCCATGTCGTGAGCGATCGTCGGATCGCAGGTGAAGTAGGAAAGATCGGTATAAATCTTGGCGGTAACCGGATGATAGTTGCCGGTACCGAGATGGCAATAGGTCCGCAGCTTGCCATCTTCGCGGCGCACGACCATGGACATCTTCGAATGCGTCTTGAGCTCGATGAAGCCGAAGACGACCTGCACCCCGGCGCGCTCGAGATCGCGCGCCCAGCGGATGTTGGCTTCTTCGTCGAAGCGGGCCTTCAGTTCCACCAGCGCGGTAACCGATTTGCCGAGATCGGCTGCATCGATCAGCGCGCGGACGATGGGGCTATCGTTCGACGTGCGGTAAAGCGTCTGCTTTATCGCCAGAACATCAGGATCCCTAGCAGCCTGGAGAAGAAACTGGACCACCACGTCGAAGGATTCATAAGGGTGGTGGACGACCATGTCCTTTTCACGGATCGCGGCGAAGCAATCGCCGGCATGTTCGCGGACGCGCTCAGGAAATCGGGCATTGTAGGGCTCGAAACGCAGATCGTCGCGCGGCGCCTTGCAGATTTCGGAAAGCGTGTTGAGCGCGAGAAGGCCTGGCAGAACCGCGATGCGGTTTCCCGGAACGTTCAGCGATTCCACCACGAACTGACGAAGCTCGAGCGGCATTTCGGAGTCCGTCTCGATGCGGATCACCGAGCCGCGGCGGCGGCGCTTCAACGCGGTCTCGAAGAAGCGCACCAGATCTTCGGCCTCTTCCTCGACTTCGATATCACTGTCACGAATAATGCGGAAGGTACCGGAGCCCTGCACTTCGTAACCCGGATAGAGCCGGTGGATGAAGATGTTCACCACATCCTCGAGCGTGATGTAGCGGATGACGTTGCTGGCGTCAGGCAGGCGCACGAAACGGTCAAGCGCCGGCGGCAGGCGCAGCAGCGCCGTCATCGGCTCGCGGCCGTTCATGCTCTTCAGCTGCAGCGCGATCGAGAAGCCAAGGTTCGGAATGAACGGGAAAGGATGGGCTGGGTCGATGGAAAGCGGCGTCAGAACCGGGAAGATCGCCTGTTCGAACTCGGTGTGGAGCCACTGGCGGTCGGCGTCGGAAAGGGCAGCCGGACGGACGATCAGAATATCTTCCTTGGCGAGATATTGCTGCAGGACGGCGAGCGAAGCCTGCTGCTCCATCTGCAGATTGTCGATCTCGCGCAGTATATCATCGAGCTGTTCGGCCGGCGTCTTGCCATCTGGGGTGCGCACGAGAATCTTCTGGCGCACTTGGCCCTCAAGACCGGCAACGCGCACCATGAAGAATTCATCGAGGTTGGCGGCGGAAATCGAGAGGAAGCGGACGCGTTCCAGCAGTGGATGGGCGGTGTTCAGCGTCTCTTCAAGGACGCGGCGGTTGAACTGCAGCCAGGAGAATTCACGGTTGATGAAGCGCTCGGGGCTGGTCAGCAATTCGCTGACCGCAGGTGCGGTCTCTGGATTTTCCTGGTTGGCGTCCTGATGTTCCGTGAGTGCCGAGTCCATGTTCCACCTACCCTCTTTCCAATCCTGTGCCACGTATATCAGTTTGACGACGGAACTGTGACAGTCGATGTCAGCTCAATCCGGCTGACCGGAGCCACCCAGTTCGTTCAAGACCTCGGCGGCCAACAGGCGCGTGATCCTTGTTCCTCGCGCCAATGCCAGCCGGTCCAGCCTGTCGACGATCAGCTGCGCTGCGTTCAGGGAACGCTCCATGCGATTGACGATATAGAGGACGAGTTTGTCATCGATATAAAGCTGGCGGTCGGCGAAGAGCTTGACGATCACCTGCGACAGCAATTCCTCGTCCGGCTCACCGATCTCGACGACCGTCGCCGCCTTCAGGCGCGAGCGCAGGTCGGGCAGCGTCACCGGCCACGACATCGGCCAGAGCCGGCTCGTCATCAGAAGACTGGTGCCGTTTTCGCGCACACTGTTGATGACATGAAAGAGCTCGGTATCGTCAAAACCGAGGCGATCCACGTCTTCGAAGATGACGGGGCCGTTCGCCGCTGCAACTGCCGCAGCGGAGCCGGCCACCGGGTGAATGTGGACTGCCCCGCATCGCTCTGCCCAGATGCTGGCAAGATGCGATTTGCCGGAGCCGACGGGACCGGCCAGGATGACGACCGGCGACGGCCAGTGCGGCCAGGAATCGACGATCTTCACCGCCGCGCTCAAGGGATCGGCGACGAGCAGATCGTCGCGTCCGTTTGCGGGATCATGCGTAAAGGCCAAGGGCAGCTGCTCGGCGGCCTTGCGCCTTAGATCAGCGTTCTTTGCGTCGGTCATGTCTAGCTATTCTCGGTCTTGCCGGCCTTGGCTCTGCGCGCCTTGCCCGCTTCCGAGCGTCCATAATAGAGATCGCTCTGAAGGTAGCGCGAAAGGGCGAAGCGGACAAGAACGCCGCAGGCGGCAGCGGCCGGGACGGCTATCAGCAGCCCGACGAAGCCGAAGAGCGCGCCAAAGGCAAAAAGGGCGAACATCAGCCAGACCGGATGGAGGCCCACGCTTTCGCCGACAAGCTTCGGCTGCAGCACATTGCCTTCCAGAAACTGGCCGGTGAAGAAGACGACGAGCGTCAGGCCGACCCAGAGATAATCCGGCCAGAACTGGACCAGTGCGACGCCGACGGCCAGAACGAGGCCGACCATCGAGCCGACATAGGGAATGAAGCTGATCATGCCGGCGAAGAGGCCGATCAGCAGACCGAAATTCAGGCCGACCAGCGAGAGACCGACGCCGTAATAGACGCCGAGAATAATGCAGAGCGAACCCTGCCCTCGAATGAAGCCGGCGATTGCCTGGTCGATCTCGCGAGCGATCTGGCGTACGGTGGCGACATGATCGCGCGGGATCCAGTCGTCTACCTTGGCGACCATCCGATCCCAGTCGAGCAGCATATAGAAGGCGACGACGGGTGTGACGACCATCAGCGAGATGATGTTGACCAGCGCCTTGCCGGAGCTCCAGAGCTGCGCGAACAGGCCGCCGACGAAACTCAAACCTTCGGACATGATGCTGGAGAAATTGTCCTTGATCGCGCCGAGCTGGTTGCGGATCCAATCTGGCAGCACCATCGTCTGCGCCTTGGCGATCAGCTGCTGGATCTGCTGCACATAGGTCGGAATGTGCTGAATGAAATCGTTGAACTGATTGACGATGATCGGGATGAAGATCGTCAGCGCCAGCGCGAAGATCAGTATGAAGGAGACCAGGATTACCACCGTCGCCATCAGGCGGCTGAGGCCGATCCGCTCCAGCCGGTCGGCGACCGGATCGAGAAAATAGGCTACCGCCATGCCAGCGATAAACGGCAGCAGGATCGTGCTGAAGATATAGATAAAGGCGATGAAGACGACGAGCACGATCACCCAGAAGGTGACTTGACGCTTGAGGCTCGCCCCGCTGACCTTTTGCTCCATCGTCTTCCCCGTTGTTTCGCGCCCGTTTGCCGTGTGCTTAGGACATAGGATGATGCCGCAATTATGGTCAAGCCTGCGGCCGGAAATCTGCCTTGAGCAATGGGAAGCGGGGAAAATCGAAGGGTTTGCGGCGCTTGCGCCTTGCATAACGGCCCCTATCATGCAATGGCGAGCCGATCAAAGCCCTGTCATAATGGACGGGCGGCCATCGGAGGCGGAAGCATGAGCCAGTCTGGAAAAAACGGTCTGACCTATAGCGACGCGGGCGTCGATATCGATGCCGGCAACCTGCTGGTCGAAAAGATCAAGCCTGCCGTCCGTTCGACGCGCCGGCCGGGTGCCGATGGTGAAATCGGCGGCTTCGGCGGCCTGTTCGATCTCAAGGCCGCCGGCTTTACCGATCCGGTGCTGGTGGCCGCCAATGACGGCGTCGGAACCAAGCTGAAAATCGCGATCGATGCCAACTATCACGACACTGTCGGCATCGATCTCGTTGCCATGTGCGTGAACGATCTGGTCGTCCAGGGCGCTGAGCCGCTCTTTTTCCTAGATTACTTTGCCACCGGCAAGCTCGACCCGGATCAAGGTGCGGCGATCGTGGGCGGCATCGCGGCCGGCTGCCGTGATGCAGGCTGTGCGCTGATCGGCGGCGAGACCGCGGAAATGCCAGGCATGTATTCCCATGGCGATTACGATCTGGCGGGCTTTGCCGTCGGTGCGGCCGAGCGCGGCCAGCTGCTGCCCTCGGGCGACATTGCCGAAGGCGACATCATTCTCGGCCTCGCTTCGTCAGGCGTTCATTCCAACGGCTTCTCGCTCGTGCGCAAGATCGTCGAGCTTTCCGGTCTTGGCTGGGATGCGCCGGCCCCCTTCGCAGAGGGCAAGGCGCTCGGCGAAGCGCTGCTGACACCGACGCGCATCTATGTGAAGCCGCTGCTCAAGGCCATCCGCGAAACCCATGCCCTGAAGGCACTCGCACACATCACCGGCGGCGGCTTTCCGGAGAATATTCCGCGCGTACTGCCGAAGCATCTGGCTGCCGAAATCGATCTTGCCGCCGTCAAGGTTCCGCCGGTCTTCTCCTGGCTTGCCAAGATGGGCGGCGTCGACGCAAAGGAAATGCTGCGCACCTTCAACTGCGGCATCGGCATGATCGTGGTCGTCGCTCAAGAAAACGTCGACGCCGTGAAGGCGGTGCTTGCGGCTGAAGGCGAAGCCGTCGTTACGCTCGGCCGCATGGTTGCTCGCGAGGAAGGCGCTCCCGGCACCGTCTATAAGGGCACGCTCGCTCTATGACCACGCCGCGCAAACGCGTCGTCGTCTTCATCTCGGGCGGCGGCTCCAACATGCTGGCTCTTCTGAAGGCCACGAAGGCATCGGACTACCCGGCCGAGATCGTCGGCGTCATCTCCGACAAGGCGGATGCCGGCGGGCTGGCAAAAGCTGCGGCGGAAGGCATTGCGACCTTCGCTTTCGTCCGCAAGGAATTTCCCAGCAAGGAAGCCCATGAAGAGGCGATCCTTGCGCAGCTTGAAGCCCTCTCGCCCGATATCATCTGCCTTGCCGGCTATATGCGGCTGCTTTCCGGCCGTTTCATCCAGGCTTACGAGGGCCGGATCATCAACATCCATCCCTCTCTACTGCCGCTTTTCCCGGGCCTGCATACGCATAAGCGCGCCATCGACGCCGGCATGCGCATTGCCGGTTGCACCGTGCATTTCGTCACCGAAGGCATGGACGAAGGTCCAGTCGTCGGCCAGGCCGCCGTGCCCGTCTTAACCGACGATACCGCCGACAGCCTTGCCGCCCGCGTGCTCACGGTCGAGCATCAGCTCTATCCGCAATCGCTGCGGCTGCTGGCGGAAGGCAAGGTCAGGATGGAAGATGGCAAGGCCGTGAGCTTTGGCAAAACCCCCGTTGTCGATGGACGGCAGATTTTGTCGCTGCTTGGAGACGCGGAATAATTACGCAACTCTGGCTTCGAACAGCCCCTCATCCGCCCTTCGGGCACCTTCTCCCCAAGGGGAGAAGGAGGAAGTGCTTCGGATGCTGCCTTTTCAATAACGAAGCTAATCTCGCCCGGGACTGTGTAACTCCATTGGAAGGTGGAAACGTCACCCTCTCAGCGAGATACTTTTGTCGAGCTGGTGCGTCTAGCAAAAACCCCTTCTCCCCTCGGGGAGAAGGTGCCCAAAGGGCGGATGAGGGGGATGCCAGATGCCTCCCTCAAGCCGCCATTGCCATCAGCGGATGCAGCGTGCCGTCGCTATAGACGATGCGGCCGCCGCGGAACGTGGCGCGGATGCGGTGAACCGAGCCGGGCTCGACGGCGACCAGATCGGCAAGCTGGCCAACAGCAATCTCACCTCGATCCGTCAGACCGGCGGAACGGGCGGCATTGGAGGTTGCCGTCGCAACGGCCGCCGGCAGACCGCCAGCGACAACATCAGCAATCTTGAAAATAGCCGGCACGAAGGCGGCCGGGTGATAATCGGCCGCGATGATGCCGAGCAGGCCGGATCGCGCCGCATCCAGGGCGCTGAGATTGCCGGACATGGACTGGCCGCGCAGCGCGTTTGGTGCGCCCATTAGTGTCCAGAGACCGCGGCGGCAGGCTTCCTCCGCCGCCGGTCCGGTCACCGGAAATTCGCTGATCGTCACGCCGAGATCGTGCATCGCCGCCACCTTCTCGGGGCTGTCGTCATCATGCGAGGCGAGCGACAGCTTGTGCTTCAGCGCAAGGTCGACCACTTCATGGAGCTTGCGCTCGATCTCAGGATCCTCGCGCTGCGCAATGCGCTTTGCCACGACCTCCTCGGCCGCCTCACGCGACATGGACCGGCGCTCGGACATGCTGCGGATGTAGCTTTCGATGTCGTTGTACTGCCCCTGCCCCGGTGTATGGTCGGTGAGCGAAACCATATCGACGGAGCCCTCTTCCAGGAGCCGCTCCAGGGTCGGAGCCGCGCCGAGATTGGTGATTTCGTAGCGTGCATGGACACGGTGGTCGATCAGAAGCTCGTCGCGCAGGCTGCCGATGCCGCGAATGACAGCCGAAGTGGTTTCGAGCGAGCGGACGTGGCCATAGACGCTTTCGGTCGCAAAGGAGAGCGCCGCGAAAGCCGTGGTGACGCCAGCGGCCGCCAGCTTCTTGTCCAGCTCGTGAATGCCGAAATCGATCGGCATCATCGCATTCGGCCGCGGCGCGATTTCGCGCTCCACCATGTCGCAATGCAGATCGACGAAGCCTGGCATCAGCAAGCGGCCGCCGCCATCAAACGTCGGCTGCTCCACCGGCTCCGAGCGGATTTCGGCAATCACGCCGTCTTCGATGCGCACGGCGCCTCTCTCGACGACTTCATTGGGAAGAACGAGCGTGAAATTGCTGAGCCACATCGGCTTTCTCCTGAAACAGCGTCCATGATCGAAGGAGGCTCGGAAACATTCGAATGTTTCCGGCCAGCACGCCCCGGTAAGCTCGATTCGTGACATTGTGATGAATGGCGAGCAGAGTTTTTACAAAGCTCCCGCTCACCCGTTAGTCTATCTCAAGCTGGCGACATTCAAAGCCGCCCATTGCAGTAGCATGATCGTCTTGGCGTCATAGATATCGCCCTTCTCGATCATCGCCATTGCATCGGACAGGCGAACTTCCAGCACCTCGATATCCTCATGCTCCTCCGCAAGGCCGCCACCATCGGCTACACGGTCGGACGTATCGATCACCGCGGCGAAGAAATGGATAACCTCGGTCGAGGAACCGGGCGACGTCATCGATTTGAAGAGGAAGCGGACGTCGCGCACGCGAAAGCCGGTCTCTTCCATGGCTTCGCGGCGGATCGCGGCCTCCGGATTGTCACCATCGAGCAGGCCGGCGGGCACCTCGATCATCCGGTCGGGAAGACCGACAAGATGGGACGGAAGACGGTATTGCCGGACGAGTATCACCGTTTCGCGCTTTGGATCATAAAGCAGGATGCAGGCCGCCGGCGTGCGATGATAGACCTCGCGCTTCAGCCGATGCTTTTCGCCGTGCGAATCCGTGTAGTCGACCTCAAATGTGCTCAGCCGCGTCCATTGATCCGCCAGCGTCCTTTCGCTGACGATTTCGGCTTTCGCCGTTTCGAATTTACTCATGCCACGTCCTTGCGGAGCCATACCTTGTTGTCGTGGACAGCCGCGCCGCCATATGGCGCGACCGGATCGGCGCCGGTGAGCACATTGATGCCCTCACCATCGACGTGAGCCTTGTTCGGCCAGAGGCCCTCGGCGATCAGCACGCCCGGCTTCACTTCCGCTGTCACGCGCGCGTGGAGGCGAATATCGCCGCGTGTATTGCCGATGCGAACCAGCTCGCCATGAACAATATCAAGCCGCTCAGCATCGGCCGGGTTGACCATCACTTCGGGGCGCCCCTCCTTCTGCCGCGACGTCTTCGTCTCCGCGAAACTCGAATTCAGGAAGTTGCGCGATGGCGAGGTCGCAAGCCGGAACGGATGCTCGGGATCTGCGACCTCGATCACATCGACCTGATCCGGAAACTCCGGCAGCTCGACGTGCGGCCCGAGCAATCCGACCGACGCTGGCGGACGGTTCGGCGCCGGCTGGTTGGTCCAATCGGGGCGAAAGCGGAACTTGCCGTCGGGATGGGCAAAACCCTTGATGAAATGGGCCTCCTCGAAATCCGGCTGGCGATCGAACCATTTGTGTTCGAGGAAATAATCATAGTCCGGTAGGCCGCTTCTGGACAGAACCCGGTCGATCATTTCGCGAGCGGAGAAGCCGAAGCCGGGGCGATCCGCAACGCCGAGGCGCTTAGCCAGCTCCTCGATCACGAAGAGATTGCTGCGAACGGTCGGCGGCGGCTCGACCAGCTTCGGGCCGAGCAGAATGTGGTTCTGACCGCCCGCGCGATAGATGTCGTCATGCTCGACAAACATGGTGGCGGGGATGACGATATCGGCCATGTCAGCCGTATCGGTCATGAACTGCTCGTGCACGGCGACAAAAAGGTCCCAACGGGCAAAGCCGCGCTTCACTAGCCGCTGCTCTGGCGCGATATTCACCGGATTGGTGTTCTGGATCAGCATGGCGGTCACGGGACCGCGATGACGCAGCGCCACGACATCACCGGTCAAGGCGCGGCCGATCTGCGACTGGTCGATCATGCGGATATCCATATCCTTCATGGCGCGGCCGGTCAGCTCGCTCGCATCCATGCGGAAGATATCGCTGTTCGAATGGAAGGCGCCGCCGCCCTCATATTGCCAGGAGCCGAGCACCGTCGCGATCGACGCTGCCGCGTGCATGGCGATCGCGCCATTGCGCTGACGGGTAAAGCCGTAGCCGAGCCGGAAATAGGTCTTCTTCGTCGTCCCCACGAGCTTGGCGAAGGCTTCGATCTCATCGACCGAGAGGCCGGTTATGGCCGCGGCCCATGCCGGGGTTTTCGATTTCAGGTGCTCTTCGAGGCCGGCGGGATCGTCGGCATATTTGGCCATGTAATCGCGGTCGGCATGGCCGTCGCGGAAGGCGACGTGCATGACGGCGCAGGCAAGCGCCGCATCCGTGCCCGGCTTGACGATCAGCGCCATATCGGCCTGCTTCATCGTCGGATTGTCATAGATATCGACGACGACGATCTTGGCGCCGCGTTCCTTGCGGGATTTCACCGCATGGGTCATGACGTTGACCTGGGTGGCAACCGCATTGGTGCCCCAGATGACGACGCAATCGGTACGGCCCATCTCGCGCGGATCGGGACCGCGCAGCACTCCCGTCGCCATGGTGAAGCCGGTCCAGGCCGGATTGGTGCAGATCGACGAGAAGAAACCGGAATAGCGCTTGGCATGGCGCAGCCGCTCGATGGAATCGCGCTGCACCCAGCCCATCGTGCCGGCATAGAAATAGGGCCAGATCGCCTCGCTGCCGTCCTTCGCTTCGGCCTTGATGAAGGCTTCGGCGATTTCGTCCAGCGCCTCGTCCCAGGAGAGCTCCTGCCAGCGCCCCTCACCCTTGGCGCCGGCACGGCGGAGCGGTTTCATCAGACGATCGGGGTGATAAAGCCGTTCGGCATAGCGCGCGACCTTGGCGCAGATGACGCCGGCGGTATAGGAATGGTCGTTGGCGCCGCGAACCCGGCCGATCCTGCCGTCTTCAGTCAGATCGACCTCCAGCGCGCAGGTGGAGGGACAGTCATGCGGACAGGCTGTGTGCCCGATGCGTGATTTGGCTTGGATAGGGGTCGCAATGTTCATGAGGTTTGTATATTTCAAGCGGAGACCGGCCACTAGAGACAATCCGGCCCATCTCAACAATTCATGCGGACTTCACCGACAATGAACTATCGGCACATCTACCACGCGGGCAATTTTGCCGATGTCTTGAAACACGCAATCCTCGCCCGCCTCGTCCGCTACATGCAGAACAAGGACAAGGCCTTTCGCGTTCTCGATACCCATGCCGGCATCGGGCTTTACGATCTCTCCTCCGAAGAAGCGCAGAAGACCGGCGAATGGCGTGACGGCATCGGCAGGGTGCTGGAGGCGGAATTGGTGCCGCAAGTGGCGGACCTGCTGGAGCCCTATCTTGCCACCATCCGCGAGCTGAACCCCGAGGGCGGCGTCAGGCTCTATCCCGGCTCGCCGAAGCTTGCCCGCATGCTGTTTCGCCCGCAAGACCGGCTTTCGGCGATGGAACTGCATCCGAATGATTTCCAGCGGCTACACCGCCTCTTCGAAGGCGATCACCATGCCCGCGTTACCGAGCTGGACGGCTGGCTGGCGCTCGGCGCTCATCTGCCGCCAAAGGAGAAGCGCGGCATCGTGCTCGTCGACCCGCCTTTCGAAGAGGAAGGCGAATATGAGCGGCTGATCGAAGGCTTGGCCAAAGCCTGGCGCCGCTTTCCCGGCGGCACCTATTGCCTCTGGTATCCGATCAAGAAGGACGCGCCGATCAAGCCATTTCACGAGGCGCTACAGGCGCTGGAAATTCCGAAAATGCTCTGCGCCGAGCTGATCGTCAGAAGCGATCGCGGCTTCACCGGGCTTACCGGCTCCGGCCTCATCATCGTCAACCCGCCCTTCACGCTGAAGGATGAGTTGCATGCGCTGCTGCCGGCCTTGAAGGATATTCTGGCGCAGGACCGTTTCGCCTCGCAGCGCGCATTCTGGCTGCGTGGCGAACATTGAGATTTATCACATACACATCTCGCAGGTGATTTCATGAGACTTCTTTGCTCGCCCACCTCCCCCTTTTCCAGCAAGGTGCGCATGGCGGCACGCCATCTCGGCATCAAGCTGGAGGAGATCCATGTCGATACGAATGCCGGTCCGACGCTGCTGATCGACAACAACCCGCTCGGCAAGATCCCGACATTGCTGACCGCCAACGGCGAGGCGATTTTCGACAGCCGCGCCATCATGCATTATTTCGATCGTCGCGAGGGCGGGCTCTATCCATCGAAGAAGGGCAAGCGCACCGAAATCGAAGTTCTGGAGGCGCTGATCGACGGCACCAACGAGTGCCTGCTGTCGATCGTCTACGAGCGCCGCCTTCGCGAGCCCGAGAAGCAGCATCAGCCCTGGATCGACCGGCAGTGGACGAAGGTCAGCCGCGCCCTCACCCATCTTGACGCCGAGCCGCCGAAGATCGGCAAGAAGCTGCATGCGGGTCATTTCGCGCTTGCCTCTCTTGTCGGCTATCTGCAGCTCCGCTTCGAAGGGCAGTGGGAAGCGGACCATGCGGGATTGATAGACTGGGCGCGCAAGTTCGAGAAGCATTTCCCCGATTTTCCAGCGATGAAGCCGCAGGTCTAACGCTGTTCGGCTCAGCTCTGGCGAGCAGTCTCGGCCTTCACGAAATCGACAAAGGCGCGCAAAGCCGTCGGCAGCTGCCGGCGGCTCGGATAATAGAGGAAGAAGCCGGGATAATAGGGGCACCAGTCCTCCAGCACGCGGATCAGCCGGCCATCCCGCAAAGCCGGCAGCGCGTGATCCTCGAACAAGAAGGCTAGACCGGAACCATTGATAGCGGCATCCAGCATGATGTCGAGATCGCAAAGCGTCAGCGGCCCCTGCACATCGATCTCCAGCTCGATGCCTCCTCGCTCGAACTCCCAGCGATAATAGGTGCCGCTCGCAAAACGGTAGCGGATACAGGGGTGGTCCTTCAGATCATGAGGAGTGACCGGTTTAGGGAAACGCTGAAAATATTCCGGCGAGCCGACGATCGCCGTGCGCTGACGAGGGCCAATAGGAATAGCGATCATGTCGGCCGCGATGCTTTCTCCGAACCGTATGCCGGCATCGAAACCGGCGGAAACCGTGTCCACGAGCGCATCGTCCACGACGATTTCCATTTCGATGGCGGGGTAAGCCTGCATGAACCGCGACGCGATCGGCAGCAGCACCATCCTGGCTGCGGGTCGCGGGGCGTTGATGCGCAGCTTGCCGTAGGGCTGGCCGCGGAATTTATCGAGATCTTCGAGAGCATCGTCGATATCGAGGAAAGCGGGGCGGATGCGATCGAACAGGCGCTCTCCGGCCTCCGTCAACCCGACACCGCGCGTGGTGCGATTCACCAGCCGCACATCCAATCTCTCCTCGATCGCCCGCAACGAATGGCTGAGCGCTGAAGGCGTCACGCCGAGCTCCACCGCCGCCTTGCGAAAACTGCGGTGTTGGGCAATCGCCAGGAAGATAGCCAGATCGGTCGAACGGATACGCCGCATTGATGAGAATTTCTCAGCACTTTATGGAAGAGAAAGTAGATTATCTCAACCATGCCATCAAGCTACCTTTCTCCTGCAAGCGAATTCCACCCCTGGAATTGCCAACCCACGAAGGAGAAAATCATGCGTGTTTGGTTCATCACGGGCGCATCCCGCGGCTTTGGCGCCCTCATCGCCCAAGAAGCCCTCGCCGCCGGCGACGCCGTTGTCGCTACGGCCCGCAATCCCGCCGGTCTGGCAGAGAAGTTCGGCAACCATCCGAACCTCCTGCCCGTCGCCCTCGACGTCTCGAACGAAGCGCAGGCTCATGAGGCCGCCGCGGCCGCCGTCAAGCGCTTCGGAAAGATCGATATCCTTGTCAACAATGCCGGTTACGGGCTGCTCGGCGCCGTGGAAGAAGCAACGGCCGAGGAGATCGAGAAGCTCTATGCCACCAACGTCTTTGGCCTGCTGAAGGTGACGCGCGCCATCCTGCCGCATATGCGCCGGCAGCGCTCGGGCCATGTCATCAACATGTCCTCGGTCGGCGGCTACCAGAGCCATGCCGGCTGGGGCGTCTACTGCTCGACAAAGTTCGCGGTCGAAGGCCTGTCGGAGGCAATGGCGGCGGAACTCAAGCCGCTTGGCATCAAGGTCACTGTTGTCGAACCCGGCTTCTTCCGCACCGACTTCCTTGATGAGAGCTCGCTTGCCGTCAGCCCGAGCTCGATTGCCGACTACAGGGACACGCCGGCCGGCGTCATGCGTGATTTCGCCGCCGGTCACAATCACGCCCAGCCCGGCGATCCCAAACGCCTTGCAAAATCGATGATCACGCTTGCCCATTCGGCGAACCCACCGCTGCGCATGCCCTTCGGCTCCGATACAGTTGGCGCGATCGAGGCCAAGAACGAGTATGTCGCCAAGGAACTGGCCGACTGGCGCCAACTGGCCGTCTCGACGGACTTCCCGACGGATGCCGCCTAAACACTCAGAGGCATAACGCAAAAAAGCCGGGGCAAAACCCCGGCTTTTTCTTCAGGCTTAAGCCTTCGGATAATCAGAACTTGACGCCGATACCGACCTTGACGCTCTGTTCGTCGTAGCCGCGAGAGAACCGACCGGAGTCGAGGTCGAAGTTCTTCTTGCCGTAGTCCGTGTAACGGTACTCGAGACGAGCCGTGATGTTGTTGGTGATGAAGGTTTCAGCACCTGCACCGACCGTGTAACCAACAGCCGTC
Source organism: Martinezella sp. CNPSo 3890 (assembly GCF_057784455.1). Lineage (NCBI taxonomy): Bacteria > Pseudomonadati > Pseudomonadota > Alphaproteobacteria > Hyphomicrobiales > Rhizobiaceae > Martinezella > Martinezella sp. CNPSo 3890. The sequence continues at coordinate 737,372 of NZ_JBXSOR010000001.1, read as the reverse complement.
TTGCTGTCAGAGGAGGTGTCGTCGGAGAGCTTGTTCTGGCCGAGTGCCAGACCGGCCGTGCCGTACAGCATGAACGGGTTGAAGTCGTAACCGAGGCGACCGCGAACCGAGCCGTTGACACCGTTCTTGGCGGTCAGGCCGTTGCGGGTGCTGTCGGCGCCGGAGTAGCCGAGGTCAGCTTCGATACCATATACGATCTGGCCCTGCTGCCAGTTGTAGCCGGTGAAGGCCTGGCCGCCCCAGGCGTAAGCGTCGCCGTTGCGGTTGAAGTGACCGGCGTTCCAGTCGCCAGCGCCACCGATGTAGAAGCCGGACCAGTTGTTGACGGCCGGAGCTGCTTCCTGGGCGACGGGCGGCTGCGGAATCTGCTCAACAGCGTCAGCAGCCTGAGCTGCGGTGTAACCGCCGAGAGCGAAAGCGGAGACCATGAGGGTCGTGATAAGAGTACGCATACTTTTCTCCTTTCAGTCCCGTGTGCCCCGCTTACTGTCCTTGACTTCGAAGCGCCACGAGCAATTAAAACATATCCCTCCCGGATCGAGGTTGAAATTGGAATGCAAATGAGGAATTGGAAGAGCCAAAATATGATATCATTGTGGCACAGACGTGGCTGAATTTCGATGTTGCTTCATCGCAACAGAGGAATTGTTAACCATAATCATCGGTTAAACTGTGTATACTTATTTTAAACTAAATATATCTCAAGTTTTACATAAGAAACCCCAAAGCGCATCATTCACTCATGCATCTTTTCATATGGTGTATCGACGCCCTATATGAGCATCGATTGGGTAACGACGAGCAAAAGGCGATCTCTTGAGCCAGGAAAAACTACGTACGGCGCTGATAACCGGCGCTTCCAAAAGAATAGGCCTGGCAATTGCCGAGGATTTGTCGGCTAATGGCTTCGCTGTGGCGTTGCATGCCAATCAGTCCCTCGCCGAGGCCGAGGAAATTGCGGCGAAACTGCGGCAAATGGGCCGGAGAGCCATTGCGATCAAGGCGGATCTGCAGAATTTGGGCGAGACCTCAACCCTTGTCGAAAGGGTTGCGGATTCTCTCGGTCCGCTCGATCTTCTGGTGAATAATGCCTCAGCCTTCCTCGGCGATTCCGCCGATCATTTTGACGAAGAAGCCTTCGAGGCGCATTTCGCAATCCATGTGCGGGCGCCGTCGATTCTGGCTGCCGATTTCGTCCGGCAGCTTCCCGAACCGCATCCGGGCCTGATCGTCAACATGGTCGATCAGCGGGTCTGGGCACTCAATCCGCGCTTCTATTCCTATACACTGTCGAAAGCCGCCCTCTGGACGGCGACTCAGACGATGGCGCAGAGCTTTGCGCCGCGTATCCGCGTCAACGCGATCGGCCCAGGCCCGACGGTGCGCAGCGTGCGGCAGACCGAAGAGGACTTTCAAGCGCAGATCGACGGCCTCATATTAAAGGCGGCGCCCGGGCTCGAAGAATTCGGCCGGACCATCCGCTTTCTTTTTGACACGCCCTCGATCACGGGCCAAATGATAGCGCTCGATGGCGGCCAGCACCTTGCCTGGGAAACGCCAGACGTGTTGGAGAGTGCAGAATGAATGGAAGAAAGCTGCCTGATGGCGGCGTTCTCTATGACGAATCAGAGGATATCGAAGACGACATCGAGGTGGAAGGCGATGCCGCAGCCTCCCCTATTGCGCCTGTCGACTGGAACGAAGGCGGAAAGAACGAGACGGGACTGCGCGGCGCCGAGCTGATCGCCGAATTCGTCAAGCGACTGCCCAACAATCCTGGCGTCTACCGCATGTTCAACGAGGCCGGCGACGTGCTTTACGTCGGCAAAGCCAGGAACCTGAAGAAGCGCGTTTCCAACTATGCCTTGGGCAAGGTGCACTCCAACCGCATCGCCCGCATGGTGCGCGAAACCGCCAATATGGAATTCGTGACCACGCGAACGGAGACGGAAGCGCTGCTGCTGGAAGCGAATCTCATCAAGCGCTTGCGTCCGCGCTTTAACGTTCTGCTGCGCGACGACAAATCCTTTCCCTATATTCTGATTACGGGCGATCATCGCGCGCCGGCGATCTTCAAGCATCGCGGCGCCCGCGCCCGCAAGGGCGACTATTTCGGCCCCTTCGCTTCGGCGGGCGCCGTCGGGCGCACCATCAATTCGCTGCAGCGCGCCTTCCTGATCCGCACCTGCACCGATAGCGTCTTCGAGACGCGCACGCGGCCCTGTCTGCTCTATCAGATCAAGCGCTGTTCCGGCCCCTGCACGCATGAGATCAGCGATGCAGGCTATGCTGAACTGGTACAGGAGGCGAAGGATTTCCTTTCCGGCAAGAGCCAGAACGTCAAGGCGCATATGGCCGAGGCGATGAATGCTGCCGCCGAAGATCTGGATTTCGAACGCGCCGCCATTTTCCGCGACCGTCTGGCGGCGCTCTCGCATGTGCAGAGCCATCAGGGCATCAACCCGGCCGGCGTCGAGGAAGCCGATGTCTTCGCCATCCACCACGAGGGCGGCATTTCCTGCATCCAGGTCTTCTTCTTCCGAACCGGACAGAACTGGGGCAACCGTGCCTATTTCCCGAAGGCCGATCCATCGCTCTCGGGTGCTGAAGTGCTGAACGCTTTCCTCGCGCAATTCTATGACGACAAGCCGGTGCCGCGGCAGATCCTGCTGTCGGAGACCATCGAGGAAATGGAGCTCCTGGCGGCTGCTCTCAGTGAGAAGGCCGGCCACAAGGTCGCGATCCTCGTGCCCCAGCGCGGCGAAAAGCGCGATCTGGTCGAGCATGTCATTGCCAATGCGCGCGAGGCGCATGGCCGCAAGCTCGCGGAAACCGCCTCGCAATCGCGGCTGCTCGAAGGCTTCAAGGAAGCTTTCAAGCTTCCCTACACGCCACAACGCATCGAGATTTACGACAACTCCCACATCATGGGCACGAATGCGGTCGGGGGCATGGTCGTGGCCGGGCCGGAAGGCTTCGTCAAAAACCAGTACCGCAAGTTCAACATCAAATCGACCGACATCACGCCGGGCGACGACTTCGGCATGATGCGCGAAGTCATGACCCGCCGTTTCTCTCGTCTCCTGAAGGAGGAAGGCAAGCCCGACCGCAGCGGCGAGACCGACGCCAGCGTCGATGCCGCCGATCGCGCCTTCCCCGCCTGGCCCGATGTCATCCTTATCGACGGCGGCCAGGGGCAAATGACGGCCGTGCGCGCCATTCTCGATGAGCTCGGGATCACCGACAGTGTCATCGCCATCGGCGTCGCCAAGGGCGTCGACCGCGAAGCCGGGCGTGAGCGCTTCTTTGCCCCTTCGCGCGAAAGCTTCTCGCTCCCGCCGCGCGATCCCGTGCTCTATTTCATCCAGCGCATGCGCGACGAGGCACACCGCTTCGCGATCGGCTCCCATCGCGCCCGGCGCAAGAAGGAGATGGTGAAGAACCCGCTCGACGAGATCGGTGGCATCGGCCCTTCGCGCAAGCGCGCGCTTCTCCAGCATTTCGGCACCGCGAAGGCCGTGTCGCGCGCCGCGCTTTCCGACCTGATGGCAGTCGAGGGCATTTCAGAAGCGGTGGCGCGTCAGGTCTATAACCATTTCCACGAGGACGCCGCGAAATAGGGAAAGCTCGTCGCAAATTCCACGCAATAGCGGTGAAAAAACAGAAACAATATTGACGATAAACTGACCAAACCATCATCTAGGGTGTGACCACCAAAAAGTGCGGAGCGGTTTTTGGGATCATACTCCATCAGACGACTTCGGCGGGATGGGATCAACAGTGCCCAATCCGGTTCGGTCGAGACAACAGAAACGAAACGATTTCCATGGCTTCGCGCGCTTACAGCATCCCCAATCTGCTCACCTACGGCCGCATTATCTGCGTACCCCTGATCGTTCTTTGCTTCTTCATCGAGGGTAAGCTGGAGGGCTCCGATTTTGCGCGCTGGGTCGCGCTCTGGATCTTCATCATCGCCTCGATCACCGATTTCCTCGACGGCTATCTCGCGCGCATCTGGAACCAGACCTCGAATATCGGCCGAATGCTCGATCCGATCGCCGACAAACTGCTGGTCTCCGCGATCCTGCTTCTAGTCGCCGCCGACGGCACCATTGCCGGCTGGTCGCTCTGGGCCGCCATCATCATCCTTTGCCGCGAAATCCTGGTTTCGGGCCTGCGTGAGTATCTGGCGGCGTTGAAGGTCAGCGTTCCCGTGACGCGCATCGCAAAATGGAAGACGACGGCCCAGCTCGTCGCCATCGCCTTCCTTCTGGCTGGGCCGGCAGGCGACAAGGTGCTACCCTACACGACAGAGATGGGCATCGTCCTGCTCTGGGTCGCAGCGCTTTTGACCATCTATACCGGCTATGATTATTTCCGGGCCGGGCTAAAGCATGTCGTGGATGAGGAATGATGACGAAACTCGTCTATTTCGCCTGGGTGCGTGAGCGGATCGGTAAGGCCGAGGAAGAGATTTCCCTGCCCGCCGATGTCGTCACCGTCGGCGATCTCCTGAGTCATTTGAAAGGCTTGGGCGAGGAATACGAGGCGGCACTTCAATTCCCCCAGGCGATCCGCGTCGCTATCAACATGGAACATGCGGAGCACGATGAGCCGATCGCCGGAGCGCGGGAGATCGGGCTCTTCCCGCCGATGACCGGGGGGTGAGGAGCGGTCGGGCGAAGCCCGAGCAATCGATCCAGTGAATCGATTGCAGCGACGAACGCCCTGAGCCTTAGCGAAGGGTCGGGAGGCACCTCAGCATGTTTGCGAAGCCGATCAAGGAAATTGCGATGATTTCACCATTCGTCAAAGTCCAGCGCGAGGATTTCGATCTCCAGGCGGAGATCGATCGGCTAGCCGCCGGGCGGCGCGATATCGGCGCTGTCGTGACCTTCTCGGGCCTCTGCCGTGACGAAGGGGGCGCGCTCGGTGCCCTCGAACTCGAACATTATCCCGGCATGGCGGAAGCGGAGATCACCCGCATCGCCAGACTAGCCATCGAGCGTTTCGAGCTTCTCGGCCTGACCGCCATCCATCGCTTTGGCAAGATCGCGCCCGGCGAGAACATCGTGCTCGTCATTGCCGCGGCACCGCATCGGCAGGCCGCCTTCGACGGCGCCAATTTCGTCATGGATTTTCTGAAGACCTCTGCTCCCTTCTGGAAGAAGGAGCACGGCAAGGATGGTACCGAAGGCGGCTGGGTTTCGGCCAAGGATGCCGACGATGCCGCGCGGGCAAAGTGGGCCGGCAACACGTAAGCTTCAAGGCACCACTCTTTCGCGCCGGCTCATAACCAGTAGCAGGACGAGCAGCGAGAAGATGACGAAGTCGCGCCACAGGAACGGGCCGTAGGCACCCCACATCGTCTCCGTCAAGCCAAGGAGCGCTGCCCCGCCCGCTGACTTCAGCGGATCGGAATAGCCGCCGACGGCCGCGATCATCAGCACCTTGAGCCCGAACATCAGCCCTGCCCCGAAATCCATCGTTCCATAGTAGGAAGTAGCCAGCAGGCCGCAGATGGTTGCGACGAGGGCTGACGCGACATAGGCCAGCAGGAAGACACGGTTGGCGCTGGCGCCGCAGAGCTCGGCAGCAAGGGAATCGTCCGTCACCGCCCGCCAGATGCGCCCCCAGCCGGTGCATTTCAGCACATAGGCGCCTGTGAGGATGACGAGGATCATCAAGGCCGTATTGAGCAGCTGGATTTCCGTCAGCGTCACGCGGAAATTGCCGCTATCCCAGAAGACGACAGCATCGTTCAGGAAGGGCGGCAGCCATATGCCACGCGTATTCGAGGCAAGCCGCGCCGTTTCCATCAGGATGATCATCATGCCGAGTGCCGCAACGATGACGGTATTCGGCGATTTTCGCGACAGCGGCAGCATGATTGCACGGCCGACGAGGAAGCTGGTGCCGATCGTGTAGCCGACGGCGACGACGGCACCGAAGGCAAAGGCGGCCGGCAGAACCAGATACATCTTGGTGTAGCCGACATCGGTAAAGAGCACGAGCATCTGGCCGGCAAAGGCGAACAACGCGCCATAGGTAATATCGGCCCGCTTCATGACCCCGAAGGCAATGGAATAGCCGAAGGCCAGCGTCGCATACAGTGCAGCGAGCGGAACGGCATTCGCCAGTTGCTGCAGAAGATAAGCCATTCCATCTCTCCGAAGAACCAGCAAATAGTAACTGGCAAAATGAATTTTACCAGTTATAATTTTCGCCATGAGTTTTTCCTGGACCCCACATCGCTTCTCCGGTGGCGCGCTCGCGCTCGATGTCGCCAACAGCGTAATCCTGCGCCATGACGACGGGCGTCGGATCGACCGCTTCGAGGCACCGGGACAGATGGATAGCTTCCCGAAGGCGGCTGCCAATTTCTGCGCGGAGCGAGCGCTCTTCGGCGATATCCTGCCCGTGAAGCGGGAAAACCGGGCCGATTTCATTGCCCTCCGCGAGTTGATCGACCGCTATTTCCGGGCACGCATTCTTGGCGAGGCTGCCGATCTGCTGCTTGCGGATCTGCTTGCGGCATTGGCGAAAGTCCTGAAACGAGCCTCATCCGGTGGGCTCGATGCCGCGACGGTGCATTCGACGCTGCGCCTCATCGCCATGCCCGATCCCGAACGAATGAAAATATGCCGCAACTGCGGCTGGCTCTTCATCGACCGCAGCAAGAACAAAAGCCGCGCCTGGTGCGACATGGCGGTTTGCGGCAACCGAGCCAAGGCTAGCCGGCACTACCGGCGCAAGAAGGAGGAGACTGCGCCATGACAATAAGAAGGATTATGCTGACAACAATAAGTGTCGGGATCATCGCCGGCCTGGCGCTGGCCGGCTGCCAGAGGAAAGACGACGAAGGCCCGACCCAGCTCACCGGTCGCCTTTTCGTCTTCAACTATCGCGTGGCGAGCGCAAGCTACATGATCACGCTCAAGAAGATCGCCCCGATCCGGGAGGGAACAAAGGCGATCGCGGAATTCGAAAATCCCGCGGGCGGCAACCCACTCGTCGTCACCCAGAAGATCTATACATTCTGGGACAAGATCACGCTGGAAAGCCCGGACCTGCACTGCGTGCGCAAGGACCGCCCCTATGCTGTCTCGATCAAGCTGGTGGATGCCAGCGACAAGACTATCCAGACGATCAAGACCGAAGTCAAATCCGATCTCGACCAGACCGTGCTGCCGACGAAACCGCTGGTCGTCGGCCCGGTCTATACCGCCAATCCGGATGTCTTCAAGGGCGATGGCAGCGCCGATTACGGGAAGGATATGGCCTGCCCGGCTTGAGAAGCAGCAGCGGGATAGTCTCCTCTTCCCACTCGCGGTAGGACAATCACATATGGGGTGATCAGCGCCGGAAATCCCTTCTCCCCTCGGGGAGAAGGAGGACGGCGGCGATTTCAGTTCATATGCGATACCCCCTGCCGCCCACGGGGAAAGGGAGTCTAATTTGCCTGCATGAAAAAAGCCGGGATGCGAGGTCCCGGCTTTCATGAGTCAATTCAAATCGTTCAGCGCTGAAGCTGAGAGGCTGATTCAGCCGACGATTTCGGTTTCGGAGAACCAGTAGGCGATTTCGACGGCAGCCGTTTCCGGAGCGTCCGAGCCGTGAACGGAGTTTTCGCCGATCGAAAGGGCGAAGGTCTTGCGGATCGTGCCTTCGGCAGCGTTGGCCGGGTTGGTCGCGCCCATGATTTCGCGGTTCTTCAGGATGGCGTTTTCGCCTTCCAGAACCTGAACGACGGTCGGGCCGGAGGTCATGCCTTCGACGAGTTCGCCGAAGAACGGACGTTCCTTGTGAACGGCGTAGAAGCCTTCAGCTTCGCGCTTGCTCATCCAGACGCGCTTGGAGGCGATGACGCGCAGGCCGTTGTCTTCAAAAACCTTGGTGATGGCGCCGGTCAGGTTGCGCTTCGTCGCATCCGGCTTGATCATCGAGAAAGTACGTTCAATCGCCATGGGTCCATTCCTTGTAATCAGAGAAAAGTGGGCGGTCTTTACCTGCCCCAAGGCCCGAAAACAAGGGGGATCGGCCAATTTCACGCCGCTGTCACAGTCCGAGCAGCTGATTCGCGATCTGCTGGGTGGCGAAGCGGCTGTCCGCCACCAAACTTCGCGATAAAATCACCACCACTATAAGAGGAGACGCATATGCTCAAACATTTCAAGATGCTTGCCGACTATAATCGCTGGGCCAATGTCCAGGTCTACAATGCCGCAGTAGACCTCAGCGACGCCGAATTTCACGAAGACCGCGGCGCCTTCTTCGGCTCGCTCCACGGAACGCTCAATCATCTGCTGATAGCGGACCGGCTGTGGATGCACCGTTTCAACGGCACTGGCGGCGTACCTGCGTCACTCGATACCGTCCTACATGACACCCTTGGAGGGCTTTACAGCTTACGGGAGGCGGAAGATCGAAATATCATTACTTGGTTGGAAACGCTCGATGCCGATGCACTTGCCTCCGACATCACCTATACCTCGATCCTGCGCCCGGGCGCCATCACCGTTCCCCTCCATGCGGCGGTATCCCATATGTTCAACCATCACACCCATCACCGCGGCCAGTGCCACACTATCCTCACATCCATGGGCAAGCCGTCACTGGTGCTGGACCTCCTGCATTTTCTGCGCAGTGAAGGACAGCACTGGATGTAGCCAAGGGGAGAACCGTCGTTTCCATCTTCGCCCAGACGTTGATCACATGCCTCATTTTGTTGCGCTGCGGCGAGGATCGGCCGTCTTGTTCATGTTCCCTTAACCTGCCGACCTGCAGATTGATAAGATATATCAGCTCACGGTCCAAAGGCAGGCATGAAGAACTCGCAGACAAGCGTTTCGGCATATTCCATCGATGACGATGAAACGGAAACCGAGCTTGAGGTTATCGGCCGCTTCATGACGCGGCTGAAGGTGAAAAACCTGCCGCGCAACTATCAGCTCTTCTATGAAGCGCTCTATGGCCAGGACCGCTGTCTTGCCGAAGAAATCGAAGCACTTGGCCCCCTTCCCCCGCAAAGCGGGCTCGACGAGATTGGCCTGAAGCATCGCCTTGTCAGCCATTGCAAGCTGGTGGCGCGCAAATCCGAGAGCGACGCGGCCGAGATGCTGCGCGAAGTCGCCGATCAGCTCGCCAAGGGGCTGATGAAAAAGCAGCATTTTGCCCGCGGGATCGACACGACTCCGCATGCCAATGCTGCACTCGACAGCCTCAATGCCTCCCTCAGCAATCTCATGCTCTATGAAACGGAGCTGACCGAGCGGCTGCGTAACTGCGCCAATCTCTCGAAATCCTCGCAGAAGGCCGGCGCCTAAGCGCCGTCCCGCTCTTGCCTTCAGCGTCGAGTTCGGCCAAAACCGCGCCATGATTTCGATTTCAGACCTTTCCGCCCGCATTGCCGGCCGCCTTCTCATCGACCATGCCAGCGTGACGCTTCCGGCGGGCACGAAGGCTGGCCTCGTCGGCAAGAACGGTGCTGGCAAATCCACGCTGTTCAGGATCATCACCGGCGATCTCGCTGCCGAGAGCGGCTCGGTCTCGATCCCCCGCAATGCCCGCATCGGCCAGGTGGCGCAGGAGGCACCCGGCACCGAGGAGCCTTTGATCGATATCGTCCTGGCAGCCGACAAGGAACGCTCCGCATTGCTTGCGGAAGCCGAGACCGCGACCGATCCGCACCGCATCGCCGATATCCAGACGCGTCTGGCCGATATCGATGCTCATTCGGCCGAAGCACGTGCCGCCAGTATCCTTGCCGGCCTCGGCTTCGACCACGAAGCGCAGAAACGCCCCGCCTCCTCCTTCTCCGGTGGCTGGCGCATGCGCGTGGCTCTCGCGGCCGTCTTGTTTTCCGAGCCGGATCTGTTGCTGCTCGACGAACCGACGAACTATCTCGACCTTGAAGGCACGCTCTGGCTGGAGGACTACATCCGCCGCTATCCGCACACGGTCATCATCATTTCGCACGACCGCGATCTGCTGAACACGGCGGTCAATTCCATCGTGCATCTCGACCAGAAGAAGCTCACCTTCTATCGCGGCTCCTACGATCAGTTCGAGCGACAGAAGGCTGAGGCCGACGAGTTGCAGATGAAGGCGAAGGCGAAGAACGATGCAGCCCGCAAGCACCTGCAGAGCTTCATCGACCGCTTCAAGGCCAAGGCCTCGAAGGCGCGGCAGGCGCAATCGCGCATCAAGGCACTGGAGCGCATGGGAACGGTCGCCGCCGTCATCGAAGACCATGTGATGGGCTTCAGTTTTCCGGAACCCGAAAAGCAGCCCGCCTCGCCGATCATCGCAATCAGCGGCGGTGCCGTCGGCTATGAGCCGGGCAAGCCGATCCTGAAACGGCTGAACCTGCGCATCGATGCCGACGACCGCATCGCGCTGCTCGGCTCCAACGGTAACGGCAAATCGACCTTCGCGAAGTTCATTTCCGGGCGGCTGGGCGCAGAAAGCGGCGAAGTCAGGCTCGCACCGAACCTGAAGATCGGCTTCTTCGCCCAACACCAGCTCGACGACCTCATCCCCAACCAGACGGCCGTCGAGCATGTCCGCCGCCGCATGCCCGAAACGCCGGAAGCGAAGGTGCGCGCCCGCGTCGCGCAGATGGGGCTGGCGACCGAAAAGATGGATACGCAGGTCAAGGATCTCTCCGGCGGCGAGAAGGCACGGCTTCTCATGGGCCTTGCCGCCTTCGACGCACCGAACCTGCTGATCCTCGACGAACCGACGAACCATCTCGATATCGACAGCCGCAACGCGCTGATCCAGGCGCTGAACGATTATTCCGGCGCCGTCATCCTGATCTCGCACGACCGTCACCTGATCGAAGCCACCGTCGATCGGCTGTGGCTGGTGCGCGACGGCACCGTCTCGACCTTCGACGGCGATCTTGAAGAATACCGCAGCCTCGTTGTTGCCAGCCCGAAAGCCAAGGACGACAAGGCCAAGGCAAATACCAGCGACGATTCCGTTTCCAAAGCGGATCAGCGCAAGCTTAATGCCGATCGGCGCGCCTCGCTGGCGCCGCTCAAGAAGAAGATCAATGAAATCGAATCCTTGACCGGCAAGCTTGAGAAACTGATTCAGGCTCTTGACGCAGAACTTGCGGACCCCGCCCTCTATGAGAAGGCACCGGCCAAGGCTGCGGAAAAGGCAAAACAGCGTGCCGATGCGGCAGAAAAGCTCGCGGCGGCCGAGGAGCAGTGGCTGGAACTTTCATCGGAATATGAGAGCGGCATGGCCAGTTGAAGCTGACCGCTTGTTAAGGAATTCGCGGCCGCTCCTAACCGATCATTAACCATAACTGCAGAATATGCGCTCAACTTTCATAGACATAGTGTTGAGCGATTCTGATGAACTACCGTGTGTTGCTGGCTGGCCTCGCCGTGTCCCTGGCTCTCGGAGGATGTGCCACGAAACCAGGCAATGAAGCGTCGCTCAAGAGCAGCTATGCCGCCGAAGAGCCGCGTCACAAGCCGCTGAAGGCCAACGATCCCATCGAGATGGAGCCGAAGAAATGGCTCGTCGCCGATCTCGAAACAAGGAGTGACCTGGCGGGCATGAATGGCCCGCACAATCTCGCCGGCCGGACGCTGGAGGTCTCGTCGCTCAAAGATATCAGGCTCGCCGACAAGGAGGTCATCCTGACCTTCGATGACGGCCCGGCTCCCGGCAAGACGGAGCGCATTCTCGCCACGCTCGACAAATTCGGCGTCAAGGCCGCCTTCATGATGGTCGGCGAAATGGCGCAGGCACATCCGGCGACGGCACGCGAGGTGCTTGCGCATGGCGATGCGATCGGCAGCCACACCTTCCGCCATCCGGATCTCGACAAGATGACCTTCGACGCGGCGATGACCGAGATCGCCCGCGGCAAGGATGCCGTCACCAAGGCGATCGGCACGGACGTTCCCTTCTTCCGCTTCCCCTATCTTGCCGACTCCAAACGCCTGCGCACGGCGATTGCCGCTCGCGACATGATCGTCATGGATGTCGATATCGACAGCAAGGATTACTTCACTTCGACCCCAGCCTCAGTGGTCGATCGCACCATGAAGCAGCTCCATCAGCGCGGCCGCGGCATCGTTCTGATGCACGACATCCACCAGCGCACGGTTAGGATGCTGCCCGTTCTCCTCAGCCGACTGGAGAATGAGGGCTACAAGGTCGTCACGCTGAAATACAAGCGCGAACCGGCCCCGGCGAGCAATATGGTCGCACAGGCCGACACAAAGATGGTCCGCTAAGGCGGGTCGACACCGAAAAATCTATGACCGATACGGGCGCGGAAGCATGGTTGCTTCAGCGCCCGTATTTTGGTTTGCTGAGGGCGACCACCACCAACAATGGAATGGCGAGCCCCATGCACCTTCACCTTGAACGCGACGACGACCCACAAACTCTGCAGTTCGTTGCAGAGAAGGATACCGAATCCGAGCGGCTGCTAATGACGCCGGAATTCGAGGCGGATCGCAACGCGATCAAGGAGATGATCGAACGCGAGGATCGGCTGATCGCCACGACCCGGCGCGGCAGCTGGCTGTTCGATTTTCATCGCAGCGCCGATCATCCGCTCGGTTGCTGGTATCGGCTGCCGGCCGATCTTACCCCTCTACCCGACGCTCCCTGGGAACCAATCTTCGATCTCGACGCCTTCTGCGCCGAGGAGGGCAGAAAATGGCTCTGGCGCGGTGCGCTCACCTGCCCCTGGGAGCCGACGCGCGTGCTGCTTTGCCTTTCCGATGGCGGCTCCGATCCCATTCGGATGCTCGAATTCGATTGCGAGACGAAGAGCATCGTCGAAGGCGGCTTCGACACGCCGGCCGTGCGCAGTCACGCGACCTGGCTCAGCCGCGACGAAATCGCCTATTTCGGCTCCATCGACCGCGAATCCTCGACGCGTTCCGGTTGGCCGCGTGTCGGCCGCCGCCTGAGGCGTGGTCAGGTGCCGTCCGATGCACCGGCACTCTATGCCGCCGATGACAGCGACATCTATGGCTCCTGTTCGGTCTTCGATCCGCAACTCGCCGGTCTGGCGACGGGAGATGCGGCTAGGCCGATCCGTATTTTTAGCGCAGGTCACGAAATCGGCAGCGCCAGCCATTTCATCGAGGATGGGGACGGTTCGCTGCGGCGGATCGACCTGCCGAAGGATGCCGAGTTCGGGTTCAACCACTCCCATCTGATCTGGCTTGCCAAGACAGACGAACGGATCCCGGCCGGCAGCCTGGCCCTGCAACCCCTGCCTCGAGAGCCCGGCAAGACCGGTATCGATGCAAGACGCATCCTGTTTTCGCCCAATGACCGACAATCGGTTTCGCAATTCCTTTTGATGCGCGAATGGTGCGTCTTCATCGTCTCGGACAATATGCAACCGCATCTCTTCGTTCTCGACCTGACGAGCGCCGATGCCGAAATCCGCGAAATCGCACTGCCTGATGATGTTCAGACGGTGTCGGTCGCCCCGCTCTATTCCGATCTGCATCTCGGTGACGACACGCTGCAGGTCTATGGCGCGGGCTTTCTGCAGCCGCCCTCCTCCTACCGGCTGGATCTTGGCGATCGCAAGGCCCCGCTTGAACTCAAGCACATTGCCAGTTCGCCGACCTATTTCGACAGCGAAGGCATGACGTCCCTCCTGCTGGAAGCTACCTCCGAGGACGGGACGAAGGTGCCCTATCATATCGTACTGCCGAAGGCCTGGACCAAGGGCGAACTGCCGGTGCTGCAATATGGCTACGGCGGCTTCGACGTCCCGCTCGGCCCATATTATTCCGGGGTCATCGGCCGCTGGCTGGAACAGGGTAACGCCTTTGTGACGGCCTATATTCGCGGCGGAGGCGAATTCGGGCCGAACTGGCATCGCGTCGCAAAAGGCCAGGGTCGCCACAGGGCATTCACGGACTTTGCCGCCGTCGCCCGCGACCTCGTCGCCCGCGGCTATACCAAGCCATCGCGCATAGCCGGCAATGGCGGCAGCAATGGAGGTTTGCTGACTGGCGTCATGGCGACACGCTATCCGCAGGATTTCGGCGCGATCTGGTGCCAGGTGCCTGTTCTGGATATGACCCGCTTCCATGTCTTCCCGGCCGGAAAAGCCTGGATCGACGAATATGGCGATCCCGACAATCCGGCTGATCGCGATTACCTGCTGAGCTATTCGCCGCTGCACAATGTCAAGCCTACCTCCGAGATCACGTATCCGTCGATCTACATCGAAAGCTCGAGCAATGACGACCGGGTTCATCCTTCGCATGCCCGGCGCTTCGCCGCCCAGCTGGAAGCGCTCGGCCATCATCCGCTGTTCCACGAATTCGGCTCGGGTGGCCATGGCGGCGACGGCGCATCAATCGAGCTCGCGACGCGCACGGCTCTGGGCTACAGTTTTTTGCGGGAGACGATCGTGAAGGGCAAAAGCCTTTAGATCACGCTTACGGCTCGCAGCAAAAATCAATGGTTGCACCAGCTTCCGATACGCTTGAAACGCGCCGAGCGGCATGATTAGCTGCGGCCGTGATCACGAAGAGCGGGCGAGTCCGCCCCGCTCGTATCCGGGGGGAGTAATAGATGGATCGTCGTTCATTTCTGCGGAAAGCCGGCGTCGCCGGCGCCGGGTCCGTGGCAGCGGCTGCAACACTTGCAGCACCGGCCATTGCGCAGAGCAATCCGAAAATCAACTGGCGCCTCACATCGTCGTTTCCGAAGTCGCTCGATACGATCTATGGCGGCGGTGAAGTGCTATCGAAATATGTTTCCGAGGCTACCGACGGCAATTTCAACATCCAGGTATTTGCAGCCGGCGAAATCGTGCCTGGCCTGCAGGCTGCAGACGCAACTTCGGCCGGAACCGTCGAAGCCTGTCATTCGGTCGCCTATTATTATTGGGGCAAAGATCCGGTCTGGGCATTGGGAGCTGCCGTTCCTTTCGCGCTCAATGCCCGTGGCATGAATGCCTGGCAATATCACGGCGGCGGCATCGATCTCTTCAATGAATTCCTGGCGACGCAGGGGCTGATCGGCTTCCCGGCCGGCAATACCGGCGTGCAGATGGGCGGCTGGTTCCGCAAGGAAATCAACACCGTTGCCGATCTCAAGGGTCTGAAGATGCGTATCGGCGGCTTTGCCGGCAAGGTGGTCGAACGCCTCGGCGTCGTGCCCCAGCAGCTCGCCGGCGGAGATATCTACCCAGCGCTCGAGAAAGGCACGATCGATGCGGCCGAATGGGTCGGCCCCTATGACGACGAGAAGCTCGGCTTCTACAAGGTAGCACCCTATTACTATTATCCCGGCTGGTGGGAAGGCGGCCCGACCGTGCATGTCATGTTCAACAAGGCGGCTTATGAAGGCCTCCCGAAGGCTTATCAATCGCTGCTGCGCACAGCCGCGCAGGCGACCGACGCCAACATGCTGCAGAAATACGACTACCTGAACCCCGCCGCCATCAAGCGGGTCGTCGCCGAAGGGGCGAAGCTCAGGCCTTTCAGCACCGAAATCTTGAATGCCTGCTTCGACAAGGCCAACGAGGTCTATGCCGAAATGGAAGCCAACAACCCGACCTTCAAAAAGATCTGGGAATCAATCAAGGGCTTCCGCGGCCAGCATTATCTCTACACTCAGGTCGCCGAATACAGCTACGACGTCTACATGATGACGCTGCAGCGCTCAGGGAAGATTTGAGCAACCGGTAGGTCCAAAAGAGAAAACCCCGGAGCGATGCTCCGGGGTTTTTCGTTGCGTCAGATCGACAAGCAGGCCGATGCAGACCGTATGCCTCAATTAAACGACGGTGGCTGGCTGAGATCGTTGGCCGGCGGGTTTGACGCGCCGCCGCCCCTATCGGCTGGCTTGCTGTCAAGCGGATTGCCCCCTGGAAGCTGCAGTCCCGGCAGGCCATTGGTATTGTCCTGGCCCGGTGCGCCGAAGCCGGGGACCTCGATCTTGATCGTGTTGGGATCGACGCCGGTGCCGGCTCCCTTGTAGTGCATGACCATCTGCGGGAACATGATCGTCAACGCCACCATCAGGATCTGAATGCCGACGAAGGGCACGGATCCCCAGTAGATCTGCCCGGTCGTGACGGGCGCGATCTGCTTGCCGGTCACCCTGTCGAGATAGGGCACGCGCGCGGCCACCGAGCGGAGATAGAACAGCGCGAAGCCGAAGGGCGGATGCATGAAGCTCGTCTGCATGTTGACGCCGAGCAGCACGCCAAACCAGATGAGATCGATGCCGAGCTTTTCGGCAGCAGGTGCCAACAACGGTACGATGATGAAGGCAAGCTCGAAGAAATCGAGAAAGAAGGCCAGCACGAAGACAAGGATGTTGACGGCAATCAGGAAGCCGACCTCCCCGCCGGGCAGCGATACCAGCAGATGCTCGACCCAGACATGGCCATTGACGCCATAGAAGGTCAGCGAAAAGACGCGCGAGCCGATGAGGATGAACAGCACGAAGGCCGAAAGCCGGGTGGTCGAGGTCAGTGCCGAACGGATGACCTCCATGTTCAGCCGGCCTTTCGCAGCGGCCATTATGAGCGCGCCCACTGCCCCCATTGCGCCGCCTTCCGTCGGCGTCGCGATGCCGAGAAAGATCGTGCCAAGCACGAGGAAGATCAGCGCCAGCGGTGGAATGAGGACGATGATGACCTGCTGGGCCAGCCGCGACATCACGTTGAGCTTCATCCCCTTATCGAGCACGGCGATCGCGTAGATGAAGGCGACGCCAACCGTTGCACCGAGAATATCGGCGTTTTCGCCATAGGCGGGCGTCAAGTAAACGTGGGCGGCATAGGCCACGCCGGCGCATATCAGCAATGCGATCAGCAAGGACGTGACGCCGGAGCCAAGCGAGCGAGCTTCCTTCGGCAATGCCGGCATGGAGTTCGGCTTCACGATCGACATAATCAATACATAGAGCATGTAGAGACCGGTCAGCACCAGGCCGGGAATCAGGGCGCCGGCATACATGTCACCGACCGAACGGCCGAGCTGGTCGGCAAGCACGATCAGGACGAGCGACGGCGGGATGATTTGCGCCAGCGTGCCGGAAGCGGCGATGACGCCGGAGGCGACCCGCCGGTCATAGCCATAGCGCAACATGATCGGTAGGGAGATCAGACCCATGGCAATGACCGAAGCGGCAACGACGCCGGTGGTGGCCGCCAGCAGTGCTCCGACGAAAATCACCGCATAGGCAAGCCCCCCGCGGATCGGCCCGAACAGCTGGCCGATCGTGTCGAGCAGGTCTTCGGCCATGCCAGATCGCTCCAGCACGATGCCCATGAAGGTGAAGAACGGGATCGCCAGCAGCGTGTCGTTCGACATCACCCCCCAGAATCGATCCGGCAACGCGTTGAGAAGCGGCCATGAGAGATTGATGGTGCCGCCCGAATAGGGTGCGAGCTCGACACCGATCCAGAAGAACAGCAGTCCGTTCGCAGCAAGCGCGAAGGCGACAGGATAGCCCAGAAGCAGGAAAATAATCAGCGAGGCGAACATGATCGGCGCCATGTTCACGGCAATGAATTCGATCATCAGCGCGCCTCCCCGGCCGGGGTTTCGACATCGAGCGGCGCATGCGTCGGCACATAGGGGGTCGGATCATCCATATCGCCGCGCATGACGGCGATCTTCTTGATGATTTCGGAGATCCCCTGCAGCGCCAGCAGAAAGAAGCCCGCCAGCAACAAGGCCTTGCCCGGCCAGATGATCAGGCCGCCGGCACTCGAGGAAACTTCCCCTGATAGGAAGGAGGTGCGGACATAGGGCACGAGATCGTAGACCATCAGCAGCACGAAAGGCATCAGGAACAGGCAGTGGCCGATGAGATCGATCCAGTGCTGCACGCGGCGCGGCAGGGAGCCGTAGATGATGTCGATGCGGATATGCTCGTTCTGGCGCAGCGTATAGGCGGCGGCGAGCATGAAGGCGGCGCCGAACAGATACCATTGCGCTTCCAGCCAGGCATTGGACGATGTGTTGAAGACCTTGCGGACAACGGCATTTCCGGCGCTGACCAAGACAGCGACCAGAATAAGCCATGAGACTGATTTTCCGACGATCTCAGTCACATAGTCCACGATTCGGCTGAAGCCGAGCAATGTTTTCATGATTTCCCCCCGCAGCGATTCTTCCCGGATCTTTTGGCTGCGCAGAGGAAGAGTGCCGATTTCAGGCTGTGAATCAAGAGCCGGCACCCGTTTTCCAAGCATGATAACGCCTGGGTACAATGATCCAAGATTGGACCTGACGGCTGCATTTGCGATTTGCCGCCCTTGCCCGCATGCGGCATTCTGATAAAGATCGCATCAATAATCATACTAATCGAGAGACACCCATGTCCCCCATCAACCTCGCTATCGTCGGTGTCGGCAAGATCGTCCGCGACCAGCATCTTCCGTCCATCGCGAACAATGCGGATTTCAAACTGATCGCTACGGCAAGTCGTCATGGCACTGTCGAAGGCATTCCCGCCTTCACGACCATCGAAGCCATGCTCGATGCTGTGCCGGAGATCGACGCCGTTTCACTTTGCATGCCGCCGCAATACCGCTATGAAGCCGCCTACAAGGCGCTGTCGGCCGGCAAGCATGTTTTCCTGGAGAAGCCGCCGGGCGCGACGCTCAGCGAAGTGGCCGATCTCGAGAACCTGGCAAAAGGTAAGGGCGTCTCGCTCTTTGCAAGCTGGCACTCGCGCTATGCGCCGGCCGTGGAGGCTGCAAAGAGCTTCCTCGCCAGCACAAATATCCGCAGCGCTCATGTGATCTGGAAGGAAGATGTCCGTCACTGGCATCCGAACCAGGAATGGATCTGGCAGGCTGGCGGTCTCGGCGTCTTCGATCCCGGCATCAATGCGCTGTCGATCGTCACCCACATTCTGCCGCCGCTCTTCCTGACCGGCGCGACGCTCGAATTCCCGGAAAACCGTGATTCGCCGATCGCGGCCGATCTGCGCTTCAAGAGCGGAACCGGCCTTCCCGTCCACGCCGAATTCGACTGGCGCCAGACCGGCAAGCAGAGCTGGGATATCGTCGCCGAAACGGACGCCGGCCAGATGCTTCTTGCCGAAGGCGGTTCCAAGCTTTCCGTCAATGGCGAGCTGAAATTCTCGGCGCCCGAGGCAGAATATCCCTCGCTCTATCGCCGCTTTGCCGAGATCGTCAAAGCCAGTACATCCGACGTCGACGTTTCGCCGCTGCGCCACGTCGCCGATGCCTTCATGCTCGGCAAGCGCAAATTCGTTGAAGCATTTTACGATTGATGAGGCTTTCCCGGTGAAGACAATGCCGCCCACGGCGTGCTAGCGTGGCGCATCGTCTTCACTGGAGAGATGCCTATGGCATCGGAGCATGAACAATCTTTTGGCCTCGGCGTCGGCAACAAGTCCGTCAAGCTCGCCGACCCGAACCAGAGCTGGCACGAAGCCTATTTGCTGGAGGAAGCTGCCATTCGCAAGGCTCTCGGCGACCTTGCCGTCGATGTCCAGCATTTCGGCAGCACGTCGATCCCAACGATAAAAGCCAAGCCGATCATCGATATTGCCGTTGGTGTGCGGCGCTTCGAGGATGGGCTTGCCTGTGTCGAGCCCATGGCCTCCATCGGCTACGTCTATGCCGGCAGCAATATCGTGCCGGACGACCATATTTTCGGCCGAGACATAGAAGGGGACACCCGCACGCATCTCGTGCATGTGGTCGAATATGGCGGCCCGACCTGGCGCAACTTCCTCATCTTTCGCGACCGGTTGCGTAGAGAACCGGATCTGGCGCATGCCTATGAGGCACTGAAGATCGAGCTTGCGGCAAAATATGCCAATGATCGCGCATCCTATACGGCAGCGAAGAAGGATTTCATTCAGAAGATCCTGTCGGAAGGCGCGTAGCTCTTCACGAGGGGAAAAAGGTCAGGCCTTCTTCTCCCACCGGCCGTCCTGCGTCTGCTGCCAATAGGTGAGGTTATGCCCCTCGCCTTTCAGGCGTTTCCATTGGGCCCGCGCGCTTTCCAACTGTTCCTGATCGTAACCGTCGAACATCAGCACGACACGCTGATAGGCTCCGACATCCGTCACCTCAGCGCCGTCGATGAAGAAACGTACGGTGGCATCATTTATATTATCAGGCGAAATCGTCAGCAGCACGGGCTGGCGACTTGCCATCTCATCTTCATCGGTGCCATGCGGCAGAAAGCTGTCCTCGCGATAGGTCCAGAGATGGCTGTCAAGGAGATCGCACCTAGCCGGCTCGCGCATCTGCACAGCCACCTGCCAGCCGCGTTCGACACTCTTGTCGATCAGCGGCGGCAGGGCGTCTTCAAGCTTCGATTCCGTCAGATGATAGAAGAGAACGTCGGTCATGACGCCTCTTCTAAAGCAATTCCAGGAAAAGTGCGAAGCGGTTTTCCGTTCGGAATTGCGTCGGAAAAAAAAGGATAGAGCGTTTTCGCGATTCGAAGAAAAGCGGAAAGGCTCTATCCTACAAAATCCGGCTGGTTACGATTCGTAGTTGGCGCGGACCAGCTGATCGAGCAGACGCACGCCGAAGCCGGAACCCCAGGACTGGTTGATCTCGTCCTGAACCGAGCCCATCGCCGTGCCGGCGATATCGAGATGCGCCCAGGGCGTGTCGCCGACAAAGCGCTTGAGGAACTGGGCAGCGGTGATCGAACCTGCGTGGCGTCCACCGGTATTCTTCATATCGGCGAACTTGCTGTCGATCATCTTGTCGTAGTCCTTGCCGAGCGGCATGCGCCAAAGGCGCTCGTCGGTCACAAGGCCTGCCGCCGTCAGCTCGCCCGCCAGCTTGTCGTCATTGCAGAACAGGCCGGCTTGCAAATTGCCGAGCGCGACGAGGATCGCGCCGGTCAAGGTCGCCAGATTGATCATGAACTGCGGCTTGAAGCGGTCGTTGGTGTACCAAAGCGCATCGCAGAGAACGAGCCGGCCCTCGGCATCCGTGTTGATGATCTCGATCGTCTGGCCGGACATGGAGGTAACGATATCGCCCGGGCGCTGTGCATTGCCGTCGGGCATGTTTTCCACAAGACCGATGACGCCGATGGCGTTGACCTTGGCTTCGCGCGCGGCAAGCGTATGCATGAGGCCGGTCACGGCCGCAGCCCCTCCCATGTCCCCCTTCATCTCCTCCATGCCGGCAGCCGGCTTGATGGAGATACCGCCGGTGTCGAAGACGACGCCCTTGCCGATGAAGGCGACCGGCTTGTCTTTCGCCTTGCCGCCCTTCCATTGCATGACCACCAGCCGCGGCGGCCGGGCCGACCCTTGCGCGACGCCCAGCAGGGCCGCCATGCCGAGCCGGCGCATCTCACGCTCCGTCAGGATTTCGATCTCGACGCCAAGCTTCTCCAATTCCTTGGCCTTGGCCGCAAACTCGACGGGACCGAGAACATTCGGCGGCTCGTTGACGAGATCACGCGCGAGAATCACGCCGCCGGCTACGGCTTCGGAGGTCGCATAGAGCTTCTTGGCCGCAGCCGCTTCCTGGGTAACGATCGTCACCTTCACCGCCTTGCGGGAGGCCCCCTTCTCGTCCTCATCGCCCTTCTTCGTCTTGTAGGTATCGAAGCTGTAGGCACGCAGAAGCATGCCCAGGGCAAAATCGGCCGCTTCCTTTGGTCCGACTTCGACGCTGGGTGCATCGAGGAAAATCGCGACCTTCTCCGTGTTGCGGATTTTTGCAGCGGCGGTGCCGCCAAGCTTCAGCCAGTCGTGCGCGGTGAGGTCCTTGGCCTTGCCGGCACCGATGACGATGATCCGGTCGACGGGCGAGGCTTCGGGCGCGATGATATCCAGACTACTCAACGCTTTGCTCTTGAAGCCGAATACCGGCGCCGCCTTGGCGAAAACATTCGCCGGATCGGCGCTTTCGGCACCAGCCGGCAGCTCACTGTCCGTTCCTTTCAGGAGAATAGCCAGACCGCCGCTGAGACGAGCTGACTTGGCGAAGGAAATCTCGAATTTCACAGACATTTCTGCTCCGATATTATGCGTCGTAGTGAGAGAACTTTGCACAACCATCATTCAAGGTCTGGCTAAGGAATACAAGCGTTTGGCGTTGCATTCCTTATATATGGCGGTTGGCGGCTTCAAATCCCTGTCATTTAGCGAGGCTAGACTATACGCGATGGTGTTTTAGCCGCCTCGGCGGCGCAATTCTTGTCGGAAAGCCGCCTTGATCATAGATTTCAACAGCCTCAATCGCGAAGATCGCTTTCCAGAGATTCTACGGCCGCGCACGGCAGGTGATGCCTTCATCGCTCTCTTCTGTCTCTGGTGGGCTTTGCTGGGACTGTTTTCACTTTTCCCACAGATCGATCTCGGCGTCGCGACCATGTTCTTCCAACCGCAGCAATGCCTCGGAAGCACCAAGCCCGATCAGATCTGCGGCATTTTCCCTTATAGCGGCGATCAGCACATGCGCCTGCTGAGGGAAATATTCTTTCAGCTACCCTACGTCGTCGCCTTCGTGCTGCTCTGGATGCTTCTCAGATGCTGGCAGGATCACGGCGCAACCTTCAACGCGCTGAGAGCCCGCAATCTCAAGGTTGCGCTCGGCTCCCTGCTCTTGGGGCCGGTGCTGATCGTCAATCTGTGGCTGAAAGCCTTCTCCGGGCGCCCGCGCCCACGACAGACCGATCTCTTCGGCGGCACGCTCGACTTCGTGCATGCCGGATCCTTCGCCGGCAAATGTGTCAGCAACTGTTCCTTCATCTCGGGCGAAGCAGCAGCGGCAGGCTGGCTGTTCTGTCTGATCCTCATCATTCCGCAGCCGTTCCGATCGGCGGCCGCCCTGCCGATCGCGGCAGTTTCGCTGCTGATTCCGGCACTTAGAATAGCCTTTGGCGGACACTATCTTTCCGATGCCGTCCTCGGCTGGCTTTCCTCGCTTGTCATATTCGCCGCGCTGCTCGCTTTATCCCAAACGACACACGACAGAAGAATCTCGGAAAATTAACGAATTTTTTTCGAGTTGGTTGTCGCCAAAAAAACGTAAACAGCGTAGAGGAGGGTGAATCTCTGTCGGCTCGTTCGGCAGCTGTTGCGTTTAAGGGCCGGCATGAAGTTATTCGAGACATATATCGTACGGCGTGTCGGTATGATGTTCCTGGTAGCGCTGCTGCCAGTGCTCGCCATTATTTGGACCACCCAGGTCCTGCAACGCATCAATCTCGTGACCGATAGCGGCCAGTCGATGGGCTCGTTTGCGAAGCTCGCGACGCTCATTCTGCCGACGATCATCCCGATCGTTCTGCCTTTCGCATTGGTCATCGGCATCACGCAGACCTTGACGGCGATGAACAGCGATTCCGAGCTGACCGTCATGGAAGCTGCCGGCGCGAAGCGCAGCATCATCATCCGCCCGATCATGATTCTCGCCATTGCGATTAGCGTCTTCTCCTTTTTCGTCGACAATGTCGTCGAGCCGAGAGCGCGCGTTGCCGCCCGCCAGATGGTGGCCGAAGCTTATGCCGATCTTCTGTCCACCGTGATCGAAGAGAAGAACTTCCGGCGCATCGAGGATGGGCTCTATGTGCAGATCTCGCAGCGCCTTTCGGGACGAATCCTGAAGGGGCTGTTCGTCGTCGATTCCCGCGACCCAGCCTTTGACCTCATCTATTATGCCAAGGAAGGCGCCGTCGATCCGAGCGGTACGTCGCTGCTGATGAAGGATGGCGAGGTGCACCGCAAGACGCCCGATGGTAGCGTCTCGGTCATCAAGTTCGATTCCTACTCCTTCGACTTGTCGGATATGACGCAAAGCCGCGGCCAGGCAAATGCGCGCGCCAGCGACCGCAGCCTCGGCTTCCTGTTCAATCCGGATACGAACGATCCGGACTACAAGCAAAGACCTGGCGATTACCGCGCCGAATTGCATCGCCGCCTCAACGACTGGGCGCTGCCGGCAATCTTTGCGCTGATATCGCTTGTTATCGCCGGTGATGCGCGATCACATCGCGAGGCGCGGCTACATCCGATGGTATCGGCGCTGACCCTATCCTTCGCGTTGCGCTGGGCGGATTTCTACGCTGCCAACCAGATCGACCATTCAGCCAAATTCATCGGCGTTCTCTACGCAATCAATATCATCGCGGCGCTTATCGCGATCATCCTCTTGCTGCGGAACCGGAAGATGACGATGCCCGTCTCGATCCGCAACCGCCTCAGCAACTGGCGGCAAAGAGTTCAGGACCGCATGCCGACCGCACCAGGCAGCTCGAACGGGGGCGGTGCATGATTTTCGGCACGCTCGGGCGCTACTTCTTCACGCGTTACATCGTGACGACGTTCTGGTTCTTCCTCGGCGTCCTCTCGATCGTTTATCTCGTCGATTTCAGCGAGACCGCTGGGCGGCTTGCCGGCCTGCCCGGCTATACCGTCTCCATCGGCTTGCTGATGACGGCGGTCAGACTGCCATTCATCCTGCAGCAGACGGTGCCGTTCATCGCGCTCTTCGTGGGCATGACGGTACTGATCGCCCTCAATCGCCGCCGCGAGCTGGTTATCGCACGCGCTGCCGGCATTTCCGTCTGGCAGTTCATGACGCCCTTTCTGATGGGGGCTTTCTGCGTCGGGCTTCTGACCATGCTTGCCCTCAATCCGGTAGCAGCATGGGGCCAGCGACATGCCGAAGCGATCGAAGCCGATCTGCGCGGCGACCCGTCCTATCGCAATACACTTTCGATTCCGTGGCTGCGCCAGTCCAACGGAAAAGACGACACGATCATTGGTGCAAAGGCCATTCTGAATAACGGAACGACCCTGACGGGCGTCGTGTTTATCCACTTCGATTCACAGGGAAATATCGTCCTGCGACAGGATGCGGACTCGGCAAAGTTGGAAGATGGTTACTGGCTTCTTAACAATGTTGTCGAACGGCGGCCGGGCGAAATTCCGGATCACAAAAATTCGATACAGGTCCGTACGAATCTGAAACAGGATTTCGTCTCGCAACGTTTGGCGCAACCGGAAACCATTGCTTTTTATGATCTTTCTAATCGAATAAAGGTCGCACGCTCCTTCGGCATCTCGACCAACGCACTTGAGACACAGTTTCATTCGCTGCTGTCACAGCCATTCCTTCTCGTGGCAATGACTCTGATTGCGGCAACCGTGTCCCTAAAATTCAGTAGATTCAATCAATCGCGCTCTGTGATTCTGGGTGGAATCCTCTCCGGCTTCGTGCTTTATGTTGTCACCGTGCTTGTAAAGGCATTCGGGAGCAGCGGAGTGGTTCCTCCCTACGTGGCGGCATGGATACCCGTGATCGTCGCATTGGCATTCGGGGCAACGATCCTGCTTCATCAGGAGGACGGCTAAGTGGCGGCAGGCAACCGCAAGAGTATCAGAAAGTATGTGGCTGCCCTCGTTACGGGCACGGCCGCGTGTGCATATATTTTGAGTCCGGTCGTCGCTTACGCCCAGGCCAATAATAATAATGCCAACACCAACAATGGCGGCGCCGGCGCTGCGACCTCCCCTATCAAGGTGAAGGTGCCGGAAGGCTCTAAGCTAGTCCTTTCGTCCAACGAATTGGTCTATAACAAGGATACGCAGATCGTCACGGCGACGGGTGCGGTCCAGATCAACTATGGCGGCTATAGAATGGTCGCCCAGAAGGTTGAATATAATCAGAAATCCGGGCGGATGACGGCTCTCGGCAATGTCGAGCTGATCACCCCGGACGGCAATCGCATGTACGGTGACAAAATGGACGTCACCGACAGCTTCTCCGACGGTTTCGTCAACGCTCTGCGCATCGAAATGCCCGACAACACCCGTATGGTCGCCGAAAAGGGCGAGCGGGTCGGCGGCAATCAGCTGATTCTCACAAAGGGCGTCTATACCGCTTGCATGGCCTGTTCCGAGCAAGGCCGCGCGCCACTGTGGCAGGTCAAGGCACAGCGTGTCGTCCAGAACGGCGTGACACACACGATTCGTCTCGAGCACGCCCGTTTCGAGTTGTTCGGACAGCCGATCGCCTATGTTCCGTGGGTCACGGTTCCCGACAATACGGTCAAGCGCAAGTCCGGCTTCCTGTTTCCGTCGGTGACTGTCTCCCAGCGTCTCGGCGTCGGTGTAACGGTTCCTTATTATTACGTCATCTCGCCGAGCATGGATGCGACGGTCACCGCTACGGGCTACAGCAATCAGGGTCTGCTGCTCCAAGGTGAATTCCGCCAGCGCTTCGAGAACGGTACTCACACCCTGCGTGTTGCCGGCATCAGCCAGATGAATCCGGACGCCTTCACGGCCGGTACGACCGATGCCGAGCACAAAACGCGCGGCATGATCAGCTCCAAGGCAGATTTCAGGATCAATCCTCGCTGGACTTTCGGCTGGGATGTCATGGCGCAGAGCGATAATAACTTCTCGCGCACCTATGGCCTGGATGGTCTCAACCAGAGCACCCATACGAACCAAGCCTATCTGACCGGCATCGGAAAGCGCAATTTCTTCGATATGCGCGCCTTCTACTATAACGTGCAGGACACAGACGATAACGCCACGGCGCAGAAGCAGCAGGCATATGTCTATCCGAGCGTCGATTATCACTATGTCGATCCGAACTCGGTTTACGGAGGCGAGCTGTCGGCAACGATGAATTTCACGCATCTGTCGCGTGATAAGACGTCTGTGCTCGATAATGTCGCAAATCTCGGCGACGCCAGTCTGAATGACCGCTACCTCGGTCTTTCCGGAGATTATACGCGTCTGAGCACCGAGCTGCAGTGGCAGCGTACCTTCACCACGGATCAGGGTCTGGTTTTGACGCCGCTGGCAGCACTTCGCGGCGACGTCTACGGCCTGGACATGAACGGGCCGGCGGCCAACACCTACTCCGGCAATTATGACAACAGCGACTATGCCGCGCGCGGCATGGCGACCCTGGGTCTCGAAGCCAAGTATCCGTTCCTCATTACGACAAGCAATAGCACCCACGTGTTCGAGCCGATCGCACAGATCTATGTGCGCCCGGACGAGCAACTTGCCGGACGGCTGCCGAATGAAGACGCGCAGAGCTTTGTCTTCGATGCGACCAACCTGTTTGATCGTGACAAGTTCTCGGGCTTCGACCGCATTGAAGGCGGCACGCGTGCCAATGTCGGGTGGCGCTACACCGCCAGCTTCGACAGCGGTTACAAACTGCAGCATATTTTCGGACAGTCCTATCAGCTCGCGGGACGCAACTCCTTTGCGACCGACGATCTGGTCGGTGCAGGTTCGGATTCGGGACTTGAAACCACCCGTTCTGACTATGTCACCATGTTCGGCTTGACGACGCCGCAGGGCATTTCGCTGTCGCAGTCCTACCGCTTCGACGAGAAGGATTTCGCCTTCCGTCGCGGGGATACGGCAGTCGGCTTCTCGAACGATGTGTTCCAGACATCCTTGATCTACACGCATATTGCGGCCCAGCCGCAATATGGTTTCACCAGCAATCAGGACGAAATCCAGTCGCGCGCGCAGATCAAGTTCAAGGAATACTGGTCCGTCTTCGGCACGGTCAGCTATGATCTCAACAGCAATGAGATCACTCGCCAGGGCGTCGGTCTTTCCTATGAGGACGAATGCACGATCTTCACCGTGTCATTCCTCGACAAGAAGGATTCGACAGCCAGCTCGGCCACCAATTGGTCGATCGGCGCTCGCCTGACCTTCCGTACGCTTGGCGACGTCAACCTCGGCAGCGTTCAGGACGCAACATTCTGATCTGAATCGAAACTGCAGAGAGCCGGCTTTATCGCCGGCTCTTTTGCATGGATGCGGTTGGCCGCTGCCTACCGCGCAATTCCTTAAATCTGGATCGATTTAAGGAATTGCGCGGCAGATTTAAAATACTACAACGACCTTTGCGCGTCACATATGACGCGCGGCGCTGTCGTGTCATTGTTTCGCCGCAAGGATTTTGCAATTCATCGCGCTTGATGTAGACATGTGGCGCGAAGTTGCCGTATTGCGCCGACAGACGCACCAAAACGGCGCCATGCTGGCAGGAAATACCTTTGGGAAGGGGTAATTGATGTTTTCTGGAAAGACACCGATGCGCGCTCTGTTGTTCGGAGCCGCGGCCTTGGTTATGGCGAGCTTCGCCGTGCCGAGCAGCGATGTTGCTTTCGCAGCAAGCGAAGTGAAAGTCCTCGTCAATAGCCAGGTAATCACATCCGGCGACATAGCCAGGCGCGTCGCCTTCCTCAAATTGCAGCGCCAGAAAGGCGATCTGAACAAGCTTGCCAAAGAGCAGCTTGTTGACGAAACGCTGAAGCGCGCGGAGATCTCCCGCCTGCGCATGTCCGTTTCGACGACGGACGTCGATGCCGCCTTCGGCCGTTTCGCCTCCAGCAACAAGATGACACCGGCACAGCTTAGCCAGATTCTCGAAAAGGCCGGCGTCGGCGTCGATCACTTCAAATCCTATATCGCCGTTTCCATGAGCTGGCCGCGGGTCGTCAATGCACGTTTCGGCGCAAGAAGCCGCATGTCGAACGACGATCTCGTGACGCGCATGACGGAAAACAAGACGAAGCCGGTCACGACGGAATATTTCCTGAAGCAGATCGTCTTCGTCGTTCCGGCTGCGAAGCGGAACGCCATTTTGAATCAGCGCAAGGCGGAAGCCGAAGCATCGCGGTCGAAGTTCCCGGGCTGCGACCAGGCAAAGGTTTTCGCCGCGACCATGCGTGATGTCTCCGTCCAGGACCTTGGCCGCGTCCTTGCACCAGAAGTTCCGGAAATGTGGAAGCCGCTCCTGGAGAAGGCATCCGGCAACACGACCACGCCGATCGTAACCGATCGCGGCGTCGAATATGTCGCCATTTGCTCGCAACGTCAGGTGAATGATGACGTCGCCGCCGCTGCCGTGTTCCGTGCCGAGGATATCGGTAAGGACAAGGCAACGGGTGTGAGCGCCAATGACAAGAAGTATATGGATGAGCTGCGCTCCAAGGCGCAGATCGTCTATCGCTGATTGACGATGCCACCGCGCTCCTCCCTCCCCCTCGCGCTCACGCAGGGGGATCCGGCTGGCATAGGTCCCGACATCACCCTCGCCGCCTGGCTTCACCGCCGCGAGCTGGATCTGCCGCCCTTCCTGTTTCTTGGCGATGCCGCCGTGCTTGAGGCGCGAGCTTCTCAGCTCGGCCTGACCGTACCGCTTGCGACTGCCGATCCGGCGAATGCCTGCAATATCTTTCCCGATGCGCTGCCGATCCTGCCGATCGACGCTGGCATGGATATCATCGCCGGCGAGCCGCATGTGGCGACCGCAAAAGGTACGATTGCCGCCATCGAAACGGCCGTTTCCCTCAGCATGAGCGGCCGGACATCCGCAGTCGTCACCAATCCGATCGCCAAATCGGTGCTCTATGACGCCGGTTTCGGCTTTCCCGGCCATACGGAATTCCTGGCGGATCTTGCAACGCGCGCCACTGGAAAGCCGGTCATGCCGGTCATGTTGCTTGCCGGTCCCAAGCTTCGCGCGATCCCAGTCACCATCCATATTCCGCTGAAGGAGGTGCCTGAAACGTTGACCTCCGATCTGATCGCCGAAACCTGCCGGATTACCGATCACGACCTCCGCGTCCGTTTCGGCATCTGCAAGCCGCGTCTTGCCGTTGCCGGTCTCAATCCGCATGCGGGAGAGAATGGCGCGCTCGGCAAGGAAGACGACGAAATCGTACGGCCTGCGATCGACAGGCTCCGCTCCGAGGGCATCGACGCATTCGGGCCCCTGCCCGCCGACACCATGTTCCATGACGACGCCCGTCGACGTTACGATGTAGCCATCTGCATGTATCACGATCAGGCATTGATCCCGGCCAAAGCGCTCGGCTTCGACGATTCCGTCAATGTCACGCTCGGCTTACCTTTTGTCCGCACGTCTCCGGATCACGGCACGGCTTTCGGCATCGCCGGTAAAGGTATTGCCAAGGAAGACAGCCTTGTCGCTGCGCTGAAGCTGGCCAGCGAAATCAGCAGCACGACCGGAAACAACCCCTGATGGCCGCTCTCGATGGCTTGCCGCCCCTTCGCGATGTAATCCAACGCCACGGCCTCGATGCGCGCAAGGCGCTTGGCCAGAACTTCCTTCTCGACCTCAATCTGACCCAGAAGGTCGCGCGCACAGCCGGATCACTTGAGGGCGTCACCGTTTTCGAGGTCGGGCCTGGGCCGGGCGGACTGACGCGCGCCATCCTGGCGCTCGGTGCGGCCAAGGTCATCGCCGTCGAGCGCGATGCGCGCTGTCTGCCGGCGTTGGCCGAAATTGCCGATCACTATCCGGGCCGACTAGAGGTGATCGAAGGCGATGCGCTGAAGACGGATTTTGCCTCCCTTGCCCCGCAAGGGCCGGTGAAGATCATCGCCAACCTGCCCTATAATGTCGGGACGCAGCTTTTGGTGAACTGGCTTCTGCCGGCGCAATGGCCACCCTTCTGGCAATCCCTGACCCTGATGTTCCAGAAGGAAGTCGGCCAGCGGATCGTGGCGCAGGAAGATGACGATCATTATGGCCGGCTCGGCGTGCTCTGCGGCTGGCGGACAGAGGCCCGCATGGCTTTCGACGTGCCGCCACAGGCCTTCACGCCGCCGCCCAAGGTGACCTCGACCGTGGTGCATCTGACGCCGAGGGAAAACCCTAATCCTTGCGCCGTCGACAAGCTGGAGAAGGTAACCCAGGCCGCCTTCGGCCAGCGCCGCAAGATGCTGCGACAGAGCCTCAAGCCGCTTGGCGGCGAAGCCCTGCTGCTAAAGGCCGATATCGACCCGCAGCGCCGCGCCGAAACGCTTTCGGTAGAAGAATTCTGCCGGCTGGCAAACTGCCTGTAACCAGCTTTATAGCTTCGGCGTCTCTTCCAGCAGACCGCGGACGAAATCGAACATGCCATGCCGACGGTCGCGGCGCAGGCGCTCGGCCTTGACGATCGACTGAACCGCGTCGAAAGCAATGTTCAGATCGTCATTGACGATAACATAGTCGTATTCGCGCCAGTGAGCGATCTCGGCCCTGGAATTGGCGAGACGCATGGCGATGACCTCTTCGGAATCCTCTGCGCGGCGATGCAGCCGCGATTGCAGCTCCGTCATAGTCGGCGGCAGCACGAAGATGGAGACGACATCTGCCGGCATCTTCTCCTGCAACTGCTGGGCGCCCTGCCAGTCGATGTCGAAGAGCATGTCGCGGCCTTCCGACATCGCCGTCTCCACGGGCTCGCGTGGCGTGCCGTAGAAATTGCCGTGCACCTCGGCCCATTCGAGCAAGGAGTCGGAATCGCGCAGACGCTCGAATTCGCGCGGCGAGACAAAATGATAGTGCACGCCTTCGATTTCGCTCGGCCTGCGCTGCCGCGTCGTGACGCTGACCGAGAGGCTCACCTGCTTGTCCTTGTCGAGCAGTGTGCGCGCGATCGTCGACTTGCCGGCTCCCGAGGGCGAGGAGATGGCAAGCATCAACCCCCGGCGGGCGATCGGAATGGATGTGGATGTCGCCGGCTTCATGGCCTACTCCAAATTCTGGACCTGTTCGCGGAACTGGTCGATGACTACCTTCAGCTCGATGCCGGCGGCAGTCACGGCCGCTGCATTCGATTTCGAACAGATGGTATTCGATTCCCGGTTAAATTCCTGTGCAAGAAAATCGAGCTTGCGGCCGACAGGGCCGCCCTTGGAGATCAGATCGCGCGCGGCGGCCACGTGGGCCTTCAGGCGATCGATCTCCTCCCGCAGATCGGCCTTGGTGGCGAGAAGGGCAGCTTCGGCGTGGAGCCGGTCACGATCAAGGCCCGACGAGCCGTCCAGAAGTATCGAAACCTGCGTCGCCAGTCTCGCAGCAATTTCCTGCGGGGAACGGGACGGATCGCGCTCGACCGTTGATGTCAGCGCCTCGATCGTCGCGACATGACCGAGCAGAACCTTGCCGAGTGCATCGCCTTCCTGCCGGCGCATGTCGCGGAGATCGGCGAGTGCCGCCTCGAGGCCGGCCATGATATCTGCGTCGCGCGCGGCGACGGCGTCCTCGTCTTCCTCGGCTTCCTTGAATTCCACCAGGCCGCGCACAGCCATCAGGCTTTCCAGGCGCAGCGGAGCGGGATCCACGATGCCGGCCAGCTGATCGCGTAGCGCCAGGACCGCCGTCAGCGCATCCTGGTTCACGACGACCTCGATACGGCTTTCTTCCACCGAGAGCGACAGGCTGACCTGAAGATTGCCGCGCGAGAGCCGATCCGCGATCGACTTGCGGACATCAGTTTCGAGGCGCTCCAGGCCTGGCGGCAAGCGCAGGCGGATATCCAACCCCTTGCCGTTCACCGAGCGCAGTTCCCATGCCCAGCGGCCACGACCACTCGTTCCCTCACGCCGGGCAAAGCCGGTCATGGACTGCAACGCCATGCAAGCCTCCGATAGTTCCTATCCCCAATCCATCGAAAATCTTCGGATTACGGGCCAATGTAAAGTGAATCCACGCCGGGCACTCTATGCAGACCACGGCGTGGCGAGGATTAGTTGGTCTTCTTCTTCTGCTGCGTGCCCGAACCGGGGGCTACGGCAGCATCGTCGGGCTGACCATCAACGGCAATGGCGCTGGGATCTTCGCCCTTCTCGGCAACCAGCTTGCGCCAGCGCCTGACATTGGCATTGTGCTCGTCCAGCGTTGCGGCGAAGACATGTCCACCGGTGCCATCCGCCACGAAATAGAGGTCCTGCGTCTTCCAGGGGTTGGCGACGGCCTCCAGAGCATCCTTGCCCGGATTTGCGATCGGCGTCGGCGGCAAGCCCTTGATGAGGTAGGTATTATAAGGCGTGTCCTTCTTCAGGTCGGACTGGTAGATGGGGCGATCGGACGGCTTTCCTTCACCACCGAAGAGGCCATAGATGACCGTCGGGTCGGACTGCAGGCGCATACCCTTGCCCAACCGGTTCAGGAAGACGGAAGCGACATGGGCGCGTTCGTCCGCCACACCGGTTTCCTTCTCCACCATGGAAGCCAGCGTAATGAAATCCTGCTTGCTCGCCAGCTGGACGCTGGAATCGCGCTTCTCCCAAATCTGATCGACCAGTTTGGCCTGTGCCGCCGCCATCTGCTGAACGATTTCGGTGCGCTTGGTGCCGCGCGTGAACTTATAGGTGTCCGGTCTCAGACTGCCTTCCGGCGGCAGGGCCGACGGCAGATCGCCCTCCAGCACAACATCGGCCTGCAGCTTGTTGAACATCTGCCGAACCGTCAGGCCCTCAGGCAGAGTAACCGAATAGAGGATCGACTTGCCGGACTTCAGCAGCTCCATGATGTCCTTCATGGAAGCGCCGGCCTTGATCTCGTATTCGCCGGCGCGAAGCGTTTCACCATCACGCAGATAGGTGGCCGTCAACCAGCGGAAGATGCGCTGATCGGTGATGATATTATTGGATTCCAGGCGGTTGGCGATCTCGCTGAGGCCAGCACCATTGCGCACGATGAAATTGGTGTTGGTCGTCAGAGGACCGGGACCCTGATAGATCGAAAACGCGTAATAGGCGCCGCCGATGGCGGCAACGGCGACGAAAACCGCAAGCGTCATCAGAAAGTTCAGGAAGATGACCATCTGGCTACGGGCCTTGCGCGAACGCTTCGGCGGATCCGGAACACGCTCCGGACGCAAGGCTTCATTCGCCGATTTCGGGATAATCGGTCCTTTCTGCCCGTTCGGAGTTCCGTTGCTCTGGTTCGTATCGCTCACCGGCAATCCCTTCCTTTTTGTGATTGCCTGCTCTTTGGCCAAGCAATGCGGCAAAAAGCAGGTTCAGAAGATAAGGCGGAGCTCGAGGCTCCGACTTCGACCGATCAGGCGTTCCCGCACCACATTCCCGAGAAAGACGAAGGCGCAGCAACAATCAAGGATGCGGGCGAGATTGCCGCAAGGCACCCTCCCCCCAACAGTGACGCGTTGTTATTAAGCCTCATAACGGCGCAGGACAAGCGACGCATTCGTGCCACCGAAGCCGAAGGAGTTCGACAGCGCGACGTTGATTTCGCGCTTGCGAGCCTTGTGCGGAACGAGATCGATGGCGGTCTCGCGCTCCGGATTGTCCAGATTGAGCGTCGGCGGGGCGACGTTGTCACGAATGGCGAGGGTCGTAAAGATCGCTTCGATGGCACCGGCAGCGCCAAGAAGATGACCGGTTGCCGACTTGGTGGACGACATGGAAATCTTCGACGCGGCATTGCCGACCAGCCGTTCGACAGCGCCGAGTTCGATCGTATCGGCCATCGTCGATGTGCCATGGGCATTGATGTAGTCGATATCGGCAGGCGTCAGGCCCGCGCGCTTCAGCGCAGATGTCATGCAGCGGAAAGCGCCTTCGCCGTCCTCGGACGGAGCAGTGATATGATGGGCGTCGCCCGAGAGGCCGTAGCCGACGACTTCTGCGTAGATCTTGGCGCCGCGCGCCTTGGCGTGTTCCAGTTCTTCGAGAACGACGATGCCGGCGCCCTCGCCCATGACGAAGCCGTCACGGTCGCGGTCATAGGGGCGCGAGGCCTTTTGCGGCGTATCGTTGAAGTCTGTCGACAGCGCCTTGCAGGCAGCAAAGCCTGCAAGCGAAATGCGGCAGACCGGAGCTTCGGCACCGCCTGCTACCATGACGTCGGCATCGCCGAGCATGATCAGACGAGCGGCATCGCCGATCGCGTGCGCACCGGTCGAACATGCGGTAACGACCGCATGGTTCGGTCCGCGCAGCTTGTGGCGGATCGAGACCTGACCGGAGACGAGATTGATGAGACGACCAGGGATGAAGAAAGGCGAAATACGGCGCGGACCCTTGTCGCGCAGCGTGTAGCCAGCCTCGACTATGCCTTCGAGGCCGCCGATGCCGGAACCGATCATGACGCCCGTCGCGATCTGATCCTCATCCGTGGCCGGATGCCAATTCGCATCGGCCAGCGCCATGTCGGCGGCCGCCATGCCGTAGATGATGAAGGGATCGACCTTGCGCTGCTCCTTCGGCTCCATCCAATCGTCTGCGTTGAACGTGCCGTCGGTGCCGTCGCCGACAGGGATGCGGCAGGCAATCTTTGCCGCGAGATCATCGACCTCAAATTCGGTCACGAGGCGGGCGCCGTTGTGCCCAGCGAGCAAACGCGTCCAGGACACCTCCGTGCCACAGCCCAAAGGTGATACCATGCCGGTACCCGTGATAACGACACGTCTCATCGCCCGCAGACCCCCGTCTTTTTATGATGATATGCGTATAAGCTTGCTTCGTCCGACGTCGCCGGACGAAATAGGGCGGACTCTTCAGCCCGCCCCGTCAAAAAGCGCGAAAGATTAGGCCTGAGCCTTCTCAATGAACTTTACCGCGTCGCCGACCGTCAGGATCGAGTCAGCAGCGTCGTCCGGAATTTCAACGCCGAATTCTTCTTCGAAGGCCATGACCAGTTCGACGGTGTCGAGCGAGTCCGCACCCAGATCGTCGATGAAGCTTGCGCTTTCAACAACCTTGTCGGCGTCAACGCCAAGATGATCAACAACAATTTTCTTTACGCGTTCTGCGATATCGCTCATGTCGGTTTCCTCGACCTTATATCCTGATGAGAATGCCTTGTGACATCCCTACCCTAATTCAAACCTGCAGCATCTGTTCCGACGCCGCTGGCAAACCCGTTCAACCCGGCATTGAGATCCGGTCCAGCGCCTTGAATGTGGCCCAGTCCGCCTGAATTTTCCGGACGACTGTTCACAGTCATGGCCCGCTTAACACGGTTTAAGTCCGTCGCAAAGCCAGAAAATAGCCGGCTCCGGGTTGCTCAACATGCTATTGGCGGGAAAGTTCCCCCCAACAGCAATTCCTTTAGATCATTGCCATGCCACCGTTGACATGGATCGTCTGCCCCGTGACATAGCTCGCCTCCGAGGAAGCGAGATAAGCAACGGCAGAAGCGACTTCCTGACCCGTGCCCATACGCTTCATGGGGATCGCCCCCATGATGGCTTCTTTCTGCTTGTCGTTCAGCTTGCCCGTCATCGCGCTTTCGATGAAGCCGGGGGCAACGCAGTTGACCGTGACGTTTCGCGTTGCGATTTCCTGCGCCAGCGACTTGGTGAAGCCGATCATGCCCGCCTTGGAGGCGCAGTAGTTGGCCTGGCCCGGATTACCCGTCACGCCGACGACGGAGGTGATGTTGATGATGCGGCCGTAGCGGCGGCGCATCATCGGATGGGTCAACTCCCGCGTCAGGCGGAAGACGGCGGTCAGATTGACTTCCAGCACGGCGTCCCAGTCCTCGTCGCTCATGCGCACGAAGAGGCCGTCCTTGGTGATGCCGGCATTGTTGACCAGGATATCGACGCCGCCGAGCTCCTCTTCCGCCTTGGCGCCGAGCGCCTTGACTTCGTCGCGGTCCGACAGGTTGGCCGGGAAGATCTTGACGCGATCGCCGAGCTCGGAGGCCAGCGCCTCCAGCTTTTCGACGCGCGTGCCGTGCAGGCCGACGATGGCACCCTGCTTGTGCAGGAGCCGGGCAATTTCTTCACCGATGCCGCCGGATGCGCCGGTTACCAGGGCCTTGCGGCCGGTCAAATCAAGCATATGTGTCCCTCGTTCCTTGAATATATCAGCCGAGCAATGCGGCAAGCGCCGTATCTATATCTGCAGCATTGTTGACGGCGATGCCGTTGACCGACTTGTCGATGCGGCGGGCAAGACCCGTCAGCACCTTGCCGGCGCCAATTTCATACAATGTTGTCACATTGTTGGCGGCAAACCATTCCACCGTCTCACGCCAGCGCACCTGGCCGGTAACCTGCTCGACCAGCAACCGCGCAATCTCATCAGCATCGGTAACCGGAACCGCCTTCACATTAGCGATAACAGGCACGACCGGGTTGGCCTTGGCGACGCCGGCGAGCGCCTCGCGCATGGCGTCGGCAGCCGGAGCCATCAACGCAGAATGGAACGGTGCGGAGACGGGCAAGAGGATGGCGCGCTTAGCGCCCTTGGCGGTCGCAAGTTCCGCTGCCTTTTCGACCGGGGCTTTCTCCCCGGAGATAACGATCTGGCCGCCACCATTGTCATTGGCGATCTGGCAGGCGCCGAGTGCAGAAGCCTCCTCGCAAACGGCGACGACATCGGCATGTTCAAGGCCGATGATTGCGGCCATGGCACCGACGCCGACGGGGACTGCCGCCTGCATGGCATTGCCGCGGATGCGCAGCAGGCGCGCCGTATCGGCAAGCGAGAAGGTGCCGGCGGCACAGAGCGCGGAGTATTCGCCGAGCGAGTGACCGGCAACATAAGAGACCTTGCTCTTCAGATCGAGGCCGCGAGCCTGCAGCACGCGGATGACGGCGAGCGAGACGGCCATCAGCGCAGGCTGCGCATTGGCCGTCAGCGTCAGCTTGTCTTCCGGGCCGTTGAAGATGACGTCGGAAAGCTTTTCACCGAGCGCTTCATCGACTTCCTCGAAGACGGCGCGCGCCTCGGCGAAATTGTCGGCAAGATCCTTGCCCATGCCGACGGCTTGGCTGCCCTGGCCGGGAAATGTGAAAGCAACAGTCATTATAAAGCGTCCTTTTGGGGGTCGTTTTGCTTCCC
Source organism: Martinezella sp. CNPSo 3890 (assembly GCF_057784455.1). Classification (NCBI taxonomy): domain Bacteria; kingdom Pseudomonadati; phylum Pseudomonadota; class Alphaproteobacteria; order Hyphomicrobiales; family Rhizobiaceae; genus Martinezella; species Martinezella sp. CNPSo 3890. Next base: position 699,776 of record NZ_JBXSOR010000001.1, on the reverse strand, counting down.
AATGACATTGTTTGCAGCGGAGTCAATAGTGCAAGCCCCGCAGCCACAGGCTTTTGCAGCCGCGAAGCGCAATGATTTTTTTCTTGCGCTCGCTCAGATCGGGCCTAAATTTGCGCGACCTCATTCATTTTGACCTTCTCCCATCCCCAAGGTTTTCCCATGAAATATAAGAGATTAGGCCGTACCGATATTTCCGTTTCGCAGATTTGCCTAGGCACGATGACCTGGGGCACGCAGAACAGCGAGGCCGAAGCGCACGAACAGATGGACTATGCTGTCCAGAAGGGCATTAATTTCTTCGATACCGCCGAAATGTATCCGACGACGCCTGTGGGGCCGGAGACTCAGGGCCGCACCGAGGAATATATCGGCACCTGGTTCGAGAAGACCGGCAAGCGTAAGGATGTCGTGCTCGCCACCAAAGTCGCCGGTCCGGGTCGCGAATATTTGCGCGGCGGGCAAGGTCCGGACGCCGCCAATATCAATGCGGCTGTCGACGCCAGCCTGAAGCGGCTGAAGACCGATTATATCGACCTCTATCAGGTTCACTGGCCGAACCGCGGCCATTTCCATTTCCGCCAGAACTGGCGCTATAACCCCTTCAACCAGGATCGCGAGAAAGTCATCGCCGAGATCACCGAGATCCTGGAGACGATGGGCGAGCTGGTGAAGGCCGGCAAGATCCGCGCCGTCGGCCTCTCCAACGAGACGACCTGGGGTATCCAGAAATATCTGACGATTGCCGAGCAGAAGGGTCTGCCGCGCGTCGCCACCACGCAGAACGAATACAACCTCCTCTACCGCCATTTCGACCTCGATCTGGCTGAACTGTCGCATCACGAAGATGTCGGCCTGCTCGCCTATTCGCCGCTCGCTGGCGGCATTCTCACCGGCAAATATGTCGGCGGTGCCCGTCCGGCCGGCTCGCGCGGCTCGATCAATCTCGACATCGGCGGCCGCCTGCAACCGCTGCAGGAGCCGCCGGTCAAGGCCTATCTCGAGATCGCCGCCAAATACGGTATTGACCCGTCGAAACTGGCGCTGGCCTACTGCCTCACCAAGCCCTTCATGACGTCCGTCATCATCGGCGCGACGACGATGGCGCAGCTTGAGACCGACGTGGCCGCCGCTTATGTGACGCTACCCGAGGAGGCACTGGCCGAGATCGAGCAGGTGCACCGGAAATATCCGATGCCTATGTGAGAAGCCTGTCGATAGGATTCAAAAGGATAAACGGGCAAGTTTGCCCGTTTATTCGGCCGTTACAGCGGAAGCACTGCAGCAGATTTCGCGAACGTAGTCGTTGCCATGAGTGATGATGGCATTGAGAGGGATTTTTTTACTCCCTATCAGGTGTCGATATACCAGCGGAGCGATATTTTTGTCGTAGACGTCCTTAATGGTAAGGGCATACCGCCCCTGCGCGGTCAAATGCACCACCATGGGAGGGTTTGCCCCCTTGGCCAACTGTATGGCTGTCTGCAACGAGGGATCGACGAATATTTGGATATATTGTTTGCCAAAGCGATTTTCTTCGAACTCGCGCACCCACACCGACGTTTGAAGCATATAGCCGGACTTTTTGCCGATCGACACACGATACCAGTCGCCGATGCTCTTCTTGATCGTCAACTCGCTCCCATTCGGGAAAGTCGCAATCGTCTTGGCGCTCATGTTCCGGCTGGTCTTGAGCAGGGCCGCTCCTGCGTCGTCTTGAACAATGCCGTTTCTCGGGATTGGAACTTGCAGAAGCGGCGACTCCTCGTTCAGTGGCTGAGTTGCCTTACGCGCTTCAGCACTCGCTGCCGGAGCATTGTTAGACGACGACTTTGCTGCGAACTCCTGAATCTCCTGGTATGACACGGTCGTCACTCGAAACTGTGTCATTTCGCTCGATGACAGATAACGAATATCGTTGCTGTCATATTTGAGCGTGAGCTGCAGCAAGCCCGGGTCAATGCCCATTTCGTTCATATAGGCAATCACGTCCGCAGTCTGCCGTTGGACGGCTGCTACGGCAGTCTCGACATCCATTCCTTTTGTATCGCTGACCGAAGACTTGTGAACGCCGATCGAGCCCGGTTCGGCAAACCGGCCCACTCCGCCAAGAAAGGACAAGGAACAAGCCGAGGAGCATTCGGCGCTTCTTACAGCGAGAGTGCTGGGCCCCAGAGATCTTATCAGCCGGCCAAGTTCCAATGCCTTGGATACATTGCCGCCGCCGCTGTCGAAGCCGACGTAGATAGCGTGGCTGGAAACAGCCTTATCGCGGAATAAGCTCAAATCATCGTCGGCTTCGAAACTGCCAATTACCGTAATGTAGGTAATTCCATCATCCGCAGTTCGAACGTCGTAGCTCAGCCGCGCCGCGGCATTTTGCGCAAGAAGCGCGAAACCCAGAGCAAAACCCAGCAAAGCAAAGCTTTTCTTCACAGCCCACCCCCAAATTGCAGCCAAGCCATGAATTCCATAGCTCCAGGCGCTTCACAAGCCATGATTGCAGCCCACATTCGAAAGATTCGGCCTTACCGATGAAATGAAAGCAGGCTCATATGGCAGCGGGAAAAAGCCATGCTTACGGCAAGCGGCCTATTGCTTTGTCTTCGGCGCAATCGCCAATTCGGAACCATAAGCCGCCTTCAATTCCTCCTGCCCCCTCACACGGTCCACGGACTTATGAAGCAGGATCGAGCGATAGCCTTCCGAACTCCGCCCCTCGATCAAGGTGACATCGGCGTTTCCTGGATTGTCCGAGCGCTCGAACCAATCGACGGGGTGATGCAGGAAATTCATCTCGAAGGCCCGGTTGGTCACGCCATGGCCGACGATGATGACATTGTTCTTTCCGTTTTCGGCGTCGTGCATGAGGGTCTGCAGAAACAGACGGATACGCTGGGCGACATCGGCGCGGCTCTCGCCGTCCGGCGGCCGTGCGTAGAACTTGCCGTTATTGTTGCGCAGCCTTGCCCATTTTTCGAACTCGTCGGGAAATTTTCGCTTCTGTTCGGCATGATCGTAGATTTCGGTGAAGAGGCCGAAGTCCTGCTCACGCAGGAGATAATCCTCTCTGATATCCCCGATGAGTTCGGCGGGCAGAACTTCAAGTAGGGCATCCTTGCTCTGCCGCGTCCTCAGGAAGGGCGAATACCAGACGCTCAGCTTGCGCAGTTCGGCTGATGGCAATCCCTTGAGATAGGCTGATATCGCCTGCCCTGCTTCCAGCACCTGCCGATACCCCCATTCCGTCAGGGGCACATTATGGTCGCCGAATTGCCGATAGGCGCGGTCGTCGATATTGCCAAGGGATTCGCCGTGCCGAACGAGAAAGATGCGCATGAACCGTCCCTGTTGCTGCAATTCGCATTCCATCATATGGGAGAGCGCGGCGGGTGCAACGCTGCGGCGGATGGGAGCTCGCGATTTGGCCCAAGCATCGACGCGCTCATGGGCAAAACAGCATAATTTCGCCCCTACCCTTGCCTTTCGAAGAAAAATCCGTATAAGCCGCCCTGTTCGCAACCCGGTCTTCTGGCTGGTGGCTGAACGGAGGGCCGGTTTCCGATAAGGGAATCGTTCGGAACGGAAGCGTTCCAGCCTCCCGTGTCTCCGCTCTCGACCGTCTCGGAAACGCTTTTCTTGCTTGGGTTTACCCTCTCAGGAGCAGTCGTTGAGGCTTAGCCGCCGAATATCGGGTCAGACCAACGCAAGAAAGGCAAAGCTATCCATGGCTCTTTACGAACATGTATTCCTTGCCCGGCAGGATATTTCCGCTCAGCAGGTCGACGCCCTCGTAGAACAGTACAAGGGTGTCATCGAAGCTCACGGCGGTAAAGTCGGGCGTATCGAGAACTGGGGCCTCAAGTCCCTCACCTACCGCATCAAGAAGAACCGCAAGGCTCATTACGCCCTGATGGACATCGATGCTCCGGCCGCTGCGATCCAGGAAATGGAACGCCAGATGCGCATCAGCGAAGACGTCCTGCGTTACATGACGATCGCTGTCGAGCAACACGAAGACGGCCCGTCCGCCATGATGCAGAAGCGCGACCGTGACGACCGTCCGCGCCGCGATGGCGACCGTCCGGAGCGCAGCTTCGGCGATCGTGGTCCGCGCCCGGATCGTGGTGACCGCGAAGACCGTCCGCGCCGTCCGCGCGAAGACCGCGTATAAGGAGATTTGAGAGATGTCTGAAGTTTCTTCCGCACCGGTCCGCCGTCCGTTCCATCGCCGCCGCAAGACCTGCCCGTTCTCGGGCGCCAATGCGCCGCGCATCGACTACAAGGACGTTCGCCTCCTGCAGCGCTACATTTCCGAGCGTGGCAAGATCGTTCCGTCCCGCATCACGGCCGTTTCTCAGAAGAAGCAGCGCGAACTCGCCCAGGCGATCAAGCGCGCCCGTTTCCTCGGCCTGCTGCCCTACGTCGTCGCTTAATAGCGCCTGACGCAGAATGAATTAGAGGGAAGGCAGCGATGCCTTCCCTTCTCCCTTTCGCGATGGGCGCGGATCGGAACCTTGAAACCCCATGTTGGGGATAAGCTTTCAGGCCCGTGTGGCGAAGGCATCCTCTAACTGCTCGATACGAAGCAGGACAGCGACGTGAAAAAGTTGAACGCAAAAGAGCTTGGCATCGGCGCGCTCGCCGGTCTGACCGCCGCCCTACTCGTGTATGGCGCGACGGTGCAGCCATTGCTGTTCATCCTGTTCGGCGCACTTTCCGCTCTCCCGATCCTGATCGTCGGCCTCGGCTGGGGCAATATGGCCGTCATCGTTGCCGTCGTGGTCGCCGGCATCGTCGGAACCGTTACGCAGTCGGTCTATTTCGGGCTCTTCGTCGTTCTCCTGACGCTGATTCCCGCTTGGCTCAGCCATCTCGCCAATCTGGCGCGTCCCGCCTCCGAACTCGGAGGCCCGGATAATCTGATGGCCTGGTATCCGCTCTCCGACATCATGCTGCACCTGTGCGGTCTCGCCGCCATCGTCATCATCGTCGCCGGAGCGGTCATGGGCTACGGTGCCGATCTGGTGGGCCAGGTCGTCGACGCCTACATGGCCGCGGTAAACCAGCAGTCTCCCGATCTTCAGCTCAATCCGGCTGCGATCGCGAAGATGAAGTCGCTGATGCTCTACATGATCCCGATCGCCTGGGGCATGATCTGGGTCATGATGCTGTTGGCCGCCTATTACGTGGCGACACGCATCGTTGCGGCTTCGAGCCATAATCTGCGCCCGCGCGACGATATCCCCTCGTCGTTGCGCATGAACCGCAATGCGATCTTCGTCTTTCTCGTGGCGATCGTCGCTATCTTCTTTGGCGGAGTTCTGGCTCTCATCGCCGCCGCCGTGCTCGGCGCCTTCGGTGCTGGCTTCATCGTTTCCGGCTTTGCTTCGCTGCATTACCGGACGCGGGGCAAGGACTGGCGTCTGCCGGTTCTGATCCTCTGCTACCTGGTATGCTTCTTTGTGACGCTGCCGCTCTTTATCGTTCTCGTTCTCGGTCTTTACGATACCCGCAAGGCGATATCGCTGACCCCGAACAAGAATGCCGACACATCCAAACAAGACACGAAAATCTGACATCGAAAGGAACAACGAAAATGGAAGTCATTCTCCTCGAACGCATCTCCAAGCTCGGCCAGATGGGCGAAACCGTCAAGGTTCGCGACGGCTTTGCCCGTAACTACCTGCTGCCGCTCGGCAAGGCACTGCGCGCCAATGCCGCCAACAAGGCTCGTTTCGAAGCCGAGCGCGCAACGCTCGAAGCCCGCAACCTCGAGCGCAAGAGCGAAGCCCAGAAGGTTGCCGACGTTCTCGCCGGCAAGTCCTTCATCGTCGTTCGCTCGGCTGGCGAAACCGGCCAGCTCTACGGTTCGGTCGCTGCCCGTGATGTCGTCGAAATCCTCGCCGCCGAAGGCTTCAACGTCGGCCGCAGCCAGGTTCACATGAACACGCCGATCAAGGCCATCGGCCTGCACAACGTCACGATCGGCCTTCACGCCGAAGTCGAAATCACGATCGAACTCAACGTTGCACGCTCCGCTGAAGAAGCCGAGCGTCAGGCCAAGGGCGAAACCCTCACCTCCGCCGACGCCATCTACGGCGTTGACGAAGACGCCCTGCGTCCGGAAGACTTCTTCGATCCGGAAGCTGACCGCGACGGCGACGAAGAAGCTTGATCTTCAAGCCTTTTTCGTAATTTCTAATGCAAGAAAGCCTGGGTCCCCCGACCCAGGCTTTCCTGTTTTCTGACAGAAGATGGAGCGAACGCCCAGGTCAGTCGTTATCCTTGATTTCCGGCAACGGAGCCGAATCCTTGTCGATCGAAACGACGACGGACATACCGGGCGCCAACTGGTCCGCCAGAGGCTGCCCATCCTCGATCTTGATCCTGACGCCGAGACGCTGGGCGACCTTGGTGAAATTGCCCGTGGCATTATCGGGTTTGATGACCGCAAATTCCGAGCCAGCGGCCGGGGAGAAGCGCTGGATGCGGCCCTTGATCTCGCGATGTCCGAGCGCATCCACGGAGATGGTGGCGGGCTGATCGAGCTTCATGCCATCAAGCTGCGTTTCCTTGAAATTGGCGATGACCCAGACGTCCTTCGGAACGAGGTTCATCAGCTGCGTGCCGGGCGTCACATATTGGCCAAGACGCACACCGATCTCGCCGACGCGGCCGTCCTGCGGCGCCCTGATGGTCGTATTGTCGAGATCGATATCGGCAAGCTGCACGGCCGCTTCCGCGCCACTGACACCGGCTTCCAGCGAAGCGCGGTTGACGATGATCGTCGTCAGGTTCTGCTGGGAGACATCGAGAGCGGCCTTTGCCTGATTGACCGATGCCTGCGCCTGCTGCAGCGTCGCCTGCGCCTGCTCGGAATCGCTTGTCGTCGAGACGCCTCTGGAGACGAGTGTCGTGACGCGATCGAAGGCAAGCTGGGCACGCTTCAGCGCTGCATTGGCGCTGTCGATCTGCGCCTGGCTGGAGACGATGCCGGCCTTGGCGGCCTGCTCCTGCTGCTGCGAATTGGCGAGTGCGGCCTTCTGTCCGTCCAGCGTCGCGTGGGCCTGCGCCACCTTCTGCTTGTAGATGCGGTTATCGATCTGGGCGAGCACATCGCCTTCCTTGACGAGCTTGTAGTCCTTGATCGGCACGTCGGTGATATAACCGCTGACCTGCGGGCTGATAGTCGTGACATAGCCTTTGACATAGGCGTCGTCCGTCGTCTCGACCGAGGTTTTGAACGGCGGCAGATGCCAGGCATAGAGCACCAGCATGACTCCGCCGATGCCGGCGAGAACGGCGATGACTTCGATGGGGGAGCGAACGAGCCTCGACATGGAGCTATTTCATATCCTCATGGGTTGGATGTCGCGATCTCTACCCGATCGCCGGCCAGGCGAGCCCTGACGAAACGGAAGAGAACATGGATTGAGAGGCCGGCAAGTGATAGGAAGGCGATTACGGCGGCAGTGAAGAAGGCATCTCCATAGGCAAGCATATTGGCTTCGCGGCTGACCTGCGCGCCGAGCAGCGCCAGCCCCTCCCCCTTCAGCAGCGCGCTATCCCCAATCACCTTGCCATAGGAGGATGAAAGCTGGCTGACGCGTGTGGCCACATGCGGATCCGTCAGCAGCACGCGCTCGGTCAGGACGGCCGAATGGAACTTCTCGCGAATGGTGATCAGCGTGCCGTAGAAGGCCGAGCCGACGAGGCCGCCGATGCTTTGCGTGAAGGTGAAGACGACGAAGAAGGTCACCAGATAGGGCGGGCCTTTGGATATAGCCTCCTTGAAGCCTGCCGACATGGATGGCGGCAAGAAGAGCGCCGCGCCGGCCGCCACCAGGGCCTGGCTGAGATACATCTGCTCGGGACGGGTCAGGTTCGTCACCTGAGAATCCATCAGCGAGCCCACCCCCATCAGAATAAGCGCGACGAACTGGATCTGCCACGTATAGCCATAGCTCATGAACACGGTGCAGATGAGGCCGCCGATGATCGAGAAGGCGAGGATGATCCAATAGAGCAAGGCAAGCTGGTCATAGAGCAGGCCGACCGCATTCTGATAGAAGGTCATGATGACGGAGGTCTGCTCGGCGGCAATGATGCGGAAGACCAGGAGGATCGCCGTCAGATGCAGAATTTCCGGCCGAAGCAGCCAGCGAACGTCGATCAAAGGCGTCGACCGTCTCAGTTCGACGACGATGGCAACGGTCAGGGATGCGACGGCAATAGCCAGAACGACGCCGAGCCATGGCACCTCCAGCCACCAGTAGAGGCGCCCGACCGATAGGGCGACGGCAAGACAGCCGAAACCGATCGCGACAAGAAGATAGCTGAAGATATCGCCCAGCACGATAACCTTGACGCGCGGCGGCGGCGTCAGTGGCAGCAGATAGATGATCGGCATGACGAGGAGCGCCAATGCCATTTCAAGCGTATAGAGGCCGCGCCATTCGCCATAATCGAGTAGCGAGGGCGACACGAGACGGGTGATGGGAGCGGCAAGCAGCGTGTTCATCATCGCCAGACTGACGCCGATCGTCATCTTCTTCGCCGGCTCGAAGGCCTCCAGCATATAAAGGAAGCCAAGCGTCGAGAGTGGCGCGCCGGCAATCCCGCTCAGGAAGCGGACGACGATCGCAGAATGCAGGTCGGAGACGAAGAGATTGAGCAGCGAGGCGAGCACGAAGCCGAGAATGCTGACCTCGGCGAAATTGCGCACGCCATATTGAAGGCGGATCTTTACCAGCGCGATGGCGAGGCTGACATTGGGCGCCATATAGGCAGCAGAAAGCCATGCCGACTCTGTGGTGGTCGCCGCAATGGTTCCCTGAATTTGCGTAAGGTTGGCGAAGGCGAGATTGAGACCGAGGCCCTGCGTCAGGAAGAACATGACGGACGCCGCAATATAGAGCGGCACTTTCCAGCCCGGCATAGGCGGTGGAGCGGGTGGGACGGCGTTGGCTTCCGCATTGGCGACCGGGCCCGGATCCCCGCTCATGCACTACCTCATGATTTGCCGATATTCTGAAGATTGGCAGTCATGGCACGGATAACTTTCAGCGCCATGCCGACATCCTCGTCCGAAATCCCCTCCAAGATATCCGCACGCACACTGGTGGCAAGAGCCTCAACCTCGGCGGCAACGACTTTTCCTGATTCCGTCATGAAGATCTGCTTGGCGCGGCGATCGGATACGGCGGCGCGGCGCTCAATGAAATTCTGCGCCTCCATGGCATCGAGGATGCGCACGAGCGTCGGCGTTTCCAGCTCCAGCTCGTCGGCAAGCTCCCTCTGGTTTATTCCGTCCCGGCGGGAGAGCTTGCGAAAAACCCTCGCGCGGGAAAGGGTCATGCCGTGCTCTCGAACGAGAGCGTCGAAAGCCGCCCTCAGCTTGCGATTGAACGCGGAGAGGTCGTCGAAGAGTTCTTGTCTTGATGGCGCACCTGGCATTATTGCAACTTTATACTATTAGCATCCTACCCTAATTTAAGGGGAATACCCGGATTTTCCCAGTTTTTCAAGCAGGATAGCCGCAACAGTTGATGCGCGCAGCGAAAGACCGGCTAAAATGTTCCCCACAGATAGTTTGCATAAGTGATTCGTGTGTCGATCTTTGCGTTGCAAAGTGGCCACAAGGGATTTTTTACGTGGCGGAAACTTGTCCCTGTGGACGAGTGGAACAACGTTGATAGGTCGGTATGGCCATCCGTTTGCACGGTTGACCATGACATCGGAACATCGCAAACCAGACGACACCCTAAAGCATGAAGAGATGGAAAATGAACGAAGCTGCGCGCAAGCTCGCCGCCATTGCTCCCGCCGACCAGCATTATCGCGAAGCGCCCAATAACATTGAGGCGGAACAGGCTCTGCTCGGTGCCATCCTCGTCAACAACGATGCCTATTATCGCGTCTCCGATTTCCTGAAGCCGATCCATCTCTACGAGCCGCTGCACCGGAAGATCTTCGAAGTCGCCGGTGATATCATCCGCATGGGCAAGACCGCCAACCCTGTGACCATCAAGAGCTTCGTGCCGGCTGACGAGAAGGTCGGCGACATGACGGTCGCGCAATATCTCGCGCGCCTCGCCGTAGAGGCCGTGTCGATCATCAACGCTGAAGATTACGGCCGCGCCATCTACGACCTGGCGCTGCGTCGTGCTCTGATCACCATCGGCGAAGACATGGTCAACATCGCCTATGACGCTCCGCTCGACATGCCGCCACAGACGCAGATCGAGGATACGGAGCGCCGGCTGTTCGAGCTTGCCGAGAATGGCCGCTACGACGGCGGATTCCAGTCGTTCAACGACGCCGTTGCACTGGCGATCGACATGGCGGCCGTTGCCAAGGAGCGCGACGGCGGCCTCTCCGGCATCTCCACGGGCATCCACTCGCTTGATAGCAAGATGGGCGGCCTGCAGCGCTCCGACTTGATCATCCTTGCCGGCCGTCCCGGCATGGGCAAAACCTCGCTTGCCACCAACATCGCCTATAATATCGCCGCCGCCTACGAGGGCGAAGTGCAGCCTGATGGCTCGATGAAAGCGAAGAACGGCGGCGTCGTCGGCTTCTACTCGCTGGAAATGTCATCGGAGCAGCTCGCCACCCGTATCATCTCCGAGCAGACGGAAGTCTCCTCCTCGAAGATCCGCCGCGGCGACATCAACGATGCCGATTTCGAAAAGCTGGTGGCCTGCTCGATGATGATGCAGAAGGTGCCGCTTTATATCGACCAGACGGGTGGTATTTCCATCGCCCAACTCGCCGCTCGCGCCCGCCGCCTCAAACGCCAGCGCGGCCTCGACGTTCTGGTCGTCGACTACGTGCAGCTCATGACCGGTTCGAAGAAGTCGGGCGAAAACCGCGTTCAGGAAATCACCGAGATCACCACTGGCCTGAAGGCGCTCGGCAAGGAGCTCAACGTTCCGATCGTGGCACTCTCCCAGCTCTCGCGTGCGGTCGAAAGCCGCGACGACAAGCGGCCGCAGCTTTCGGACCTTCGCGAATCCGGCTCGATCGAGCAGGACGCCGACGTGGTGCTCTTCGTGTTCCGCGAGGAGTATTACGTCAAGAACCAGGAACCGCGCGATCCGAACGACCCGAAATACGCGGAATGGGAAGCGCTGTTCGACCGCGTAAAGGGCACGGCCGATGTCATCATCGCCAAGCAGCGTCACGGACCGACGGGCACGGTGAAGCTCGCCTTCCAATCGGAATTCACCCGATTTGCCGACCTCGCCGACCCGTCTTTCACGCAGTACGAAGAACATTGACGCTTGCCGCGTCAATGTTCCACTGGGATGAGAACCGCTTCGCACTTTGCCGGAAAGGCTTCAGAGTCCCGCAGACCTCAGCAAAGCCACCGTCGCAACGCCGACGATAACGCTTGCCAGCAACGGCAAGCGGCGAGAGACGATTGCGGTGACCGTGCAGGCCAGCGTCTCCGCCCAGCCGGTAGCAAAAGCTGTGGGGGCAATGACAGCCATCAGCACGGCCGGTGGAATGGCTTCGATTGCGGTTTGCCGACGCTCGTCAAGCTTCACGTAGCGAATCAAGACGAGACCGCCAACACGGGTGAAGATCGTTGCGGCAGCCATGGCGAGGATGGCGAGCAGGGCGTGGAAATCGAGCGTCATGCCGCTTGCTCCCGCGCTCTGCCCTTCCAGAAAGCCATTGCCAGTCCCGCCAGCGCGCCGGCTGCAATATGCCAGACACCAGGCACGAACTGGTGGACCGCAACGGCTGCAATACCGCTTGCGGCAAGCACCGCCCCGGTTTCCGGTCCTTTCCAGAAGCCCATGACCAGCACGATGAAGACGGCGGGAAAAGCGAAGTCGAGACCGATGACGGCGGGATCGCCAAGAAAGGCGCCAAGCAGAGCACCCGCAAGCGACGAGCCGACCCAGGCCAAGTAGAAGGGCGTGACGATACCCGCATACCAGGCGGGACTGAGCCGCATCGTGCCGGTGCGGAATTCCGCCATGGCCCAAATCTCATCGGCGAGAAACAGCATGGCTAGATAGCGCTTGATGCCGGAGAAAGATTGCATCTTCGTGCCGATCGAAGCGCTCATCAGCAGGTGCCTGACATTGACAAGCAGGGCCGCAAAGCCGGCGCCAATCCAGCTTGCGGGATGTGTCCAGATATCCATCGCCACGAATTGCGAGCCGCCAGCGAAGACGAGCGCGCTCATCAGCGTGGTCTCCAGCGGCGAAAGCCCCTTGGTCGCCGAAACCGCGCCGAACACGAGGCCGATCGGCAGGACGGCAACGATCAGCGGAAGAATGGCACGCATCCCGGCTTTGAATTCGCCGGCCGGCCGGCTTTGCTGCAACATTGGCAACCTCCACTTCAACAATGACGGAGGGGTAGCCGACGGCAGCCGGCGCTGTATTGAACGAAAGTGATCAGACGCATTCCGGACAGAAAGCCGTTTCGCAATTGGAAATGCGCTAGCCGACGCGGAACTGGCCCGGGGTGACGCCGGTGCGCGATTTGAAGTGGCGCGTGAAATGCGCCTGATCGGCAAAACCGCATTCCATGGCGACATCGGCGGGCATGCGGCCTTCCCTGAGCAATCGGCGGGCAACGATGACACGCCGGTCGGTCAGAAAGGCATGGGGCGTAATATGATACTCCCTGCGGAAGGCGCGAATCAGGTGCGCGCGGCTCAGGCCTGCGATCTTGGCCAACTCCTCCAATCCGATATCGCTGTCGAAATTCTCAGTGAGATAATCGCGGGCGCGCGCGACGGCGCTACGCTCCTTGGTGTCGACGGGAAGGACGATCGTGCTACCATAGCGCGCAAAGAGGGCCGCCAGCACCGAGAACATGCCTTCATCGGATTCCAGCGCACCGGCGCCGCTCTCGAGTGTGCGATGCGCCTTGTGGAAGGCGCTTGCAAGCTGCGGATCGCGCAACAACGAACTGGCGAAAGATGGCGTCGCATTGAAGGCTTTGCCCGTGACGTCTTCCAGAATATCGACGAAGAGCTTCGTGTCCGGGTAGATCATGCGGTAGCGATAGCCTTCGCCGCCCGGAGCGCCGTCATGCACTACTCCAGGATTGATCATATAGAGATCGCCCGGTCCGGCTTCCTCCCGACTGCCGAGCAGCGTGGTGATCTGGCTGCCTCTTTCAATCGTCCCGATGCTGAAGGTGTCGTGCGCATGCGGCGCATATTCATGCGTCACGAAGCTTGCGCTCAGGCATTCCATGTCACGAAAGCGACCGTCTCGCCAGAAGCGGGTCGATTCCACCTTGGCAAGCGGCATGGCGTCAGCCGCCTCTTTCTGCGAAACGTTCTGCATCCCCGAAGATTAGCGCGCCGGCTCCCGCGCGTCTTGAACAAAAGTGATCGCATGTGGGAAAGGCTGGCATCCACCCGTCCGTGCTTTTTTTGAGAAGGTGTGGTCGGATCCGTCGTTCCGCTGGACGATCCGAAGATGAAAACCTAAAAAGCATTTAGGCCCAAACTCGCCTTTTGGAGGAGAAGGAAAATTGAAACGCATTGAGATGACGGTAAGCGGCGGCTGCCAGTGCGGTGCCGTGCGCTATCACGCAACTGCCATGCATGATAATTCGCATCTCTGCCATTGCCGCATGTGCCAGAAAGCCTCCGGCAACATCTTTGCCGCGCTGGTCGCCGCGCCTGATGATGCGCTCACCTGGACGCGCGGCAAGCCGAGCATCTGGAAGAGTTCTGAGCTTGTCGAGCGCGGCTTCTGCGCCAATTGCGGCACGCCATTGTTCTTCCATCACCTCGAAAACGGCCGCACCAACCTGATGATCGGTTCGCTTGATAATCCGCATGCCTTCCCGCCGCATGCCAATACCTGCACCGAGAATATGGTGACATGGTTCGATACGATCACGGGCATAGAAAATACCGGCGTGACTGAAAATAACGGCGCCGATTGGGCTGCGGCGATCAAGACGAGCAACAATCAGCATCCTGATCGCGATACCGCCTCATGGGCGGTGAGAAGGCGTGACGACTGAGCCTATTCCGGCGATCGCCAGCGGGGCACGATGCCGCTGTTCCGAAATAGCCATCATCCCGGAAACTAAAGCCTACGACAGCCTGCCTTCAAGATGATGCGCGCAGCGTGCCTGAAGGCCTGCCCTTCAGCTCATTCGTGCCGCAAAGCAGCCTGTTGGTTTCCGACCTTTAGCCGGAAGCTGTCGTCAGAAATGTGGCGGCAGTTTCTGCCTAATTCCGCATACATGCATCGCAGCACTTTTTCTTTTCATCGACGGCCAGTATCCTGACCCAAGCCAAATCACTTCCGGCCACTTCCTTGTTTAGGGCGCCCCATGACAGATAATTTCAATGACGACGATGCTTTCGCTTCCGCCGGCCTGCGGCTGACGGTGGATCTCGGCGCGCTCGTCGAAAACTGGCGCGACCTCGCGCGCCGCTCGGGGAAGGCCCGCGCGTCGGCCGTTGTCAAGGCCGATGCCTACGGGCTTGGCATCGAGGATGTCGGCGAAACGCTTTATGGCGCCGGCGCGCGCGATTTCTTCGTCGCCACCGCCGATGAAGGCGCGACCTTGCGGCTCTATGCCCCCGAGGGGCGCATCTTCGTGCTCAGCGGCATCTGGCCGGGCATGGAGCGCCGGTTCTTCGAAAACGACCTCGTACCCGTCATTGCTTCGGAAGAACAGCTGACCTTCTGGATGTCGGTTCTGTCTGATTATGGCGATTATCCCTGCGCGCTACAGGTCGACACCGGCTTCAACCGGCTCGGCCTGCCGATGGATGATGCTATCGCGCTTGCTAATGACGTCTCGCGTCCGGCAAGCTTTGCGCCGGTTCTCGTCATGAGCCATCTCGCCTGCGGCGACCATCCTTCCAATGCGATGAACTGGCAGCAGCTCGAGGCTTTCCGCAAAGTCAGTGCCGCCTTCGAAGGCATCGAGGCGAGCCTTGCCAATTCGGCCGGCATCTTTCTTGGGGCCGACTATCATTTCGATCTCACCCGCCCCGGCATCGCCACCTATGGCGGCGAGGCAGTGCCGGGCATGGCCAATCCGATGCGCCCGGTGGCGACGGCGGAGGCTCGGATCATCCAGACCCGCTCTGTCAAGGCAGGCGAGACGGTGGGGTATGGCCGCGCGCTTCAATTGACCCGCGACAGCCGACTGGCGATCGTCTCGGCAGGGTACGCCGACGGCTATATGCGCAGCCAGTCGAGTGCCGGCGTGCCATTGCGCCAAACCGGCATTGCGGGCGGTCATGGCTTCATTGCCGGGCATAAGGTACCCGTTGCCGGCCGCATCACCATGGACCTCACCATTTTCGACGTGACCGATCTACCGGAAAACCTGGTCAGAGCCGGTGACTACGTTGAACTTTTCGGCAGCAACATCTCGATCGACGAGGCCGCAAGGGCGGCAGGCACCATCGGCTATGAGATGCTGACCAGCATGGGGCTGCGGCACGAACGCCGGTATATCTCGGAAGAGACCGAGGAATAGCCCGGCTACGTCTCAGGATATTTAGCGCGCACTGATCGCCAACCGAACGCCAAGCGCCACGAACAGCGTGCCGAGACCGCGATCGAGCCAAAGGCCAAGGCTGCGATTGCGCCGAAGCGCGTCACTCAGGCGGCCGCCGAGCAGGATCAGCGGCGGCTCGATGAAAGCGGCGACGACGATAATCAGGCTTCCGTGCAGCAAAAGCTGCGCCCAGACCGGGCCGGCGCCTTCGACGACGAATTGCGGCAGGAAGGCCAGGAAGAAGATGGCGACCTTCGGATTGAGCAGCGAGACCATGATGCCCTGTCGATAGATGCGGCCCCAGGAGAGCGTCTTGCCCGCCTCCTTGATCCATGCCCCCTCGCCTTTCGAGCGCAGCGCCTGGATGCCGAGCCAGATCAGATAGGCCGCGCCGACCCATTTGACGGTCGAGAAGGCCAGCGCGGAGGCAGCAAGGATCGCCGACAGGCCGGCGGCCGCCATCAGTACATGCAGGCACGCGCCGCTCCAGATGCCGAACAGCGCTGCAAAGCCGGAGCGCATGCCGCTTCTGATCGTGTGACCGAGAATGAAGGCGATATCCGGCCCCGGCGACAGATTGAGGAGGATCGCAGCAGTCAGAAAGCCCATCCAGTGCGCAAGCGAATAGTCAAACATCGGTCATCATCCATAAAACCCGGCATAAAGGCTGACACGATCGCCGTTGATACGGAAATCATTAGTTTTGATAGGCCGGGAAAGACATTATCTGACTGCCCAAGCGATTCGTCGCGAAAAGCGAAGCATTTGAACTTGAGAATAGCATCCTATGGCTAAGGCCCGCACACAATTCATCTGCCAGAACTGCGGCACGGTCCACAATCGCTGGGCCGGCAAGTGCGACAGTTGCGGCGCGTGGAATACCATCGTCGAGGAAGATCCGATGGGCGGAATCGGCGGCGGACCAACGAAGACGCCGCGAAAGGGCAAGCCCGTCACGCTGACCACGCTTTCGGGTGAAATCGAGGAAGCGCCGCGCATCCATACCGGCATATCCGAGCTCGACCGCGCCACCGGCGGCGGTTTTGTGCGTGGCTCGGCCGTTCTCGTCGGCGGCGATCCTGGCATCGGCAAGTCGACGCTGCTGATGCAGGCGGCAGCGGCCCTCGCCCGGCAAGGACACAAGATCGTCTATGTCTCCGGCGAAGAGGCCGTGGCGCAGGTGCGCCTGCGCGCCCAACGGCTGAAGGCGGCCGATACCGAAGTGCTGCTCGCCGCCGAAACCAATGTCGAGGATATCCTGGCAACGCTGGCGGAAGGCAAGCGGCCGGATCTTGTCATCATTGATTCCATCCAGACGCTATGGAGCGAGCTTGCCGAATCCGCACCCGGCACGGTAACGCAGGTGCGTACCGGCGTGCAGGCGATGATCCGCTTCGCCAAGCAGACGGGAACTGCCATGGTGCTGGTCGGCCATGTCACCAAGGATGGCCAGATCGCCGGGCCGCGCGTCGTCGAGCATATGGTCGATGCCGTTCTCTACTTCGAAGGCGATCGGGGCCATCATTACCGTATCCTGCGCACGGTGAAGAACCGCTTCGGTCCGACCGACGAGATCGGCGTCTTCGAAATGTCCGACGCCGGGCTTCGCGACGTGCCTAATCCGTCCGAACTTTTCCTTGGTGAACGCAACGAAAAGTCGCCAGGCGCGGCGGTCTTCGCCGGCATCGAAGGCACGCGTCCTGTGCTGGTGGAGGTGCAGGCGCTGGTCGCGCCGACATCGCTCGGCACGCCGCGCCGCGCCATCGTCGGCTGGGATTCGGCGCGCCTTTCCATGATTCTCGCCGTTCTGGAAGCGCATTGCGGCGTGCGGCTCGGTCAGCACGATGTTTACCTCAATATTGCCGGCGGCTACCGCATTTCCGAGCCGGCTGCGGACCTTGCGGTCGCTTCTGCACTGGTTTCCTCCCTGGCTGGTCTTGCTCTGCCCGCCGATTGCGTCTATTTCGGCGAAGTCAGCCTGTCGGGCGCCGTCCGGCCGGTTGCGCACACCGCCCAGCGCCTCAAGGAAGCCGAGAAGCTGGGATTTTCCGCGGCCGTTCTGCCTGCCGCTTCCGCCGATCTGCCAAAGGGCAATGGCGGACGCTGGAGCGAGATCGACAGCCTACCGGATCTGGTGGCGCGCATTGCCGGATCGAAAGGTGCGCTCAAGCGCGCGGAAGACGAAGACTGAGCCTTACTTCAGCCGTTCTTGGCGAAGAAGAGGCTCATGAATTGAGGCCGATGCCGACCATGAGGTCCGGCAAGTCTTGAAGTGGATTATAGATGCCCATTACGATTTTCGACGGTATTGTTATCGGCGTTCTTCTCTTCTCCGCCATTCTGGCCATGGTTCGCGGCTTCTCGCGCGAAATTCTCTCGATCGTCAGCTGGGGCGGCTCCGCAGTCGCCGCATACTATCTCTATCCGCTGCTCGTTCCCTATGCTCTGCAATACAAGGCCGACACCAAGATCGCCACGATTGCGTCAGCCGCCGTCATCTTCCTGCTGGCGCTCATCATCATTTCCTTCATCACCATCCGGATTGCCGATTTCATTATCGACAGCCGCATCGGCGCGCTCGACCGCACGCTCGGCTTCCTCTTCGGCGCGGCACGCGGCCTGCTGCTGATGGTCGTCGTCGTTGCCTTCTGGAACTGGCTGGTGGCACCGGCCGCACGTCCGGATTGGGTCAATAACGCCAAGTCGAAGCCTTTCCTCGATTCAATGGTCGAGAAGCTGACCGCGGCGCTGCCCCAAGACATTCAGGCAAGGCTGCCGGCCGAAATCCTCAACAAGATCGCGCCAAACCAGCAGCAACAGCAGCAGCAGGGAAGCGGCGACAACGCCACGCCGAACGATACCGCGCCGTCGGATGACGCACCGGCGCCGCAGACAAACAATTGACGGTGCGTTTACAGGCTTGACCTGCCGCCCGAGAATCGCCATTTGAGCGGCGTGACAATAGAAGATCCGGCCCGATATTTTTTCCGGCCGGATTTTAAGTTATTTTAATGGTCACTCGTGACGCCGCCCCGATCCGCCCACGTTGAGAGCAAAGGCCCGCAGCCATGAACCATTCCGTTTCCTTCGAGGACGATATCGACGGCGACACGCTGCATGAGGAATGCGGCGTCTTCGGCATCTTGGGGCACCCGGATGCGGCAACACTGACGGCGCTCGGCCTGCACGCCTTGCAGCATCGCGGCCAGGAAGCGGCCGGCATCGTCTCCTTCGATGGTCAGCGCTTCCACTCGGAGCGGCGGATGGGTCTGGTCGGCGACCACTACACCGACCCCGCCACCCTCGCCCGCCTCCCCGGTGACCGCTCGATCGGTCATGTACGCTACTCCACCACCGGCGAGACCATCCTTCGCAATGTCCAGCCGCTGTTTGCCGAGCTGGAAGTCGGCGGCATCGCCATTGCCCATAACGGCAATTTCACCAACGGCCTGACCATGCGCCGTCAGCTGATTGCCGATGGTGCCATCTGTCAGTCGACCTCGGATACCGAAGTCGTCCTGCATCTCATCGCCCGCTCCAAGCATCCCTCCTCCTCGGATCGTTTCATCGATGCTATCAGGCAGATGGAAGGCGGCTATTCGATGCTCGCCATGACGCGCACCAAGCTGATCGCCGCCCGCGATCCGATCGGCATCCGGCCGCTGGTCATGGGCGAACTCGACGGCAAGCCCATCTTCTGCTCGGAGACCTGTGCTCTCGACATCATCGGCGCAAAATATGTCCGCGACGTTGAAAACGGCGAGGTCATCATCTGCGAGATCCAGCCTGATGGTTCGATCACCATCGACGCCCGCAAGCCGGAAGTTTCACAACCCGAGCGTCTCTGCCTGTTCGAATATGTCTATTTCGCCCGTCCCGATTCCGTCGTCGGCGGCCGCAACGTTTATGTCGCCCGCAAGAACATGGGCATCAACCTTGCCAAGGAAGCGCCTGTCGCGGCCGACGTGGTCGTGCCGGTGCCGGATGGAGGCACACCGGCCGCCATCGGCTATGCGCAGGCAAGCGGCATTCCCTTCGAGCTCGGCATCATCCGCAACCATTATGTCGGCCGCACCTTCATTGAACCCACGCAGCAGATCCGCGCCTTCGGCGTCAAGCTCAAGCATTCCGCCAATCGCGAAATCATCGCCGGCAAGCGCGTGGTGCTCGTCGACGATTCCATCGTGCGCGGCACGACATCGGTGAAGATCGTGCAGATGATCCGCGATGCCGGCGCCAGCGAGGTGCATATCCGCGTCGCCAGCCCGATGATCTTCCATCCGGATTTCTACGGCATCGACACACCGGACGCCGACAAGCTGTTGGCAAACCAGTACACGAGCCTGAAGGCCATGTGCGAGTATATCGGCGCGGATTCGCTGGAGTTCCTGTCCATCGACGGCCTTTACCAGGCCGTCGGCGGCGAGCCGCGCAACAATGCGCAGCCGCAGTTCACCGACCATTACTTTACCGGTGACTATCCGACGCGTCTGCTCGACAAGGAAAGCACCAGCAACGTGCGCAAGCTCTCCGTCCTCGCGAGCAACGGCTGACAAGCCCAAGTAACGGCTGACAGGGGCGCCCTGCCCCTTTCTCTTTCCACGCATTCGGATCAAGGCAGCATGAGCGTCAATCTCAAGGACAAGATCGCCCTCGTCACCGGCGCATCGCGCGGTATCGGCTATTTCACGGCACTGGAGCTGGCCAAGGCCGGCGCGCATGTGATCGCCTGCGCCCGCACGGTCGGGGGCCTTGAGGAGCTTGACGATGCCATCAAGGCTGCCGGCGGCTCGGCGACCCTTGTGCCCTTCGATCTTGCCGACATGAATGCCATCGATGCGCTCGGCGCCTCCATCTACGAGCGCTGGGGCAAGCTCGACATCCTCATCGCCAATGCCGGCGTGCTTGGCGTGATCTCGCCGATCGGCCATGTCGAAGCCAAGGTGTTCGAAAAGGTGATGACGATCAATGTCACCGCCACTTGGCGGCTGATCCGTTCCGTGGAGCCGCTGCTGATGCGCGCCGAGGCGGGCCGCGCCGTTATCCTCTCTTCGGCCGCCGCCCATCGCTGCCGGCCCTTCTGGGGGCCCTACTCCGCCTCCAAGGCCGCCGTCGAGGCGCTGGCCCGCACCTGGGCCGGGGAAACGCAGAGCACGCCGCTGCGCATCACCAGCGTCGATCCGGGCGCTACCCGCACCGCCATGCGCGCCCAGGCCATGCCCGGCGAAGATCCGGATACGCTGCCGCATCCGCGAGAGGTCGCTCAGGCGATCCTGCCTCTGGTCGGCCCCGACGCCACCGAAACCGGCAAGCTTTTCGTCGTGCGCGAGAACAGGCTCGTCGACTATCGAATGCCGGAATAAAAACGTCTCAGCCTTTACGTGAGACACCTTATCCCTACTTGACCAAATTCATCCGGCGCGCGATAAAGCCGCCCATGAAAACGGTTATCTGCATTATCTGCCGGAAGATTATTCGCTAGCGTTTCGCTGGCCTGGCCGTTTTCGTCTCCCAAAATCCAAGATGACAAACGTCCGGCCTGCCGGTGACGGTATTTTTTCGGATTATGCCTTGGGAGAGTGACATGGCCGCCGAGCCGCAATTGAAGTTCTACAACACGCTGACGCGCGAAAAGGCCGATTTTCAGCCGATTGACCGCAATAACGTCCGCATGTATGTCTGCGGCCCCACGGTCTATGACTTCGCCCATATCGGCAATGCCCGCCCGGCGATCGTCTTCGACGTGCTGTTCCGGCTGCTGCGGCACGTCTACGGCGAGAGCCGTGTCACCTACGTCCGCAACATCACCGACGTCGACGACAAGATCAATGCGCGTGCGCTGCGCGACCATCCCGGCCTGCCGCTGAACGATGCGATCCGCCTGGTGACGGAGAAGACCGAACGGCAGTACCGCGAAGACACGACGGCGCTCGGCTGCCTGGAGCCATCGGTGCAACCGCGTGCGACCGACAATATCGCACAGATGATCGCGATCATCGAAACGCTGATCGAGAAAGGTCATGCCTATCGGGCGGCCGGCGAGGTGCTGTTCGATACCAAGTCGATGGCCGATTATGGGCAACTTTCGAAGCGCAATCTCGATGAGCAGCAGGCCGGCGCACGCGTCGCCGTCGACGAGCACAAGAAGAGCCCCGGCGATTTCGTTCTGTGGAAACTTTCGGACGAGAACGAACCCGGCTGGGAAAGCCCCTGGGGCCGCGGTCGTCCGGGCTGGCATATCGAATGCTCGGCCATGAGCGGACGCTATCTCGGTGATGTCTTTGACATTCACGGCGGCGGGCTCGACCTGATCTTCCCGCATCATGAAAACGAAATCGCGCAATCGCGCTGCGCGCATGGCACGCATGCCATGGCCAATGTCTGGATGCATAACGGCTTCGTGCAGGTCGAAGGCCGCAAGATGTCGAAATCGGAAGGCAATTTCGTCACCATCTACGAGCTGCTGCAGACGGAAAAGCTCGGCGGCCGGACCTGGCCGGGCGAGGTGCTGAGGCTTGCCATGCTGATGACACATTATCGCGAGCCGATCGATTTCTCTGTGAAGCGTCTGGAAGAGGCCGAACGGCTAATCGCCAAATGGCCGGCGGGGGATGCCAGCGGTGCCGCGCCGGATCAGACAGTCCTTGCCGCTCTCGGCGACGATCTCAACACCGTCGCCGCCATCCAGGCGCTGCATGCCCTGGCGCAAGCAACCAATGCCGATGCCAATCTCCTGCCTGTCTTCACGGCCAGCGCCGATCTTCTCGGCCTGCTGCCGAAGAAGGCGGAGATGGACGAAGCTGTGGTCGCGGAGATCGATACCAAGGTACGTCAGCGACTGGAGTTGTTGAAGGCAAAGAACTTCGCCGAAGCCGACAAGCTTCGCGAGGAGCTGACGGCCATGGGTATCCAGCTCAAGGATGGTAAGGATCCAACGACGGGCGAGCGTATCACGACTTGGGAGATCAAGCGGTGAGTCTGGTTACCCCCCTCTGTCACTTCGTGACATCTCCCCCACAAGGGGGGAGATTGGGGGAGTTTGCCGACCGCTCTAGTTCCAAGCTGCCTTCTATTTCAGCAGCAATACGTTTCCGCCTGCGCGGGAAAGAAGATGGAGGGCTAACAGCTCGCCGCGAACAATCTCCCCCCTTGTGGGGGAGATGTCACGAAGTGACAGAGGGGGGTACTTTGCCGCATACTCCAGTCCCGCCGAAAGCCCGAAGCAATGCACGCCGCATGCGCAAGGTCAGGACGGATGCGGAACTGCGTCTATGGAACGAATTGCGTGCCCATCGCCTCATGGGCCTCGGCTTCCGCCGCCAGTTGCCCATCGCTGGATATATTGTCGATTTCGCATGCCCTGCCGAAAGGCTGATTGTCGAAGTCGACGGCTCCCAGCACGGCAATGATCGTGATCAGACCTATGACCAGATTCGCACCCGCCGCCTCGAAGCCGATGGCTGGACTATCCTGCGCTTCTGGAATGACGATGTCCTGAAGGATATCGATAACGTCTGCATGCATATCCTGATCGTCAGCGGAAAGGATAAGTTATGACCGTCTCGACCTACACCGGCGGCTGTCAGTGCGGCGCGGTTCGCTTCCGGGTGCGGGGCGAGCTGAAGGATGCGTCGATCTGTCATTGCCGCATGTGTCAGAAGGCTTTCGGCGCCTACTACGCGCCGCTGGTCTCGACGCGTGGTGCCGAGCTCGCATGGACACGTGGCGGGCGGAAGCTGTTCCAATCGTCCAATTATGTGAAGCGCGGCTTCTGCGGGGATTGCGGAACGCCGCTGACCTATGAAGCGCCCGATGGCATTGCAATCGCGGCTGGTGCTTTCGATAACCCCTCGCAGCTGCCGCCTGTCGTCCAATATGGCACGGAAGCCAAGATCGGCTTCGTCGATCGGCTGCATCTGCTGCCCGGACACTCGACGGAGGAGGATGCCGCGCAGGCACCCTTCGTATTGAACATCATATCCAACCAGCATCCCGATCACGATACGGCAACGTGGCCACCGGAGAGCAGCAAATGACAATGGCAGCGGGATATAGCGGCGGATGCCAATGTGGCGCGGTTCGTTATCGCACCGCCGGCGCGCTCGGCTATCCGCATCTTTGTCATTGCCGCATGTGCCAGAAAGCATCCGGCAATTATGCCCTGCCGCTGGGAAACGCCAAACGGGCCGATTTCGAGCTGACACGCGGCGAACCCTCATGGTTTCATTCGTCCGATCTCGTGCGCCGCGGCTTTTGCGGCACCTGCGGCACGCCCCTGTTCTATGATGTGCCCGGCACGGATTCCATCAATGTGACGCTTGGTTCACTGGATGAGCCAACGCTGGTCCAACCCATCGCGCAATCGAACCGCGCGGCAAAGATGCCCTGGTTCCATGCACTCGATGCGCTGCCGATGGAACCGGACGAGGATAGCTCGGACCGTGCGATATCGATCAAGCTGTCCAATCATCAGCATCCTGATCACGATACCTCAAGCTGGCCAGAGGAGAAGAGCCATGAGTGAAGCTACCAGAAGCGGAGGATGCCAATGCGGCGCGGTACGGTTTCGCATCCGCGGCCAGCTCGGCCGCCCCTCAATCTGCCATTGCCGCATGTGCCAGAAGCAGTTCGGCAATTTCTTCTCCGCGCTTGTTACCGCCCCTGAAGACGGCGTGGAATGGACGCGCGGCGAACCGAGCTATTTCCAGTCTTCCGTCAATATCGACCGCGGCTTCTGCAAGAACTGCGGCACGCCGTTGACCTACCGTCATCCGGGCGGCCTCGAAATCGCCATCGGCGCCTTCGACGAGCGCGACGATCTCGCCCCGCAGATCCAGGTCAACCATGCGTATCGACTGCCTTGGGTAGAGACGATTTTCGAAAAGCCCATTCATCAGGATCCGGATTTCTATTCGCGGCAGGAGCAGATCATTTCCTTCCAGCATCCCGATCATGACACCGATGTCTGGCCGGCCGAGGGGCTGAAAATATGACCGAAGTCCTGCGCACATTCTATCCGGAGATCGAACCTTACGCCTCCGGCCATCTCGATGTCGGCGATGGTCATGTGATCTATTGGGAACGGGTGGGAACGCCTGGCGCCAAGCCCGCCGTCTTCCTGCATGGCGGACCCGGCGGCGGCATTTCGCCCAGCCATCGCCGCGTGTTCGATCCGGCGCTTTACGACGTGACCCTATTCGATCAGCGCGGCTGTGGGCGCTCGACGCCGCATGCCGACTTGGAAGCCAATACCACCTGGCATCTAGTCGACGATATCGAGCGGCTGCGCAAAATGGCCGGCGTTGAGAAATGGCTTGTTTTCGGCGGCTCCTGGGGCTCGACGCTGGCGCTCGCCTATTCCGAAACGCATCCGGATCGCGTTACCGAACTGGTCGTGCGCGGCATCTATACGCTGACGAAAGCCGAACTGGACTGGTACTATCAGTTCGGCGTCTCCGAAATGTTCCCCGACAAATGGGAGCGTTTCGTGGCACCCATTCCGCCGGAAGAGCGTCATGAGATGATGGCCGCCTATCATCGGCTGCTGACGCATCCGGACAAGGCTGCCCGCCTGGAAGCCGCAAAGGCATGGTCGATCTGGGAAGGCGAGACGATCACGCTTCTGCCGGAACCTGCCGTCAGTGCCCAGTTCGAAGATGCGGAATATGCGCATGCCTTCGCCCGTATCGAGAACCATTTCTTCGTCAACGCCGGCTGGCTCGAAGAGGGCCAACTCCTGCGCGACGCCTACAAGTTAAAAGACATTCCCGGCGTCATCGTCCATGGGCGCTACGACATGCCCTGCCCGGCGCGATATGCCTGGGCGCTGCACAAGGCTTGGCCGAAAGCGGAATTTCACCTGGTCGAGGGTGCCGGCCATGCTTCGTCGGAGCCTGGCATTCTCGATCAGCTAATCCGCGCGACGGACAGGTTTGCCGGGAAAGTATAATGCCGAATAAGGCCCCTCACCCTAGCCCTCTCCCCGCATGCGGGGAGAGGGAACAAGCTCACAAGCCCCTTCGCCCCGTGTAAACGGGGAGAAGGTGGACTCGAACAGTTTCGCAAAGCGAAACCGAGAGAGGACGGATGAGGGGCATCCCACCATCAAACCGGTTCGCCGGAGGAAACAGTATGACACGCGAAAAAATCTATCTCTTCGACACGACGCTCCGCGATGGCCAGCAAACACCCGGCATCGATTTTTCGGTCGAGGACAAGATTGCCATTGCGACCATGCTGGATGAATTCGGCCTGGATTATGTCGAAGGCGGGTACCCCGGCGCCAACCCGACCGATACGGCCTTCTTCAACGAGAAGCGCACGACATCGGCCTCCTTCGTCGCCTTCGGCATGACGAAGCGCGCCGGCATCTCCGCCTCCAACGATCCCGGCCTTGCGAGCCTGCTGCAGGCGAAATCAGACGCGATCTGTTTCGTTGCGAAGAGCTGGGACTATCACGTCCAGGTGGCGCTCGGCTGCACCAACGAGGAAAACCTGGAAAGCATCGCCGAAAGCGTCAAGGCGGCCATTGGCGCCGGCAAGGAAGCCTTGGTCGATTGCGAGCACTTCTTCGACGGCTACAAGGCCAATCCGACCTATGCGCTTGCTTGCGCCAAGATGGCCTATGATGCCGGAGCGCGCTGGGTCGTGCTCTGTGACACCAACGGCGGCACACAGCCGCCGGAGATTCGCGCCATCGTCGAGGCCGTCATCGCCTGCGGCGTTCCTGGGCACTGTCTCGGCATCCATGCCCATAACGATACCGGCCAGGCGGTCGCCAATTCGCTCGCGGCGGTCGAGGCCGGCGTGCGGCAGATCCAGGGCACGCTGAACGGCATCGGCGAGCGCTGCGGCAATGCCAACCTGATCACACTGATCCCGACCCTGGCGCTGAAAAGAGCCTATAGCGAACGCTTCGAAACGACGATCGACGCCGAGCGGCTGGTGGGCTTGACCGGCCTTTCGCATGCCTTCGACGAGCTTCTGAACCGCTCACCCGACCATCAGGCGCCCTATGTCGGTGCCTCCGCCTTTGCCACCAAGGCTGGTATCCACGCCTCGGCGCTGCTGAAGGACCCGCGCACCTACGAACATGTGCCGCCGGAAAGCGTCGGCAACTTCCGCAAGGTCATGGTCTCCGACCAGGGCGGCAAGTCGAACTTCATCAATGCGCTGAAGCGGCGCGGCATCGAGGTCGGCAAGGACGATCCGAAGCTCGACCAGCTGATCCACATCGTCAAGGAACGCGAAGCGACAGGCTATGCTTACGAAGGCGCGGATGCGAGCTTCGAACTTTTGGCGCGCCGCACGCTCGGTACCATCCCGGAATTCTTTGCGATCGATGGTTTCCGCGTCATGGTGGAACGCCGCTTCGATTCCCACGGCCGGGTGAAAATCGTCTCGGAAGCCGTCGTCAAGATCATCATCGATGGCGAAACCATCATGTCGGTTGCCGAGGGAGACGGCCCGGTCAACGCACTCGACCTGGCGCTGCGCAAGAATTTCGGCAAATACCAGCACGAGATAGACGATCTGGAACTGGCCGACTTCAAGGTGCGTATCCTCAATGGCGGCACGGAGGCCATCACCCGAGTCCTGATCGAATCCACCGATAGCGATGGCGTACGCTGGTGGACGGTCGGCGTCTCCGAAAACATCATCGATGCGTCGTTCCAGGCTCTGATGGATTCCGTCATCTACAAGCTGATGAAAAACCGGCATATGGCAGGCAAGATTGCGGCGGAGTAATCCGCCGCCCATCAAAAAGCTTGACGATGCCGTCAATGAAATGAATTAGCCATGCCGCATGCATTGGAGTAATCCCGTCTCAAATAACAGAGAATGACGGGAAAATTCATGGCCACTGACGCGGTCAAACCTGAAATCAAGAACAACGACGCTATCCGCGGCTTCGGCTTTGCGATGACGGCCTATCTCTTCTGGGGCGTTCTGCCACTCTATATGAAGGCGCTGGCGCATATCCCGGCTTTCGAGGTCATCGCCCATCGCATCGTCTGGTCGGTTCCCGTCGCCGGCATCGTGCTGCTGGCGCTCGGCCGCCTGGGTGACGTAAAGGCGGCGTTTCGCAACCCGCGGACAATCGCCATGGCGTCGCTGACGGCAGCGCTCGTCACCATCAACTGGGGAACCTATGTCTGGGCCATCGGCGCCGGCCATTCGCTCGATGCGGCCCTCGGTTACTTCATCAATCCGCTGTTCAGCATCGCGCTCGGCGCCGTCCTGCTCAAGGAAAAGCTGGCGCCGACGCAGATCGTCGCGATCTGCCTTGCAGCAGCCGCCGTCATCATTTTGACGGTGAAAGCCGGCACCCTGCCCTGGGTCGCGTTGTCGCTGACCTTCTCCTGGGGCTTCTATGCCTTTTTCCGCAAAACCCTGCCTGTTGGAGCCAACCAGGGCTTTTTCATCGAGGTGCTATTGCTCTGCATCCCGGCAGCATTTTACATCCTCTATCTGGAAGCGCACGGCGAAGGCCACTTTTACCAGACCGGCCTTTCGGATACCGCGCTCCTGCTCGGCTGCGGGCTCGTGACGGCGCTGCCGTTGATGATCTTCGCCAATGGTGCGAAGCTTTTGAGGATGTCAACCATCGGCATCATGCAATACATCGTTCCCACAATGGTCTTCCTGATCGCCGTTTTCCTGTTCAAGGAACCCTTCGGCACGACGCAGCTCGTTGCATTCTCGCTGATATGGGCCGGTCTCGTGCTCTACAGCTGGTCGATGCTGCGTCAGAGCAGAGGAGCATAACCAGACGATATGGTTAGCAAATCGCTATTTGTGGCGGTTTGGCTTTCAAGAAAGCCGTGAACCGCCTCGTCCCTTGTCATCACGCAGCCCTAAGCGAAAACCGCTGCTCGTTTGCCGGAACAGCTTTTAGAGCTTGGAAATCACGGCCTCTTCTCCGCCGCGGTCGCCGCGCGTCTCTGCGGCATGCTTGCGGATCGCCGGAATGATATCGGCCACCTTGTCGATCACAAGCGGCTGGACACGATGGGCGGTATGGATGAAGCCCTCGTCCCGCATATGACGGACGATTTCCATCATCGAATCCCAAAAGCCGTTGATATTGGCAAAAACCATCGGCTTTTCGTGACGGCCCAGCTGGCCCCAGGTCATGATCTCGACGATCTCCTCCAGGGTGCCTATACCGCCCGGCAAGGCCACGAAAGCGTCGGCGCGCTCGAACATGCCATGTTTGCGCGTATGCATATCCGGCGTTATGATGAGTTCGTCGAGCTGACCGAGCGAGTGGCGCGTCGCTTCCATATCGACCAGAAATTCCGGAATGATGCCGGTGACCTGACCGCCGTGCGACAGCACGCCGCTTGCGACAGCGCCCATGATGCCCTTCGTTCCGCCGCCATAGATCAGGCGCAGGCCGTTTTCGGCAATGCTTTTGCCGAGTTCGCGGCCAGCGGCCATGTAGGAAGGATCGCGTCCCGGCTGTGAGCCACAATAGACGCAAATGGTTCGAATTGGCGCGGAATCGTCGGTCATGGATGCAAAGAACTATGCTGCAGGTGCGCAGTCAAGATTTTTCAAAGGAAAACTTGTGCCGGGACATGCGAAAATGGCTGAGAAAGCTTGTAAAAGCAGGCGAAATCGCTAGCAATTTCAGGAGTTGCGATGACTTCGCCGCGTGGAGATGAATGATGATGAAGAACCGTGCCGGTTGGCTGGCTCTGTTGGTGTTGGCAATTGCGACCTTGTTGATGGTCTTCTTCGTGATGCCGCGCATCAACGGTGACAAGACCCCGATCGGCAACGTGGTCAATCAAGCCAGCAATGCGGTGAAAAATACGATCGACCAAAACGCGCAGAAGGCTGGCGAGGCCGCCGAGAACGCAACCAAGGCCACGCAGAATGCCGTGTCGACCGCCGTCAATACGGCAGACCTCGCGAAAAAGCTGACCGACCTGACGGGCGCGGCAACTGCTTCGCTGGCCGATTTGAAGGCGCTCTTCAAGGATGGCAATGTACCGGCCCAGGATGTCTTCACGGCTGCGAAGACAAAGGCGATTACTGCCCTGCAATCGATCGTCGGCTTCGCGCTTCCCGAAGGGATCGACGCAACGACAACGGGACTCGTTAAGAAAGCGCAGGACGGTGCAGGCAAGGCTCTCGCCATCATCCAATCTCTCCCCGAGAATGCTGCCGAAGCCAGTGCGGCGATCGACAAGGCTCTTGCAACGCTGACAGGGCAACAGGCGCCCGGGAACAACTCGGCTGCCAATCCTCGCGTACCATCATTCGATGTGTTGCGCGTCGAACCGGATGGCTCCACTGTTATCGCAGGCTCAGCCGAGCCGAATGCCAAGCTAGAGATCGTCGACGGCGAAAAGGTTGTCACGACGACCAATGTCGGCCCGAGCGGCGACTTTGCCGCCGTACTCGACAATCCGCTGCCGCCTGGAGACCACGAATTGGTGCTGCGCGCGACCGGCAAGGACGGTAAGGCCGTCAGTTCCGAGGAAATCGCAACCGTCTCCGTGCCGAAGGACAATTCCACCCAGGTTCTCGCGATGGTGTCGAAGCCAGGCGCTGCAAGTCGCATCATCACCGCGCCTTCCGCCAAGCAGGGCCGCGTGCCCGCCGGCGAACAGGACGCGTCCGCAGCCGGCACTCAGGCCAAAGCGACCACGACAGATGCCAAGCCGCAACAGGATGGTACGGCGGTCGCATCCGCCAATCCCGCGGCAGGCACGGCAACACCGCCAGCAGCGAAGGTAGAGGCGAATCCAGACGTCATGGTCAATGCGGTGGAGATCGAAAACGATCATATCTTCGTTGCCGGCACCACGAGGCCGAATGCCAAGGTCCGCGCCTATGCCGACGACAAGCTCATCGGCGAGAACGTCGCGGGTGCGGACGGTCACTTTGTCGTGGACGGACCCATGCCTCTTGCCGTCGGCGATCACAAGATCCGCGTCGACGTACTCGATGGCGCCGGCAAAGTCGTCGTGCGGACCAGCGTCAACTTCACGCGCCCCGAGGGCAATCAGGTGACGGTCGCGGCGCAGACACCCGCCGCCGCAAATGGTCAAGGGCAGACGGCCACGGCAAACATGGTGCCGCTCGACGAGGGCGAGCTTGCCAAGCTCAAGGAAGGCGCGGGCAAGGCTTTTGCGCTGCTCAAGGGCCTCTTTACCGACGGCAAGCAGCCGAATACGGAGCAGCTCGCAGCCGCCCGCTCCGGCACGGAAATCGCGCTCAAGTCGCTGTCTGAATTCCGGCCGACCATCAACGCCAGTGCTGCGTTGAAGAAGGCTGCTTCCGACGCTTCGAGCACGGCCTCCAAGGCGCTTGCCACCTTGCTGGCTTTGCCGAAAGATCCGAAATCGGTCGGCGCGGCGCTGCCTGGGCTCGAACAGATGATCGCTGTTATCACGCAGCCTGCTCAGACGGCACCGGCGCAGCCGAACACAGAGGTCTCATCCAACGACAGTGGCCCGAAGACGCTCGAACAGGCACCGCTGTCGCAGGACACCAATGCCGTCATCATCCGTCGCGGCGATACGCTGTGGCAGATATCACGCCGCATCTACGGTGCGGGCGTGCGCTACACGACGATCTATCTGGCCAACGAGGACAAGATCAACAATCCGGACCGCATCCTGCCGGGTCAGGTCTTCGGTCTGCCGAAGGATGCATTGCCGAATGCCGAGGAGCTTCACCGCAAGCGGCTTTCGGGCGAGCACCTCTAGCGCAACGACAGCCCATCGTGAACATTGGCAGCGGCCAGGCTCATCAACGCCTGGCCGCTGCTTTTATACCGCATGAAAATAGTATAAGCGTCGCCCGACCCCATAGCCTTCCCACAACGGCCATGTCTTGGCCATGAAGGCTTGCCAGTCGGCTGTGCAAACGCTGCCACATCCGGCTGCCCAATCATTCGCCGGAGACGGACATGGCAGGCCAGAAGAAAACCATATCGGCGGATTCCAGCAATCCATTGAACACGATCGTCAATCTCTGGCCCTATATGTGGCCGAGCGGGCGCATGGATCTGAAAATGCGGGTGGTCTGGGCGACCGTCTTCCTGTTAGTGTCGAAATTTTTCCTGCTGCTGGTCCCCTACTTCTTCAAATGGTCCGTCGATGCGCTGAACGGCAAGGTCGACATGCAAGGCATTCTGCCTGCTTTCCTGGTCGGCGCCATCGCTTTGATCATCGCCACGAACGCGACGCGTCTGATCCAGCTCGGCCTCAACCAGCTGCGCGATGCCCTGTTTGCGAGCGTCGGCCAATATGCGGTGCGCCAGCTCGCCTACAGAACCTTCGTGCACATGCACGAGCTCTCGCTGCGTTTCCATCTGGAGCGCAAGACCGGAGGCCTCTCGCGCATCATCGAGCGCGGCACCAAGGGCATCGAGACAATCGTCCGCTTCACGATCCTCAACACGTTTCCGACCTTCATCGAATTCCTGCTGACCGCCATCATCTTCTGGCGCGGCTATGGCTTTCCCTATCTCGCCGTCACGGCCGTCACGGTCTGGCTCTATATCTGGTTCACCGTCAAGGCGAGCGACTGGCGTATCTCCATCCGCCGGACGATGAACAACAGCGATACCGACGCCAACACCAAGGCGATCGATTCGCTGCTGAACTTCGAGACGGTCAAATATTTCGGCAACGAGGAGATGGAAGCCAGACGCTTCGATCAATCGATGGAGCGATATGAAAAGGCAGCCACCAGCGTCTGGACGTCGCTTGGCTGGCTGAACTTCGGCCAAGGCTTGATCTTCGGCCTTGGCACGACGGTGATGTTGGTCATGTCGGGCTGGTCCGTCTTGAACGGCCATCACACGGTCGGCGACTTCGTGTTCATCAACGCCATGCTGCTACAGCTCTCCGTGCCGCTCAACTTCATCGGCTTCGTCTATCGCGAAATACGCCAGGGCCTGACCGATATCGAGGAAATGTTCGACCTGCTCGAGGTCAAGCCCGAGGTGGTCGACGCGCCTGACGCCAAGGAGCTCGTCATCGGCAATGGCGCGATCACGTTCAAGGACGTGCATTTCGCCTATGATCCGGCGCGGCCGATCTTGAAGGGCATCTCCTTTGAGGTGCCGGCTGGCAAGACGGTCGCCGTGGTCGGGCCTTCGGGCGCCGGTAAATCGACGCTGTCGCGCTTGCTCTATCGTTTCTACGATGTGCAGAGCGGTACGATCACCATCGACGGTCAGGATCTGCGAGCCGTCACGCAGAAGAGCCTGCGCAAGGTCATCGGCATGGTGCCGCAGGATACCGTGCTCTTCAACGATACCATCGCCTACAACATCCGCTATGGCCGTCTGAGCGCCAGCGAAGGGGAAGTTACCGCGGCCGCGGAGATCGCGCAGATCGGCGAGTTCATCCGCAATCTGCCGGAAGGCTTCGAGACCAAGGTCGGCGAGCGTGGCCTCAAATTGTCTGGCGGCGAGAAGCAGCGCGTCGCGATCGCGCGCACCATTCTCAAGGCGCCGCCGGTCCTGATCCTCGACGAGGCGACCTCGGCGCTCGATACGACGACCGAGCGCGAAATACAGGCAGCCCTCGACGTCGTCTCCAAGAACCGTACGACGCTTGTCATCGCTCACCGCCTGTCGACCGTCATCGGAGCGGATGAGATCATCGTGCTGAAAAGCGGCGTGATCGCCGAGCGCGGCACACATGCCGAGCTTCTGGCGCGGAACGGGCTTTATGCGTCCATGTGGAGCCGCCAGCGCGAGGCAACGCAGGCGGAGGAGCATCTGAAACAGGTACGCGAAAACGACGATCTCGGCGTTGTCGACCGACTGGCGCCTGCAAGCTGAGAAAACCCGTGGAAGCGTGGAACTCCACCGCCCATGACAGCATCGGGTGCGCAGCGGTTATGCACCGATTGTTGTCACGAGACTGAGATGACAGCTTGCTAGGTACGAGGGTCTTTTCAACGGAGCCCCTCAAATGCGTAGTTTTGCCAAAGCTTTCAGCCTGTTGCTCGTCGTCGGCCTGGCCTCGCCGGTTTTCGCCGAAGATGCCAAGCCTTTCACCGATGCCAAGGAGATCAACCTCCTCGATCTGCTGCCGCCTCCGCCCGCCAATGATTCCGCACAGATGAAGGCTGAGCTCGGCGAAATCCTGACGATCCAGGTGACCCGCACGCCGGAAATGGGGGCTCGCGCCGTGGCCGATGCCGAAGAGAACGTCTGGCGCTTCTCCGACGTCATCGACAATCCGAAATTCACCAAGGAAAACCTGCCGAAGTTTTCGGCCTTCTTCGATCGCGTCGTCGAGACCGAAGGCGCCGTCGTCGATCCCGCCAAGGATGTCTGGAAGCGTCCGCGCCCCCATCTCTACAGCGATCTGGTCAAGCCGATCGTGCCGCTCTCCAAGTCCGGCTCCTATCCATCCGGCCACACCACGGTCGGCACGCTGATGGGCATCGTGCTTGCCAACATGGTGCCGGAAAAGCGCGCCGCCATCATGGCTCGCGCCTGGGAATACGGCCATAACCGTATCGTCGGCGGCATCCACTATGCTTCCGATATCGAAGCCGGCCGCATTGCAGGCACCGTCATCGCCGAAACCATCATGACGCATGAGGACTACAAGACCGAGTATGAGGGCGCCAAGGCTGAACTGCGCGCCGCTCTCGGCCTCTGATTTCCGATCGGCCGACGCGGGACACAGGAGGCCGCCGCCATCGGCGGCCTTTTCATTGCGTCCCGCACGGGTTTCCACAGGCTGCACTTTTCAAGTCAGGGGAACGTTGGCATCTTGCTCGACGCGGATTGCGTTGAGGACGAGCGCGCGAAAGCATTGCCCATGACAGAGTTTGCCTGTAGTCACGCTCGACTGGTATTCAGAGCAAGACCGCTTATCTTGTTCTCATTCTTTTGACTGGCATGATCTTGCCGAAGAACCGGAGCCCGGTTCCTGGTGAGCATGCCCTAACGGAGTAGGCCATAGATGAGCTTGATGAACAGCGTACGCAACGTCATCGTTCCCATACACAAGGAGGGCTATCCCTTCGTTGCAGGCTTCTTCGTCGCGTCGCTGGTGCTCGGTTGGATCTTCAAGCCGCTCTTCTGGATCGGCCTGATCCTGACGCTGTGGTGCGCCTATTTCTTCCGCGATCCCGAACGTATGACGCCTCAGGACGATGATCTGGCGATATCGCCTGCCGACGGCAAGGTTTCGAGCGTGCAGATGGTGACGCCGCCGGCCGAGCTCAATCTCGGCAGCCAGCCGATGCTGCGTATCTCGATCTTCATGAACGTCTTCGATTGCCATGTGAACCGTTCGCCGATGCGCGGTCGCATCACCAACGTCGCCTATCGCCAGGGCAGCTTCCTCAATGCCGAACTCGACAAGGCCAGCGAACAGAATGAACGCAACGGCCTCGTGATCGAAACGAAGCATGGCGAAATCGGCGTCGTGCAGATTGCCGGCCTCGTTGCCCGCCGCATTCTTTGCTTCGTCCATCCGAACGAGCCGCTGGATGCCGGCGAACGCATCGGCCTCATCCGCTTCGGCTCGCGCCTCGATGTCTTCCTGCCGGAAGGCGCTTCGTCGCGCGTTGCCGTCGGCCAGCGGGCGATCGCCGGCGAAACCGTCATTGCCGAATTCGGCTCGGCCAAGGGCGCAACCCTTAGCCGCCGCAGCTGAAGTGTAGGAACACGAGCGAGATGAAGACGCCTTTTCCGCCTTTCGAGCCGCACGGGCCCAATGACGAAGCGCGTGGACCGCGTCTCCGGGAAATTCCGTTGCGGCTGATTGTGCCGAACATGATCACCGTGCTGGCGATCTGCTCAGGCCTGACGGGCATTCGCCTCGCTTTCGAAAACCGTTACGAGCTCGCCGTCGTGGCGGTGCTGGTTGCCGCCTTCCTCGACGGCATCGACGGGCGCGTCGCGCGGCTGATGAAGGCCACCTCGAAATTCGGCGCGCAGATGGATTCGCTCGCCGACATCGTCAATTTCGGCGTTGCGCCGGCGCTCGTCGTCTACGTCTTTCTGCTGGATCAGGCCCGCTCGCTCGGCTGGATCGCGGCGCTGATCTATACGATCGCCGCCGGACTGCGGCTCGCCCGCTTCAATGTCATGGCGGAACGCGAGCATAAAGCCTCGTGGCAATCCGAATATTTCGTCGGCGTACCGGCGCCTGCCGGCGCCATGCTGGTGCTGCTGCCTGTTTATCTCGGCTTTCTCGGCCTTACGCCGGACCGCACCTTCGCCTTATGGGGCGCAGCCTACACGGTTCTCATCGGCTTCCTGCTGGTCAGCCGATTGCCCGTATGGTCCGGCAAATCGGAAGGCAACGGCGTAAGGCGCGATCTGGTGCTGCCGATCATGCTCGGCCTCGTCGTCTATGTCGCGCTGCTCATGAGCTATACGTGGCATGTCATGGTCGTGACCGTCGTCATCTATTTGCTGTCCCTACCCTTCGGCGCACGCTCCTGGGCAAAGAAATACGGCACCTATACCATCAACGGCCCCGCCGATCCCAATGTCGATGATTCCAACGACGACATCGGCCGGCATATCTAGCGCCGGCATATCAAACCGCTGCACAACAGTCCTCTGGCGGCATCGCCGGGCTGCAACCGCTAGTCTGTAAGTCTCCCTTATCAATCAGAGACATGACGGTCGCTCATCGGCGCAACGGAAGGCCAGCTCGGCGCGACATTTCCGCAGATTCAAACATTGCGGCAGTGCGGATTCTACACGAGGTTTCGGCGCTAATCTCTCGAAATATGGTCGTTGTTTACAAAAGCTGATTGGAAAACGCCTTCGATTTGTCATGATTTACGACAAAAAGCACTACTCGACTGTGAATCGAAAAATGCTCCGTGGGAGCATGGTGAGGAGTGAAACATGACGCAGAAAAAGGACCAGCCGGCACAACCACAGGCAAAGATCGATCCCAGCAAGCATTATCGTCCGCTGGGGCTGAAAGCCGTTCTTGCAGCCCATCTGATGCTGAAGACAAAGCCTCTCAAGAAGAAGATCGCCTGAGAATATAGTTCTGCCCACCGCCGACCAATGCCGGCAGGCAGCATTTCCGTTCACTGGCCGCTAAAATGGCGGCCGCTCAGAGAAGGCTTAGTTGGCCATCGTCCGGATCCGTTTTCTTCGGCGGTTTCCTGACCGGATCGAGCACCACGGGTGTCTGCACATCCGGCCCCATATTGGCAACTTTGTTGACGCGATCCGAAACCGGGATCGCCTCGAAAAAATCCTCCTGGACCGGCTTCATCAGACCAAACACATCGCGAGGCTCCTGCGTCTTGCAATCAAGCCAGCGCGCAAAATCCTCCGGCTTGATGACGACGGGCATACGGTCATGGATGGATCGAATGGCGCTGTTTGCCGCCGTCGTCAGGATCGCACCCGTATCGACCTCGGAACCATCTGCCGACGACCAGGTTTCCATCAGTCCGGCAAAAGCGATGACGCCGCCGCTACGGGGGCGGATCCAGTAGGCTTGCGGCTTCTCGCCGCTTTCCTTCGGCGGCCGATGCCATTCATAGAAGCCGGATGCCGGGATGAGGATGCGGCGATGGCGCATAGCCGCGCGGAAGGAAGCCTTGCCTATTGCCGTTTCCGCCCGCGCATTGATCAGCAGCGGGAAATCCTTGGGGTCCTTCACCCAGTCGGGCATAAAGCCCCAGCGCACGAGCAAGGCGCGACGATCCGGCAGATTGCTTCCCGGTCGCTGCCGATCGCCCGATATCACGACAAGGATCGGCTGCGTCGGCGCGATATTGTAGCGCGCGGGAAAAGCCTCGTTCAGCAGGACGCCGAGCGCTTCCCCCACGTGATCTGCCGTCGATGTCAAAGCGAAACGTCCGCACATCAGGCCTGTGTTGCACCCGAAAAGCGGCTGGTCAAGCCTAACGTCAGCCGCGCGGACCGAGCAGAATGACCGCCGCCCCGACGAGGCAGATGACGGCGCCCGAAATATCCCATCGGTCCGGTAGCCGCCCTTCGGCGAGCCAGAGCCAGAAAATGGAGGCAACAATATAGACGCCGCCATAGGCAGCAAAAGTGCGGCCGGCCGCCTCGCTCGGCACCAACGCCAGCAGCCATGCAAAGAGCGCCAGCGAGACAAGGCCGGGTGCCAGCCACCAGACGGGCTTCGACAGACGCAACCACGCCCAGAAGGCAAAGCAGCCTGCAATTTCGGCAAGAGCCGCCAAAGCATATAGCCCGTAGATCATTCCCGATCGTCCCCATATTCGGCGCATTCAGAATCGCGGCTTCCGCTGGAAGCGAGTTAAGGGGCTTTCCCATGGGACAGCAAGCGCCGTTTCCTGTAGAAATGGGCCGCAGATGGCTCCTTGCCATCGCGCATCGATCTTCATCCGAATGCAAAGTGATCCATGACTTCCAACCCTCGCCCTGCCTCCTCCGCCATTCTCGAACGCAACGGTCGCTTCCTGCTTGTCTTGCGCAGCAATCCGCCGTCCGCCGATATGTACGCCTTTCCGGGAGGGCGGGCCGAAGACGGAGAGACACCGGCCGACGCGGCGCTGCGCGAGTTCAAGGAGGAGACAGGCATATCTGCGCGCAATCCCCGCCTGTTCGAGACTTACGACCTGCGCTCCCACGCGGCGGACGGAACGCTGACGAGCCACTTCCTGCTCTCGGTCTTTCTTGTGGATGCCGATGAGGATGCGGTCGCCGAAGCCGCCGACGATGCAGCCGCCATTGGCTGGTACACGCTGGAAGAGGTGCGCACCCTGCCCGTTCCCGCCAGTGTGCTCGAATGCGTGGAACGACTTGCTGCAGAAAACGCATAGCTCGGCGCCGAAATTAACGATGCTGAGCAATATCGGCGTGGAAACCGCCCCTCGCGCCTTGTTCCCGTCATGCTTGTCCGGTCAACATGGTTACATGATTCATAACAGCCTTGGCCGACCGCTTCTGATCTGCATCGCGCTTGCCGCAGCCCTTCCCGCTGCCGCACAGCCGGCAGCAAGCGCGCCGCCGGCACAGGCGACCGATAATGCGAATGCCGAACAGTCTGCGCCCTATGACGAGCAGCTCTCCCGGCTATCCGAAATTCTCGGTTCGATCGACTATCTGCGCAATCTGTGCAGCCCGACGCGGGAAGACGGATGGCGCGGCGACATGCAGCACTTGCTCGACACGGAGGCCAAGAGCGAGCCGAAACGAAAGGAAAGGCTCACTGCGGCCTTCAACCGTGGATATCGGTCCTTTGCGTCGGTTTACACGAATTGCACGCCGCAGGCCCGCGTCGCGGAAGAGCGATACCGTAACGAAGGTGCAACACTGGCGACAGAAATCACCGCACGCTTTGGAAATTGACGATTTATTAACCTCTTTTCATAGCGAGCCGTGTCGTTTTGGGAAAAGGCTGATAGAGTTATTAAGCAAGTGGTAAGGACATGAACGTCTCAAGGAAAGAAACAATGGAAACCAGCCTGAACGAAATCGACGACATGATCGTTCATGAAAAGATGCAGGCAGCGCTGGAATACCAGAATGAAGCTTGGGCCGACGGCATGGCAGATGGCATCGAGCCCGAAATCATCGCCGACGCCGCCATCGCCCACGCGATTCGCGAGACGATCCGGAATCAAGGGGAACAGGGCGCCGAAGCCTTGCTCGAATCGCTGCGTGAACGCATGCTCGCTGGCGAGTTCTCTCCGAACCGTACCCTGCAATAACACTCAGAGATTGCTAATGCGTATCTTTCCAGGCAATGCGCTCACCTGTTCCATTGCCTCGTTCGCTGCCGTAACCCTGCTTTTGGGCAGCACCGCCTTGCCGCTACCGGCCAATGCCTTTTCCCAGCTCAACCCGCCGGCTCCCCAGGCGAAAGACGCAGCACGGTCCACTCCCAAAAAGAACGAGAAGCCGATCGAGCAGGCGCTGGAAGCGCCTGCCAATAACACGCTGCCAATGCCCGATCCGCTGATCAACAAGCAGGCAAGCCAGAGCAGCGGCGATGCTTCGAACACGAATAAGTCAGTCGAATTCCTCTACGATATCGACAAGGCGCCGGAGCCGGTAAAGAAGCTGCGTGCGGCGATCGTCGAGGCTGCCGCTTCCGGTGATCTCGAGCGCCTGCGCCCGCTGATGAATGTCGGCGGCGGGCTCAAGCAGACGCAGGTCACCGCCGACGACCCCGGCGAAGATCCGATCAAGACCCTGCATGATCTTTCAGGCGATCCCGACGGCATTGAGATCCTGTCCATTCTCCTCGACATCATGTCGACCGGCTTTGCCCATGTCGGCCAGGGAACCCCTGATGAGGTCTATGTCTGGCCCTATTTCGCCGAGAAGGACATCAAGACACTCTCCACGCCGGAGAAGGTCGATCTGATGCGTATCGTGACGGCCGGCGACTATGCCGACATGCAGGAATTCGGCGGCTATAATTTTTATCGCGTCGGCATCACGCCGGACGGCCGTTGGAAATTCTTCACCTCGGGCGAATGATCCGGCCAGGGAACTTGCGGTTCTCTGCCGAAGGCCCTACCTCTGCGTGATGAAGCATGTCGCGCAAAAAATGCGCAGCGGTTTTGCGACAACGACATGCGCAAGATCAAAGACCTGAAGCGCAAGAAGCGATCTGAAAGATCGCGACGTGCTTTAGGCCAAATCAGCGGAACCATCATGCCAGCCGTATTCCTGAGAGAGCGCTCCTTCATCCGCATCGCCGGCGCGGAGGCGGAGACGTTCCTGCACAATCTCATCACCACCGATCTTGCCTCGCTCGGCGCCGACGAGGCGCGCCCGGGAGCGCTGCTGACGCCACAAGGCAAGATCCTGTTCGACTTCATGATCTGGCGGGATGGCCCTGGCTTTCTGCTCGAAACGGACACGGCGCAACGGGAGAGCCTGCTCAAGCGGCTCACCATGTATCGCCTGCGCGCCAAGGTCGATTTCGTCGCGGAGGAGATGCAAGGCGTCACGGTCGCATGGGGAGATGCCACAGGCGACAGTCCCAAGGACAGCCGCTTCGCGAGGGCGGGAATTGTGCTGACCCGGACGCCCGGCGAGCACGGTAGCGATCCAGAGACACTTTATGACGCCCTGCGTATCGACAACGGCATCGCCGTTTCCGGCCGCGATTTCGCATTGCAGGACGCGTTCCCGCACGATGTGCTGATGGATCTGAATGGCGGTCTCGGCTTCCGAAAGGGCTGCTATATCGGCCAGGAAGTGGTTTCCCGCATGCACCATCGCGGCACGGCGCGCAGGCGTGTCGTCATCGTCAACGGCAGCGCCGAATTGCCGCCCTCCGGCACGGAACTGACCGTCGGCAGCAAGCCGATCGGAACGCTCGGCTCGACCGTCGGCAATATGGGCCTAGCCATCATCCGCATAGACCGGGCCGGCGAAGCCATCGCCGAAGAGGTTCCGATAAAGGCTGGCGAGGTCGACGTCACCGTGTCTATTCCGGCTTGGTCCGGCCTCTCCTTTCCCACCCGCTCCGACGAGGCGTCGGCATGACATCGGCGACGACCGCGCGCGCCTGGCAGCGCATGTTATCCGGGCGCAGGCTCGACCTTCTCGATCCCTCGCCGCTCGACGTCGAGATCAGCGACATTGCCCATGGGCTTGCCCGTGTCGCGCGCTGGAATGGACAGACCGCCGGCGATCACGCCTTTTCGGTGGCGCAGCACAGCCTTGTCGTCGAGGCGATCTTTCGCCATCTCAATCCGGCAACGCCCGACGAACTGCTTGCCGCCTTGCTGCATGACGCACCGGAATATGTGATCGGCGACATGATCTCGCCGTTCAAGTCCGTCGTCGGTGGCGATTACAAGGTCGTGGAGAAGCGGCTCGAGGCGGCAATCTACCGGCGCTTCGCCCTGCCCCCGCATTGCGCGCCGAAGCTCAAGGAAAAGATCAAGAAGGCCGATACGATCTCGGCCTATTTCGAGGCGACGCTGCTTGCCGGTTTCACGCCCGATGAAGCTCGCAAATTCTTCGGCCAGCCACGCGACATCACGCGCGAGATGCTGCCGATCGACCCCATGCCGGCAATCGAGGCACAACGGCTGTTCCTCAAGCGCTTCGAGGCGATCGAGGCGGAGCGTGCCGCCATGAGGGTCGGCGCGTGACAGCAATCATCGTATCGCCGCTTGCGCGCATCGCCGAAATGGCCGTTCGCCATGGCGCGCGCGAAATGATCAGCCTGATGGCCAAGGAGCAGAATTTTCACCGTCCCGCCGTCATCAAGGCGGATCGGCATCTGCTGCTCAATATGAACGACATCAGCTTTGCCGGAACCGGCGATCTCGTCGCCCCGCAGGAGACGCATGTTCGCGCCATCATCGATTTCGCTACCGGTTGGGATCGAGGCGCGCCTCTGCTCATTCATTGCTGGATGGGTATTTCACGCTCGCCGGCGGCGGCACTGATTGCAGCTTTGGCCGTTCACCCGGAGGAGAACGACCTTGTGCTGGTGCGCCGCCTGCGCGCGAGCTCGCCGTTCGTCACGCCGAATGCCCGGCTCGTTGCCATTGGCGACGACATGCTCGGACGCCGGGGGCGGCTGGTTGCTGCAGTCAAAGAAATCGGCCGTGGCGCAGATGCTGACGGCAATGCACCTTTCATGCTGCCCTTGACCGATTTGAGCGCCGGCGCTTGAAAAAACGGAGACCGCGTTTCGTAATCTCCGCTCGCTTCAAAGCAATGAACCACCGCGATCACACGGCGACGCTATCCGTTTGATCCGGGTCATACTGACCGTAAGTATTCTGATAAAGCGACGACGGATCCTGCATGTCGCTCAGCAGGACATCTAGCGCCTGATCCTTGGCAAATGTCGCGGCATCCGCTGGGCTGCTGTCGCTCGTATCGGGCTCCAGCGACAGCATATCGGCAGCTGAGGCATCCGACGATTTCAGGGCATCGAGACCCTCGGCGAACTGATCCTTGGTCAGGGAGCCGGCGTTTTGCGTATCCAGGCTCTTGAACAGGTTTTCAGCATCGCTCTCGCTCATATCCTTCGGACGGCCAGCGACGAACTCGTCCTGCGAGACTCTGCCGTCCTTGTCGGTGTCCAGGCTGGCAAACAGTTGGTCCATGGGCGATTCGCCGGAAGAGCCGTCGGGCGACGTGGAACCGCTTGACTGGCTGTTCTGCTGCATCTGTAACAGCATCGAGGCCAGATTGCCGGAAAAGACATCCGTTGCGCTGGGATCGCTGCTGCTGTTGCTATCCTCATCGTTGAGCATGCTCGCCGACAGAAGGCCGGACTGCGCCGCCTCCTCCAGCTCCTGAGCATCCACGACGCCGTCCTGATTCTTATCCAGGGGACTGTACGAGGCAACCGTCATGCTGCTTCCAATTGAAGAAACCCCGCTCATCCAAATCTCCTACGGCAAATGCCATCGCGTGTTTGATAGACCCCGGCACGCTTAGTCATCTGCAGATAGGATAGGCCTGTTTGCCCTGCCGGTTGAAGATTGGTGTTAATTCACTATTAACCATAATTGACAGACACCGAATCATATCGCCGATGGGCGCCTACGCAGCGGAAACAACCGCTGCTTGGCATCCGCCGCTTCAGTGGCACGAATCATCTTCGCTT
The DNA here is from genome assembly GCF_057784455.1 of Martinezella sp. CNPSo 3890. Lineage (NCBI taxonomy): Bacteria > Pseudomonadati > Pseudomonadota > Alphaproteobacteria > Hyphomicrobiales > Rhizobiaceae > Martinezella > Martinezella sp. CNPSo 3890. Next base: position 656,706 of record NZ_JBXSOR010000001.1, on the reverse strand, counting down.
GCTTAAGGACCCGCTTCCTATTGGATGACGGCACATGCCAGGCGCTTGCCGGCGCCGCCGACGGGCTGACTGCGGTAATCATCCGAGTCGGCATGGATCATCAGCGTGCGGCCGCGGATGCCGTTTTTCCCGTTCAGCGATACCATGCCATTGAAGACCTGGGCACGCAGCTTGCCATCCTGATCGACATACTGGTTGGGCATATCGCCGGCATGCGGACCGTTGGCGGCCAGAAAGCCGTGTTCCGCCTTGGTTGGGTTGAAATGACCACCAGCGGACTCGAAGCCGTGCGCATGGTCGCAACGGCTATTTTCATGGATGTGGAAGGCGACCCAGCGATTGGCCGGCATGCCGGACACTTCCATCTCGATCAGCACGCCCTTTTTGCCCTCAGTCAAGGTCGCCCGGCCGGCTTGTTTACCGTCGAGACCGACGAAATCAGCAGTGGCGGTGTTTTGATTTTGGGTTTGCGCTGCCGCGGGCGCGGCTGCGGCAAGGGCAAGAATTGCAACGATCGTCATCCGCTTCATGGAACACCCTCCCTGTTCTGCGTGGCAATTGCCCAACGCGTGGCAGGCATGAGGGTTCCGGTGAATGGAAAAAATGACCCTAATCAAAATGATAAGGCGACTTGCCGGCATTACGGCAGGTCGCCTTGCATCAGACGAAAGTGCTTGTCAGGCCGCTATACTGTCGACGTCATACTGGCCGTATGTGCTGTTATAGGCATCCATCGGCGACAGCAGATCCAGGTCGAAATTGACATTGGATTCCGGTGACTTGGCCGTGGAAGCGATATCGGCGCCCGGCAATTGCATGAGCTTGGCAATGAAGCCGCTCAGTGCACCATTCGAACCATTGGCAGCAGCGTCGGTATTACTGGCCTCGAGAATGCCGGGGCGCTCGTCCACCGCGCGCTCCTCTTGGCTCAAAAGACCATCGCCGTTCGAATCGAGGCGCGAAAGCGTGCCACGATATGGGTAGGAGCTATTGGATACGGAAGAAACATGGGACATACAAACCTCCTAAGGTAGGAACCGCCTCATGCGACGTCGTTTGTACGCAATACATTCAGAGTTGGACTATGAGCCGTTATTAAGCTGCTTCGCGCTGCCGGTAAAGACAAATTATTAATGAGTATTAACCATAGTTCCCAAGCGGTAAATCTGAATTTCCTAATGTTGCCTTTGCAATCCGTTATAAGGTAGTCCGGCATAATCCACTGGAATCATAGGGGAATCTGACTATCTAATCTTACCCGGCGAGCGGTTTCGTATATGCTACGGCGGATCGCCCATGGAGAAGACATGATGGAATTGTTACCGCTCGTCATCCTGGTCGTCGGTATCATGGTACTGCGAGGCCACAACCTAAGGATAAGACAGCTGGAAGCGCGCGTTCAGGAGCTGCAAAATGCTCTCGCGGACAAGGTGCTGACAGCGGAAACGGGCGAATCGATTCCTGCAACGGATTCGATGGCTCTTGCTGCTGGACAGCCTGTCGAAGAAGAGCCGAAAGCGGTGATCGAAGACACCTCCGCGCCCGATACCGAGCAAGCGGCCCTCGCCGCAAACAATGTCGCGGATGTGGTCGAGGAAAAGACCGCCCCTCTTGCCACCCAGACATCCGTGCAGACGAAGGAAAGCCTGGAGAGTACGATCGGTGCACGCTGGGCCGTCTGGGTCGGCGGCATCGCGCTGGCGCTCGGCGGCGTCTTCATGGTCAAATATTCGATCGAGAGCGGTCTTCTCAGCCCCGGCGTCCGGCTTGTTCTTGCGGCGCTCTTCGGTCTCGTCCTGATTGCCGCCGGTGAAGTGATCCGCCGCCGCGCCGCACCGGTTCTGAACAATGCCTTCCAGAATGCGATGATTCCTGGCGTCTTGACGGCGGCTGGCGTCGTTGCCCTGTTCGGCGCGACCTATGCCGCGCATGCCATTTACGAATTCATCGGCCCCACGACCGCCTTCATTCTTCTCGCACTGATCTCGCTCGCGACGCTCGGACTATCGCTCTTGCATGGACAAGCGCTTGCCGGCCTCGGTCTGCTGGCATCAATGGCAACGCCTGCCCTGATCGCATCGACTGCGCCACGCCCTTGGACACTCTTCAGCTATCTCGTTCTGACCTGGCTTGCGACCCTATTGGCATCTCGCCTGCGCCGCTGGCTGATCGCGCCATCCCTAGCAAATGGGCTGCTGAGCCTCTGGCCTCTGCTCTACATCACCTTCAGCCCCACCGTCGATCTGGCGCCGGTTACGCTTGCTATGCTTGCGATGATCGGCGGCACTATCTTCCTCTGGCCGGGGCGCTATCCGATCTCCGAGGCAGCAAAGGAAGACAGCGCAACGGCGCCCACCGATGATGTGCCTCAGCAATTGAGTGCCGGCATGGGATGGGCGGCGTTTCTCGCCCGTCCGCCGCTCGGCACGACGCTGACGGCAGCGATTGGTGCGCTTATGGTATCGCTCTTTATCGTCGGCTACAGCCTTCGATATGGATATCCCATTGTCGACGCCACATTCATGTTTGCGGCGATCGTTGCGGCGGTAGCGGCCTTCGGTGCCGGTCGCCTGCATGCAGCCTGGGCAACGGTCCTGTCGGCACTTGTCGCCGTCATCGGCGCGTCCGGCATTCTGACCAACTGGATCGCCGGGATCGAATCCACGGGTGCGGATGGAACCGCCAGCCTGCAAAGCACGGTGCTCTATGAAATGCTCGGCCTCGGCGCCTTCTTCGTGCTGATCGGCGCCTTCTTCCTCAGGCGCTTCGCCCTGGCGGAGAAATCCTATGCCGCACTTTGGAGCCTCGTCATGGTCGTTACGCCGCTGGCGATCGCGACGATCAGCTTCGCCAACTTCGGCAACTGGACGCTCGACTGGCTGCATGGGCTTTACGGTATCGGACTGGCCCTAGTTCTCGTCGGGCTTGCGGAATGGCAGGATCGCCGAGACGGAGAAGCGTTGAAGCTGCCGACGAATATCCTGGCGGCCGGCTCTTTTGCCGCCGCAGTCTTTGCCCTGCATACGCTTGCGCATCATGCCACCGCGACGATCCTGCTGCCGGTTCTCGGCATCGTCTATCTGCTGGCGGAACGGCTGCGCAACTGGCCCGTTCTGCCATGGACCATGGTTGCTGCACTGGTCATCGCCATGGGGCGCATCGCCTGGCAGCCGACGATTGTCAATCCTTCGGAACTCGGCACGACACCGGTCTTCAACATGCTGCTTGCCGGCTACGGCATTCCGGCCGCCCTTGCCGTCCTAGCTGCCTTTATCACACGTCTTTCGCCGAGCCAGCGCCTGCGCAACGCCTTACAGGCGCTCGCCTGCTTCCTCGTGCTGCTGACGATCGCTATCCTCGTGCGTCATGCCATGAATGGCGGCGTCCTGAACGATGCGGTTCCGACGCTCGGCGAACAGTCGATCTACACGCTGCTGGCGATCGGTGCTTCGGCGACGCTGATGGCGCTCGACCTCAGCGCCGCAAGCCCTGTCTTCCGCTATGGCGGCATGGCGCTCGGCGTCATTTCGGTCTTCATGATCCTGACCCTGCATCTGCTGGGGCTGAACCCGTTCATGACGGGTGAGAGCACAGGTGGCATCCCGCTCTTCAACCTGCTGCTGCTCGCCTATCTCCTCCCAGCCATCGCTTATGCCGGCCTGGCGCTCTTTGCCCGCAATCGTCGTCCCCTACCCTATGTTGGCATGCTGGCGGTCGCGGCGGCCGTCATGGCCTTCGCATGGGCGACCCTGTCGGTGCGACGCTTCTGGCAGGGCGAGTACATTCCCTTCTGGAACGGTTTCATCCAGGGCGAACTCTATTCCTATTCCGTCGTCTGGCTGCTGATCGGCATCGCGCTTCTCGGGCTCGGGACCCGCCTCGAGGCCCGGAGCCTGCGCATCGCCTCGGCGGTGCTGGTCTTCATCGCCGTCGTCAAGGCCTTCCTGATCGACATGGCGAACCTTGAAGGCTTTCTCCGGGCGCTATCCTTCATCGGCCTCGGCGCTGTCTTGATCGGTATCGGCCTGTTCTACCAGAGAATCCTGACGCGCAAGAAAGCGACGGAGTGATTGCGGCGAATCCATTCGCCCGGTAGGAGGAAAGAACCTGCCGACTGATCATCCCGGAGCAAGTGCGACCATGGATACCGACAAGATGGCGCGGGCTTTCGCCCCCTTCGAAGCACTGGCTGCGGATCTCATCCCCCACGCCGCGGATGGCGATGACGGTTCGCACGATATTGCCCATATCCTGCGCGTCTTCCGCAATGCCATGGCCATCCAGGCCGAAGAAGGCGGCAATGCCCGTATTCTCGCCGCGGCCGTGCTGCTGCACGATTGCGTTGCAGTCGAAAAAAATTCGCCGCATCGCGCGCAGGCCTCGCGGCTCGCAGCCGAGAAAGCTTCGGGCATTCTGCGACAGCTCGGTTGGGCGGAAGAGGATATTGCGGCTGCCGCGCATGCGATCACCACGCATAGTTTCTCCGCCAACCTGCAGCCGGAAACGCTCGAAGCGAAGATCCTGCAGGATGCCGACCGGCTGGATGCCATCGGCATGATCGGTGCGGCACGTTGCTTCTACATTGCAGGCCGTCTCGGTTCCGGCCTTTACGACCCGTTCGATCCGCTTGCGACAGAGCGGCCGCTTGACGACAAGCGCTTCGCCATTGACCATTTCGAGACAAAGCTGTTCAAACTTGCGGATGGATTCCAGACCGAGACGGGGGCCAGGTTTGCCGAAGCGCGGCATGACCGGCTGAAGACCGTGCTGGCAATGTTCATCGACGAAATCTGAGGGCCACCCATGCGCGTCAGCGATCTTTTCATCTATCCCCTCAAGAGCGCCCGCGGCATCGCCATTCCGTCGGCAGCCATCGATGCCTTCGGTCTCGCGGGCGACCGCCGCGCCATGCTGGTCGATCCCTCGGGCAACTTCATCACCCAGCGCGAATTGCAGGCACTGGCCCGGATCGATATCCAGCCTGCGCCTTCCTATCTGCGTCTGAAGATGGAGGGCAAGGCTGACATCATCGTGCCGCCGCCACACCCCGACAACCGCATGGATATCATCGTCTGGAAATCAGCCGTCAACGCCTCCGTCGCGGATGAAGAAACCAACAAGGCCCTGTCGGCCTGGCTGGATCGCGAGGTCAGGATGGTGTTCTTCGACAGGCTCGCGAAGCGCATCGCCAACCCGGAATGGGCCGGCGAGGATACGCCTGTTACGTTTTCCGATGGCTACCAGATTCTGGTCACCACCACCGGCTCGCTGAAGGCGCTCAACGCCAATCTTGCCGCGCACGGCGAAGGCGCAGTCGGCATGGAGCGCTTCCGCCCCAACATCGTCATCGATATCGACGAGGAATGGCCGGAGGATCGCTGGGCCGCCATCGAAATCGGCGGCATCCGTCTCGATCTCGTCAAGCCCTGCTCGCGCTGCATCATGACGACGCAGGATCAGCAGACCGGTTCGCGCGACGTGCCGAATCCGATGCCCGCCATGGGCCGTATCCGCATGTCCGCCGACCGGCGCGTGCCCGGCCCGCTCTTCGGCTGGAATGCCGTGCCGCGTGGCGAAGGCGCTGTGAAGATCGGCGATACGGTGACGGTGCTCGAGGAACGGCCCGAAGGCTGGGCACTCAAGCGGCGCTAAAACTGACCCTCTGTGCAGGCCTTTTACTGCTCAGCCTTTGACGACAAGGCCCGGGGATACCATGCCCTCGTTCAGCGAAGCGACGGCAACCGCCTTCAGTGCGGCTTGCATAAAGCCGTCGCGCGCCGCGGCGATCTCTATGCCGCGCGGTTCGTAGACGTGTCGATGCAGAAAGAAGCCAGTGAGACGGAAAGCGGCGGAAAGGCTTTCCCTATCTGCGGCGATCATGGCCCCTGTCGCCAGAAACGGCGGCAATGCCAACATCTTGTCCGCCCAGGGCATGCCGGCTGCCCGGCAGACGGCACGCCCGGACTTCGGCGAAACGAAAGCCAGATCCTCACGCACGCCAGTTGCCGCGCATTCCGTCAAATCGAGGCCGAAACCAAGATCATTCAAGACGGCAAGCTCGAAGCGCACGAAGAGTTCGCCGGCGTCGGCGGGATTCTGCAGGTTTTCAAGGATGACATCGAGGGCATCGTAGAGGTGCGGGTGCGGATCGCGCTCCGGCAGCAGCCGCAGCAAAGCGGCCATCGCCTGCACGCCATAGACAGCGGTCGCTGTCTCCATCAGCCGCGCAGCCCTCAGTGTCACCGGCTCCATGCGAAATTCGCCGAGATGCTCATGCAGTCTTGCCCGCCAGGTGACTTCGACGAGATTGCCGGCCTGCAGCACCGGCTGCATGGCGCGCGAGCGGCCGGATCGCACCAATCCCATATGGCGACCGCGGGTACGCGTCATCACCTCGGCGACCACGCTGGTCTCGCCGAGACGTTTGACGCCCAGAATGATCGCATGGTCCTGCCATTGCATCGGCCGGTTGCCCCGAAAGATTTCTGCGATTCGAGTTTAGGACAAATGACTGCCGCTGTCACATGGCGAGCGGGGAACTGCCGGCCAGCGTCTCGACGAAGAGGCGCATGGATTGCTCGTCGAAAGGCTTGTTCAAAAGCGGCACATGCCGCAGATCTGCCGGAAAATCGAGTGTATCGGAATAGCCGCTGACGAAGCCGAAGGAAATGCCGCGTTCCATCAGCAATCGGGCAAAGCCGAAACTGGTCGACTCCCCAAGATTCACGTCGAGCATTGCAAAATCATAATGTTCCGAATGAATGGCGTTGACCGCCTGCTCCAGATTCGAAGCAATCTCAATTTGTTGAATTCCGACGAGGTGAAGAATTTCCTCCGCCTCCATGGCAATGATAAGATTATCTTCCAGTATAAGGACGTGCTGAAACGTCATATCAGCGCCATCCTTGCACGTACGCGCCAATTGGCGCACCCCGTAAAAAGTCCCGCATCTATCCCTCCGGCGCCAATCATCGGCCCGTCTTGAATGGATGGCTTTGCCCATCCGTTTTGGCTCAGTCTCTTGTGACATGACTTCGCCTCCAATCCGCTTCGCACTTTTTGCACTGCGGGACTATGGGCTCGTCCCCATGCTCCAATCGCTTTTGCCGCCGCGGTTAGTAAAAGGTGAAACTGGTCGAAAAGTGACGATAACAATAATCTATGCTGATACAGTTGTCGTCAGCATTTAAAAAAGACATGTCGTTTGTGCAAAAGGCTGCCCTCAAATGAAGGGGCGCCTGACCGAATCAAGGCCGTCCCAACCGGCGAGCTCAGCAAGGCCTTCGCTGTCCAAAACCTCACAGCCTCGCTCGTTCCAGAGCAGCAGCTTCCGCGCCGCCAACTTTTTCAATGTCTTGTTGGTATGAACCACCGAAAGACCAAGCGTGTCGGCGACGTGCTGCTGCCGGATGGGGATGGTCTTGCTGCCATTGAACAAGCGGAGTGCGCGGGCACGCTGATGCAGATACGCGATCAGATAGGCTGCACGCTCGAGCGCGGAGCGGCGACCTATGCTTAGAAGATGTTCATCCAGTATCCGCTCCTCTCGCGATGCGATCCAGGTCAGATCATAGGCCAGCGAAGGATGGGAATTGTAGAGCGCCATCAATTCCGTGCGCTCGAAGACGCAAAGCGATATCGGCGAAAGCGCCTCCGTCGAGTGCTGCATCTCGCCCATGATCGAACCTTGCAATCCGATGAGGTCGCCGGGCATCACATAGTTCAGAATCTGGCGGCGCCCATCCTCCAGCGTCTTGTAGCGGAAGCCCCAGCCGGAGAGGATGGTGAAAAGGTGGGCGCTATGCGCGCCTTCAAGAAAGATCGTGGCACCGGCGTCGACGAGAAGTTCGCCCTTCTTGAAACCGCTGATGAAATTCAGCTCGTCGCGCTCGAATTCTCGGAAATGCGGCAGGGATCTTAGTGGACATTGCTGGCAGGGCGTGCGTTGTCCATGCACAGTCGCAGCTGCCTTCGTCATGAAATGCTCCCCTCAGTTGCAGCGGCAAAGCGACATGCCCGATAAACCGCTGCAATATAAAGCGCTCAGGGAAGCAAAGTTCCATCAATGCGGGAAATCGAGCCCCATCTCACGGAAACGCTCGGGATCGTCTCCCCAGTTTTCGCGGACCTTGATGAAGAGGAAGAGGTGCACGGGCTGTTCCAGAATTTCGGAGAGTTCCTTGCGCGACGCGGTCGAGATCGCCTTGATCGTCTCGCCGCCCTTGCCGAGCGCGATCTTCTTCTGGCTCTCGCGCTCGACATAGATCACCTGTTCGATGCGCACCGAGCCATCCTTGCGCTCCTCCCATTTCTCGGTCTCGACATGCGAGGAATAGGGAAGCTCCTGGTGCAGGCGCAGGAACAGCTTTTCCCGGGTAATTTCGGCGGCGAGCTGGCGCATCGGCAGGTCCGAAATCTGATCCTCGGGATAGTACCAGGGGCCTTCCGGCAAGGTCTTTGCTAGATAATCCATCACGTCGTCGCAGCCGGAGCCGTTCTCCGCCGAGATCATGAAGGTCTGCTCGAAGGCGATCTTCTCGTTGGCGGCGGCGGCAAGTGCCAGCAGATCCTCGCGGCGGACGCGGTCGATCTTGTTCAAAACCAGGATCTTCGGCTGGGAAACGTCCTTCAAGCCTTCCAGAATGGCCTCGGCATCGCCGCGCAAGCCGCGCTCGCTGTCGATCAACAGCATGATGAGGTCGGCATCCTTGGCTCCGCCCCAGGCAGACGTCACCATGGCGCGATCCAGCCGGCGGCGCGGCTTGAAGATGCCCGGCGTGTCCATGAAGACGATCTGCGCATTGTTGTGAATGGCAATGCCGCGCACGATGGCGCGCGTCGTCTGCACCTTGTGGCTGACGATCGAAACCTTGGCGCCCACAAGCCGGTTGACCAGCGTAGACTTGCCGGCATTGGTGGGGCCGATAAGGGCGACGAAGCCTGAATGCGTCGGACCGATATGTTCAGCCGCGCCGTCTTCGGCTGAGGTGTCCTGTTGATTGCTCATTTGTCACTATTCCCCGGCAGTCACTTCTCAGTCAACTGAGGCTGCCATACACCTTCGCGCTCCAGGATCCGTGTCGCCGCCATCTGTTCGGCCGCACGTTTGGAGCGCTCTATTCCCGTTTCGGGCGCTGTACCCTTGACTTCCACGGTCACCGTAAAGCGCGGATCATGATCCGGTCCGCTGCGATCATCAACCCTATAGACCGGAGTGACGCCAAATTTCGCATGCGCCCATTCCTGCAATTCCGTCTTTGCATCGCGCCTTGCGCCTTCCGGCCGAATAGCCCGGCGCTCCCAGAAACGCAGGATGAACGCGCGGGCGACTTCAAGGCCGCCATCCAGATAAAGCGCGGCAATCAGGCTTTCGACGACATCGGCGCGCACGTTGAGCATGCGCTTGCCCGTGAGCTTCTTCACGTCGGCGCCAGTGCGGATGTAAAGATGCAACTCCATCTCATCGGCGACTTCGGCGCAGGTCTCTGCACTCACCAGCTGGTTGAGACGTACCGAAAGCTCGCCTTCCGTCGCCGCGCCGAAGGTCTTGAAAAGCAATTCTGCAATGCACAGGCCGAGAACACGGTCGCCGAGAAATTCCAGCCGTTCATAGTTGCCCGTCTTGTGCGTCCGCGCGCTGGCATGGGTCAGCGCGCGATCGAGACGCTCCTTTTCGGCGAATTCATGGCCTATAACGACCTCAAGCTTGGCACGATCCGCCTGGGAGAGCGTCTGCGCCTTCGTCATTCGACAACCTTGAAAATACGGTCCCAACGCATGTTGGTCGGCCATTTCCAGACTTCGCGAAACGAGGTGTCGTGGCCCAGCGAGAAGAAGATGATGCTGGCGCGGCCGATCAGGTTCTCGGCAGGGACATAGCCGACATCGAAACGGCTATCGTCGGAATTGTCGCGATTGTCGCCCATCATGAAGTAATGGCCCGGCGGAACGACATATTCCTGGGTATTGTCGCCACGCGAATTCGGCGAAAGATCCAGCGTGTCATAGACCTTGCCGGTATCAGGCAGGCGCTCGCTGTAGACGGCGATGTTGTCGCCCGGCTCCTGACTGTAGTCCGAGGAGAAGGTGCCATGCGGCTCGCGCGGAACGGCCTGACCGTTGATGTAGAGGATATCACTCTTCACCTGGATGCGGTCGCCCGGCAGACCGATCACGCGCTTGATGTAGTCTACATCCGGATTCGGCGGGAAGCGGAAAACCACGACGTCGCCACGCTTCGGTTCGCTGCCCAGGATGCGGCCGCTAAACAGATCCGGCGAGAACGGCATTGAATACTTGGAATAGCCGTAGGCGAACTTGTTGACGAAGATGTAATCGCCGACAAGAAGCGTCGGCATCATTGAGCCTGACGGGATGGTGAATGGCTGAAAGAGAAACGTGCGGATGATCATGGCCAGGACGAGCGCCTGTACGATGACCTTGATGTTCTCCCACAGGGCGTTCTGCTGTTTTACGGCTTTCTCGGACACGCAGTCTTATTCCTTTTTCGCACCCCACCGGCGCACTTGCATTCAGGCACTGTCTACTCGCTTCACATCATCGCGGCAATGGCGCGGTTGCCAAAAGCGACATACAGTCGTGATTCAGGCATCCATCGGCAGGGCTTCGATGATCACAAAAGCCTGAGCAAGAGGAAAATCATCCGTTACCGTCAAATGAATGGCGGCGCGATGATTTGGTGGCAGCATGGCCGCCACTCTTTCGGCGGCACCGCCGGTCAATTGCATCGTCGGCTTGCCGCTTGGCAGATTGACGACCCCCATGTCGCGCCAGAAAACACCCTGCGCCAACCCCGTGCCCAAAGCCTTGGAGCAGGCTTCCTTGGCAGCAAAACGCTTGGCATAGGAGGCCGCCTTGTTCTTGCGGCGCTCGGACTTGGCGCGCTCAATATCGGTAAAGCAGCGCTCGGTGAACCGGGCGCCGAAACGTTCGATCGTCTTCTCGACCCGGCGAATGTCGATAAGGTCGCTGCCTATGCCGATAATCATGGGAAGGCCCTCCTGGCGGCCCGGACAAGGTCAGGCACGTCAGACGCTCGATGCGTTTTCGGCGAGCGCGATCCGCTCGCGCGCACGTTCCATCAAACGCTCCTTGCGGCGCGTCTTGAAGGTCTTCACACCATAATAGGTAAGCGCATAGACGATCACACCCGTCACGATGGCGGGCGGAATGCCGCCGATCAGCATCGGCTTCAAAACCGGGTCCCAGATTTGCGTGAGATCGCCCTTGTGCCACAGCGCTGGCAGATCGATGCTGCCGCCCTGGCCACCACTGTCACGCGCCAGGATCAGATGACCGATTTCCCAGGTCAAAGCCCAGATGAAGGGGTAGGTAATCGGATTGCCGGCAGCCAGACAGCCGAGCGCGGAGGCAATGACATTGCCACCGACGAGATAGGCTATGATGATCGCCATGACGAAATGTACACCGATGAACGGCGTCCAGGACACGACAATGCCCGCCGCAAAGCCGGCCGCAACCGAATGCGGCGAGGCGGCGAGGCGAACGAGGCGCTTACCGAAATATTGGAACGAACGGACAAAACCCTTGCGGGGCCAAAGGTGTTCCCGCAGTTTTTCCTTGAATGTCAGTGGTTTTCGGCGACGAAACAGCATGCGGCTTATCTAGTGCAATGGAGGCCGTCGTGACAAGAGCGGCCGAGCGTATCATGCACTGATTAAGACCCGAAAGTGCGGCTCTTTTTGGGAACGTCATCTGCGCGGCGCGCAGAAAATGGACGCTCTCTTCATTTGCAGGAAGCAATCCCGCAAGATCGGGATGCTCCAAGGGCGCAACAACGACGCGCCCCTTCTGGTCTTTCAAGTATTAACAGCGATTAACGCGTGCGGAACAGACCGCGGTCGACCTGACGCTGACGATACTCAAGGTCAAAACGGTCATGCGAACCATTCAGGTAAGCCATTTCGCGTTCTTCAACACTCGGAACACGCAGGGCACGGGCGATTTTCTTGATCGGGCTAAACATTGTCTTTCTCATCTCAGTTTCGTTTCTTCGATGATCAGAAGATAGGCCTGACAAAGGTTAATTACCACCGCTCTAAAATATACGCAGCCATGCACTCCATGCATATCTATCCAAAAAGGCGCTCGAATTTGGTCATAAAATGATCACAAAATATGCAGCCTGCCTCGGATCGACAGCAATCCCGGCGGATCTCATTCGTAGAGGCGCTTTACTGTCGCGATGCAGTCGAGTTCCTTGAGCTGCACCAGAAGCTGATTGAGCTGGCGCAGATCCCAAACTTCGACGTCGAGGGCCATTTCGGTGAAATCGGCTGCAACCCGAACGGTGTTGAGCACCCGGATATTGACGTCCACATCCGCCACGGTTTGCGCCACTTTCGCCAGGGTGCCCGGCTCATTGAGGGCATTGATCAGGATGCGGGCGGCAAAGCGGGACTTGTTGGCCTCGTCCAGATCCCAACGCACATCGATCCAGCGCTCCGGCTCGTCATCGAACCGCTGCAGAACAGGCGACTGGATCGGATATATGGTGATGCCCTTGCCTTTTTCCATGATGCCGACGATGCGGTCGCCGGGGACAGCGCCGGTCGGCGCGAAATGCACCTCGACATTCGAGGAGATGCCGCGGATCGGCGGCGCATCGAGATCGGCACCGTCGGAAACCTCGGCCTTGTTCTTGCCGGGGATCTTGAAGATCATGCCCGAGGCGCTGCGAACGTTGAACCAGCCCTCGTCGCCGGCGGGCTTCACGGTCACGCGTTCGTCCTGATGATCCGGGTAGACGGCGCGTAAGACATCAAGCGACGACATCTCCCCTCGCCCGACTGCGGCAATCGCATCCTCGACGTCCTTCTGGCCGAGACGATGCAGGGCCGGCTTCAGGGCATCGCGCGAGAAGACCTTGCCGGCGCGCTCAAAGGTACGCTCCAGAATGCGATGGCCGAGGCCGGCATATTGCTTGCGGATGGCAAGGCGGGTGGCGCGGCGAATAGCGGCGCGCGCCTTGCCGGTGACCACGATCTCTTCCCAGGCGGCCGGCGGCACCTGCACGCCCGAGCGGATGATCTCGACCTCATCGCCATTGTTCAGCCGAGTGACGAGCGGCATGATGCGGCCGTTGATCTTGGCGCCGACCGTGGTGTCACCGATATTGGTGTGGACGGCATAGGCAAAGTCGATCGGCGTCGCGCCGCGCGGCAGGGCGATCAGCTTGCCCTTGGGCGTGAAACAGAAGACCTGGTCCTGGAACAGTTCGAGCTTCGTGTGCTCTAGGAACTCTTCAGGGCTATCGCCCTCGGCCAACGCCTCGATCGTATGGCGCAGCCAGGAATAGGCGTTGCTTTCCCTCGACAGGAGCTCGCTATCGCCATTGGTGTTGGCGCCATCCTTATAAAGCGTGTGGGCGGCAATGCCGAATTCGGCGATCTCATGCATGCGCTTGGTGCGGATCTGCAGTTCGATGCGCTGGCTCGAAGGGCCGACGATCGTCGTGTGCAGCGAGCGGTAATCATTCTGCTTAGGCGTCGAGATATAATCCTTGAAGCGGCCGGGAACGACGCGCCAGCGGGTATGGACGATGCCGAGCGCCCGATAGCAGGAGGGAATATCGTCGACCAGAAGGCGGAAGCCGTAGACATCGGAGAGCTGCTCGAAGGAGAGCGACTTCGACTGCATCTTGCGAAAGACCGAATAGGGCTTTTTCAGCCGGCCCTTGACCATGGCGTTGGCAAGGCCATTGGCGACAAGCAGATCGCGCAGCTCGGTCTCGATCTTCTTGACCAGGCCCTCGTTACGGCGCGACAGTTCCTCAAGGCGCTTGGTGACGGTATCATGCGCTTCGGGATTGATATGGCGGAAGGAAAGCTCCTCCAGCTCCTCGCGCATGTCCTGCATACCCATGCGGCCGGCAAGCGGCGCATAGATTTCCATCGTCTCCTCGGAAATGCGCGCGCGCTTTTCCGGCGACATGTGATCGAGCGTGCGCATATTGTGCAGGCGGTCGGCAAGCTTCACCAAAAGCACGCGCACATCGTCGGAAATGGCGAGCAGCAGTTTGCGCAGATTTTCGGCCTGCTTGGCCTTCTTGGTGACGAGATCCAGCTTCTTGATCTTCGTCAGACCCTCGACCAAGCGACCGATGTCTTCGCCGAACATCTCATCGATTTCGGCGCGCGTCGCCGTCGTATCCTCGATCGTGTCGTGGAGAAGAGCGACCGCGATGGTCGATTCATCCAGGCGCATATCCGTCAGGATCGCAGCAACTTCGAGAGGATGGGAAATATAGGGGTCGCCGCTGGCACGTTTCTGCTGGCCATGCTTCTGCATCGCATAAACATAGGCTTTGTTGAGGAGAGCTTCGTTGGCATCGGGCTTGTATTTCTGCACGCGCTCAACAAGCTCGTATTGCCGCATCATTCCAAAGCTACTCCAGCAAAAACAAAAGCGCGCCAGTCATATGACCGGCGCACGCATTTTCCCATCATATCGCTCCTGCCCGGAGCATCAAGATCGACGATCAGTAATCGTCGCTTTTTTCCGGCGGAACCAGACCTTCGATACCGGCCAGAAGCTCTTCTTCCGACATCTGATCGAACGTAACAGTTTCCGGCAGATCTTCCTCCTCGTCGCTGGAGGCGGAAGCGCCGGCGGCGAGCAGGCTTGCGGGATCGGGCTCAGGCTCATCCACTTCGACATGCTTCTGCAGCGAATGGATGAGATCTTCCTTGAGATCGTCCGGCGACAGCGTCTCGTCGGCGATTTCGCGCAGAGCAACAACCGGGTTCTTGTCGTTGTCGCGATCGATGGTGATCGACGAGCCCTGCGAAATCAGGCGGGCGCGATGGCTGGCGAGCAGCACGAGCTCGAACCGGTTCTCTACTTTATCAATGCAATCTTCTACTGTGACACGGGCCATTGCCTGTCCTTTGCGGTCGTGATGTCGTCATCATGTCTCGGAGTAGCACGCCGATACAAGCAAACGATGGCAAATTCAAGTTTTTCCTGTTTCAGCGCCTTTGCACCCTTCCGGAAAGTGCTAAAATTCCCCCAGACAAACAACGATTTCTACCTTGGATTGCTTGGAATATCGCATTGCGTGCCCTAAATCTGGGTTATATGAATAATTCATAAAGTAATACGAATTATTCTGCAACGCCCTACAAGGCATTGTTTTAGCTTGTGTTTGAATGAAGTGATTACGTTTTTATAACAGTGGATATGTAAGAGATGTTTGACCCACGCGAAAAAATTGCACTCTTTATAGACGGCGCCAATCTCTACGCTGCATCCAAGAGCCTCGGCTTCGATATCGACTACCGGAAGCTCCTGAAAGCATTTCAGAAACGCGGCTATCTGCTGCGCGCCTATTATTACACCGCCCTCATCGAAGACCAGGAATATTCCTCCATCCGGCCGCTGATCGATTGGCTCGATTACAACGGCTACAAGGTGATTACCAAGCCGGCCAAGGAATTCACCGATTCCATGGGACGCCGAAAGATCAAGGGCAATATGGACATCGAGCTGGCGATTGACGCCATGGAGCAGTCCGAAACCGTCGATCATCTGGTGATCTTTTCCGGCGACGGCGATTTCACGACCCTCGTTGAAGCTCTCCAGCGTCGCGGACGCAAGGTATCGGTCATCTCGACCATGGCGACCCAGCCGCCGATGATCGCCGACGATCTGCGCCGTCAGGCCGATCATTTCATCGATCTCGTATCGCTGAAGGCCGAAATCGGCCGCGAGGCTTCCGAGCGTCCACAACGTCCCGCCGAACCGACACCGGCCGCTTCGGATGACGAAGAATAATTGGGACTGGCTGCATCTGACAGGTTACTGGCCGCCGAAGAGTAGTTGCCGCGCAGCGGAAGGGTTTGTTGTTGCCGCGGCCGCCGGTCCTTCGCTAAGGCTCAGGGTGTTCGTCGCTGAAATCGATTGACGCGCAGCTGTGGTTGCGCAGGGATGGTTGTGGACGCCGGGAAGCGTTTCGTATTTGCCGCGACAGCCGGCCCTTCGCTAGGGCTCAGGGCGTTCGTCGCTGCAATCGATTCACTGAATCGATTGCTCGGGCTTTGCCCGACCGCTCCTCACCCTCACCCATTGTCCTTGAGCAGGCGGCTCTTCTGCCTGTTCCAATCGCGCTCCTTCTCGGACTCGCGCTTGTCATGCAGCTTCTTGCCCTTGGCGAGGGCCAGTTCCAACTTGGCGCGGCCGCTGTCGTTGAAGTAGATTTTCAGCGGCACGAGCGTCATGCCTTCGCGATTGATGGCCGAGCGCAGCCGGCCGATTTCGCGGCTGGAAAGCAGCAGCTTGCGGCGGCGGCGCGGCTCGTGATTGAAGCGGTTCGCCTGCAGGTATTCCGGCAGATACGAGTTGATCAGCCAGATCTCGCCATCCTCGTCCGAAGCGTAGGACTCTGCAATATTCGCCTTGCCTTCGCGCAGCGACTTGACCTCGGTGCCCTTCAGCACGAGCCCTGCTTCATACGTATCGATGATCTCGTAGTTGAAGCGTGCCTTGCGGTTCTCCGCCACAATCTTCTTCACCACACGCTGGCTGCCTTTGGGTGCCATGATTCTTCTTCTTTTCTTGCGTCATTCCGGCAGCGGCCGAACGCGCGCCTGTCCCCTAAATAAGCGAGACCGCCCTCCTTGTGAAGAGAGCGGTCCGGCAGAGTTTCGGCAGCGCGGCTGTGACGCCGTTAGTTCAGGAGACCGGCATGGCGCATGGCCGCGTCGATCGCTGCCTCCGTGCCCGGCTCCAGGGTCGACAGGAGCGGCGAGCGCACGTTGCGGCTCATGCGGCCAAGACGCGAAAGACCGTATTTGGCGCCGCAGAGACCGGGTTCGAGGAAGATCGCCTTGTGCAGAGGCATCAGGCGATCCTGATATTCGAGAGCCTTGGCATAATCGCCTGCAAGGGTGGCCGCCTGGAATTCGGCGCAAAGGCGCGGCGCGACATTGGCGGTGACCGAGATGCAGCCGACGCCGCCATGGGCATTGAAACCGAGCGCCGTCGCATCCTCACCGGAAAGCTGGCGGAAATCGCGGCCGCAGCTGATGCGCTGTTCGGAGACGCGTTCGATCTTGCCGGTCGCATCCTTTACACCGACGATATTGGCGTAGGCCTTGGCAAGCGCGCCCATCGTCTCCGGCGTCATATCGACCACCGAGCGGCCGGGAATGTTGTAGATATAGATCGGCAACTTCACCGCTTCCGCGATCGCAGCGAAATGCGCGTAGAGGCCCTTCTGCGTCGGCTTGTTGTAATAGGGTGTCACGACCAGCACCGCATCGGCGCCGACCTTTTCGGCATGTTGCGCCAGCTCGATCGCCTCGCGCGTGTTGTTCGAGCCAGCGCCCGCCATCACCGGGACGCGCTTGTTGGCGATCTCGATGCAGAGCTCGACGACGCGCTTGTGTTCATCATGCGAGAGGGTGGGCGATTCACCCGTCGTTCCAACGGGCACCAGTCCCTTGCTGCCCTCTTTTATCTGCCAATCCACATGCGAGGCGAAGGATGCCTCGTCCACCTTGCCGGCGTCAGTAAAGGGCGTAACGAGAGCGGGAATGGATCCCTGGAACATGCAAGTCTCCTAGCGGCGCGGCATTCATGCTTCAGCCGCAATCCATGGTTATGAATCCGCGCACCATAAAGCGCCGGCTTGACGGCGACAAGCACGCTTTGAATGGTTAAGGGCAGTTTCCGATATCATAATTGATTGAAATTCGGACCACCGGTAAGGTTTCGTTAATATAGCATTTGGCAAATGGAAGGGGCCTGTTTGTTTTGTGAGTAGCCGGATGAAGAGACCTGTCATGATCTGGACCGCCGTGGGCTTGGCGGTCGCCTGGGGCGCGGTTGCCTCGCAACTTCCCGGCCAGCAGATACCAACGACCGCCAACGCCTATGTCGCCATGGCGCCGGACCCCATGAGCACGGCCGCGATCCCGCGTGGCGGCACCATCGCGCCGGTGAGCGGAGACCTGAAGGCAGGCCTCGACGCCCTTTCCAACAAGAACCCGATGCAGGCGCTCGCCATCCGCAACGGCATGGGTGAAGGCACGCTCGATCGCCATATCCTGACCTGGGCAATTGCGACTTCGGGCCAACCAGGCATTCCCTCCGGCGAGATTGCCGCCGCCGCCCGCGAGCTTCAAGGCTGGCCGGGCCTCGGCAGCCTGCGCGCCAATTCCGAGCGGGCGCTCTACATAGAAAATCCGGCAACGGATCAAGTCCTTGCCGCCTTCGGCAGCTCGCAGCCGGAGACCGTGGAGGGCAGCATCATCCTCTCGCGTGCTCTTATGGCACGCGGCGCGTCGGCACAGGCCGGAAAGCTGATCCGCAAGATCTGGCGCGATGAGCCATTGGACAAGCCTCTCGAGGACAAGATCCTTGCGGAATTCCCCAGCCTGCTTTCGCCTGCCGATCACAAGGCGCGCATGGATTATCTGCTTTACCGCGACCGGACCGCGCAGGCCAAACGCTTCGGCGATCTCGGCAAAGCGCAATCGCTCTATAAGGCGTGGGCGGCGGTCAATGATCGCTCGCCGAAGGCCGATGCGCTGATCGCAGCCATCGACGCGCAGTGGCGCAAGGACCCCGCCTATCTCTTCATGCGGATCGAAAACCTGCGTCGTCAGAACAAATATGACGATGCCGCCAATCTTCTGGCGCAAATGCCCAAAGACCGCAGCGTGCTTGTCAGCCCCGGCGCATGGTGGGCCGAGCAGCGCATCGTCAGCCGCGGCCTGGTGGATCAGGGTGAGTTCAAGGCCGCCTACCGCGTCGTCGATGCCAGCGTCGCAGAAAGCCCGCAGGATGTCGGCGAGGCCGAGTTCCATGCCGGCTGGTACGCTCTGCGCGGCCTGCAGGACGGCGCAAACGCGTCAGCCCATTTCCGCAAGATCCTGCAGGTCTCGAACGGCCCGATCTCGCAATCGCGCGGCTGGTATTGGCTCGGCCGTGCCGCCGAAGCGGGCGGACCGGGCAAGGCTGCCGATTTCTACGCGAAGGCCGCCTCTTATCCGAGCACCTTCTACGGCCAGCTTGCCGCCGAGAAGCTTGGCCGCCGCACCCTCAACGTCACCTATCCCTCGCCCTCGGCTACGGATCGCCAGCGCTTCCAGGGGCGTGAGGCGGTACAGGCGATTTCGCGGCTTGAGGCCGCAGGGCACGGATGGCGTGCCGATGCGCTCTATCGTGCGCTCGCGAAACAGCTGGATAGTCCCGGCGAAGTCGCCATGCTGGCTGCCAGCGCGGAGCGTTCCGGCAATCACCAGCTTTCGCTGCAGATCGGCAAGATCGCCTATGGGCGCGGCATCGACGTCGCTGCACTCGCCTTCCCGATCGGCGTCATTCCGGACAATGCGAATATTTCCGGCTCCGGCAAAGCGCTAGCCTATGCCATTGCCCGGCAGGAGAGCGCCTTCAATCCGGCCGCCGTTTCCTCTGCCAATGCCCGAGGCCTGCTGCAGCTGCTGCCGAAGACGGCAAAGGCGGTTGCCGGCCGGCACGGAATGGCCTTTTCAGCCGACAAGCTGACGCAGGATGCGGGCTACAATGCCACGCTTGGCGCTCATTACCTCGGCGAGCAGATCGACACTTTCGGCGGCTCCTACATCCTGACCTTCATCGCTTACAACGCAGGGCCGAACAAGGTGCCGGAATGGATCAGCCGCTATGGCGACCCGCGCGGCAAATCGCTCGACGATGTGATCGACTGGATCGAGCGCATCCCCTTCCCCGAGACCCGCAACTACGTGCAGCGCGTGATGGAAAACTATCAGGTCTACAAGGCCCGGCTGGGACAGAAGACCGACATCGTACACGATCTGGTTGACGGCCGCGGCTAAGCCCCAGCACTATCGCAAAGCAGCCGTCCGGCCTTGCGCGATATGCTTCAGTCAACAACCGCAGTTGTGAAGGCTAAAAAAATGACGTTACATCCCTCGTGATAGCCAGAGCACGAGGGATGGCGCATGCGCAGCGACGACGAAAGCGGTTTTCTTGTCAGAACGATCGCAGCGGAAGATGGCCTGAAGCTCCATGTGCGGGACTATGCCGGTGACGAGACGACCACGAAGGCCAGAGCACCCGTCTTCTGTCTGCCCGGCTTGACGCGAAACTCGCGGGACTTTCATCAACTGGCGCTGCTTCTGTCACAGGACCCGATAGCCCCGCGCAGGGTGATCACGCTCGATGCCCGCGGGCGCGGGGCATCCGAATGGGATGAGGACAAATCTCACTACAATCTCATCGTGGAAGGGCAAGATGTCCTCGCGGTTTGCGCTGCGCTCGGGATTCATCAGGCCATCTTCATCGGCACCTCGCGCGGCGGCCTGGTCCTTCATATGCTCGCAGCCAGTCGGCCCGATATCCTCAAGGCGGTGATTCTCAACGATATCGGTCCAGTCCTTGAGAAGATCGGATTGGCGGATATCCGCGATTATCTCAACCGGGACAAGAAACCCGCCAATTGGGACGAGGTGATCGAGATCCTTCGGGAGAACCATGGCAGCGCCTTTGGCGCGCTTGACGAGGAGGATTGGCAGGACATGGCACGGGCGATCTATGCCTTTCGTGACGGCAAGCCGATTGCCGATTACGATCCCGCCATCGCAGCGCAGATGCAGGCACTCGACCTGAAGGCGCCGATTCCAGACCTCTGGCCGCAATTCCAAGCGTTTCAACATATTCCGCTGATGGTGATTCGCGGGGAGAATTCGAAGCTTCTGACACAGACCACAACGGACGAGATGGCAAGCCGTCATCCGGGAACGGTCATCAAGATCGCGAGAGGACAAGGACATGCCCCGATTTTACATTTGGGCGATGTTCCGGATGCGATCCGGCATTTCATCTCGGGGCTTTAACAACAGGCACCCGCGCACTATTCGACGTCTGGCCAAAGCAAAAGGCCCGGTTGGGAGACCGGGCCTTTCCTCTTCCGATCGGAGGTCTGACCAGAAGATTTATCAAACTTGTTCGGCGAACCGAATTAGAACGTGCGCTGGAAGCGGAGGATACCAGCCCAGGTATCCTTGTTGACGGCGTCGTAGTTGACGTAGGTCACTTCCGGCTCGATCAGCAGGTCCTTGACGGGGTTGAACTTGACGTTCGTCGTCGCAGCGAAAGTCTTCAGATCGTCGTAGGCGAGCTGCAGGTTCCACTTCAGCTTGTCGTTGATCGGAACGCCAACGCCGCCCCAGACAGCCCAGTCACCCCAACCGAGACCAGCACCGCCGGCGCCGGCATACTTGTTGAGCTTGTCGCCATCAGTGTTCCAGCCGCCCATAACGAAAGCGGTGAGAACGCCGAAGTCGGCATCGACGCGAGCCTTAACCGCGCCTTCTTCAACGATGGAGTCATAGCCGCCAACGACGCGGAACTGCCAGGCGCCGGCCTTGTAGCCAACACCGGCAACGACGTCCGGAGCGTAGTGGTCGGAGCTGTCTTCGCCGTTTGCACCGGTCGCGCCCGTGCCGGAATTGGAATCTTCCAGCGAGATCACAGCCGTGAAGCCGTTGCCGGCGTCATACTTGTAGGTGATCTGGTTCAGTTCGTCGGTGTTATTGATGCCGTATTCGATCACGTCGTCGTTGATGACGTCGCCGGCATAGCCGAGGAAGGTCGAGTAGACCGAATCGGCCTTACCGACGAGGAAACCACCCAGGCTGATATTAGCCCAAAGCAGCTTGGTCGTGGTGGCGTTGCCGTCATTCCAGTCCCAACGAACAACGGTATTGGTCTTCAGCGGGCCGTATTCGGTGTCGGTGGCAGTGTCGAGAGAGAGTTCGGCGCGGGTATGCCAGTAGGTACCACGGGCACCTGCGTCCTGGCCAGCCTTGTAGGCGTTGTACCAGCCGCCTTCGGTACGGACGCGGCCGCCGATCTTGAGGCAGGTTTCCGTGCCCGGGATGAAGAAGTAGCCAGCGCCATAGGCATCGCAGATGCGGACGTATTCCAGCGGCTCCGGCTCAGCAGCGACGATCGCGTCAGCAGCATGAGCACCGGATACTGCTGCCAGCGCAGCAGCGGAGCCGAGAAGAAGGCTCTTGATGTTCATAGTAACTCCAGTTCCAATATCGATTAGGTATGACAATTCACGCCGAGAAAATCGACGCGCCCTACCCCACCTGGTTTTAAAGTTGACCCCTGATCTGGGAGAACCAAGACGCTAAGTCTCGCTTCCGATTTGGAACCTACAGATCGTTTTTTTCAGAGCAATATCAGAGATAAACTATGAACAATTGTGACGGCGGTTTCAAACGCGTGCGTTGCACAAAAATCACGTCGCAAAACTGTCATACTATCGACACGTTAGCAGCCGAAAACTACTTCAGATTACTTGAAAGAGATGCGCAACCACGGGTCGATCGCGCCGAAAAAGAGCATAGAGCGCTCTCAAGACTGAACTCTAATTGTCGATATTCTCAAATAAAGAAAGCCCAGCTATTCGCCGGGCTTTCCATCATCGTAGTGAACAATCTTAAATGACCGAGGTCAGATCAGATTAGAAAGTGCGCTCGAAGCGGAGGATACCAGCCCACTGGTCCTGATTGATGGAGTCCCAGTTGGTGTAGGAGACTTCCGGCTCGATAAGCAGGTTCTTGACCGGGTTCCACTTGACGTTCGTGGTAGCGGCAAAGATCTTCGAGTCGGTGTAGGCGAGCTGGAGGTTCCACTTCAGCTTTTCGTTGATCGGAACGCCAACGCCGCCCCAAACAGCCCAGTCACCCCAGCCGATACCGGCAGCATCGCCAGCGCCGTTCGAACCAGCGTACTTGTTGAGCTTGTCGCCATCGGTGTTCCAGCCGCCCATCAAGAAGGCCGAGAATGCGCCGAAGTCGGCGTCAACACGAGCCTTAACGGCGCCTTCTTCGACGATCGAGTCGTAACCGCCGACGACCTTGAAGCCCCATGCGCCAGCCTTGTAGCCAACACCTGCGACAACGTCAGGAGCGTAGTGGTCGGAGCTGTCTTCGCCGTTGGAACCGGTAGCACCAACGCCCGAGTTGCTGTCTTCGAGCGAGATCACAGCCGTGAAGCCGTTGCCGGCGTCGTAGTTGTAGGTGATCTGGTTCAGTTCGTACGGGCCGTCATAGACCACGTCGTCGTTGATGACGTCGCCGGCATAGCCGGTGAAGACGTTGAACTGCGAGTCCGTCTTACCAACCGTGAAGCCGCCGAGGCTGATGTAAGCCCACAGCAGGTTGGTCTTGGTGGCGTTGCCGTCGTTCCAGTCCCAACGGATGATGGTTTCAGTCTTCAGCGGACCGTATTCGGTGTCGGTCGCGGTGTTGACGTTCAACTCAGCGCGGGTATGCCAGAGCGTGCCCAGACGAGAATTCGGGTTGTAGGCGTCGTACCACTGACCTTCGGTACGAACCTTACCGCCGATCTTGAGGCAGGTTTCCGTGCCCGGAATGAAGAAATAACCAGCACCGAATGCATCGCAGATACGGACGTATTCGAGCGGCTCCGGCTCAGCAGCGACGATAGCGTCAGCCGCATGAGCACCGGATACTGCTACGAGTGCAGCAGCGGAGCCGAGAAGAAGGCTCTTGATGTTCATATTGACCTCCAGTCAAAGTTTTATCTCGAGAATGAGAACTACCCGAAGGTATTCCCTGTCCCATCCTCGTGTTTCAAGAAGTGGACGATCAATCGCCCTCGCTTCCGAGAGTGAAAATACAAGACGTGCACTGTCACGCAATCGACATTTTCGCGGAACAGGGGATTTGCGTAAGCCTTCCGCAAGTCCTGTTGCCGAAAGGACACAAGTCAGCAACACGGCGGCCGCAATTATTTAGACTTCATTAAGAAACTCCTTAATCTACCGGCACTTACGCGCGCAGTGAAAATGGTCCCCGCTGATTGGAAAAAGGCATTGGAATGGCCTTTCCATGGCTAACCGGCGGATTTTGCTGGGTTTGGTAAGCTCTGTATGACGCTTGCCTCGCCGACCCACCCGGGATCGACAGCCACTGGCGGGTCTGGCCCTCGTCCCAAAACGACGCAAGGACGGGGTGATTCCTTGAAATGGCCGATTCGACTGCGACGTGTAGGCATTGAGCAAGGCCGAGCCGCCAATGACCAGATATCGCCTCACACCGTCATTTCCTTCGATAGAGGATCATTCCGGCGTGATGAAGCACCCCATCGATGAAATCGCCATCGGCAGTGAAACCGGTATCGTCCCAATAGTCGATATGATCGCCCGTCACCACGTAGCGCCCCTGATAGGCACGCTCGCGGCTTCCCCGCGCTTCGATATATCGGCCATTTGGCAGGAGTTCATGACGGATATGATTGTCGGCCGTCGTCCACATGCCGACGTAAGCATGTATCGGTGTCTTCATTTCGATTCGATCCTCGGAAAGGGCAGGCAGCGCGAACACGACGCCGGACAGGGTGAGAGCAAAGAGAGCGCGAATCAATGTGCCGCCCGCGTCGGGCGAACGACGATCTCATTGACATCCACATCATCGGGCTGCTCGACGGCGAAGCGTACCGCGCGACCGATGGCATCGGGCGTTAGCGCGACGGCCCGATAGGACTTCATCGCTTCGGCGGCCACTGGGTCGGTGATCGTCTCGGCCAGCTCGCTCTCGACGACGCCCGGATGGATGCAGGTGACCCGGATATCGCGGCATTCCTGGCGTAGCCCATCGGAGATAGCCCGAACGGCGAACTTGGTTGCGCAATAGACGGCGGCAGTCGGTGAGACAGCCAGCGCGCCGATCGAAGCGATATTGATGATGTGGCCGGTGCCGCGTGCCGCCATTTCCGGCAGCACCGCCGCAATGCCGTAAAGCACGCCCTTGATATTGACGTCGACCATTCTGTCCCATTCCTCGACTTTCATCGAAGCCATCAAGGAAAGCGGCATGATGCCGGCATTGTTGACGATCACATCGACGCGTCCCCAGACCAGGCGTGCCGCCTCTGCAAAGGCGGCTACGTCAGCCCTATCTGTGACGTCGAGCCGGCGGGTCATGACCGTGCCGCCCATTTCCCGAATCTCGGCCGCCAATGCTTCCAATCTATCGATGCGCCTGGCGCCCAACATGACCTTTGCGCCGGCGGAAGCGAGTTCGCGGGCGATGCCCGCACCGATGCCGCTGGAGGCACCCGTGACGAGGATGACTTTATCGATAGGCATACGATCACTCCTTGCTATGTGAACGGTTCTCGCCTGGAACCGCTATAGGGAGGATACAGAGTCTCATTGTCGTGATAAGCGATCCATTCAGTGACAGCTTGGAAAGTAATAATTACCAATGTGGCCTGATCTCAATGCTCTCTCCGTCTTCATTCTCGTCGCTCAAGAGCGCAATTTTCGCGCTGCTGCCGATAGGCTCGGCGTCACCCGGTCGGCAGTCAGCCAGACGATCCGGCGATTGGAGGAGAGCATGGCCATCGCGCTGCTGCAGCGCACAACCCGCAGCGTCAGCCTGACAGAGGCTGGCGAACGGCTTTATGCGGACATAGAGCCGGCGGTATCGGACATACGCACCGCGATGGAAAAGACGGACGCATTGCGGACGCGGCCCCGCGGCCAATTACGGCTCGCCGTTTCATCGATCGCGGAGCGATTTCTCTCCGGCGATTTTCTAGCGGGCTTTGCGGCCGCCAATCCCGAGATCCAGCTCGACATCACCGTCACGGACGAGGAATTCGACATCGTCTCGGAAGGCTATGACGCCGGCGTCCGGCTTGGTGAAGTCATCGATCAGGATATGATTGCCGTACCCGTCGCCGGAGACGAACGGCAATTGGCCGTCTGTTCGCCGGCCTATCGCGACCGATTCGGCATCCCCGCGCATCCGAAAGAACTCTCCCTGCATCGATGCATAGGCTGGCGCCCCTCGCCAAAGGCTGCCCCCTACCGCTGGGAGTTTACGGAAGAAGGCAAGGAATTCCGGATGGAAGTCGCGCCGGAGGTGACGACGAATGACATGGGCGTAATGATCAAGCTGGCTGTCGCCGGAGCGGGAATCACATTCGGCATGGAGGAAAGCTTTCGTGCTTTCATCGAGAGGGACGAGCTAGTGCCGATCCTGGAGGAATATTGCCCCTATTTCCCTGGCTTCTACCTCTATTATCCCAATCGACGGAACATGGCTCCGAAGCTGCGGGCGCTCATAGCATACCTGAAGCGCTACGAAGGCTTTGCAGGCCGAAATTCCCGATAACAACTGGCCTTGATCGGTTTGGCAGCGCCAAGATCGCGGGCCGTCGTCTGTAGGGTACGAAAATCGGGAAAATGGCGGAGAAGATGGGATTCGAACCCACGATACCATTTCTGGTATACTCCCTTAGCAGGGGAGCGCCTTCGACCACTCGGCCACCTCTCCGGTGCGGCCCTGATAGGGCCATTCATTTATCGACGCAAGCGCTTTTTCGCGCTTGTGTACGTTCTTTCTGTGATTCAGCAACAGGCGATTGTCGCCCGAAGCATACTGCGGCCGGCTCGAAAATTCACATCAAGCCAGCAGCTGCTTCAAATCCGCGGCCGGGTCGGCGAGGATCTCCCTGGACGGATTGGCGCCGATTTCCAGCAGCTTTTTGCCGGTCACATAGGCCTTTGCATCATTTATCGCGTCGACGGCTATGAAACGGCCCTGCTTGAAATACCAGACGGAAGCAGCACCCTCGCGCGCGCCCGGACGCAGCAGCGTCTCGTCGTAACCCAGATTGAAACCGGCGATCTGCAGCTTGACGTCATATTGATCCGACCAGAACCACGGCTTCGGGTCATAGGCCTTTTCGTTGCCGGCTATGATTCCCGCCGCGGCTTCCGCCTGATCGACAGCATTCTGCACGGATTCGAGCCTGATACGGCCACCCTCCCATGGCAACTCCACGCAATCCCCCATGGCGAAGATTGCGGGATCGGAGGTGCGGGCAAACGAATTGACGACGATGCCGTTGCCGACCTCAAGGCCGGCCTCCTTGGCAAGCCTATCATTGGGAGCAACGCCGATGCCGACGACAACGAAATCGACATCGATGGTGGACCCATCGGACAATTCGGCGGCGGCGACATGGCCGTTGCGGCCGATGAGCTGTTTCAGGCCGATCTTCTCACGAATGACCACGTCGTGCTTTTGATGAATGGCTCTGAAAATATCAGCCGTTTCCTTGGCCGCCACCCGCTGCAATATTCGGTCGCCCATCTCGATGAGCGTGACCTCAAGGCCGCGATGGCGCGCGACAGCGGCTGCCTCGAGCCCGATATAGCCGCCGCCGATGATAAGCACCCGGCGTCCAGGGCGCATCTCGCCGGCAAGAAGATCGGCATCGCGCTTGTCGCGGGCCAGATAGACGCCTTCGAGCGCGCCGCCGACGGAGGGCGGCAGGCGGCGTGGCGTCGAGCCCGTCGCAAGCGCCAGCGTCTCATAATCCAGCCTGGAGCCGTCCTGCATGACGATCTGCTTTGCGGCACGATCGATCTGCTCGACCCAGGTGGACACACGAATCTCGACATTATTGTCGGCATACCAATGTTCAGGCCGGAACAGCAGGCGATCAAAAGTCATTTCGCCGAGCAGATACTTCTTGGTCAGTGGCGGTCGCTGATAGGGAAGATTCTCTTCAGCACCGACGATGGTGATCGGCCGCGAATCACCCAACCCGCGCAATTTGGCAGCGAGCGCGAAACCCGCCTGCCCGGCCCCGATAATGACCAATCTGCCCGTCACGATCCGTACTCCATTGTTATTATGGCGAGCCCCAGTATGGACGCGCTCGTAGGATTCAGGGGTAACGCCTGCATCCGCAAGCGTCAATCACGACTGACCCTGCGCCCCGGATCGGGAGAAAGTTAGGCCGACAGGCTCAGCCTGATATTTCGACCCAGCGGCGCTCGTGGAAGGATTGCGCCATGGCGTGCACCGATTTCTCGATTCGCAGCCCATCCTTGAAAGCCACGACTGACGCAGCTTCGCCCCCTATGGCTCGGATCAGCTCGCGGCATTCGATGATCTTCAGATCGTTGAAGCCAAGGCCGTGGCCGGCCGCCGGGATGAAGCGGTCATAGGGTTTGTGCGCGGGTGCGGCCAGCACCTTGCGGAAGCCCTGTTCGCTGTCCCTGCCCTCGGCTTGGTAGAGCTCGAATTCGTTCATGCGCTCCTGGTCATAGGAGATCGAGCCTTTGGAGCCGAAGATCTGCAACGCGATCCGTCCCTTGCGGCCCCAAGCGGAGCGGTTGGCCATGAGAACCACGGAAATGCCGCCGCCAAGCCGCATCAGCACATTGGCGAGATCGTGATTTTCGACCGCGCGGCTGCCACCATCCTTCAACGGCCGTTCGGCATAGGGCTTCACCATGTCGGTAATGACGGCTTCCACATGGCCGAACAGGAACCAGAGCAGCGAAAGCGGATGCACGGCGAAATCATCGAGAGCGCCATAACCGGAGGCAAGTTCGCTCTTCCAATAGAATAGGCCGTTCGGATCGGCCATGAAGTCCTCGTCCATCTCGACGCGGACGTGATTGACCGCTCCGATCGCGCCTTCCGCAATCAGCGCCTTGATGTGCCGCATCACCGGGTTCTGGATATAATTGTAGCCGAGAATGGCAACCTTGCCCGAGGCCTTGGCCGCAGCCAGCATGCGTTCGGCATCGCCATAGGATGGCGCCATCGGCTTTTCACACCAGACATGTTTGCCGGCTTCAAGGGCTGCGATCGCCATTTCCGGGTGGAACTGGTTGGGAGTCGTGACCGAGACAACGTCGACATCCGGGTCTGCAATCAGATCTCGCCAGTCGGCCGTTGCCTTTTCGAAGCCGAATTCGTCGCCGCGCGCCTTTGCCAGATCGGCATTGGCTTCGGCAAGATGCACCAGGCGCGGCCGCGCGACATCGCCGAATACGGTTTTGACGGCATTCCATGCCAGTGCATGGCATTTGCCCATATAACCGGTGCCGATCAATCCAACGCCCAACGGCTTCATTTACCCTTCCTCCTCAAATCCGCTCCCGAAGTTGCGCGATTTTTGGAATATTTAGACCGTTTTGACAAGCACACTCATGGCATCGGCATCTCTTCCGCAGGCAGAAATTCATATTTACACGTTTAAAATCATAAACTTAAAATTATTCGTGCCGAACGATTCAAAATCCGGTATCGTTGGAAATATGGAACGTTTGTTTCATTACGGGCATTGGGGGAGCTAAAGGACGGTGCATGGACAACAATATCGAGACGCAGACCAAGGTACCACGCGACTTCGAAAGCCTGCGCAGCACCATTATAGAGCGCAAGAATGCCATGCCGAAGCGGTTGGCCCAGGTTGCCGCCTTTGCGCTCGGCAATCCCGATGAGATCGCCTTCGGCACGACGGCCAGCATCGCGGCTGCCGCCGAAGTTCAGCCTTCCACATTGGTGCGCCTTGCTCATCACCTCGGCTATGAGGGCTTTTCCGATCTTCAGAGCATCTTTCGTGAACGGCTGCGCGACCGGACGCTGAGCTATGAGGAGCGGCTGGTAACGCTCGAACGCTCCGGCATCGAGAACGAAGAGGCCAGCATTCTCTCGGGCTTCCTCTCTGCGGCGAGCCAATCCGTCAACAAGCTCGCCGCAACCATCGAGACCGACACCTTCGCCAAGGCCGTCGACGTGCTTGCAGCGGCCGAGACGATCTATCTCATCGCCAAGCGCCGCTCCTATCCGCTGACGGCACATATGACCTATGCCTTCTCCAAGCTGAACATTCGTCACCAGATCGTCGCCTCGCCGAACGGCATCGACGGCGAGATCACCCGCTTCGCAACGGAGAAGGACGCCGCCATCGCCGCGAGCTTTTCGCCCTATGCCGCCGATAGCCTGGCGCAGGCACAGGATCTCTCCTCGCGCAACGTCCCGGTCATCGCCATTACCGATTCGGCCTTTTCGCCGCTTACCGCTTGCGCCGACTACTGGTTTGAAGTGGCGGAAGCCGATTTTGCGGGTTTCCGCTCGCTATCGGCATCGATGGCGCTGATCATGGCCTTTCCTGTCGCCATCGCCGAGCGCCGTCGAAAAGCTGCGACAAAAGCCGATAAAACGAAAATGGAATAAACATTCCGAATTGACAAAATCTCGGAACCAATGTTTCACTACAACCAAGATCACGGCCGCGGGAGATGGCTGCCAGATCCATAGCAACCGGGACGAAACGAACACCGGCACTTTCAATAACGCATGATCTCGGCGCAGGCTGAAAAGCAAAAGAGGTCATGCTCCGACGGGAGGACATCATGGCACACGACAATTCTGGCGCTGGGCCGGACGCAAAACTCGATGTGATCACCATCGGCCGCTCCTCCGTCGACCTTTATGGTCAGCAGATCGGCTCGAAGCTCGAAGACATCGCCTCTTTCGCCAAATCGGTCGGCGGCTGCCCGGCCAATATCGCCATCGGCACGGCGCGGCTCGGCCTGAAATCCGGCCTTATCACCCGTGTCGGCGACGAGCAGATGGGCCGCTTCATCCGCGAGCAGACCGCCCGCGAAGGTGTGGCCGTCGACGGGATCGCAACAGACAAGGAACGGCTGACGGCGCTGGTATTGCTCGCGGTCGAGGCCGAAGGCGTCTCGCCGATGATCTTCTATCGGTCAGATTGCGCCGACATGGCGCTGAACGAAGACGATATCGACGAAGGCTTCATCAAGTCCTCGGGCGCTGTTCTGGTCTCCGGCACGCATTTCTCCAAGCCCAACACCGAAGCGGCCCAACGCAAGGCGATCCGTATCGCCAAGGCGAACGGCCGCAAGGTGATCTTCGATATCGATTACCGGCCGAACCTCTGGGGCCTCGCCGGCCATGCCGAAGGCTTCGAGCGCTATGTGAAGTCGGATCGCGTGTCCTCCAAAATGAAGGAGACCTTGCCGGATTGCGACCTGATCGTCGGCACGGAAGAAGAGATCATGATCGCCTCCAGTGCCGACGACGTGCTCGGCGCCTTGAAGGAAATTCGCCGTCTCTCGTCCGCCGTCATCGTGCTGAAACGCGGCGCTATGGGCTGCATCGTCTATGAAGGCCCGATCTCCGACGATCTCGAAGCCGGTATCGTCGGCCAGGGTTTCCCGATCGAGGTCTTCAACGTTCTCGGCGCAGGCGATGCCTTCATGTCCGGATTCCTGCGCGGCTATCTGCGCGGCGAGCCCTTGAAGACCTGCGCCACCTGGGCGAATGCCTGCGGCGCCTTCGCCGTCTCGCGCCTGCTCTGCTCGCCGGAGTATCCGACCTGGACGGAGCTCGATTTCTTCCTGAAAACGGGCAGCAAGCATAGGGCGCTGCGCAAGGACGAGGCGATCAACCACATTCATTGGGCGACGACCCGCCGCGCCGATGAAATCCCGCTGCTGATGGCGCTTGCGATCGACCATCGCTCGCAGCTCGTCAGCGTCTGCGATGAACTGGGCATCGGCCATGACAAGATCGTCGCCTTCAAGCGACTGGCCGTCGAGGCGGCGGCGCGGGTGGCCGACGGCCGCCCCGGCTATGGCATGCTGATCGACGAGCGCTTCGGGCGCGACGCCTTCTTCGATGCGGCAACAAAGAATTTCTCCTGGATCGGCCGCCCTGTCGAACTGCCGGGATCGAAGCCGCTCAAATTCGAATTCAGCCAGGACATCGGCTCCCAGCTCGTCGAATGGCCGCTCAATCATTGCATCAAATGCCTATGCTTCTACCATCCGGACGATCCGCAAGAATTGAAGGCGGAGCAGCAGGAGAAGCTGCGGACCCTGTTCGAGGCCGCGCGCAAGGTAGGACGCGAACTGCTGGTGGAAATCATCGCCAGCAAGAACGGACCACTGACCGACGATACGATTCCGAGGGCAATGGAAGAGCTCTATGCACTCGGCATCAAGCCGGACTGGTGGAAGCTGGAGCCGCAGGAATCGACGGCTGCCTGGAAAAAAATCGATGCCGTGATCGCCAAAAATGATCCATGGTGCCGTGGTATCGTCCTGCTCGGCCTGGAGGCGCCGGCGGAAGAACTGATCCGCAGCTTCGAGGCGACGCTGGCGGCTCCCTCGGTCAAGGGCTTCGCCGTTGGGCGGACCATCTTCTCCGATGCGGCCCGTGCGTGGCTCTCGGGTGGCATGAACGACGAGGAAGCGATTGCCGACATGGCCGGCCGTTTCCGGCAACTGACGGACGCGTGGCTCAAGACTCGCGGCCTGTGAGAATCTAGCATTTGGGAGGCGCCCGATGGGCAAGACGATCCGATTGACGATGGCGCAGGCCGTCGCGCATTTCCTCAAGAAGCAGATGACCGTCATCGACGGGCAGAAGCAGCCGATTTTCGGTGGCGTCTGGGCCATCTTCGGTCACGGCAATGTCGCCGGCATCGGCGAGGCCCTCTATCAAGTGCGCGAGGAGCTACCGACCTTCCGTGCCCACAATGAGCAGGGCATGGCCCATGCCGCCATCGCCTATGCCAAGGCGAGCTTTCGTCAGCGCTTCATGGCCTGCACGACCTCCATCGGCCCCGGCGCGCTGAATATGGTGACGGCCGCCGGTGTAGCACATGTTAACCGCATCCCCGTTCTCTTCCTGCCCGGCGATATCTTTGCCAATCGCGCTCCAGATCCGGTGCTGCAGCAGATCGAGGATTTCGGCGACGGCACCGTCTCCGCCAACGACGCCTTCCGCCCGGTATCGCGCTATTTCGACCGCATCACCCGCCCGGAGCAGATCATGACGGCGCTGAAGCGCGCCATGCAGGTGTTGACCGATCCGCTCGATTGCGGCCCGGTAACGCTCTCGCTCTGCCAGGATGTGCAGGCCGAAGCCTATGATTATCCCGAAAGCTTCTTCGAGGAGCATGTCTGGGTGCCACGCCGCCCACAGCCGGATGCCGACGAACTCGCCGGCGCCATCGCCTTGATCCGCCGCTCGGAAAAGCCGGTCATTCTGGCCGGCGGCGGCGTGCTCTATTCGCAGGCGACCAAGGAACTAGTGGCTTTCGCGGAAGCGCATGACATTCCCGTCGTCGTCACGCAGGCCGGCAAATCGGCGATCGACGAGACACATCCGCTCGCACTCGGCTCTGTCGGCGTGACAGGCACCTCTGCCGCCAATGCCATCGCCGAAGAAACCGATCTGGTGATTGCCGTCGGCACGCGCTGCCAGGATTTCACCACCGGCTCCTGGGCGCTGTTCAAGAACGAGAAGCTGGCCATGATCGGCCTGAACATCGCGGCCTATGATGCGCTGAAGCACAACAGTCACCCATTGGTGACGGATGCGCGCGAAGGGCTGAAGGCGCTTTCCGCGGGCCTGACCGGCTGGCGCGCACCGGCATCGCTTGCCGAAAAGGCGACGAAAGAAAAGCAGATCTGGATGGAAGCCGCCGCAAAGGCCATGGCGACCACCAATGCCGCCCTGCCCTCCGACGCCCAGGTCATCGGCGCCGTCACCCGCACGCTCGGTGGCGAAAACAGCATTCTGGTCTGCGCAGCTGGCGGCCTCCCCGGCGAGCTGCACAAGCTCTGGCCGGCGACCGCACCCGGCAGCTATCACATGGAATATGGCTTCTCCTGCATGGGCTATGAGATTGCCGGTGGCCTTGGCGTCAAGATGGCGCGGCCGGAGAAGGATGTCGTCGTCATGGTCGGCGACGGCTCCTATATGATGCTGAATTCCGAACTGGCGACCTCCGTCATGCTCGGCCTGAAGATTACCGTCGTGCTGCTCGACAACCGTGGCTATGGCTGCATCAATCGCCTGCAGATGGCGACCGGCGGCGCGAACTTCAACAATCTTTTGAAGGATGCGCGCTTCGAGGTGATGCCGGAGATCGACTTCCGGGCGCATGCGGCCAGCATGGGCGCGATAGCCGTGAAGGTCTCGTCCATCACCGAGCTGGAACAGGCCATCGAGGCATCGAAGAAGAACGACCGCAGCTCGGTCATCGTCATCGACACCGACCCGCTGATTACCACGAATGAAGGCGGCCACTGGTGGGATGTCGCCGTTCCCGAAGTCAGCCCGCGCGCCGAGGTCAACAAGGCTCGCGCCGCCTACGAACAAGCCCGCACCGCCCAGCGCATCGGCTGATCCATTTCCGTCATTTTTCTGGAGGAGCTTTCGGCTCCTCCAATAGCTTTTCAAGGAGACCATTGATGAAGGCCAAACTCGGCATGTCGCCCATCGCCTGGTGGAACGACGATCTTCCGGAGCTCAGCGACGACGTATCTCTGGAAGAATGCTTACGCCAGTCGCGCGGCGCCGGCTTTACCGGCATGGAACAGGGCCGGCGCTTCCCGAGCAATCCCGATGAGATGCTGCCAATCCTGCGTGCCGCCGACGTGACGCTTTGCGGCGGCTGGTTTTCCGGCACGCTCGTCAATGAGGAGCTTGCCGCCAACAAGGATCGTATCGCGCCGATGATCGAGCTGTTCAAGGCCGTCAATGCGCCCTGCATCGTCTATGGCGAAGTCGGCCGCTCCATCCAGGGCGACCGCTCTAAGCCGCTCGCCACCAAGCCGCGCCTTTCGGATGACGAGATGAAGGCCTATGCCCGCCGGGTCACCGAATTCGGCGAATGGTGCGCCGAGCAAGGCATGCCGCTTTCCTATCATCATCATATGGCAGCCGTGGTCGAAACCGAGCCGGAACTCGACGCCTTCATGCGCAATTCCGGCGAAGGCATTCCGCTGCTGCTCGATGCCGGTCACCTGGCCTTTGCCGGCGGCGACGTGCTGCGCGCCATCGACAACCACCACGCCCGCATCAACCACGTTCACGTCAAGGATATCCGCACGTCCATCGTCGACGGGCTGGATCGCAGCCGGCAATCCTTCCTCGATGCCGTCGCGCTCGGCGCGTTCACGGTGCCGGGCGATGGCTCGCTCGATTTCGGCGCCATCGTCCAGCGCTTCGCCGATTACGGCTATGAAGGCTGGTTCGTGGTCGAAGCCGAACAGGACCCGCGCAAGGCGCCGCCACAGAAAATGGCCGAGATCGGCCATGCCGAGCTGATGCGTGTCATGACGGCCGCAGGCTACACGGTGGAAACCGAAGGCTTTCCCAAGGGATAGCTAGAGCGCTTCCGCTTTTCTTCGAATCGCGAAAACGCTCTAGCTCTTTGTTTTCATGCAATTCCGGACGGAAAACCGCTGCGCACTTTTCCTGGAATTGCTCGAGAGATGAGCGCCTCCTCGCCCACATCGAAGGCAGCGAGGAGCGTTTTCCCAAGCAATGGAG
Source organism: Martinezella sp. CNPSo 3890 (assembly GCF_057784455.1). NCBI lineage: Bacteria > Pseudomonadati > Pseudomonadota > Alphaproteobacteria > Hyphomicrobiales > Rhizobiaceae > Martinezella > Martinezella sp. CNPSo 3890. Next base: position 621,490 of record NZ_JBXSOR010000001.1, on the reverse strand, counting down.
GAACAGACCCATGCCCAATCTCAAGGTCAAACCTGACGGTTCCCATGGCCGCGTCACCCATGTCACGCCCGAAAGCGCCGGCTGGACCTATGTCGGCTTCGATCTCCACCGCCTGAAGCCGGGCGAAACCGCTTCGGCCGAGACCGGTGATCGCGAGGTCTGCCTCGTCTGGGTTAGCGGCAAGGGCAGCGCCAAGGCGGGTACGAAGGATTTCGGCTCGCTCGGCGGCCGCATGAGCCCCTTCGAGGGCGCGCCGCATGCGCTCTATATTCCAGCAGGCTCGAGCTGGTCGGTGACCGCCGAGACCGATCTGGAACTCGCCGTCTGCTCGGCACCGGGCGGCGGCTCCTATGAAGCACGCGCCATCCCGCCGGGCACGCATCCGGCGCTCACGCGCGGCAAGGGCACCAATGTTCGCTACGTCAACAACATCATGCCGGAAGATGATGGCGCGGCACATTCGCTGCTGGTCGTGGAAGTGATTACGCCCGGCGGACACACCTCCTCCTACCCTCCGCACAAGCACGATCAGGACGATCTTCCGAACGAAAGCTTCCTTGAGGAGACCTATTACCACCGCCTCAACCCGCCGCAGGGTTTTGGCTTCCAGCGGGTCTATACCGACGACCGGTCGCTCGATGAGGTGATGGTACTGGAGGATGGCGATGTGACGCTGGTGCCCAAGGGATATCACCCTTGCGCTGCCTGCCATGGCTACGATCTCTATTACCTGAACGTTATGGCCGGGCCGAAGCGCATCTGGAAATTCCATAATGCCGTGGAACATGAATGGCTGCTGAAGTCCTGAGCTGGTGGCGCTGTTCTCAACCATCCGCCCTCGTGCTTCGAGACGGCCCTTCGGGCCTCCTCAGCATGAGGGCTAATCTTTGCACCCAGCCGCTACGGGCTCATTTCTTCATTGCCTCTGCATTGCGATGGCGACGAGCCTGCTCCATCCTCACCCTGGCAGGTCTATCGCATACGAGCTGAAATTGTTGCCACCTCCCCTTCTCCCCTCGGGGAGAAGGTGCCGACAGGCGGATGAGGGGGTGCCTGCCAAATGCACGAAAATCCATGAATTCAAATCGATAGCCCCCTCATCCGACCCTTCGGGCCACCTTCTCCCCGAGGGGAGAAGGAGCTTCCGGTGCTCATCCGCTCCATATGCGATAGCCCTGCTCACCCTGAGGAGCGAAGCCTCGAAGGGCGAGGATGGCCCCGAGCTTTCAGCAAAAGGAGGCCGCGCCCTGAAAGCGCGGCCTTTCTCATATCATGCGGGCAACAAGCCGTAGCGCCATTTCCGATCCCTGGCATTGCGCGACAGCACCAGCCAGGTCAGCAGAATCATCCCCATTTCTGCAAAGATCGGCGTCATCCATATCCCGCGTTCGCCGAAGACAAGCGGCAGGAGGAATGTCAGCGGCAGGGTGAAGAGGTAAGACCGTGACAGGCCAAAGATCGCGCCGCGTTTCGCATCGCCGATCGACTGGAAATAGGACGACAGGATGATCGCCTGGCCGAAGAGGAAATAGGCGCCGATCGTCCAGGGCAGGATGCGGCCCACTTCCGCGACGATCAGGGGATCGGCGACGAAGACCGAGCCCAGATGCCCCGCCAGCAGCTCGACGACGAATTCGACGGCGGCGCAATAGACCAGAGCCGAAATCAGGGCGATGACAACGCTATGACCGACGCGCGCCGGAAGCGCTGCGCCATGGTTGTGGCCCGATATGGTCTGGAGAGCGATGCTCAAGCCCAGTAGCGGCAGATAGGCGAAGGTCATGACACGGGTCACGATGCCATAGGCGCCGACGGTTGCGACATAATCGCCCTGATGCCAGATCGACACATTGAAGAGGATGGCGGCCGAGCTTAGCGAAATGCCGATGAAGCCGAGGCTCATCGGCGCGCCGAAGGCAAAGATGCCGCGCCACTCGCGAACATGCAGCGCCATATCGACCCAGAGCCCGTTCGGCCGACGCAGGCGATAGATGACGACGAGCGCCAGGCAGATGAATTGCGCCAGGATCGAGCCGCCGGCGGAGCCGACCACGCCCCAATGAAGGACGGCCATCAGCAGCCAGTTTGCCACGATATTCAGCAGCGTCGAGGCAAGCGTCACCAGCGTCATGAAACCGAGCTTTCCTTCGCAGCGCAGCCCATCGAGATGCACCGACAGGAAGAAGCTGATCGGCGCGAAGGCGATCATGGTGCCCATGAAGGCCTCGGCGTTGCGGGCGACATCGACATTTCCCGCCGCAGCCACGGCAATGAACTGCCGACCGGCGAGCCAGTAGACGAGGTTGATTACGACCACGATGGCAAGTGTCAGCGTGTGGGCGCCGGTGAATACCGACTTCGCGCCCTTGCGATCACCGGCGCCGAGGCGGCGGGCGAGAATGCTCGCCATGCCGTTCGAAACCAGCGTCTGCAGCGCGATCAGCAGCATGAGCGCGGGAAAGATGAGGCTGACGGCGGACAGCGCGTCGCCGCCGACATAGACGCCAAGAAAATAGGCGTCGACGACGGCGAAGAGGCCGCTGACCGTGGTGATGATGATGATCGGCGCGGCCGTCCTGGCAAAGACGCCAGGCAGCCAGCCGGTGAGGAACATGTTGTTTTCGTTCGTGTGCGCCATGGTGGTATCCGGACGGAATCGCTCGCAAGCGGCGAGGATAGTGGTCTAGTGATGAAGGATGAAATCAGATGTCGAGAACGAGGTGCGGTATGCCGTTCGATGTCCGGCGCGGCGAAATGCCATCGGCGTCGACCTGGGCATTGATGCGCTGGCGGAATGCCGAGAAGCTCTCGAACTCCACCACATCGACAGGCTCGTCGAAATGGATCGTTATCCTGTAGAGCCCGCCAGACTTCGCCGACATCGCCAGAACCTTGCCCGTGAAGGGCTTGTTCAGATAGCGCCCGCGCACGGCGGAACCGACATCGAAAGGCGCATCCGGCCCATCGTTGGGTTTTGCGGCAAGCGCCGACAGCGTGTTCCAGTCGCGCAGCCCGTGTTGCTTGGCGATGAGCTCCAGTGCCGTCGAGTGGCTCATGTCGTCGCCGCGTTCGGCCATCGCCTGACGCAGACGCCGGGCCTGAGCCTTCAATTCATCTATGGACGGATACGTCGTCATAGGATCAGCCTTTGCTAAGGCACGCAATTACGACCGTGAAACGGGGCTCGCATTACCGTCAGTCAGCATGCCCTGAATGGCCGTGACCTAAAACAGCGAGGACTTCACCTTGGATTTTCATCCGCGAGCGGCAGGCGCCTCGAACCGAGCTTTCGTATGATCGAAGCCGCTCCCGCTGTCAAGATGCGGCCAAATCGGCACAAAAGACGAACCCGTTAAAATTCTACCAATGCAATTGACGCTTCCGCAAAATCTCCGTGCAAGGTTCGTAGTGTAACCGAGATGAATTCGGTCTGTTCTTCAACAGGGAATGACAATGCTTCGCGCAACCCATCTGGCGAAAGTCAAATCCGAAGTCTACGAACGCAGCTGGGAACGGTTCTACGTCCAGAGGCCGGCGCGTCTCGTAGCGGTTCGTCCCTGTCTGACGGGTATTTCCGTACGCAGCGCCGAGATTACCGACATTTCGCGCGGCGGCGCGAGCTTCACCGTCGCCACGACCGTCGGCCTGCCGACCCACTACTATCTGAACATCCTCGGTCTTGCCTACCGCATCGCCTGCGCTGAAACGAGCCGCAACGGCAACCGCGTCCATGTGCGCTTCATCAACCTGATCGAACCGGAAACGCTGCGTCGCGTCGTGCGCGCCGATTTCATGATCGGCAATGTTGAAGCCCTGGCTGCGCGCGGCAAGAGGCGGCCGGTATAAATTCGGCTTCACATCCTCAATCGCTTCGCACGTCCCCGCGGGCATATCGTGCAGGCGGCATACCTGTGTATCGCGCAAAGGCAGCACTGAAAGTGCTTGCCGATCCGTAGCCAACGCGTTCAGCTACCTGATCCATCCGCATTTCGCGGCTGCGCAATAGCTGCTTTGCAAGAGCCATGCGCCAAGCCATTAGATATTCCATTGGCGGCAGGCCAACGACGCGGCTGAAACGCGCAAAGAAAGCCGATCGGGACAGGGCCGCTTCGGTCGCAAGATCCGCGACAGTCCAAGGATGGGAAGGACGCGCATGCATCGCGTGAAGTGCTGCGGCTAGGCGTTCATCGGCAAGGCCGCGGCCCAAGCTAGACGTGACGGTTGGTTCCGTACCGGATCGCAATGCCTCGATCAACAACACCTCCAGCAGCCGTTCCAGCACGAGTTCGCGTGCCGGCCGGCGCTCGCGCGTTTCCTCACCGACCAATTGCATCAGCGTCGCGAGCCGAGGCTCGTCACGAACGATAACTACATCAGGCAAGAGGGAAACGAGCAAGGCCGCATCCGGCGCACCGAAGCTGCAATGCCCTATGCGCATGCGCATATCCGCCGGCCCTTCGAGGCGTCCGACACGGAAATGGCCGCCACTCAACTGCGTTGGAACCATGGCGGACAGACCGGCCGGTGCGTCGACACTCTCGTTGATGAGGTCGCGCATGGCCGGCACGAGCACGAAATCGCCGGCTCGGAGGATGAAAGGCTGATGTCCTCCAAACGTTACACGGCAACGCCCCTCAAGGATTGCGCAGTAGAATGGCTCGCCTGTGGCCTCGCGATGAATTCGCCAGGCGCCGGCGCATTCCACCAGCTTCGAAAAGCGTGCGGCCGGCTGCAGCAGTGTGACGATTTCGGCAAGGGGATCGACGGCCATAATCAGGACTAACGCTAAAGAAAGGGAGACTATAGCGTATATAAAGTCTCTCGCGCGGTCATTACCATGGAATCATTCCTTTTGTTTGGAGAGGCTCATGTCCACGATATTGATTACTGGTTGCTCGTCTGGCTTCGGCTTGGAGACTGCGAAACTGTTTTTTGAACGAGGGTGGGATGTCATCGCAACGATGCGCACGCCCAAACCCGAGCTGCTACCGGTTTCCGAACGCTTGCGTATTCTCGCGCTCGACGTCACCAATCCGGCAAGCATCGCGGACGCCGTGAAGGCTGCCGGTCCGATAGACGTATTGGTCAACAATGCCGGTTTCGGAGCGCCCTCACCAATCGAGCTGACTGCGCCGGAGACGGTGCAGTCGCTGTTCCAGACAAATACGATCGGGACATTGGCGATGATTCAGGCCATATTGCCCCAGATGCGTCAACGTCGGGCCGGAGTCATCGTCAACGTCACCTCCACGGTGACGGTCAAGACTCTGCCTGTGATTGGGATCTACCGGGCGAGCAAGGCGGCGGTGAACGCGTTCACCGAGTCCTTATCAGTGGAGATGGAGCCATTTGGCGTGCGGGTGCATATTGTCCTGCCAGGCCGGTCGCCGGAAACTCGCTTTGGGGAGAATGCGCGTCCACATCTGCGTGGTCTGGACGATCCGGATTATGCGCCCTTGATCCAGCAATTCATAAAGAATGTACAGGACGACACCAGCCCTGTGACCTATGCTCCCGACGTAGCGAAGGCAGTGTGGCGGGCAGCCACCGATCCATCCGCCCCGCTGCGAATTCCGGGCGGTGCGGATGCTGAACTCTGGATGGCTGAGGCAGGTTTGTAACCGGAATCGGTGGCAGCCAAAAAGCTGCTGCCGTCCCGACTCGGCCGTGCATTAGAGGGAACACGCAGCCATCGGCCCCGGGAGCGCGGACCGGCAGCTGCGTTCGGCTCTTTGCGCCGTTCTATAACGGCAGGCGTAGTTCGCCCTTTGATATGCGGCGTATGAGATCGGTGAAAAGATCGCATTCCGCAGCCATGACTCGTTGTTCCAGCGAAACTACGCTGTCGTCGGGATGGATTTGAACAGTCGTTGTGGCCACAGTTCTTCCGTGATCATACTCTCCGTCTACGAGGTGGATCGTTGCACCTGTTTCTGTCTCCCGATCGTCGAGCACGGCTTGGTGAACTCTTCGCCCATACATTCCCAATCCGCCGTATTTGGGCAGCAGCCCCGGATGAACATTCAATATTCGCCCCTCAAAAGCGGCTAGCGTAAGCGGGCCAAGTTTCTTGAGATAGCCAGATAAGACAACGATTTCAGCGTCATAAGCGATTAGCGTGTCGCGAAGCTGTTTGTCCGCATCAGCTTCCCTATCCTTCGTCGGAATATGAAGCGAGGGAATATCGTTGGCCTCAGCATAGGTGAGCGCTGGGGACGAAGCCCTATTGCTAACCAGCACGACAGCGGTGGCGTTCATTGTGTTCGCTCGAATGGCTTCGTTGATCGTCCGAAATGAGGTTCCATTGTTTGATGCAAGGAACGCTATTGCGAGCTTATCCATCAGGGGCCTCGTTAATCGATGCTATCGCGACGACCGAGACTCCCTTTAATGACAACTGACGAGGATTTTCAATGATTGCGACGACGCAATCCGAAGGCCGCGTCTTTCCACCTTGCAACCACCCGCCAAGCGCCTATTCTGCCGCACCCAGCAACCGAATTCGGGAAACAAAGCCAGCATGTCCGCCTTTTCGCGCTTCACGCCGCTGATCAGCGCCCTGCCCTCCACCGTTCCTTTCGTCGGCCCCGAGGCGCTGGAGCGTCGGCGCGGGCTGACGGTCAAAGCCCGTATCGGCGCCAATGAAAACGGCTTCGGGCCGGCGCCCTCCGTCATTGCGGCCATGCGCGAAAACGCCGGCGATATCTGGATGTATAATGATCCGGAGAATTTCGAGCTGAAGCAGGCGCTGGCCGCTCATCTTGGCGTGCAGCCGGCCAATATCGCCGTCGGCGAAGGGATCGACAGTCTGCTCGGCCTGATCGCGCGCATGGTCATCGAGCCGGGTACGCCCGTCGTCACCTCGCTCGGCGGCTATCCCACCTTCAATTTCCATGTCGCCGGGTTCGGCGGCCGGCTCGTCACCGTGCCCTATGTCGACGATCGCGAGGATCTTGATGGACTGCTCGAAGCAGTGAAGCGCGAAAACGCGCCGCTCGTCTATTTCGCCAATCCCGACAATCCGATGGGCAGCTGGTGGGATGCCGACAAGATCGTTGCCTTTGCCCGTGCGCTGCCTGACAATTGCCTGCTGATCCTCGACGAAGCCTATAGCGAAACCGGGCCTGCCAGCTCGCTGCCCGATATCTCCACGCTGATCGACCTGCCGAATGTCTTGCGCACCCGCACCTTTTCCAAGGCCTATGGGCTTGCCGGTGCCCGCGTCGGCTATGTCATCGGCGCGCCGGAGACCGTGCTGGCCTTCGACAAGATCCGCAATCATTTCGGCATGAACAGGCTTGCGACCGTGGCCGCGCTCGCCGCGCTGAAGGATCAGGCCTATCTTGCCGAAGTAGTCGGCAAGATCCGGGCTGCGCGCGAAGAGATCGGCACGATCGCCCGCGACAATGGGCTTTTGCCTCTCGCCTCCGCCACCAATTTCGTCGCCATCGATTGCGGCCGCGACGGCACTTATGCCCGCGCGATCGTCGACGGGTTGATCCAGCACGGTGTCTTCATCCGCATGCCGGGCGCGGCCCCGCTCAACCGCTGCATCCGTGTCAGCGTCGGACCCAGGCGGGATCTCGATCTCTTCGCCGAGACGTTGCCGAAGGTGCTGAAGGCGATCGGTTAAGCCCGAAACGACGAAACCACGCCTGCCTTGTCCCGGCCGGTCGCGGTTTTCATCATTTCGGCTGGCGTCTCCGTCAGCCGCCGACATCCCCTCTTGAGAGGTCAGGAAGTCTTACTGCTTGCGGCACGCTTCAGTGCGTCGTCATCCATTCGCGGGCGGCGCGCAGCGCGGCTGCGAGCTGCATCTTGGTCAAGGTCGCCGCGACATCGGCGCGAAGCTCGGCCGCGCGCTCGCTGCCACGGATGGCGGCGATATTCAACCATTTATGGGCGGCAACGAGGTCCGCATTGCAGCCCCTGCCGGTCGCGTAGTTCACGCCCAGTTCGCAAAGGGCATCGGCGCTGTTACCACCCATCATGGCATTTCCAGACATCGGCGTTTCGAAGCGTGCCATTGCTATTATCCCTGTTTGACTTCCGTTCGTATCTGCCCTGTTTTCCGTCCGAACCTTGCCGTCATTCGCGGCTTTCCGGTTCTTCCGGCCGGCGGGTTTGCCCCGCTCGTTTGATGGCTTCACTATCGCAGACGGCTTTCAAAAAACGCCTAAAATGCATGATTAATTCGATGCAAACAAAGTGCAAATGCTTGGTAAACTTGGGATTTTGTTAAACATCGCTTCCCTTGCAAATTAAGGATTTTCGCGCAGCCTTAACCTTTCGTTAGGATTTTGATTTAAACCCTTCGTTCACCACAAAAAGAGCGCAGTTGAATTCGATGTCGTGTTTCGAGGGCGCACGGATACCCGCACAAGCGGGTATTTGGGTTCCGAAAATCATATTTACCTTTACGTTCGCGTTAGATAATCTCGCCACGTTTCCGGCCATGGAGCCGGATGGCGCCCGGGGAGGAATAAGAACATGATCCGTGCCACCATTCTTGCTGCCGCGATGCTGTTGAGCGCGAGCGCGGCCTTTGCCGAAGAGCCGATCGTCGGCAACTGGAAGACCGTCGCTGGCGATACTGCCGTCATTGCTCCCTGCGGCGACAGCTACTGCGTGACGCTGAAGACCGGCAAATATGCCGGCAAGCAGATCGGCAAGATGCAGGGCAAGGGCGACAGCTATACGGGCGAACTGACCGACCCCTCCGAAGACAAGACCTATAGCGGCTCCGGCACGGTCAGTGGCAACAAGATCAAGATGCAAGGCTGCGTGCTGAAGGTATTCTGCAAGTCGCAGACCTGGACAAAGCTTTAAGACGGCTCCTGCTTATTTCAGAAAGCGCTGTTGCGCCTGCTCGCCCCGGTTGGCAGGCGGCTTTTATTTGCCTGCGGAAGATTCATTCGACCATTCGAATCCGGTAATATTTATGAACGCTGGATGAACCGGTATCTCAGCACCTGTTCAGCATGACCATGGCAAAACGGTGTCCAGTATAGGGCACGGGTAGGCCAAGGACATGGACTCGATCATCATCGCGCGGCGCTTCGTTGTTATCATGCTGTTTGCCGCCATCTTTGCATTCAGCTTCTCGGTTGCGGTCGAGCATGGCGGTCGCAGCGGCGCACAATCGCACTTCGGTGCAAGCTTCACCTGCGTGCAAACTGGTGCGCCTTACTGCACGACAGTGCAATAAAGAACGCCTGCGCGCGATCCTCGCGCAGGCCCTTGACCGGCTCCCAAAATAGCTGCGAGAATCCGAGCCGCTTGTTGCAACGTCGTTTGCTTGTAACCAACGACATTCTATAATGGCGCATGAGCAACAGAATCTCTCCCTTTTCACCCCTCGACATCTCCTCCCCCAGCCCGTTCCAGCCGCGGACCTTCGATGATCCGGGCAAGGCCGTCGAAGCGCTGACGGAGCTTTACGATCGCAACACCGCGTTCCTGATCGACAATTTCACCAAGCTTGCCAAAGGCGCGCCGATCACCGCGCGCTACCGCGCTTTCTATCCGCAGGTCAGCATCGAAACGACGAGCTTCGGCCATGTCGACTCGCGTCTCTCCTACGGCCACGTGACGGCGCCCGGCGTCTATACGACGACGATCACCCGCCCGCAGCTCTTCAAGCATTATCTCAAGGAACAGCTGACTCTGCTTATGCGCAGCCACAATGTTCCGGTCGTCGTGTCGGAATCGACGACGCCGATCCCGATTCATTTCGCCTTCGGTGAAGGCGCTCATGTGGAAGCAACCGCGAGCATTTTCGAAGACATTCCGCTGCGCGACCTCTTCGACACACCGGACTTGAACACCACAGACGACGAAATCGCCAACGGCGAATATATCCCGCCGCCGGGTGAGCCCTCGCCGCTTGCGCCATTTACCGCGCAGCGCATCGATTATTCGCTGGCCCGCCTCGTCCACTACACGGCGACCAGCGCCGCGCATTTCCAGAATTTCGTGCTGTTCACGAACTACCAGTTCTATATCGACGAGTTCTGCAAATGGGCGCGCGATCTGATGGCGAGCGGCGGCGACGGCTATACCGAGTTCGTCGAACCGGGCAACATCATCACCAAGGCTGGCTCCAGCCAGCCGGAAGGCGATGTGACAGCGCCGCGGCTGCCGCAGATGCCGGCCTACCATCTGAAGAAGAAGGGCCATGCCGGGATCACCATGATCAATATCGGCGTCGGCCCTTCCAACGCCAAGACGATCACGGACCACGTGGCCGTGCTGCGCCCGCACGCCTGGCTGATGCTCGGCCATTGCGCCGGCCTGCGCAACAGCCAGCGGCTCGGCGACTACGTGCTCGCCCATGCCTATATGCGCGAGGACCATGTTCTCGACGACGACCTGCCGGTCTGGGTGCCTATCCCGGCGCTCGCCGAAGTGCAGGTGGCGCTTGAAGCGGCCGTTGCCGAAATCACCGGCTATGAAGGCTTCGAACTGAAGCGCATCATGCGCACGGGCACGGTCGGCACCATCGACAACCGCAACTGGGAGCTGCGCGATCAGGCAGGCCCGGTGAAGCGGCTCTCGCAGGCCCGCGCTGTCGCGCTCGATATGGAATCGGCCACGATCGCCGCCAACGGCTTCCGCTTCCGTGTTCCCTACGGCACGCTGCTCTGCGTTTCCGACAAGCCGTTGCATGGCGAGTTGAAGCTGCCGGGTATGGCAACCGCCTTCTACCGCACGCAGGTCAATCAGCATTTGCAGATTGGCATCCGCGCCATCCAGAAGCTGGCCGCCATGCCGCCGGAAGCGCTGCATTCGCGCAAGCTGCGCAGCTTCTTCGAAACGGCGTTTCAGTAAGCAACAGGGTTTCGCCCTATTGCCTATCCGCGGGCAACGAATATACATTGGCAGCGGCCGCGACTTGCGGCCGTTCGTCGTTCGGGTGTGCACCCCAGCTCAGGCACAGGATCACCAGGGCAAAGCCCGCTAAGCCGATCCAGGTGCGGAACACGACCCTGCCGACATCGGCTGCGTCGAGCAGCTCCTCTTCCGACAGCGTCTTCTTCTGCCAGTAATGCACGATTGCGGCTTCCAGACTGTACATTTCCGTCTCTCCTTATGGTGTTGACGGAACTGGTCGACCGGGTTCGGGCTTTTTCGACAACCTCAAAAAATTTTGTCATGCTGTGGAAGAGGATGTCGATTTGCTTGGCAGCCGCTCGTCTATGGCTGTCAGCAAATTGAGAGAGGAGACGCTGCGATGAAATATCTCTGCCAGGTCTGGTTCGATGGCACGAGGCTCGACCTCATGACCAAGGAGGAAAAGCAAAAGCTCGATGCCGATTCGCTCGGCTATGATCGCGATCTGATGGCGAGCGGCAATATGATCCAGGCTGAAGCGCTACAGTCTCCAAAGTCTGCGGTAACGGTGCGGGTCCGCAATGGGGAGACGGCGGTGACGGACGGCCCCTTCATCGAAACCAAGGAACATCTTGGCGGCTTCATCCTGATTGAGGCGAAGGATCTGAACGATGCGATCCGGATTGCGGCGGGCATTCCGCTCGCCAAGCTGGGCGCGATCGAGGTGCGGCCGATCCATAACTTCGGCCCGGATGCTTGAGGAGGTTCAGATGAAATTTCTTTGCCAGGTATGGTTCGAGAGCGCGGAAATCGCCAAGCTTTCCGAAGAAGAAGGGCGCAAGCTGACCCAGGATTCGATCGATAGCGACAACCGGCTGCGCGAGAGCGGCCACCTCATCGTCGCCAATGCCCTGCGCGAACCGGAAACTGCGAAAACAGTTCGCGTGCGCAGGGGCGAAACCGCCGTGACGGACGGCCCTTTCACTGAAATGAAAGAGCATCTCGGCGGCTTCGTTCTGATCGAGGCCCGGGACATGGAGGAAGCGACCGCGATCGCCGCCACCTTTCCCGTCGCCCGCTATGGCATGATCGAGGTGCGCGCCGCCTTCGACATCCGCTTTCCGAACGAATAGCAGCGAGAGGAGAAGACATGCGGTTTCTATGCCTGATCTACACGACGGTCGATGTCGACGGACGATTAACGCCAAACGAGATGAACCATCTGATCGCCGAGCACTTCATCTTTGATGAGGGCTTGCGGCGGGACGGCACCATGATCGTTTCCGATGCGCTGGCGCTTCGAGACAAATCGATCGTCATCCGTCCGGACGGCGACACATTTTCGGTAACGGACGGGCCGTTCGCGGAGACGAAGGAGCATCTGGCCGGCTTCTACCTCATCGAAGCTCCCGATCTTGAGGAAGCAGTCGGGATCGCCAAGCGCATTCCCTCGGCGCGTTACGGCGCCGTCGAAATCCGCCCTGTGCGCATCTTGACCCTGCGGGGGGACTTGGCGGAGACATCCTGACATCCATGTCGCTGAACCGAACCATCGAAAGCATCTACCGCAGCCACTCGCGCCGCGTGCTGGCAACGCTGATCCGTCTGCTCGGTGATTTCGACCGCGCCGAGGAAGCGCTCCACGATGCTTTCGCGGCGGCGGCGCAGCAGTGGACTGACGAGACGATACCGGCCAATCCCTATGCCTGGCTCGTTTCCGCCGGTCGTTTCCGCGCCATCGATCATATCCGGCGCCGGACGCGCTTCGACGCGGCCCGCTCGGACATTACAGACAGCCTTTATCCGGAGGGAGAGGCGATGGAAATCGCCGAAAACGAAGAGATCGAAGACGACATGCTGCGGCTGATCTTCACCTGCTGCCATCCGCTTATCGCCTCCGAGGCGCGCATGGCGATGGCGCTGCGCGAGGTCTGCGGGCTGACGACGGAAGAGATAGCCCATGCTTTCCTGATCCCGGCTCCAACCGTCGCCCAGCGCATCGTCCGCGCCAAGAACCGCATCCGCGACGCCAATATTCCTTATGAAGTACCCGGCAAGACCGAGCTGCCGGAGCGTCTGGCGCAGGTGCTGCATGTCATCTACCTCGTCTTCAACGAGGGCTATTCGGCCTCCTCCGGCTCTGCGATCGTGCGCGCCGATCTGGCTGCGGAGGCCATACGGCTCGGCAGGCTTTTGCTGCAGCTATTGCCGGATTCGGAAGTCGAGGGGCTACTGGCAATCATGCTGCTGCAGGATTCGCGGCGGCATGCGCGTACCGATACCTCCGGCGATCTCGTTCTGCTCGTCGATCAGGATCGTGCGCTGTGGGATCATGGCCAGATACGCGAGGGCCTGCAGCTGTCGGCGCGGGCCATGTCAGCGGAGAGCGTCGGCAGCTATGCCCTGCAGGCCGCGATCGCGGCGGAACATGCACGCGCCGTAACCGCCGACGACACCGACTGGCGACAGTTGGTGACACTTTACGACCTGCTGCTGATCGCAAGCCCATCCCCTGTGATCGAGCTCAATCGGGCGGTGGCCATCTCCATGCGCGACGGGCCTGCGACGGCATTGTCCATCGTCGACGGGCTGTTGCGGGAGGAGCGTATGGCACGGTATCATCTCACCCATGCGGCGAAGGCGGATTTCCTGCGCCAGCTTGGCCGGACGGACCAGGCGCGGCAATCCTACCAAACGGCGCTATCGCTCTGTCAGCAGGCGCCGGAGCAGGCCTTCTTGCGCAGGCGATTGGCCGAGCTTGACGATAAGACGACCCGGCATTAAGGCGCGTCGTGATCTTTCAGGGCGCAGTTGCGCGCTTGCGTGAGACCAGCAATCCGATCGCGGTTCCTGTTAGCGCCGATACCACGATCAGAAGGTGAGCATTGATGCTGGCCTGCGCGAGATTTTCGATTGCCTCTTTTGCACTCGAAGCACCGAAGGCCATGGCACCGGCGGTAATGCCGGCCGGATAGGTGCCCACGCCTCCGGGTGCATGCACGGGCAGGACTGAGGATAGTTCGCCGCCGAGTGCGCCACCGAAGCTTGCCGAAAGTGGCGTGACGTTCATGAGGCCGAGCGCCCAAGCGAGCACCACGACCTTGACGAGCCAGTTGACGATGGTCGTCAGCCAGGCGCGCGCAAAGGCGCTGGCATCAACCGGCAGACCGCGTTCCAGCTCATGCACAAGCCCCTGCGCCTTTTTCGGCAGGATGCGGGCGGCAAGGCGGATTAGCGGTCGCCGGGAAGCGAAACCCGCGACCGGCAGCAGCAGGAAAGCCGCCCATACGATCCAGGCCAGGACATGATAGGGCGAAGCAAGTGCAAGGCCGACGCCGGCCGCGGCCAGCAGCGCATGCAGGTCGAGCAGCCGCATGACGAACAGCGCCGAGGTGCCGCGGGCCAGTGGAATTCCGAATTCGGAGCGCATCAGCACCGGGAAGCTGGTTTCCCCCGTTCGGAACGGCATCATGATATTCAGCAGATTATGAACCTGCGTCACGCGAAACAGCGCCGCAAAACGGCCCGAGGTTTCCTTCGGGAAGTAATCGTAGATGCGCCATGTGCGCAGGAAATAGGTGCTTGTCAGAAGTGCTAGCGCCAGAAGGATCGGCAGCGCGCCGACCTTGCTCCATTGCGCCAGGATCGAGCTCCAGCCCCAAAACCATTCGATGAAGGCGGCGTAGGCAAGGACGACCGCGAGCGTCAAGAGCGTCATTCGGTTGCGAATAAACCAATTCTGTCGGCTGGCAACCGTCGGAGTCTTCATGTAGTTAGGGCACCCAAATGCGAGCGGAAGGCTGAAACCGGACTTTTCGCTCGTTCCGTCCGGCAGGTACTGCCGGTCTTTTAGGAGAAAGAAGTGTTGCAGACAACGGCAGAGTCGACCCTCCCCCAGGCCGATCCGGCAAGCCCTCTCGAGCTTTCGCTGGTCGTGCCCGTCTTCAACGAGGAAGAAAGCGTCGGACCGCTGATCGAGCGCATCTGTTCCGCCATGGCGGGATTTGCCAAATCCTGGGAACTGATCCTGGTCGATGACGGCAGCACGGACGCGACGCTCGTCAATGCCCGCCGGTCGCTTTCGCAGGAAGGGCTGACGCTGCGCATCGTCGAGCTTCAGCGCAATTTCGGCCAGACGGCGGCCATGCAGGCCGGCATCGATGCAGCGAACGGCCGCCTCATCGCCACCATGGACGGCGACCTGCAGAACGATCCGAAGGACATTCCTTCAATGGTCGAGGAACTGGAGCGGCGGCAGCTCGACCTGCTCGTCGGCTGGCGCAAGAACCGCCAGGATGGGCTCCTTCTGCGCAAGATCCCCTCCTGGTGCGCCAACTACCTGATCGGCCGCATCACCGGCGTCAAGCTGCACGATTATGGCTGCAGCCTGAAGATCTATCGCTCCTCCATCATCAAGCAGGTGAAGCTGATGGGCGAAATGCATCGCTTCATCCCCGCCTGGGTCGCCGGCGTCGTGCCGAGCTCACGGATCGGCGAAGTCCCGGTCACTCACCATGCCCGCCAGCACGGCACGTCGAAATACGGGATCTCCCGCACCTTCCGCGTCATCCTCGATCTGCTGTCCGTAATGTTTTTCATGCGTTACAAGGCGCGGCCAGGGCATTTCTTCGGTTCGCTCGGCCTCGGCCTCGGTGCGCTTGCCGGCTTGATCCTGCTCTGGCTCTTCATCGACAAGTTCATCTTCGGCGATGATATCGGCAGCCGCCCGCTGCTGATGGTCGGTGTCGTGCTGCTCCTGTCGTCGGTGCAGATGATCACGACAGGCATCCTCGCCGAAATGATCGCCCGCATCTATTATCGTGACGATCTCTCGCCGAACTATATCGTGCGCAAGATCTTCGATCGAGATCACCAGGACGCTTAGACTCCGGTAGATCAACCGGGCGGTGATAAAGCTACGACTTCACTTCCGCCCAGACGGCATCGAGCGCGCCGCGCGCGATGCGCACCATGGCATCCACTTCCTCGTGGCTGATGACGAGCGGCGGCGAGGCCAGCATGCGGTCGCCGGTGGCGCGCAGCACCAGGCCGTTCGCCAAAGCATGGTTGCGAACAGCGGAGCCGATTGCATCCGGCTTTTCAAAGCGGCGGCGTGTCGATTTCTCCGCGGCAAGCTGCAAGCCGCCCATGAGGCCGATGCTGGCGGCTTCGCCGACCATGTCGTGATCGGCGAGGCTGCCCCAAGCCTTGGAGAAGTAAGGGCCGATATCGTCGCGCACACGCTCGATCAGCTTTTCTTCTTCGATGATCCGCAGATTTTCGAGGGCGGCGGCCGCGCAAACGGGGTGGCCGGAATAGGTGAAGCCATGATTGAATTCGCCGACTTCGTTGATCAGCACATCGGCGATGCGATCGCTGACGAGCACGCCGCCGATCGGCAAGTAGCCTGACGACAGCCCCTTGGCGATCGGCACGAGATCGGGCTCGACGCCGAAATGCTGATGGCCGAACCATGCGCCGAGACGACCGAAGCCGCAGATGACTTCATCGCAGACGAGCAGGATGTTCCTTGCCTTGCAGATGCGGGCAATCTCGGGCCAATAGGTCGAAGGCGGAATGATAACGCCGCCGGCACCCTGAACCGGCTCGGCGACGAAAGCCGCGACATTATCCTCACCCAACTCATCGATCTTGGCTTCAAGCTCACGAGCCATCTTCAGGCCGAATTCCTCCGGCGAGAGATCGCCGCCCTCGGCATACCAATAGGGCTGGCCGATATGGACGACGCCCGGGATCGGCAGATCACCCTGCTCGTGCATGTATTTCATGCCGCCCATGCTGGCGCCGGCGACCGTGGAGCCGTGATAGCCGTTCTTACGGGCAATGATGGTCTTCTTCGTCGGCTTGCCTACGGCAGCCCAGTAGACCCTCGCCATGCGGAACCAAGTGTCGTTGGCCTCGGAGCCGGAATTGGTGAAGAAGACATGGTTGAACTGCGGCCCGGCATGGGCGCAGACCTTTTCGGCAAGCAGCGTCGCGGGTGTCGTGGTGGTGCCGAAGAAGGTATTGTAATAGGGCAGCTCGTTCATCTGCCTGGCGACGGCATCGGCGATTTCGGTGCGGCCGTAGCCGATGTTCACGCACCAGAGACCGGCGAAACCATCCAGATACTTCCGCCCTTCCGCATCGAAAATATAGACGCCCTCACCGCGCTGGATGACGCGCGCACCTTCGGCATTGAGCTTGCGCATATCCGCGAAGGGATGGAGGTGATGGGCGGCATCGAGGGCGGCGAGATTGGAGCGGCTTGGCGTGTCGGACATGGTTGAATGGAACCCTGTTTGAATTTCGGCTGGTCAGGCAAATCTACGGACGCTGAGATTATGTGCATGGTCCCTCACCCCAGCCCTCTCCCCTCAAACGGGGAGAGGGGGTTATCCTGCCCATGCCGCTACGTGCGAGGCTGAGCATCAGAAAGTCCCCTCTCCCCGCACATGCGGGGAGAGGGCTAGGGTGAGGGACCGGGCACGAAACCGCTACGCAGCCACACTTGACTGAAAGCTATCTTGGTTTACGACCATGCCGTGAGCATGGGGGATTTACAAGAGCATGGCGGCCGACAACGCAACCGAAGGTAACGCGCGCATCGAAGTGCTGATTTCGGACATGAACGGCCGGCTGCGCGGCAAGCAGATACCGATTTCAGCCGAAAAGAAGGTCTGGTCCGGTGCCGTACGGCTGCCGACTTCGACACAATCGCTCGATATCTGGGGCTATGACAATGACGAATTTACCGGCCTTTCAATGACGATCGGAGATCCCGACGGAACCTGCGTTGCCGACCAGCGTACGCTCGCCGACATGCCTTGGGCACCAGCGGGATCGAAGCAGGTGCTCGCCACCATGCATGAGCTCGATGGCCGCCCGAGCTTCCAGGACCCGCGTGCCATTCTTGCCGCCGTCGTTGATCGCTACAAGGCGCTTGGCCTGACGCCCGTCATCGCGACCGAGCTGGAATTCTACCTTCTGGCCGGAGACTGGCGCGACAAAGGCATCCCATCGCCGCCGCCGGCCCTGACCTACCGGGGCGAACCGAACGGCTTTCAGCTTTACGACATGGATGCCGTCGATCTCCTTGATGGCTATCTTGAAACCTTGCGTGCCTATGCGCGGGCTCAAGAGTTGCCGGCGGACGCAACGACGGCGGAATTCGGCCCCGGCCAGTTCGAAGTGAACCTTCTACATCGCCCCGATGCGCTGGCCGCTGCAGATGATTGCGTCATGCTGAAGCGCGTGGCCGAGCAGGCGGCGCGCAAGCACGGCCTGAAATCGACCTGCATGGCCAAGCCCTATACAGACCATGCCGGCTCGGGACTGCACGTGCATGCGAGTATAATCGACGCTCAAGGGCGCAATGTCCTCGATGCAGCTGGCGGCGAGCCGAAGAGGCTGAAGTCGATCTGCGCAGGGCTGCTACAGACGCTGCAGGACGCGCAGCTGGTTTTTGCGCCCTATGCCAATTCCTACCGCCGCTTCCAACCAGGCTCCTTTGCCCCCGTCGATCTGACCTGGGGCTTCGGCCATCGCGGCACGGCTGTGCGCATTCCCGAAAAGGACGGGCCGGGTGCACGCATCGAGCACCGTGTCGCCGGTGCGGATGCCAATCCCTATCTCATGCTGGCGGCAATCCTCGGCGGCATGCTGCTCGGCGTGCAGAACGACCTCGATCCCGGTGAGGAGACGACGCCGGCTTATGTGCCGGCCGACGCGCCCAAGCTGACGCATGATTTTCTGACTGCGGTGGAGCGCTTCCGAACGTCAGCCTTCATTGCCGATGTGTTCGGCGAGCAATATCAAAGGCTCTATGGCGATACCAAGCAGAAGGAGGCGATCCGCTATCTGCGCACCGTTTCCGATTTCGATTATCGCACCTATCTGCCGCGTCTCTGACGACGTCAGACGGCGAGGCTATCGACGGCACCCTCGCTCTGGACACGCGCGGCGGTCCCTTCGCGGACCATCACCTTGAGCTCGCCCGGATGCACCTTGAGCGTCACATCACGCTCGAGGGGCAGCAACTCGCCATCCATGACGCAGTTGGCAAGCTGGCGCAGCTTCGGAAAGTGCAGATGCACTTCCGGCGCATGCATGACCATGACATCGGCGTTCTCACGAACCCGGCCGCGCAGCATGTCGATGGCAAGCCGGGCGACGCCGAGCGGCCGCAGAGGCTTTGCCGTGTAGAAGCCCAGTTCGCCGCTGCGCAGGCTGTCGGCGTAAAGCAGCGCATTGGCGCCAAAGGGATTGTTCGAGACCGAGATCGCCGAGACATGCCGGCGCTCGCGGATACCGCCGGCCTCGAAGTCGACGTCGAATTCCGGGGGATTGGCGATGACGCCGAAAGCAGCCCGCGTGCTGGCCGACATCTTTCCGATGCGCGAGCGATAGGTGTAGCCGTTGCGATAGCGTACCATGCGCGCATGCAAGCCTGCCGAGAACTGATGCACGAAGGCGCGTCCGTTAGCGCTGCCGATATCGACATTGTCGACCTCGCCTGTCGCGAGCACGCTCAACGTCTGCCAGATGTCGAGCGGCAACCGCAACGAACGGGCAAAGAGGTTCATGGTGCCGGCCGGAATCACGCCGAGCGCGACGCCATTCTTCCAGGCGATGGCGGCAGCGGTCGAAATCGTGCCATCGCCGCCGCCGGCGACAATGCCGTCAATATCGTCACGGCGCGCCGCGCGTTCCATCGCCGCCACGATGTTGCGTCCCTCCACGACCACGGCTTCGAAATCATGACCGGCCTCGCGGAAGACCTGTTCCGCTTTCCTTTCATAGGCAGCCATGTCGGTCGTGCGGAACGTTCCGCCATCGCGATTGAAAAAGCCGATCAACTTCATCGGGGGGCTCTCGGTCTTCCCGCAAACTATATTTCTGAGGGGCTAAGGCCCCGTGCGCTTCTTCTCAGATGGTTTTGGATGGAATGATTTCAAGCACTGCGGCCGTTTCGCCCGGTCGCCGCGGCGCACTTATGCACGATCGGACATGCTGCACTGCGAAAAATGCACGCGACAGGAACATTGCTCTCATTGATAGTATCAACGAGGGTGTGTCCATACCCGCCTGTCCCTTATTCCATTTTGATGCACTGAGCGCCGAATGCCGGGATTTGCCGCCTGATGCGCGGCGCTTGACCTTCGTGTGCCGCCCAAGGAGTTTTCGTGAGCGATATTACCGCCGAGGTCCTCGATACCCAAACCACCCTCGAAGCACCGTCGCGCACCGCGATCGCGCTGGTGACTTTGGCGCTGGCCGTCGGCAGCTTCGGTATTGGCACGGGCGAATTCGTCATCATGGGACTCTTACCGAATGTAGCCGACACCTTCGGCGTTACCACTCCGGAAGCAGGTCATGTGATCAGCGCCTATGCGCTCGGCGTCGTCGTCGGTGCACCCATCATCGCCGTGCTCGCCGCAAAGATGGCGCGCCGCACGCTGCTCCTCCTGATGATGGCGATCTTTGCCGCCGGCAATATTTCCAGCGCCTTCGCACCCACTTTCGAAAGCTTCACGGCACTGCGCTTCATCACCGGCCTGCCGCATGGCGCCTATTTCGGCGTTGCCGCGCTCGTAGCTGCCTCGATGGTGCCGGTCCATCGCCGCGTGCGCGCCGTCGGCCAGGTGATGCTCGGCCTCACGATCGCGACACTGATCGGCACGCCGATCGCGACTTTCCTCGGACAGCTTCTGAATTGGCGCGCAGCCTTCATGATGGTTGGCGCTATCGGCCTAGCCACCATGCTGCTGATCGCCCTCTTCCTCCCCAAAGACAAGGTTGAGGAAGGCGCGAGCATTACGCGCGAGCTCGGCGCACTGAAGCGCATCCAGGTCTGGCTTTCGCTTGGAGTCGCCGCCGTCGGCTTCGGCGGCATGTTTTCGATCTTCAGCTACGTCGCGACGACCACGACCGATGTCGCCGGCCTCGGCTCCGCCATGGTGCCGGTCGTGTTGGCACTCTTCGGCATCGGCATGAATGTCGGTAACATCGTCGGCTCTCGCCTCGGCGATATATCGATCAAAGGAACGATCGGCGGCATGATGATCTTCAACATCGTCATCATGACGCTCTTTTCGCTGACGGCAGCTAACCCGATCATGCTCTGCGTCTGCGTCTTCCTGATCGGCTGCGGCTTTGCCGCCTGCCCCGCCGTACAGACCCGCCTGATGGACGTAGCTGCCGACGCACAGACGCTGGCCGCCGCCTCCAATCATTCCGCCTTCAATATCGCCAATGCGCTCGGCGCCTGGCTTGGCGGGCTGGTGATCTCCTGGGGCTTTACGGCTGCGGCCACCGGCTATGTCGGCGCGGTGCTTTCCGTTGCAGGCCTCGCCGTCTTCGCCGTTTCAGTTGGCCTGGAGCGCCGCACCGGGCGCGCATGACATGCCGGGGGCGCCCAGCTGCTGGCGCCCATCGCGGCAAAATACATTCTCCTCGCCCCAAACGGCCATCGCCTTGATGATCGGCCCCAGGCTGGCGCCAAGCGGCGTCAGCGCATAATCGACGCGCGGCGGCACGACCGGAAAGACGGTGCGTGATAGCAGCCCGGATTCTTCCAATTCCCGTAATTGCTTGGTCAACATGCGCTGCGTTACCGACGGCAGCTTGCGGCGGATTTCGTTGAAGCGCAGCGTTCCATCCATCAGGTGAAACAGGATCACACCCTTCCATTTGCCGTCGAGCACGCTCAGCGTCGCCTCGACCGGGCATCCGGGGAAATTGCCGACAAGCTTGGAGCGGGGAACCGACATTTGACAGTATCCTTTTTGTATCTACGTACAGAAAATGTGCATTCTTGCGCCTTTTGAGGATAATGCGCATCTAGCCTCTGTGCAACCAACCCAGGAGCTTCTCCCATGCGCGCAGTCGCCTACCAGCAGCCACAACCCATCTCCGCAGAAACATCCCTGATCGACATCGAACTGCCGATGCCCGAGGCAGAGGGTCATGATCTGCTCGTCGAAGTGAAGGCCGTTTCCGTCAATCCGGTCGATGTCAAAGTCCGTTCCAATGTCGCCCCGCCGGAGGGTGAATACAAGGTCATCGGCTGGGATGCTGCCGGCATCGTCAAGGCGGTCGGGCCAGACGTCACCATGTTCAAGCCGGGAGACGAAGTCTTCTATGCGGGCGCCATCAATCGCGGCGGCTCCAACGCTGAATTCCATCTGGTCGACGAGCGCATCGTCGGCGCCAAGCCAAAGAGTCTCGATTTTCCGGCGGCCGCCGCGCTGCCGCTGACCTCGATCACGGCCTACGAGACACTCTTCGATCGGCTGAAGGTGCAGGATCCGGTTCCCGGCGCCGCCAATGCCATCCTTATCATCGGCGGAGCCGGCGGGGTTGGATCGATCGCCATCCAGATTGCACGCGCGCTGACCGATCTCACCATCATCGCTACGGCATCCCGGCCGGAAACGCAGGCTTGGGTGAAGGAATTGGGCGCGCACCATGTCATCGACCACTCGAAACCACTTGCGCCGCAGATCGAAGCGCTCGGCATCGGTGCTCCGGCCTTCGTCTTCTCTACGACCAACACGTCTGATCATGTCGGCTCGATCGTCGAAGCCATTGCGCCGCAAGGCCGCTTCGCCCTGATCGACGACCCGAAAACCCTTGATGTCGTGCCCTTCAAGCGCAAGGCGGTATCAACCCATTGGGAGCTGATGTTCACTCGTCCGCTCTTCAACACCGCCGACATGATCGAGCAGCACAAGCTGCTGACGAAGATCGCCGAACTGGTGGATTCCGGCAAGATTCGCTCGACCCTGACGGAGACCGCAGGCGCGATCAACGCCGCCAATCTCAAGAAGGCGCATGCCCTCGTCGAGACCGGCAAGATGAAGGGCAAGGTCGTTCTGGCAGGCTTCTGAGCCGCCAATATCCGCGACAGATCAGGCCGGGCGAATGTCGTCCGGCCGCTTCGTTTTAACGCATTTGCATCAGGTTTTGTTGCATCGCAAAAATTTGCAGCCGCCTAAACAAATTTTTATCGCAGGATCGAGCATTTAGGCGTGTCCGCCTCTTGACTTTTCATGCCTTCGGCGCGACTTCTCCGCACGTGGGGAACAGCGTTTTCCATACCGATTAACCGGAGCCATCTTTCGATGCCTAGCGACAGTAGTAGTCGATTGCCTTTGCCGTCAGTAGCATTCGTGCACTAACCGACTCCTGTCGGCTCGCCACGATCCGCTACGACGGCGGATCGACCGGAAAGGCGAGCTATAATGAACATCAACAGCTTTCCCGCGCGGGCCGGCAATGCCGCTCGTGCATTCATCAATAATAATCGCGCCGTCACCATTGCGGAACGCGTCGAGGCTCTGAACGCAACGGACGTAGCGGAGGCTGCCCGCATTCTCGCCAAAATGCCGGAAGAGCGCGCCGTGCGCATTCTCGACCGGCCGGAGCTGCGCAACGCACCCGCCATTCTCGAAGTCATGGGCAACGCAGATGCCGCGCGCCTGCTGCATGGCATGTCCAACGACCGCGTCGCCGACGTGCTGCTCGAAATGGATGTCGACGCACGCGCCCGGCTGTTCGCGACCTTTGACGAACATGCAAGGCAGGCGATCCAGGGCCTGATGGGCTATCCGCCGCGCACAGCCGGCGGCATCATGACGACGGAATTCGTCAGCGTTTTCGCGAGCTGGACGGTCGCCCAGACGCTCGATCACGTTCGCCAGGTCGAGCGCTCCCGCGAAACGGTCTATGCCATCTATGTGCTCGATGACGAGACGCATGTGCTGCTGCACGTCGTGACGCTGCGCCGCCTCATCACCGGCGAGCCCGATGCCTGTATCCTGACGGTGGCCCAGAAGGGCGTGCCGGTTACGGCACCGCCGCTGATGAAGCAGGAGGATGTCGCGCGCCTGATCCGCCGTCACGATCTTCTGGCGCTGCCTGTCGTCGACGACAAGGGCCATATGCTCGGCATCGTCACCGTCGATGACGTCATCGATACGATGATCGCCGATACGACCGAGGACGCCCAGAAGTTCGGTGGTATGGAGGCCCTCGGTCAGCCCTATATGAAGATCAGCTTTGCGGGCATGATCCGCAAGCGCGCCGGCTGGCTTGCCGCCCTCTTCCTCGGCGAGATGTTGACCGCAAGTGCCATGCAGCACTTCGAAGGCGAGCTGGAAAAGGCTGTCGTGCTGACGCTCTTTATCCCGCTCATCATGAGCTCGGGCGGCAATTCCGGGTCGCAGGCGACCTCGCTGATCATCCGGGCGTTGGCGCTCGGCGAGCTCAAGCTTTCGGACTGGTGGCGCGTGGCGTTCCGCGAACTGCCGACAGGCATCGTGCTCGGCGCGATCCTCGGCCTCGTCGGCTTTGCCCGCATCGTGCTCTGGCAGAATATCGGCCTCTTCGATTACGGCCCGCATTGGCAGCTGGTCGCTTTCACCGTCTTCGCGGCCCTGATCGGCATCGTCACCTTCGGCTCGCTTGCCGGCTCTATGCTGCCCTTCGTTCTGCAGAAGCTGCGCCTCGATCCAGCCAGCGCATCAGCACCCTTCGTCGCGACGCTCGTCGATGTTACCGGCCTGGTGATCTACTTCTCGGTTGCCCTGCTGATCCTCAGCGGAACGATGCTCTGAGGATAATCAAACTCTCATCGCAAAGGGGCCGGCAACGGCCCTTTTTCATTGTTACTCCGGCTATTTCATTCAGGCTGCGGCAATTTCAGAGCACCGTTGGTCTTGATCGTGCGAATCGCGAAGTTCGAGCGCAGATCGACCACGCCTGGAAGGACAAGCAGCTTTTCCGACATCACCTTCTCATAGGCGGCCAAATCCTCCACCACGACCTCAGCCAGGAAATCGGCCGTACCCGAAATCAGATGGCAGGCGACGACTTCCGGAATGGCGAGCAATGCTGCCTGCTGCGTCTCGGAATTCTCCTTCGAATGATGGCCTACCTTGAGTTCCACGAAGACCGTGAGACCGAGGCCGGCCTCCTTGCGGTCAATATCCGCGCGATAGCCGCGCAAAAGCCCGGATTTTTCCAGATTGCGAATGCGCCTGAGGCAAGGAGACGGCGAGAGATTTACCCGCTCGGCGATCTCGACATTGGTGGCGCGCGCATCCTCCTGAAGGCAGTTGAGGATCGCGATATCGAATTTATCCAGCTTTGGCATATTTGAGAAACTCTGACTTGCAAATTGGCAGTTTATTGCTGATAGCACGATTTTCGAGCCATAACTAGCAAGGACATGCCTCGGCCTTCGGGACTATCTTTTCCTCATTCGAAAGATAACCGGATCGTTGGAAAGGATATGTCGATGACCGCTTTGTCTCTCTCCACCCGCAAGGCAACCCCCACCATGGTCGGCTATGCCGGCGCCATCGTTACCGTCTTGATCTGGGCAAACTGGATTCTTGCCACCCGCCACACGGCCGAAACGCAGATGGGCACCATCGATCTCGGCCTCATCCGCTACGGCGTGCCGGCCCTCGTGCTCGCTCCCGTCTGGTGGAAGACGGGCCTGCTGCCGAAGGGCGTGCCACTGAAACTGCTCGCGCTGATGGTCTGCGGCTCCGGCGCCCTCTTCTTCCAGCTGACCACGCTTGCCATCCAGTTCACGCCCGCCTCGTCGGCCGGCATCCTGCTCGGCGGCTCCATGCCGCTGGCAACTGCCCTGATTGGTGTGCTGTTGTTCCGCGAGCGGCTTGATATCACCCGCTGGCTCGGCCTTGGCGGCATCGTCGCCGGCGTCGTGATCCTCCTGGCACGCAGCCTCTATGGCGTGCAGATCTCCTGGGAGGGCTTTACCCTGCTGCCGCTGTCGGCCGTGCTCTGGGCAAGCTACACGCATGCCTTCCGCCGCTCCGGCCTGAGCGCCCTGCAGTCGAGCGCCATCATCGCCGTCTGGTCGTTCCTGATCCATGTCGGCCTGGCCGCTGTCTTCGGCAGCTCGCTTGCCTCCGTGCCGCTGCCGGAAATCGGCCTGCAGATCGTCAGCCAGGGCCTGCTGTCTGGCCTTGCCGCCACCCTCGCCTATGGCCTCGCCGTCCAGGCTCTCGGTGGCACCCAGGCCGCAGCCTTCACCGCCATCACCCCCGTCCTTGCCACGATCGGCGGCGGCTTTCTGCTCGGCGAGGAAATCGGACTGGCTGGCATTGCAGCCGCAATCGTGACCGGCGCCGGCGTTGCCCTCTCCACTGGCCTGCTTGCTCGCAAGCCCGCCCAGCACTAATCCCTATCTTACAGAGACTTGGAGCGGTTCAGCAAAATGCTGAACCGCCCTTTTTATTTGTTCCGACGAAATTCATGAATTGGATCAAAATCGGAGCGCCATGGCCACACGCCTCGCTGGATCGGCGCCGTGAGCAATCTCATGCTCAAGTATCTGAGTGAGAACGGCCGGCCTGTCCTCGTTATCCAGAATGCGAAACCCCATCGAGGCATAGAATGGCGCGTTGAAAGCCACCTGCCGGTCCGTCGTCAAAGTGACGCCAGCGGCCCCTTGCGTTTTCGCCGCCGCAATCGCAGCTTCCATCAGCCGCCGTCCGACGCCTCGCTTCTGCCAACGCCTGACGACATCGAGTTCTGCGATGTGAACCGAGCTATCTTTCATAACGCCGGCCAGAAAGCCGAACGACCGATCTTCATCGTCGACGGCAACGAACAGCAAGCCTTCCGCAAGGGATTGCTCCAACACGTCGAGAGGCAGGGACGTCGGCTCGCAAGCAACCGCGCCGGCCTCATGCAGAGCCCAGAAGGCATCGATCTCGATGGCCGCGAGCAGATGCAGTTCGTTGGCCCTGGCCGAACGGATCGTCCAGGCGCCTTGTTCGATCTCCGTCATCGCATCTCACATATTCGGATAGACCGGCCCTTCGCCGCCCTGCGGCGGCACCCAGTTGATGTTCTGGTTCGGGTCCTTGATATCGCAGGTCTTGCAGTGGACGCAGTTCTGGGCGTTGATGACGAAGGTATCCTTGCCGTCCTTCTCCACCCATTCATAGACGCCGGCCGGACAGTAGCGCGTTGACGGACCGGCATACACGTCATGCTCGGAATTCTTCTGTAGGTCCATATCCCTGACCTGTAGATGCACCGGCTGGTCTTCCTCGTGGTTGGTGTTCGACAGGAACACCGAGGAGAGACGGTCGAAGGTGAGCACGCCATCCGGCTTCGGATAGTCGATCTTCTGGTGCTGTGCGGCGGGCTCCAGCGAGGCGGCATCCGTCTTGCCGTGCTTCAGCGTACCGAAGAAAGAGAAGCCGAACAGCTGGTTCGTCCACATGTCGAGGCCGCCGAGCGCCACGCCGATCGCCGTGCCGAACTTCGACCACAGCGGCTTGACGTTCCGGACGCGCTTCAGGTCCTTGCCGATATCCGAAGAGCGCCACTCGTTCTCGATCTCGACCACCTCGTCATTGCCGCGACCAGCCGCGATTGCCGCGGCGATCTTGTCGGCCGCCAGCATGCCCGACAGCACCGCATTGTGGCTGCCCTTGATGCGGGGAACGTTGACGAAACCTGCCGAGCAGCCGATCAGCGCACCGCCCGGGAAGGTCAGCTTCGGCACCGACTGATATCCGCCCTCGGTGATGGCGCGCGCGCCATAGGAGATGCGTTTACCACCCTCGAAAGTGCCCCGGATGGCCGGATGGGTCTTGAAGCGCTGGAATTCCTCGAAGGGATAGAGATAGGGGTTCTTGTAGTTCAGGTGCACGACGAAGCCGACCGCGACCAAATTGTCTTCCAGATGGTAGAGGAACGAGCCGCCGCCCGTCTTCATGCCAAGAGGCCAGCCGAAGGAGTGCTGCACCAGGCCCTTCTTATGGTTCTCGCGCTTGACCTCCCAGAGCTCCTTGATGCCGATGCCGAACTTCGGCACGTCGCTGTTCCGCGCGAGATCAAACTTGGCAATCAGCTGCTTTGCGAGCGAGCCGCGCACGCCCTCGCCGATCAGCACATATTTGCCGAGCAACGCCATGCCGCGGGTATAGTTCGGGCCGGGTTCGCCATTCTTCTCGATGCCCATGTCGCCGGTCGCGACGCCGATGACGGCTCCCTCTTCATTATAGAGCACTTCGGTCGCGGCAAAGCCGGGATAGATCTCGACGCCGAGAGCTTCGGCCTTCTCGGCAAGCCAGCGACAGACATTGCCGAGCGAGACGATATAGTTGCCGTGATTGTTCATCAGCGGCGGCATCAGGAAATTCGGCAGGCGGACGGAGCCGGCAGGCCCCAGAAACAGGAAGTGGTCGCTCGTGACTTTGGTCTTGAAGGGATGCCCCTCCTCGTCACGCCAGCCCGGCAGCAGGCGGTCGATGCCGATCGGATCGACGACGGCGCCCGACAGGATATGCGCGCCAACCTCGGCCCCCTTCTCGAGCACGACGACGGTCAGATCGGGATTGATCTGCTTCAGCCGGATCGCCGCCGACAGGCCCGCTGGACCTGCGCCGACAATCACAACGTCGAATTCCATGCTCTCGCGTTCCGGCAGCTCGTTCGCGTCAGTCATTCATCTTCTCCGCTTGGCCGGCTTCCGATCATCCCGGATCGCAGCCTTGTCCCCTTGGGCGTCTTCCCCGTTTCGGTTATCTCTTGTCAAAATGGGAGGGGATTGTCGAGCCGGGAAGCGACAGGCAATCCCCCAATTTGCCCAACACGTAAAACAAGTTAAATGACCCTTACGTTAACGTCAATATTCTGATGGTATTTGCCGTCAGTTGTGAAGTGCGCCTTCCATAGTCGCCCGATGGCCCTCTATAAATGCCAATCAGACAATCCAAATAGCATGAAGGGTGATCAAGATGGATCTTCGTATTGGTGGGAAGCGCGCACTGGTGCTCGCCTCATCGAAGGGGCTGGGCCATGGCATCGCCGTGGCGCTTGCCCGCGAGGGCGTGAATGTCCTGCTCTGCGGCCGCAGCGGAGACCGGCTGGATAGCAATTGCAAGGCCATCAATGCCGAGGGCAAGGGCCGGGCCGACTGGATCTGGGCCGACCTCAACGACGAGAACTTCGTTGAGGTCGTCACCAAGGCTGCGACCGAGAAGCTCGGCGGCATCGACATCCTCGTCAACAATAGCGGTGGTCCGACTCCGGGGACGACGGAAGATATGACCGCCGACCGGCTGGAGACCTATTTCATCTCCATGGTGTCGCGGATCATTACCCTCACCAATGCGCTCTTGCCTGAGATGAAGGCACAGGGATGGGGACGCATCCTCACCGTCGCCTCCTCCGGCGTCATCGAGCCCATTCCCAATCTTGCGCTTTCCAACACGCTGCGCCCGGCGCTTGCGGGTTGGAGCAAGACGCTGGCAGGCGAAGTGGCGGCATACGGCATCACCGTGAACATGCTTCTGCCAGGCAGCATCGCGACCGACCGGCTGGCGGAGCTCGATTCGGCCGCGGCGAAACGCGGCGGCAGAAGCCTCGACGAGGTCAGCGCCGAGCGCCAACAGCGCATCCCCGCTGGTCGCTATGGCCGCGTCGAGGAATTCGCCGCCACCGCCGCCTTCCTTTGCAGCGAACCGGCTAGCTACGTGACGGGCACCATGGTCCGCTGCGACGGGGGAGCTGCTCGCTCCCTTTGAGGTCGCCACCGCGGCGAACAGAGTGCAGGCCCTTGCAACAGGGCCTGACAACACAATTCCGTGAGCTGCAGCAATGCCTCTATGCACGCTGCAGCACATCTTTACACTATAAATACCGCCTAAAGCTGTTTTGCCGACCGATTATTACATAACGGCAATCAAAAAATAGCCATTTGACTGTTTGCTGCCCTGCACAAACAGAAACAATTCCAAAGCTTTCCAAGCTTTAATTTTTCGTCGTCCGGAACTGTGGTAGATTCCACAGCATCAGCGTTCATGAATTCGCGTTAAAGGGACAGAATTACCGAACGTTAGCGGTAACGGCGATGTATGGATTGCGGCGAAGCTCGTCTTTGTTGTGCGCCGCAATAAATACACTTCACCGTCCTCGCGCTTCCTGCAACAAGCCCCGACCGGTTCTTTAAATATGAAAAAACTTTGGCTTCCCCTCGGCCTTCTCGTCGTCGCAGCCCTTGCGGCATGGAGCTATCGCGACCGTATTCCTTTCCTTTCCGCCTTTGTCGATCAAGCGTCCGCAGAAACCAAAGACGCCGGCAAGGCAGCGCAGGCCGGCGGCAAGCGTCAGGCCGGCCCAGTCGCGGTAAAGACCGTTGCCGCCGTCAAGATTACGCTGCCCATGGACGTTCCCGCGACCGGCTGGGTCGTGCCGATCGATTCAACGACGATCGCCGCACAGGAAGCCGGGCTGATCACGCAGATCGCCGTAAAAGATGGCGCGACAGTCAAAGCCGGCGACCTGATCGCAAAACTCGATCCGCGTACAGCACAGGCTGCCGTAGACAAGGACAAGGCGAATATTACGAAAGACCAGGCAAACCTTGCCCAAGCGGAGACCGCGCTGACCCGCGCCAATAGCTTGCTCACGAGCAGCGCCGGCACTCAGGCGACTGCCGATGAAGCGCGTGCGACCCGCGACGGCGCCATTGCCACGCTCAGCGCGGACCAGGCACAGCTTGCCTCGGATCAAGTCCTGCTCGGAAATACCGACATACGGGCACCTTATGATGGCAGGCTTGGCGATGTTCAATTGAGCCTGGGGGCTTATGTCAGCGCCGGCACGCCGATCGTGACGATCAGCAAATATGATCCGGCATATATCAAGTTTACCCTGCAGGAAAACAATCTGCGAGAACTGCAGGAACAGCTGGCCGCGGGTC
Organism: Martinezella sp. CNPSo 3890; assembly: GCF_057784455.1. Classification (NCBI taxonomy): domain Bacteria; kingdom Pseudomonadati; phylum Pseudomonadota; class Alphaproteobacteria; order Hyphomicrobiales; family Rhizobiaceae; genus Martinezella; species Martinezella sp. CNPSo 3890. Next base: position 590,898 of record NZ_JBXSOR010000001.1, on the reverse strand, counting down.
CTGTTCACGTCACCACCGTTCCCCGTTCCGCACAGGGCAAGCCCCGCACCGGAACGATCACCTTTTACGACAACACGGTCGACCAGGCTTCCGGAACGATCGCCGTGAAGGCAACGTTCGAAAATGCCAACGGTGCCTTGTGGCCGGGACGCTCCGCGAATGTCATGGTTCACTTCGCCGACAACGAGCAGTTGATCGTCGTGCCGACCGTTGCGGTCAGCCCGGGGCCGGACGGCTATATCGCCTTTGTGGTGAAAGACAACAAGGTCAAGATTACGCCAGTGACGATTGCTCGCGCCAATGGCGGCCGCACAGCCGTCGCCACAGGCCTTTCGGTCGGCGATCATGTCGTTGTCGAAGGCCAGTCGCAACTGAACAACGGCACCGAAGTCAAGGAACAGTTCAGCGACAATCCAAACGAGAAGGTCGCTTCGGCCGATGATGGAAAAACCGAAACCATCGCAGTTGGAGCGCAACAATGATCCCGACCTTCTGTATCCAGCGTCCGGTCGCGACCACGCTCCTCGCTATCGGCGTGGTGCTTGCCGGTCTCGCCGGCTATCAGCTCATCCCCGTCGCGGCAGTGCCGCAGGTGGATTTCCCGACGATCAACGTCTCGGCTCAGCTGACGGGCGCCTCACCACAGACGATGGCGACATCGGTCGCCACGCCGCTGATCAAACAGTTCGAGACGATCCCCGGCATCAGCGAGATTTCTTCGACAAACTCGCTTGGCAATACCAGCATCGTGCTGCAGTTCAATCTCGACCGCAACATCGACGCCGCCGCCGGTGACGTGCAGGCGGCGATTTCGACCGCGCAAAGAAAACTTCCCAACAACCTGACCACCCCGCCAAGCTACCGGAAGACCAATCCGGCCGACGCGCCTGTCATGCTGATCGCCGTACAAAGCGACACCTTGCAGCGCAGCAAGCTCGACGATATCGCCGAGAACATCATCTCTCCATCGATCTCGACACTGCCTGGCGTCGCTGAAGTGACCGTAAACGGCGCGCAGACCTACGCGGTGCGCATCGACGTCGATCCGAACAAGCTTCTGGATCGCGGCATCGGTATCGACACGGTCAATACAGCCGTCGTCAACGCCAACAACCAGGTCCCGGTCGGCACGCTGCAAGACTCGGCGCAGAGCATGACGATCAATGCGAATACGCAGCGCGTCAACGCCGACGAGTTTCGCACGCTTGTGATTGCCAATCCCAACGGCAAGCCAATTCACCTCGGCGACGTCGCCGACGTGCAGGACAGCGTGGAAAACCAGAATATCGGTAGCTGGTATGATGGCCAGCGAGCGATCATTCTGGCTATTCAACGCCAGCCCGATGCCAACACCGTCGACGTTGTCGATGCCGTGAACAAGACGCTGCCGAAGCTGCAGGCCGAAATGCCGGCTTCCGTCAAAATGACCGTTATGAACGACTCGGCCCAGCCAATCCGCGAGGCCATCTCGGACGTCAAGTTTACCTTGCTGCTGACCATCGGCCTGGTCGTTCTCGTCATCTACCTGTTCACGGGCCACGTGACGGCAACGATTATCCCCGGCCTCGCCGTACCCCTTTCGCTGATATCAACTTTCGGCATGATGTATGTGCTCGGCTATAGCGTCGACAATATCTCGCTGCTCGGATTGACGATTGCAGTGGGCCTCGTGGTGGATGACGCCATCGTCATGCTGGAGAACATTCTGCGGCACATGGAAGAAGGCATGCCTGTGCGGCAAGCAGCCATCCAGGGCGCGGCCGAAGTCAGCTATACGATTATCTCCATGTCGGTCTCGCTGATCGCCGTGTTCATCCCTATCCTGCTGATGGGCGGCGTCGTTGGCCGTATCTTCAACGAATTCGGCATGGTCGTGGCAATCGCCATCATATCGTCCGCGGTGGTTTCACTGACCGTCACGCCGATGCTCGGCTCGCGTCTCTCCAACGCCCACAGCCATCCTCCCTTGCCGGTGCGCTTCTTCAACAAGGGCTTCAACTGGACCGAGGTCAATTACGGCAAGGGCGTGGAATGGTGTATTCGCCATCGTTACATCGTGCTCGGAAGCTTCCTTGCTTCGGTCGCGCTGTCGGCCTACCTTTTCCTGACGCTGCCGGCCAGCTTCTTCCCCCAGGAAGACATCGGCCGGCTGCAGATTTCAACGCGCGCCCGCCAGGATATTTCCTATCCGGCTATGCGTGACCTGCAGAACCAGGCCGCTGCGGCAATCAAGGCGAATCCTGCCGTCGAGCACGTGATGTCGGTTGTCGGCGCCAGCGCGCGTCAGACACTCAACAACGGTACGATCTATGCCCAGTTAAAGGATAAGAAGGATCGTCCGCCTCTCGACCAGACTTTGCGCGAAATACGCGCCGCCGTCGCCAAAATCCCAGGCATTCAGGTCTTCATCAACCCTCAGCAAAGCCTTCGCTTCGGCGGACGCCAGACCGCCAGCCAGTATCAGCTCGTCATCCAGGCGCTTAACGCCGATCTGACCAACGAGTGGGCCAACAAGATGCTGCAGGAGATGCGAAAGGATCCACGCTTCACCGACGTGACCACCGACGCGCAATATAATGCACTGCAGGCCAATATTGTGGTCGATACGGAGAAAGCCGCCGCCTACGGCATCAACAACAACCTGCTGCGCACGACACTTGAGGAGGCCTTCAGCGACTACGCCGCCGCACAGATCCAGTCGACCGGCGACAGCTATGACGTGATCATCGAATATGATGCGAACCAGCCTTGGGACGACCAGAAGCTGTCGCGCATCCATGTGACGTCTTCGAGCGGCCAGCAGGTTCCATTGTCGGCCTTCGCGCGCATCGAGCGCAATACCGGTCCGGTGACCATCAACCAGACCGGTCAGCTCGTCTCGACCACGGTATCCTTCAACCTGCCGGCCGGCGAAGCGCTTGGCGACGCCACGGCACAGATCGAACAGATCAAGAAGGACATCAACATGCCGGCGGACATCTTCACGTCCTACGGCGGCACGGCGCAGATCTTCCAGCAATCGCAGGGCAGCACGCCCTATCTGATCCTGGCTGCGGTGCTGACGATCTATGTGGTTCTCGGCGTTCTCTATGAGAGCTTCATCCATCCCCTGACCATTCTGTCCGGTCTGCCGGCCGCCGCTCTCGGCGCATTGCTTGCGCTGAAGATCTTCGGCTTCGACCTGTCGGTCATCGCGCTCATCGGCTTGCTGATGCTGATCGGTATCGTCAAGAAAAACGCAATCATGATGATCGACGTGGCACTGGAAACGTTGCGCTCGAGTACTGGCATGTCGCCGGCGGAAGCGATCCACGAAGCCTGCGTACGCCGTTTCCGCCCGATCATGATGACCACCTTCTGCGCCCTGCTCGGCGCCCTGCCGATCGCGGTCGGCAGCGGCGCAAGCTCCGAGCTGCGCCAGCCGCTCGGTATCGCTGTGGTCGGCGGCTTGGTGGTGTCGCAGCTTCTGACCCTGTTCATCACGCCTGTCATCTTCCTGGAGATGAACCGCCTGAGCGACTTCCTCGGTCGTTTCGGCCGGCGCAAGGACGACGACCCGCACCAGAAGGAACCGCCGTCGGCGATTGCCGCGGAATGACAAAAACGGGCGCCGAAAGGCGCCCATTCCTTTTCCAGCAAAGCGAAACGCATCGCCGGTGAAATACTGTCGGCGGATACCACGGCGGGCAAAAATAAAAGCACCTCTCCGTCTTGAACTTGACGTCCAGCCATGTCATGACGCGCCCTCTTTGCGACAGGGCGCGTCATGCGTCCCATCAGGGGCTTGGCCCCAATCCAGACAATTTCGACGGAAAGGAGTGCGGGCATGGCTCGGGCGCTTGGTTTCGACTTCGGCACCACGAACACGGTTCTGGCGATGGCCGAAGGACCCGCGACGCAATCGGTCGCCTTCAACAGCACGGCCGGCACCGCCGACAGCATGCGCACCGCGCTCTCCTTCATGAAGGATCCGGGGCTGGGTGCGGCCGCGCTCAAGGTCGAGGCAGGACATGCGGCCATCAGGCAGTTTATCGACAATCCCGGCGACTGCCGCTTCCTGCAGTCGATCAAGACTTTTGCGGCGAGCGCACTCTTCCAGGGTACGCTGATCTTCGCCAAGCGCCACAGCTTCGAGGATCTGATGGAGATCTTCGTGCGTCGCCTGCGCGCCTACGCCGGAGAGGGATGGCCGGAGAATGTTTCGCGCATCGTCACCGGCCGACCGGTGCATTTTGCCGGCGCCAACCCGAACCCTGCCCTTGCCACCGAGCGCTACAATGCCGCTCTTGCACGATTCGGCTTTCCGGAAATTCACTACGTCTACGAGCCGGTGGCGGCGGCCTTCTACTTCGCCCAACACCTGAAGAAGGATGCGACCGTGCTGGTGGCCGACTTCGGCGGCGGCACAACCGACTATTCGCTCATCCGCTTCGAGACCCATGCCGGAAAGCTGACGGCGAAGCCGATCGGCCATTCCGGTGTCGGCATCGCCGGCGATCATTTCGATTTCCGGATGATCGACAACATCGTCTCGCCGGCCATCGGCAAGGGAAGCTACTTCAAGAGCTTCGACAAGCTGCTGGAAGTGCCGACCTCCTACTACGCCAATTTCGGCCGCTGGAACCAGCTCTCGATCTTCAAGACCTCGCGCGAATATGCCGACCTGAAGACGCTGGTGCGCAGCAGCCTGGAGCCGGAGAAGCTGGAAACCTTCATCGAGCTGGTCGAGCATGACGAAGGCTATCCGCTCTATCAGGCCGTATCTGCGACGAAGATGGCGCTTTCGAGCGAGGAAGAGGCCGAATTCAACTTCCCGCCGCTCGGCAAGGCAGGCCGCAAGCATGTTCGCCGCGCCGATTTCGAGACGTGGATTGCGGAAGACCTCGCCCGCATCGAAGGAGCGCTGGATGACGTTCTGACAACGACGAACACCTCGCCCAATGCGATCGACAAGGTGTTCCTGACGGGCGGCACCTCCTTCGTGCCGGCCGTGCGACGCATCTTCACGGAACGCTTCGGCCAGGAGCGCATCGAAACGGGCGGCGAACTGCTGTCGATCGCCCATGGCTTGGCCCTGATCGGCGAGCGGGACGATATCGCCCAGTGGACGGCATGAGATAGCCGGCCACCCTGCCCTTTCGTTCCTGCGCCGCTTTGGTTAGAGTTCGCCCATGATTTCCGCCAGCGACCTCACACCGGCCGAGCTTGCCGCCCTTCTGCACTTCCATGCGGATGCCGGCGTTGATTGGCTGCTGGAAGATGAGCCGGTGGATCGGTTTGCGGAATTCGAGGCGATGCGCGCCGCGCGGCAGGGCTCGCGCGCAACGCAGCCAAGGGCCGAAGCGCCAGCACCCGCACCCGCCACACGGTCACAGCCCGAGCGTCGCCCCGCCGCAAAGCCGGCGACGCCTGCCGCAGCATCACCACCGCGCGCAACGCCGGCCATTCCCGACGAGCAAGCCGTGGAACAGGCCCGATTCGCGGCCGAAAGTGCGCGTTCTCTTAGTGAGTTGAAGACGGCACTCGAAGCCTTCAATAGCTGCAACCTCAAGAACAGCGCCCGCTCGACGATCTTTGCGAGTGGCACGCCGGAGGGCCGGCTCATGGTGATCGGACCGATGCCGAGCGCCGACGATGATCGCGAGGGGGCGCCGTTTGCCGGCCGCGCGGGACAGTTGCTCGACAGGATGCTCGCCGCCATCGGCCTGCAGCGCGATTCGATCCTGCTCACCAACGTCATTCCGTGGCGACCGCCGGGCAACCGCGCCCCTTCTCCCGCAGAAATCGAGATATGTCGTCCGTTCATAGAACGGCAGATTGCGCTTGCCGAGCCGAAGGCTGTGCTGCTGCTCGGTAATTTCACCGCCCGCCACTTCTTCGGCGGTGGCGAAACCATCCATGGATTGCGCGGACAATGGCGGGAAATCAGCATTCTCGGCCGAACCATCCCCGCTATCGCCAGCCTGCATCCACAGGAACTGCTGACCGCGCCCATCAATAAACGTCTGGCCTGGAGCGATCTTCTGGCCTTCAAGAATTATGTCGCCGCTGAAATATTAGGCTAATTTCAACAGCTATTAATGGAGAATGACACAAGTTATGCATTTATTGCATGGCAGTCTTCTTTTGCTGTGCGTTGCAGAATCTATGCTGCACTGCAATATAAAGGTTGTCTTGGGAGGAATTCGAAAGGAACCAAGGCAATGACTGCACGTTTTCGCCCTATTCACTGCGGGTTTGATACCCTGCGCCGCGCCATCGAGCCCGTGCGCGCCATAAACGGCCATCGCAATCTCGGCATTGCTGCCAATGAGCAGATGACCGCACGAGGCACCGGCATCTCGGCTCGCATCAGCCGCCCGACGGCAATTTTCGCCGATTTCCGCGCCTGCTGACTTGCGGGCGCGAATTGCCGGGCGATCCAGCGTAACGTTCAAGTATCGGGATTCCATCATGTCTTCAGGTTTGCGTTCATTCATCGCTCTGCTCGATTCCGTCGGCCATATCGGCTCTGCGGTGCGGGCCGCCGAGGAATTCGAGCGCGCACGCAATTTTCACAAGGACGAGTGCCGCAGCACAAGCGCTGCCCGGATCGTCGCGACCAGCATTCCGCTTTGAGATTTTACAGGCAGAATTACTCTGCCTGATCAACGGCCCGGACCGAACGGGCAGTTCCGAGAGAGCCCTGCCCTCTATGCGGACCGCGCCCAGGCGAAGGCCTCATCGACCGCAGCCAATTTTACGGCCTGCCATCCGCAATACTGATCGAGAAAATTGCGCGATATCCACATACGCGTCTTCTTGGGTTCGTCATGCCAGCCGATGTCTCCGCGGTCGGCAGATTTACGCAGGATACGCTGCAAATGGGTACGCGATATCATAAAATGCGCGGCGAGAGCGCGGGCATCGACATGGCCGATATCGATTCGATCGCCGACTTCTCCACTGAGATCCAGCCTTGATACGATATGATCGACAACAAGACCGCCGGATTCCGTCCAGAGAAATAGGCCTACGCTTTCCGGCGGTTCGCGCCAGATGTCGGCGGCCAGACAATTGCGGGTCATGCGCGGCTGTGCCAGATCCATCAGCATCGGCGAAGCCACTAGCGCGGCTGCGCGGCTGCCCTTGTCAAGGAGATCGAGCGCGGCCAGATTGGCGAGATACCAGCCGAACATCGCCGTATAGCTGATTTCGGTCGGCACGTAGCGGCGCGGACGGCGGGCGGGACCTGGAGCCAACTCCAGGAAGCGATAGGTCAGCAGTTCCTCGATGAAGCTCAGGACCGTGTTGCGGCTGGCGATGCGGTAATGCGTGATGAGGTTGCGCAGGGCAACAACGGTCAGCCCCGAACCCGGAATCCCCGGATCATATTCAAGATGAAGCGCATAGGCGGCCTGGGTCAGAAGCCAGCGCTGATGTGAGGCGAGCATGCGCGCAACCCTCGGGCCGCTATCATAACGGTTACGCAATGTCTCGGAGAGAAAGCTCAAGGATGCTACGAACTTGGGATGACGAGCAAGTTGCTCGATGGGAAAACTCAATCGGGCCTCCTGGGGTGCCCTTCTTAAAAGCAACAGAAAGTGGATGTTTCATTTTTGTGAACAAAACTATCGGAATCGATCATAATTCCGACATCTAATAGCATGCTATAGTTATGCAAGCGCTTTTATATCGCAAGGGGTTAAACAAATAATTTACTTTAAATTATTGTTTCCCGACCGTAACGGCCTGCATCCAACAGCAATGCAGTCATGATGATCCACCGGAACGTTATGGTAGCAATTGCACTGTCGGTCTGCAAATGCAGGCGTAGAGCTGCCACTTTTTATTTGAATAGCTGAATCGAGAACCGCTCGGCGGGCGAATACTTATTGTGCCATAACAAAACATATTGGCATTGCGATATGACTTTAACTTTGGTTCAGATTTCGGTGTAATGATGCGGCACTTTCAGTCCGGAGGAGGGCTTCGGACTGTGCCCGCCACAGCATAGCCTGATCAGGATAGACCATGCGCACAGACACCGGCCAGATCGTCAATCTGGCAGACTATCGTCCCACCGACTTCGTTCTGGAACGCGTGGACCTCACCTTCGATCTGCATCCGACCGAGACCAAGGTGGAGGCACGGCTGATCTTCCATCGGCGCAAAGGTGTCGATCCCAAGGCACCCCTGGTGCTCGATGGCGACGAGCTGGTGCTCTCCGGCCTGCTGCTCGATCAGACGGAGCTGCCTGCCGCGCAATATGACGCCACGCCTGAAAACCTCACGGTTCGCGATCTGCCGGAAAGCACGCCCTTCGAGCTGACGATCATGACCGTGATCAACCCGGAAGCCAACACGCAGCTGATGGGTCTCTATCGCACCGGCGGCATTTATTGCACGCAGTGCGAGGCCGAAGGCTTCCGCCGTATCACCTATTTCCCCGACCGGCCGGATGTTCTCGTCCCCTATACGGTCAACATCATCGCCGACAAGGCCGCCAATCCGCTGCTGCTGTCGAACGGCAATTTCCTCGGCGGCGCCGGCTATGGTGAAGGCAAGCATTTCGCCGCGTGGTTCGATCCGCACCCGAAGCCGAGCTATCTCTTCGCGCTCGTCGCTGGCGATCTTGGTGTCGTCGAAGACACGTTCACCACAATGTCCGGCCGTGAGGTCGCACTGAAGATCTATGTCGAGCACGGCAAGGAGCCGCGTGCGACCTACGCCATGGATGCGCTGAAGCGCTCGATGAAGTGGGACGAAGAGCGGTTCGGCCGCGAATACGATCTCGACATCTTCATGATCGTCGCCGTATCGGACTTCAACATGGGGGCGATGGAGAATAAGGGCCTCAACGTCTTCAACGACAAATACGTTCTGGCCGACCCAGAGACGGCAACCGATGCCGACTATGCCAATATCGAAGCCATCATCGCGCACGAATATTTCCACAACTGGACGGGCAACCGCATCACCTGCCGCGACTGGTTCCAGCTCTGCCTCAAGGAAGGCTTGACCGTCTATCGCGATCACGAGTTTTCCGCCGACCAACGTTCGCGTCCCGTCAAGCGGATTGCCGAAGTCCGTCACCTGAAGTCGGAACAGTTTCCAGAGGACAGCGGGCCGCTTGCCCATCCGGTACGGCCGACGACATACCGTGAAATCAATAACTTCTATACGACGACCGTCTATGAGAAGGGCAGCGAAGTCACACGCATGATCGCGACGCTGCTCGGCCGCGATCTCTTCAAGAAGGGCATGGACCTCTATTTCGATCGGCATGACGGACAGGCTGTCACGATCGAACATTTCGTCAGATGTTTCGAGGATGTCAGCGGCCGCGATCTCACGCAGTTTTCGCTGTGGTATCACCAAGCCGGCACGCCGCTCGTCACGGCATCCGGTGCCTATGATGCCGATGCCAAGACGTTCACCCTGTCGCTCGAGCAGATGGTGCCGGCGACGCCGGACCAGACCGTGAAGAAGCCGATGCACATTCCGCTACGCATGGGCTTGCTCGCCGAAGACGGCACGATCATCACGCCCGCGTCCGTTACCGGGGCAGAGCTCACCGACGATGTCCTGCATCTGACGAAGCAGGCGCAGACCGTGACATTCCACGGCATTCCCTCGCGGCCAGTTCTTTCGCTCAATCGCAGCTTCTCGACGCCGATCAACTTGCAATTCAGCCAGAGCGCCCAGGACCTTGCACTGATTGCTCGCTACGAGACCGATCATTTCGCCCGCTGGCAGGCGCTGATCGATCTTGGCCTGCCGAACCTCTTGCAGGCGGCGCGCGATATACGCCAAGGCACCGATATCACTTGCGATTCAGCCTTCACCGAGGCGCTGCTCGCAGCCGCAGCCGACGAAAGCCTGGAGCCGGCATTCCGCGCTCAGGCACTCGCCCTGCCCAGCGAGGCCGATATCGCCCGCGAACTCGGCGGCAACAACGACCCCGATGCCATTCACGCCGCGCGCCAGACGATCATCAAGCGGGTCGCGGAAGCTGGAAAGCATGTCTTCACTGCCCTCTATGACAGCATGCAGACGTCCGGCCCCTTTACCCCGGATTCGGCAAGCGCCGGTCGCCGCGCCTTGCGCAATACGGCACTGAGCTATCTCTCGCAGCTGGACGAGACGCCAGCGAGAGCAAAGGCCGCCTATGACGCGGCGAACAACATGACCGATCTCAGTGCGGCACTGACCATTCTGGCGCAGCGCTTCCCGGATACTGCCGAGACGGCGGCAGCGCTTGCGCATTTCCGCGACCGCTTCGCAGACAATGCGCTCGTCATCGACAAGTGGCTCGCCATTCAGGCCGCGATTCCTGGTGCCGGCGCGCTGGAGCGCATCCGGCTGCTCATGGGGACACCGCTGTTCAAGCACACCAATCCGAACCGCGTGCGGGCGCTGATCGGCACCTTCGCCTTCGCGAACCCCACCGGCTTTGGCCGCGTAGATGGTGCCGGATACAATTTCCTGGCCGACGAGATCCTCGAAATCGATCAGCGCAATCCGCAGCTTGCGGCACGCATCCTGACTTCGATGCGCTCCTGGCGACTGTTGGAGCCGGTGCGGGCAGACCATGCCCGCGCGGCGCTGATGCGGATCGAGCGCGCAGGCGGTCTTTCGACCGACGTGCGCGACATCGTCGAACGTATCCTCAAGGAGTGATTTCGATCGCCCGATGCGCCGGTTTCGAAGGCTGATTTGCGTCGGCCTTTCAGCTTCAACGAGTCCCGAAAGCATGCAACCTACCGCTGCGTGTGCAAAATATGCTGAAATCGCAGATGGTTAAGAAAGTTTTACCGCACCCTCTGGACAAGCCGAATCACGAATGATTCATTAGGGCAGATTCGGGCGAGCGGCGCAGCGAATCACACGAGGGACAAGGCTAAAGCGATGGTGGACGTGCGGCGGGCAACCGCGGCCGATGGACGGCTGCGTGTTAATTTCGACGGTCTGAAATCCTGGCATAGCGGCGTTACCGATCGAACCGGAGTGCGGATGGAGACGATTTCGCGTCGTTTTCCGCAGACGGAGCATATTCTCAAGCGCATCATTCCCGTCCTCATCGTTTCCTTCCTTATGGTCGTTGCCGCATCGCATTTCTTCGGCATGATCACGGAGCATAGCCGGATGGCGGCGGCCGCCCGCCGAACGACCTCTCTTTCCATCGCCGCCGCATCCGCCGCCTTTTCGAATGACGCCAGCCTGTTCCAGGCGGGAGACCGCAGCGGCGCAGAACGGAAACTGGCCTCCTATCTGCCGCAGGATCGACTGGACACCGGTGCTTTCGTCCTGTTGGTGCAGGCAAGCGGCCGGGTGTTCGGCTCATCGGCCGCCGGCTCAGGCTATATCGGAATGCTCGTCTCCGACTTCTTTCCCGAAGTGACGGCCATCCGCAGTTTTGGCGACCATGCCGGCGTAATCGAGACCATGATTGGCGGCGAGCCCTTCTACGCAGCCATTTCCCTGATCGGCGACAAGGGTGATTTCATTCTGTCGGCTGCATCGATGGATCAGATCGACAAGCTCTGGCGCGACGAGCTGACGCTGAACGTCACACTGTTTGCCGGTATATCCTCCATCCTGCTCGTCATCCTCTACGCCTATTATACGCAGGTGAAACGCGCCCGGGACGCCGACGAAATCTTCCTCGAATCCAACCTGCGGGTCGAGACCGCACTGTCGCGCGGGCGCTGTGGTCTTTGGGATTTCGATTTCACCAGCCGCCAATTCTTCTGGTCGCGGTCGATGTACGACATGCTCGGGCTGCCGGTCGCCGACAAGCCACTCGCTTTCACAGACGCGGCGCGGCTGATGCATCCGGATGATAACAGCCTGCATATGCTTGCCCGCACAGTCACCCGCGGCAATGCCGGCCAGGTGGACCAGATCCTGCGCATTCGCCACGCCAAAGGGCATTATGTCTGGATGCGCGCCCGCGCGCAGGTAATCCGCACCAATTCCGGCCGCGTCCACATGATCGGCATCGCGATGGACGTGACCGAACAGCACCGGCTGGCGCAGCGCTATGCCGAAGCCGACCAGCGGCTGGCCGATGCCATCGAGTGCACCTCCGAAGCCTTCGTGCTGTGGGACAAGAACGACCGCCTGGTGATGTGCAATGCCCATTTCCAGCAGGCTTACGGCCTGCCGGACAATGTGCTCGTGCCAGGCACCGAACGCGCCGTCGTCAATGCCGCTGCCGCGCGACCGGTCATCGAGCGCCGCATTGTCGATCCCGGCCGCTCCAATCACTCGCAGACGACGGAGGTGCAGCTCGCCGACGAGCGCTGGCTGCAGATCAATGAGCGTCGCACCCGCGACGGTGGCCTTGTCTCCGTCGGTACCGACATCACACAGCTCAAGCGCAATCAGGAGCGCCTTCGCGACTCCGAGCGCCGGCTGATGGCAACGATCAATGATCTCTCCGCATCGCGGCAGATTCTGGAGAAGCAGAAGGCGGAGCTTTCGACCGCCAACGCCAATTATCTCGCCGAGAAGGAGCGCGCCGAAGCCGCCAACAGGGCCAAATCGGAATTCCTCGCCAACATGTCGCATGAACTGCGCACGCCGCTCAACGCCATTCTCGGCTTCTCGGAAATCCTGCAGGACCAGATGTTCGGTCCGCTCGGCTCGGCCCGCTACAACGAATATGCCAAGGACATTCACGACAGCGGCAAGCATCTGCTCAACGTCATCAACGACATTCTCGACATGTCGAAGATCGAAGCCGGGCATATGAAGCTCTCCTGCGAGCGGATCAATCTCGCACCGCTCATCGAGGAATGCCTGCGCTTCACCCGCATTCCGGCCGCGCAGAAGAACATTCTCGTCGAGCAGGATATTTCCTCCGAGATCAAGCTCAATGCCGACCGGCGGGCGATGAAGCAGATCGTGCTAAACCTGCTCTCCAATGCCGTGAAATTCACCAATGACGGCGGCCGCATCGCGGTTCGCACACGCAGGGTCGACGATGCCGTCATGCTCGTCATCGCCGATACCGGTATCGGCATTCCGAAATCGGCGCTCGGCAAGATCGGCCAGCCCTTCGAACAGGTGCAGAGCCAATATGCCAAGAGCAAGGGAGGCTCCGGCCTGGGGCTCGCCATTTCCAGATCGCTGACCGCGCTGCATCAAGGCCGCATGCGCATCCGCTCGCGCGAAGGTATCGGCACGGTGATCGCAATCCGCATCCCGGATCAGAGCTGATCAGCTTCCGACTGTTGTCTGGAATACTTTCCGAACGGCCCTCGACAGGCGCTTCAGCTCCGCTTCCAGCGTGCGGATATCCGGGCAATCGCCGGCGCGGCAAACCAGCTCGATCAGGCCGGAAGGCGTGTTTTTCGGATCGAACGTGCCATCGATGCAAAGGCGGATAAGCTGCGACACTTCCGTATAGAGCTGCAGAGCTTCCAGGCAGACGTCCAGATCGTTGCGATCCATCAGGCTGCCGCCGAGCAGTTTCAACGCTTCGGCGGTGCTGAGGCCGTTTGCATCGATGCCAACGCCGCGAACCGAGGCGATCAGCCGCAGATATTGCGCGATGAATTCGATATCGATCAGGCCGCCGGGGATCAGTTTCAGATCCCAGATGCTTTCCGGCGGCTTTTCCTGTTCGATCAGGGCACGCATCTCGCGAACATCCTTAGCGATCCTGGCGACATCTCTCTTTGTCGAAAGAACCTCGCCTATGACGCGCTCCGCATCGTTCACCAGCTTCTCGTCGCCGCAGATCAGGCGCGACCGCGATAGCGCCATATGTTCCCACGTCCAGGCTTCCTCGCGCTGGTACTTCTCGAAGGAATTGATGCGCGTGGCGACCGGCCCCTTGTTGCCGGAGGGACGCAAGCGCATGTCCACCTCATAGAGCACGCCCTCGGCCGTCGGTGCAGAGAGGGCCGCGATCAGGCGCTGCGTGATACGCGTGAAATATCGCGTGGCATCGAGCGACTTCGGACCATCGGATTCGCTGGCTGCGTCGTCGTAATCGTAAAGCAGGATGATATCGATATCGGAACCAGCCGAGAGCTCGAAACTGCCAAGTTTGCCCATTCCGACTATGGCAACTCGCCCGCCGGGATAGTCCCCATGCGCCGCCCGAATTTCCTTCATGACGGCGTCCAGTGCCGCCTCGACGATGAGATCGGCAAGATAAGTAAAGGCGCGTGCCGCCATGACCCCGCCGATTGCACCCGTCAACAGGCGAATGCCGATCAGGAAACGCTGTTCGGAGGCAAAGATGCGCAAGAGATCGAGCGTCTCTTCATAATGCCGTGCTGGGGCAAGAAAGCTCTGGAGGCGCTCTGCCAGATAGTCGCGCGTCGGCAATTCCGCCATCAGCGTTGGATCCAGCATGCCGTCAAAGACATGCGGCTTGGCCGCGATGATCTCGGCAAGTCGCGGCGCCGACGACATAATGTTGACGATGAGCGAGAGAAGCGCCGGATTGTTCCCGAGCAGCGAGAAGAGCTGTATGCCTGCCGGCAGGCCGGAAATGAAGCTGTCGAAGCGCAACAAAGCCTTGTCGGCACGCTTGCTTTCGCCAAAGACTCGCAGCAGCTCCGGCGTCAGTTCCGTCAACCGTTCTCGTGCCTCTACCGATTGCGTCGCGCGATATCGACCGTAATGCCAGGTGCGGATGACGTTGGCGATGTCAGAGGGGCGATCGAAGCCAAGACGGCGTAGCGTCTCCAGGGTATCGGGATCGTCGCCCTGGCCGGTAAAGACCAGATTGCCGGTTTCGCTCGATAGTTTGGTTTCCTGTTCGAACAGGCGCGCATAGCGGCGCTCGACGGTTTTCAACGTCGTCACCAGCGCTTCGGAAAAAGCCGACACGTCGGCAAAACCCATCATGTAGGCGATGCGGCGGAGTTCGGCATCGGTTTCCGGCAACAGATGCGTCTGCTCGTCGCGCACCATCTGGATGCGATGCTCGACGTCGCGCAGGAACCAATAGGCCGTCACCAGTTCGTCGCGCGTTTCCGCATCGATCCACTTCGCCTCGGTCAGCTCGAAAAGCGTCTCCTCCGTCGATCGGCTGCGCAGAGACGGCATGCGACCGCCAGCAATCAGCTGCTGCGTCTGCACGAAGAACTCAATCTCGCGAATGCCGCCGCGGCCAAGCTTGACGTTATGGCCTTTGACCGCGATGGCGCCGTGTCCTTTATGCGCGTGGATCTGCCGCTTGATGGAGTGGATGTCTGATATCGCGGCGTAATCCAGATATTTGCGGAAGACGAAGGGCACGAGATCGTGGATGAAAGCCTGACCGGCGGCAATATCACCGCCGACGGGACGCGCCTTGATGAAGGCGGCGCGCTCCCAGTTCTGCCCCCTGCCCTCGTAATAGATCATCGCAGC
Source organism: Martinezella sp. CNPSo 3890 (assembly GCF_057784455.1). Taxonomy (NCBI): domain Bacteria; kingdom Pseudomonadati; phylum Pseudomonadota; class Alphaproteobacteria; order Hyphomicrobiales; family Rhizobiaceae; genus Martinezella; species Martinezella sp. CNPSo 3890. The sequence goes on along the minus strand of NZ_JBXSOR010000001.1, from coordinate 575,541 downwards.
GTCCACAGGGATCGCGAGCGGCGTGGAGCCGGGATCGGGACGCAGACGGAGATCGGTGCGGAAGACATAGCCATCTGCCGTGCGCTCCTGCAGGATGCGCACCAGCCGGCGCATCAGCCGCGGGAAGATGTCGATGGCATCATCGGGATCGGGCACGATGCCTGCCGTCTCATCGAAAAAGACAACCAGATCGATGTCGGAGGAATAGTTCAGCTCTTCGGCGCCGAGCTTGCCCATCCCGAGGACGATCAACCCGGATTTCCAGCTCGGGGCGGCGGGATCGGGAACCACGATCTTGCCGGCCTCGTGCGACGACAGCAACAGGTGATCGATCGCCGCTGAGATGGAGGCCTCTGCAAGCCTGCTCAGCCAGCGTGTCGTCACCCTGCCGTCATAGATGCGTGCGAGATCGGCAAGGGCAACGAGGAAGGCCGCACGGCGTTTGGCAATGCGCAGACGGCTCATTACCTCAGATTCAGCAGGAGAGGCACCTTCCCCATCCGCGGGCAGCCAGGCGCGGCGAGCCTCTTCCACCAGCCCTTCGATTTGCGGCGAAAGCGGCTTCTCGATCGCGGCGACGAGGAGCGACGGTTCGAGATTGGCGATTTCGCGCAAATGAGGGGACAGGGTCAGAGCGGCCACGATGAAATCCCGCAACGCACTCTCGCCCGCAAGGAGATCGGCAACGACCGGCTCCGTTCCGGCGATCTGCTTGAGATCGGCAAGCGCAGACTTCGTCTCCGTCTGGTTCAACGGCCGCAACCGCCCGGCCGGAACATCCCGCAGCAAATCGCTTTGCGTCGTCATGCAGTTCTCCCCAACAGCAAGCGGATAGAGCATGATGCCGAAAAGTATGAGCGGTTTTCGGATAACATCATGCTCTACTTCTTTGACGCTAGAGCGGATTCAGATTTCAGGTCGTTTCGACCTAAAATCATCCGGCTCTAGTGCAGGATTAACCTATTGTTTCTGCATGGGGAAGATCATGGTGACCGTTAATCCCTTCGCGTCGGGACTGTCGGGGACCGTATCGGAAAGCTCAAGCCGACCGCCATGCAGCTCCATGACAGCCTCCACCAGTGCAAGGCCGAGGCCTGTTCCCGGCTTCGAGCGGCTTTCGTCCAGACGGAAGAAACGCTTGACCACATCGGCACGCTGATGGGCGGGAATGCCTGGCCCATGATCGGCGACCGCGAGCGTCACGGCGTCGTTGGTGCGCGCCAGCTTGAAGGTGATCGTCTGCTCGCCGTTGCAGCCCGTCGCATATTTGAGGGCATTGTCGATGAGATTGAAGAGTGCCTGACCGATCAGCTCGCGATTGCCCTGAATTTCGACATTCGGCTCGATATCGGCCGTCAGCGTCAGACCCGCCTCTTCTGCGACCGGCTCATAGAGTTCGGCGGTATCGGCGACGATTGAAGAGAGATCGACTTCAGTCATTTCCGCCGCTACCGACCCCGCCTCGACGCGGGAAATCATCAGAAGGGCATTGAAGGTGCGAATCAGCTGATCGGATTCGCCGATAATGCCCTCAAGGGCGACACGACGACCCTCGTTGTCGGCACTGTCGAGCGCATCGGCGGCCTTGTTGCGCAGGCGCGTCAGCGGCGTCTTGAGGTCATGAGCGATATTGTCGGAGACCTGTCGCAGCCCTTCGTTCAGCTTCTCGATGCGCTCGAGCATCGCATTCAGCGAGGCGGACATGCGGTCGAACTCATCGCCGGAACCACCGACCGGCAGCCGCTGCGAGAGATCGCCCGCCATGATCTTGCGGCTTGCATCCGTCATACGATCGATGCGCTTCAAAGCGTTGCGGCCGATGCCGAACCAGATGACCAGTGCGCCGAGGCCCATGATCGCCAGCGCCAGCATCAGCGCCTGGCGTACCAGCACGCGGAAGCGCTCGGGCTCGCCGAGGTCGCGGCCGATCAGGATGCGCAAGCCGTTGTCGAGAATGAAAATGTTGGCAATTGCCAGATGCCGGCGCTCCGGATCATTTGAGGCGTCGGTGTAGCGCTCGTAGGAGAAGGGCAACTCCGTCCAGCCGGCCTGGCCGAGCACACCGGGCTGCACGGAGGCGACGTTGCCGGCCAGGATATCGCCCGATGGCCCGGCAATGACATAGAGATTGGCACCCGGCTGACGGGCGCGGCGCTCCATGGTGCGCAGAAGCAGGTTCAGACCGCCGATGTCGTAGGCGCGCTTGACCTGACTAACCTCCTGCTGGACTGCATCGCGGATCTGCCCCGTCAGCAGCCGTTCGGACATGGCCGTGACGTAGAAGACGAGCGTCGCGGCACAAAGCGAGAAAAGAAGGATGTAGAGGGCGGAAAGGCGGACTGCGGTGGACTTGAAGAGGACGCGGAAGCGGCTCATCCCTCGTCCTTGATCATGTAGCCGGCGCCGCGAATCGTCTTCAGCAGCGGCTGGCTGAAATCCTTCTCGATCTTGGAGCGCAGACGCGAGACATGGACGTCGATGACGTTCGTCTGCGGATCAAAATGATAATCCCAGACATTTTCCAGCAGCATGGTGCGGGTCACGACCTGGCCGGCATTCTTCATCAGATATTCCAGCAGACGGAATTCGCGCGGCTGCAGCAGGATTTCCTTGCCGCCGCGGCGCACCTCATGCGAGAGGCGGTCCAGTTCCAGATCGCCGACGCGATAAAGAACATCCTGTTCCGGCGTCCCCTTGCGGCGGCCGAGCACTTCGACGCGGGCCAAAAGCTCGCTGAAGGCATAGGGCTTCGGCAGGTAATCGTCGCCGCCGGCGCGCAGGCCGGTGACGCGGTCATCGACCTGACCGAGCGCAGAAAGGATCAGAACCGGCGTGTGAACGCCCTTGCGACGCAATTCGCTTATGACGGAGAGGCCATCGCGGCGCGGCAGCATGCGGTCGATGATGGCGACATCGTAGGTGTTTTCAGTGGCCATGAAGAGACCGCTCTCGCCGTCGCTAGCGTGATCGGCAATGATGCCGGCCTCGCGAAACGCCTTGGTGAGATAAGCCGCCGCTTCGAGATCGTCTTCGATGATCAGAATCTTCATATGGGCGACATTACCTGCCGAGGCTGCCTCGGCACAACCAGAATCGGAGGAATTCACGGCATGTTGGCCAGCGGTTGTCATCTTTCACCTGCCTTGGAGCCAGTCATCTTCGACATGTTCTAAAAAGGAAGCCGCGCAAGCCGTGGCCTGCGCGGCTTCCTGATTCATTTCATCCGATTAAAGGATCAACCGGCATTGATTGGGAGAGCGACGAAGCGGCTGCCATTGCCGGACTGAATCTGGAACAGGGCGCGCGTGCGTCCATCCTTCTTCGCCTGCTCGATGACCTTGGCGATATCGCCGGCGTTCGAGACCTGCTGGTTGTTGACCGAGGTGATCTTCTCGCCCTCCTTCACGCCCTTGTCGGCGGCATCGGAGTCGGGATCGACCGCGGTGATCGCAACACCCTTGCCATCGTCGGAAGGGCCGACGGTGAGACCGAGGTCAGCCAGCGCCTTCTCGGAGGACGGCTGCTGCGGCTGCTGATCCGACTGCGAGTCGTCATTGGAAGCCTGGTTCTGATCGGCAGGCAATGTGCCGAGTTCGACCGTGACCGACTGCGACTTGCCGCCGCGCCACAGCGAAACCTCAACCTTGGAGCCTGGCTGCATGGCGCCGATGCGACGAGCGAGATCGCGCGGGTCCTTGACCGGATCGCCATTGACCGCCGTGACGACGTCACCATTCTTGATGCCGGCCTTCTGGCCAGGCGAACCATCCTGCGGGGAGACGACCAGAGCACCGCTTGCTTCGGCAAGGCCGAGCGATTCGGCGATGTCCTTCGTGACGGGCTGGATCTGAACGCCGAGCCAGCCGCGTGAAACCGTGCCGGTCTTGATCAGGTCGGTCACGACGTCCTTGGCGGTGGTCGCCGGGATTGCGAAGGCAATGCCGACGCTGCCGCCTGACTGCGAGAAGATCGCGGTATTGATGCCAACCACCTGGCCGTTGAGGTTGAAGGTCGGGCCACCCGAGTTGCCCTTGTTCACCGGCGCATCGATCTGGATATAATCGTCATAGGGGCCGGAATGAATGTCGCGGCCGCGAGCCGAGACGATACCGGCGGTGACCGTGCCGCCGAGGCCGAAGGGGTTGCCAACGGCAACGACCCAATCGCCGACGCGGACCTTGGAATCATCGGCCCAGCCGACATAGGTGAACTTCTTGCCCTTAGGATCGACCTTGAGGACTGCGAGGTCGGTGCGGCTATCCTTGCCGACGAGCTTGGCGTCGAGCTCGGTGCCGTCATTGAGGACGACGACGAAAGCGGCACCGTCGGAAACGACGTGATTGTTGGTGACGATGTATCCGTCTTCGGAGACGAAGAAGCCGGATCCTTGAGCGACCGGACGCAGACGGCCCTTGTCATCGGAATTCTTCTGCTGGTTCTGGCCATGCTGCTGGCCGCGACCCTGCTGCTGCTCGAATTGGCGGAAGAACTTCTTCAACGGGTGATCGTCCGGAAGATCATCGAAACCGCGGCCGAGACCGAAGGAATCGTCGTCATCGGCAACCGGATTGACACGGGATTCGACGCGGACCGAAACGACGGCCGGCGATACGGCGTCGACCACATTGGCAAAGCTCGGAACCTGCGGCGCCTGAACGTTGACGGCATCGGCATAGGCACCGGTAACTACGGCCGGAACACCCGTTGCCAGGGCAGCAACAGCGAGGCCGGCGACGACGGAAGCCTTCATAGCGGTGCTGCGGGACAAAGTGTCCTTGATATTCCTGAACATATGCGAATTACCTTCTCTTTTCTCGTCAGATTTGCGCCGGCCAAACCGGCTGTGTTGCGCCATAATGAAGATATAGGGCACGGCACCTTACAACGAACTGTCCGCCCCATGAAAAATTCGTAATGTAAGGTATCGGTGCAACATTATGACGAAAGACGACAGTCGGGTCACTTTCCGAGGATATCTTTAAGCTGCGCCTCTTCATCGGCGCTCAAAGCGCTGCCGGTAGGCTCGCCGACGCGGCGGCGCGCGTATACGGCAAGGGCCAATCCGCCTGCTACGAAGAGCACGATCGGTGCTCCCCAGAGGATGTATGTCTTCTCGCTCAAGCGCGGCTTGAGCAGCACAAACTCGCCGTAGCGCGAGACGATGTAATCCAGCACCTGCTGATCGCTGTCGCCATCGGTCAGGCGCTTGCGCACCAGCAAGCGCAGGTCACGCGCAAGATCCGCATTGGAATCATCGATGGATTGATTCTGGCAGACCATGCAGCGCAGTTCGGCCGAGATCGTGCGTGCCCGTGCCTCCAAGGCCGGATCGGAGAGGACTTCATCGGGATTGACGGCAAAGGCAGGGGCCGCAGCAAAGAGCAATGCCAACAACATAAGCAGGCGCGCGAACACCGCTACCTTCTTCCCGGCCCCGCTATTCTTAACACGCAATACCCCCTCATCCGCCCTTCGGGCACCTTCTCCCCGAGGGGAGAAGGGAAAACCGCTGCAGTCTTCCTCGACTGGCTTTTGTGCGATACCGGCACCACAGCGGCAATTTCCCCTTCTCCCCTCGGGGAGAAGGTGCCCCGTAGGGGCGGATGAGGGGGTATTGGTCAAACCTATCATTCTGCCGGCTCCATGGCCGGGCGAACTGGTTTCGCCTTGCGGCTCGGTGCGCCGACGCGCAGGCGGCGGTCGCTGAGCGACACGAAGCCGCCGGCCGCCATGATGAGCGCGCCAAGCCAGATGCAAAGAATAAACGGCTTCCACCAGATGCGCACGACCATGCCGCCATCCTTGCTGGCGTCGCCGACCGACACATAGAGCTGGTTGAGGCCGAGCGTGAGAATGCCGGATTCGGTGGTCGCCGTGCGGCTTGCGGTAAAGACGCGTTTGGCGGACGACATCTCCGCAAAGGCAACCCCGCCACGGCTAACGGTGAAGTGGGCGCGATCCTCGGTAAAATTGGGGCCGACGCCCGGCTGCACTCCATCGAAGCGCAAGCTGTAGCCGCCAAGCTCGGCGGTCTCGCCCGGCTTCATGCTGGTGATGTGTTCTCCCTCGAAAGTCGTCACAGCGACGATGCCGAGTACGGTAATGCCGAGGCCGGCATGGGCTAGCGCGGTGCCGAAGGCAGAGCGCGGCAGCCCGCTCAGGCGGCGCCAGGCGACACCAGCCGCCACCTTGCCGACGCCGGCGCGATACCAGAGATCGGCCAAGGCGCCGAAGACCAGAAATAAGCCTGCCGCAAGGCCGAGAGCGGCCAGTACGGGGCCGCCGTGCTCGATGTAAAACAGAACAAGGCCAGCCAGGAAGGCTAGGCCTGCCACGAGGTAGAGCCTCTGCAGTGCGCCGAGCAGGTCGCCGCGCTTCCAGGCGAGCAGCGGCCCGAACGGCACAGCGATGAGGATCGGGGTCATCAACAGCCCGAACGTCATGTTGAAGAAGGGCGGGCCAACAGAGATCTTGTCGCCGGTCAGTGTTTCGAGCGCCAGCGGATAGAGCGTGCCGGTCAATACCGTGCCGCAGGCGACCGTGAGGATCAGGTTGTTCAGCACGAGCGCCCCCTCGCGCGAGATCGGCGCGAACAATCCGCCGGCAGCAAGCTTCGGCGCACGCAGCGCGAAAAGCGACAAGGCCCCGCCGATGAAGATCAGGAGAATGCAGAGAATGAAGATACCGCGCGTCGGATCGCTGGCGAAGGAATGGACAGAGGTCAGCACGCCGGAACGCACGAGGAAGGTGCCGAGCAGTGACAGCGAAAACGTCAGGATTGCCAGCAGCACCGTCCAGATCTTCAGGGCGTCGCGCTTTTCCATGACCAGTGCCGAATGCAGCAGGGCCGTGCCGGCGAGCCAGGGCATGAAGGAGGCATTTTCCACCGGATCCCAGAACCACCAGCCGCCCCAGCCGAGCTCGTAATAGGCCCAGTAGGAGCCCATGGCGATGCCGAGCGTCAGGAAGCTCCAGGCGGCGAGCGTCCAAGGCCGGACCCAGCGTGCCCAAGCGGCATCGATGCGACCTTCCAGAAGCGCGGCGACGGCAAAGGAGAAGCAGACGGAGAAGCCAACATAGCCGAGATAGAGCAAGGGCGGATGGATCGCCAAACCGATATCCTGGAGGACGGGATTGAGATCCTTGCCCTCGGCCGGCGCCGGGTTGAGCCGAATAAAGGGATTGGAGGTGAGCAGAATGAAGACAAGGAAGGCCGAGGAGATCCACGACTGTACAGCCAGCACATTGGCACGCAGCACATCCGGCAGATTGCGGCCGAAGAGCGCGACGAACGCACTGAAGAGCGCCAGGATCAAGAGCCAGAGCATCATCGATCCCTCGTGATTGCCCCAGACGCCGGAGATCTTGAAGATCAGCGGCATCAGCGAATGGGAATTGGCCCAGACATTGAGGACGGAGAAATCGGAGGCGACATAGGCGTAGGTCAGCACGCCGAAGGAGAAGGCGACGAGCAGGAACATGACGATGGAGCCGACCGGGGCGATATCCATCATCGACACGTCCCCGCGCCGGGCACCGACGACAGGCAGGATGGAGACAATCAGCGCGGTCGCGAGCGCCAGCACCAGGGCATAGTGTCCGAGCTCGATGATCATTGGCTGGCCTCCTCGCCTTTCCAGACGCCATCAGCCTTCAGCTTGTCGGCGACCTGCTTCGGCATGTAACGTTCATCATGCTTGGCGAGCACGCTGTCGGCAACGAAAACGTCACTGCCCTGCTCGAACTTGCCTTCGGTGACGACGCCCTGCCCTTCGCGGAACAAGTCCGGCAGGATGCCATCATACTTGACCTTGATCGTATCGGTGCCGTCGGTGACCGAGAATTGAACCTGCGTTCCCTGACCGCGCACGATCGAGCCTCCACCGACGAGGCCGCCGAGGCGGATCAGCGTCCCGGCATTGACCGGTGTCTTGGCGAGATCCGCCGGCATATAGAAATAGGCGACCGACTGGCTGAAGGCGAACAGCACGAGCAACACGGCGGCGGCGATGAAACCCATACCGCCGGCGATCACGGCCAGACGTTTCTGCTTGCGGGTCATTGCTGCGTCACCTCCGTCGGCAGTCCCAATTCCTTCGCCAGCGTCAGAAGCTGCTGGCCCTCTCCTCCATCGGCCGGAAAGGCCGCAAGACCGCGCTTCAATGCATCCGCCGCGCGCTCCCGATCATTCAGCACGGCGTAGGAGCGGATCAACCGCATCCAGCCCTCGAAATTCTTCGGATCTTGCTTGAGCTTGGCATCGAGGCTGTCGACCATGCCGCGGATCATCTGCTGGCGATCGCCGCTGCTCAGCGCATTGGCCGCAGCGACATCCTCCGCAGTCGGATTGCCGGGTGCATTGTCATTGGCGGATGCCATCGCCCGGCCGCCATTCTTGATGATATGCTCATTGACCGCGGCAAGCCAGGGTGCGTCAGGCGGCGATTGTTTTGCCAAGGCCTCAAAGGCCGTTTTCGCATCGGCCGCCTTGCCCTCCTGCTCCAGTGCCAGCGCCAGATAGAAAAGCGTGCGCGGATTGGTGGCATCGAGCGCCAGCGATTGCTGCAGCACCTCGCGCGCCTCCGCAGTCACAATGCCATTGGCCTTCACGACCAGCACCTCGCCCAGATCGCCAAGCCGAGCTGCGTTCGGTCCCAGCAGGCGGATGACATTGCGATAGGCAAGCTCGGCGTCGCCGATGCGGTTGGTCTTGAAATAGATCGGGGCCAGTACCTCCCAGCCCTTGGCATCATCCGGGTTCTTGGCCAGATGCTGCTCGATCTTGACGATCGAGATGGCAAGATCGTTTCCCGGCTTCTCCAGCCGCGCTTCCAGCGGCTGCGCCGGCAGGCCGGGATCGCCATTGACGAGATAGAGACAGAGACCAACGGCCGGAAGAAGGATGATGATGAAGGCCTGGGCAAGACGATAGCTGCCATGCGCGGGCGATTTCGCTGCCGTCTTCTTGTCCTTCGCGGCTGCGATGAGACGCCGTCCGATTTCGGCGCGGGCATAGTCGGCCTCCTGCGCGGAGATGAGGCCGCTGGCAAGGTCCCGGTCCAGTTCGCTGAGCTGATCGCGATAGACCTCGGCCTCTCCGGAACGACGGTCCTCCGCCTCCTTCGCACCACGCAGAAGGGGATAGAGGAGCACAGCGCCGACAACCGCCGTAAGAACGGCCACGAGAATCCAGAACAGCATAGACGCCCAATACTTTAACGGGGCGCTTATTCCAACCGGGAAAGGCTATCTGACGAAGATTTGAGGCGTTTGGCCGCGCCTTTCAGTGCAGACGCCTATTCAAGCGGCGTCCAGGTGCCGTCGTCATTGCGGCAGGCCGCGCCCCTCGCAGTCGTCGGCTTGCCGTCGACCGTGACCGTATGCGTATATTGCCGGCAATTCTGCGAGCCGACCTGGTAGGGCGCAGCGGGAACAACCTCGCCGCTTGCATTCCTGCCCTTCCATGCCACAGGTTGGCCGAGAGGCGAGGTTTCGAGGGCACGATATTCCGCTTCCAGCGCACGCTGTTTGTCGTTGTCGCTCAGCTTGATGCCGGTGCGCTCGACGATACCACCATCAAGAGCATTGATGAAGGTCGCTGAGGCCGGAGGCTTCGCAGTCGAGAACAGGCTCTTGCTGCCACCGAGGCCGCCCGTGGTCGAGCAACCTGAAAGCGCAAGCGCGGCAAAAAGAGAGGGAATGACCAGAAAAAAGGTACGAAGCTTCATACAACCGAACCAGTATCAAAAAGCAAAACCATAGGTACTGCGCTGCGGCATCATCATGACCCACAACGCCTTTTTGGCATCATGCCGTTCCTCACGCAACATCCTTCGTCAGGCCCGGCAAAATTAGGCTCGCGCGAAGCCCGCCCCAGCTGCCCCGGGAGAGCTCGAAACGGCCTTGATATTCATTCGTGATCTCGCTGACGATCGACAGACCGAGACCGGTGCCGGGCTTGCTCTCGTCCAGTCTGCGCCCACGTTTCATGGCTTCGCGGATCTGATCCGGCTCCAGCCCTGGGCCGTCGTCTTCAACCACCAGTTCCACCCAATGGCGCCGCGCCGGATCGATACCCTTGACTTCAGCAGGCGCTTCGTTTGCAACCAGACGCACCTTGTGTTCGGCAAAGCGAGCGGCATTTTCGAGGAGATTGCCGACCGTCTCCTCGAGATCCTGCTGCTCCATGGCGAGCGCCAGATTGGGCGAGACGGAGAGTTCGAACTCCTTGTCGGCGTTCAGCCGCCGCATGACGCGGACCAGCCGCTCCAGCGCCGGCTCGGCTTCGGTGCGTGCCAGCACGGATTCGCGCTGGGCGGCGATGCGGGCGCGATTGAGATAGGATTGCACCTGCCCCTGCATCGCCTCGGCCTGGTTCTTCACCAGATCGCCATGCGAGCGCTCCAGGACACGGGATTCATTGAGGAGAACAGCAATCGGCGTTTTCAGCGAGTGCGCGAGATTGCCGACCTGCATGCGGGCCCGCTCGACGATACGCCTGTTGCTGTCGATCAGCGCATTGATCTCATTGGCAAGCGGCAGGATTTCACGCGGAAAATCGCCCTGCAGGCGCTCGCTTTCACCAGCGCGGATGCGCCCCAGTGCCGCGCGGGCTTTATCGAGCGGCTTCAGACCGTAGAGAATGGCGAGCGCATTGACGATCAAGCTTCCGACGCCGAAGCCGACGAGCGAGAAATAAAGGCTATGGGAGAAATTACGGACATCGTCCTCCACGACGGCAATATTACCGGTGACACGGAAGCGTGCAGCACGGCCATCCGTGTCGAGTACGACCTCGGTTTCGGCCACCTGCACGCGGTTTCCGAAGGCGTCGGTGACAATGTAAGAGCGCTGGTATTGCTTGTCGAAGGGCGCTTCCAGCACCGATAGCACCGGCAGGCTTGAAGCGCCGAGCGACGGCGAGACCAGCGGCGTCGCGGTATAGGTACCGAGCGGCTCGACCATCCAGTACCAGCCGGTCTTCGGCTGGGCGAAGCGCAGGTCACCGAGTCTCGGATCACCCACTAGCGCGCCCTGGTCGCCGATCGTTACGGAGTTGATGACACTAGAGAGCTGCGCCCGCAACAGATCCTGAAAGCCGCGCTCGGCGTTCTTGCGGTAGATATCGGAGATGACAAGCCCGATCACCACCAGCGCCACCGCCGACCAAAGCGTGGTCAGCAGCAGGACGCGAGCGGTGAGCGACTTAATTCGCATTGGTCGGAGCTTGGATGCGGTAACCAAGGCCACGGACCGTTTCGATCAGATCGACGCCCATCTTCTTGCGAAGGCGTCCGACAAAAACTTCAATCGTATTGGAATCACGGTCGAAATCCTGATCGTACATATGCTCGACCAGTTCGGTGCGTGAGACGACCTCGCCCTTGTGATGCATGAGATAGGCAAGCAGCCGATATTCATGAGACGTAAGCTTGAGCGGCTTGCCGTCCACGGTCGCCTTCGAGCTCTTCGTGTCGAGCCGCACCGGGCCGCAAACGATTTCCGAAGAAGCGTGACCCGCGGCGCGGCGAATGAGCGCGCGGATGCGGGCAAGCACTTCCTCGACGTGGAAAGGCTTGGCGACATAATCGTCCGCGCCGGCGTCTATGCCTGCCACCTTGTCGCTCCAGCGGTCGCGGGCGGTCAGAATCAGAACGGGCACGGTGCGCCCGGCGCCGCGCCATTTTTCAAGCACGGTGATGCCATCCATTTCAGGCAAGCCGATATCGAGGATGATCGCGTCATAAGGTTCGGTGTCTCCGAGAAAATGCCCCTCTTCGCCATCAAAGGCCGTATCGACCACATAGCCCGCCTCCTTCAAGGCCTCGGCAAGCTGGCGGTTCAAGTTGATATCGTCTTCGACTATGAGAATGCGCATCTCTGAATCCAATTTCCCCGGTTCGAGAAACAGTACTGTAAATCACGCTGCAGTGGAATCACGGAAACAATAAGATTTTGTGTGAGATTCAAGGCTTTAGGTTGGTACCCACATGCCCTGGCATCACATCGGCACCTTCATCGTCACCTTGCGCGGGCGCTGCCCGTTGCCCTGAACGAGAACGGTGATGATGCAGCTGTCGCCGGACGGCTGTGCGGAAAGAAGCTGGCCACCGGTCTTGGCGACGACTTCCTCGGCTGCCTCGCTGCAATCGCTGTTGGCGCGCGCGACCAGGGTCGACGTCGGCGCTGGCGCCGGCAGAACAGACGAGCCGGCCAGGACGAGGGCCGCTGCTGCTATGCTTGAAAATGAGGCCATGCTTCGGACTTCCCACAGGGATATGAACTTGGCCGATTATTTACCCAAACACGTCTGAATGGCAAATGAATGGGCTGTAATTTTCGGCCAGCCGGGCGCAGGGGTCGTCCAGAGGATTTTCTAAGCATTTGAAATTGTTGAATGTGGATCCGCTGCAGCGTGATGACAGCAACCGTCTGTCGCTCCAGAACGCGGCATCGATACAATCTATCGGCGACATGCGTGGATCGATGCATGCCCGGCTTCGCGAGCACTACGCGCGGAGCCGCCAGCTCAGCCATTTTTAATCATTCTTACTTATCATCGGTTCATGTCGGCGAGATGAACCGCGCCCTCCCGTGGCCGATGCAACTGGCCTGGAGACGCCTTATCGGCATAAGGCGTGATGATTTCCCTGAGTCCTTTGAATCGCTTGCCGCGATTTCCTCTCAAATTGAGTCCGGAGCTTCAAAAGTTGATTCAAGAACCTCAAGCCGAGAATCCGGTCGCGGACAATCCGATTCCGCTTGCATGCTCAATCCATTGAAAGGACTGGCGGGAAATAGTTCTGCACCGCGCCCGACATTCAGAAAGGTTCACGGACGGCCGTCGCCGTCTCGTAATCTGCGGCAATGCGCATTTCGCGTAGCGGCCGAACGCGCTCGATGGAGCGCTGGTAATTCGGATGGGCCTTGTAAGCCGCCAATGCCGCCTCGTCGTCGAATTCGCCGTAGACCACAAGATCGACTTCGGTTCCGAGCTGATCGGTCTTGACGTTCGTGCCGATCTCCAAAAGCCGCGCATACGGAATGGCCGTGAGGATCGAGAGGCCGGAACGGACTTCCTCAAGCTTGGCGCGATCGGGAACGGTAAAGAAGACGATATGACGGATCACGCGGCGGCTCCTTGTACATATGCGAGGGCACCGCGCGATACCATGTGGACAGGCTCAATTCAATAAACTCACCATCTCGTCGTAGAACCGTTTGGTCGCACCCACTTCAAGCCTCCATTTACTGCATGGAAGGAGATGATACTGTCGCGGCCATGACCGACGAGGAGCTTGCATCCCTCGCCCTCGGCTTGCCTGAAACGGCAGAGGGCTCGCATTTCGACACCCGTGACTTTCGCGTGCGGGGCAAAATCTTCATGACACTTCGCGGACCGGATTTCTGCGTCGTCAAGCTGACGCCCGACCAGCAGCAGATGGCTTCGGCCATCATGCCAAGGCATGTCGCCGTTGTGCCCGGCAGCTGGGGCCAGAAAGGATGGACGCGACTTTTCCATCGCGATGCCGGAAACGAGGAGATCAAAAGGCTCTTGCGCCAGGCTTGGCGAAATGTGGCGCCGAAATCTATGGCTTTGCCGGAGGATTAGGCATCATGTCATCCTCGATGGTCAGCGGCCAGTCGACGACATAATCCTCGAAATCGTCAAGATCGACATCATTCTCGCTGACGGTGCGCCCTTGGGCGGAAACACCGGCGATATGCACTGTTTCCGGATCGCCCGAGATCAGCGGATGCCACCAGTAGAGATCGCGACCCTCGTTGACGAGGCGATAGGCGCAGGTGGGCGGGAGCCATTCCAGTTCCGGAACCTTCTCCGGCGTCAGCTGTACGCAGTCGGGCACGAAATCCCAGCGGTTCGGGTAGCTGGTGCAACGACAGCTTTCGCCGTCCATCAGCTTGCAGCGGATCGAGGTGAAATAGACGTCGCCGCTATCCCACTCCTCGAGCTTGTTGAGACAACAGAGGCCACAGCCGTCGCAAAGGCTTTCCCATTCCGACGGGCTCATCTCCGCCAGGGTCTTGCTTTTCCAGAAGGGTATCTCGTCTGTCATCATCGTCGTCCTCGCCACCCGGCAAAGGGAATTCGGGCTGCGGCATGCATGTCTCTTGTTCTTTTCTCTAAATCAACCAATTATTCAATTAGCCGTTCTATGAGATAATGGGCTTTGCGTGTGCCACAAGGAGACACGCGGCAGTAATGTGGTCGGGAAGTAGAGCGTGGAAGACCCATCCAATCCACAAAACGGGCCGAAGATGGAGCCCGAGACGCCTAAGGATAACGGGGCCGAGAAGCCGCGGCGTCGCAAGCGCTATTTCTTTTTGCGCCTTGATTCATGGATCGACTCCACTTTGTGGAATGCAGGCTTCGGTCTCGCCGAGGCATGGGAGGAGATCACCATCTTCTTCCGCCGCTTCCGCGTTCGCGGCTGGAAACGCGTCTTTTTCGAACTGCTCGGTGAAGGCCTGACGCTGGGGACGGCCGGCTCCGTCGTCATGCTGATGCTCGCCATGCCGGCCTTCGAGGCGACGCAGGGCGACTGGCGCAACCGCGGCAATTTCGCCGTCACCTTCCTCGACCGCTACGGCAACGTCATCGGCCATCGCGGCATCATTCACGAGAATTCCGTGCCGGTAGACCAGCTGCCGGACTATTTCATCAAGGCGGTGCTGGCGACCGAGGACCGGCGCTTCTTCGACCATTTCGGCATCGACGTCATCGGCCTGTTCCGCGCGGTCACCGTCAATGCGCAGGCCGGCGGCGTCGTTCAGGGCGGCTCGACGCTGACGCAGCAGCTTGCCAAGAACATCTTCCTCAGCAATGAGCGCTCCATCGAACGCAAGGTCAAGGAAGCCTTCCTGGCGATCTGGCTCGAGGCCAATCTCTCCAAGAAGGAGATCCTGAGCCTCTATCTCGACCGCACCTATATGGGCGGCGGCACCTTCGGCGCAGCGGCGGCGGCGCAATTCTATTTCGGCAAGAGCATCACTGACGTCAATCTGGCGGAAGCCGCGATGCTCGCCGGCCTCTTCAAGGCGCCGGCAAAATATGCGCCGCACGTCAACCTGCCGGCGGCGCGCGCCCGCGCCAACGACGTGCTGTCCAATCTCGTGCAAAGCGGGCTGATGACCGAGGGACAAGTGATCGCCGCGCGACGCAACCCGGCTTCGGTGGTCGACCGAGCTCAGATCGAATCCCCGGATTATTTCCTCGATTGGGCCTTCGATGAAGTGCAGAGGCTTGCTACGCGGTTCCCCGAGCGCTCGCTGATCGTGCGCACCACCATCGATATGGGGCTGCAGAAGGCGGCGGAGGATTCGGTTCAATCCAGCCTGATGGAGTTCGGCGAGCGCTATAAGGCCAAACAGGGCGCCTCCGTCGTCATCGAAAATGGCGGCGCTGTGCGCGCCATGGTCGGCGGCAGCGACTATGGCGAAAGCCAGTTCAACCGCGCGACCAAGGCGCTGCGCCAGCCCGGTTCGTCCTTCAAGATCTATACCTATTCGGTCGCGATGGAAAACGGCATGACGCCCACCTCCACCATCGTCGATGCGCCGATCAGCTGGGGCAACTGGAGCCCGCATAATTACGAAAACCGCTACGAAGGCAAGGTGACGCTCACCCAGGCGCTGACGCAATCGATCAACACTATCCCCGTGCGGCTCGCCAAGGAGAAATTCGGCATTCAGCCGATCCGTAACATGGCCAAGGCCATGGGCGTGGAAACGCCGATCCGCAACGACAAGACCATTCCGATCGGCACATCGGAAGTAACCGTCCTCGATCAGGCGACAGCCTATGCGGTGTTTCCGGCCAACGGCATGCAGTCGCGCCGCCACGGCATCGAGCAGATCACCGGCTATGACGGCAAGGTGCTCTACGATTTCGGCCGGGACGAGGCGCCAGCCAAGCGGGTTTTGAGCGAAAAAGCCACGTCATACATGAACCAGATGCTGACGCAGGTTCCCGTGATCGGCACCGGCCGCAAAGCAGCCCTCGACAACGGCATCGTGGTCGGCGGCAAGACCGGCACCACGCAGGCCTATCGTGACGCCTGGTTCATCGGCTTTACCGGCAACTACACCTGCGCTGTCTGGTTCGGGAATGACGACTATACCTCCACGAACAACATGACGGGCGGCACGCTGCCGGCCATGACCTTCAAGAAGATCATGGATTACGCCAATCAGGGCATCGTGCTGAAGCCGATCCCGGGCATCACCAACCCCTTCCCCGTGCAGAAGCCGCAAACAGTTGCGGCCAAGAAGCCCGCCGACCCCGCCAGTAGCGCCCTGCCGCCGCTGGCGCGCCCGCGCTCGCTTTCGGTAGACTCCACGAATATCCTGCGCGATATCGGCGAAAGGCTGAAGGCGGCGACACCGCTCGGCGCGCAGAAGGTGGCGACGGCGGAGCATCGCAGCATGACTGCGCCTGAGTGACCAACCCTCCCGGAAACTGTACTGCAACGCGAGGCAGGTGACGGCGGCAAACCTGCCGTCGAATTGAAGGATGGAAGCCGGCGTTTTGGATGCCCACTGCCGTTCCCGATCTTGCCTATTGTTCCGAAGACAGCCGTAAATAGTGGCTTGCCCTTCCCCCTACCGCCAGAATCAGGAATAAATCGACACTGATTTGTCACGAGGACGATCCTAGGGTGTTCCGAGTTCCCCTTCTTGTTGCGCTTTCGCTTGTCATCGCCTTTGGCGGCGGTATCGTGTTCACGCTTCTGGCGTTGGATGCCACCTCCGGCTTCGGCGCGATCAAGCTTGGCGCCTGGCAGGCGTTCCCCGAAACGCAGACGGCGGATGCGGACCCTTATGCGAAATCGCATCGAGCACGCGCGGGGCGTTTGCTGTACGGCACAGCCGAGGGGCTGGTGTTTACCGCCTCCGACGATGACAGCAAAGCGCGGCTGACCGCAAATTGCACCTACCGCATCAG
Source organism: Martinezella sp. CNPSo 3890 (assembly GCF_057784455.1). Taxonomy (NCBI): domain Bacteria; kingdom Pseudomonadati; phylum Pseudomonadota; class Alphaproteobacteria; order Hyphomicrobiales; family Rhizobiaceae; genus Martinezella; species Martinezella sp. CNPSo 3890. Next base: position 558,575 of record NZ_JBXSOR010000001.1, on the reverse strand, counting down.
CGGCCAGACGCCACCGGCAAGGCTTTGGACCCTCTTTATCGCCGGCAATGACGGCCGGCCGATCGAAGATGCTGCCGGTCGCCCTTCCACCATCAATTCCTGGGTGGTGCTGCGCAAGCCGGATTCGACCTTCAACATCACGGTTTCATCCAGTCCCCAGGCGGGCAACTGGCTCGCCCTGCCGCCATCTGGCAATTTCCGCCTGGTATGGACGCTCCTGGATTCGCCGGCGGCCAGCAATTCCGGCCTGATCGATCTCGGCATGCCGAAACTCGAGAAGATCGGATGCGGCAATGTTTAGATTCGTCTTCGCGATCCTCACCGGCCTATTCGGCGCGGTGCTGCTGCATATCATCATCATTCTGTCGCTGCCGCATTTCTCCGATCGGGACGCCTATACGCGTGTATCGGACGAGGGTGACGAAAATCATTTCTACATGCTCGACAACAAAGATGACGATGCGGGGCTTTCCAATACCGATCCCTACATCCGCACGGCCGTCTGCGCCTTCGACATCGAGGATACGCCCGTTCATCTGACCGCGAAGGGCAAGGTGCCGTTCTGGTCGCTTGCCATCTATGACGCGGCATCCAATGAAGTGTTCAGCATGAGCGACCGTACGTCGGTCGGCGGAACGCTAGATTTGCTGCTTGCATCGCCTGTCCAGCTAACTGGCATACGCAAGGCACTGCCACCCGCGCTTGCCCAATCGATCCTGGTGGAAGTGCCGCGGGCTCAAGGCTATGCGGTGCTGCGCACCATGGCGCCGCAAGCAAGTTTCGACGATGCGGCGCAAGAATTTCTCTCCGAGGCCGGCTGTGACGAATTCGACAATGGCTGAGATCTTTTGGAGCTGAGATCTTAGGAGCTAAAATCTTTGGCTGAAAACCCCGGCTCCAGAATTGTACTGCGGGAAGCTGGCGGCTCGTGGCGAGTGGCGCCAGCAAGCGCTATTCGGCTGGATTGCAGCGACAACTGGCAGGCGCGAAAACTCGCCACGCACTCGCATATGTTGAAGCGCTTACTTTCCCTTTGCCCGCTTCGGGCCTGCCCCGGGGCGATGCGTTGGCGTATCAAGATGCTCGTAACGTACGCCGGTGAACAATAGTATCTTTGCCTCCACCGGTTCCTTCTGGGCGCGCGGCGGCAGGCGCAATCGCCAATCCGAAAGAGATATGATCTTTGCCATTCTCGTCTCCATTAACGTCTCGAGACGGATGAACCTGCGACTTGATTTCACCCTGCCCGCCACTGAAGCGGACTAACGCTCCCCTCCATTCCAGCCTTTGTTTTGGGCTTCAATGGAGGCATCCGCGCCTTCTCACGGCATTTCCCTTACACCGTGGCATGAGCACCGATTTTTCGGCTTCCATGCTGTCTGTACACTCGATCACATTCTGCCAATGGCTGCTTTCAAGCGGAATTCAGACATATCGCAGTTAACAGAATGCTAATTCTCATCGCTCGTCATTCTCGACATCACTCGTCATGCTCTATTAACGCCGTGACGGCGGCTTTGGTTTCATCGGCTGTTGAAAAATTGCGGAACGCGCTTTTGCCATGAAAACGAGCAATATCATGCTCTTAACTCAACAGACGATCCGGCGGGCACATGGAAAGCGCGAATACCACGTTGCAGAAAAGCGTCACACAAATATTATTTGCGCTCACGAAAAATTAACGTAATGTAAGGTCGTAATTCGAGGGCAATCAATGTTTGCGGCGGGCAGTTCCGTCTTTTCACCGGAGGACGTCACCGTCTTGCGCGATGCGCTGGATGGGTGGTGCCTGGAAAAGCGGATCGATATTAGAAGCACGGAAGCCCAGTTCGCGGCCACGGCGGCAATCGGCCTTTTTCAATCCGGCTACAACACCTCGGAAAAGCTGCTCGCAGCCTTGCGCGAGCATAAGGGCATCTGAAGAATCCCACCTGCATCAAGAAGCCGGATCTCCGCTTTTGCAGCGAGTGACATCGCTTTTGACTATCTCCACAACAGAAGCACTCATAGGTTGAATTTGCCTGTAAGCACCTATGCCCAGAAAGGTTTTCCACAGGTCCGCTTTCGCCCCAAACTGCCGTCCATGCGGACAAAATGCGGCTGCACTCCTCGCGCAAGCTTAACGCGCAATTTTTATTTGGATTTTAATAAAGTTTTCACGAACCATTAACCCTGCCGGCCTTAGTCTTTGGCGAAAGCCAGATAAGGACGACCGTGTCCATACCCGTTTCGACAGTCATCATCGAGGTCGCTCTCTTTATCGAAAGAGTCGTCCCGTTCGACTGGAGTGAAGCAAAGCGCAAGCCATGGTCGACCTTCGGGCTCCCTGCTTTTTTGTTCGGCGTATCAGTATGGGTGTTGGCGTGCGTGATCGGTTTAGAGACCTTGAAGAGCCTGCGACTGTCCGCAAGAAGGACGTGGTTCTGATGGCGACGATCACCAGCTTCGAAGGCATGGGCCATCCGTCCAAATCGGAACTTCGCCAATTTGCCGAGCTTTTCACCCCCGTTTTCCAGGCATCTTCGGACGAGGCAAAGCGGCAGGCGGTTGCCGCCCTCTCCCAATGTGAAACCGTGCCCCAGGCAGTTGCCCTGTTCATCGGCTGTCAGCCGATCGCCATTGCCGCTCCGTTCCTCACGAGTTCGCAGGCGATCGACGACGATACACTCATCACCATCGCTCGCACGCAAGGGGCCGCTCATGCCCGAGCAATCGTCCGCCGCTCATCCCTTTCCCCCAAAGTCATAGACGCACTTGTCGGTCTGCATCAGGCCGAGCCGGAACGCGGCATGACAATGCAGGAGCAGCCAGCTGATGTAATTTCATCGCAGGCCGAGGCGGAAACCGAACGGCGGTCACGCGAAGAAATCCTGCGCCAGCAGATCAAACAGGCTGCGCGCCATCTCAACCGCGATGACAGCGACCGGCTCGGTCTGCGCAGCCTTAGCGAGACGCAGGAAGCGCTGCTCGTCCGCTTTGCGCGCGAGCGCGATGCGGTGCAATTCGCAACGACGCTCGCCGATGCCCTCTCCTCCAGCTACTGGCTTGCTGAACGCATCCTGCTCGACACTTCGGGGCAACAGCTCGCCGTCACGCTCGTCAGCCTCGGCATGGGCATCGCCGATGCAGTCTACTCGCTGGAGCGTTTCTATCCGCATCTGTCCGAACGACATGGCAGCGTCAGCCGGGCATGGCTGGTGCTCGATGATATCGACTCGGAAGAGAGCCAGGCGCGCGTCGAGGCATGGCGCCGCGCCGACAGTTACACCTATCTGCCGCAGGAAAAGCCGGCGCAGCGTCCTGCAGCGCCGTTGTTCGGGGCAAAATCAGGTCCTCTCCGCGAATTGCGTGTCGCAAACCGTCGGTAAAGACGGCTCAATCCAGCGGATTGGCGCGGAAACCGGCCAATGGGACGATATCGGCGATGTCGTCCGTTTCCAGTTCGACGATCCATAAATCAGGATCGAATTTCAGCTCGCGATCAAGGGTTTCGCGGATTTCCTGCGGTTCCTTCCGCTCGATGCGGATCTCGAAGAGCCGCGTCCCGCTCTCCTCCTCATCGAACAGGCTCTGCGGTGCCGGCGCATAAAGGGTTTCCGATCCATCGCGGAAGCGTTGGCGGATGAAGATCGCGCCAGCCTGCTCCTCGCCCTTGTGCTCGACAGCGGCAAAATCCCCACGCGCAAACAAGCGGCGGACAAGGGCGGAAACAAAGATGTCGCTGCGCAATCTCATGCCCGAGCTATAGCGATGCATGCTCGCCAAGGCAATTGAAGCCGCCTGCAGCGCGTAGTCGTCACCAGGTTTGCGGCAGAGGCCTGTACCGCGGGCTTCAGAGCGCGCCGATATCCTGCAGCTTCTTGAGGACCGCCATATTCGGTTCGCCGGTTTCCGGCAGGCGATAGTGCTTCTGGAAGCGGCGGATCGCTGCCTTCGTCTGCTCTCCGGCTACGCCGTCGATGCTGACATTGCTATAGGCGATGTTGCTCAGACCCTTCTGGATCTGCATGACCATATTGACCTTATTGACCGCATCGCTGGGCGTTGCTTTGGCCGCTACCGCGCCGGTCTTCAGGTTCTTTTCGGCATTCTGTATGGCGGCAGCAACCGGGTCGATCGCATCCGCCGTGGCGGAAACGTTGACGGGGCGCTCGGCGGGGACGGCAGCCGTCGCATTCGCTCTGCCGCTAGCCGGCTGTGCAGCAGCGGCATTGCTGGCCTTGAGGGCGGCAAGAAGCTCCGGTGTCGGCGTACCGGTCTGCGGAAGACCAGACGCCTCCTGGAAGAAGAGGATGGCCGATGTCGTGCGCGATCCCGGCTTCCCATCGGCTGCGCCATCATAGAGGCCGTGACGGATGAGTTCAGCCTGTACATCGGCAATCAGTTTCGACGGCGCGCTGGACGATTGTGCTGCGACCTGGCCGGTTGACGACGGCGGGGCAAGATCGGCGGCCGAATCCTGCCTTTCTATCCGAAAGGTCGTTACATTGCCGGCATCGGCCTGTTGCGCGTGCAAGAAGGATTTGCGGCCGGGAATCTGGTAGGGAGACGCGGGATCGCGGGTGCGCAATATGGGCGATGGATGTGCGCCCGTCTGATACCAGAGCGCGTTGGCGGTGACGAAACCGAAAACGCCGAAGAAGAGTGCGACACCGCCGGCAATGGCGGGATGACGGCCGACTGCACTGCCGATCAGAGCGGCGAGCGCGCCCGCACCGCGAAGGCCAAGGCCGCCCAGCGCGGTGCTGCCGCGCAGGCTCAGGCTGCCAAGGGCAACCGCACCACGGGAGGCCAGGCCGGGCTGCTTGCGCTTGCCCCTTCCTCTTCCCTTAGGCGATTTTCGCTTTTGCGGGGCCATTCATCAGTTCCTTGTTTCGCCCTTCATCTATCTCCATAGTATGTTTCAGGCGCGGCGGAAAATCGACAGGGCGATTAACATCCACAGGCTGCTGCATCGTTACGGCACCGGAGCCGTCGAATGGAATGAGGATGGTGATGACCGTACCCTCGCCCGGCGCGCTGGCAATCGAGAAGTTTCCGCCATGAAGGCCGACGAGGCCCTTGACGAGCGACAGACCGAGGCCGGTGCCGGCGTAACGGCGGGTGTAGTCGTTCTGGATCTGCACGAAGGGCTGGCCGAGCGATGCCAGCCGTTCGCTGGCAATGCCGATGCCCGTATCGCCGACCGACAGCTTCAACATGCCATCGGCCAAGGCCGCATCGATGGTGATCGCGCCGCCCGCATCGGTAAATTTGATGGCATTGCCGACGAGGTTGATGAGAATCTGCTGGATCGCCCGCTGGTCGGCGACGATCTCGCCGAGGCCGCGCTGGATGCGGCTTGTCAGCGTCAGTCCCTTTTCCTTCGCCTGCAGCCCGAGCATTGCTTCGCATGTCGCAATGGTGTCCTCGATCGCGAAGGATTCGAGCAGCAATTCATAGCGGCCAGCCTCGATCTTGCTCATGTCGAGCATGGTATTGACGACCGACAGAAGATGGGCACCCGACTGGCGGATCAGGCCGACATATTCGCGCTGGCGGTCATTTTCCAGCTTGCCGAAATACTCGCCGCTCAGAATATCGGAAAAGCCGAGGATGGCGTTAAGCGGGGTACGCAGCTCATGGCTGACGGCAGCGAGGAAGCGCGACTTGGCATCATTGGCCGATTCCGCCTCGGCCGCCTTGCGCGCCGCATCCTCGCGGAGCTGCTGGTCCTGAGAAATATCGCGCAACTGGCTGACGATTGCCGTCAGGCGCCCCTCGCCATCGCGGCGCGCGGTCAGCTCCATGCGCACATGGACGAACTGGTCATCACCGCCGACAACCGCCGAGCGTTCCAGGCGCAAATCGGCGCTATGGGCATCCCTTCCCTGGCGCAGTACATCGATCGCCTGCAGGAAGACGATTCTGTCTGAGACGTGGATCTGCTCGACGAAGCCACGCCCGACGGGGTCGCTCATCCAGCTCAGAAATTCCGCACGATCGCGACCACCGACTGTGGTCACATTGCCCTGGGGGTCGAGCAGCAGGACGAGGCCGAAGGCCGACTCCAGCATCAGATCGTGGTGCTCGACGACGACGGCCTCTGCCGGGTGGAGGGCAGGCCGCTGACGCGACAGCGCGATGCTGCCCACGGCCGAAAAGAGGAAGGCGGCGCATACCGTGGCCACACCGGCAGGCAGCGCCACGGCCGGGCTTGTAACGAGGGAAAGACCGGCCGGAACGGCAAAGAGCGCGACGGAAGAAGCAAGCGCAAGCCGGCGCAGGATCGCCAATTCCTGCCCACGGACTTCGCCATCCCCGCTCGTCCGGGAAAGCCAGCTTCGGCCTACCCGGTCCACGAGGGCTACAGCCCCGACAGAAATGTCACTCAATACGCGCACACTACAACCCGTCAAAACGGTCACTTATCGGACTGCACAATAGGCCCCGCCGACTTAAGGAAAGAATAAAGAAGGAACGCTGAGGACGGCTGAAAAGGGCTCAAAATCCCGTTTTGACGCAGAATGAAGGACCTTTGTTTTTTGTGGTTAACAGCGGGTAAGCAACGGATTTTATTCGTATTTCTGCCGCGCGTTAACTTTTGCGGCAAGGCTTGCATCCGCAAACCCCTGCATATCAGGCGGATAGGGCGAGACATGCTTAACAGCAATCGCTACAATTTGAACCAAATGCTGGTCAAAGTCGGAAAGCTAAAATTTGAATCAAAATTGCAGAAAATGCTGCCGACTTTTGAAAAGCGCTGTTGTCCTCTGCCAGATAGGGTTCGAACCAGATCGGACGGGCAAGTCCGAATCGGCGATCGAGCCGAGCGACAGAGAGGATGGGGCTAGGCGATGTGGTTTCTGATTAGAGCAGGGTTCTGGTTTTCGCTGGTTCTCATGTTCCTGCCGATCTTTGCAAAGCCCGAGGGTGCGCCGCGGCCGGCAGGTGAAGCGACGCTGCAGGTTTCCGATGCGATTTCGGCTGCATCGGGCGTCGTTCAATATGTCGGCGCCATGTGCAACGAGAAGCCGGATGTCTGTGCCAAGGGCGGCGAAACGCTGACGGCGCTCGGCTATCAGGTCGGCGACGGCGCTCGCGTCGCCTACGACATGCTCGGCCGTCACTTCAAGGATCAAGCCGCAAATCCGCAGGCAGCTGCCGCAACGGCTCACACGGGCACCGATCAGGTTGCCGCCATGGCGCAGCCGATGCCGGCCAAGCGCATCACGGGTACAGAAACGGCCGACGCCGTCGTTACCGGCACGGTCAAGCTGCCGTCCTCCATTCCGCTGCCGATGCCGCGCCCACATATCTGACATTTTTTCCATTGGCCCCAACTTCAGCGCCGCCGCCCCCTATGGTCGGTGGCGTTCTTTGTCGTCCCGGGTTCAAATCGGGCACCGTTTCGCCTATATCCAAGACAATGGACAATCTGGACTGCTGCAATGACACCGCTTGAGAAGATCATCGAAGACTTTTCCTTCCTGGACGAATGGGAGGATCGCTACCGCTTTGTGATCGAGCTCGGCAAGGCGCTGCCCGACCTGCCGGAGGAAAAGCGGACTCTGGAAAACAAGGTACAGGGCTGTGCGAGCCAGGTCTGGCTCGTCACGCATGCATCTGGCGATCCGGACAATCCGATATTGACCTTTGAAGGCGATTCGGACGCGCATATCGTGCGCGGGCTGGTGGCGATCGTGCTTGCCACCTATTCCGGCAAGCCAGCTTCGGAAATTGCGGCTCTCGACGCACTCGATGTCTTCGGGAAGATCGGGCTGGTGGAGCATCTGTCCTCGCAGCGCGCCAACGGATTGCGCTCGATGATCAAACGCATTCGCGAAGAGGCTCGTGTCAGGGCCGCGGCATAGACCGCTCCTGCAGCCAACATGGGGATAACCCGGCCCAAAAGCCGGGTTATCTTTAAGGTCGTTATGGAACTCTCAGCGGCCGCGCTTGCGACGTTGGCCGAGGCCCATTTCCTTTGCCAGGCGCGAACGGGCTTCCGCATAGGCTGGTGCCACCATCGGATAATCGGCAGCGAGGTCCCACTTTTCGCGATATTCTTCCGGCGAAAGACCATGATGGGTCATGAGATGGCGCTTCAAAGACTTGAAGCTGCCGCCACATTCGAGGCAGGTGATCTGGTCATCCTGCACGGATTTGCGAACGGATACGGCCGGCTTCTGCTTTTCGACCACGGTTACGGCAGGTGCCGGAGCCGAGGTGCTGCTCAAGGCGGAATGTACGTCGGAAATCAAATTCGGAAGGTCGCTGACCGGTACGACATGGTTGCTGACATAGGCCGCAACAATGTCGGCAGTCAGTTCAACCAGTAACTCCTGCCCGTTGCCAAGGGCCGCATCTGTCATTGTGTTCTCCTGTTCATCGGCTTGCCTGCTGCGTCCGCGCCTCCGGAGAGCACGCAGGGCACAACGTTGCTATATATTTTGCGCTCGGCTACGGAAATCTGTCGATTTCGCTATGTCCCAGCGCCGAACAATCCGCACAAACGCATTGCTCGTATTCGTAGCAGTCACCAGCAAGAAAACGGTGGATAAAACCAAATTTCTTTCCGCATGAAATCCACCCCTAGACCTCACGTGAGAGAAAACCGCCCCTTGCCGCCTGACATCAGAATTAGCGACCGCGATAGCGATCTTTAATCACTTACCGGAAGAAAGTTTTGCTCAGCTTTTCATCAAAGAAAGATAAAAGCATCGAGAGCTTAAACCCGGTCGAGACTAACTCAACATCAGAACTCTACTTGAATCTGAATTAGCACTCTTTATCCAAATGTCCAGTTTTTAATCCCTACATTTCTTCGCAAAAAATTCATCTACTAAAAAACAGATAACTAATAACGCGAACAGCTATTCCTTTCTGAACAATTTCCACGTTTGTTAGCCCTTCTTTCTATACGCGCCTTTGGTGATCTGCTCCCTCGCCAGCAGTTCATCCCGCACGGAAGGCGGCGTCAGCCGATGTCCAGCCCTGTGTGCCGCCCTCGCGAGAAGATGCGCTGCGATCGGTGCCGTCAGCACGAAAAAGACGAAACCCGCCAATGCTCTTGCCAGGACAGATATGTCCTGCGAGTGGATACCGACTGCAAGTAGTAGTAGGCCGGAGCCAACCGTACCCGCCTTCGACGCCGCATGCATACGGCTGTAGAGATCGGGAAGACGCACGATGCCAATCGCTGCAATGAGCGAGAACAGCGCACCCGAAAGTAGAAGCACGGTTACTATGATAGCCCAAAGCAAATCCACTATCGCCCTTCCTTCTTCCGCCCGCGGTGCTTACGCCTCTTTTTGCCTTCGGCTGCGGTATTCTCATCCGGTCCTGCGCCAGCCTGTTGCACGGCATCCGATTGCCCCTGTGTCAGGATGAACCGTGCGAAGGCGACGGTCGCCAGAAAGCCGACGAGACCGAGCGAGATGGCAATATCGATATAGAGCGTGAAACCCGTCTTGATGGCGATGATGGCGATGAAGCCGATGGCGATCGCCACCAGCATGTCGAGCGCGAGAACCCGGTCCGGCAAGGTCGGGCCGGCCACCACACGATAGACGGTCAACAGGAAAGCAATGCTCAGAATGCCGAGCGCCACCATCGCGGCGGCTGAGACGACGGATGCGGCCATCATCGGAAGGCCTCCATGATCCGGCGCTCGAAGCCATCGGCGATGCTGCGCCTGATGGCCTCCGGATCGGAGCAATCGAGCGCATGGACGTAAAGCGTCTTGCGATCATCGGAGACGTCGACGGACAGAGTTCCCGGCGTCAGTGTGATAAGATTGGCAAGCAGCGTGATTTCGAAATCGCGATCGACCGTCAAGGAAAAGACGAAGATACCGGGCTTCACGTCCATCCTGGGGCTCATGACGGCGACGGCGACCGCCCAGACCGACTTGGCGAGCTCGCGGATGAACAGCAACAGCAATGCCAAAATGCGGCGGACACGGCCGAGATAAAGCACGCCGCCATAGGACGAGCGGACGATCGCCAGCGCAATTGCCGCAAGGACGAATCCGAAGATCAGATTGATGAAGGAAGCGCTGCCGGTGATGGCGACCCAGACGATGGCGAGCAGCAGGTTGAAGACGAATAGGATCATTGCGCGCCTCCTGCCGTGGGGAAGACCGAGCGCAGATAGGCCGACGGTTGCTCAAGGCCGGCAGCGGCGGCCTGCGTCAGGTGCAGGAGCCATTCCGGAAACAGGCCGAAACCGACGACAAGCAGAGAAAGAGCAAGGAGCGGCAGCGCCGCCTGCCATGCAATCGGCTCCGCTGCGATCCCATCTGCCGCCGCCGGGCGCCAATAGGCCAGGAGAAATACCCGCCCGAACACGATTGTCGTTAGGAAACCGGCCAAAAGGATTGTTGCGGCAAGCCACCATGCGCCCGTCGCGAACGCCGCCTTCACGAGCACGACCTTCGGCCAGAAGCCGGAAAAGGGCGGCAAGCCGCTGATGGCGAAGAACAGCACCAGCGAGATGCCGGCAAACCAGCCGTTGCGGCGATAGAGGCCACCGAGGGCGCTCAAGGAAAAGCTGCCGCCGAGCCGAGCCGCCTGCCCTGCGAGCAGGTAAAGTGCCGTCATCAGCACCATCGAATGCAGTGCATAGAAGATCGCGCCGCTAAGGCCGTCGGCACTGCCGAGAGCGACACCCGCAAGCATGGTTCCGATACCGGAGATGACGATATAGCCGAGCATGCGCCTGATATCGTTTGCCCCCAGCGCTCCGACGACGCCGACAAGCATGGTGGCAATAGCAACGACCGCGGCGAGCGGACCAAGCTCCACCCGCTCAACAGGCAGCAGCATGACCAGAACCCGGATCAGCGCATAGATGCCGACCTTGGTCAGCAAGCCGGCAAAAATCGCCGAAACGGTGATGCGTGGTGTATGATAGGAGGCCGGGAGCCAGAAATTGACCGGAAAGGCGGCAGCCTTCATGCCGAAGGCCAGCAGGAATAGGCCGGCCAGCGTCATCAGCGGTGCGTTGCTGTCACCCGCCCTCGCCTTCAGCGCGATATCGGCCATGTTGAGCGTGCCGAAGACGGCGTAGAGATAGCCCACGGAGACGAGAAAGAGCGTGGTGGCGATCAGGTTGAGGACAGCATATTTCAGCGCACCGTCGATCTGCTCCGGCTCCGAGCCAAGGATCAGCAGGCCAAAAGACGAGATCAGCAGCACCTCGAACCAGACGTAGAGGTTGAAGACATCGCCCGTCAGGAAGGCGCCGCTAACGCCGGCGAGCAGCAGCATCAGGAATGGAAAGAAGCCATATCGCCGACCACTCACCGTGATTTCGCCAAGAGAATAGAAACCCGCTGCGAGCGCAACCACCGCCGCCGTCAAAGCCATCAGCGCGCCAAAAATATCGACGGTGAAGGCGATGCCGAAGGGCGGCAGCCATCGCCCCATGACCATGGTCACGGCGCCGTCGCTGACGACCCGGTAGAGCAAGGCGGCATCGATCAGCACCAATAGTACAAGGCCGGGAATGGCGATCGCGGCATGCCATTCGGTACGATTGCGCAGCATCAAAAGAAGCGCGCCGAGCCCGATACACAAGACGACCGGCGAAATGACGAGCCAATGTCCCATCGGTATCGGCGCGGCAACCAGCGCTTGGGAAAGATCAACTGTGGTATCCGTGGGTCCAGCCATGGCGTCAGTACCCCAGGGGCGGCAGCGGCCGCTCCTCCGGTTCAGCGAGCCGCATCTCGCCCGTATTGTCGGTCTTCAAGGCCTGATAGGCCCGATAGGTCAGGACAAGCAGAAAAGCGAGGAACGAGAAGGAGATGACAATCGCTGTCAGGATTAAGGCCTGCGGCAGCGGATTGGCGGCGGCAAGATCGAGTGTGGCCGCGCCTTTCTGAATGATCGGCGGCACTTCGGGCGTGACACGGCCGGCCGTGAACAGCAGAAGGTTGACGGCGTTGCCGAGGATCGCGATGCCGAGCATGATGCGGATCGAGTATTGCGAAAGCATCAGATAGATCGCAGCGGTGAAGAAGATGCCGACGACGACGGCGAAGACGGCTTCCATCAATCCACCTCCCGCTCTTCGAGCGCGAGCGCGATCGAGGTGATGGCGCCGACGACGACCAGATAGACGCCGGTGTCGAAGAGCATGACGGTGGAAAGCGGCACCTCGACACCGAAGAGATGCGGATAGATCCACAGCCCCGTCATGAACGGCACGCCGGCAAAGACGGACACCAAGCCGGCAAGGGTCGAGGCAAGCAGGCCGAAACCGGCAATCGCCAGCGGATGAAAGATGATCGCGCGGCGGACGGCCGTCACGCCGCAGGCAATGCCATAGATCGCGAGCGCCGAAGCCGCGATCAGGCCGCCGATAAAGCCGCCGCCGGGCTCGTTATGACCGCGCAGCAGCACGAAGATGGAGAAGAGCAACATCAGGGCCGTCAAAAACGGCGCGGCGGTGCGGAAGATCAGCGTGTTCATGAGCGCTCGGCCTCCATCCCTTCCTCGAAACCGGGCTTCTCCTCAAGATCGGGATCGTTGGTTGCTAGCTTGCGCTCGCCGCCGGCGCGGATGCGGATCAGCGCCAGGATGGCAAGCCCGGTCATGGCGACGACAGCGATTTCGCCGAGCGTATCCGTGCCGCGGAAGTCGACGATGATAACGTTGACCACATTGTCGCCATGCGCGATCAGCTTCGAATATTGATTGAAGAAGGCGGTCAGCGCCAGATCGAACGGCGCTTCGGTCGCCTTCAGCAGCAGGAGCGTAAAACCGCTGCCGCAGGCAATGGCGAGCACGGCATGGGCGATCCTGGCGAGCGGCGGCCGGCGATCGGACGGCGAAAGCCGCAGCCGCGTCATGACAAGCGCCAGAATCACCACCGCAAGCGTCTCGACCATGAACTGCGTGAAGGAAAGATCCGGTGCGCCGAACAGCAGGAAAATGACGGCGACGGCAAAGCCCTGGATGCCGAGCGAAACGATCGCCGTTAGCCGGTCCCGCGCAAAGACGACCGCAACAACGCCGATGACGGCAATCAAAAAGATCGTTGCCTCATGCCACTGCAGGTTCGGCCATGCCGGCATCGCGGGCAGCTCGCCATGAGCAGCGAGAGGAATCAGCAACATTGCCGCCAGGCAAAGGAAAGTGACGGTGACGTAGATTTCCAGCCGCCCTGGCTGCAGCAGCCGCGAGACGATGTGCGACAGCCGCACCAGACCGGAGATGAATCCATCGAAACCGCGATCCGGCCCCGGCCCGAGGGCGCGCAGAACGACGGACATCAGGAAACGGGCGCGATCGAGCTGCCAGTAGACGATGACGCCGATCAGCACGGTCAGCAGAGAAAGCGCCAGAGGCAGACCAATATGGGGGATCAAGGAGACCGAAATCTCCAATCCCTTGCCGCCGACCGCGCTTGCCATCGGCGAAGAGACATACTCGTGCCAAAGGCCCGAGAACAAAGCCGAAGCGATGCCGAGTAAAGCAAGCGTGACCGGTCCGAGCCAGAGCAATGGGGGCGCCTCATGCGGCGGGCGAGGCGTCTCGGTCAGCGGGCCGACGAAGGGCTTCAGCGCCACGGCAAAGGCGATGGCAAACATCAGCGCATTGCCCGCCACGGCGATGAGGGTGAGGGTGATGGCAGCCGGCGATGCCTGTGCCAGCGCGGCATAGATTTCCTCCTTCGCGAGGAACCCGAAAGCCGGAGGCAGCCCTCCCATCGATATGGCAGCGACCAAGGCAGCGACAAAGGTCAACGGCATGGCCGAGCGCAAGCCGCCCAGCCGGGTGATGTCGCGTGTTCCCGTTTCATGATCGACGATGCCGGCGACCATGAACAAGGCGCCCTTGAACAGGGAATGCGCGACGAGATAGAGGACGGCGGCTTCGACGGCATAATCGGTGCCGAAACCGGTGAGCATCACCAGCAGGCCGAGCGAGGAGACCGTCGTATAGGCGAGCTTCAGCTTCAAGTCGGTCTGGCGGATGGCAAGCAAAGTTCCGACAAGCAAGGTCGCCGCGCCGAAGACCGGCAGGATCGTCTGCCAGGCCATCGTCCCGCCCATGATCGGATTGAGCCGCATCAGCAGATAGACGCCTGCCTTCACCATGGTTGCCGAATGCAGATAGGCCGAGACCGGAGTCGGCGCCTCCATGGCATTCGGCAGCCAGAAATGAAAGGGAAACTGCGCCGATTTGGTGAAGGCCCCACCAAGCACCAGGATCAGGGCCGCCAGATAGAGCGGGCTTGCGCGCAGGACATCGCCAGCCTTCAGGAGATCGGACATCGCGCCGATGCCTGTGATTTGCCAGATCAACAACAGGCCCGCCAGGAACAGCAGCCCGCCGCCGCCGGTCACGACCAGCGCCTGCAGCGCCGCCCGTCGCGACGCTTCCCGATGATGATCGAAGCCGATCAGCAGGAAGGAAGTGATCGAGGTCAGTTCCCAGAAGACGAACAGCGTGAGGAAGCTGTCCGAGACGACGAAGCCGAGCATCGAGCCCATGAAGAGGAAGATGAAGGAGAAGAAGCGGCCGAGATCGACATGCCCCTTCAGATAGCCGCCGGCATAGAGGACGATCAGCGTGCCGATGCCGGTGATGAGCAGCGCAAAGGTCAGCGACAGGCCATCAATCAGCCAGGAGAACCGGAGATCAAGGCTCGGCACCCAATCGAAACCGCCAGTTTGGATGCCGCCGGCTGCAACGGCGGGAAGGAAGCTCGAAAAATGCAGAAAGGCAAGAGCGGGAAGCAGCGCCAGGAGCCACGCTGCATTGTGGCCCAAACGCCGAACGACAACCGGCGCGGTCAGCGCACCGAGAAAGGGCAGGCATAGAGCCAGGAATGTCAGGCCCGCGGTGGCGGCGGCCATGCTCCCCCCTTACTGAACGTTCATGCAGAATCCGGCAAAGCCGGAGCGGTCTTGAAGGGATAGGCGAAAGGACACATCGCCTCAAGCCCTGACAAGGGAAAACCGGACGTAAACCACCGAAATCGATTTTTGCTGCCAGCAACCGTGGAGGTTGCAGGATTCAATGATCGTCAGGAAGCCTGCGATGCCGGTTTGAAAGTCGCAGCATTGCAGAATTCCTTGCTATTCCTGCATGGCTCGCAATGAAGTTGTAATGAATTTGCGCTAATTTATCGGTATTTTCCGAACCGCTATGGAAATTGCGCTCAAAAAAGCGCTAATCTTGATCGGTTTGCTGATCCCGCCTCCCGGAAACCGCAATGCTCGCCCGCCTGATCGCCCTCCTGCTTCTTTTCCCCGTCCCGGCCTTTGCCGCGGACTGGTGGTCCTATGACAATGCAGGCTTTGGCTACGCGATCGAGCTGCCGTCGGAATTCCATCTTGCCGCCTCTTCCGAGGATACCGATCGGCTGTCGCTGTCGCCGGCAGATCGCTCCGCTTCGCTGCAGGTCTTCGGCACGATGGTTGCCAATGGCGATTTTGCATCGGAAGCGAATGGGCGCGTGGCGCTTGCCAGAGACCAGGGCTGGAAGATTTCCTATTCGAAATCGAATTCGCGCGGCATCAGCTTTTCCGGCACCAGGCAGGGGCGGATCGTCTACGTGCGTGGGGTCGCGCTCTGCAACGGTGCCGCGGCCTTCTTCCAGATGGATTACTCGAAGGCGGACATGCAGCGCTACGACGCCATCGTCATGCGCCTCGTGCGCAGCCTGCGCTCGACGAAGAAATGCACGCCGACGGCGGAGATCGTCAAAAGTTTTCCGGCGACAGGCTGAAGCAGGTCAGTACCGCCGAATAATGCACGGCGGCGGCAGCAACCACGAAGCCATGCCAGATCGCATTCTGGAAGCGCAGCTTTTCCCAGACGTGAAAGATCACGCCGAGCGAATAGATGACGCCGCCGATGATAATGAGCAGCATCGAGGCGAATGGTATATGCATGGAAACCGGCTTGGCGACGAGGATGCCGCTCCAGCCCATTGCAAGGTAAAGCAGGATCGCCAGCCGATCGAAGCGTCCTGGAAAAAGGACTTTCAGGACGATACCGAACGCCGCAAACACCCAGACGGCGATCAGCACGCCAAGCAGCAGCGGGTCCTCGGATCCGCGCTCCAGAAAGGGGGTGTAAGTAGCGGCGATCAGGACATAGATGAAAGAGTGGTCGAAGCGGCGCAGAAACCATTTCGTCCTGGATACGGGCCATAGATTATAGGTGAAGGACATTCCGAGCGTCAGCACCAGGCCGACGCCATAGATCCAGGCGGCGGCAATTTCGCCGTAGGAGCTCCAAACCGTCGCATAGAAGATCAGCACGGTGGCGCCGATCAGCGCAAGGACCACGCCGACACCATTGACGATGCCGTCTGCGATGACCTCATAGCGATCATAGGCCCAGCGGATGCCTCGGTATTCAGTCATTTCATCCGGTTCCGTTTTCGTTGGAGACCGATCCTTGCACTAGAAACAAGAGGAGACAACTGCGCCAAACGCGCACATCGATCAATCTTCGTGAACGGCTTGCCATAGGCCTACTGATCGCTTGTCAATGGAAAGCGAACGCTCAATCCGCAATTTATGGCCTTCTGTGAACAATCGAAATCCGCCATATAAATATGCAAGTACAGCGGACCAGAGGATCAAAAAGGCATATCAACCGGCGAAACCCTCCTGTCCGCTACTGGCGGCCCTTGCCGCCGACGCCGGTTGCCTTTTCGAGACCCCATCCCAAGGTTGGAACTGATACCATGACCGAAACTGCCCCCTCCTACGCCCTGACCCGTCCTGCCTATGTTGGCCAGTCGCACCTCGTCGTTACCGACGTGGCGCTGGTATCCCGCTTCTATCAGGACATGCTGGGTTTGAAGGTCATCGAGAAGACAGCGAGCGGCGAAGTCCTCGGTGTCGCCGGTCTTCCCCTTCTGACGCTGACAACCGATCGGGCTGCGGTGCGCGCACCGAAGACGGCGGCCGGCCTGTTCCATACCGCGTTCCTGCTGCCGAGCCGTGTCGAGCTTGCGCGCTGGCTTCGTCATGCCGCCCATAAGAATGTGGTGCTGGAAGGCGCTTCGGACCATATCGTCAGCGAAGCCATCTACCTGTCCGACCCCGAAGGCAACGGCATCGAAATCTACGCCGACCGCCCGCATGAGGAATGGACCTTCCACGATGACGGCACGGTCGAAATGGCGACGCTCCAGCTTGATCTGCAGAAGCTCTACGAAAGCGCCCCGCAGGATCGCTGGGACGGTATGGCCGAAGGATCGGCAATCGGCCATATCCATCTGCAGGTCGGCGATGTTGCCGAAGCCAACGCCTTCTATCGCGACGTCCTCGGCATGAAGGTCATGGCGGCGCGCTATCCCGGCGCGACCTTCCTTGCGACCGGCGGCTATCACCATCATCTCGGCGCCAATACCTGGAACAGCCGTGGCGCCGGCATACGCAGCGAACATATGACCGGTCTTTCCGACTATACGTTGCGCTTCAACGACAAGGCAGCCCTGGACAAGGCCGTAGCCGCCCTGGAGCAGCACGAAATCAAGACGGAGAAGCGCGATGGCGGCATATCGCTGCGCGATCCGTGGGGTATCGGACTTAATCTCATCGCCTGACTTTTCCGATCCGACCGTCATTCGACAAGCCCGTTGCGGAACCGCGGCGGGCTTTTTCGCGTTGAAGTAGCGAGGCAATCCTGCCTTCGGGGAACTTTCCGGGGATGGAATTTGACAAAATCGCCGCCGGCCGATCGGATGCAACAACCGCGTCGCAGGATGTCGGCCCGGGTATCGATCGCAACGCATCCCGTGCACAAGGCGACGAAGCGGAAATTTTCGGTCTCTCCGACCAGCGAGGACGCGACAAGCTCAACATTGCCGCCTCCTGGGCAACGATCGGCATCTTCCTCATGCTAGCCTTCGCCGCCGTCTACACGATGTCACTGATCCTCATTCCGGTGACGCTTGCCGTCGTCGTGGGAATGATTCTCGGCTTGGCGGCCGAAAGGCTCAGCAAGCTCGGCATTCCCCGCGTTCTAAATGCCGTCATTCTTTCCTCCAGCGTTGCCCTGGTGATCTTCCTCATCATCAATGCGCTCGCCGAACCGATCGCCAAGCTCGCACAGCAGGCGCCCGACTTCTTCCAGCGCACATCCGACCGGCTGATGCCCTATCTCGACCGGTTTCAATGGCTGCACATTTCTTCCGAAACCTTTCAAGGCAGCCCGATGTCGATCAACACCCTGCTGGAGAACAGCGGCAACGTGCTGCATGTCGTGTCCACCAGCCTGACGCCGGCCATCGTGCAGATCCTGATCTTCTTTGCAGCCCTGCTGCTATTCCTTGCCGGCAGGGTAAGCCTGCGCAAGACGATCATCATGACCTTTTCCAGCAGGGCATCTCGACTGAATGCCATCCGCATCATCAATGCCGTGGAGCGGGTGCTCGGCTTCTATTTTGCGACGGCTTCGCTGATTTATGCCGGGATCGGCCTCGTGATGACCTTGATCGCCTATGTCGGCGGAATGAGCGTGCCGGTGCTGTGGGGCGTTTTCGCCTTCTTATCCAGCTTCATCCCGTTCCTCGGCGTCACCGCCATGACGATCGCGCTCGCGATCGCCGGCATCATCACGCATTCGGACATCATTTTCGGTCTCGCGCCGGCCGTCGCCTTCTTCGCAGTGCATCTAACCGTGGAAAACCTAGTTTTCCCGGCGATCATGGGCCGCCAATGGGAGCTCAATCCCTTCGTCGTCTTTCTGGCCATCATCTTCTGGACATGGATGTGGGGCGCGGTCGGCGCCATGCTGGCGCTGCCGCTGTCGCTGATCGTCATGACCGTCATTGACGAGCTTTTCATCGAGGAAAAAACGCAGCCGCAATTGCCGGGCTAGCACTCGACCGCTCAGTTAGTCGTGTCGTCGTCACCCTTTTCGGCGATATCCTGCAGACGAACGAAATCGACGCCTTTGGCCTTCAGCGCGAGGATGCTGGCCGCGACCCCCTCGCCTGCCGTATGCGTCGGCTGGTTGATGTGGGAGATGATGACATCACCGTCCTTGGCGGAGGCATATTGCTTTTCCACCATCTTGGCCGGCAGAAGCGAACCGCTGTCGCCATTCACCGAGTAACCGGCGATCCGATAGCCCATGCCACGGATCTGCATGATGGCGGCAGGCGTGTATTTCGCGGTCGCGCCGCGGAACCAGCGCGGTTGCGGAATGCCGGCTGCGATCATGGCGTCCGCACCACCCTTCACCTCCTGGGCGACCGCCTGCGGCGAACCGGCGGCGGCAATGCCATAGACTTTGGTCGGGACATCGACGGCGGGGATATGGTTTTGACCGTGATTTTCCAGCTCGAAGAGATCCGGATGCGCAAGGAAGACCTTCAATGCATCCGGATTGGTACGCAGCCAGCGCGCGGTGACGAAGATCGTCGCCGGAATGCGCTGATCGACGAGGGTGCTCAAAATGCGTGGGTCGGTCTTGCCCATGCAGGCATCGAAGGTGAGCGCGATGAGGGGAGCCCCCGTGCCGGCACGATCGACATGCAGATGCGGCTCCACAAGTTTGATCTTCGAAACCTGCGCCTTCGGCGGCAGCGGCGGCCAACCGGCAGGCGGCTGCTCGGGCTGCGCGGCAAAGGCGGCCGTCGCGGCAAGAAGGAGCGAGGAAGCGAGCAACAGGCGTTTCATCGGACGGCCACCGGTGGATCAGGCAAACAAAATTCGGCGGGCGCTTGATTACCAGCCCAGCCACACCGCTCGCCATTATCCGGCAAGACGCCGGAAATATGGCAAAGCGGCGGCGGCAGCGCCCATTTCACATCACAATGGCGACGGACATGAAAGCTGCCAAGTCCGGGCTTCAACCTGACCGCGTCTATGATACGATTGATATGAGCCTACCCTAGCACTATCTGCGTATCTTTCCGTGCTCCCGAAGAGAGACATGTATGAGTCGCGATCCCTATGAAATTTTGGGCGTAAAGCGGGACGCCCCCCAAAAAGACATTCAAAGCGCCTATCGCAAGCTTGCCAAGAAGCTTCACCCAGATCTCAACCCGGGTGACAAGCAGGCCGAGGACAAATTCAAGGAAGTCTCGGCGGCCTATGGCATTCTCGGCGATGAGGAGAAACGCGGGCGGTTCGACCGTGGCGAGATCGACAGCAGCGGTGCCGAGCAGGCGCCGCGCAACTACTATCGCGATTATGCAGCGCAGGAAGGCCAGCGCGGCCGCTATCAGAATGCGGGCGGCTTTGCCGATTTCGGCGATGCCGACGATATATTTTCGAGCTTCTTCTCGCGGCGCAGCCGAGGCCAATCGCAAATGCAGGGTCAAGACCGTCACTATACGATGGAGGTCGATTTTCTCGACGCCATCAATGGCGCCAAGAAGCAGATCAGCCTGCCCGAGGGGCCGGCGCTCGACGTCCAAATTCCACCGGGGACACGCGATGGGCAGACGCTACGCCTGAAGGGCAAGGGCGATCCCGGCTTCAACGGCGGGAAACCCGGGGACGCGCTGATCGCCGTGCATGTTCGGCCGCACCGCTTCTACACGCGCGATGGCGACGATATCCGATTGGAAGTACCGATCTCGCTGGCCGAAGCTGTGCTCGGTGGCAAGATTCGCGTCCCGACGCCGTCGGGAGCCGTCACCGTGACGCTGCCGCCGAACTCCAATACGGGCAAGGTGTTGCGCTTGAAGGGCAAGGGCGCACCCGTGCGTGGCAAGGACAATGGCGATGCCTATGTCTCGCTGAAGATCGTCCTGCCGGATACGCCGGACCCCGAGCTGACGCGCTTCGTTTCAGATTGGGAGGCAGGCAAGGCGCAAGATCCCAGAAAGACCATGGGAGGATAAGCGATGAACGAGAGCGAGTTTCGACTTCACCTCCGGATCGAAACCACGATGCTGGAAGTCTGGATATCTCAGGGCTGGGTCGTGCCCGAAGTCACCGATCAGGGCCGCAATTTCCACGAAGCCGACATTGCGCGCGGCCGGCTCATTCTCGATCTCAGCAAATCGATGGGCGTCAACGAGCCCGGCGTCGATGTCGTCATGGATCTGGTGGATCAGCTTCACAGCCTCAGAGCGACACTGCGGGACCTGACGGATGCCGTGTGCCGGCAGCCGCCCGATGTGCAGGATCACATCCTGTCGGAGCTGACACGAGTGGAATCGCTGAGACGGCGATAAGGTTGGAAACTACCTCAGAATGGAGCGTGGCCGCCATGAAGCGATCTCCGGGGCGGCCCCTCGTGCTTCATCCGGGCGCTCAATCGTAAAGATAATGCTCCTGCCAGGCGTCGCGCGGCACCTTGTCGCCGATCTGATAGCTCAGATCGCGGACATGAATATGCTGCGGCCCGGTCACACAAGTATAGGAGAGGTGATACCAGTCACCCTTACTGCGAAAGACCGCACCGGGGGCATTCATGGCATCCGGCTTCATATCCGGATCGCCGAATGTGTAGGCGATCACCTTGTCCGGCTTGAACCCCGTCTTGTCCGTACCGATCCGCTTCATGGCCTCTGCATCGCATGCCTGCTCCATTCGCTCCGACGGATCGAGCTTCTCTAACTGCTTCTTGATAGCCGCATCGACGGCGAAGGCGGAGGTGGCGACGCTAACCAATGGAATCAGGATGGCGAAGAGTTTCAGCATGAAGACCGGTCCCTTGCATTGTTTTGGATTTGAGTGCGTTCGCTCCATCAGAGAAGGCTTTGACCGCCTTCATGTCGACGCACTGTATGCCGACTTCGATAAAGAATGTGGTCTCATCAAGGCAGCGCCGCGATGCGGTCTCCCGCAGGCTGCCTGTTCGAGTAAAACTAATATCGGCTGCTTGCATGAAGCTTGAGGGACAGACATGGCGCTTGAACCTCACCTCGCTGCCCTCTATTTCTCTCTTCACTTCACATCCGACTTTCACTCCAGAGAAAGCGCCCCTCGTGTCAGTTTTCAAGAATCTTCCCACCCCGCCCGCCGCTGCGAAAAAACCGTTTACGGATACACGCCACGGCATTACCCGCACCGACGATTATGCGTGGCTGCGGGCCGACAACTGGCAGGCCATGTTCAAGGACCCGTCGATCCTGGCGCCGGAAATCCGGTCGCATCTGGAAGCCGAGAACACTTACATGAACGCCGCGATGGCGGACACGAAGGAGCTGCAGAAGGTCCTCTTCGGCGAGATGAAGGGCCGTATCAAGGAAGACGACAGCTCGATACCGATGAAGGATGGCCCCTACGCTTACGGCACACTTTTCGTTACCGGCGGCGAACAGCCCCATTTCTTCCGCGAGCCGCGCAACGGCGGGGAACGCAAGCTGCTGCTGAATGGCGACAAGGAGAATGAGGGGAAATCCTATTTCCGTCTTTCTGGCCTCGATCACTCCTCCGATCACAGCCATGGCATCTGGGGCTATGACGACAAAGGCTCAGAATATTTCACGCTGAAGATCCGCAATTTCGAGACCGGCGAGGATCTTGCCGACGTGATCGAGAACACCGGCGGCGACGCCGTCTGGGCGCCTGACGGCAAGAGCTTCTTCTACACACTGCAGGACGAGAACCATCGCCCTTCGAAGATCTTCCATCACATCATCGGCACGCCGCAGTCCGACGACCGGCTCGTCTATGAGGAGGAGGATCCGGGCTTCTTCATGGGCGTCGGCGGCTCGCTGTTGGACGACTACATCTTCATCGACATTCACGATCACGAGACCAGCGAATATCGTATCATCCCGACCTCGGATCTCACCGCCGAGCCCAAGATCGTGGCCGAGCGCGAAACCGAGATCGAATATGAGATCAGCGAAGGTGGCGACGTTTTCTACATTCTCACCAATGACGGCGACGCCAAGGATTTCAAGATCATGGAAGCGCCGGCGGAGAGCCCAGGCAAGGAAAACTGGCGCGAGGTCGTGCCCCACAAGCCAGGCACGCTGATCCTCAGCCATCTCGCCTATGCCCGCCATCTCCTCTGGCTGGAGCGCAAGGACGGCCTGCCGCGCATTATCATCCGCGACCGCCGTACTGGCGAGGAACACGCGATCGCTTTCGAGGAGGAGGCCTATGCGCTCGGCCTGCAAGGTGCGGCGGAATACGACACGGATGTCATCCGCTTCTCCTATTCTTCGATGACGACGCCGAGCCAGCTCTACGACTATAATATGGTGACGCGCGAGCGCACGCTGCTGAAGACACAGGAAGTTCCTTCCGGCCATAATCCGGAAGATTATGTGACGCGCCGCGTCTTCGCGCCGGCCTGGGACGGCGAGACGGTACCGGTGACGTTGCTTTATCGCAAGGACACGCCGCTGGACGGCTCCGCCCCCTGCCTGCTCTATGGCTACGGCGCCTATGGCGTCACCATCCCGGCCGGCTTCAACACCAATTGCCTGTCGCTTGCCGATCGCGGCTTCGTCTACGCCATTGCCCATATCCGCGGCGGCAAGGATAAGGGCTTCGCCTGGTACGAAGACGGCAAGATGGAAAAGAAGACCAATACCTTCAAGGACTTCATCGCAGCCGCCGACTATTTGAATCAGCAGAAGTTCACCTCTTACGCGAAGATCATTGCCGAGGGCGGATCGGCCGGCGGCATGCTGATGGGGGCCGTCGCCAACATGGCGCCGGAAAAATTCGCCGGCATCATCGCCGCCGTGCCCTTCGTCGACGTGCTCAACACTATGCTTGACGACACTCTGCCGCTGACGCCGCCGGAATGGCCGGAATGGGGCAATCCGATCGAGAGCAAGGAAGAGTACGAGCAGATCGCCGCCTACAGCCCCTATGACAATGTCGGCGAGAAGCCCTATCCGCCGATCCTCGCACTCGGTGGCCTCACCGACCCGCGCGTCACCTATTGGGAACCGGCCAAGTGGGTCGCCAAGCTGCGCGACAAGACGACGAGCGACGCGCCCATCCTGCTGAAGACCAATATGGATGCCGGCCATGGCGGCGCTTCCGGCCGCTTCCAGCGCCTGGAGGAAGTCGCGTTCGAATACGCCTTCGCCGTCAAAGTCGCCGAGAAGATGTAAGCCGGACGGCGGGAGGAAGCCATGACCGTTTTCGTTGCCCTGCTGCGTGCCGTCAACGTCGGCGGCACCGGCATGCTGTCCATGGCCGATCTCAAGGCACTGTGCGAAGAGATCGGCTTCCAGGATGTGCGCACTTACATCCAGAGCGGCAATGTGGTTTTCCGCGCCGAAGCAGATGAGGCAACGGTGCTGGCTCAACTTGAAAAGGCGCTGGCTACGAAGATGGGCAAGTCTCCCGGCGTAATCCTGCGCTGCCGCGAAGCTCTCGAAAGGGTTGCGGAACATTCGCCCTTTCCGCACGCCAAGCCGAACTATCTGCTGGTCACCTTCCTGCAGGAAGCGGCACCGGAGGATGCGCTGGAGAAACTCGTCGCACCCGGCGGCGAGGAAGTGCATATCGCCGGCAGGGAGATCTACGTGCATTATCCCGATGGCTCGGGACGCTCGAAGCTGAAGCTGCCGGCGCTGAAGGCGGGAACATCGAGAAATCTCAATACGGTGCGCAAGCTTGCGGAGATGGCGCGGGAGCTGGAGGAAGACTAGGGACGCGCCAACAGGGTCTCATAGTCTCTGCTTCCAAAGAAGACATTGGTGATCCAGACTGTATTTTCGACAATGGTGTAAAGGATGACGACGCTCTTTTCGAAAACCGCCATGCGAATGCCGGTACCTAGGTCGTCTCGAGCAACGCCTCCGAACGGTGCATCACCGATCTTTTCACAGCGCGCGTAGATACGACCAATATATCCCTCCGCTGTTCTGATATTCTGACTTAGCTCGAACACGTAAGCTGCGACGTCAAGCAGATTTTCCACGGCCTCCGGGCGGTACTCGACCGCATATCGCTCCATGTCTACCGACGCTTGTCAAAAAAAGCATCAAGGCGCTGTTTTACGTCGTGTCCGCTCAAGTTTGGCCGAGGGTCATCCAAAGATGCGGCAACCTTTTGTCTGATCGCTACGATCCGCTGCTGATATTCCTCTTCTTCCCGCAACCAGACCCGGACTGCCGCCCGCAACACCTCGCTCGTAGAGGCATAGCTCCCCGCATCGACGCGCGCCTTGATCGCAGCTACCATTTCACTGGGGAGTGAAATGCTCAGTTTCTCGTTCATCGCAAAATCCTCTTATCTGGTAGGATAAAGTAGGATGATTTCCTACCTGGAGCAAGCGCCTTGCGTCGCCTCTCCGTCGGCCCTACCTTAGTAATATGAGCTCTCCTCTTCACGATGATACCGCCCTTCGGGCGCCGACGGTCGCCTTCGACAACAGCTACGCGCGCCTGCCGCCGCAGTTTTTCACGGATCAGGCGCCGACCCCGGTTGCCGCGCCACAGCTGATCAAGTTCAACGAGGTGCTGGCGCGAGAACTCGGGCTGGATGTCGAAGCGTTGAAACAAAATGCGGCGGCAATCTTTTCGGGCAACGAGCTGCTGCCGGGATCGCAGCCGATCGCCATGGCCTATGCCGGCCACCAGTTCGGTAATTTCGTTCCGCAGCTCGGCGACGGACGCGCGATCCTGCTCGGCGAGGTGAAGGATCGGAATGGCAGGCGCCGGGACATCCAGCTCAAGGGGTCGGGGCCTACGCCGTTTTCCCGCCGCGGCGATGGGCGCGCCGCGCTCGGCCCGGTTCTGCGCGAGTATATCGTCAGCGAGGCCATGCACGCGCTCGGCATTCCGACGACGCGGGCACTTGCGGCCGTGATCACCGGAGAACCTGTCTATCGCGAGGAGGTGCTGCCGGGTGCAGTGTTTACGCGTGTCGCGGCAAGTCATATTCGCGTCGGCACCTTCCAATTCTTTGCGGCGCGGGGCGATACGGAGAGTGTGCGGACCCTGGCGGATTACGTCATTGCCCGGCACTACCCGGAGATCCGAGACCGTAAGAACCCCTATCTTGCACTGCTCGAAGCCGTGGCCGATCGGCAGGCGGCGCTGATTGCGCGCTGGCTGCATGTCGGTTTCATCCACGGCGTAATGAACACCGACAATATGACCGTATCGGGCGAAACGATCGATTTCGGTCCCTGCGCCTTCATGGATGCCTATGATCCGGCGACTGTCTTCTCGTCCATCGACCGCAATGGCCGCTATGCCTATGCCAACCAGCCGGCGATCGGCCAATGGAATCTCGCACGCCTCGGCGAGACGCTTATTCCGCTGATCGCCCCCTCCGTCGATGCGGCGATCGATTTGGCGAACACGGTCATCAAAGCCTATGGCGAACGCTTTCAGGCCTATTGGCTTGCCGGCATGCGCGCCAAGATCGGTCTTGCAAACGAGGAGGACGGCGATCTCGAGCTGATCCAGTCGCTTTTGGCGACGATGCAGCAGCAGGGCGCGGATTTCACCCTCGCCTTCCGCCGGCTTGCCGCACTCGCGGCAGACGGAGATGTGGCCGATTTCGCCGCTACGTTCAACGAGCCGCAATTAGCGGCATCTTGGCTCGAAAGCTGGCGCGAGCGGCTTGCTCGCGATCCGCAGACGCCGGCAGCGCGTGCGGCGGCGATGCGCAAGGTCAATCCCGCCTTCATTCCCCGCAATCACCGGATCGAGCAGGCCATCGAGGCTGCTGTGGAGGACGGCGACTTTTCTCTATTCGAAGCATTGCTGAAGGTGCTCGCCACCCCATACGAGGATCAGCCAGGCTTTGCGCCCTATGCAGAACCACCATTGCCGACAGAACGGGTGCTTCAGACCTTTTGCGGCACCTGAGGACGCTTGAGCGCACAAGCCCCAGACAGGCTTGCAGAGTCATCGTCCCCACAACCTGTTGGGAGACATGATGATGAAAGTGCACAGCAGCACCCAAAACTATTTCAGTGCGCCGATCCGCAGCCAGCAGAGCGGCGACAGCGACGACAGCGCGCCCTTTTCGCTGCCGGGCGACGGTGGCGGCGACCAGGACGATACGCAGGGGCCTTCCATTTCCTCCAGCGGCGTCCCCTCCTCCATTTCGTCCGGCCTCTGGCTCAGCCAGTTCGGTGATTCCTCGTCTTCGACATCAGGCTCCGCTGACGACCAGTCTGGCGCGAGTGCTACCAGCAGCTCGGCATCGTCAAGCGGACAGTCCGATCAGGACATTCTCGACGAGTTTGCCAAATGGGCAAATATGACGCCGGCCCAAAAGATCCGCGCACAATATCTGGAAGCGCATGGCCTGACGGAAGATTCTTTCAAGTCCTTGCCGGCCGACCAACAGAAGGCGATCAACGACCAGATTGCCGATGAGATCAAACAGAAGCTCGGCGCCGGCAATGCCGATGGGGACGGCGATCAGGAAACGGACAGCGCAGCCTCAGCACTGGCGCTGGTCTAAACATGCTGACGGATTACATGAAGACGATACGAAGCTGATTCACATCTTGGTCGTATCGCCTTCTATTTATTATCAATCTCGCTATTGCCCGACCATGTCTACGATGATCTTGCTGACCTCAGCAAAAACGGCTTCCACGTCTTTTGCATCCGCAGTTGCCTCGGCCACGAAAGTTGTGACCAGAACGGGACCGCGTTCCGGCGGCCAGATGACCGCGATGTCGGCATAGGAACCGTTATTGCCTGTACCGGTCTTATCGCCAACCTTCCACTCCTTCGGCAGGCCGGCACGCAGGCGATTGTTGCCCGTCGTGTTGGCGACCAGCCAGTTGACCAGCTGATCCCTCGATGTCTCCGACAGCGTATTGCCGAGGGTCAGAAGGCCGATCGAATCCAGCATCGCATCCGGCGTCGTCGTATCGCGCGGGTCTTCCTTGACGGCCTGATTGACATCGGGTTCGTTGCGATCGAGGCGGGTTTCGGTGTCGCCTGTCGTGCGCAGCCATGAGGTCAACGCGGCAGGGCCGCCGAAGCTTTCGAGCAGAAGAT
Organism: Martinezella sp. CNPSo 3890; assembly: GCF_057784455.1. NCBI lineage: Bacteria > Pseudomonadati > Pseudomonadota > Alphaproteobacteria > Hyphomicrobiales > Rhizobiaceae > Martinezella > Martinezella sp. CNPSo 3890. The sequence goes on along the minus strand of NZ_JBXSOR010000001.1, from coordinate 530,708 downwards.
TGCCGGCCGTATTATCGCTCAGCGTGATTGCGGCTGCGCAGAGCTCGGCAATGGTCATGCCATCGCCGTCGGCATGCTTTTCTGTTTCCGGCGAATAAGTGACGACCTTGTCCTTGCCATAGGTGACGCGCCGGTCGAGCTTTTCCGTGCCCTGATCGACGCGCGCCAGCACAAAGCCAACGGCAAGCGCCTTATAGGTGCTGCACAGGGGAAAATGCTCCTCCTCACGATGGCCGAGCGAAATATTGGTTTCGGTGTCAAGCACGGAGACGCCGAGACGACCACCGGTCTTCTTTTCCAGATCGGCCAGTTGCTTGTCGACATCGTCGGACAGTTGCGAATTGTCCTGAGCTCCGCTGTCACCTTGCGGGCTCTGGCCGCCGGCGTCGGGCGTTGCCGGATTGTCCGTTGCGGGAGGCGTCTGCGCCGGCGTGCCGCTATCCTCAGCGAAAAGCGCGTCGGGGCCGAGCATCAGGGCGGGAAGAAGCAGCGCCGAGCCCGACATGAGGCGGCGGCGCGTGAGCAATGTGGGCATATGAGAGGCCTCCAGCGGAATCGGCAGGTCTTGGGCTATGCGAGGAATGTGGCAAGCCTCTGACCTGACCGATTGCTAACGGATTCTATGCCGCCTTGTCGACGGTAACTTCGACCGTCACGTGTGAGAGCTCGTGAATCTCGGCAAGTCGCGCCTTGTAGAAAGATGGATCGCGCGAGACGGGCGTTGCGACCGCGACGATGGCGGCATGATGCCCCGGGCCGACCCGCCATACATGTAGATCGGTGATGCGATCCTCGTCCGTCTCGATCGCTTCGCGGATCTCCTCAGGCAGATCCTCACCTTGCGGAATGAAATCGAGGAGAACGGCGCCGGAAGCGCGCAGCAGGCTCCATGCCCATTGCAGGATGACCAGGCCGCCGACGATGCCCATGACCGGATCGAGGAAGGTCCAACCGAAACGACTGCCGAGCAGCAGGGCGACGATGGCGAGAACCGAGGTCATCGCGTCGGCAATGACATGGACATAGACCGAGCGCAGATTGTTGTCCCTGCCACCTTTTTGGTCATGGTCGTGGTGGTGATGATCGTCGCCGTGTTCATGATGATGGTCATGATCGTGGGCATGGCCATGGCTGTGCCCATGGCCGGCGTGGCCGTGGTGGTGATGGCTATGGTCGTCGCGCAGCAACCAGGCGCTGGCGAGATTGACGAGAAGACCCACTACCGCAATAGCAATCGCTTCGCGGAAATTGATCGCCACCGGATCGAGCAATCTCAAAATGCTCTCCCAGCCCATGATGAGCGCGATCAGCGCCAGCACGATGGCGCTGGCAAAGCCCGCGAGGTCGCCGAACTTGCCGGTGCCGAAAGTAAAGCGTGCATTATGCGCATGCCGACGGGCGTAGAGATAGGCAAGCGCCGAGATCAGCATGGCGCTGACATGGGTTGACATATGCCAGCCGTCGGCAAGCAGCGCCATCGAGCCATAGATCGTGCCCGCGCCGATCTCGACCACCATCATGACGGCGGTCAGCGCGATGACGACCCAGATGCGGCGCTCGTTGCGCTGGTGATCTGAGCCCAGAAAAACGTGGCTGTGGCCCATTTCGGAAGAAATACTCATGACATTAGTCTCTCTTTGAACGCTCGAATCGTCACCGCAGATAGGTCTTCAGCACGTCGGCAATCTCATCGACCGCCTGCCGGCGGCCCTCTTCACTTTCGGCATGCAGCACGTGCTCCTGCAGATGGTCTTCAAGAACCTCCCCGGTCAGCCCCGTTAGGGCACCCCGAATGGAAGCAAGCAGTTGCAAGATTTCCCCGCAGGGACGCTCGGCCTCAAGCGCCCGCTCCACCGCCTCCATTTGCCCTTTGAGCCGGCGGACGCGAGAGAGGAGCTTGGCTTGCTGACGAATGGTATGGGACATCGTGGCCTCGATTATAATATAGGGGGGTATACTATTTGTGACGATGAATGGGAAGCCCTACTTTGTCGCGACGATCGGACGATGAGGTGACCAGCAGAGTATCCCATCCGCCTGTACAGCTACCTAGCCTTGCAATTTCCATGAACGGGCCTCATATGTTGCTCTAGAGACTAGAGGTATTGGGGACTCTGAATGCTAACCATCGGCGATCTATCCAAGCGGACGGGCGTGAAAGTGCCGACAATCCGTTATTATGAGCAGATGGGCCTGATCTCGGAGCCCGAGCGCAGCGAAGGCAATCAGCGGCGTTACTCCAAAGCCGATCTCGAGCGCCTCGCCTTTATCCGTCATGGCCGCGACCTCGGACTGACGATCGATGCCATCAAGGAACTGATTTCGCTCAGCCAGCATCCGGACCGCCCCTGCATCGGTGCCGACCGTATCGCCAAGGAACATCTGGATGACGTTCGCACCAAGATTGCGCGGCTGAAGAAGCTGGAGCACGAACTGGAGCGCATCGTCTCGCACTGCGATGGCCACAGCATCGAAGACTGCTATGTGATCCGTGCACTCTCCGACCACGGCCTGTGCGAACACGAGCATTGAGGCCCCATTGACAAACGCGCTGAACCGGATCATTGATGCGCCCATGATCACGCACGCGCTCCACAACTGCTCGTATTTTTGGCTGTACCTGTAACGGGCGGCCAAGACAGATCATATGTCAACAAGCCGCCGTCAGGCGGCTTTGTTGTATCGGCAGCGTCCTGACGGCTCATTTGAAAAACAAGGACGCAAAATGCCATGCTAGACGATAGCGACATCTCACTTCTCCGCCCGCCGGTTCTCACCATCCGCAACGCGCAGCCGCGTGACCTGCCGGAGCTTAACGACATGATCCGGCTGCTGGCCGCCCACCACGGCGATCCCTCCGGCACGACGCCGGAGCAGCTTGAGCGCGACCTCTTCGGCCCCGTGCCCTGGATCACGGCGCTTGTCGCGGAAGGCGAGCAGGGGCTGATCGGCTACGCCATCCTCGTGCCGCTCTACAAGGCGCAGGAAGGCCAACGCGGCATGGACCTGCACCATCTCTTCGTGCGCGACGGCCATCGCGGCCATGGCGTTGGGCAGCATCTCGTCGACCGCGCCCGCGATATCGCCCGCAAGGCCGGCTGCAGCTACCTTTCGGTCGGCGCCGCAACAGGCAATTTCCAGGCCCACCGCTTCTACGAAAACATGGATTTCAAGCCGCGGCCGGTCACCGGCATGCGCTACCTGCAGGCTCTCGCCTGATGCCGGCCTTTAAGAGGATCGCCATCCGATATTGATTTTTAGAGTGTTTCTGGTTTTGCGCATTCCGGACGAAAAACCGATGCACATTTGGAAATGCTTCAGTGATCGATGGCAATCCCGCGGCCTGCAAAGAACCTCTCGAACACCTCCAGCGGCATCTCCGCGTTCTCGCGCGTCGCATCGACGTGGCCGGAGGGATTGTGGAAGCGGATGCTGTTTCCGTCGACGGCCGTCACCAGCACGAGATGGCCGCCCTTGGCCGGCGGCTCGGTCTCTGGCCAGCGGATCGAATGATGCACCGACGCGATGAAAAACTCCGACTGCAAGAGGATATCGGCGATATCAGCAACGGAAATCCCAGTGACGACACGGGCCTCGAGGCCGAAGCGATCGCGAACGAAGGGAACGAACGGCGCGTAGATCAGCCCCTTGATCCTGCCATCCACCTCCTCGACATAGCCGCCATACTCCCTGCAACCCATGGCCAGATCCATGATCGGGATGGTTTTGCCGGTGCGGGCGGCGAGCACCATCTTCAGGCAGGCCATACCGCAAAGATTGCCGGCCCAGCGGGCATAATCCTCGACGGTGCTTGCGCCGGATGACGCCCAGAGCGGGTCCTTCAGCAAGGCCGATTGTGCGCCCTCGGCGACGACCGCCAACGTCATGTCAGGCGTTTCCCATTGGCTGAAATAAGGAACCTTCCTCGCCACCCTTGCGTCCACGACCACCCTCTCCTGTTGCCGAATCCCGTAGCTACAAGCTTGACCGGAAATGCGCTAGAAAAATGGCTGTCGACTTCGATCTGCAACTGGAGATGCGACTTGGAACAGCGGTTCACATTCGATGGCGTCGCCAGCCTCTACAATACTTCCCGCCCGCTCTATCCCGATGCGCTTTTTGCCGATGTCATCGATTTTGCCGGGCTGGAAGCCAAGGATCAGGTCCTCGAAATCGGCTGCGGCACCGGACAGGCGACAGAGGGCTTTGCCCGCCGTGGCCTCTCCATTCTCGCGCTTGATCCCGGCGCGGAACTGATTGCAGTTGCACGGGAAAGATTGGCGGAATTTCCGCGAGTGCGATTCGAGCAAACCACCTTCGAAGCATGGCCGGGCAAGCCGGAGAGCTTCACGCTGATATTCGCGGCACAATCCTTCCATTGGGTTTCGCCGGAACTGCGCTTCGCTGCGACGGCCGCCCTCCTCGCGCCGGAAGGAACACTCGCCGTCTTCGGCAATGTACCGATGAAGCCGGAACCGCCACTATCCGACAAGTTCGCGGGGATCTACGCCCGCCATGCCCCGCAGCTTGCCGGCCCGCCCGTGGAGACATGGTATCTGCCTGATGGCCCTTTTGATCGGGAGCTGCAGCAGTCCGACCATTTCGAAGCTCCGGTGCACCACTCTTATTCCTGGAGCCGGTCGCACACGGCGCAGAGCTATACTGATCTTTTGCGGACGCTTTCAAGCTACCGGCTTTTGAGCGAGGATCGGAGAGAAGCGCTGCTTTTCGAACTTGCCGATGCCATCAACGCGCATGGCGGCGTATTCGAATTGCATTATGAAACCCATCTCTATCTCGCCAAGCGCTGGGGCGCGACCTGAACACCAGGCCTATTTCGCCGGCAGCGCCTTCAGGTAGGCCGCGATCGCCTCACGGTCGCTTGCCGGCAGATGGGCGATGTTTTGCTGGACTTCGGCCATCGAGCCGCCGGCGGAGTCGTAGTCCGGGGTGAAGCCGGTTTCCAGGTAGTTGGCGATGTCTCCGGCGCTCCAGCTGCCGATGGCCTTCGAGCCGGGCGTGATATCGGGGATCTGTCCCTTGCCTTCCGGATTGGGTGCACCCGCCAGCCATTGGCCGCTTACGAAGCCGCCGAGACCGTCGCGTGGGGTGTGGCATTCGCCGCAATGGCCTGGCCCTTCGACGAGATATTGCCCGCGCTTGACCTTCTCGTCGGCACTGGCGAGCACGATACGCGGCTGGTCGTTGAGATAGAGGAACTTCCAGCCGCCGAGCGCCAGCCGGATGTTGAAGGGAAAGGGCAGCTCATGCGGCGGAGCGACATTGTCGCTCTTCGGCAGCGTCTTCAGGAAGGCCCAGAGATCGTTGATGTCCTTGTCGCTCATGCGGGTATAGGAGCCGTAAGGAAAGGACGGGTAGAGGTGCTCGCCGTTTTTACCGACGCCGCGCTTCATGGCGTTGCCGAAATCGGCAAGCGTCCAGCTGCCGAGCCCGGCTTTCTCATCCGGCGAGATATTCGGCACATGGAAAGTACCGAAGGGGCTCGTCAGCGCGAGACCGCCCGAAAGCACCAACTTGGCATCACCCTGCGCGCCCGGAGCCGCATGACAGCTCGTGCAGCCGCCTGCCCAGAAAACCATCTGACCGTTCTTGACGTCAGGATCGCCGAGATTGGCCCAATGGCTCGCCGGCAAAGGCGACGGTGCGGTGATGACGTAAAATGCGCCGCCGCCGAGGATGATCACGCCGAAAAGGCAAAGCAACCATCGAATAAACCGCGCCATCACGCCACCCCAAGCCTTAGCTCTAAAACCAAAAGGCTCCGCACCGGCAGAACCGGTGCGGATGCCAAGATCGATTTCTAGACCTACCGCTTAATCCTTCTTGATGCGATAGGCCTGATGACAGGCGCCACAGCTGGCGCCGAGGGTCTTCAGCGTCGCGCCGACGCCCGCCTTGTCGGCAGGAAGCTGGGCGAGCGCTGTCTCGGCATCGGTCGAAAGCTTGGCGGCATGCGCCTTGAAGTCATCGAGATTGTCCCAGATCTTCGGATTGACCTCGGGATCGGTCTTGTCGCTCTGCGGGTTGAACTGATCCGGGAAGGCCTTGGCCGTTTCGGCGATCGTCGTCAGCGACGCCTTGACGATATCGGCGTCATAGGGCTTGTCCCCCTTGGCGATCGCGCCGAGAGCTCCGGTGGCGCCGCCGATCTTCTTCATCATCCCGATGCGGGAGTCATGCGTGCCGTCGGCTGCGACGACCGAACCTAGTGCGATGCCGGCCAAAGCCGTCGCCATCACAATCGCTTTCCACTTCATTTCGTTCTCCTACCTCTCGGGTGTTCAAGACCGCGCATGCGGCCCGGCGCATGATTACGGCGACATGTTTGCCGGTTTCCTTTCCGGCAATGAAGTCACAAAGTGGTGAGAGCTGAGTGAAATCAGTGTCATGCCATCGACATACACATTCGCGGCGGCAACCCTTACCCCAATTTCAGGCCCTCCCAGACAGTAAACACGGAAACCACGACAAGCATCAGCCCGGCTGCGCGGCCCGCAAAGGCGGTTGCTCTGGGATTGGCGACCAGTAGCTCGCGGCTGCGCCCGGCAGTGATGGCAAGTCCGCCATAGACGGCAAATTGCGTTGCGATGGTCATGGCTCCCATGATGACGGCCTGTATCCACATCGGCCCGTAATCCGGCTTTAGGAATTGCGGATAGACGGCGAAGATGAAGAGATAGGCCTTGGGATTTATGAGGCAAGTCACCGCTCCCTGCCGGAAGGCTTTCCAGGCGGAGCGGCTGCCGGCCGGCCCTTCATTGCCCACGGTGATGGAGCTGCGCATCAGCGTGTAGCCGATGAAGGCCATATAGGCGCCGCCGGCGATCAGCAGCGGATTGAAGAGAACGGGCACGAAATGCATCAGCAGGCCGATGCCGACGGCGCCGTTCAGCGAGTGCACCGCACCGCCGAGCATAATGCCGCCTGTCGCGGCGAGGCCGCGATTGCTGCCGCCAGTCAGCGAATTGGCAAGCACGAACAGCATGTCCATGCCCGGCACGATGATGATGCCCAAGAGAAGGATGAAGAAGAGCCAGAGATTTTCTGCGTAACCCATGTCAGTTGCCTATCGCCCTCTCCAGAGAGACAGGAGAGGAAATGGTTGATTTTCAAGTCGATAGGCAGTCTTATAAAATGAACCAACTGACGGGGTGTTGTCAGTAGCCTTCTTCTTTGGGGCAAGAAATGCGCAAGGCATCGCGCCTGTTCGAGATCATCCAGATCCTGCGGCTGGCCAAGCGGCCGGTGACAGGGGCCGATATCGCCGCCCGGCTGGAGGTGACGGTCCGCTCGGTCTATCGCGATATCGCGGCACTTCAGGCGATGCGGGTGCCGATCGAGGGCGAGCGAGGCATCGGCTATATCCTGCGGCCCGGCTTCGACCTGCCGCCGCTGATGTTTTCGATCGAGGAAATGGAGGCGATCGTGCTGTCGCTGGCCTTGTTGGAGCGCACCGGCGATGCCGAGCTGAAGCAGGCAGCCAAGCGCGTCACCGCGAAAATTGCCGGCGCCGTGCCACCGCCGCTGCGCCAGACGCTCGACGCCAATGCGCTGCATGCCTGGGGCTTTGCCGCACCTTCCGCCTCGGCGATCGATCTCTCGCTGGTGCGCCGCGCCATTCGCGACGAGGAAAAGCTGGATCTTGCCTATCGCGACGAGTTGGGCCGCGCCACGGAACGCATCATCCGGCCGATCGCCCTCATCTATTATTCGGAGACCGCCAACATCGTCGCCTGGTGCGAACTGCGCCAGGCCATCCGCAACTTCCGTAGCGATCGGATCGAAGGCTGCGAGGCGACGGGATTGTGGTTCAAGGGCGAAGGTGATGGTTTGAGGCAAATCTGGGTGAACGGCTGGCAGATAAACACCCCAACCGCTGCCGGCTGAGGTGCTGCAGATCCCACAGATCTAACGTTGCGAATTAGAGGACCATGCCACCCGAGGCTTCGATACGCTGCCCGTTGACCCAGCGATTGTCGTCCGACAGCAGCGAGGCGATCATCGGGCCGATATCGTCAGGCAGACCTGCGCGGCCGAGCGCCGTCATGGAGGCGACCATCCTGTTGACCTCGGGATTGTCGCGGACCATGCCGCCGCTGAAATCGGTCTGGATCGCGCCCGGCGCCACCGTGTTGACCGTGATGCCACGCGGGCCGAGCTCCTTGGCAAAGTAGCGCGTCAGCACTTCGATCGCACCCTTCATCGCCGCATAGGCCGACGAGCCCGGATAGCTGACACGAGCAAGGCCGGAGGAAATATTGACGATACGGCCGCCGTCGTTGATGTGCGACAGCAGCTTCTGCGTCAGGAAGAAGACGCCCTTGAGATGGATGTTGTAGAGCTTGTCGAACTCGGCTTCCGTCGTTTCAGCGATGGAGGCATGATAGGACGTGCCGGCATTGTTGACGAGGAAATCGAAACGATCGCGCGCCCAGCCCTTCTGCAGCACGCGGCCAACTTCGGCAACGAAAGCGTCGAAGGATGCAACGTCGCCGGTGTCGAGCTGTAAGGCTACAGCCTTTTGACCGAGCGCTTCGATCTCGGCAACGGCGTTATCGGCTTCTGCCTTATTTGCGTTATAGGTCAGGATGCTATCGACACCGCGCTGGGCAAGATGAATGGCGCTGTTGCGGCCGAGGCCACGGCTGCCGCCGGTAATGATCGCAATCTTTGTCTTTGATTTATCGGAATTTTCAGTCGTCATTGCCGTTCTCCAGGGAATGTTTGGTGACCGGAATCTACGCCTGCGGAACCATTTCCCTGAATGCCGGAACTCGCGAATTTCTTGCCTATTCCTCCAACTGCCTTGTTCGCTGTTGCCCCGCTGCTATGATGCCGCAGTGGCACTTGCCCCGGAGACCACCAATGTCCTCAGCCCTTAAAGATGCGATCACACAATTTATCGAAGCCAATGACGGCGGCGACAATGGCGTCTTTCCCACGGGCATCGATGGCCTGCTGATCATGCGCTCGACCGAGCCGAAAATGCCGCATGCGATGATCTATCGACCGGCGCTCTGCGTCATTCTGCAGGGCGCGAAGCAATTGATGCTGAATGACAGAGTGATCGATTATGCCGAGATGCAGGCGCTCATCATCAGCATCGAGCTGCCTGCAGCCGGTAGAGTGGTCCAGGCGAGTGTCGAAAAACCCTATATGGCCATCTCCCTGGAATTCGATGTGGGCATGATGCGTGAGGTGATGGAACAGCTCGACAAGCCGCCGAAACCAGCAGGCGGCGCGCAGCTTGGCATCTTCGTCGAGAATCTCGGCGATGAGCTTGCCGATTGCCTGGTACGATTGACCCGATTGCTGTCGAACCCGAGCGCCATTCCGGTGCTCTATCCGGCGATCATGCGCGAAATCTGCTTCTGGCTGCTCACCGGCCCGAATGGCGGCGAGGTCTGCAAGCTGGTGCTGCCCGATGGCCAGACGCGGCGCATTGCGGACGCCATCCGCCTGTTGCGCGACAATTTCACGGGGCCGGTGCGCATCGAGGAGTTGGCCGCTGTCGCACGCATGAGCCCCTCCTCCTTCCACCAGCATTTCAAGACGCTGACCTCGATGACGCCGCTGCAGTACCAGAAGCAGATGCGGCTGCTCGAAGCCCGCCGCCTGATGGTCGCCGGCCACGCCAATGTCGAGACGGCAGCCTACCGGGTCGGCTATGAAAGCGCCTCGCAATTCAGTCGCGAATATACCCGTATGTTCGGCACGCCGCCGAAAAGGGACGTGACCGAGATGCGGATGGCGGCGGAATAATAACAGGTCAACTCTCGGTTTTGCGCGCCGCTAAAGAGCAATCGCGGTCACCAACAGAATAAAAGCCAGTAATCCCAAGACCGCCCGCGCGGCATGCGACCATTCCCAGAGATCACGCAGCATGGTCCAGTCCGCCTCGGCATCAGCCTCGATCCGATGACCGCCGACTGGAACGTAGGAAAAGAAGCCTGCGCCCAACCCTTTCAGCTCGGCATCCTTGAGCCAGAAATTGTTTACGGGCTGTATCAGCAACCAAAAGACTGCATGCATGGCAGCCATGGCGGCAAAAGCCGCGGCAAACAGCCAGAACGCGATGATGTTGGCTGGCGTCAGGAACAGGAGAAGCAGAAGCAAAAGAGTGCCGATCGGCTCGGCAACGCCGCCGATCGTGAATCCGGGATAATAAATTCGCTGAACCGTCATATAGTCTTCTTTCGACAGTCGCATTTTGCCCGGCAGCTCCAGCAGATGTGCCAGCGCCAGTGCCATGGCAACTGCCACGACCATGATTGTCAGAATTTGCAATACCGGAAACATCGGCTCCGCCTCACAGCAGCCTCGGTTCCTAAACTTTCAACGTTGCGGATCGTTCCCCCTGTCAAATCATCCAAGGGATTCATCAAGCGCCCGGCAGCGCCAGCACCCGGCTATCCTCGCGTCCGAAGCCCATGACCTCCAGCCGATCATTGTGGACTGCGACGATCGCATAGGCGCTCGTATCTTCGGTATCGACCATGCCCTTAAAGTTGACGAAGTATGTGCCACCCGACACTCCGAAGTTGCCGGCGTGATTGTGGCCATTGAGGTAGGCGACGACATGCTCGTGCTCCGCCAGAAGCGCCAGCAAGCGGTCGCTGTTCAGGGCGTTATGGGCATTATCCGGGAAAATCGGATAGTGGTTCATGACGATGACCTTCTCGCCCGCCGCCTTTGCTTCCCTGAGCTTTGCAGCAAGCCAGTCATATTGTGTGTCGCCTATCGCTCCGTTCCATCGTTGGCCATTGAGCGCGCCGGTGCTTTCCAGCACCCGCATCATTTCCTTTGCCTCCTGCCGTCGAGGATCACCTTCCGGCGGGGCAAAGACGCTGATTTCATTGCCGTCGAGCGCAATGAAGCGATAGCCGGAATGGCCGAAATCATAATAGGCGGACGGCATGCCCACACGTGCCGGCACCGTGCCGAGATGTTCCGATGCCACGGCGAAATCGTGATTGCCGAGGAGGAAGTGCTTGGGATGACGCAAGGCTTCGTAGACAGGCAGAATGGCGTCGAAGCTCTTCCATTCGCGATCGATGATATCGCCGAGGGTCACGACAAAGGCGAGATCATGGCGATTGAACTCCTCAATTGCATCCCGAAGCTTGTCGAGGCTCTTCGCCGGATAGCGATTGAGGGTGAGATTGGGCGCGAGATCGGCATATTGCGGATCGGCGATGACACCGAAGCGGAAAAGCGGCGCTGATGGCATTCAGCCTCCTGTGGCGATCTCCTGAGCCGTCATGCGGCACACAGATATATCAACAAGGCTGCTCATAAGAAAACACCCGACGCCAGGAAGACGCCGGGTGCGAAAGCCAGCCTATGCGGCGAACCTTACTTCGTAGCGGCTTCGTAGCGCTCCAGGACGTAGTCCCAGTTGATCAGGCTGTCGATGAAGGCTTCGAGGTACTTCGGACGCAGGTTGCGGTAATCGATGTAGTAGGAGTGCTCCCAAACGTCGACGCCGAGGATCGGGTCGGCGCCGTGGACGAGCGGGTTTTCGCCGTTCGGGGTCTTGGAGATTTCGAGCTTGCCGTTCTTGACGGAAACCCATGACCAGCCCGAGCCGAACTGAGTGGCGCCGGCAGCCGCAAAATCGGCCTTGAACTTGTCGTAGCCGCCGAGATCGGAGGCAAAAGCCGCTTCGAGCTTGCCCGGCAGTTTGTTGCCGCCGCCGCCCTTCTTCATCCACTTCCAGAAATGGATGTGGTTGTAGTGCTGGGCTGCATTGTTGAAGAGGCCTGCATTGGTGCCGAAGGACTTCTTCACGATTTCCTCGAGCGACAGATCGGCAAGACCTGCTTCCGCGGCGAGCTTGTTGCCATTGTCGACATAAGCCTTGTGGTGCTTGTCGTGGTGATACTCAAGGGTTTCACGCGACATGAAGGGCGAAAGGGCGTCGTAATCATATGGAAGTTCAGGCAATTCGAAAGCCATGGTCATATCTCCTCTTGGCAAAAAATTGCGTCGGCAGGTGAACCGGAACATAGGAGCGGTCGCCTGGAAGGGCAACCGGCGACATGCCAAAAAAGTTGCACTCGGGAGTAAAAATTGCCCTATTTTTGAATTAGATATAGCATAGACTTAGAAATGAACCTTGCTGTATATGATGATGCCCGAATACAGAGCGAACTGCTGCACCGAAATGTCGACAAGGCAGGTTGCCGAGGCTAGGTTTGCGGATCTCATTCGGTGATGAGGAATGTCGGTGACGATCGCCTGTTTGCACACAGCCGAAAGCAACATCGCCGTCTATGAAACGGCAGCGAAGGCACTTGGATTGCCCGAGGGGATGCTGCGTCATCACGTCCGCGCGGATCTTCTACTTGCCGCCGAAAAAGTGGGGCGCCTGACGGATGAGATCTCTGCCGAAACGGCGGCCCTCCTCTGGCATCTGGCAGAGGATGCCGATGCCGTCGTGCTCAATTGCTCGACACTCGGTCCGGCAGCATTGAAGGTCGCTGCCGGTGCCGAGGCACCGATCATCCGGGCTGATGCGATGCTGGCCGAGCAAGCGGTCAAGGCAGGCGGCAAGGTTATCGTGTTGTGCACCGTCGAAACGACCATCGCCCCGACGACCGCACTTTTCGAAACAGCGGCTAAGGCGACGGGTGCTGAAATCGAGGTTCGGCTGGTGCCGGGCGCATGGGCGCACTTCCGCGAGGGGGATCTCCGGGCCTATCTCACCTCGATTGCCGAGGCGGTGAAAGCGGTCAGCGGCGAAGGCGCTGTCACGATCGCTTTCGCTCAAGCCTCGATGACCGATGCTGTTCATCTTCTTCCGGCAAACTGCCCGCAACCTATGACCGGTCCGGCGGCCGCACTTGCCGCGGCAATGGCGAAGACCACGGATAGCTGAAGCGTCACAGGTTGCGCCCGAAATAGACGTTGACCTCAGCAATGCGGTCGCCGGCAAAGCGGATGAGCTCCACATTGCGAAAGCTGGCACCATCCATCTTCTCGGCGCGATAGCCGACGATCACGTCGTCACCATCTGCGACCAGATGTTCGATATGAATGTCACGGAACACCTTCTCCTTCGGCCAGCAGTGCTCGAAGTACCGTTTCCGGTCGATATGATCGTCGCGCGGGCTGGAAAAGGTGAAATCCTGGGTCAGCATCGGGTCGACGATATCCGGATGCTGAGCGACATAGGCAGCAAACAGCCGTTTGACCGTATCGCAACGGGCATTTTCGAGAGAGTTCATAACCTGCCTCCTCCTTTGCATCAGCGGGCTTTTGATCCGCCAATCATGAACCGCTTGCGTAACGCAATCAGTTTTATAATATCGGTCGGGAGAACCGACAAGGCGGTTTGCGGACTTGGCATTGCCGCCTGTGTGGTCCAAACTCCGCGGCACCCCCAATCAGCAGAAAGCCATCGCAGTGTCCGAGGCTCATCACTCCATGTTGGAAAAGCTGCGCCGCCTGGCGGCAAAGGACAATCGTCCGGCGGGCGAACCGACCGGCATCGGCAGCTATTCCACACTTTTCACCTTCGTCACGCGCGAACGCGAGCGCATTGCCGGCTCGGCCTTTTCACAGGTTTCAATCGTCGCCATCCTCGAAGGTTCCAAGGAAATCGTCAGCATGGGACGACAGCGGCATTTTGCGGCCGGTACGGTGCTCGTGCTGCCGGCAGGCTGGAGCGGCGATGTCGTCAACGACCCCGATCCGCAGACAGGCGTCTATCGGGCAATCTTCATCACCTTCCCCGAGGAATTGACACGCCGTGCAGCAAAAGCCTTTCCGCCTGCGCAGCCCGCATCGCAGATAAACTTGCCGCTCGATCCGCTGCTGGCTGCCGCGATCAACCATGCCGGCGAAGGCATCGCCGGCGGCAATATGCCGATCCCGCTGATCGAGCACAGGCTTCTCGAAATCCTTATGGTGCTCGGCATGCGCGGTGCCCTGCCCGGTTCGCCGGAGACCACAGCCGAGGCGGTGCGGGCGCTGGTGCGCTGGCAGCCGGATCGAGCCTGGACAGCCGATCTCATCGCCGCCGAGCTCGGCACCAGCAACGCCACGCTGCGCCGCCGCCTGTCGCGCGAGGGCGCCTCCCTGCGAGAGGTGCTGGCAAGCGAGCGCGTGGCGCTGGCCACGACCCTTCTCGCCGAGGACGGGCTATCGCTGCGGGAAGCCGCGCTTGCGACAGGCTATCGCTCGCCCCGACGCTTTGCCGATCGACTTCGCAGCGCGTGAGCGTTTGCGACAGCATTTTGAGCGTTTGCGTGCGCCGACGCTCGGCACGAATTTGTTAGACCCTGCCCTCGAAGCTCACAGGAGCGAACCGCGAAAGGGCAACATCATGAAAACCATGCTCAACCTTCTGAACGCCACCGTCATCGCAGCAGTTGTCGCCACCCCGGCCCTATCGGCCGATCTCAAGGTGACGTTTCCAAAGAGCAATGACCGGATGCTGCTGCCGGAAAACGCCTCCTGCATTTCGACATCTTCAGACAAGTCGGCACCCGGCCCCAACAAGAGCCTTGCCGTTTCCTGGTCGAAAGGGCCGAAGGGCACGCGTTCCTATGCGCTGACGATGGTCGACCCTGACGTACCCACTGATTTTTCGCTGTTCAACAAGGCGGACAAGACCATTCCGAATGATTTCAATCGGATGGAATTCGTTCACTGGGTCCTGGCCGATATTCCCGCATCGCGCACCAGCCTTGCCGAAGGCGCGGACGGAAACGGCCCTTCAGCCAATGGCCTGCCGCTCGAACGCACGGCCTATGGACGCCGCGGCCAGAATGGTGCCGGCGGCGGCAATTTGAAGGATGGGCCGCATGGCGGTTATATGGGCGCCTGCCCACCCTGGAATGACGCGCGCATTCACAGCTATCACGTCACCGTCTATGCGCTCGATGTCGACCGACTGAACCTGCCGGATCTCTTCACCCGCGCCGATCTGCTTGCCGCCGCGAAAGGCCATATCCTGGCATCGGGCAGCAAGGAACTGTTTTACACATTGAATGCAAAGGCCGAGAAATGACCGAGACGAGATGGGATGCAGCAGCACCGGCCGAGCCGGAAACCGCCCATTGGATGCGGAACCTGATCATCTGCCTCGTCGGCTCGTTCACGACGATCGTGGCGATGACGCTGCTGCTCCCCTTCCTGCCGCTTTATGTCGAGGAACTCGGCGTGAGCGACAAAGCCGCGATCGTGCAATGGTCCGGTATCGCCTATGGCGCCACCTTCTTTACCGCCGCCTTCGTCGCGCCGCTCTGGGGACGGCTGGGCGATATATACGGCCGCAAGCTGATGCTGATCCGCGCCAGCCTCGGCATGACAGTCGCCATCTCGCTGATGGGCATGGCCGGCAATGTCTGGCAGCTGGTGGCGCTGCGCCTCTTCACCGGTCTTGCCGGCGGCTATGCCTCGGGTTCGATGGTGCTGGTGGCAGCGCAAACGCCGAAGCATCGCTCGGCATGGGCGCTGGGCACGCTATCTGCCGGCATCATGGCCGGCAATCTCGTCGGACCGCTGATTGGAGGCGCGCTGCCGCCTGTTATCGGCATTCGCGGCACCTTCCTGCTGGCCGGCGGCGTGATCTTCCTGACCTTCCTGGCGACGACCTTCCTGATCAAGGAGGAGAAGTCCACGGCACGGAAGAAGGCTGCGAAGGCCACCGGCAGCTGGGCCTCCATTCCGGACAAACGCCCCGTCATCGCCATGCTGTCGCTCGGCCTCTTGCTGATGCTCGCCAATATGTCGATCGAGCCGATCATCACAGTCTATGTCGCGCAGTTCGTCACGGACGCCAAAGTGACGATGGTCTCCGGCGTCGTCATGGCGGCCGCTGCGCTCGGCAGCATCCTGTCGTCCTCCTGGCTCGGCAAGCTAGCCGACCGCATCGGCTACTGGAGCGTCATCATGGCGGCGCTTGCTGTTGCGGCGCTGCTGCTGATACCGCAGGCTTTCGTGAGCTCGGCCTGGCAGTTGATCGGCCTGCGTTTCCTGATGGGCGTGGCGCTCGGCGGCCTTCTGCCCTGCATCACCGCCGTTATCAGGCATAATGTTCCCGATGCGGCGACGGGCAGCATTCTCGGGCTCTCCATCTCCTCGCAATATGTCGGCCAGGTGGCAGGCCCAGTCCTGGGCGGCTTCGTCGGCGGCCATATCGGCATGCGCGCCGTGTTCCTCGGAACCTGCGTGCTGCTGGCGATCGGCGCTGCCTATTGCTGGTGGGTCAGCCCGAAGAAGGAAGCGGAATAACTCAGCCGCTACCTGCAAACAAGGGCATTGAAGATCAGAATTGCCGCGTGATCGTCGCGATTCTGACCGAGCCAGATTGAGCTCAAATGTGCTTTTGCTATTCTCCCGTGATTGACAGTTGTGGAGATCCGCCATGGCGCTTCCAAGCTTCGAAACCGAGAGACTGATCCTTCTGCCTCGCGTCATGGCCGATCTTGACGATTGCATCGCCATGGATCGCGACCCGGAGGTAACGCGCTTCATTCCCGGCCCGTGGCACGATGCCGTGGCACATCGAACCTTCGTGAAAGGTCGGATCGAGGCGAGTTTCGGTGATGGTCTCGGATATTGGTCAATCCGCGCCAAAGAAAGGCCTAAGCAATTCCTCGGCTGGATATTGCTGATACCCGCCGACGCCGTCGGGCCTGATATCGAGATCGGATGGCGGCTGAACAGGCGTGCCTGGGGCAAGGGTTACGCGACCGAGGCGGCAAGGCCGGTTCTCGCCCATGCCTTCCAGACGCTCGAACTCGATCGGGTGATTGCCGATATCGCTCCTGGAAATGCGGCGTCCATTCGCGTTGCGCAAAAGCTCGGTCTGTCGCAGCCGCGCCAGACCACCTATCACGATGAGCCCTTTGCCTCCTATAGCATGACGAGGGCTGCCTTCGAGGCTGAGCTGACGAGGCAGTGAACCCATGCCTCGCGTCAGGGCCGACCGCAGATAAAATCGACCCCAGAACGCGCTATCGCCTCCAGCGTTTCGCGCGTATCGCCTGCACGCGCTCGAACGGCAAGCGAATGCATGACAGCGGATGCCAGCTTTGCGAGAGTTGCAGCATCCGCTTCAGTCGGAAGCTCGCCCCGCTCAACCGCAAGCTCCATGCGTTCCTTGATCGCGTCGTCGAATTCATTCAAGCTGCGGCGCAATACCTCCCGTACTCGATCATGCTGAATAGCCTCTGCCGTGGCCGTGCTGATCAGGAAGCAGCCACGCGCCGCGGTCTCGCCATGCAGGTATATTTTCAGAGCCTCGGCATAGATGCGCGCGAGATTCTCCCGCAGCGTGAGGACCGGGTTGAGCGCTTCAGACAATATATCGAGACTGTCCTCGCGATAGCCTTCCAGGGCGTCAAGATAGAGGTCCTCCTTGTCCCCGAATGCTCCGTAGAGGCTCGGCCGATTGAGTTTGGTCGCGGCACTCAAATTATCCAATGAGGCGGCCGAGAACCCCCTATCCCAAAAAACCTCCCGCGCCTGCCCGATGACGGCTTTCGCGTCAAAAGTGCGTGGACGGCCCTGCTTCTTCTCGCTCTTCATATTTTATACTACTTCGCATAAAAATCTTGACCGGATAGATTTTATGCGAAATGGTACAAATATTCAATGGATGCCGACGCCATGCATCGCGCCTGCATCGAAAAGGAGAGAGACCCATGAAACTCTACATGCACGCCGCCGCTTGCTCTTTGTCGCCACACATCGTTTGTCGGGAGTTGAGGCTGGATGTCGAACTGGTCGAAGTTGATCGAAAGACTCATCGGACGAGTTCCGGCGAGGACTACCTTGCCATCAACGGGAATGGCTACGTGCCGGCATTGGTGCTCGATGATGGGAGGGTGCTGACCGAAGGTCCTGCCATCGTGCAATTCCTCGCGGAATGTTCACCGGAGGGTTCGCGCCTCCTGCCGGAGGCCGGAACCTATGCCAGAAGCCAAGTTCAATCCTATCTGAATTTCATCACCGCCGAACTTCACAAGCCAATGGCGATGCTGTTCAACGCCGCTTATGAAGGCGCTCATGCCGGCATCCATGAACTGGTGTGCAAACGACTGGATTGGCTGAACAGCCGGCTTATCGGCCCCTATCTGACCGGTGACGACTTCACGGTCGCTGACGCCTATCTCTTCGTCTGCCTAAACTGGTCGCCGTGGATCAAGATCGACCTTGCAAGCAGGCCGGCGCTCCAGGAATTCATGGCTCGCGTCAGCGCAAGACCGAGCGTCCGCCACGCGCTCCACGCCGAAGACCTTGAGGCTTTCGAGACTGATGGCGTTTTCTTCGCGCCGCGATCCTACCTTGCTTCGGCAGGTCGTGTAGGAACACCCGTGCGGCCATGAACGGCCGCACTCTTCTGCATGCCCTTCTCCTTGCCAGAAGGGTTTATTCCTCGCTGGCGCTACGGCCGTGTGCCCAATCCATATAGAGTTCCAGCGCCTTGCGGGCGACCGGGCCTTCCTGGAATTCGCGGTCGTCCAAGCGGTTGACGCTGACGACCTTGGAATAGTTGCCGGTCGTGAAGATCTCGTCGGCGGCCATGAACTGCTCGACGGACAGGGTTTCCTCGCGCACATCGAAGCCCTCCTGGCGTAACAGGCCGATGACGCGGGCGCGCGTGATGCCGGCAAGGAAGGTGCGGTTGGCAACCGGCGTATAGACGATACCATCCTTGACCATGAAGACGTTGGACGATGCCGTTTCGACGACATTGCCGTTCATGTCGCGCACCAGCGCATTGTTGAAGCCGCGACCCCTCGCCTCCAGGATCATGCGGCCGCTATTCGGATAGAGCGAGCCGGCCTTGGCGTCGGTCATCGCCGTTTCAGGCGACGGGCGGCGGAAGGGCGAAACAGTCAGCGTGATGCCGCCGGTGCCGCCGAGCGGCGCCTCGAACAGGCAGAGGGCGAAGCGCGTCGATTCCGCATCGACGGCGACGACGCTGCCCGGCGAGCCGTGCTCACCCCAATACATGGGCTTGATGTAGATCGGCGTCTTGCCGTCGAATCTTTTGATGCCTTCCCAGGCGAGCGCTTCGATCTCCTGCGAGGTCTTGACCGGCTTCAGCCCCATGGCTACGGCCGAGCGATTGATGCGCTGGCAATGGAGATCGAGATCGGGCGCGATGCCATCGAACCAGCGGGCGCCGTCGAACACGGTCGAGCCGAGCCACATGGCGTGCGAGGTCGGCCCGATCAGCGGCGGATTGCCGGAAAGCCATTCTCCTTCGACATAGGTCCAGGTGGCGGTGCGGGGTGACGTATCGACGGACATGGGGTTTTCCTCTCCTAAAACAGTTCAGCTCACGGGATCTCTGAACCGCTCTACCTTTTTGTTTTCTCGCAATTCCGGGCGCAAAACGGCTTCGTACTTTTGCTGGAATTGCTCCGGGTGGCGGAGAGCAAATAACCGTGCAACCCAAGGGTCAAGCAGAAACTGCGCGGCAAAATCCATTTGCAACAAAGCGCTTGATATCGCATTCATAACGCAATTTTCATGCGCCGAAACAACAACTTGACGAATGGGTCCATCAGCAAAAGTGATGAACCATAGGGATCGTCAGGAGAGAGGGAAAACTCCCATGAAAGCGATGTATTACGAGGCCTTCGAGGCAACACCCGAAATCCGTACCCTGCCCGACCCGACACCCGGAGAAGATGGTGTGGTCATCGCCGTCGGCGCAACGGGGCTCTGCCGCAGCGATTGGCATGGCTGGATGGGTCATGATCCCGATATCAAGCTGCCGCATGTGCCGGGCCACGAGCTCGCCGGCAAGGTCGTGGCAACCGGGCGCGGCGTCGTCCGTTTCAAGGTCGGCGATCGCGTCACCGTTCCTTTTGTCTCCGGCTGTGGCCACTGCGCCGAGTGTCACTCCGGAAACCAGCAGGTCTGCCCCAGCCAATTCCAGCCAGGCTTCACCCATTGGGGTTCCTTTGCCGAATACGTCGCAATCGACTATGCCGACGCCAATCTCGTGCACCTGCCAGAATCTGTCGATGACGCGACGGCGGCAAGCCTCGGCTGCCGTTTCGCCACCTCCTTCCGTGCCGTTGCCGATCAGGCGAAGACGCGCCCCGGCGAATGGATCGCCGTCCATGGCTGCGGCGGCGTCGGGCTGTCGGCGATCATGATCGCCAGCGCGCTCGGCGCCAATGCCATCGCCGTCGACATTTCCGACGAAAAGCTCGCCTTTGCCCGCGAATGCGGCGCGGTCGCGACGATCAATGCGGCTGAGGTCGCTGATGTGGCGGAGGCGGTGCGCGAGATCACCAACGGCGGCGCCCATGTCTCGATCGACGCGCTCGGCCACCCTGCCACCTGCTTCAACTCCATCAAGAACCTGCGACGGCGCGGCCGGCATGTGCAGGTCGGCCTCATGCTCGGTGACTATGCGACTCCGCAGATCCCGATGGCGCAAGTCATCGGCCATGAACTCGAGATCTACGGCAGCCACGGCATGCAGGCCTGGCGCTACGATGCCATGCTCGACATGCTCGCCGCCGGCAAGATCGCGCCGCAGAAGCTCATTGGCCGCAGGATCAGCCTGGAAGACGCCGTTCCGGCGCTGATGACGCTTGATAAGGCCGAGGGCAAGGGCATCAGCGTCATTACACGGTTCTGATACATCCCGGTGCTATGCGCATCGGGAAAACGGCAATCCAGGAAGAGGGTATGCCCATGGCATGGTCTGCCGGCCAATATGTGAAATTCGAGGATGAACGCACGCGTCCGGCGCGCGACCTCTTGGCGCAGGTGCCGCTGCAGCATGTCGAGCGAGCGATCGACCTCGGTTGCGGCCCTGGCAATTCGACCGAGCTGATCGTGGAGCGTTATGGCGTCGCCGGCGTTTCCGGCCTCGACAGCGACGACAACATGCTGGAGGCCGCCCGCAAGCGCATGCCCGGTACGAGCTTCGTCAAGGCGGATCTCGCCAGATGGCGGCCGGAGGAGCCGGTTGATCTGCTCTTTGCGAACGCGGTCTTCCAATGGCTGCCCGATCATCTCGATATTCTCGATCATCTGATGGACGGTCTAAAGCCTGGCGGCGTGCTTGCCGCGCAGATGCCCGACAATCTGACGGAGCCCAGCCATCTGATGATGGAGGAGACGGCCAAGAGCGGCCCGTGGAGCGAGGCCTTTGCGAAGAAGAGCGTACGCCGCAATCCCCTGCCCGCGCCCTCGGTCTATTACAACAGACTAATCGGCAAATCGGCCCGGGTCGATATCTGGCACACGAACTATAATCATGCACTGGAAAACGCGGCAGCCATTGTCGAATGGGTGAAGGGCACGGGCCTGCGCCCCTATCTCGACCATGCCGGCGCCGAGCATGGCGATGCCTTTGCCGCCGAATATCTGAAGCATATCGAGCATGCCTATCAGCCGCTTGTCGACGGCAAGGTGCTGTTGCGCTTTCCGCGGCTCTTCCTGGTCGCGGTGAAGAAATAGGATATTTATCAGCCGCGAAATGCCGACTGACGGCGGTGCGTCGATCCCATCGACAACCGACATCGGCCCGCGCTACAGCGCCGCGCGCCACATGTGGCGCGCAAAGGCCGCTGTAACGCTTTAAATCTGCTGCATAATTTTATCCCTAAATCGATTCCGATTTGTGGAATTATGCAGTAGAACACCCATAGCCAAAGCTGAAACAGCAATAGCTCCGAGGAGATAGTCGATGTCGTCCAGAAGCCCCGAATATGGCCGCCAGAAGGAGATGCGCGCATGACCACCCCCGACGTCGCACCGGCTCCGCCGCTGACATTCGTGATCTTCGGTGCTGCCGGCGACCTTACGCGGCGCCTGCTGATCCCAACGCTGATCAACATGACCCGCAGCGGGCTTGTCGGCGAAGACCTGCATATTCTCGGCATCGGCATCGAGACCGGCGGCGTCGACATGCTGCTGGATCGGCTGGAATCATTTCTGAAGACCTCCGGCGATATGGACGATCCGGAGCGGCAGGCCGCATGGCAGAGCCTACGCAAGCGCATTAGCTACATCTCTGGCGATTTCACCCAGAACGGCGTCTACAAGGAGATTTCGGATTATCTCTCGCACGCGCCGACCGCCAATGCAGCCTTCTATTTCGCCGTGCCGCCGCGCTTCTTCGGCGATATCGCCGAGAAACTCTCCGAAAACGGGCTGATGAACGAGGCGACCGGCGCCTTCCGCCGCATCGCGATCGAAAAGCCCTTCGGCCACGATCTTGCTTCGGCACAGGCTTTGAATGCGCGGCTGCTGAACCATGTGTCCGAAAGCCAGATCTATCGCATCGACCATTTCCTCGGCAAGGAAACGGTGCAGAACATCATGACGACGCGCTTCGCCAACATGATGATCGAGGCGCTGTGGAACAACAACTATATCGACCACGTGCAGATCACGGCGGCAGAGCTTGTGGATGTCGGCACGCGCGGTAAATTCTACGATGCGACCGGCGCGCTTCGCGACATGGTGCCGAACCATCTTTTCCAGCTGCTAGCGATGGTGGCGATGGAACCGCCGAACAGCTTCGATGCCGAATCCATTCGTAATGAGAAGGGCAAGGTGCTGAAGGCCCTGCGTGTCTATTCGCGGGAGGAGGCAATCAAGAACGGCGTGCGCGGCGCCTATACGGCCGGCCCGATTGCCGGCAGGGATCTGCCGGCCTTTACCCAGACACCCGATGTCGCGCCCGACAGCAACACCGAAACCTTCGTGGCGCTAAAGCTCTTCGTTGATACATGGCGCTGGGCGGGCGTGCCCTTCTACCTGCGAACGGGCAAGGCGATGAAGGCGCGGGATACGGAAGTGGTCATCACCTTCCGGCCGGTGCCCTTCGCCCAGTTCCCGCGCCACGAATCCCGCCCCGAGTTGCCGCCGAACAGGCTCATCATCCAGGTGCAGCCCGACGAAGGCCTCGACATGGAAATCTCGATCAAATCGCCGGGGCTGGTGCTGAAAACCGCGCCGGTTTCGCTCGATTTCCGCTATGCCGACAGTTTCGATATCGGCAAGCAGACCGGCTATGAAAGTCTGTTCTACGAACTCTTCGTCGGTGACCAGACGCTCTTCCAGCGCGCCGACGGCATCGAAGCCGGCTGGGCGGCCGTTCAGCCCTTCCTCGACCTCTGGGCAGAGGGCGGCAAACCCGATCCTTACGCCCCCGGCAGCACCGGCCCGGCCTGCGCCGACGAACTTATCGAACGCGACGGCCGCAAATGGCATGAGATCGATGGGACGCCGAAGGGCAGGAAGGTTTAGTATTGCCGGCTGGTCTGTGCGGCGAAGGCGCTCATGCCGACGCCGCAATCTGGACGGCCAGATCCTCGCCCATGAAGGGACGGTCCGCGGCGCCGCCCTGGCCATGGCCCATAGCCCATCGTTCAGGCCATGTGGTGCGCTCGAGACCGGTTGCCGACGCGCCCTTGAGCGAGCTCCACCCGTGGTCGGTCGGCATGCGAAAGAGCATGCCACCAGGCCCCATGCCTGCGTGCAGGGCAATATCTATATCGAATGTTCGGCCCGGAGCGAGATCAGGCCCGAACCAGTAATGCGGACTGCGGCCGGGATCGCGGCCAAGAATCAAAGTCAATGTCTGCCGGGAACCACGCAAGCCCAGCCACACGGGGGCGATCTCCTGGTTTTCGAAGGCGGAAAATAGCGTTTGTGCCGGTGCATGCATCTCGTCCGCCAAACGTCCGGAGATCCGGAGGTGAACGATATAATTGTCGCCCTGGAGACCGCCAAAGTCGGCTTCGTTCAATCCGAGCGATAGATGTCGCAACGTCTTGGCCGATTTAAAAGGCCACTGCAGCCGCTCGCGAACGATGCCGTCGGTGTCGAGCACCTGATAGCGGAATCCGTCCGCGTCCAATGCGGCCTGAACACAATGGAGATACTCCACGCCTTCCGGCATCCGGTGCGCCGTCCCTGCTCCCGCCGTGCAAAGCTGCAGGACGCCGCGATGAACTTGAACGTCGAAAACCAGCATATGGCTGCAGACATAAGCCAGGACATCGGCGTCCACGAGAATATCCCAGAACGGCTTCGCATATTCGTGACCGATCTCCCGCTGGTATGTACCGGAATAGCCGTTGACGGGGAAAACAGGGTGATGACCCAGCACGATCTTATGCCTGGCATCGGAATGCGCCTTCAGCGTCGCTTCCAGCCATTCCGTCTCGACGTGCCCTTCGCCGCCCAACCCCGTCCACAACGTATGTACGAACACCAGCAGCAGATCATCGCGACGAACCCAGTAAGATAATCCCTCCTGCCCCGCTGGCCCGTTTTCGGGCAGCTGAAGGACTTCGCGGAAAATCCGCTCGCTCATCTCGTCATAGGTCGTGTGGTTGCCTGTCGTATGCCAAAGCGGCGTTTTGCTGCGATCGAGCCATACCATCTCACGATCAAGCCAATGCCGCCATTGCGCCCGCAATGTATCCGGATCGGCGGTTAGCCCGATGATCTCGTCACCTGGAAACAGAATGAATTCCGGGGGCGGATCGAGCCTGCGCAGGATCTGATTGACGCTGGCGAAAGTGCTTTCATGAAGGGCGCCAGGGATACCAGAACAGGCATCACCATAGAGGACGAACTGGTGACCGGACCTGCTTGGCATAAGGGCCGGGATAGGGCTGTCTGGCACGA
Organism: Martinezella sp. CNPSo 3890; assembly: GCF_057784455.1. Lineage (NCBI taxonomy): Bacteria > Pseudomonadati > Pseudomonadota > Alphaproteobacteria > Hyphomicrobiales > Rhizobiaceae > Martinezella > Martinezella sp. CNPSo 3890. Next base: position 506,054 of record NZ_JBXSOR010000001.1, on the reverse strand, counting down.
AGCTGCCTCCTCAAAAACGACGGCCCTCGCCCAAGGGCGAAGGCCGAGCTCGAAGTAATCAATGCTTAAACTGCGGAACGTACCCATGAAGTCAACGGATGAAACCGATGGCTATCGGCCAGTCGGCTCTCTCGTCACCAGGAGAACGCTTCTTCAGCCTCAAATGAACTGGTGCAGGCCCGGGACGGAATTGACGACCTGGTCGACCACCTCGTCGCCAGCATGCTGGCGAGCCGTTGCAATCGTTTCCTTGGCGAGCGAGCCGATTTCACCCATGCTAAGACCGCTGCTCATCAGCTGCTGGCCGAGCGCCATCAGGCCGCCGCCACCGCCGACTGCACTAAGCAAGCCGCCGAGCAGGCCGCCGCCACCCGTTTCCTCGCCGTTATATTGCGCAACGAGATCGGAGGCGCCGGGGATGGATTCGATCATCTTGGTGACGGGGCCATCCGGAGCTTCGCGCTGCAGGAAGCCGAGAATCATGCCGACGGCCTTTTCCGCGAGGTCGGGAGCGATGCCGGCTTTGGTCGCGATCTGATCAATAACTTCGTTCACTGTGGCCTCCTGCCTTTATAACGTTAACGTCAACGTAACTGAATGCGGCAACCGGCACAAGACGCCCCGGCGGCTATCATTCTACCAGAAGCGGAACCTCGACGCGAATGGTTGTCCCTCTTCACGCGAGTTCTTATAACAGTGTCAGGACAAATCGATGAATGGCCCTTGCAGCTTTCTCAAGCTGCTGTGCCGCCGCCCTAGAACCGGATGATTTCGGATCCAATCGATCCGAAATCATCCGGTTCTAGAATCATATAGGTAGAGCATGATGTCGTCTGAAAACCGGTGACATTTTTCGGCAGCATGCTCTGGAGCATTTCCGCTTTTCTTCGAATCGCGAAAACGCTCTATCTTTTTGTTTTTACGCAGTTCCGGACGCAAAACCGCTTCGCACTTTTGCTGGAAGTGCTTTAAGGGAGACGACACCATGCCGCAGCAGGATGGACAGATTTTCGTCGGCGCGAGCCGCAATCCGGATGACAGCATCAACAAGGACGAATTCCTGACGCTGAAATTCGGCAACCGTCATGGCCTCGTTACAGGTGCCACCGGCACCGGCAAGACCGTGACGCTGCAGGTTCTGGCGGAAGGATTTTCCAAGGCCGGCGTGCCCGTCTTCTGTGCCGACATCAAGGGCGATCTTTCAGGTATCGCCGTTAAGGGCGAGCCGAAGGACTTCCTGCTGAAGCGCGCCGAGGAAATCGGCCTGTCGCCCTATGAGTTCGACCAGTTTCCGGTCATCTTCTGGGACCTTTATGGCGAAAAGGGCCATCGGGTGCGCACCACCATCGCCGAGATGGGGCCGCTGCTGCTGGCACGCTTGATGGATGCGTCCGAGGCGCAGGAGGGCGTGCTCAACATTGCCTTCAAGATCGCCGATGAGAATGGCCTGGCGCTGCTCGATCTCAAGGATCTGCAGGCGCTGCTGAACTATATGGGCGACAATGCCAGCGAGCTTTCCAGCAAATACGGCCTGATCTCGAAATCCTCCGTCGGTTCGATCCAGCGCGCAATGCTCGTGCTGGAGCAGCAGGGCGCGGAAAACTTCTTCGGCGAGCCGGCGCTGAAAATCTCCGACATCATGCGGGTCAGCAATGACGGCTACGGGCAGGTCTCGGTGCTTGCGGCCGACAAGCTGATGATGAACCCGCGGCTCTATGCCACCTTCTTGCTGTGGCTGCTCTCCGAGCTATTCGAGGAACTGCCCGAAGTCGGCGATCCGGACAAGCCGAAGCTGGTCTTCTTTTTCGACGAGGCCCACCTGCTTTTCAACGACGCGCCGAAGGTGCTGATCGAACGCGTGGAGCAAGTGGTGCGACTGATCCGCTCAAAGGGCGTCGGCGTCTATTTCGTGACGCAGAATCCGCTCGACGTGCCGGAAACGGTGCTGGCACAGCTTGGCAATCGCGTGCAGCATGCGCTTCGCGCCTATACGCCACGCGAACAGAAGGCCGTGCAGACGGCGGCCTCGACATTCCGGCCCAATCCGGCCTTCGATTGCGCCACCGTCATCACGACTCTCGGTACCGGAGAGGCGCTCGTGTCGATGCTGGAGGGCAAGGGTGCGCCGTCCGTCGTCGAGCGCACGCTGATCCGCCCGCCGTCCGGCCGTATCGGCCCCGTCACGGATGGCGAGCGTCAAGCCATCATCAACGGCAGTCCGGTTGCAGGCGTCTATGACCAGACGATCGACCGCGAATCCGCTTACGAGATCCTGACGGAGCGTGCGCGCAAGGCGGCGGCGCCGCAGAACGACAGTGCCCGCGATGGCTGGACCTTGCCCGGCTTTGGCGGCGACAGCAGCAAGCCGGCAAGCCGCGGCCGTTCGGGCTATCAGCGCGAGACGATTCTGGAGGCGACGATGAAAAGCATGGCGCGCACGGTGGCAACGCAGGTCGGACGAGCGCTGGTGCGCGGCATTCTTGGCAGCCTGAAGCGATAGAAAATTAACCTCCCGTTGAGGGGAAGGGCTATCGCATATGGAGGCGGATGAGCACCATAAGCTCCTTCTCCCCTTGGGGAGAAGGTGGCCCGAAGGGTCGGATGAGGGGGTTATCGCTTTGAATTCATGGATTTTGGTGGTCTTGGCAGGCACCCCCCTCATCCGCCTGGCGGCACCTTCTCCCCGCTGGGGAGAAGGGGGACAGCGGCGATCTCCGCTCATATGCGATACCCCTGTCCACAAAGGGGGAGGGTCGGAGCGAAGCTCCAGGGTGGGGTGATCCGCGGAGACCTTTCCGGTTCCGAATATCAACCCCACCTGCCGCTTTGCGGCGACCTCCCCCATCAAGGGGGAGGTGCTACTTCCCTCAAGGGGGGTAAAGATCAGCGCACCGGCGCGACCAGCGAGAAGAACGCGCCTTGGGGATCGGTTGCCTGGACGATCCAGCTGCCGCCGGGCACTTCCATCGGGCCGTTGGCGATCCTGCCGCCGCCCTCCGTGATGCGAGCGATCGCGGCGTCGATCGCCGGAACGTTGATGTAGAAATTCCAGGCAGCCATCGGCATTTCCGCCGGCTTGGTCATGATGCCACCGAAGTCTCGGTCTCCGATCTTGAAGATCTTGTATTTGCCCATCGGCCCCATGTCGAAATCGGAGCTCAGTTCCCAGCCGAACATCTCGCTATAGAAATCGAAGGCCTTCGGGCCGTCGTTGGAATAGAGCTCGTGCCAGCCGAAATAGCCCGGTGTCGCAGGCGCAGGCGGCTCCCAATCCTGGCCCGGCAGCGGGGTGAACAGGCAGAAAGCAGCGCCATAGGGATCGGAGACGACGGAGAACCGACCGACGCCTGGAATATCCGTGGGCTCGCGATAGGTCTTGCCGCCCTTGGCGACAACGGTCTTGGTGGCTTCATCGACATTGGGAACGCCGATATAGCCGGTCCAGCAGGGCGGCGTGCCCATGGCCTTCGCCTCGTCAGGCAGGATCATCAAACCGGCGACAGGGCCTGCACCGGCGCTGAACAGCGTATAGTCCATGCCGACATCAGGCATGCCTGCATCCGCCGCATCCCAGCCGACGACCTTGGTATAGAAGGCTTCCGCCGCCTTCATGTCCGTCGTCATCAGCTCGTACCAGACAAAATATCCCTTCTCAGCCATAACATCGCTCCCTATTGTGATTGTTGCGGTCATCCGTCTCATCCTGAGCCTGATGTCGGCGCAAGCACATGATGGCCGATGAAAGTGACGGCCGAACGATGGTCAATCGGTCGATCCGTCGTTCCCCGGCGAGCAGGCTCCAGGTCTTAACTAGGCGCAAGGCGTAATAATTCGACCCCTTGTGCCGCATGGCATGAATTTGGCAGTCTCGTCATGCGCTCAATGGCAGCAGGAGCCCGCCTTCTCCGCCTCCTGATATTCGTCGTGGCGGCGCACAAAATCCATGGTCTGGCCTTCATTTCGGCCCTTCGGCGCATTGTCGAGGATCATCAGCGTGCCGATCATTTCCTCGCCGCCGCGGGCATAGCTGGAATAGGTGTGGAAGATATTGCCGGCTTCATCCTTGTAGAAGGCGCTGAGTCCAGGCAACTCGTCGTTGCCGTTGGCGGCGTCCATATCGTTGAAATTATAGAACACCTTTTCACCGGCGAGCTGCTCTTTGGTGAAAGAGACGTGATAGTCGAAATTGAAATCGTTGGAGAAGGACGACACCCAGGGGAATTTCCAGCCCATGCGCTTCTTATAGGCCTCTATCTTTTCGATCGGCGCGCGCGACACTGCGACCAGCGTGACATCGTGATGATTGAGATGCGGAAGCGTTCCATCGAAATGATCGGCGAGGAAGGAGCAACCGGTGCATCCGGCATCCCAATCCGGGCCGAGCATGAAATGATAGATGATCAGCTGGCTGCGGCCGTCGAAGAGATCGGCAAGCGTCCTCTTGCCGGCCGGCGTGTCGAAAACATAATCCTTATCGACCTTTACCCAGGGCAAGGCTAGGCGTTCCGCATTGACGCGATCGCGAAGATGCGTAGCTTCCTTTTCCTTGGCAAGCAGTTGACGGCGGGCCTCGAGCCACACTTCCCTGGAAACGACCTGGTTCATTGTCCGCGCCCTCCTCCGGCGTTTTCATTTCCAAATCTTGACAAATATATTGATATCAATATTAATGAATCATGTCAAACGCAGTCGAAATCCCCTTTGAAACCACGCTGTTAGTCCGCGACACGTGCCTGTGCCTGCATGTTCAGCGGGCGGCGCGCGCTCTTGCCCGTCGCTTTGATGAGGCGCTGCGGCCGTTCGGCCTTACCAACGGCCAGTTCTCCCTGATGATGTCTCTGAACAGGCCGGCGCCGGCATCCATGGGATCGGTCACGGCACTCCTGGCAATAGACCAAACGACGCTGACGGCGGCCCTAAAGCCACTGGAACGGCGGGGATGGGTGAGCATCGTGCCCAATCCAAAAGACCGCCGCGCCCGCCTGCTCAGCCTCACGCCATCGGGAAAGGCGGCGCTCGCCGCCGCCGTGCCGATCTGGAAGACGACACATGCCGCCCTCGAAGAGCGGCTGCCCGACGGCAATGGCGACCGCCTGCGTAGCGATCTCGCTATTCTGCTCTGAATTGCGGTTCAGACAATCGCGGATCGCCCTCGAAATCCTGCCTTTCGAAGCCGATGCGGCGCCGTGGGAATTCGCACAGCGCCTGCACGCCGACGCGAGACAGCCGGATGCGCCAGGTCTGGCGTTCGACGGGTTCGCGGGCGGAGAAGGCCCTGGCCGTGAGCAGCGCGATGTTCATGCCTCCGCGGGGATCCCGGACGGAACGATAGAGGATCGCCTCGATACCGCCGGCTCGCGCCGCCTCGGCAAGCGATTGGCAGGCTTCGTAGTTGACCGGATCTGTCCACAATTGCCGATCGCGATCCAAGGGAGGCACTGTCAGATCGATCCCAGCCTTCGTCGCAATTGCAGCAGAAAAGGCTGTATATTCTGCGGCATTGGCAGGCAACGGCGTGTCAGGGGAATCACGGAAGAAGAGCAGCCGATAGAAGCTCATTTCAGCCAGCGCCGTCTCCACCTGCTCCGAGGCGTAGAAAACGCCGAGCGTACGGCCGGCGCGCCGGAAACGAGAACCGTGGGGATAGATCGCCCCATAGCGGAAGGGTGTGGCAAGGAGATAGTCGAGTCCGGCGCATTCCGGCGGCAGCGCCGGCTTGGTTTCCTCGAGCACGCTTTCGAGAAGCGCTTGCTCCTCCAGCGTATCGACAAGCTTCAGCGTCGAGACCTGATGCTGCGATTCCACCAGCCGCCAATATTGGCCGGAGATGACCCTTGCCTCAGACGAGAGCGCGGCGGGCGTCCAGATAGGCAAGGACATCGGTCAAACCAGAAATCGAGATGATTTTGTCGATCGGCGCTGCGCCAAAGGCGATATTGCCGTTACGCAGCCATTGCCGCGCCACAGCCTCGTCGCCGCCGACGATGGCATCGAGCGAACGGAAGAGACGAACGAGAAGCACGGCAAGCTCAAAAGGCTTGCTATCGCGCTCCAGCAGATGATCCTGCCGCTTCATGCGCGATACCGTCGCCTCCGACACGCCGATGATGGCCGCAAGGATGCGGGCGTTCAATCCCAGCCTCTCGGCGGCATTGACGACGGCCTTGGTAATGACCAGTGCTTCGCCGGGCATCGGCTGGCCTATTGCCTGGGCTTTTATCATGACCACTTCCTTTCCTAAGAAAAGATATAGCATTTTTCTTGCAAAAGAAAAGGAGCGACAGATCAAACTGCCGCTCCTTTTCAATATATTCCCACATATCCGGTCCTCAATCGACCGGCGGCGCGTTTCCCGTCAGACAACAGCAACCGGCACTTCGGTCGAGGTGCGCATGGCATGGCTGTAGGGGCATACGATATGGGCGGCAGCGGCGAGCTTTTCAGCCTCGGCCTTGTCCATGCCGGGAATGTGGACAGCCAGCGAAACTTCGATGCCGAAACCGGTGCCATCCGCGCGAGGACCAATCCCGACAGTCGCCGTGACCTTGGCGTCTTCCGGAATCTTGACCTTCTGCTGGCCTGCGACAAATTTCAAAGCGCCCAGGAAGCAGGCGGAATAGCCGGCTGCAAAGAGCTGCTCCGGATTGGTGCCGGTAGCGCCATCGCCACCGAGCTCCTTCGGTACGGTCAGCGTGACGTCGAGGACGCCATTTTCGGAAACTGCATGGCCGGCGCGGCCACCGGTGGCGGAAGCTTTGGTCGTATAAAGAATAGGCATGTCATGTCTCCTTCGGTTGGATGAATTTTATATACATAACGATTTAATCGCGCGCAACATATATTTCGCAATGGTTTTGAGAAAGTGAATTGCGATAAGGCCGTCAATACGAGGATAGTGACGACTGCGATATGGCGGAGAGCCAATCAGCGCGACCAGCGCCGGCAGTCGAAAATCAATCTGACAATCGTTTGAGATCGGCTTCCGGGTACTTCCGGTCAGGACCGCAAACAAAAAGGGCGCCAGCGGCGCCCCTTTTTCAATGATGCGGTATCAGGCCGTGACCAGGATCGGCGCCCGCTCGGGAACGCGATCATAGAGATCGATGACATCCTGATTCAGCAGACGGACGCAGCCGGAGGAAACGGCCTTGCCGATGGAGCGCCAATCGGGATTACCGTGCAGGCGGTAAAGCGAATCCTGCTTGTCCTCGAAAATATAGAGAGCACGTGCCCCCAGCGGGTTCTTCAGGCCCGGATCCATGCCGCCATTGGCGATCGAATATTTCACGAGTTCCGGCTGGCGGGCGACCATTTCATCCGGCGGATTCCAGCGCGGCCATTTCTTGCGCCACTGGATGACGCCTCGGCCCTGCCAGGCAAATCCTTCGCGGCCGACGCCGATGCCATAGCGCATCGCCGTTCCACCCTGCTCGGTCACATAAAGCATGCGCTGGGTTGTATTGACGACCACGCTGCCGGGTGCCTCGCCTGTTGGGTCGATCACCCGTTGACGATAGAAGCGGGGATCGATCTGCTGGTAGGGAACCGCCGGAATGATGAAGCCGCCATCCTCGACGGAGGCATAGATTACGGCCGGATCAGGCTGCTCGCCATCATAGCTGGAGAACCAGGTTCGGAACGGCCGCGGGGAGCCGGTATATTGAACCGGGCTGACGACGGGGCCGTTATCGATGGTGGAGGCGCAGCTGGCAAGCGTCGAAACGGCGCCGAGACCCGCCAGAGCGAGGAAGTTACGTCGCGATAGGGATGAAGGAAGGCTCATGTCGACAGCATAGTTCCTTTTGTGGAGGAAGCGAAAACCCGTACCAACAGGCTGATTCGGCTCCCCGAGAGGTTCGCAGAGACAGACGCAAAACTAAAGAGCGCAAACCACCCCGACTATCGCACTTATGCAACATCACGAAAATTTGTGGTAAAATACCGCTACAGAACGACGATTTCCGCCTTATCGGGCACCCGGCTGTAAAGATCTATCACGTCCTGGTTGAGCATGCGAACACAGCCGGAAGATGCAGCCTTGCCGATCGACTGCCAATCCGGCGTGCCGTGAACTCGATAAAGCGTATCCCGGCCGTTCTGATAGATATAGAGCGCACGCGCGCCGAGCGGATTGGTCGGCCCCGGATTCATGCCGCCGCGCTCGGCCGATAGCGGCCTCATCTGCGGGTCGCGCGCGACCATTTCTGCGGGCGGGGTCCAGCGCGGCCATTTCTGCTTCCATTGGATCAGGCCCCTGCCGTGCCAGGCATATCCTGCCGCGCCGAGGCCGACGCCATAGCGCATCGCCTTGCCGCCCGGTTCGATGAAATAGAGGAAGTGGTCGCGCGTATCGACAACGATGGTGCCGGGGCGTTCCCTGGTCTGGTAATCCACCTCCTGGCGCAGGAAGCGCGGATCGATGCGCTTGTAGGGGATGGCCGGCAACGTGAAGTCGTCTTCACTGCGCTGCGCATACATGGCCTGGTGCACTGGATTGAAGGTCGGCAGGCCATAGGTCTGGTGGAATTGGGTGCGGAAGAGATCGCGCGATTGCGGCACGGGCTGCACCGGCAGGCGCCTTACCCTGTTCGGCTCGATCCCCTCCGGACGATAGAAGACGGGCGTCGTCTCCTGCACGAAGCGATCCGGATCGGTGGCGCCCGTATCGGGAATGATGCTGCAGGCGGACAATGTCGTCAGCGCGGCAGCGGCAAACAGGTGACGGGAAACGGGCAGCAGGTCGGCCATTATCGGAAACCAGTTGGGACACATCGGATCGGCCACATAATGACTGCCGCGGCTGGAGCGAGGCTGGCGTCGATCGCCAGACGGTTCCAACGAAGATATTGCACCGATCGGCCAAACTCCTGTTTTCCCTTGCGACATCATGGGCTAGACCAATGCAGTACGGAGGAGCGCATGAATATCGACAGTCTCGACCCGGGCATCTTCGGCCAGACCGACCAAAAGACTTGGCTGAAGCTGGTGGAACGGGCGCTGAAAGGCAAGAATTTCCAGGAAGCACTGGTCTCGCGAACCGATGACGGCATCGCGATAGAGCCGCTTTACCAGCGACGGCGCGACGGCAAGCCGCTATTTCGTCAGCGGGCCGAGTTGCCATGGACGGTGATGCAGCGCATGGACGATCCGGACACCGAGCGGGCAATGGTGCAGCTCGGCGACGATCTTGCCAATGGCGCAAGCGGTATCAGCCTCGTTTCCAGCAGTTCCGCTTCGGCCTTCGGCATCGGGATGGATGCTCAGTCGCCAATCTTTTCCGAAGGGCTGGCAGCAGCATCCGCCAAGACTACAACCCTGCGCCTCGATGGCTTTTCTTCCAGCGTCGCGAAAATGGTTGCGGACGGTGGTGCCCAGAGATTGCACCTTGGACTCGACGCTTTCCTGACAGCTGGGCATTTCGTCAATTTTACCAGCGACATCAAATACTTCAAAGAGTTGAAGTCGGTTGGTTCGATCGTCAATGCTGACGGCCGTGCCGTGCATAACGCCGGCGGGACCGAGGCGCAGGAACTGGCGGTGATGGCGGCAAGCCTCGTCGGCCATTTACGACTGCTTGAAGAGGCCGGACTGTCGCCGGAAGCAGCGCTTGCGGCAATCAGCCTCTGCCTTTCGGCCGATCAGAACCAGTTCGTCACAACCGCGAAGATGCGCGCCGCGCGACTGATCTTCACCCGGATCGCCGAGGCCTGCGGCATTACCGACCCACGACCGGCACATCTCTTTGCTGAGACCAGCTATCGCATGCTGACCCGCCTCGATCCGGAGACGAACATCCTGCGCAACACGATCGCGGTCTTTTCAGCCGGCGTTGGCGGCGCCGACGAGATCGGCGTTCTGCCGCACAGCCTGACGCACGGCATTCCTGATCCGCTGGCGCGGCGCCTAGCGCGCAACACGCAGACGATTCTGATCGCCGAAAGCCACCTCGATCATGTCGCCGATCCAGCTGCCGGGGCTGGCGGCATCGAGGCGCTGACCGACGCGCTTTGCGAACGGGCTTGGGAGATTTTCACCCGGATCGAAGGCAAGGGAGGATTGGCGAAGGTCATTTCCAGCGGCGAACTGGCGGCGATGATCGCAGAGGCTCGGGAGAGCCGTGCCGCAAGGCCGATCGTGGGGACGACGCTGTTTGCCATGAAGACCGAGCGGCCGGTGACGGTTTTGGGGCCTTTGGGCCCGGTTGTTGGCGGGATGGGGTTGGTGCCGATACGATTGGATGAGGGGGTGGAGGCATGAGAATGGACATCGCGTTCGAGACGAGTGCGATACCCCCCTCTGTCGCTTTCGCGACATCTCCCCCACTAGGAGGGCTATCGCATATGGAGGCGGACGAGCACCATAAGCTCCTTCTCCCCTTGGGGAGAAGGTGGCCCGAAGGGTCGGATGAGGGGGTTATCGATTTGAATTCATGGATTTTTGTGGTCTTGGCGGGCACCCCCTCATCCGCCTGGCGGCACCTTCTCCCCGCTGGGGAGAAGGGGGACGGCGGCGCTCTCCGCTCATATGCGATACCCCTGCCCCCACTAGGGGGGAGATTGGAAACTCGCGGAACCCTTCCACCTCGAACAAACCCCTCATCTGCGGCAGCGAAAGTTGTCACGACCGGCTGGGTTAAATTCTGGCTCGGGACGATCTTCCCCCTTGTGGGGGAGATGTCACGAAGTGACAGAGGGGGGTGTGCGCCCTCCCCATTCACGGAGGCATCGGCTCCATGACCAATATCCCCGACTTCGCCACCATCCCTTGGGCCAAGCCACAGGCAGCAGCGCCAACAATCGACGCCCCAGCCTGGGAAACTCCCGAAGGCATCAGCGTCAAGCGCGCCTATGGCGAAAGCGACCTCGCCCGCCTGAAGTTTTTGGATACCTATCCCGGTGCTGCGCCGTTCGTGCGTGGCCCCTACCCCACAATGTATGTCCAGCAGCCCTGGACCATTCGCCAATATGCCGGCTTCTCCACTGCCGAGGAGTCTAACGCCTTCTATCGCCGCAACCTTGCCGCCGGCCAGAAGGGCCTCTCCGTCGCCTTCGATCTTGCCACTCACCGCGGCTATGACAGCGATCATCCGCGAGTGGCCGGCGATGTCGGCATGGCGGGTGTGGCGATCGATTCCATCCTCGATATGCGCCAGCTCTTCGACGGCATTCCGCTTGACGAGATGAGCGTATCGATGACCATGAACGGCGCTGTGCTGCCGGTCATGGCGCTCTATATCGTCGCGGCGGAGGAACAGGGCGTTTCCGAGGATAAGCTGTCGGGCACGATCCAGAACGACATTCTCAAGGAGTTCATGGTTCGCAACACCTACATTTATCCGCCGCAGCCCTCGATGCGCATCGTCTCGGACATTTTCAGCTATACCAGCCAGCGGATGCCGAAGTTCAACTCCATCTCGATCTCCGGCTACCACATGCAGGAAGCCGGCGCGACGGCGGATCTGGAGCTCGCCTACACGATCGCCGACGGCATCGAATATGCACGGGCAGGCGTGGCAGCCGGGCTCGATATAGACAGCTTCGCCCCTCGCCTCTCCTTCTTCTGGGCCGTCGGCATGAACTTCTTCATGGAAGTCGCCAAGATGCGCGCGGGACGGCTGATCTGGGCCGCACTGATGCAGAAGAATTTCGCACCGAAAGACCAGAAATCCCTGGCACTCAGGACCCACAGCCAGACCTCCGGCTGGTCGCTGACGGCACAGGACCCCATGAACAACATCATCCGCACGATGGTCGAAGCCATGGCGGCAACGCAGGGACATACCCAGTCGCTGCACACCAATTCCTTCGACGAAGCGCTGGCGCTGCCAACGGATCACTCCGCCCGCATCGCGCGCAACACGCAGATCCTGCTGCAGAAGGAATCCGGCACGGCAGGGATCATCGATCCTTGGGGCGGCTCGGCCTATGTCGAGCGGCTGACCCACGATCTTGCGGCCCGCGCCCTTGCCCATATCGAGGAAGTCGAGGCGCTCGGCGGCATGGCGAAGGCGATCGAGAAAGGCATTCCGAAGCTTCGCATCGAGGAAGCCGCCGCACGCACGCAAGCGCGCATCGACAGCGGCCATCAGACACTCGTCGGCATCAACTTTTCCAGGCCGGAGAAGGATATCGAAGTCGACGTGTTGAAGGTGGACAATTCCGAAGTGCGGGCACGTCAGCTATCCAAGCTGCAGCAATTGAAGGGCACACGGGAGACGGCCGCCGTCGAGACTGCCCTCGACGCCCTGACGGATGCCGCACGCAACGGCACCGGCAACCTGCTCGATTTTGCCGTTAAGGCAGCAAGGGCAAGAGCGACCGTCGGCGAAATTTCGCTGGCGCTGGAAAAGGCATATGGCCGGCATGTGGCCGAGATCAGGACCATTTCCGGCGTCTATCGTCGGGAAGTCGGCGATGCCGATCCCGCTTTCAACAAGGCCGTCGCCAAGGTTGAAGCCTTCCGCAAGGCACGCGGCGAAAAACCCCGCATCCTCATCGCCAAGATGGGTCAGGACGGCCATGATCGCGGACAGAAGGTGATTGCGACGGCCTTTGCCGATCTCGGCTTCGATGTCGTCGTCGGCGCCATGTTCCAGACTCCGGAAGAAGTGGCCGATGTCGCCGTTCGCGAAGGCGTCGACATCCTCGGCGCATCATCGCTTGCCGCCGGCCATCTGACGCTGGTGCCGGAACTGAAGGAAGCGCTTGCGCGCCGTCATGCCGGCAATGTGCTGATCGCCGTCGGCGGCGTCATCCCGCCACAGGATTTCGCGGCGCTGGAAGCGGCCGGTGCGGACGCAATCTTCCCGCCCGGCACGGTGATTGCGGAAGCGGCAACGGCGCTGATCGAGAAACTGATGGCGTAAGCATCGACTCGCAGAGCGGTTCGGATTATCTCCCGCGCCGCTCTTGCGGGCGCTGGTTCAGACAGCCACGCTCTTGAAGAACTCGATACTTTGAGCGATTTCGCCCGGCAAAGCCGAATTGTGGCTGCCCGGCACCGTCGCCATTTCGATCTTCACGCCGGCGGCCGTTGCCCGTTTCGAAAGCAATGCCAGACGCGAGTCGAAATGCGCCTCTTCGGTTCCGTGAAACAGCTTTATCGGGCTTTTGAAGCTGTGCGCGTAGCAGAGCGGCGAGCGCATCTGGTATTCACGCGGGTTCCTGGTGTTGAAGCGGATGTCCTGCGGGTAACGGCTGAAGAAGGCGTAAGCGTCGGGGTTGCCGGATATCGGCGCGACCGCACGGAAGCGCTTCGTCGACATGGCGGCGAGCATGGCGAGCGTACCGCCGATGCTGTGGCCAGCCAGGAACATGCGATGCGGATCGACACCAGGCAGATGCCGCAGCCGGTTGGACGCGGCCAGCACATCGGCAACTTCGTCGTAAAAGCCGGAAAAATTGCCCTTCTGGCCGTTTTCGCCGCGCATGGAAGGAATCATGACGACGTAGCCCGCCTCGACATAGGGCTTCATCAGCTGCCAATGTCCCTGGCCGATGGCGTTGCCGCCATGCAGGAAAAGTACGGCCGGCTTCGGTTTCTCCGAACGCGTGTAGCGGGAAACCCAGGCGACGAGCTCCAGCTCCTCGCCGACACCGCTGCGATAGAAAAGCCGTTCGGCGGTCGATGGCGTCACCAGCGGTTCGTAGATATCGGGAGCAGGTCCCTTGCTCACGAGATCAGTGCGAAACAGATGGCGCTCCTTGGCATAGTCGCCCGAAAGCAGCGGCGGCGCATCCTCGGCCTTTTCGTCGCTCCGGGTGGCGACACTCTTGTTCTCAGCAGGCTTGCTTGCAGTCGTACTGTCATCGGCAGCTCTGACGATGTTGGGCGCAAAGAGCGTGAAGGCAATACCGGCTAGAAGGCTGCGGCGATTGGGACGAAATGCGTGGTCGTCGGACATGGTCGTGGGCTCTGTCGAAATATCCCGGCGCAGATCGAATCTGCACGGGTTGGAAGGCTAGGCCAACTCACTTTGTGGTGAGGAATCGCCCTCGCCTATTCATCGACAACCGGAGCCTTGGCGTCAATCATCGCGATCAAAGTTTCCAGCCTGTCCGCCTCGTAGGGCGGTTTGTCGGGCCGCAGTCGGGCAATGCGTGGAAAGCGCATGGCGACACCCGATTTATGGCGGGTCGAGCGGTTGATGCCCTCGAAAGCGACCTCGAGCACGAAGCCAAAATCGCGATCGGCGCGCACCGCCCGCACTGGGCCGAAACGGTCGACCGTATTGTTGCGCACGAACTTGTCGAGCACCTCAAGCTCCGCATCGGTAAAGCCGAAATAGGCCTTGCCGACAGGCATGAGCTGCTCACCCTCCGGCGTCGTCGCCCAGACGCCGAAGGTGAAATCGGAATAGTAGCTGGAGCGCTTGCCGTGGCCGCGCTGGGCATACATCAGCACGGCATCGACATTATAGGGATCGCGCTTCCACTTGAACCAGGGGCCTTTGGCGCGGCCTGCGAGATAGGCGCTGTCCCTGCGCTTGATCATCACGCCTTCGATCACCGGATCGGGCGGCGAGGAGCGCAGGCGGTCGAGCTCCTCCCAGGACGAGAAATCGACGAGCGGCGACAGATCAAAGCGGTCGTGGGGCGCGGCATCGATGATCTCCGTCAGCCGCTCCCGCCGATCGAGGAAACCGCGGGCGCGCACGTCCTCCGCGCCGTCAAAAAGAAGATCATAGGCGCGGATGAAGGCCGGAAACTCGTCCAGCATCTTTGCCGTCACGGTCTTGCGGTTGAGGCGCTGCTGCAGATCGGAAAAGCTGCGTGTCGGGCTGTTGGAGCGAACAGTGCCGCCAACCAGCAGCTCACCGTCCATGACGCCCTCGAAATTCATGGCGTCCACAACGTCGGGAAAGGCGCCGGATATGTCGTCGCCGGAGCGCGAATAGAGCTTGCTCGTTTGCCCGGAGCGCGAAAGCTGGACGCGGATGCCATCCCACTTCCATTCGGCGGCGAAATCGCGGGGGTCGAGGCCCTCAAGATCACCCGGCTCGACGGGATTGGCGAGCATGACGGAATGAAAGATCGCCGGTGTTGCCAATACCGGTTTCTCCGCCTTGCCTTCCAGCCAGCGGAAGAGGCTTTCATAGGGCGGCTGCAGACCATGCCAAAGCGTCTCGATTTCGGTCACATCCTTGCCGCTCAGCTCGGCCAGCGCTTGTTTGGCAAGCCGGGCCGAGACGCCGATGCGCATGGCGCCGGTCGCAAGCTTTAAGAAAGCGAAACGGCCCGACGTATCCAGCCGGTCCAGCAGGTCGCGGACGAAGCTGCGCACTTCGGTCCGCCCAAGCGCATTCATGCGGCGGACAACCTCGCCGAGCTTCGGCTGCTCGCCGGCGGGACGCTCGATATCGCTTTCCTTGTCCCATACCAGCGAGATCGTCTCGGCAAGATCGCCGACATAATCGTAGGAATAGCGAAACAGCACCTCGTCCATGCGCTCGAGAACGAGCTCGCGCAGCATGGCGGGCTTGACGTTGCGCACCTCGAGCGTGCCGGCAATGGCGGCCAGACCATAGCCGCGGTCCGGATCGGGCGTATCGCGGAAATAATCGGCCAGCAGCTTCAGCTTGCCGTTGCGGCTCGGCGTCAGCACCAGGCGGTCGAGGAGGTCGGCAAAGGCTTTCATCAATCGCCCTCGTCTTCATAGCCGATGAGATGCAGCGGCTTGGCGGCGATGCCCTGCAGCTCGCACCAGCGCACCAATGCCTCTTCGCGGCCGTGGGTGACCCAAACCTCGCTCGGCTTCAGATCGGAGATTGTCTCGGTCAGTTCGGGCCAGTCGCAATGATCCGATATGACCAGCGGCAACTCGACCCCGAGTTGCTTGGCACGCTGGCGCACCATCATCCAGCCGGAGGCGAAAGCCGGCAGAGGATCGTGAAAGCGCCGTGCCCAGCGATCCTGAAAAGCGGAGGGCGGGCCGACGACGACGGCGCCATGGAAGATCGACTGATCCCGGCTTTCGATGGTGGCCGGCCTAAGGTCGCCGAGCACGATGCCCTGGCCGACATAATAGTCGCAGAGCGTTTCCAGCGCACCGTGTATATAGATCGGCTTGTCATAGCCGGCATCGCGCAGGAGTCGGATGACGCGCTGCGCCTTGCCGAGCGCATAGGCGCCGATCAGATGCGTTCGTTCCGGAAACTGGCGAAGCGAAGCCAGGAGCTTGCGCGTCTCGGCCATCGGATCGGGATGATGGAACACCGGCAGGCCGAAGGTCGCCTCGGTGATGAAGACATCGCAGGGAACCGCCACATAGGCTTCGCAGGTCGGATCCGGCCGGCGTTTGTAATCCCCGGAAACGACGATCCGCAGCCCATCCTTCTCTACCGCGATCTGCGCCGAGCCGAGCACATGACCGGCAGGATGGAACTGCACCTTGACGCCATTGATCGTCACTTCCTCGCCGAAGGCAACCGCCTGCTCCGATCCGGCAAAGCCATCGCCGTAGCGGATGCGCATGATATCGAGGGTCTGGCGCGTAGCGAGCACATTGGCATGGCCGGAACGAGCGTGGTCCGAATGACCATGCGTGACGAGCGCTCGCTCGACCGGCTGCACGGGATCGATATAGAAGCCGCCGATCGGGCAGAACAAGCCCGCAGGCGCCGGATAAAGCAGTTGATCGGGTCTCATGACTTGTGAGGATAGCGCGATTTGCACAATTAGGTAGCGATATCAGCCGCTTTTCGCGCGAATCCGCGTTCGGGTTGCCGATCCGGCAGATCGAAGACGAGGACATCCTCGCTATGCGGCTTGGCCTTTGCCACGACGACGCCGTTCGGATCGACGATTGCGCTGGTGCCGTAGCTCACCCAGCCATCCTCGTTGCTGCCGACCACATCGGACGCCATGACCCAGCAGCCCGTATGCCTGGCGCATATCTGCAGGCTCGAAATGCCCGGCCTATGCCATTTCTCCGCCTTGTGGGGCCGAAGCATCAGGTTGACGGGATTGCAGATGAGGCCCGCTCCCTTTCGGGCCAAACGAGCTGCGGTATAGGGATATCGGAGATCGGCGCAGATATTGATACCAAAGCGCCAATGGCCCTCCTGCCAGATCGGAAAATCCTTTCCCGGCCTGCAGCCGCTTTCGAGCGGGTGAGCCTTGGCATAGACGCCGGCTATCCGGCCGGACTTGACGACCATAGCGCTGTTGTAGAGCGCATCGCCTCTCTTCTCGAAGAGGCCAATAATCGCTGTCGTCCTGCTCGAGGCGAAGCGAGCGACAAGCGCGTCCAAACCGGGATCGTCGAGGGAAAGCGCGCGGCGTCTGGCGATGGCTTCGTTGTAGCTGTGTCCCTGCAGATAGCATTCTGGAAAGAGGGCGAGATCGATGCCCTGCCTTTCCGCCCAGGCGAGATCGCGCGCCAAAACCTCGGCCGCCTGCTCAACGGCATCGAAAAGTGCCAGACGTTGAAAGGCCGCGATCCGCATGCGGCAGGGGTAACATGCGCGGCGAGTCGCCCCTAGCACAAATGGATCAGGTGCGGGTCATCGCCTCTACCGGACTGGTAAATGAAATAGAAAGAGGTCGAGGCTCTTGGCTGACCGAAAGCGTTTGAAGAATAGCTTCTGTATCAAAACGGCACAGATGGGCCTGGCACGATTTCTGCTTCGTAAGTGACGTTCCAGGAGTTCATAATGATCCAACGCCGCGCCCTTATCGCTTCCCTCGCCGCCTCGTCAGCGGCTGGCCTGCTTGTGCCGCGCGTTTTCGCGGCACCACTTGCCAAGATGGCAGGTGTCGAGCTGCGCGGTCCGATCGATGCCATTGCGCTGAAGACGACACGGGGCGCCAGCGATTTCAAGAGCGGCAAGCTGCAGGCGATGATCGACAATGCGGCGCGAAGCAACATGCCGCTTTTCCTACCACCGGGCACCTACAACATCTCAAACCTGACACTTCCCAATAACACGCGCATCACAGGCGTTCCCGGCGCCTCGCGGCTCATCTATAGCGGCGACGGCCATCTAATGAATGCGGATAAAGCCAGGCGTATCGAGCTTTCCGGCCTGGTTTTCGATGGCGGCAATCGCTGGCTTGCCGATTATGCGGGTGGCCTTCTGCAATTTACCGGCGTCGACGAAGTGCTGATCGACAATTGCGAAATAACCGGCAGCCGCAAGCACGGACTGCAGCTGGAGCGCTGTGGCGGTCGGATCGAGCGCAGCCGCATCTCCGGAGCGGCCGAGGCGGGCATCTATTCCGTGCAATCCACCGGCTTGGCGGTGACAGGCAATCGCGTCGAGGATTGCGGCAATGGCGGTATTCTGATTCATCGCTGGGACAAGGCCGAGGATGGCAGCAGCATCATCAACAACCGCATTGCCCGCATTCGCGCCAATGGCGGCGGCACCGGCCAGAACGGCAACGGCATCAATGTCTTCCGCGCGGATGGCGTCACGGTTTCCGGCAATCAGATCGCCGATTGTGCCTTTACGGCGATCCGCGCCAACTCGGCATCGAATGTGCAGATCTCGAACAATCAGTGCCTGCGCTCCGGCGAAACCGCCATCTACTGCGAATTCGATTTTGTCGGCGCCACGATCAGCAACAATCTGGTCGACGGTGCTGCCAACGGCATTTCAGTCACCAATTTCGACAGGGGCGGAAGGCTCGCTTCGGTTACGGGCAACGTCATCCGCAACCTGTCGCTGACAGCACCCTATGCGCAGGATGGCGGTTTCGGCATCGGCATCTTGGCAGAGGCAGATACGCTTGTTGCCGACAATGTTATCGAGAATGCGCCGCTCTGGGGCCTGCGGCTCGGCTGGGGGCAATATCTCCGTAATGTCGTTGCGACCGGCAATATCGTCAGACATGCCGGCATCGGCTGCGTCGTCTCCGTCGCCGATGGTGCCGGCTCGGCGGTGATATCAGGCAATCTCTTCCAGGAAATGCAGCAAGCCGCGATCATGGGCTTCCGCTGGGACAAGCCGGCATCGGGAGAGCTGGTCAGGGGAAGCATGCAGTTTCCGCAGCTGATCATCGAAAACAACAGACTCGTTTAGACCGATCGCCAGTTCGGCTGCCGCTTTTCGAAGAAGGCACTGATGCCTTCCTTCGCCTCGTCGGTCTCCCAGGCATCTGCCAATTGTTCGACGACGTGATCGATCATGCCATCGGTAATCGGCCTGCCGACGGAACGCGCCAGGGCCTTAGCGCGGGCCGCTGCCTGCGGTGACGCTCCCAGGAAATGGCGGACTTCGGCTTCTACGGCCTCATCCAGTGCCTCCTCCGCCACGACCCGTGACAGGAGCCCGAAGGCATGCGCCTGCCACGCATCGATGATTTTGCCGGAGAGAAACAACGGGCGCGCATTCGCTTCGCCGATGCGCGCGACGACATAGGGACTGATCGTGGCCGGAATGATGCCGAGGCGCACCTCCGTCAGGCCGAAACGGGCCGTCGATGCCGATATCACCATGTCGCAGACGCTGAGGATGCCGATACCGCCGCCGAAAGCATTGCCCTGGACGCGGGCGATCAGCGGCTTCGGCAATTCGTTCAGCGCCTTGAACAGCATGGCAAGTCGCCGCGCCTCAGCCATACGCCCATCCCGCGTAGCATCGAACTGGGCACGCATCCAACCGAGATCGCCGCCGGCACAGAAACTGGCGCCCTCGCCGGTCAGCACGACGACCCGGACTGCGCTGTCGTGAGCAAGGTCGTCCGTTGCCGCTGTCAAGTCATCGATCATCTCCGCCGAAAGGGCATTGTGCTTTTCCGGGCGCGCCAGCGTCACATGGGCAACACCGCGCTCGTCGGTGGCGATGCGGATCGTCTGCGATATCATGAGGCACTCCTGAGGCTGCGGGCAAAGGCGGCGGCACGGGCAAGCTTGTCCTCGTCGAGACCGGTCTCGAAGCCCCGCGCCGATAGATAATCTTGAACAGAAACGGTATCGACATTGCCCTTGGCGCCGGGAGCGAAGGGACAACCGCCAAGGCCGCCGGCTGACGCATCGAATACCCGCAGGCCGCGCTCCAACGCGACGCCGATATTGTCGAGCGCATGGCCGGACGTGTCATGAAAATGGCCGGCAAGGACTGCCGCGGGGAGTTCTCCGAGCACTGCGCCAAGCATCCGGTCGACGGCCTCGGGCGTGCCTTTGCCGATCGTGTCGCCAAGGCTGATCTCATAGCAACCAAGCGCACGCAACTGCCACGCGACGCTGACAACATTTTGCGGCGGCACCGCGCCCTCATAAGGGCACTCGACGACGCAGCTGACATAGCCGCGCAACGGAACGCCGCGATCCCGACTGGCGGCCGCCACCGGCCGAAAGCGCTCGATGCTCTCGGCGATCGAGCAGTTGATGTTGCGCATGGAGAAGGTTTCCGAGGCGGAAGCGAAGATCGCCACTTCATCGGTGCCAGCCGCAAGGGCGGCCTCGAAGCCCTGCATGTTGGGCGCCAGCGCTGCGTAACGAACGCCTGGACGCCGCTCTATGCCGGCCATGACCGAAGCGGCATCCCCAAGCTGCGGCACCCATTTCGGGCTGACGAAGCTGGTGACTTCAATTCGCTCGAAACCGCAATCCGAAAGCAGATTGACCAGCTCGATCTTGTGTTCGGTATCAACCTGCCGCTTCTCGTTCTGCAGCCCGTCACGCGGTGCCATCTCGACGATGGTGACGTGGTTGGAAGGCTTGTCGCTCATGCCGCATCCTCCGGACGGAGTGACAGAAGCACGGCGCTTTCGCTGGTCTGATCCCCCTCGCCGACATACAGACCTTCGACGATGCCGTCGCGTGCCGCCGTCAGCGTCAGCTCCATCTTCATGGCCTCCATGACGATCAGCGCCTGGCCCCTCGCCACCGCGTCACCCTCGCGCACACGTACGATCTTGACGAGGCCCGGCATCGGCGCGATGACGCGATCGCCACCGCCGGCCGCCTCTTCTCCACCGTCGAGCAGATCGAGTCGATGGAAATGATGCGTCTGTCCATCGAGGAATAAAGTCACGCCTGACGATATCTCGAAGATATCGACATGGGACTGCCGGCCGTCGATCTCGACGTGGTGGGAAAGGCCCTCGCCTGCGAGCAAGCGAACGAGAATGATGCGATCGTCAAAGGTGACGCTAAACAGCGACCGACTCTTTGCAGCCACGCGGCAATTCTGATAACCACCGGCAAAATGCAGCGTGAGGGGACGGCTTGCTTCACCCCAGAGCTGCCAAGGACCGAGCGACAGCCAAGGATCACTGCCAGTGGCTTCTGCGAACCCACCCGCCTCCACAATGGCAGCAATGGCGAGGGCAGCATCGTCTGGCGGTTGCGCCAAGGTCAGCGCCTCCAGGTCACGATCGATCAATCCCGTATCCGGATGGCCGGCGGCGAAATCCGGCTGGCGGCTCAACCGGATAAGGAAATCGAGGTTGGTGGTGGTTCCGGCAACCTGTGTCCGCTCGAGACCGTGCGTGAGCTTGGCAAGCGCCGCCGCCCGATCGGGCGCATGCACGGTCAGCTTGGCGATCAGCGGGTCGTAATGCGGGGTGATGCTGTCGCCCTCGCGCACGCCGGCATCGATGCGGACATCGCCTTCGGGAAAGCGCAGGTGGGAAAGCGTGCCGGTTGCCGGCAGGAAGCCGCGCGATGGGTCTTCGGCATAGATGCGGGCTTCGAAGGCCCAGCCGTTTATGGTGAGCTCAGCTTGCGTTTTCGGCAGCGGCTCGCCGCTCGCAACGCGCAATTGCCATTCGACAAGATCGACGCCGGCGATTGCCTCTGTGACGGGATGCTCGACCTGCAGGCGGGTGTTCATCTCCATGAAGAAGAAGCGATCCGGCGACAGGCCGTCGGAGACATCGGCGATGAACTCAACGGTGCCGGCGCCGCGATAATCGATGGCGCGGGCGGCGCGAACCGCCGCTTCGCCCATGGCGCTGCGCATCTCCTCCGTCATGCCGGGCGCCGGTGCCTCCTCGATCACCTTCTGGTGCCGGCGCTGCAGGGAGCAATCGCGCTCGAAGAGGTGCACGGCATTGCCCTGGCTGTCACCGAACACCTGAATCTCGATATGGCGCGGCTTGACGAGATATTTTTCGATGAGCACGGCATCGTCGCCGAAAGCGGATTTCGCCTCGCGCTTCGCCGCCTCCAGCGAAGCCTCGAAATCCTCCGGACGGTCGACGCGGCGCATGCCCTTGCCGCCGCCGCCGGCCCTCGCCTTGATAAGAACGGGAAAGCCGATGCCGTCGGCCTGCTCGGCAAGAAAGCCGGGCTCTTCCCTATCGCCATGATAGCCGGGAACAACGGGCACGCCGGCCCGCTCCATCAGCGCCTTGGCCGCATCCTTGAGCCCCATCGCTCGAATGGAGGCCGGCGACGGGCCGATGAAAATTAGGCCGGCAGCTTCGACAGCCTCGGCAAAAGCTGCATTTTCCGAGAGAAAGCCGTAGCCGGGATGGATGGCCTCCGCGCCGGTTCGCTTTGCGGCTGCGATGATCTTTTCCTTCGAAAGATAGCTTTCGCTCGCCGCCGCCGGGCCGATATGGACGGCTTCATCGGCCCGGGTCACATGCAGGGCATTCCGATCGGCGTCGGAATAGACGGCGACCGTGCGGATGCCGAGGCGCCTTGCGGTGTAGATGACCCGGCAGGCGATTTCGCCGCGATTGGCGATCAGTATCTTCGAAAACATCGGCAGACCCTATTGCGCGGCAATGACTTCGACTTCGAGCAGCCAGGCCGTATCGAAAATACCGGCGATCACGACAGTCATGGCCGGCGTAAGCGAGCCCAGATATTCGCTACGGATCTCGCGGTTCTCGATCGTATGATGTCGATCGGCGAGAAAGGTGGTGACCTTGACGATATCGTCCTTCGTCATGCCGGCCGCCTTCAGCTGCGCATCGATGTTGTGCCAGACCTGGCGAGCCTGCGCCTTAAAACCCTCCGGCAAGGCATCGTCGACGTCGGTCGGTATCTGTCCGCTGATAAAAAGCAATCGTTCGAAATTCTCGAGCTTTACGGCTTGAGCATAACCACCGCGGGGCTGCGGCGCATTCTTGGCATTGATGGCATCGCGTTTCATCTCCGTGTCCTCACATCCTGAACAGACCGAAGCGCGTGTCTTCGATCGGCGCGTTGAGTGCTGCTGAAAGCGACAGAGCCAGCACGTCGCGGCTCTTGCGCGGATCGATGATGCCATCGTCCCATAGGCGGGCCGAGGCGTAGAGCGGATGGCTCTGGGTTTCGAACATCTTGAGCGTCGGCGCCTTGAAGGCGGCCTCTTCTTCCGGCGTCCAAGGCTTGCCGGCACGCGCCAGCGCCTCGCCGCGTACGGTGGCGAGCACGCCTGCCGCCTGCTCTCCGCCCATGACGGATATGCGGCTGTTGGGCCAGGTCCAGAGAAAACGCGGCGAATAGGCCCGGCCGGCCATGCCATAATTGCCGGCGCCGAAGGAGCCGCCGATCAGCATGGTGATCTTCGGGACCTTGGTCGTCGCCACAGCCGTCACCAGCTTGGCGCCATTCTTCGCGATCCCTTCGGTCTCATATTTGCGGCCGACCATGAAGCCAGTGATGTTCTGCAGGAAAACGAGCGGAATCTTGCGCTGCGAGCAAAGCTCGACGAAATGCGCGCCCTTCAGCGCCGACTCCGAGAAGAGAACGCCGTTGTTGGCGATGATGCCGACTGGAATGCCATGGATATGGGCAAAGCCGCAGACAAGCGTCGTGCCGTAGCGCGCCTTGAACTCATCCAGCCGGGAGCCGTCTACCATGCGGGCGATGACCTCGCGCACGTCATAGGGCGTGCGCAGATCCGAGGGGACGATGCCGAGAATATCCTCGGGATCGTAGAGCGGCGCCTCGGGCGTGCGACGCTCGACACTCTCGGGCTTGCGGCGATTGAGATTGGCGACCGCTTGCCGGGCGAGTGCGAGCGCATGGGCATCGTCGCGCGCCAGATGATCGGCAACACCGGAAAGGCGCGTATGGACATCGCCGCCGCCTAGATCTTCGGCAGAGACAACCTCCCCCGTCGCCGCCTTGACGAGCGGCGGACCGGCGAGAAAGATCGTTCCCTGTTTCTCGACGATGATGGTTTCGTCCGACATGGCCGGCACATAGGCGCCACCCGCCGTGCAGGAACCCATGACGACGGCGATCTGCGGAATGCCGGCCGCCGACATATTGGCTTGATTGTAGAAGATGCGCCCGAAATGATCGCGGTCGGGAAATACCTCGTCCTGGTTCGGCAAGTTGGCACCACCGGAATCGACGAGATAGATGCAGGGGAGATTGTTTTCCGCCGCAATCTCCTGCGCGCGCAGATGCTTCTTCACCGTGATCGGATAATAAGTGCCACCTTTGACGGTGGCATCATTGCAGACGATCATGCAATCGCGGCCGGAAACGCGGCCGATGCCGGCGATCAACCCGGCGCCCGGTGCCTCGCCGCCATAGAGACCGTGGGCTGCCGTCGTCCCGATCTCCAGAAACGGCGTGGCGGGATCGATCAGCCCGGCGACACGATCGCGCGGCAGCATCTTGCCGCGGCCGACATGGCGCTCACGCGCCTGCGCGCCGCCGCCTTCCGCCGCCTGCGACGCTGCAGCCTCAGCGACGCCGATCGCCTCCAGCATGGCGGCGCGATTGTCGCGGAAGCGATCCGTATGCGTCGATATCTCTGATTTCAGGACGGTCATGCGCTTCACCGGTTGATGGGAATGGAATTTCGCAGTCAGGCCGTTTCGCCAAACAGCTCGCGGCCGATCAGCATGCGCCGGATTTCGGATGTGCCGGCACCGATCTCATAGAGCTTGGCGTCGCGCAGCAGCCGTCCAGCGGGATAATCATTGGTATAGCCGTTACCGCCGAGCGCCTGGATGCATTCGAGCGCCAGCGCCGTCGCCTTCTCGGCGGAATAGAGAATGCAGCCGGCCGCATCCTTGCGCGTCGTCTCGCCGCGATCGCAGGCGGCGGCCACGGCATAGACATAGGCGCGGCAGGCATTCATGGTGACATACATATCGGCCAGCTTGCCCTGCATCAGCTGGAACTCGCCGATCGACTGGCCGAACTGCTTGCGCTCATGCATGTAAGGCAGCACCACATCCATGCAGGCCGCCATGATGCCGACGGGGCCACCGGAAAGGACGACGCGCTCGTAATCGAGACCCGACATCAGCACGCGCACGCCGCCATCGATGTGACCGAGAACATTCTCCTCCGGAACCTCGCAATCGAGGAAGATCAGCTCCGAGGTGTTCGAGCCGCGCATACCGAGCTTGTCGAGCTTCTGGCCGACGGAGAAGCCGGGAAAGCCTTTTTCGACGAGAAACGCGGTAATCCCGCGCGGGCCGGCTTCCGGAGAGGTTTTGGCGTAGACGACGAGCACGTCGGCATCCGGGCCATTGGTGATCCACATCTTGCTGCCGTTCAGCACATAGCGATGGCCGCGCTTTTCGGCATGCAGCTTCATGGAGACGACATCGGAGCCTGCACTCGGCTCCGACATGGCGAGAGCCCCCACATGCTCGCCGGATATCAACTTCGGCAGGTAGCGCTCCTTCTGTGCCGCCGTGCCGTTGCGGTAGATCTGGTTGACGCAGAGGTTGGAATGAGCGCCGTAGCTCAGACCCACGGAAGCCGAAGCACGGCTGATCTCTTCCATGGCAACCGTGTGGGCGAGATAGCCGAGGCCGGCGCCGCCATAGGCTTCGTCAACCGTGATCCCGAGTACGCCGAGATCGCCCATCTCCCGCCACAGATGCATCGGGAAGCTGTTGTTGCGATCGATCTCGTCTGCAAAGGGTGCAATGCGATTGCTGGCAAAGCGGCGCACCTGCTCGCGCAGCGCATCGATGTCCTCGCCCAGCGCGAAGTTCAATCCCCCAGAAAACATCCGGCTTCTCCTCCCGACCTCCCGAACGTCCAATCTCTTTGAACGTATGTCTCGTTATGCCTGCTTCAAGTTTCCGCCGCCGGCGTCATGCCGCATCTGCGGGTACATGCTGCGCCTCCCGCGGCATCTCATAGGCTTTCAGTCTGTCCGCTATCCTCACCATGATCTTCCGGCGAGCCTCCTCCTTGACCGGGCCGAAGCCTCTTATCTCATCAAACAGCGAGAGAATGGCAAGGGCTTCTGCCTCGTTGTCGTGGCGCAGACTGGAAAGCACACGCCCGGCGATCTCTTCGTATTCGGCAATCAGGCGGCGTTCCATTTGCCGTTCCGCCATATAGCCGAAGGGATCGAAAGCGGTGCCTCGTAGCCGTTTCATTGGTGCAAGCATCCGCAGCAGCGGCAGGATCCAGGCGCCGAACTCGCGCTTCCTTGGTCGGCCGTTCGGATCCTTGCCGCCGAGGATGGGTGGAGCAAGATTGAGGGCCAGCTTGAAATCTCCCTCCATCTCCTCACGCAATTGCGCTTCGAAAGCAGGATCGGTGAGCAGCCGGGCAACCTCATATTCATCCTTGTAGGCCAGGACCCGCGCATAAGTGACGGCGACGGCAAAGGGCACCTTGTCCGAAAGCCGCTCTTTTGTCGCCAGAGCATTGGCGTGGGCGACGAAAGCACCATAGCGCTCGGCAAGGGCCACATCCTGATAGGCGGTCAGGTGCGCCTTGCGATGCCTGATGAGATCATCGAGACTCATGTCAGCCAGCGTCTTGCCGGCATCGGGTGCCGCCATTAGGGCATGCACGGCCTGCGGATCATGGGCGAGAAGTCGGCCCCAATGAAACGCGGAGAGGCTCGCCTTGACCGCGACGCCATTCAGCTCGATCGCCTTTTCGATCGCCTCCAGCGACAGCGGCAGCAGGCCGCGCTGCCAGGCAAAGCCGGTCAGCAGGATATTGGTCGAGATCGCATCGCCGGTGACCTCGGTCGCGACATGACCGAAATCGAGGAAGACGGACTTGTCGCTGACGGTCTTGGCGATCGCGTGCTGGATCGAGCCGGTCCTGAAGTCGAAATCACGGTTGCGGACGAAATCGGCGACCGGCATGAGCCCGGTGTTGACGATGGCGGTCGTACGCGTCGTTGAGCAGAGCGTGACCGCATCCTTGGAGGCCCCAACCACTTCGTCCGCCGACAACAGCAAGTCCGCGCCGCCATTGACTATGCGCGAGGAGGTGACGTCTGCCTGGTTGAGACCGATACGCAGATGGCTCATGACGGCGCCGCCCTTCTGGGCGAGGCCTGCCATGTCAAGGATCATCGGCACCTTGCCATCCAGATGCGCGGCCATGCCAAGGATGGCCCCGATGGTCAGGATGCCCGTGCCGCCGACGCCGGCAATCGCGATGTTCCAGGGACGATCGGCGATGGCAGGAATTTCCGGCATCGGCACGTCGATGTCGGCGTGGCCCAGTGCCTTCCGCTTGCGGCGCTTGCCGCCATGAACCGTGACGAAGGACGGACAAAAGCCTTTGACGCAGGAGAAATCCTTGTTGCAGCTCGATTGGTTGATCTGGCGCTTGCGGCCGAATTCCGTTTCCAGCGGCTCGACGGAGATGCAGTTCGACTGTACCGAGCAATCACCGCATCCCTCGCAGACAGCCTTGTTGATGAAGACGCGCTTGGCCGGATCTTCCATCAGGCCGCGGCTGCGGCGACGGCGCTTCTCGGCGGCGCAGGTCTGGACATAGACGATCGCCGAGCATCCTTCGGTCTCGCGCAGCGTCAGCATCACCTGATCGATATGGTCGCGATGCAGGACCTTGACGCCGGGCGCCAGCTCCGAAGCGCGATAGGCATCGGGATTGTCCGACAGCAGATAGATCGGCCGGACACCCTCGTCATGCAACTGCTTGGTCACCAGTTGCGGCGTCAGATGGCCGTCGATTTGCTGCCCGCCGGTCATCGCTACGGCATCGTTGTAGAGCAGCTTGTAGGTGACGTTGACCTTGGCGGCGACGGACTGGCGGATGGCGAGAATGCCGGAGTGGAAATAGGTGCCGTCACCGAGATTGACGAACATATGCTTTTCGTCGGTGTAACGCGCAATCGCCGTCCACGGCACGCCCTCGCCGCCCATCTGGGTGAAGGTCTCGGTGTTGCGGTCCATCCAGGTGGCCATGTAATGGCAGCCGATGCCGGCGATGGCGCGGCTGCCTTCGGGAACGCGGGTGGACGTATTGTGCGGACAGCCCGAGCAGAAGAACGGCGTACGGTTCAGTGGCGCCACATGGCTGCGGCTGATCTGGCCGCGCTCGGCAAGATAGGCAAGCTTGGCGGCAATGCGATCATGCAGGCCCTGATCGAGATCGAGCTTGACGATGCGCCCGGCGATGGCTCTCGCAACCGCGCCGACGGTCAGCGCCGAAGACAGGCTGAGATAGGGTTTGTCATGCTCGTCGAACTTGCCGACGATGCGCGGGCGCACATCGGCTCGCCAGTTGAAGAGCTGCTGCTTGATCTGGTTTTCGATGATTTCGCGACGCTCCTCGACGACAAGAACTTCGTCCAGCCCTTCCGAGAAATGGCGCACGGCCTCCGGCTCCAACGGCCAGGGCATGCGCACCTTCAAGATACGCAGGCCGATATCGGCCATTTCCCGCGGGCCGATCTCCAGCTCGCGCAGCGCCTGCAGCACATCCTCATAGGCCTTGCCGGAGGAGATGATGCCGAAGCGGGCATTGGGAACATCATGCGTGATTTCGTCGACGCGATTGGCGCGGGCGAAAGCGATGGCCGCATAGGCCTTGTAATTCTGCAGGCGATCGTCCTGCACCAGCGGCGGATCGGGCCAGCGCAAGTTGAGGCCGCCGGGAGGCAGCTCGAAATCCGTCGGCAAGACGAACTGCCGCTTTTCTCCTGATAGATCGACGGCCGCCGTCGTCTCGACGGTATCGGCAATGAATTTCATGCCGACCCAGCAGCCGGAATAACGCGACATGGCGATGCCGAGCAGGCCGTATTCGAGGAATTCGTGGATCGAAGAAGGATAGATGACCGGCATGACCGCCGACATGAATTCATGGTCGGTCTGGTGCGGAATGGTCGAGGATTTGGCGGAATGATCGTCGCCGGCAAAACAGAGGACCCCACCATGCCTGGAGGTACCGGCAGCATTGCCATGCTTCAGCACGTCACCGGAGCGGTCAACGCCGGGGCCTTTGCCGTACCAGATGCCGAGCACGCCGTCCTTGCGGGCGCCGGGAGAAAGGCCGACCTGCTGCGAGCCCCAGACCGCCGTGGCTGCAAGGTCTTCATTGATTCCGGGCTGGAAGGTGACGTCATGCGCGTCGAGGTAAGTCCGGGCCTTCAGAAGCTGCTGGTCGTAGCCGCCGAGGGGCGAGCCGCGATAGCCTGAAATGAACGTTGCCGTATTGAGTCCTGCGGCGCGATCACGCCGCATCTGCGTCATGGGCAGCCGCACCAGCGCCTGCAGGCCGGTCATGAAAACGCGGCCATCCTCAGCGGTATATTTGTCGTCTAGCGAAACGCCGGTCGCAAGCATCTGCTCTCCTCCCGAGATCGCAGTTACCGATTGCCCATGTACCTTTCACCGGATGCCTCCTACCGCATCCGACGAAAGCCATAACCGAACGGTAACATGCAGCGACGCTAATTTCTGAACGAAGGCTCGGCCTCGGCAGCATGATTTGCAAAGATTTAGACGGGCTGGCGGATATTTTCGTGCTTCCTCGGCGCGGGCCATCCGCCATCCATCACGAGCTTTCATCGCAGATATCAGCGGCAGGGTCTTTTACTCGCCCAAGCTGCCCAATAAGGTCGCGCCGACTCGAATCTGGGAGATCCATATGCTGACGATCTACGGTGTCTATCGCTCGCGCGCCTCGCGCAATTACTGGATGGCCGAGGAGCTCGGCATCGAGTTCAAATCCGTGCCTGTCATCCAGGCCAGCCGGCTTGCCAATCCGCTCGCTGCCGATGCGCCAATCAACACGATGTCGCCGGAGTTTCTGGCGGTCAATCCGATGGGCATGATCCCCTGCATCAAGGATGGCGATCTCGCGATGCATGAGTCGCTCGCCATCAACCTCTATCTCGCACGCAAATATGGCGGCCCGCTGGCTGGCAAGACGGTAGAGGAAGAAGGACTGATGTCTATGTGGACGATGTGGGCGGCGACGGAAGTCGAACCCTATAGCGTCGCGCTCGTGCGCATCTATGACAATGCGCAGGAAAATAGCGACGCAGGCAAGGCCGGGATCGCAGTCGCCTGCCGCTCGCTGAAGAAGCCGCTCGACGTGCTCGAAAAGCACCTGCAAAACCAGGACTATCTCGTCGGCAATTGCTTTACCGCCGCCGACCTCAACCTGGCCGAAGTGCTGCGCTACGCCCAGACGGAACAGGAATTGTTCGACGCTCGCCCGAAGATGAAGGCCTGGATCGAGCGCTGCCAGGCGCGCGATGCCTACAAAGCCATGCAGGCGACCCGCGGCAAGGAGCCGGTCTGACATTATTGGAAGAGACGCATGCTCTCTTCCATTTCCTCACGGATCCAGGCCTTGAAGGCGGTGACCTTCTTCGGCTCCCGCACGCCTTCGGCGGTGACGAAATAATGGCCGAAACCGGTTTTGGCGCGGATGCCGAAGGGATCGACGAGGCATTTCTGCTGGAGGGCATAAGCCGCCAGCGTCTGCCAGGCGAGCATCACCCCTTGCCCCGCTATGGCCGCATCCAGACAGAGCGATGCGTCGTTGAAGATGTGACGCTCTTCCATGCAATGGCCCGGGAGCCCGGCCTCGCGCAGCCACACCTCCCAGCCGAACATCGCATGTCCGTCGATGACGGCGGGGACTTTCAGTATATCGGCAGGCTCCCGAAGCGTTGCGGCAATCTGCGGCGTAACGACCGGGAACACCTCCTGGGCCAGCAGCAGCTCGGCCTTGACGCCGGGCCATTGCCCATTGCCGACCCGAATGCCGATATCGACATCAGACGTCGCCGGATTGATCAGCCGTGTCGTGGCATCGATGCGCAGGCGGATATCCGGATGGCGGCCGGCGAAGCGGTCCAGCCGATAGACTAGCCAGCGGGCCGCAAAAACCGGTGCCACCGAAATGGTGAGGATATTCTCATCCTTGTGCTGCGCAAGCGCAATTGCCGCCGAAAGCGCCTGAAATCCCTCGCCCAGCCTTGCCAGCACCGCCAGTCCCGATGCCGTCACCGTCATCCCCTTAGGCGTCCGCTCGAACAGCGGCCGACCGAGTTGCGCCTCGGCCTTGATGACCTGCTGGCTGACCGCACCGACCGTCACGCCGAGTTCATCGGCCGCTGCCTGCAGCGAACCGAGGCGCCCGACCGCCTCCAGCGCGCGCAAGCCATTCAAATGAACGTTGTTAAGGTTTCTCATTATAGAATATCTATATCAGCATCCCCGCATTCTCAATTGCATCGAGCGCATATTCGCGCGATTATTGCACCATGAAATTGAAGACCGTCGCCGCTCGCTCGGCTGATGCCCTCATGGTTGCATCGATGCGAGCATCCAAGGAGGCATGCCATGTCGATCTTGAAGCTTTTCTTCAGTCATCTTCTCGAAGAGGATCGCAAATCGGACAGCGATCCGTTGCAGCATCCCATGCTTGCGGCCATGTCGCTGGAAGAATTGGCCGATCTGCCGCTGATGCCGGAAAACCTGGGGCGGCCTATGGACAAGCGGACCATTCAGCCGGAAGAATGCGCATAAGAGAGTTAATCATGGCACTCAAACGCGCATGACATCGAACCTAGGCATGGACGCCATAGCAGAACGATTGCAGCGGCTGGTGGCGCAAGCCAGGCTGCTCGAGGTCGAGCCTGGCCTTCATTATGGACTGCCGGCCTTCAAAGTCGGCGGCAAGGCGTTCGCGACCGTCAAGAACAACGAGACCATCGTGCTGTCGCTGCCGGTCGATCGCAAGGAACAGCTGATGGAAATGGCGCCGGAGATCTATTTCCAGACGGATCACTATGTCGGCTGGCCATCACTACCGCTGCGCATCGCCGCGATCGGCGACGAGGAACTGGAGCTGCGCTTAGTCGAGGCGTGGCGATACCGCGCCCCGAAAAAACTTCTGGCAATGTTCGGCTGATCGATCAGCCCTGTTCGACGGCAAGCGCCTTCTGAACGGCCGGGCGCTCGAGCATACGCTGATAATGCGCGCTGACCTTGGGGAACTGCTTGATATCGACATTGTCTCCCGGCAGCCACTTCTCCATGGTGAAGAGATAGCCGTCTGCGACGGTATATTGCTCGCCCATCACCCAGGGACCCTTCAGCATCTTATCCTCGATCAAGGCGAAGCTTTCGGTCATGGTCTGCGGCACCTTGGCCTTCATCGTCTCGATGGCTGCCGCATCGTCGGTCCAGCGGTAGCCGCGTCCCTTGTGCGAATGGTTCACATGAACGGTGGAGACGATGTAACTGTTGAAGGACTGCATCTGCGCGAATTCGAAGGGGTCGTCGAGCGGTGCCAGCTTCGCGGCCGGTGCGATCTGGGCGAGATAGGCCATGATCGCGATATTCTCGGTGAGGACGCCACGCTCAGTCACCAGGGCCGGAACGCGACCTTTCGGATTGATGGCCAGATAATCCGGCTGGCGCTGATCGCCGTTGGCGAGGTTGAGGCGTCGGGGCTCGTAGGCAAGGCCGGATTCTTCCAGGGCGATGAGACTGGCGAGCGCGCAGCTTCGGGGCGCATAATAGAATGTCAGCATGTTCCGTTCCTCAATTGAATTCTGCAAGGAAGCTAAAACGAACCCGGCCGATACGGAAGTGGCTGATGCTGATGGGCGCCACAAAAGGTTTTGATCGATCGGGCCGGTATGCCCATCCCCATTGGCTGGCTCAATGGGGATGGGCGGTTGATCTCAGGCGCAGCCTGGCACGTCTTCCAGCCTGTACCAGACGGGAATGCCGCGCTCGCGGGCAATGCGGACATCATTATCGGCGCCCTTGGAATCACCCGGCAACCTGAGAACACCCTCGCAAAGCTGCAGCAGGCGGCCGGCTGTCGGGTGAAAGATCTCTTCATAGAGATCGTCGCCGATGCTCTTGCCGCCGGCGGCATGCCAGACCGGCAGGGCGACCCATTCGCCGATCATGGGGAGATGACCTGCCTTGAACAGGGCATAGGACGGCTCCTCAAGGCGCTTGAGGTTTTCGGCCATCTTCTTCGGATCATCGCCGGTGCCGGAGCGATAAGGCCCCGCAATCAGGATCAACATGTCATGCCTCCATTCTGAATACCTGCTTCCTGCAGGAATTTGCACGAATATGCGCATATTTTCTTGAATGTCGAATCGATTCTGATAAATTCATGACTATTCGTGATATATCGTGCAGAGATCAACATGCTGACCAGCCAGCGCAAAGCCCTCATCCTCGACAGATTGCGCCGGGACGGCCAAGTGATCGCCAAGGTTCTGGCCGACGAACTCGATCTGTCCGAAGACACGATCCGCCGGGATCTGCGGGAGATGGCAACGGAGAAGCTGCTGAAGCGCGTGCATGGCGGCGCATTGCCGCTGTCACCGGAGCTGCCCGATTTCACCGCGCGGCAGGCAGTCTCCTCCGACGAGAAACGCCGGCTTGGTGCCTATGCAGCCAAGATGATCCAACCGGGCCAGACCGTATTTCTGGACGGCGGCACGACCAATGCCGAGATCGCCCGGCAACTTCCGAAAGACCTTCCCGTCACCATCGTTACCCACAGCCCGACGATTGCTGGTGAGCTGGAGCATCATGCCCTGGTGGAGGTGATCCTGATCGGCGGCAAGCTCTACAAGCATTCGATGGTGGCGATGGGTGCTGCCGCCATGACGGCCATCGCATCGATAAGGGCCGACATCTTCTTTCTGGGCGTCACCGCCATTCATCCCGCCCGCGGCTTTTCGACCGGCGATTTCGAGGAAGCGGCCATCAAGCGGCATATCGCGCAGTGTTCGGCCGAAACCTATGTGCTGGCGACAGCCGAAAAGCTCGACGCCGCCTCTCCATACCAGATCCTTCCATTGACAGGCGTCTCCGGCGTGATCGTGTCCTCCGATCTTCCGGAGCAGAGCCTGACGCCCTATCGAGATATGGACGTGCCGATCTTCCTGGCCTGACCGACGGCCGGAGATCGGCATGCCTTGTCGCCGCCGCCGATCAAGCCTACCTGAATAAGCCCCAGAGGTTTTGATCTCCCATGAACGAACACCGCATTCATCAGCTCTTCGAAATCAGCGTCCTGTTGAAGGGCACGCATGCTCTGATCGAATGTCTTGGCGGCATTGTGCTGGCGCTCGTCAGCACCGAATCGATCCTTCGGCTGGCGAACCGGATCACGCAGCCTGAGCTGCTCAACGACCCGCATGATTTTATAGCGACGCATCTACTCGCCTGGGCTCGGGATTTTTCTGTGGGTACCAAGAACTTCTATGCCTATTACCTGCTGAGCCACGGGCTGGTGAAGGTGTTGCTGGTCATCGGCCTGCTTCGGGGCAAGATGTGGGCTTATCCGGCATCGCTTGTCGCCCTCGGGCTTTTCATCGCCTACCAGCTCTACCGCTTCACCGACACGCATGGCATCGGGCTCATCATCCTCACCATCTTCGATCTCGTCGTCATGCTGCTGATCTGGCAGGAATATAAGGTCGTCCGGCACCATGTGGCGGCCCGGCAACCGAGCAGCTGAAGGGAGCAGGTCCTTTAAGCCGTCAACGCCGCTGCCGGCCTGATATCGCCGACATGGATGCCGTTCCAGTTCTTGAAGGATCGGTCGGCCATCGCCATCAGGCCGGCGTGAATAGCGCCATCCTTCTCGAAGAAGCGGGCCAATGTTGCGGCCACCATGACCTCTGCCGCGCGAGTGGTGCCATCGTCGCATTTGAGCGCGATGGCAATACCCTGTTCGGGGATTGCAGCGCAGAACACGCCCTCAGCGCCGGTCTTGGCGAAGATACGGCCAGGAGCGATCTGCATCAGTTTGGTACAGGCACGGTCAGTGCCGGCGACGTAGAAAGGTTCGGCCATGCAGGCCTCGAACAGCCGGCGTGACGCCTTGGCGCGCACGAGCTCCAGTCCAACACCGGTCGCCATCTTGGCAAAGCCATGGGCCAGTCCCTTGAGCGGCACGGCATAGGTCGGGATTGAGCAGCCATCCGTGCCGCAATTGTCGTGCGCCAGAATAGCGCCGGTCAGGCTCTGCATCGTCTCGCGGATCTGCTGCTGCAGCGGATGGTCATAGCCGACATAGCCCTTGGGATCGATATCCTGATGGCAGCAGGCGCAAACGAAGCCGGCATGCTTACCGGAGCAATTGTTATGCAGCGCCGTCGGCTTGTCGATGGTGCGGACCTGATGGATAAGGGTCTTCTGGTCGAAGGACCAATGGGCGCCGCATTCGAGCGTGCCGACATCGCGACCGGCGCGCGCCAGCATCGAGGCGGCAAGTGCGACGTGTTCATCCTCGCCATTGTGGGAGGAGCAGGCGAGCGCCAATTCCTTGTCACCGAAGCCATAAGCGTCGGCAGCACCGCTTTCGACCAGCGGCAGGGCCTGCATCGCCTTGCAGGCAGAGCGCGGAAAGACGCGGCTTTCGATATCGCCGAGCGAGAAGACCAACTTGCCATCGCCATCGACCGCAACGATGGAACCGCGATGGCGGCTCTCAACCAGATTGCCACGGGTGACTTCGACGCAAACGGGATTGGACATGGGGGACGCAGCCTTTGATTTGCTTGACGGCCAGTGATAGCCGCTGCCCCCTGGATTGCCAATCGCCGATACCGGCGATCAGCATCAAAAAGCGATCTCTCAGGCTGCGTCACGGATCCTGTAGGCGCAACGCCGGGCGCCGAGCAGAATATGCTCCTCCCGTTCGACATCAGCGCCCAGCACCATACGGAAAGTCTCCAGCTCCGATCGACAGAAGCCGGCACAGGCAGATGCGGCGGCGCAGATGGGACAATGGTTCTCCACCAGCACCAGCGAACCATCATCGTCCTGCCAGTGATCGGCCATGTAACCTTCCTGCGTGCGGATGGCAGCAAGGCTCGCGACTCGTGAGGGCAGATCGGCCGTCAAATCGATTTCGCTGCGATAGCGCCGAAGCGTCTCCGTTTCGCGTGCCGAGATGACAGCATCGACGGCCCCCTGCCCCAGCTGGCTGGCCATGGTGGCAAGCAGGGTGGCGGTCAGATCTGCATGGCCATCGGGAAACTGCCGATTGCCGGCCGCCGTCAGATGCCAGAACTGGCGCGGTCTGCCTCTGCCGGCGGAAGCTTCCGCTACAGGCTCGACCAACCCTTCCTCCGCCATCTTCGTCAGCTGCTGACGGGCTGCTTCCGACGATATGCCGAGCGCATCGCCGACGGCCGCTGCCAGCTGCGGCCCGTCGGTTTTCAACAGGATCAGAATTCGATTGGCAGGTGATTGACGCATTTTTCCAAGTTTTCTCTTGTTTTAATCCAACAAGGATGTAATTTTCCAAATTATAACTTGGAAAATAATCAACCGCTAGGGAAAATACCGAGGATTGCCCGATGTCCAGCATCGAAACCACCGCCCCCCTCAAATCAGCCTCCATCTTCACGCTGTTCTCGCCAAGACTTCTGCCTGCGACACTGATGCTGGGCGGAGGCGTCACGCTTTATGCCGTCGAATCCTACATCACCGCCACGATTGCGCCCTCGATCGTCCGCGATATCGGCGGCCTCGAATTGTTCTCGTGGATGACGACGCTTTTCGTCGCCGCAGGCGTGCTCGGCTCGATCACGGTTGCGACCCGGCCGAAGGGAATAGGCTTGCGTGCCGTCTATGTTGCAGCGGCGCTCACCTTCGGCGTCGGCAGCCTCGCTTGCGCCATCGCGCCGACCATGCCGGTGCTGCTGATCGGTCGCGCCGTTCAGGGATACGGCTCCGGCATGCTGTCCGGCCTCGCCTATGCCTTCATTCGTTTCATCTATCCGGAACCCCTGTGGCGCAGGGCCTCTACGCTCTACGCTGCCATCTGGGGTGTAGCGACCGTACTCGGGCCGACGCTCGGCGGCCTCTTCGCCGCAGGGAGCGCCTGGCGGGAGGCCTTTCTCATCCTCGTCCCGGTGGCTGTCCTCATGGCGCTCTCGGGGCGCTGGCTGCTGCCCGATGTCGCGGACGATCGGATCGACACCAGAACGCCACTGATCCAGATCATACTTCTGCTTGCCGCAGTTCTGTTCGTCAGCATTGCCGGCACGATCGAACAGGGATCCTACAAGATGGTACTGATCGCAGCTTCGATCGTGCTTGTTGCAACGATGGTGCTGATCGAGCGCAAGAGCGAGGTGCGCCTCCTGCCCTATGGCGCCGTCATGCTCAGCAACCCCATCGCGCGGCTCTATTTGACGATATTCACGATGATGCTGGTGCTGACGAGCGACATCTATATCCCCTACTTCCTGCAGACGCTCCATGGCGTAACGCCACTGGTCTCAGGCTATCTCGTGGCGCTGGTAGCGCTCGGCTGGACCATCGCGGCCTTCTTCAGCGCCTCGCTTTCCGGCAAACAGGCCGTTGTGGTCATCATCAGCGGCTGCATTTTGGAGACCGCCGCGACCGCATCGCTAATCCCGTTCCTGGCAACGAATACACCCTTCGACACCATCGTCAGGTTCGCGCCGGCCGTGATCGCCATGTTTCTGATGGGATTCGGCGTCGGTCTCGGCTGGGCGCATCTTGTAACCAGGATCATTGGCATCGCCCGCAGGACCGAACAGGACAAGGCCTCGGCGGCGATCTCGATGACACAGTCGCTGGGCGGCGCATTCGGTGCCGCGCTCGCCGGCGTCATCGTCAATGGAGCGGGCCTGACCCATCCGGGTGGCATTGCCGGCGGCCTCTCTGCCGCAACATGGCTCTATGCGCTGATGGCCATACCCGGCCTTATCGCCGTCGTCCTGTCACTGACGATCAAGCCAGCTGCAGCATGATCTTACCGATGTGATCGCTGGTTTCCATCAATCGATGTGCCTCGACCACATCGTCGAAAGAGAAGGTCCGATAGATAACGGGGGCAACCGTGCCCTCGTCCAACAGCGGCCAGACTTGGGACAGCAGGTCGTCGCGGATGGCCCGCTTTTCCTCAGCCGTGCGCGGGCGCATGGTCGAACCGGTAACGGTCAGCCGCTTGACCATGATCGGCGCAAGGTTGGCCTTTTCCGCAACCGCGCCGCCAAGGAAAGCAATGATGGAAAGGCAGCCATCGCGGGCAAGCGAAGCGAGGTTCTTTTCCAGATAGGCGGCGCCGATCATGTCGAGGATGATATCGACGCCATGTTCCGTCTCGGCCTTGATGACCTCGGCGAAATCCTCTTCTTTATAATTGATCGCCCGCTTGGCGCCGAGCTTCTCGCAAGCCTCGCATTTTTCTTTCGATCCGGCGGTCGCATAAACGGTCGCGCCGAAAGCGCGGGCAAGCTGGATCGCCGTCGTGCCGATGCCGCTGGAGCCGCCGTGGATCAGCACGCTTTCGCCTTCGGTGAGGCCCGCCATCTGGAAGAGATTGGCCCAGACCGTGAAGAACGTCTCAGGCAATGCCGCTGCGCGCACCGCATCATAGCCGTTCGGAAATCGGAGCGCCTGGCCGGCGGGCAGGACGCAATATTCGGCATAGCCACCGCCATTGGCGAGGCCGCAAACCTTGTTGCCGATTGAAAACTCCGTCACGCCGGGCGCGACGTCGACCACTTCACCCGATATTTCGAGACCGAGGATTGGACTTGCCTCCTTCGGTGGGGGATAGGTGCCCTGCCGTTGCGCCACATCCGGCCGATTGACGCCGGCGGCCTCGACGCGGACCAGGATCTCGCCCGGCTTCAGGACCGGCAGAGGCTTTCGGGCGATGGTCATGACCTCTGGTCCGCCAAAGGACGGCAAATCCACGAAACGCATTTCAGACGGCAAGGGCATGGCGCTATCTCCTCTCCCAGCAAAGCAGTGGAGATAGTTTAGCGCAAAGCGCTTGAAAAGGACCGAGTGCCGGAGGGCGTCAATTCGTCTCGGCCAAGCCGAGGAATGCCACGCCCATGGCGCTTTCTTTTGCCTTCGCCTTGATACCCGCAATGGAGGTGCTGACCCGGCTGATATTGTCGATCACCAGCCCCTCCGGCAGTTGCAGGATGCCGATCGAGCAGCGCATCAGCGGGAACTCGGTCTCGGCACCACTGCGGTCGTGGCCGCGAATGCGGCCCGCGGTACGATCCTCCGCCGAATAGAGCTCGCGGACGTCGGCGTGGAAATCGGCAAGCAGCCGGTCCAGAACCTCGCGAAGCTCCTGCATATTCCAGCCGGTGACACCGATGAAGAAATCGTCGCCGCCGACATGACCGAGGAAATGGCGCTCCGCAAAGAAATAGCGGCGCATCAATGCAGCGAACAGCGAGATGGCATGGTCGCCGAGATGGAAGCCGTAGGCATCGTTGAACGGCTTGAAATTATCGAAGTCGCAATAGCAGAAATGCCTGATTTCATCGCCATCTCGGCCGGCGTTCTGCATGAAATCGTGGATCGCCCTGTTGCCGGGAAGGCCAGTCAGCGGGTTCTGGTCCTGGGCGATTTTCAGCTGCTTTTCGTTGATGACCTTGATGAGGGAGGCAGCGGAGACGATGCCGGCATAATGTGTGCCTTCGGTGACGATCAGGCAATCGCTGCTTTCCATGTTGGCGAAGATCGTCATCAGCGTGTCGGCATCGGAATCGAGCCCGACGATCGGCGCCATTTCGACGAAATGCGAGATCGACCGTTTATAGACCTTGTTCTTCAACAGGTCGCGGCCGAAAGGCTGATAGATATATTCCTTCAGCTGGTACTCGTGGATGATCCCGCGGGGCTCGTCATTGGCATTGACGACCGGGAAATAGGCCCGGCGCGGATTGCGGCGGAAGAGCTCGAAGACACTGTCGATGCTGTCGCTTTCGCGGATGGTCGGCAGCACTTCGATCTGCTTGCGGATGAGGATTTCATCAAGCGACTGGCTGTTGCGTGCCGTCTTGCCGAGATCCTGCAGATGCGGAAAGCTCTGCTTCAGCTCGTTGACCAGGACCGTCGGGCGGGCAATGAACCAGCCCTGGACGAGGTCGACGCCGAATTCGCGGCAGGTCACGAACTCCGCCTCAGTCTCGATGCCCTCGGCGATCACGCGTGTCCCGAGGACATGGGCGATATTGACGAGGTTCCTCAGGATATGGCGCTTGCGGGCGCTGCGGTCGATATCGACGATGAAATGCCGGTCGATCTTGAGATAGTCGACCGGATAATCGGACAGCAACTTCATCTCGCCACGGCCGACGCCGAAATCATCGATCGCGAGCTTGAAGCCGGCATTGCGCATCTTGGCAACCAGCGCCGAAAACTCCGGCACGATGGTATTGTCGAAACGTTCGGAGAATTCGAAGCAGACGGAGGACGGCGCGATGCCGGCCTTTCTCATGTGCTGCAGCAGGCTGTCGACCAAGGCCGTGCCCTGCGCAATCAGCCGGACATCCAGATTGAGGAAAAGTGTCGTGGTGGCGATATTGGGCAGGGTGGCAAACTTCGCCAGCGCGCGGCTCGTGACCATCTGCTCCAGCCCGAGAAGCTGACCGGTGCGCTCGGCCTCATCGAGAATGTCGACCGGGCTTTCAAAACCGATGCGTTCCTGGCCGCGCATCAGGGATTCATAGCCGAAAACGGCACCCGTACCGGCCTCCACGATCGGCTGGAATGCATTTTCGATGACGAGTTTGGCGAGAGTGACGATCTGGTCGCTGGCATATCGGCGCAATACGCCCGGTTCGACTGCGGCAGTCAGGGACATGCCCATCTCCACTTGCGGATTCTAATCTAATTTATTTAAGTAAAACTTTGGATTTACCGCGTTTTCGACCCAAGATTGCGCCATAAAGCGTCAACGAAACCTTTCCCCTATGTGAAAGTTTCATGAATGGTAAAGCAATATTAACCATTCGCCGGAGGCAGACCCGGCACACGGCAGCCGAGGGCTGCCGTGACGAGTGGGGTTCAGTGCTGATTGCTCGAGTGCCGCTCTGCCTCGTAATCGGCAAACATATCGGCGACGCAACGGCCGCTCTTTGCCGTCTCGCCGCCATCATTGGCGGCACGTGGCACCTCGCAAATGTCACCGCGCTTGCGCGCCGCATCCCACATGCGAAGAGCTTCCCGCACGACTTCGCTGCTCGAGGCATAGGTGCCGGTGTCGACCGCTGCCCGGATGCCGGCAGCCTGAAGCGGAGAGATGGAAACCGTTACCATCGGCATGATATTCCTCCCTTGACGTTATCTAGCGGAAATTTGTCTGGAACCATGTTCCGCGGCTTCGACCAGTTTCTTCGAGCATGTCCCTCGACATGCGGACTTCCAGATGAAGATACTGCCGTTACATCAACGCAACGCCGTTCTGCCTGATATGGCAGAGGCACGAAGAGTAACGCCGCTCACGCTTCTTGTCAAAAAGTAGCAGTGCGTTACCCCTTTTGGGAAATGCACTACCGCCTGAGCACGAGGCCGAAGACCACCAGCGTCCAGCCCTGGAAGATCAGATCGAAGGCCAGGAAAAGGCCGAGGATCCAAAGGCTGTTGACCGGCCAGCCGAGAGCGATGGCGATGCCTGCAACGGCAGTCGCAAGACCGCTGATGACGATCCAAACCCAGCCGCGCTCAGGTTTCAGCTTGCGGCCGACCCAGACGCGGAACGTGCCGGCGATGAGGAGCGCGATGGCAAGGAACAGCGTCAATGCCTCAGAAGCCAATAG
Organism: Martinezella sp. CNPSo 3890; assembly: GCF_057784455.1. Taxonomy (NCBI): domain Bacteria; kingdom Pseudomonadati; phylum Pseudomonadota; class Alphaproteobacteria; order Hyphomicrobiales; family Rhizobiaceae; genus Martinezella; species Martinezella sp. CNPSo 3890. Next base: position 464,362 of record NZ_JBXSOR010000001.1, on the reverse strand, counting down.
CGGATTGGCGAAGGCAAGGATACCGGCAACCGTATAGAGCAGGCCGCTCAACACCCAGAACAGGATATGCTCCCAGCCCCTCACCTGAAAGGCATGGGCCAGATGCACGATGCCGCCGAACAACATCAGCATGCCGACATAATAGACCGAAGCCACCGTGGCGATGAACAGATTGCTTAGGGCGATGCCACCACAGATCAGCAGCAATATGCCAAGTCCGACAAACCAACCCCATTTGTCGCGCATCGCGGATGGGGGAACTTCATCAAGAATATCAACCATGACTGCACCTCCTCCTATGAGGAAGTATGGCACAGAAATGCTCTGCGGAAAAAGGTTGCGGATTTTTCGTCAGGGAATACCGGCCATCTGATTTTTTTATTGATTGATCAGTCAATCAAAAATACACTCATCTTCAATCTTGAGGATTGACGCAATGCCGAAAGTCGGAATGGAGCCGGTGCGCCGCAAGGCGCTGGTGGATGCTGCGATGCGCGTGATCGGCGATCACGGCTCGCTAACCGTCACCATGTCCGAAATCGCCAAGCAGGCGGGCGTTTCGCCTGCCCTTGCGCATCATTACTTCGGCAGCAAGGAACAGCTGCTGATCGAAACCGTCCGCGTGCATCTACAGCGGCTGCGCGACAGCGTCGTGACGGCGCTCCGCGAGGCGAAAACGCCGCGCGAAAAGCTCTCCGCCGTCATCCGCGTCAGCTTCCAGGCCGATCAGTTCGCACCGGAAACGATCGCCGCCTGGCTCGCCTTCTATGCCGAGGCGCAACGCTCGGAAGAGACGCGGCGCTTTCTCGTCATCTACGCACGCCGCCTGCACTCAAATCTCGTTGCCAATCTCAAGGCTCTGTGCCCGGCCGGCGATGCCGGGCGGATCGCCGAGGGTGCGGCTGCCATGATCGACGGGCTCTATATCCGCCAGGGCCTCAGATCCGCGCCGATCAGCACTGAGGCGTCGATCGCGCTGACGGAAGATTATCTGACGACCCACCTCAACGCCTTGAAAGGCTGAAGACCATGCTGACCGTCTGGGGCCGCAAATCGTCATCCAATGTGCAGGCGCTGATGTGGTGCATCGGCGAACTCGGCCTTGCCTATGAGCGCATCGACGCCGGCTTTACCTATGGCGTCAACGACACGCCCGAATTCCTGGCGATGAACCCGAACGGCACCGTTCCGGTGCTACGCGATGGTGATGACGAGCCGCTGTGGGAGACAGGCGCCATCCTGCGCTATCTCGCGGCGCAATATGGCGAGGATGCCTTCTGGCCGAAGAGTGCACGCCATCGCGCCCAGATCGATAAATGGGCCGAATGGGCGAAGATCAATATCGCCTTAAATTTCACCGGCCCGGTGTTCTGGCGCGCGGTGCGGACTGCCCCTGCCCTGCGTGATGAGAAGGCGATTGTTGCGGCTGTCGCAGCACTCGCTGCGAAGCTAGACATCGCCGAGTCGCAGTTCGGACGGCATCGCTTCCTTGCGGGCGATACTCTGACGCTGGCCGACATACAATTCGGGCATGTTCTCTATCGCTATTTCGACATCGACATCCAGCGCCCAGCCCATCCACGGCTGCAGCGCTACTATGAAAACCTCACCGAGCGACCTGCTTTCCAAGAGCATGTCATGGTGTCCTACGAAGAATTGAGGGTTCTATAATGCGCGCACAACCGAAAGCCTCGCATTTCATCGACGGGGAATATGTCGAGGACACCGACGGCACTCTTATCGAAAGCATCTATCCGGCGACCGGCGAAGTCATCGCTCGCCTGCACGCAGCGACGCCAACCATCGTCGAAAAGGCGATCGCTAGCGCCAAGCGTGCGCAGCCGGAATGGGCTGCTATGAGCCCGACAGCGCGCGGCCGCATCCTGAAGCGGGCAGCCGAGATCATGCGCGAACGTAACCGCGAGCTTTCCGAGCTGGAGACGCTGGATACGGGCAAGCCGATCCAGGAAACCATTGTCGCAGACCCAACATCAGGCGCCGACAGCTTCGAATTCTTCGGCGGCGTCGCGGCGGCCGGCCTCAATGGCTCCTATATCCCGCTCGGCGGTGACTTCGCCTATACCAAGCGCGTGCCGCTCGGCGTGTGCGTCGGCATCGGCGCGTGGAACTACCCGCAGCAGATCGCCTGCTGGAAGGGTGCGCCGGCGCTGGTCGCCGGCAACGCCATGGTGTTCAAGCCTTCGGAAAACACGCCGCTCGGCGCGCTGAAGATCGCCGAAATCCTTATTGAGGCAGGCCTGCCGAAGGGGCTCTATAACGTCATCCAGGGCGACCGCGACACCGGGCCGCTGCTCGTCAATCATCCGGATGTGGCGAAGGTTTCGCTGACCGGCTCGGTGCCGACGGGCCGCAAGGTGGCGGCTTCGGCGGCTGGCAACCTCAAGCACGTCACCATGGAACTCGGCGGCAAGTCGCCGCTGATCGTTTTCGACGATGCCGATATCGACAGCGCCATCGGCGGCGCGATGCTCGGCAATTTCTATTCGACGGGTCAGGTCTGCTCGAACGGCACGCGCGTCTTCGTCAACAGCAAGATCAAGTCCGAATTCCTGAAGCGCCTGAAGGCCCGCACCGAGGCCATGCTCATCGGCGACCCGATGGATGAGGCAACACAGATCGGCCCGATGGTCTCCTGGGCGCAGCGCGAAAAGGTGCTTGCCTATATCGAAAAGGGTAAGGCTGAAGGCGCGACGCTGCTGACCGGCGGCGGCATCCCGAACAATGTCTCCGGCGAAGGCTATTACATCCAGCCGACCGTGTTTGCCGACGTGACCGACGACATGACGATCGCGCGCGAGGAAATTTTCGGGCCGGTCATGTGCGTGCTCGATTTCGATGACGAGGCCGAGGTGATAGCCCGCGCCAATGCCACCGAATTCGGCCTTTCCGGCGGCGTCTTTACCGCCGACCTCACCCGCGCCCACCGCGTCGTCGATCAGCTCGAAGCCGGTACGCTCTGGATCAACACCTACAATCTCTGCCCGGTCGAAATTCCCTTCGGCGGCTCCAAGCAATCCGGCTTCGGCCGCGAGAATTCACTGGCGGCGCTGGAGCATTATTCGGAACTGAAGACCGTCTATGTCGGCATGGGGCCGGTACAGGCGCCTTATTGAACAAGCCCCTTCGCCCCGTGAAACGGGGAGAAGGTGGGTTGGCGGAATCGAACGGAGTGAGATTGCGACAAGCCGGATGAGGGGCCGGTTCAAGCATGCCGCATCTCATTGCCCCGCCCCTCACCCTAGCCCTCTCCCCGCTCATGCGGGGCGAGGGAACGACGAAGCCACCCATAGTCCCGCAGATCAAGAAGAACGTCCGCAAAGAGGGCAACAGTCATGCAAGCAGATTTCGTCATCGTTGGCTCGGGTTCGGCCGGCTCCGCCATGGCTTACCGCCTGTCGGAAGATGGCAAGCATTCGGTCATCGTTCTGGAATTCGGCGGCAGCGATTTCGGGCCTTTCATCCAGATGCCCGCAGCCCTTGCCTGGCCGATGAGCATGGACCGTTACAATTGGGGCTATCTTTCCGAGCCGGAACCGCAGCTCAACAACCGACGCATCACCGCACCGCGCGGCAAGGTGATCGGCGGGTCTTCCTCGATCAACGGCATGGTCTATGTGCGCGGTCATGCGGAAGACTTCAATCGCTGGGAGGAGCTCGGCGCTCAGGGCTGGGCCTATGCCGACGTGCTGCCCTACTTCAAGCGGATGGAGCATTCGCATGGCGGCGAGGAGGGATGGCGCGGCAAGGATGGCCCGTTGCATGTGCGCCGGGGCGATGCGCGCAACCCGCTGTTCCACGCCTTCATCGAGGCGGGCAAGCAGGCGGGCTTCGAGGCGACGGAGGATTATAACGGCAGCAAGCAGGAAGGCTTCGGCCTAATGGAGCAGACGACGTGGATGGGCCGGCGCTGGTCTGCGGCGACAGCCTATCTCAAGCCTGCGCTGAAGCGGCCGAACGTGACGCTCATCCGCTGCTTCGCCCGCAAGATCGTCATCGAAAATGGCCGTGCGACGGGTGTCGAAGTCGAGCGGGACGGCAAGATCGAGATCGTTAAGGCAAACCGCGAGGTGATCGTCTCCGCCTCCTCGTTCAATTCTCCGAAGCTGCTGATGCTATCCGGCATCGGGCCTGGGCAGCATCTGCGCGACATGGGCATCGAGGTGAAGGCCGACCGGCCGGGCGTCGGCGCCAACCTGCAGGACCATATGGAATTCTATTTCCAGCAGACCAGTCTGAAGCCGGTGTCGCTCTATTCCTGGCTGCCCTGGTACATGCAGGGGATTGCCGGCGCGCAATGGCTCTTCTTCAAGAAGGGCCTCGGCACCTCCAACCAGTTCGAGGCCTGCGCCTTCCTGCGCTCCGCGCCCGGCGTCAAACAGCCCGACATTCAGTACCACTTCCTTCCCGTCGCCATCAGCTATGACGGCAAGGCGGCCGCCAAGAGCCATGGCTTCCAGGTGCATGTCGGCTACAACCTCTCGAAATCGCGCGGCAACGTCACGCTGCGCTCTTCCGACCCGAAGGCGGATCCCGTTATCCGCTTCAACTATATGAGCCATCCGGAAGACTGGGAGAAGTTCCGCCACTGCGTGCGCCTTACCCGCGAGATCTTCGGGCAGAAGGCCTTCGACGAATATCGTGGACCGGAAATCCAGCCCGGACCGAACGTTCAGACCGACGACGAGATCGACGCCTTCCTGCGCGAACATCTGGAAAGCGCCTATCATCCCTGCGGCACCTGCAAAATGGGCTCAAAGGACGATCCCATGGCGGTGGTCGATCCCGACACCCGCGTCATCGGCGTCGACGGCCTGCGTGTCGCCGACAGCTCGATCTTCCCGCATGTGACCTATGGAAACCTGAACGGCCCTTCGATCATGACAGGCGAAAAGGCGGCCGACCACATCCTTGGCAAGCCGAGGCTGGCACGCTCGAACCAGGAGCCTTGGATCAATCCGCGGTGGGAGACCAGCGATCGATAGGATGGGCGGGCATCAGTGGTAATCCTCCTCTCGCTGATGCCTGATCGCCAGTATCGTCACCGTCTCGCTATCCTCGATTTCGAATAGAGCGACATAACCTGACGAGCCGAAAGGAATGACGAGTTCGCGGAGAAATGCGTCGTCCGCCGACGCTTTGCGGCAACTGAACGGAAAATTCTCCAGAAATTCCGTTGCCTTGGCGATCGCCTGATAGGCTTTTTCCGCAAGCTCGATGTCTCTTACCAAGAGATAGTCATAGAGTCGTTCGAGATCATCGAGCGCGCCTTGGGAGTAACGCACTGCAAAGGTCATTTTCGTCCGGACGCTTTTGCAGCTTCAAGTTTGCGCTTCAGCATTCCCAGCACGTCGTCAGCGCTATGATACACGCCTGTTTTCCTCGCATCCTCCCGCGCAGCAATGCCGCGAGCGATGAATTCGGCCCTCGTTCGGCGGTATTCAATCTGCGCACGCAGCGAACTTTCCACAAATGCTGACAATGACTCACCCTCTCGCAGCACGCTTTCAGCAGCGGCGCGCAAGGCGGGATCAACCCTCAAGGGGGGTATGGAAGCGGATTTCATTCATCGGCTCCTTTGCATTGCAATTGCGATACATTCTATTCGATGGCTCTAAACGGTCAACACGTGGATTAAGCCTTGGCCGCACACGGAAATTCTGCAAAAAAGATCGATATCGCAATCCGCCATTATGGTGAGCCGCCCGAGAAAATGTCCCCCAAAGGCATACGGGCCAAGCTATCGGTCAGACATCATATGCCCCCTATCTACCGCAAGTCCAAGCTGCTCCGCCGTTCCCGCGTCATCTGGGGCTCTTTCAATCTCTGGCGGCCGCGTTTGGTGTTCTGGACGGGTGCTCTGGCGATCGGTGTTATCAGTGTCGGCTTTGCCAAGCTCGCCGATGTGGCGCAGCGGGCTTTTACCGGTGTGACGCAATCGGGTGAGTGGATGTGGCTTCTGCCGCTCGCTCTGACGCCGCTCGGTTTCGTTTTATCGGCGTATCTGGCTGCGACGCTGTTTCCCAATTCGCAAGGGAGCGGCATTCCGCAGGCGATTGCCGCGCGGCACCTGCATCATGAAGAGGATCGAACAAAGCTGCTCTCCCTCAGGCTGGCTTTCGGCAAGATCGTGCTCACCATATTGGGGCTTCTAAGCGGAGCCTCGATCGGCCGCGAGGGGCCGACGGTGCAGGTTGGCGCGTCCTTCATGCTGGCCGTTGCCCGCTTCGGCGGCATGGCGCAGGCGAAAGGGCTGATTCTTGCCGGTTCCGCCGCCGGCATCGCCGCCGCCTTCAACACGCCGCTTGCCGGTATCGTCTTTGCCATCGAGGAGATGAGCCGTACCTATGAATCCCGAGCCAACGGTCTGGTTCTGACCGCCGTCATTCTTTCCGGCCTTGCCGCACTCGGCCTCTCCGGCAGCTACAATTATTTCGGCACGGCCGATGCGGCGCCGACGATGCTTCGGGACTGGATCGTCATGCTGATCTGCGGTGTCGGCGGCGGTGCACTCGGTGCCACCTTCAGCGGATTGGCGCTTTATGCCGGCATTCGCATCCGCCGCTGGGCACAACCGCGGCCGCTGAAACGCATGCTGATCCTTGCCGGCCTCTGTGGTTTTATCGTTGCCGCCGTTGGCGTGCTCTCCGGCGGCCAAACCTTCGGCACCGGTTACGAGCAAGCCCGCGGCGCGGTGGAAGGACATGCCCTGCCCCTGCTCTTCTTCGTCGAGAAGCTGCTGGCAAGTTTCCTGTCGATGATATCAGGCATTCCCGGCGGCATCTTCGCCCCCTCACTTGCCGTCGGTGCCGGTTTCGGCAGCACGGTCGGCACACTGGTCGGTGGCGGCGTGGCGCTTGCGGCAATCCTCGGCATGGCCGGCTATTTCGCCGGTGTGGTGCAGGCGCCGATGACCGCCTTCGTCATCATCCTGGAAATGACGGGCGATCATCAAGCCGTCATCCCGATCATGGCTGTATCGATGATCGGCTATGTAACTTCACGGCTATTGTCGCGCGAGCCCTTGTATCATGGGCTGTCCCGCGTCTTCATCGCTGCAGCGATCCGCGCCCGGCGTGCCATGGAAAAGGAAGGTGGCGAGGAACACGCCACCCACTGAATGCCGAAGCTCTGCCGATGCCGGAGAAAGGCACATGGTAGGCCTTCCCCGGCCTTGCCCTATCTAAGCCATCAGCCTGGCGACTTCCGCGCCATCAGGCTGAGCGATGGCATCGGCGATGGTCGTAGAGAAGAGAACCTTGCGGGTCGCATCCGCCACCCGGGCAAAGACGTGGCGGATCTCGCAGTTCTGCTCACCGTCGCAATCGTCGCAGCGACGATAGGCTGTCAGTGATAGACACGGCAGCGGCGCCAGCGGCCCGTCGATGACCCGCAGGATTTCGCCAAACGTGATCTCGTCCGCCGGCTTGCGCAGGAGATAACCGCCCTGCTTGCCGCGACGGCTGATGACAATGCCCTGATGCTTCAGGTCGAGAAGGATCTGTTCGAGGAATTTCTTCGGGATCTTTTGCTGGGCAGCGATGTCGGAAATCATCATCGGCTCACCCGCCTCGGATTGGGCCAAGGCAGACAGCGCCCGCAGCGCATATTTTGCTTTCTGAGTAATCATTTCGAACCGCTTCACACACACATGCGATACGTCCGGTCGAGCGATTCGGCCGGTCCGCTCCAGAACTCCTCAGCCCTCGTCCCCGGGGCAATTTCGAAGCACTCACACCCTTGGCGCACGGCCAGGAAACGTTAGCAACCCAGACTTGTTATCATTCTTCGTCGCTATGCCCATAGTTTAGCGCAAAATCCACCGCAGTGCATCATTTTGGGCATCACTTCCGATTTCCATTTGACAAGCTATGTGTAACTCTACTATTTCTATAGACATTAAAGCAAGCACTTAAACATGGTCAGCCATATCGAGTGCTTCCGAAGGGCCGCTTCCCGCGGCAAAACGCCTTGGTTAACAGCCGAGGCGGTCGCTTTTCCTTATCGGCGCTGCTTCATGGAGATATTTACTCTCCAGCCGCTCCCTTTCGAAATCTATTTTTCTGTCCGCTGCCGTTGCGAACTGCGATACTCCCGGCAACATCAGGACAGGATCCCCATGACTGCCATTACCCTTATTGAAGATGCCGCGACGCTCAACAGCCAGCTTGCATCGCTCGATCTTGCCGGCCGTCTGTCTCTCGTGGCCGGCCTCGGTGGCCGTGCCGTGTTTACGACGTCGCTCGGGATCGAAGATCAGGTGATCACAGCGGAGATCGGCAATCACCGCCTGCCGATCGAAGTGGCGACCCTGCAGACCGGCCGTCTCTTCCCGGAAACGCTCGCCCTGATCGACGAGACGGAAAGCCAATACGATATCAAGATCGTCCGCTACGAGCCGGAACAGGCCGATATCGACGCCTATGCGGAAAAATACGGTCTGAACGGTTTCTACGAGAGCGTCGAAGCCAGGCATGCCTGTTGCGGCGTGCGCAAGTTGAAGCCGCTTTCGCGAGCACTTTCGGGCGCCAACATCTGGATCACCGGCCTGCGCCGCGGCCAGTCCGCCAACCGCGCCGATACGGCCTTCGCCGAATTCGACCCCGAGCGCAACCTGGTCAAGATCAACCCACTCGCAGACTGGGATATCGACGCGATCCGCGCCTATGTCGCCGATAACAGCGTTCCGGTGAACCCGCTGCATGCACGCGGCTACCCCTCGATCGGCTGCGAGCCCTGCACCCGCGCCATCAAGCCGGGCGAGCCCGAGCGGGCCGGCCGCTGGTGGTGGGAAAACGATGAGAAGCGCGAATGCGGCCTGCATGTCCACGAAGAAGGCGCTGCCGCAACAGCACAATAAGACACCCGCCGGCTCCCGGCATCGATCCGAAGCGCGTTTCCTACGCCGCTGTTCAACCGGGAACCAACGCATCCATTCTTTCCGACCAAGTTTCGGTCGGGACATTTGAAAGTTCTGGAGTCATCAATGCCCGATAGCCGTCCGGATACGGAAATCTCCCATCCGCAAAGCGTCAAGCCGCCCCTCGATCCCCATCTGAAGGCGCTCGAAAACGAAGCGATTCATATCTTCCGTGAGGTTGCGGCCGAGTTCGAGCGTCCCGTCATGCTCTATTCGATCGGCAAGGATTCGTCGGTGCTGCTGCATCTGGCGCGCAAGGCCTTTTATCCCGGCCGCGTCCCCTTCCCGCTCCTGCATGTGAACACCGGCTGGAAATTCGCCGAGATGATCACCTTCCGCGACGAGATCGTGAAGAAGTATGATCTCGATCTCATCGAGCACATCAATCCGCGCGGCAAGGCTGAGAATATCACGCCCTTCACCTATGGCTCGGCCCGCTACACCGACATCATGAAAACGGAAGCGCTGCGCCACGCGCTCGATGCCGGCCAGTTCGACGCCGCTTTCGGCGGTGCTCGCCGCGACGAGGAAGCCTCGCGCGCCAAGGAGCGCATCTATTCCTTCCGCACGCCGGACCATCGCTGGGATCCGCGCAACCAGCGCCCGGAACTCTGGAACATCTATAACGGCCAGATCCGCAAGGGCGAAAGCGTTCGCGTCTTCCCGCTCTCCAACTGGACCGAAGTGGATATCTGGCGCTACATCCTGGCCGAGGAAATCCCGATCGTGCCGCTCTATTTCGCGGCCAAGCGCCCGATCGTCGAGCGCGACGGCATGATGATCATGGCAGCAGATCCAAGGCTCGAGCTGCTGCCGGGCGAAACCAAGCGCGAGGAAGTGATCCGCTTCCGCACCCTCGGCTGCTTCCCACTGACCGGGGCCATCCGTTCCACTGCGACGACACTGGAAGACATTATTGCAGAGCTGGAAATCGCCACGGTTTCCGAACGGCAGGGCCGCGCAATCGACCGCGACCAGTCCGGCTCCATGGAAAAGAAGAAGCGTGAAGGATATTTCTGAGATGACCGCAAACGCCAACGTCGTCACGATGCCCATTGTTGGGCCCGCTGTTGGGTCTGCCGCCGAACCGGCCAAGGCTCTCCGCGATTCGCGCCCGCTTCGCCTGATCACCTGCGGCAGCGTCGATGACGGTAAGTCCACGCTGATCGGCCGTCTTCTCTGGGATACCAAGGCGGTCAAGGAAGACCAGGCCGCCACGCTCCAGCGCGATTCCACCGGCAAGCAGAACGATCTCGGCCTGCCCGATTTCGCATTGCTGCTCGACGGTCTGCAGGCCGAGCGCGAACAGGGCATCACCATCGATGTCGCCTATCGCTATTTCTCGACTGACAAGCGCTCCTTCATCGTCGCCGACACGCCCGGCCATGAGCAATACACCCGCAACATGGCAACCGGTGCCTCCACCGCCGACCTCGCCGTCCTGCTGGTCGATGCGCGCATGGGCATCCTCGAACAGACCCGCCGCCACGCCACGATCGCCTCGCTGCTCGGCATCAAGCAGTTCGTGCTCGCCGTCAACAAGATCGACCTGACGAATTACGACCGCGCCGGTTTCGAGAAGATTTCCAACGACTTCCGCGAGTTTGCCTTGTCGCTCGGCGTCAAGCAGATCACCGCCATCCCGATGTCAGCGCTGAAGGGTGAAAACGTCGTCTATTCCGGCCAAGCCGCCATGCCGTGGTATACCGGCCCGACGCTGGTCGAAACGCTGGAACTGGCGACTGTTCGCTCGGCGCAGACGGTCGGCTTCCGCCTTTCGGTGCAGCGCGTCTCCCGCCCCGGCGAAAGCTTCCGCGGCTATCAGGGCACGGTCGCCGGCGGTTCGGTGAAGCCGGGTGACAGCGTCATGATCCTGCCCTCGGGCATGGTCGCCAATGTCTCGAAGATCGTCACCTTCGATCTCGTGCGCAATGCGGCGGTTGCGGGCGATGCCATCACCCTCGTTCTTGACCGCCAGGTGGACGTATCGCGCGGCGACATGATCGTCGCCATCGACAGCCAGCCGCAGACGGGCCTTTCCTTCGATGCCCAGATCGTAGCACTACAGCCGGAAGGCATCGAACCCGGCAAGCGCTATTGGCTGAAGAGCGGCAGCCGCCGTCAGCGTGTGCAAGTGCAGCCGATCGCCCAGCTCGAGCTGAAGACCGGCGCCTGGGCTCCGGCGCAGGCGCTGTGGATGAACGCCATCGGCAAGGTTCGCCTGACCTTCGACGAGAGCGCCATCTTCGACCCCTACGAGCAGAACCGTTCGACCGGCTCCTTCATCCTGATCGATCCCGAAAGCAACAACACGGTCGCCGGCGGCATGATCACCGGCAAGCGCTCGGACGTTGGTGGCATCCACAAGGAAGGACAGCGTGTTCTCCTGTCGCTGCCGGCCGACCTCGCCGAGCAGATCATGGCAAGCGAACTCTTCGCGAGCCGCCGCGATGAAACGGACGTGCGCCGCGTCACCGCCGCACAAGCCGCTGAAATCTGGGCGAACGCGGCAAGCGACATTTGATCGCTCAACCTCCGGCTCACTGATCGGCGGCTCTGTCAAAAGATTTGCCGCCAGTCAGAAGCTGACTGACCCCTACGGGCGCTCGTGCCGGCAGCAAGGTTGCGCCCATGTCTGGATGAGACGCAACTCGATTATGCGAAACAACAATTATCGGGTCGTAGCGTGAAAACTTTCCAATCAGGAACGGCACAAGGCGCCATAAGATTTCATGACATACCGGGACCAGAGGATGAGCCGCCGTTGCTCTTCATCCACGGTCTCGGATGCGCATCTTCGTGCGACTATCCCACGGTTGCGGCAAATCCGGCCCTGTCAGGACGGAGATTATTGCTGATCGATTTGCCGGGGTCAGGTTTCAGCGACCACCCTGCCGATTTCGGATACGGCATTACCGATCACGCTCAAACGATCGTCGAATTTATCCGCGGCTCGAAGCTAGAGTCCGCCGATCTTTTCGGCCACAGCATGGGCGGCGCCGTCGCCATCAAGGTCGCTCATCTTCTGCGTGAGTGCGTGCGGCATCTTGTGTTGAGCGAACCCAATCTCGATTCGGGAGGCGGCTTCTTTAGCCGCAAGATTGCCGAGATGAGCGAGGCCGACTATCTGGCACATGGCCATGCTGACCTCATTCGGACCTGCATGACGGACGGAAACGACATCTGGGGTGCATCTCTATCGATATCATCGCCCTACGCCGTTCATCGTTCCGCATCTTCCCTGGTCCTGGGCGATTCTCCGACCTGGCGCGAACAATTATATCAATTGCCCATGCCAAGGACGGTGATCTTCGGCGAAAACTCGCTGCCCGATCCGGATTGGGAAGCTCTGCCAAGACACGGAATCGGTGTGGAAATGGTCGATCGGGCGGGGCACTCGATGGCTTGGGAAAACCCTCAAGGCTTGGCGGCTGCCATAAAACGAGGTTTGATCCTGCAATAGGTCTTCCCCCGATTTCTTGTCCATGAGCCGGTTCCAGCTCACTACGCCATTTTCGCTTGGAGACGCCCGTTAGGCCAGCAGCGCAGTGATGCGCCTAAAGGTCCGCAACGAGCGCAGCCAGCAGTGCCATACGATCTTCATCGCGCTTGTAAAAAATCCACTGTTTGATTCGCTTAGGCCGAACGAGACCGGCTTGCACCAGAATGCGCATGTGCTCGCTCAACGTTGCCTGTGAGATCTCCAGTTTCTCGGCGATGAGAAGCGCGCAGACGCCATCCTCGACCAGATCACCATCGATCTGTGGTGGGAAATGAGCCCGGGGCTCCCTCAGCCACCTGAGAATCCTGATGCGGCGTTCGTTCGCCAAAGCCTTGATGAGATCAACCTCTTGCATTTCGTCAGTTTGCTAAGTAACAAAATACTTGTCAACCTCTGCCTACGAGATGCCTATGCTTGCCGACACAACGATCACCCCCGAGCGCATCGCACAAACCGAAAAGCGCATCCGCCCGCATATCCGCCACACGCCGGTTCTGCGGGCGGATTTGGCGGACTTCGGCCTTGCTTCCGGCTCCGTCGATTTCAAGCTCGAGTTTCTGCAGCATTCCGGCACGTTCAAAGCACGTGGCGCCTTTTCGAGCCTGCTCGGCAGAGAGGTGCCGAAAGCCGGCGTCGTTGCCGCCTCCGGTGGCAATCACGGCGCGGCAGTCGCCTACGCCGCCATGCGGCTGGGCATTCCGGCGACGATCTTCGTGCCGAGCGTGACGTCGCCAGCCAAGGCCGAGCGTATCCGCGGCTACGGAGCCAACCTCGTAATCGGCGGCGAGCGCTATGCCGATGCACTGGCGGCCAGCCAGCAATGGGTCGAGGAACGCGGTGCGATGGCGATCCATGCCTTTGACCAGCCGGAGACCTTGCTGGGACAAGGAACCACCGGGCTTGAGATCGAGGCTGACATTCCCGATATCGACACGCTGCTGATCGCTGTCGGCGGCGGTGGACTGATCGGCGGCATTGCCGCATGGTTCCGGGGTCGCGTCCGAGTCGTCGCTGTCGAACCAGATGGGGCGCCGACACTCTGGAAGGCCTTCGAGGCCGGTAAACCTGTCGATGCGCCGGCAGGCAGCATTGCCGCCGATTCACTTGCGCCGAAGCGTGTCGGAGACATCATGTTTCCGATTGCACAAGCCTATGTGCAGCGCCCCGTGCTCGTATCCGACGACGAAATCCGGCTGGGGCAACAGGTTTTGTGGGATCGGCTGCGGATTGTCGCCGAACCAGGCGGCGCGACGGCCTTTGCCGCACTACTTGCCGGCAAATATGTCCCCGTCCCGGACGAGCGGGTGGCTGTGCTGCTTTGTGGCGCCAACACCACCGCGGTTCGGTTTGACTGAGGTAATCGGCCCTTCTGGCATTCCGCCTCAAAGTGACCGTCCGGGGCCGTTAGCTCACTGCAAAATGTCGCCGAGCTCCGTCACCAGCCGGTCGCACTCCTCATCCGTACCGATGCTGATGCGCAGGAAGTCGCCGATACGCTCGCCGGAAAACCGTCTTACCAGAATGTTCCTGCTTCGCAGCTCTGCCGCCAGTTCCGCACCTGGCCGGCTCGGATGTCGCGCGAACAGAAAATTGGTGGATGACGGCAGGACGTGAAAGCCCAGCTCCCCGAGCTCAACGGCCAGCCGTTCCCGGCTGGCGATGATCATGGCGCGATGGCGTTCGAACCAGTCGCGATCTTTCCAGGCCGCTACCGCACCTGCCTGCGCGAGCCGGTCGAGAGGAAAGGAATTGAAGCTGTCTTTGACCCTTTCCAAAGCGTCGATTAGCGGCCGTTGTCCGACGGCGAAACCGACACGCAAGCCGGCAAGCCCGCGCGACTTCGAGAGGGTCTGGATTACCACGAGGTTTGGATATGTGCGGACGAGTGGAACCGCACTCTCGCCGCCGAAATCGACATAGGCTTCGTCGATAACAACGACCTGATCGGGATGATCCCGGAGAAGGGTTTCGATATCAGCCAGAGGCAGGCCGATCCCCGTGGGTGCATTGGGATTGGGCAGAATGATTGCGCCGCAGGGCTGGCGATAATCGTCAATGCGGACGCGCATTTCGGTATCGACCGGAATCTGCCGGAATTCGATCCCATAGAGGCGGCAATAGGTGGGGTAGAAGCTATAGGTAATATCGGGGAAAAGCAGCGGTTCCTCATGGTTCAGCAGCGCCTGGAACGTATGGGCCAAAACCTCGTCCGATCCATTGCCGACGAAGACCTCGTCCTTGTCGAGCCCGAAGCTTTCGGCAATTGCGATGCGCAGCTCCTGCGCCGTCGGATCCGGATAGAGCCGAAGCGTATCGGATGTAGCCTTAGAGATCGCCTCCAGGGCAAGCGGCGAAGGACCGTAAGGGCTCTCATTGGTATTGAGCTTGGTTATTCCGCCGGTCGTCGGCTGCTCGCCGGCGACATAGGGGGTCAAGGAATGAACAATCGGGCTCCAGAAGCGGCTCATTGGGGTTTCCAAATTTTGGCGGTTGGGAACTGCGGATTGCTGCGGCAGGTCTGCATATGAAGCCAACACCGTCGCAAAATCGAACTCCCGCGACAACTGTCTCTCAGACGATTCTAGAAATTATCATTATGACCAACAGGCGGTATTCGAGCCGGCCCCCAAAGCCTCTGTCCTAAGCAGCAGTCGTTGCCGGCAAGACATCGCAGCTTTTCGCGAACAGCCTCTCGCTCAGAAAATCGACGAAAACGCGGACCTTGGGCGACATATGGCGGTTGGATGGCCAGAGCAGATGGAAATGGCCGGGTTCATCGATGAAATCGTCGAGAACCGTTCTGAGCTTTCCTTCCGCAAGCGTGCTGCGCACGAGGAAATCCGGCATGCAGCCGATGCCAAGGCCGGCGACGGTCGCGCCGCGCACCGCTTCCATATTGTTGCAGGAGAAAGCCGTTCGCATTCGAAGATCCGCCTCGCTCTCGGGCATTTTCAATGGCCAATCCTGCAGCTTGCCGCTATTCGGGAAACGAAACCTGACGGCCAGATGCTCGTTGAGATCACGCGGGCAACCGGGAATGCCGAAGCGTTCGAGATAGCTGGGCGCGGCGCAGAGCAACATCTGAAACGGGCGCAAGGTGCGCGATATCAGCCGCGAATCCGGCAGATCGCCGCTGCGGATCGCGACATCGACCCCCTCCTCGATCATATCGACGATACGGTCGTTGAAATCGATGTCGAGCTCGACCTCGGGATATCGAGCAACGAATTCCGGCACGACGGGCAAGAGGAAGTGATAGCTGACGATGGGAACGCTGACGCGCAACCGCCCGCGCGGAACGGCGACCGCCTGCGCAAGCGAGGCTTGCGCATCGTCGAGATCGTCAAGCACGCGCCGGCAACGCTCGTGAAAGAGCCGCCCTTCCTCGGTCAATCGAATGCTGCGCGTGGAACGCTGCAGCAACCGGACGCCAAGCTGATGCTCCAGATTGCTGACCGCCTTGCCGACAGCGGAGGCCGAAAGGCCGAGCACGCGTCCGGCAGCGGCAAAGCTGCCGAGATCCGCGGTACGAACGAAGGCTGTCAATCCGCTTAAACGATCCATGGGCGCGCTCCATTCGAGAGTTTTATTCCGGTATATATGGAAAAATAGCGCAATTATCATGTGATTGCAGCGAATATATCTTGGTGCGGTCATTTGAAGCGCAGGCGCGGGCCTTTGGCCAACATCACTCCCAGGATTGCCTGCCGCTTCCTTCCTTGCTCAAACCCAACGGTAATCCGATGACCTCTCCCCAGACAAAGGTCGCAAGTCCGACCGAGAAATTCTTCGTCCTTGTCGCCGTCTGCTGCGCTGCAGCGGCGATGCCGCTAACATTCACCGGCCCAGCCGTCGCCCTACCGGCCATCAGCCGCATGCTCGGCGGCAGCCCGATCGCGCTCAACTGGGTCACCAACGCCTTCATGCTGACCTTCGGCAGTTGCCTGATGGCCTCGGGCGCGCTGGCTGACAGCTTTGGCCGCCGGCGCATCTTTCTGACCGGCGTCGGTTGCTTCGCGCTGTTCTCAGCCGGATTGGCGCTGGCCAACAACATCGTCTGGTTCGATATACTGAGGGCACTGCAGGGCCTCGGCGCTGCGGCCGCCTTTTCCGGTGGCATGGCCTCGCTGGCTCAGGAGTTCGACGGGGCGGCAAGGATGCGTGCCTTCAGCATCGTCGGCTCCAGCTTCGGCGTAGGTCTCGCCTTCGGGCCGATCGCCTCCGGTCTGATGATCGATGCCTTCGGCTGGCCCTCCATCTTCATCCTCGTGGTTGCGCTGGCATTGCTCGCACTTGGCCTCGGCGCCTGTTTCCTGCGCGAATCCAAAGATCCCGATGCGGCGGGGCTAGATTGGCCGGGCGCCCTGAGCTTTACACTTGCCTTGACGCTCTTCACCTATGGCGTTCTGCGCGCGCCGGAAACCGGCTGGAGTGATCCGCTCGTCATCGCCCTGCTGGCCGGCGCCGCAGTGCTCTTTCTTGCCTTCGCTATCATCGAGCGCGTCGTGAAGCGACCCATGCTGGATCTCAGCCTGTTTCGCTATCCGCGTTTCGTCGGCGTGCAGCTTCTGGCGGCGGCACCCGCCTATGCCTTTGTCGTTTTGCTGATCCTGCTGCCCGTGCGTTTCGTCGGCATCGAAGGCATGAGCGAGATCGCCGCCGGGCGGATGATGGTCGCGCTTTCGGCGCCGCTGCTCATCCTGCCGATCGTCGCCGGGCTCCTCACCCGCTGGTTCAGCCCCGCAACGATCTGCGGCGCCGGTCTCATCATCTCGGCGACGGGCCTTTTCTGGCTTAGCCATTTTGCCGCCGGCTCGGCCCCATCCGCTCTCATCGGCCCGCTGCTGACGATCGGGGTCGGCATCAGCTTGCCCTGGGGCCTAATGGACGGGCTTGCCGTCAGCGTCGTCCCCAAGGAGCGAGCCGGAATGGCGACCGGCATCTTCAGCACCACCCGCGTCGCCGGCGAAGGGGTGGCGCTTGCCGTCGTCAGCGCCATCCTCTCCGCCTTCATTCAATCGAATCTCGGCGTATCCGCTGGCGAGCACGCCGCTATGGCTGCCCAGCAGCTCGTAACAGGCAATCTGACCGCCGCGGCATCGACTGTGCCGGCAATCGGGCATGACACGCTTATTCTGGGTTATGGCAACGCCTTCGGCGCGCTCCTCTGGCTTCTGACTGCCATCACTGTCCTGACGGCGATCGTCGTCTTTTCCTTCCTCGGCCGTTCATCATCAACCGTTGCCGCAGACGATGAAGAGCAATTGGACGAGGATGAAGATGCGCTTCGCGTATCGAAAGCTTAAGCAGCATTGATGACTGGCCGGAAAGGTAACGCGGCCAGTCCACTCACTGACGGCGGCACAGCAAGAAGGCGAATCGAAGGCCAAACACGGCCGAAAACCTTACCGCGCCGCAACAGAATATTTCGAAACCACATAAAATGTGCGCGCTAGATTCGTGCGCCAACGATCTTCGCAGCGGCGTCAGGCTGGCGTTTATATTCGCCGCTGCTATATCATATCCCCATGATATCAGACCGGTTTTTGAAGATTATTGCCTGGACCTATATTGCGGCGCTTATCGGCGTAACGCTTGCTCATCTCAATTGGCAGGCCACATTCGGCAATCCGTTTGACATCTTTCGCGCCCTTGCGCTCTGCGTAGCAGGCATGCTTGCCCGCCTCGCCTACCCGCAGTCTCCCTCCTTCACTTGTCTCCTGATGATCGGCAGCGTGCTGGCGCTTTCCCTTTCGCATCTGTTGGCAAGCGGCAATTACGGTTCGCCGCTCGACATCATCGTCGGCATGACCAGCGGGCTCTGGGGCATCATGATCGGCTCTATATTAAGCAAACTCATCGTCTCAGCCTCGAAGCGACCAGCCTCATACTAACCGACCGGAAGAGCTGGCGATGGCCTGAATAGACCCTTCGGCTAACGCGAGAGGGCGAGGACGTGGTATAACCATCAAATGGACAACTGCATTTGGCCGAGCACGCCGCAATAAATATTATCAAATAATATTCGAATAAGATAGGGAACTAGATTCTATCTTAAAATGACTATTGCGCAGCCAATATTATGCAGAACTTAGCATTTTGTTTGTGCCTGTTGCTTTCTTGCAACTCGAACTTAAATTTCACGAAAAAGCCATCCCGAGAAAAATATATCATATAACTTTGCAGGAATTCGTCTTTAATAGCGACCAGAAGCGGGTGGGGCCCGTTTCTCCCGAGTCGGGGTTTTTAAACAGGGATAGGGTTAAGGCACGTCGATTTTTCGGCGCGATTGCCTATGCCCAATCTATATTGGATTGGAGTTTTTATGAACATCAAGAGCCTTCTTCTCGGCTCCGCTGCTGCCCTGGCAGTAGTTTCTGGCGCTCAGGCAGCCGACGCTATCGTTGCTGCCGAGCCGGAACCGCTGGAATACGTTCGCATCTGCGACGCATATGGCGCTGGCTACTTCTTCATCCCGGGTACGGAAACCTGCCTCAAGATCGGCGGTTATGTCCGTACCGAAGGCAAGTGGTACGACGCCTACAACCCGAACAGCCACAATGGCACGCTCTGGCACACGCGCGCTCATCTGAGCCTCGACACTGCGACCGACACCGAATATGGCCCGCTGAAGACCAACACGGTCATCCGTTGGGACTGGCAGGATGGCGGCTCGACCACCACGAAGCTGCTGTTCGCAAACATCAGCCTCGGGGGCTTTCTGGTCGGTAAGGCTGACTCCCAGTACAACTCGTACATCGGTTACGCTGGCAATGTCATCAACGACGACGTGGTCAATGACGGCCCGTACGAACTCAACCAGTTGACCTATAACTATGACGCCGGCAACGGCTTCACGGCTGTGATCTCGGTTGAAGACTCGAACTCCGGTTCGGGCGCTACGGGTGCAAACGGCGAAAACAGCACCAACCACTACGCTCCGGACGTTGTTGCCGGTGCTGGTTACAAGGCTGGTAACTTCGGCTTTAAGATCGTCGGCGGTTATGACTCCATCGTCGAAGAAGGCGCCATCAAGGCTCGCGTCGATGCCGACTTCGGCGTCTTCAAGGCCTTCTTGATGGGCGGCTGGAACACCGATGGCGACAAGCTGAACAAGTATGCAAACGCCAACGGCGCTGGCTCTGCCAAGGGCATCGGCTGGGGCGACTGGGCTGTCTGGGGCGGCTTCACCGTTCCGATCAACGAAAAGCTGCAGGCGAACGCTCAGGTTGCCTACACCGACTCGAAGATTTTCGCAGCCACCGCGAACGTCCGTTGGAACCCGGTCAAGAACCTGCAGATCACGCCGGAAGTATCCTACACCAACTGGGACTCCATCAATCAGGACCAGTGGGCTGGCGTTCTCCGCTTCCAGCGTAGCTTCTAAGACCACTTTACTGAGATCTGATCTGACTTGACCCCTGATCGGATGGGGATCGGCCTTACTTCCAGCGAAGTCGGGCCGATCCTTCCGAGACAGGGGTAAGTCATTTTTTCTGAAGGCTGGCTCTGCAGCATGCCGTCTGAAATCTCAATCTTCCTCATCGACATCAGACATTTTTTATCGTAGAGACAGCCCATGTCTTTCGCTCACGCATATTCCGCACGATTTTATTCGTACCGCTGCTCTCAGCGGAGACGGGCCTGTGCGTAGTTAGAAAAGACACGACAGCAAAGACCCGAACAGCCGCTAGTTCTACCTGGCGGCTTTTTTGTCGCCACGGTATGACCCCAAAAGGAACCGATACCGTGTTGAATTCCACTGACGACTTGCGCATTGTCGAGATCACGGCGCTGACGCCGCCCTCTCGAATTATCGATGAAATCCCCCGTGACGAGGCGGTGACAGCGACTGTCACCGGGGCGCGCAACGCCGTCCACAACATCCTGCGCGACGAAGACGACCGACTGATCGTTGTGATCGGCCCCTGCTCCATTCACGACCCGGTCGCAGCGCTTGATTACGCGGCACGGCTGAAGGAACAGCGCGACCGTTTCTCAGACGATCTCGAAATCATCATGCGCGTCTATTTCGAGAAGCCGCGCACGACGGTTGGCTGGAAGGGCCTAATCAACGACCCACATCTCGACGGCAGCTACCGCATCGAGGAAGGACTGCGCATCGCCCGCAAGCTGCTGTTCGACGTCAACGAGATCGGTCTGCCGGCAGGCTGCGAATATCTCGATACGATCACGCCGCAATATATTTCCGATCTGGTGAGCTGGGGCGCGATCGGCGCGAGGACGACCGAAAGCCAGGTGCATCGGCAGCTCGCATCTGGCCTCTCCTGCCCTGTCGGCTTCAAGAACGGCACGAATGGCGACGTGCGCATCGCGCTCGACGCGATCGTCGCGGCATCGCAGCCGC
Organism: Martinezella sp. CNPSo 3890; assembly: GCF_057784455.1. Classification (NCBI taxonomy): domain Bacteria; kingdom Pseudomonadati; phylum Pseudomonadota; class Alphaproteobacteria; order Hyphomicrobiales; family Rhizobiaceae; genus Martinezella; species Martinezella sp. CNPSo 3890. Next base: position 443,554 of record NZ_JBXSOR010000001.1, on the reverse strand, counting down.
ATCACTTCCCGGCCGTGACCAAGGAAGGTCTTGCCGCGATCGCCTCGACCCGCGGTAACGAGGATTGTCACATCATCCTGCGAGGCGGCAGAGAGCCCAATTATGACGCCGAAAGCGTGCAGGCGACGGCAGAACAGTCCCTTAAGGTCGGGCTCGAGCCGCGCATCATCATCGACGCCAGCCATGCCAACAGCAGCAAGAACCCGGAAAACCAACCGCTCGTCGTCACATCGGTCGCGGAGCAGGTCGCAGGCGGGGATCGGCGGATCAAAGGCATGATGATGGAGAGCAATCTCGTCGCCGGCCGCCAGGATCTCGTGCCGGGCAAGCCTTTGGTTTACGGCCAAAGCATCACGGATGGCTGCATCGACTGGCCGACCTCGGTGCGCACGCTGGAAGATTTGGCGAAGGCCGTCCGGGCACGGCGCCAGGCTCGCTAACGCGGCCTCCCATTCGGGAGACCGGTTCCGATCAAATGCGTCGGTAGTGTGCGAGGCTCAGATAGTTTTTTCTAGGCCCGCGCACATGCCACATCTCCGCCCAATCATCCGACGTGCGAAAGAACAGACGGCCTCGATAAAGATCGGGACCGCAGTGATGGGTGACGCGCTGCGAGGCGCCCTCACCGATGCGAATGAATTCCGAAAGATTGGGGAAACGCACGACGAGATCGTCGTCGGCATCGTCAAGCCGATAGGTGCGGCTGCTTCTCAGCATCGCGTGGTCGCTTCGCGTATCGCCATGTTCCTCGAACTGGACAGGCGTAACGAACGCCTGCCCTTCGAATGTGACCAGGGAGCGATTGAAGCGATCGATGATCCGCCGCTTCACCTCCCATGAGCCAAGGAAGGGATCCAGCCGGCCAGCGCCGGCCGATCCTTTCATCAGGACGCCGCGCGCTGCGCTGCGTCGGCCTGCCGGCGCGGCAGTTTCCAGCCCGGCCGGACGAAGTGGCAGGTATAGCCGTTCGGATAGCGCTCCAGATAATCCTGGTGCTCCGGCTCTGCCTGCCAGAAATCGCCGACGGGGGCGACCTCAGTGACGACCTTGCCGGGCCAAAGGCCGGAAGCGTCGACATCGGCGATCGTATCCAACGCGACCTGCTTCTGCTCTTCGCTGGTGTAGAAGATCGCCGAGCGGTAGCTCAAACCGACATCGTTGCCCTGCCGGTTGCGCGTGGTCGGATCATGGATCTGGAAGAAGAATTCCAGCAGATCGCGATAGCTGATCTTCTGCGGATCGAAAATGATTTCGATCGCCTCGGCATGAGTGCCGTGATTGCGGTAGGTGGCGTTGCGGACATCGCCGCCGCTATAGCCGACGCGCGTCGAGATGACGCCGTTGTAACGGCGGATGAGATCCTGCATGCCCCAGAAGCAACCGCCGGCGAGAACTGCACGTTCCGTTGTCATCTTACATCCTCCACTTGATCGATATAGGCACCATAGCCCTCTGCCTCCATGCGGTCACGCGGCACGAAGCGAAGCGAGGCGGAATTGATGCAATAGCGCAAGCCGCCGCGATCGATCGGACCATCCGGGAAAACATGGCCCAGATGGCTGTCGCCATTGGCCGAGCGCACTTCGACGCGCACCATGCCATGCGACATGTCGGTCAATTCGCTGACATTGGCGGGTTCGATCGGCTTGGTGAAGCTCGGCCAGCCGCAGCCGGAGTCGAATTTGTCGGCGGAAGCAAAAAGCGGCTCGCCCGAGACGATGTCGACATAGATGCCCGGCTGCTTGTTATAGAGATATTCACCGGAGCCGGGACGTTCCGTGCCGCTCTGCTGCGTCACGCGATACTGCTCAGGGGTAAGCTTGGCGATGGCCTCTGCCGTCTTGCTGTATTTGCCCATTGTTGTTCTCCTTGCCCCTCGGCACGCCCTCCGAGCTTGGCCTGGTCCTGGGGACACGGAGAGGGCCGGATGAAGCTCGAGCAGCGCTGAGGGAGTGTTTGCAGGGCCAATATAGGTATCACGCGATCGATTTGCCATATCGATCACGACTGCGTGACGCCCTGCACTTCCTGCAGCTTAGCCATTCGCCTCGCTTGAGGCCGCATAAATCGCGGCGAGCGCCTCGATACCGGCTTGATCGTTATCATCGAAGCGGCCGGGCAGCGGGCTGTCGAGATCGATGACGCCGAAGACCTTCCCATCGCGAAAGAGCGGCACGACCAGCTCCGACCGCGAGGCCGCATCGCAGGCGATATGCCCGGGAAAGGCATGCACATCCTCGACGAGGACCGACTGCGCCCTTTCGACCGCTGTTCCGCAGACGCCGCGACCGACGGCAATGCGGACACAAGCGGGCTTGCCTTGAAACGGCCCCAACACAAGCTCGTCTTCCCTGTGAAGGAAATAAAAGCCCGCCCAATTAAGCTCCGGCAGCATCTGGAAGATCAGCGCCGAGGTATTGGCCGCGTTAGCAATCCCATCGCGCTCACCATCAAGCAAGGCCTTCAGCTGATCCGCAAGCTCTCGATAGAATTCGGGCTTGCTGTCATGTTGGATCGATTTTTCTACGAACATGTGTCTGCTCTTTCGAAGTTCTGTCACGAAGAGACTGTCAGTCCTTCTCATCGGGCGGGCAAGGCCAGCTGGACGGCGCCTTCAGCCAGGACGGCAATATGGTCGTATTATCCCCACACGCTAGATTTATCTGCGCCTGCTGCAGACCGCTTGCCTTCGAAAGATCAAGACCCTCGATGCGCGTCAGATACATGAAGGCGCCGCTGAAGGAAGTCGACCCGTCCATCACCGCGCCATTCAACGTGGCGCGCGAGAGATTGGCGAAGGAGAAATTCGCGCCCGTCAGCACGGCCTTGTCGAAATCGGCACGGCCGAGCTCCGCCTTCTGAAAATCGGCGTTCTTCAGCTGCGCGCCGGCAAATTCGGCGCGCTGCAATTCGGCATTGGCAAAGGATGCGCCATTGGCGGAGGCATTGCTGAAGTCGGAGCGATATGCCTCAATCTTTGCGAAGTTGGCGCCATCGGCCTTGGCATTCTTCAGCCAGGCACGCACCAGAGTCGCTTTCTCGAGATTGGCCGAGGTCAGATTGGTGTCGCTGAGATCGGTGCTGTCGAAATGCGCGCCGGCCAGATTGGCACCGTGAAGGTCGCTGCTCTGCAGCATGATATTGGTCTTGCTGCAGCCGCTCCAGTCAAGCCCAGGTCCGGCGACATTGCCGCAATCGGCGGCACGCAGGGCATTGCTGCTGGAGCCCAGAAGAAATGCGGCGCTCAACGCCAGCACACTGAAGCCAGTAGCAATTCCCAATCTCTTCCCAACGGCCTTACTGCGCAAAGCGCTGTTAGTCTGCCGTCGCCCCATGATCGTCTCCCCAGCCAATCTGGTCACCCCGTCAACAAGACCCATTCCGTTACTCCGCTCCAGCACCTGCCAGCCGAACTCTTGCCTGAGTCGGATGCACGTCCCTCTTCCTTGTATATGGTGCTTCGGGCGACAAAAAGAGCCGGTTTTGTAAAAGCGTACCCGAGGCACGGTTTGGATGTGAGCTTATGAAAGGGGGAATAGGCGACAGGCACCAGAAGGATTGCGGCAAAGCCTCATACGCCCGTCCTCAAGGAGCGAGACGGCCTGATCGAAACGCCGCCATCAGGCATTGGCGAAACCCCGCCCGGCCTTGCAAGGCGAGCAGACAGCACTCTTAAATGGGAGATTTTTTCGGGAACAAGATCAGTGTCTTAAGCTGGTCGGAGTGGAGTGATTCGAACACTCGACCCCCACGTCCCGAACGTGGTGCGCTACCAGACTGCGCTACACTCCGTGACCAGCGGCGCTTCTATAGACCAGCCATTTTTGATGCACAAGCACCAAATTCAAAAAAAGCATCTGATTTTTGACGAAAAAATTACAACCGCATCTGCCTAGAAAACCGGCAGGAAACAGCGGCCGAAAATGCCGGCGTGCAAAAGACGCAACAGATCAAGTAAAATCCCGTTTGTACACGCTGATGGGAATTTTCTTTTGCCGGCTTTGGCGCTAAAGCCCTAAGCGGGACAGGTGGAAATGCCGTGGGACAGCGGCCTTTCCGCAACCTTATGCGTGACAGAAGCTCAAGGACGACACGATGAATATCCGCATGATGACCGCGGCTGGACTGTTGCTGGCGCTGGCCGGTTGCAGCACCACGACGACAACAACGACAGCAGCCCTGCCGCTGCTTGCGAAGAACCCCGTTCAGGATCGCTGGCAGGGCCAGTCTGCAGGCCGCTTCTTCGCGGCTTACGGCCCGCCGATCTCAGATCGCGATGAAGGCGGTAATCGCGTCTACACCTGGCGTGGCGGCTACAAGAACGTCACCATCGTCAACAAGGACGGCAAGAAAGCCGGCAAGCGCTCCCTCAGCTGCAAGGCCGACATCGTCACCAACCAGAGCTACGAAATCCGCTCGGTCAAAATCCTCGGCGACCAGCCCGGCGTCAGCGGACCATCCTATTGCGCCGAGCTTCTGGCTCCGCCGGAAAAGGCTGAAAAAGCTGAACAAGCGGACTGAGGCAAAACTTCCTCCCGAAACAATATCAGCGGGCGGCCTGCGAGGGCTGCCTGTTTTTGTGTGCAAGTCACCCACCTAGGGATTTCTCTTCACCCTTCGTTATTTCACTATAGACATCTTAAAAGTTATATCGTTGATTGCAACTTCAACGTTAATTTACTTTTATTGGTGCTAATATGAAGTTGAAATCTCTTGCGGCATTAGCCGCAATATCTGCAGTCGCAAGCTGTGCAACCACCCCCGGATCGCCGATGGAAACTTACCTAAACCGCTATGCGGGCGCGGAAACGATTGCCACGAACTGTCCTGCTTACGGTGGATACAGCTCGGTTGTACAAATGCGCGCCGATGCGGAAAAGAACCTTGCCCAGGCGAAAGCACTCGGCGCGACCGACGCGGACGTTAAGAAGGCTCGCGACCGGGTGAACGGAAACTTCGTAGGCGCATCGATCTTGGTTGGCGACATGCAGACTTGCAGCGCATTCATGAACAAGCTTGCATGGGCAGGATCAACACCTGTTGAGCCCACGGTCGTCAAGCCGAAGAAGGTCAACTAATCACTGCTTTGTCGGATGTCGTGTGGCTGGGGCGCCAGGATTCGAACCTGGGAATGCCGGTACCAAAAACCGGTGCCTTACCGCTTGGCGACGCCCCAACAGAGGAAATGGCTGTCATGCCAGCCAAACCGGCGTCTGATTAGCAAAGGTCGCATCCCGCTACAATGACTAAGTGATGTGCGGATGCATATTTCTGTGTGCTTTCCGCGCGGCTATGATAGGTCTTGCTGCACCGCATTTGAAGTGAAGAGGTCCGATGAGCCAGTTTCGCGCCCGCCTTCCGGCCATGCCCACCGTGCTTCTCGACGACGCTGTCTGCCGCATCACGCGCTGGGATTTCGAGCCTGGCGCCGATACCGGCCATCATGTGCATGGCCTTGGCTATGTCGTGGTGCCGATGACGGATTGCCAGTTTCTGCTGGAGGAGCCCGGCGGTATTAGGCGTGTCGATATCGCCAGAGGCGCTGCCTACCGGCGCGAGGCGGGCGTGGAGCATAATGTCGTCAATGCTGGCTCCGAGCCGATGTCATTCATCGAAATCGAATACAAGCAATCATGAGCACGCCTGACTTCGACCTCGCCTTCGAACCCGCCTATGGTCGCGCTGTCCCCGTTGCCCCGGGTATTGAACGCATGACGGTCAACAACCCAAGCGCCTTTACCTTTCATGGAACCAACAGCTACATCGTCGGCGGCTCTTCCGTGGCGGTCATCGATCCCGGCCCGGAGAATGACGCGCATTTCGCTGCGCTGATGGCGGCGCTGAAGGGGCGCGAGGTCACGCATATCTTTGTCAGCCATACTCATCGCGATCACTCTCCGCTGGCGAAGCGGCTGAAGGAGGCGACGGGGGCGCTGACTGTCGGCGAAGGGCCGCATCGGGCCGCACGCCCGCTGCATCAGGGCGAGGTCAATCCCTTTGCCGAAAGCTCCGACATGGAGTTTCAGCCCGATATCGTGCTCGCCGATGGTCAAAACGTCTCTGGAGACGGTTGGACGATGACGGCGCTGCTGACGCCTGGCCATACGGCCAACCACGCTTGCTTCGCGCTCGAGGGCACGGGCATCGTCTTTTCCGCCGATCATGTCATGGCCTGGGCGACCTCGATCGTCGCGCCTCCTGACGGATCGATGGCGGATCACATGGCCTCGCTGGAGCGGCTTCTCGCCCGCGACGACCGGCTGTTCCTGCCCGGACATGGCGGGCCGGTGAAGGAGCCGGCCTCCTTCATGCGCGGCCTCAGAACCCACCGGCGCATGCGCGAGCGCGCCGTATTGGAACGCATCAAGGCCGGCGACCGGCTGATCCCGGACATGGTGAAAGCCATCTATCGCGATACGGACCCGCGCCTGCATGGCGCAGCAGCACTTTCGGTGCTGGCGCATCTGGAAGACTTGGTGGAGAAGGGTCAGGTGGAAACCGATGGGCCGCCGGCGCTGTTGGGAACATATCGACCGGCTTGAGCCGTCTCAGCTTCCGGCGATGCCGAGCAGTTCGGCATCCAGCGCCTTCAGGTAGCCATCGGCCAGATCGGCGCTGACCCCGAGATCATCCTGGCCGTAGCGGGAGGCAACACGGATATCGACCAGGGTCGTTTCCGCCTCCTCGCGAATACGGATCAGTATGTCGCATGGCAGGCCAAAAATGCGGGTTCGCACCTCGCCCTGCAGAATGACGTCGGTATTCTGGCGGATGAGTTCCGCCACTCCGTCACGGAAGGGACGTGGCGTCGGCACAGGAACGATAGCGGGCACATCGCCGGCGGCGCTATCATCCTGGGCTGGATTGACGGTCTGCGGGCGTCCACGCCGCTTCGGCCTCACATTGCCATTCGGATCGGCCACATCGGCGCCTTCGGCCTTGACGATGGTGATGTGATAATCATGCGCAACCTTGCGCACCGCCTCCAACACACGGTCGGCGGCGCCCTCGTAGCGGCGGCTGATCAAAGCGGGATAGGCATCGAACTGCGCCTCGCGTTCCTGCTGCGTCACCAGATGGCGCGGCGGCAGCCATAGCTGCCGCGCATCCGGCGTCGCCAGCCATTCCGGCGGATCGTTGAGGTCGGTCGAAATCTCATAGATATGCGGGCGCGTCCAGTAGCGCTCGGCGCCTAGGCCGAGAATGGCGAGCGGCAGAGCGGCATAGACGAGCGCCTTGACGGCAGAGACGCCGCCGATGGCGGCACTCTGCCAGAGCTGCGCAAGGCCCACCACCGCGAGCAGCACCGCCAGGATGGCGCAGCCGGCAGAAATCAGGAGCAGCAGAACGAAGTAAGGCGTTTCCAGCGGGCCGAAACGGTGGCCGATCAGCGTCACTCCGCAGAGAACCAATGCAAATGAAGCGATCAAACGCGCGGCACGGGCGGCATGTGAAACAGGACGGTCGAAACGAATGGTCATCAAAGGCTCGTCGGCGCGTCGGATCGGAAGCCGGATGCACCGAATCCCGGAAAGCGACTTATGTTTAGATCAAGAAATGCCGAAAATAAATCGAATGTCACGGCGTCGGTGTCCAATGTTTTGTCCAAGCTCAAACCAGTAACGCCTAGACCAAAAACGTGAGCACTTGCTTAAATTCCTAAAAAAGGCCATTCTTTAGCGTTTTATCGAGGCTGTGAAAGGACTTGATGAGATGGAACCGATGCTTTCTCAAGACGTCACTGCCAAATCAGTGCCGGGAGCGGCGATTGCCGGAACCGATACGATCGACCCGTTCCTGCCGCTGGAGCTGCTTGAACTGGAGCTTTCGCTTGAGGGTTTTTCCGGCGGCGAACCTGGCTTCTGCGAAGCCGTGCGCAAGGCCGCTTCGGCAGTGCAGGGCGACTTTCTATTTGATCTGCCGGCTGAAGGGCTGATACCCGATTGCCGCAGATTGGCGGTGCTGCGAATTCCCGAAGGGAATGCAACGATGCGCACCCTCTTTGCCGCTCTGGACGAAGACGGTGCGGAAATCCGCCTGCTGCAGCCGGATGAAGACACCGCGCACCTGCTGCGCTTCGCCGATGCCTTTGTCGATCTCTTGCAGCGGATGCCGACAAAGCCAAAGGAAGCGGCTTAAGCAACCTGGCTGCGGCGGTAATACGCCTTTCGCGCCACCACGCGCGACGCTATAGTCTGTGCCTGTAAATCCGCATTCAGGATAACATGTCATGCGTATCGCAGCTTCCGCACTATCTCTTCTCGCCATTGTGCTTGCGCTCTCCTCCTGCCAGACGGCCGAAGAAATCCGGGCGGCCGATGCGTCAAGATGCAGCGGCTATGGCTTTAAGCCAGGCACCCAGAACTTTGCCAATTGCCTGATGAATCAGGATCTTAGCCGGCGCGCAGATCAGCGGGCTTTCATGGAAAGCAATGACGACTTCTTCTGGGGTCCGACCATCGTCGTCGGCGGTCCGGGATATTACTACCATCGCGGCTACTGGCGCCACTGACCTGCATATTTCAGAATTTGAGAATCAGGCTCGCCCCTTGATCGCGGCTTGCGCCGCCGCAAGCCGCGCGATCGGCACGCGGAACGGCGAACAGGATACGTAATCCAATCCGATATCCTCGCAGAAATGGATAGACGCGGGATCGCCGCCATGCTCGCCGCAGATGCCGAGCTTCATGTCGTTGCGCGTGCGGCGGCCGCGCTCCGATGCGATGCGGATGAGTTCGCCGACCCCGTCGAAATCGAGCGATATGAAGGGGTCATGCTCGATGATGCCCTTGCGCTGATAGGTCGGGATGAAGGCGGCAGCGTCATCGCGTGACATGCCGAATGTTGTCTGCGTCAGATCGTTCGTACCGAAGGAGAAAAATTCGGCAGCCTCCGCGATGATATGGGCACGCAAGGCCGCGCGCGGCAGCTCGATCATCGTGCCGACGAGATAGTCGATCTTCATTTTCGCTTCGGTCATCACGGCGCGCGCCACCTCATCGATGCGGGCCTTGACGTAATCGAGCTCCGAGCGCAGACCGACGAGCGGCACCATGATTTCGGGCACAACGGCAGCCCCCGTCTCGCGTGCAGCGAGGACCGCCGCCTCGAAGATGGCGCGGGCCTGCATTTCGACGATCTCCGGATAGGAAATCGCCAGGCGACAACCGCGATGGCCAAGCATGGGATTGAACTCGTGCAACGCATCCACCCGCTGGCGCAGCGCGGCTGGCTCCATGCTCATGATGCCGGCAACCTCGGCAATCTCCTCATCCGTTTTCGGCAGGAATTCGTGCAGTGGCGGATCAAGCAGGCGGATCGTCACCGGCAGGCCATGCATAATGGTGAAAAGGCCGGTGAAATCAAGCCGCTGCATGGGCATGAGCTTGGCGAGGGCGGCACGGCGCCCCGTTTCGTCCTCCGCAAGGATCATCTCGCGCATCACATGGATACGGTCGCCTTCGAAGAACATATGCTCTGTGCGGCAAAGGCCGATGCCTTCGGCGCCGAAGGAACGGGCCGCGCGCGCATCGGCAGGTGTGTCGGCGTTGGTGCGCACCGTCATGCGGCGCGAGCGGTCCGCCCAGGCCATGATGCGCCCGAAATCACCTGACAATTCCGGCTGTATCATCGGCACTTCGCCCTTCAGGACGTGGCCGGTAGAGCCGTCTATTGTGACGATATCGCCCCTCTTCAAGGTGACGCCAATGCCGATCAGCTTCTCATTACGCATGTCGATGCGCATGGTTCCGGCACCGACGACGCAAGGAATGCCCATGCCGCGGGCAACGACGGCCGCGTGACTGGTCATGCCGCCGCGCGTGGTCAGGATCGCCTCAGCGGCATGCATGCCGTGAATATCTTCGGGGCTCGTCTCGATCCGTACGAGAATGGCTTTGCGGCCTTCTTCCTCGGCAATGATCGCCTCTTCCGCGGTGAAGACGATTTCGCCCGTGGCAGCCCCTGGAGATGCGGGCAGGCCGGAGCCGATGACCTCGCGGTGGACGCGCGGGTCGATCGTCGGATGCAGAAGCTGATCCAGCGACGTCGGATCGATGCGGGAAACAGCTTCGTCTTCGGTGATCAGTCCCTCATCGACCATGTCGACGGCGATCTTCATCGCCGCCTTGGTGGTTCGCTTGGCATTCCGCGTCTGCAGCATCCAAAGCTTGCCGCGCTCGATGGTGAACTCCAGGTCCTGCACGTCGCGGTAATGCGCTTCCAGCTGTGCGCAAATGCTGCGGAACTCGGCAAAGGCTTCCGGCATCAGCTTTTCCATCGACGGCTTGTCATAGCCCGACGCGATCCGGGCGACTTCCGTGATGCTTTGCGGGGTGCGGATGCCGGCAACGACATCCTCACCCTGCGCATTGACAAGGAATTCGCCGTAAAGCTCCTTCTCGCCCGTCGACGGATTTCGCGTGAAGGCGACGCCTGTCGCGGACGAATTGCCGAGATTGCCGAACACCATCGCCTGGATATTGACGGCGGTGCCCCAGGCCTCTGGAATATTATGCAGATTGCGATAGGTGACGGCGCGCGCGTTCATCCAGCTGGCAAAAACGGCACCGACAGCGCCCCAGAGCTGAACTTCCGGCTCCTGTGGGAAGGCCTCGCCCAATTCTTCCTCGATGACTGCCTTGTAGATCGAGACGACATGCTGCCATTCGACGGCGGTCAGATCGGTATCGAACTCATGACCGAACCGGGCCTTCTCATCCTCCAGGATCTCTTCGAAGACCTCATTGTCGAGACCCATGACGACATCGGCATACATCTGGATGAACCGGCGATAGCTGTCCCACGCAAAACGGGCATCGCCGGCATCGTGGCCGAGCGCCTGCACTGTAGCGTCATTGAGCCCGAGATTGAGAACCGTATCCATCATGCCCGGCATAGAGGCGCGGCCGCCGGAGCGCACGGATACCAGCAGCGGCCGTTCCGTATCGCCGAACTTGCGCCCGGTGATGGCCTCCATTCGCTGCAGACCTCGCATGACCTGCGGCTTCAGCTCTTCAGGGATTTTACGGCCGTTCTTGTAATAGAAGCTGCAGACATCGCTGACGATCGTCAGTCCCGGTGGAACCGGCAGGCCGAGATTGCACATTTCAGCAAGATTTGCGCCCTTGCCGCCGAGCCGTTCAAAATCGCCGGCGCCCCCCTCGGCCTTACCGTCGCCGAATGTGTAGACCCAATTCGTCATCGTCTCCGTCCAACTCCTCCGGTTGAACTTAATTCACTGCAGCACAAATGAAAATCGACAAATATGGCAAAATGTTGCAGTGCACAATAAATATGGCCAGGAGGCTCCGGATTTCAATCGATAGATCGAAATCGGGAGCCTCCGGGTCCATCCAGAGCGACTTGACGGCTAGGGTTGCGGCTCGCGCTTGGCGAGAATCTTGTCGATGCGCATACCGTCGAGATCGACAATCTCGAAATGCCAGCCGCCGAAGGAGAAACTTTCGCCCACTTCGGGCAGATGGCCGAGTTGGTAGAGCGCAAAGCCCGCGAGAGTATGGAAATTGACCTCCTCCTCGCTGAAACGCAGTCCCAGCCGCGCGAAGGCATCATAGACAGGCATCATGCCCTCCATCAGCAAGGATCCGTCGGCCCGCTCGACGACATCGGGCGTGTCGTTTTCCAGATCGGGCAGATCGCCGGCAATCGCTTCCAGCAGGTCCGTCTGCGTGACGATTCCTTCCAGGCTGCCATATTCGTCGATAACCATGGCGAGGCGGACGGGCGCGCGCTTGAAGTTTTCAAGCACCTTGAAGACAGCCGTCGATTCATGAACGACCAGGGGCTGGCGGATGACGGCCATCGGGTTCAGCGGCTCGCCGTTCAGAAGCTGATCGAGCAGATCCTTCTTCAGGATCATGCCGATCGGCTCGTCGATCGATCCGCGACCCACAAGAAGCTGCTCGAAGCGGCTTTCACGAATGGTCTTCTGCATTTCCTCTGGCGGATCGTCGGCATCGATCCACTCGACCTCGAGCCGCGGCGTCATGATGTCGGAGACGTCGCGGTCGCCGATATTGAAGACGCGTTCGACCAGATCCTGCTGCGCCTGTTCCAACAGACCAGCCTCCTGGCTTTCAGCGATCAGGAGCTTGATCTCGGCCGGCGAATGCAGCGAGCCCTCGCCGGCACCGGGACGCAGGCCGAAAAGGCGGAGCACGAGATTGCCGAGGCCGTTCAGCACGGTAATGGCCGGACGCAGCAAGAAGAGGAACAGGCCGAGCGGACGCACGACACCAAGCGCAGTGCCTTCGCTGCGCTGCAACGCCAGGCTCTTCGGCGCAAGCTCGCCAAGCACGATATGAAGCGCCGTGATGATGATAAAGGAAATGGCGACGGCGATCGCATGCGACCCAGCCGCAGCCCATGTTCCGGGCAGAAAATCGAGCAGCGGCTCGAGCAGATGAGCAAGAGCGGGTTCGCCGACCCAACCGAGGGCAAGCGAGGAAATGGTGATGCCGAGCTGCGTGGCGGCGAGATTGGCATCGAGATTATCGACCGCCTTCTGCAGCGCCTTGGCGTTCATGCGCCCTTCGGCAACGAGCTCCGTCACGCGGCTGCGGCGGACGGACACCAGAGAAAACTCCGCCGCAACGAAAAAACCGTTGGCGGCGACGAGCAGCAATACGGCAAGTATTCCGAGGATATCGAAAATACCGCCAGTCGAGTCAGACATACTTCCCTTCCGGGCGGATCAGCGCCCATGTTGTTGATTTAAAGACGACGCTAGCACGCTTTAGGGCTGTGCGGCAGACGACGGAGCAATTTCTTGTCGAAACGGGAACAGTTTTATCATCGCTCTCAAGCGATTTCGCGCAGCCGTTCGGCGGTCTGCAGGTCGACGGAGACGAGCTGCGAGACGCCCTGCTCCGCCATGGTGACGCCGAAGAGACGATCCATGCGGGCCATGGTGATGGGATTGTGGGTGATGACCACGAAGCGAGTCTCAGTAGAGGCCGCCATCTCGTCCATAAGGTTGCAGTAGCGCTCGACATTGTGGTCATCGAGCGGCGCATCCACTTCGTCCAGAACGCAGATCGGCGCGGGATTGGTGAGGAACACCGCAAAGATCAGCGCCATGGCCGTCAGTGCCTGCTCGCCGCCGGAAAGCAGCGTCATGGTCTGCGGCTTCTTGCCGGGCGGCCGGGCGAGAATTTCGAGGCCTGCCTCCAGCGGATCGTCGGATTCGATCAGCTGCAGTTCGGCCGTGCCACCGCCGAAAAGATGGGTGAACAGCCGCTGGAACTGCGCATTGACGATGTCGAAGGCGACAATCAGGCGTTCGCGGCCCTCGCGGTTGAGGCTCTGGATCGCGCCGCGCAGCTTCCGGATGGCGTCGATGACGTCATCGCGTTCCTTGATCAGCGCCTGCAGCCGCTCCGTCAGCTCCTTGCTCTCCTCCTCGGCGCGCAGATTGACGGCACCGAGACGCTCGCGCTCGATCTTCAGCCGCTCCAGCTCGCGCTCGACTTCGCGGAGGTCAGGCACGTTTTGCGATACTGAAAGGCCGGTCAGGCGCATCGCCTCATGCGGCTCGACGTTCAGGGCTTGGCGGATGCGCAATTCGCTTTCCTGCCGACGCTCACGCGCCGACACCAGCCGCTCCTCGACGCGGCCGCGCTTTTCCCGGCTTTCGGCGAGCTCGGAGAGTGCCGTCGCCGCATGGCGATCGGCTTCGCGCTGGATGCCTTCAGCTTCGGCAAGACGGTCTGCGGCCTGCCGGCGGGCATCCTCAGCCTTCTGCAGCTCGTTCATCAAGGCGCGGCGCTTGTCATCGAACTCATCGGGTGCCAGATCGAGCTCAGCCGCCTCTTCGCGCGCTTCCTCTTCACGGTCGCGCAGCGTCTGAATGTGCTCCTCGGCGCTGGCGGCGCGCTGATGCCAGGTGTCGCGCTCCTGCTGGATCGCCAGGATACGACGTTGCCGCGCCTCGTTTTCGCGGTTCAAGCCCTCATGGCAGGCGCGTGCTTCGGCCAGCACGCCACGATCCGTTGCGACTTCGGCCTGCTGGTCGCGCAACTTCAGATCGATGGCGTCGAGATTCGGCGCGTCTTCCAGCTCGATGCGGGCATTCTCATCCTGCATGACAACGTCTTCCAGCTGCTCCTGCAGCCGGCTGACGGCCTCAATGATGACGTCACGGCGCCGGATAAGATCGCCGGAAGCCCGTTCCGCAGCAGCGAGCGCTTCGCGCGCCTCGGCCAGATGACGGGCTGCAAGACGGCTTGCGTCGCGGGTGGTGGCCAAACGGGCCTCTTCGCCCCTGATCGCATCGGCGGCCGCCGAAAGGCGCTCCTCGGCCTCGGCTAGCACATCGCGCGCAAGCTCCGCTTCGGCCTCCAGCTCGGCAAGCCGGTTCTTCTGGGCAAGCCGCAGGGCAGCCGCACTCGGCGCATCCGCTCCGGTCACGTGACCGTCCCAGCGAAACACGGCGCCATCCCTGGTCACCAGCCGCTGTCCCGGCTTCAGCTCGGGCATCAGCCGCAGCGCGTCTTCCACCGAGACAATGCCGATCTGGCGCAGACGCCGCGTCAATGCCGCCGGCGCGCCGACATGGGTAATCAACGGCGCGGCACCTTCCGGCAAGGCCGGGTCGTTTGCACCGCTGCCATTATCCGACCAATAGACGGGTGCCTCGGAGCTGAGCGAGGATTCCAGATCATCGCCAAGGGCTGCGCCAAGCGCCGTTTCGAAGCCACGGTCGACACGCAGCTCTTCGGCGACAGGGGAAAAGACACCGGACGTGTCGCCCGCCGCCAGCATCTTGGAAATGGTCCGCGCCTCGGTTTCCAGCGCATTCAGACGCGCCCGCGCCTGCTCAACGGGGCCACGCGACAGCGCCTCGGTTTCACGCGCCTTGGCAAGAACAGCTTCGACACGCTGGATCTCGCTTTCCGCATCCGCAACGACGCTTTCCGCCGCCTCGACCATGTCGCGCTTTTCACTCGGGTCGGGCAGATCGGCCATCTTTTCGTCGATGGCGGCAAGCTCGCGGTTCGCTTCATCGGCCTGTCGCTCGAGCCGCATCTTGCGATCGGCCAGATCGCGGATGGCGCGCTCCAGCTGATTGCGAGCGGCGGCAGCTTCAGCACGTTCTGCGGTCAGAACAGTAAATATCCGCTCGCTGTCGGCGAGCTTGGTGGCCGCTTCCTCGAAGGCTAAGCGCGTTTCTTCGGCAAGCCTGCCGGAATCGGCAAGAATATCGGCGAGATCGGCTTCCTCCGCGTCGAGTTTTGCCAAAATAGCAGCGTTGTCGGCGACAAGCCGCTGCTCGCGGCTGATGTCCTCCGCCAGCTGTGCCAGCCGACGAATCAATTCATCCCGCCGGCGGAGGATGCGGTTGACATCTTCCTCCAGCTGGGAGCGGGCGATCTGCAGACGCTGCAAAGCGGCGGCGGCTTTCGCCTCTTCGTCGCGCAGTTCCGGCAGCTTGAAGCTGGCAATGCCCTGTGCCTTTGCCGCTTCCATCTGGATTTGCGCCTTTTCGGCGACGAGCACTGTTGCCTGGTTGAGCGCGCTGTCGGCTTCGGCTTCGGCTTCCTTGGCCTGCACCCAGTGGATATGCAGCAGCATGGCCTCGCGGGCGCGGATATCGGCCGAGAGCATCTTGAAGCGATTGGCCTGCCGCGCCTGCCGCTTCAGGCTCTCGATCTGGCTTTCGAGCTGCGAGGTCACATCGTCAAGCCGCTCGAGATTGCCTTCGGCGGCGCGCAGACGCAGCTCAGCTTCATGGCGGCGCGAGTGCAGGCCGGAAATGCCGGCTGCTTCTTCCAGCAGCTGGCGCCTCGCCTGCGGCTTCGCCTGGATCAGCTCGCCAATACGCCCCTGCCCGACCATGGAAGGCGAACGGGCACCGGTGGAAGCATCGGCAAACAGCAGCTGTACATCCTTGGCGCGCGCTTCCTTGCCGTTGATGCGATAGACCGAGCCCTGCTCGCGCTCGATGCGGCGCGTGACCTGGATCTCGTCGCTGTCGTTGAAGGCGGCGGGCGCGGTGCGATCGCTATTGTCGAGGTAGAGGCCGACTTCGGCGGTGTTACGGGCCGGGCGATTGCCGGATCCGGAGAAGATCACGTCATCCATGCCGGACGCGCGCATGTTCTTGTAGGAATTCTCGCCCATGACCCAGCGCAGCGCTTCGACAAGATTGGACTTGCCGCAGCCATTCGGGCCGACGACACCGGTCAGGCCACGCTCAATGACGAATTCCGCCGGTTCGACGAAGGATTTGAAGCCGACAAGTCTCAGCCTGTTGAATTTCATCGGCTGATCTCCACCCCCCCCTTGAAGGCAGGGCTATCGCATATGGAGGCGGACGAGCACCATAAGCTCCTTCTCCCCTTGGGGAGAAGGTGGCCCGAAGGGTCGGATGAGGGGGTTATCGATTTGAATTCATGGATTTTGGTGGTCTTGGCAGGCACCCCCTCATCCGCCTGTCGGCACCTTCTCCCCGCTGGGGAGAAGGGGGACAGCGGCGATCTCCACTCATATGCGATAATCCTGCCCTTGAAGGAGAGGCTGGGACCCAAGGTCCGGGGCGGGGTAATCATGCGCTCACCCAGGAAATCACCCCCACCCGCGCGTTCCATGCGACCTCCCCCCTCGAGAAGGAGGTAATGGAAAACAGGCGTGCGATCTCGGCCGCCCGCCTGTGATGTAAAAAGGCGCGGATCAGAGCAGGCTGTCGATAAGCTTCGACATGGCAGCAACAGACATGTCCCCTGCATAGCGCTTGCCATTGATCAGGAAGGTCGGCGTCGCATTGACGCCGAAATCCTTGGCTGCGCGTTCCCGTACGGAATTGACATCATCCAGAAGCTTCTGGTTCGTCAAGCATTTCGTGAAGCTATCCTCAGTAAAACCAGCGAGTTTCGACATCTGGAGCAACGCGGCACGGCCGTCGACATCTGGAGAAGCCCAGGCGATCTGCTGCTTGAAGAGCATTTCGACCATCGGCATGTACTGTTCCTGCGGGGCGCAGCGGGCCAGCATGAAGGCTGCGGCAGCGCGCGGATCGAAGGGGAACTCGCGGATGATGAAGCGAACCTTGCCGGTATCGACATATTTCTGCTTGATGGTGTCGAAAGTCGTGACGGCAAAATGCGCGCAGTGCGGGCAGGTCAGCGACATGTATTCCACGATCTTGACCGGCGCATCTTCCTTGCCGAGTGCGATCTCCGGCAGCGGGCCGGGCTTAAGCACTTCATTCATGTCGACATTGCCGTCCGACGGCGGCACTTCGTCTTCTGCAGTTGCGGCGGATGCGGTGCCTGCAACGGCAGAGAACGCCACGGAAAGAGCTGCAACGGCAGAACCGCCCAGCAGGTGGCGTTTGGTCAAGAGCATGTCGGACATCGGCATAGAGTCACCTGTCGTTGAAAGAGGTCTTCGAATGTTTCATGCGATATAACGGCAGCTTGCCGCTAACAAGGCACGGTTGGCCAACTTTCTTCAAAGAATTGTGACCGGGGAAAGACAAAAAGCTAAAATTGCTGCCGGAATCGCAACCAGACAATTAGCTGTATCGAATACAGCATGGTCGGATTATTTTCGATAGACTTCACGTCTGTTGCCGATTCGAACGATCAGTATCCGCACGGCTCTATCTTCTATGTGCGCGATAATACGATAATCCCCTACTCTGTATTTCCAGAAATCGCCGAGTTCCGAGCCCTTCAGCGCCTCTCCGATGGCACGCGGATCATCCAGCTTGGCAACACGGTCGTAAAGAAACTTCAAGATTCGGCGGGAAACCTCATGTCCGAGTTTGTCTAGTTCGCGCTCGGCGGCTCGTTGAAATTCAATCTGCCACGCCATAACGCGCCATCAGTTCGGCCAGCGAAACGGTGTCACTCTCACCACGGCGAAGCTCTTCGAGACGCTTTTCCGCCAAATAGATATCCTCAAGATCATCAAGATGCTCGAGAATTGCTTCGCGCGCATAGAAACTCTTGCTGCGCCCCGTACGCTTGGCGAGCTCATCGAGCCTTGCTTCAATTTCCGGCGGAAGCCTCAGGGCCAGCATAACATTAAACTCCGTTTGCTATACAAATATAGCAACTCGGGAGCGGATATCCAACCGGATTTCGAAATTCAGCTCCGCTATCTTCTAGCGCCGTTTCCAAGCCATGGCCGTTCCTAAACGCTGAACGGCGGCCCTGATCTTCTCATCTTCAATGCCGTCCATCATGTCAGCCAGCTTGCGGGCCGCCTCGCCCTTCAGTGGCGGCGGCGTGCGCGAACGCTTGGACGCGACCGAAACCGGTTTCTGCACGATGCGGATCTGATTGACGGCGTAGAAGCCGAAGAAGCTGTTGATGCGCTGGATGAGTTCGCCCTGGGCATGGGTCAGGAAGAGCGCGCGGGCGCCCTCGCAGGCGATCGTCAAGACACCCGGCTGAAACCGCTCGTCCATGCCGGGGCCGCCTCGCTTCGCCCACGCGATCTTTTCCGGCCGCGTGCAATCGGCAAAATCCTCGCCGGCGATCTCGTCCCAGCAGCCGAGCAGCGTTGTATTGATACCTGCGCGTTTTGCCAGCACGGGATCGACGATGCCGTTGGTCAGCTCGGAAATCTGCTTTTCGCCTTTTCGGGGATAACTCATTTCAACTGGGTCTCTACACAGGCTTTATGCGTCCGGCACCTTGATCGCCCGACACAGCTTGGCCAAGTATAGAGCACTTCCCCTCGACGCGGCAAATCATGACGACGACTTTAGAATTCCCCACGGCCGCATCGCTGCTTGCCTGGTACGACCGCCATCACCGCGACCTGCCCTGGCGCGTCTCGCCGCCGATGGCAGCACGCGGCGTCAAGCCGGACCCCTATCGCGTCTGGCTGTCGGAAGTGATGCTGCAGCAGACGACCGTGCCGGCGGTCAAAGCCTATTTCGCGAAATTCCTGGAGCGCTGGCCGACTGTCAATGATCTTGCCGCCGCTGCGAATGAAGACGTCATGGCCGCCTGGGCGGGGCTCGGCTATTACGCGCGCGCCCGCAATCTGAAGAAATGCGCCGAAGCGGTTGCCGCAGACCATGCTGGCCGCTTTCCAGACACCGAGGAAGGGCTGCGAGCGCTTCCCGGCATCGGCGATTATACATCCGCCGCCGTCGCGGCCATCGCGTTCAATCGCCAGGCAGCCGTGATGGACGGTAATGTCGAGCGGGTCATTTCCCGCCTCTACGCGATTTCGGCGCCACTGCCCAGCGCCAAGCCGCTGATGAAGCAGAAGGTAGCCCTGCTGACACCCGCCGACCGGCCGGGCGATTTCGCCCAGGCGATGATGGATCTCGGCGCGACGATCTGCACGCCGAAGCGTCCGGCCTGTTCGCTCTGTCCCTTCAACGGCGCTTGTCAGGCGCTGGCCGCGCATGATCCCGAATGTTTCCCGGTCAAGGCAGCCAAGAAGGAAAAGCCGGTGCGCCAGGGCGCGGCCTTCGTCGCCGTCAATGACGAGGGGGAAATTTTCCTGCGGCGGCGTGTGGAAAGTGGGTTGCTCGGCGGCATGACCGAGGTTCCGACGACCGGCTGGACGGCGCGGATTGACGGCGAGACCGGCATCGAGGCCGCGCCCTTCCCTGCCGACTGGCAGCCGGCAGGCACGGTGACGCATGTCTTCACGCATTTCGAATTGAGATTGTCGATCTGGCGTGCCAAGTCGGTGACGCAGAATGACAACCATGACGGATGGTGGGCGCCGGTTACAAATCTTGAAGAGCAGGCACTCCCGACAGTCATGAAAAAAGCAATCGCTCAGGCTATTCCCAATGCGTTCGCAAAAATGCCTTTAGAGCAAAAATCAGGAATTCATTCATGACGACGGAAATACGGCACATCGTTTTCGATATTGGCAAGGTTCTCATCCACTATGATCCAAACCTTCCCTACAGCCGGATCATTCCGGACGATGCTGAGCGAGAATGGTTCTTCGCCAATGTCTGCACTCATGAATGGAACCTCGAGCAGGATCGCGGCCGCACCTGGAGCGATGCCGAGGCGCTGCTGATCGCCGATCATCCCGAACGGGAAGAGCAAATCCGCAGCTTTCGCAAATATTGGCACGAGATGGTTCCGCATGCCTATGAAGACAGCGTCGCTATTCTGGAACAGCTCATCGCGGAAGGCCGCGATGTCACCATGCTGACCAATTTCGCCTCTGACACGTTCCGCGAGGCACAGGAGCGCTATCCCTTCCTCAAGAAGCCGCGCGGCGTGACGGTTTCGGGCGATATCGGCCTGATCAAGCCGGATGTCGCGATTTATGATACCCACGCCAAGAGCTTCGGTCTCGACCCTGCCTCGACGATCTTTATCGATGATTCCCGGGCGAACGTCGAAGGCGCGCGCGCTGCCGGCTGGCATGCTGTTCACTTCACCGGCGCCGAGAAGCTGCGCAGCGATCTCGCCGCCCATGGCATAAAGGTTTAAGCCGATGACCTTCGATCCCGCAGAACGCATTGAGCTGTTCCATGACGCGATCAACCGCCTCGACTATGAGGCGATCGAAAATTTCTTCGCCGAGGATGCAACCTATGTCTCCAACGGCGTCGGCAGCCTTGCCGGCCGCGCGGCGATCATGGAAGCCTTCCGCGGCTATTTCGACACCTATCCGGATCAGACCGCATCCAACTCGCTGGTGGAGACGCTGACCCCACTGTCCGGCCGTGCCGTCTGGTCTGTCCGCGCAACCAACAGCAAGACGGGCAAGCCGCTGATCCGCGAAGGCGAGGAAACGATTACCTTTAACGAGGACGGCCGCGTCGTGCGCGTCGATGTCACGGATTATCAGGAATTCTAAAATCTGAGACTAAAGACGCGCAGGGCCTTGCCGGATAGATCGCCCGGCAAGGCCCTGCGCATTTCACCTTCTTCCCTGACTGGAGGTACGCGGCGGAAGAAGGCGGATTTGTTTGCCGGAAATGGCTGAGGCTACTCCACCTTGGCCAGATCGCTGCGGATGATGGCTCTGAGTTCGTCGATCGGACGCAGGGAACGGCCGTCGTCGAAATGCCAGAACATCCACCCATTGCATGCATCAAGGCCCTGAACTTTCGCGCCAAGGCGATGAATGGAACCGGCCTCGCCGCCGGAAGCAACCGTGCCATCAGCCCGCACGATGGCGCTATAGCGGCGCTTCGCATCGGTCAGCACCTGGCCGGGTTTGATGAGGCCGCTCTCGATCAGAACGTTGAACGCAACGCGCACTTCCGCCTTCTTGCCGGTCATGACGGTCAGTTCCGCCTTGCCGAGCGGCTCAACGGCGGCGATACGGGCGCTGGCCGCATCGATATAATCCTGCTCGCGCTCGATACCGACGAAGTGGCGGCCGAGACGCTTGGCAACCGCGCCCGTCGTGCCCGATCCAAAGAAGGGATCGAGAATGATGTCGCCAGGCTTCGACGAGGCCATAATGACACGGGCCAGCAGCGCTTCCGGCTTCTGCGTCGGATGCACCTTCTTGCCGTCGTCGCCCTTCAGCCGCTCATTGCCGCTGCAGATCGGAAACAGCCAATCGGAGCGCATCTGCACATCGTCGTTGGCGGCCTTCATCGCATCATAGTTGAAGGTATAGCCCTTCGCCTTGGCGTTCGGGCTCGCCCAGATCATCGTCTCATGCGCGTTCTGGAAGCGGCGGCCCTTGAAATTCGGCATCGGGTTGGTCTTGCGCCAGACGATGTCGTTGAGGATCCAGAAGTTCAGATCCTGCAGCGTCGCGCCGACGCGGAAGATGTTGTGATAGGAGCCGATGACCCAGATCGTGCCCGTTGGCTTCAGCACGCGGCGGCAGGCGAGCAGCCAGGCGCGGGTGAAGGCATCATAGGCTTCGAAAGAGGCGAACTGGTCCCATTCGTCATCGACTGCATCGACAAGCGACTGGTCCGGACGATGCAGCGTGCCGCCAAGCTGGAGGTTGTATGGTGGGTCGGCGAAGATGACGTCGACGGATTGATTGGGCAGTGCCTCAAGAGCGGCCACGCAATCGCCCTTGATGATCGTGTCGATCCAGGACCCCGGAACGGCTGAAGTCCTGAGGTCGGCAAGCGGGAAAACTGACGCCATGTGATACTCGCTGTTACACTTACTCGGTGCTCTTAACTGAGTGTTATGGTTACCTAACTTGGTTACCAAAGGCTAAAGCGGCGTCATATTTTCTGCATTCCCAACGAAACCGCCGGGAATGCAGGCCTCATCGAAAGGCGCTATCGCTTTGAAAGCCCTAGATGTCGTGTACTGCGTGGCTATCGTCGGGCGCTTCGGCCCGTTCCGTCATCCCGTAATCGCGAAGCACCTGCGCGACACGCAAACGATAGTCGGCAAAGACTGTCTTGCGCCCCGCTTTCTGGGCGGCGCGATGGGCCTCGCGGTTTCGCCATTGGCGAACGGCGGCCTCGTCGCGCCAGAAGGACAGCGACAGGATCTTGCCCGGCTGGGTCAGGCTTTCGAAGCGTTCGATGGAGACGAAACCGTCGATCGCTTCCAGTTCCGAACGCAGCCTTGCGGCAATATCGAGATAGTGCTGGCGTTCGTCGGGATGGGGAATAACTTCGAAAATGACTGCGATCACGGCGATATCCTCGGAGCATGCGGCAGCGAGACATTCTTCAGGAAAATGCGGTCTTCCTGCAAGATGAAGCGCTCGCGGCGGGCAAAATCGAGATTGGCCTGCGCTAGCGGATCGGCGGCGAGGCTCTTGCGATAAGCCTCGTAGGCGGCGAGATTTTCGATGTTGTAGATGCCATAGGCCGTCGTCAGCGAGCCTTCATGCGGAGCGAAATAGCCGATCAGGTCCGCGCCATTGCGTGGGATGACCTGGCCCCAGGCTTTGCCATACTCTGCGAAGGCGTCCTGCTTGAACGGGTCGATCTGATAGCGGATGAGACAGGTGATCATGGGTTTTCTCCTTTGCTGATGCCGCTGTTTTCGCACATTGCAGCACGGAGATGGTTCGGTTACGATCGAAGTATGAAAGAAGGTCCAGACATAGCACAGATCGGCTCGCTGATCGGCGATCCCGCGCGAGCGAACATTTTGACGGCGCTGATGGGCGGCCGGGCGTTGACGGCAACGGAACTGGCGGCGGCTGCCGGCGTGACGTTGCAGACCGCCAGCGCCCATCTTGCCAAACTTGAAGCGGGAGGCCTGCTGGCACAACGCAAGCAGGGCCGCCATCGCTATTTCACGCTGGCGGACGATCGAGTCGGCAAGCTGCTTGAGGGTATCATGGGTTTTGCAGCCAGCCGTGGCCATCTGCGCCATCGTCCCGGCCCGAAGGAGCCGGCCCTGCGCAAGGCGCGCATCTGCTACGACCACCTGGCCGGCGATTACGGCGTACGCATGCTCGACAGCCTGATCGAGGCCGGGTCGATCTCCACGGTGGGCGAAGGTCTGAGCCTGACGGCCGATGGCGAAAGGCATCTTGGAACGATCGGCATCGACGTCTCCGGATTGCGCTCGAGCCGCCGCCCGCTTTGCCGATCCTGCCTGGACTGGAGCGAGCGGCGCGCGCATCTCGCCGGCAGCCTCGGCAAGGCGCTGCTTTCGAACTTCCTCGACAAGGGATGGGCGCGGCGAACCGAAAACAGCCGCTCGATCTTCTTCACGCCCGAGGGCGAGCGCCGCTTTTTGGCGCTCTTTCCACTTGAGTTGAGCGATGGCGCCCGGCGACCAGAGGCCTCACAGCCAGAGCTGGATAACACGCCTTAGGCTGCCTTGATCAGGACACCGCTGAAATTGCTGGCAGCAATGCGGCTGCAGAGGTCGCCCCATTCGCAGCCGATGCAGGCATGACGGATTTCACCGCCGGCGAAATTGCGGCGAAGCTTTGCAAGCAGGATGACATCAGGCACCAGCACCGTGCCTATGCCGATCTCTTCGCCCAGCAAGGCCGCGACATCGGCAAGGGCAGTTACATCCCGCTCGATGACCGAAGCCTTGAAGCAGTGTGGCTCCTCCCCGTTCAGGAGCGGAGCGCAGATGTCATCGGGGCCGGAGACCAGTTTGATCTCCTCCCCTTCCGACAGCCGCTCGGCGATGCGGCGATAATTGTCGGTGAAGGCCGAGGTATAGCCTTCACCGACGAAGGTCAGCATGCAGAGCAGATGATGGGCGCGAAGCCTGACGGTCAATTCAGACGCGCCTTGCCGCTATAGACCTGAATGGTCTTCAGCACTGCGGCTGCAAGCGCGGACTTGAGGACGGCGCCGAGGATGAAGGGCGCCACGCCAAGCAGCCAGCCTTTTTCCGCACCGATCAGCGCTGCAAGCCATGCGCCGCCGATCGCAAGGCAGAGAATGTTAGCCGAGAGATGCGCCAGAAAGCTGCGCACGACGCGGTTGCCGCTCCAACCTCGCTCGGCAAGCCAGCCGACGAGGGCTGCGATGATCGGGAAGGATGCGAGATAACCCGCCGTCGGACCCATGAAGGGCGCAATGCCGCCTGCCCCGCCGGCGAGCACCGGAAAGCCGATGGCAGCTTCGCCCAGCCAGGCGAGAACCGTAACTGCGCCGAGACGCCAGCCATAAAGAGCACCGATCATGGTAATCGCGAATGTCTGCATGGTGATCGGCACCGGCACCATCGGCACCGAGATTTGCGATGCGAGCGCCAGGATCAGTGTTCCGGCGAGAACGAACACAGTCTTGGCAACAAGCGAACGCTGACCAAGGCGAAGCGGATCGAAAGCGACTTCATCGTTATGCTGCAACAGGGACATAGGCTCTCCTTTCAAAATTATAGATAATTTTTGAGTCTCATCTATTTTATGAGAGAGATTGCGAAATCAGGCAAGTGGCAAGCTCCGGATATTTTGAGTAAGCGCGAATCCCATTGAAAAATAAGAGTAATAAATCCGGAAAGCGCGGCGAACCGCAGCTGAAATGCTGATCGAGATGCAGCAGCGGCAAAACGAAGAAACTCCGCGCGGAGCACAGCTCGCGAGGCACGCCCTACAAGGCATCTCAAAATTATCTATAATTTTTAGCCGACGATTGCGAAGGCGTCGCGTGTCGATCCGGTAGGTGTGCGCACCGGCGCGCGGCCGATCCATTGCACATGTTTCTGCAGAATAGCAGCCGCCTCGTCGGCCCGCCCTTGGCGCAGCGCCGCCAGAATGGCGCGGTGGTCATGATCCGTGCGTTTTTCCCAGCCGGATTGCCAGGCGGAGAAGAGAAAGCGGGCGCTCGCCGCATGCAGATCGTCGATCGCCGCGAGCAGACGCGCCATACCGCAGGGCGCCAGAATCAGGCGATGGAAACGACGGTTTGCTTCCTCCCAGGCGTGGACGTCACCGGCGGCATCGCCGTCACGCGTCGCCTGCTCGGCCTCGTCCAGAATGGCTGACGTCAGATGCGGGGCCGCATGCTTGAGTGCAAGGCCTTCGAGGGCTGCGCGCATTTCCGCAACTTCGCGGACTTCCTTGAGATCGAAGGAGGCGACGCGCACGCCGCGACGCGGCAGGCTGATCGCCAGTCCCTGCGCCTCGAGCCGCCGGAACGCCTCGCGCACGGGCACATGGCTGGTGCCGAACTCCTCGGCGATGTGATCCTGCCGCAGGCGGGCATCGGGCGCGATCTCGCCGCGGATGATGCGGTCGGCAAGCACCCGGCTGATGCGGCTGGCAATGGTGTCGTCGCGCTCCTTGGCCATGGCCGATCCTTAAAGGCGGGTCAATCCGATGTCGAGGGCCGATATCGAGCGACAAGAAATCGTCATCACCTCTTTTGCGCATTTCGACCTTTTCGCTCACTGCAGCGCAGCCATGCCCGCCAATTGGTTGAGCTTTGCCGACATATCGTGTAAAGCCCGGCGGTCATTTTTCAGAGCATGCCCCGAAACATCAATGGTTTCCTGCAGCGTGCCGAACTCAGCCACATCAAAGGCAGCAATTTCATGAGCAATGGCTTCGACCTCATCATCTTCGACTGCGACGGCGTTCTGGTCGATTCGGAAATCATCGCGGCACAAGTCGAATCCAAACTGCTGACCGATGCGGGCTATCCGATCAGCACCGAGGAAATGGGTGAACGCTTCGCCGGCATGACCTGGCGCAACATCCTGTTCGAAGTCGAGCGCGAGGCCAGTATTCCCCTCTCCGCTTCGCTGCTCGACAAATCGGAAAAGCTGCTCGACCTGGCGCTTGCCAGCGACGTTCAGCCTATCCCTGGCGTTCCGCTGGCGCTGTCACGCCTGCCGATACCGCGCTGCATCTGCTCGAATTCCAGCTTCGCCCGCATCGAGATGATGCTGACGAAGGTCGGCTACCTCAAACTGTTTGCTCCGAATATCTTTTCCGCCAAGGATCTCGGCGCCGACCGCGTAAAGCCCAAGCCGGACATCTTCCTGCATGGCGCCAAGCAGATGAATGTCAGCCCGGCCAATACGATCGTCGTCGAAGATTCGGTCCACGGCGTTCAGGCGGCACGTGCCGCCGGCATGCGCGTCATCGGCTTCACCGGCGCATCGCACACCTATCCTTCGCATGCCGACCGTCTGACCGATGCCGGCGCCGAAACCGTCGTCAGCCGCATGGCCGACTTGCCGGGCGTGGTCATGGCGCTCGCCGAATGGGACGGCGTGCTCTGAGGCAATAGGCAATAGGCAATAGGCAATAGGCAAGATGTTGCGGCCATAGTGCCGGCGGCAGCAAGGACAAGGTGATCTTTTCCTACTGCCTACTGCTCCAACTTTAGTGACGCTTCTTGCGCGCTGGCTTCTCGCCCTTTGCCGGCTTCTGCGGGCCTTGATCGAAGCCGATCTGGACGATGGTGAAGCCGCCCGAGCCGCCGGCAACCTGGATGTCGTCATCCGTGAAGAGGAACTGCGCCGTGCTTTCGCCCGGCGGGATTTCCGCCGTATACATGATGGTCTTGCTATAGAGCGCGTTGTCATTGTCCATGACCGCAACATGGATCGGCAGGGTTACCTTGCCGGAGCTGCCCATGGGACCAGCAACCAGGCGCCCCTGCGCCACGACGTGAATGCCGAGGCTTGTTCCATCGGTGGTGCACTGGCGGGTCGCCTGCGCCAGCGAAGCCTGATAGACTAGCTGGTTCGGATCGTCCTTGGCGCCCTTGGCGTAGGTGCGATAGACCGAATCCTCGTCGCGGATGACCGCCTGCGGGCACTTGCCGGCGACATAGGTCTGGCCGCCCGTAGGTGCGGCAGTCGTGGGTCCGGTTTGCGGCGCTACCGTTACATCCGTTGCCGGCTGTTTTTCACTGTTGCCGCCGATGCCGAGAGTGCTGCAACCCGTCAGGAATGCCAGAAGCGAAGCGGAGAAAAGACGACGCGAAACCTTGCCAAACACTATAATTCCACCCTCTCCATATATTTCATATAATCGGCCTGCAGCCTGTCAAACGGGCCTTTTATGACACTTGGCGATGGTCTATACCAGCGACGCAGCGAAAAATCGATTGGGTAGACACCGTTTTGGCTCACTTTTCGAGATCGACACATTGCCACAAACAGACGCCACATGGCGCCGATCCCACGCGCCTTGCGCAAACGCGAAAATCACGCGGCTGATCCGACGCAAAAAGACCGGCCGTCGTCTCTTCGTTCCTCTACCCTCTCAATCGATCACTCAGGCAATTTTGCGACCAAAGGAATTCTAGACCGTGGACTATATTTCAACGCGGGGAGAAGCCCCTGCCCTTGGCTTCTGCGACGCCCTCCTGGCCGGCCTTGCTCGTGACGGCGGGCTCTATGTTCCCCGTGAATGGCCGGTCCTGACGAAGAAGGAAATCCGCGCCTTTCGCGGCAAGAGCTATCAGGATGTCGCCTTCGCGGTGCTTTCGCCCTTCACCAATGGCGAGATCCCGGCAGATGTCTTCCGCGGCATGATCGACGATGCCTACGCCACGTTCCGGCATCCGGCAGTGGCGCCACTCGTCCAGACCGGGCCGAACAGCTTCGTCATGGAGCTTTTTCACGGCACGACACTCGCCTTCAAGGATGTCGCCATGCAGCTGCTGGCGCGGCTGATGGACTATGCGCTGGAGAAGCGCGGCCAGCGGGCGACCATCGTCGGCGCGACCTCGGGCGATACCGGCGGCGCGGCAATCGACGCCTTTGCCGGACGCGAGCGCACCGATATCTTCATTCTCTTCCCGCATGGAAAAGTCTCGCCGGTACAGCAGCGGCAGATGACCACCTCGACGGCAGCAAATGTGCATGCGCTGGCCATCAAGGGCAATTTCGACGATTGCCAGAACCTCGTCAAAGCCATGTTCAACGATGCGCCCTTCCGCGACAAGGTGAGGCTCTCCGGCGTCAATTCCATCAACTGGGCGCGAATCATGGCGCAGGTGGTCTACTATTTCACCACCGCTGTTGCTCTCGGCGGCCCTGACCGAAAGATTTCCTTCACGGTGCCGACGGGCAATTTCGGCGATATTTTCGCCGGCTACGTCGCAAAGCGCATGGGCCTGCCGATCGAAAAACTGGTCATCGCCACCAACGAGAACGATATTCTGGCGCGCATGCTGAAGTCAGGCCGCTATGAGATGCGCTCGGTAAAAGCCACCACCTCGCCGTCGATGGATATCCAGATCTCCTCCAATTTCGAGCGCCTGCTGTTCGAGGCCAACGGCCGGGATGCCTCCAAGGTGCGCGCCGCCATGGAAAGCCTGAAGCAGTCGAACGGATTTTCAGTCAGCGAAGAAGCCCTGAAGCTTATCAAGAAGGACTTCCGAGCCGGCCGCGCCAGCGAGAAGCAGGTGGCCGAAACGATCCGCAAAACCCTTGCCGACACAGGCTATCTGCTCGATCCGCATACGGCGATCGGCGTCTTCATTGCGGGCAAGAACGAGCGTCCCAGCAGCCCGATGGTAACGCTTGCGACAGCACACCCGGCAAAATTCCCCGCCGCAGTAAAATCCGCATCCGGTATTGACCCGGCGCTTCCGACGTGGCTTGCTGGTCTGATGACCAGGGAGGAGCGTTTCGACATTCTCGATCCGGAACTTAAAGCCGTTGAAAGCTTTATCGGCAAGCATGCCCGGACCGGCGAATAACAGACGCGGAAAGACAGGCGATGACAGTGGAGTGCACCCGGCTAGCGTCCGGGCTGACAGTAGCGACCCAATCGATGCCACACCTCGAAAGCGTGGCACTCGGCGTTTGGATCAAGTCGGGTTCGCGTAACGAAACCGAGGCAGAACACGGTATCGCGCATCTGCTCGAACATATGGCGTTCAAGGGCACAGCGCGGCGCTCCGCCCGGCAGATCGCCGAGGAAATCGAGAATGTCGGCGGCGAAGTCAACGCCGCCACCTCGACGGAAACCACGTCTTATTATGCCCGCGTGCTGAAGGATCATGTGCCGCTCGCCGTCGATATCCTTGCCGATATCCTAACGGAATCCGCTTTCGACGAGGAAGAGCTGGCGCGCGAAAAACAGGTCATCCTGCAGGAAATCAATGCCGCGAACGACACGCCCGACGATGTCGTCTTCGACAAGTTTTCCGAGGTCGCCTATCGCGGCCAGACGCTTGGGCGCGCCATTCTCGGCACACCGGAGACTGTCGTCTCCTTCTCACCGGAACAGATCCGCCATTATCTCGGCCGCAACTACACGACCGACCGCATGTTCGTCGTGGCGGCCGGCGCAGTCGACCATGAAAGCTTCGTGCGGCAGGTCGAGGAGCGCTTCTCCAGTCTTCCGACGAAACCGTCCGCTCCGCCCGTTATCGAGCCGGCGCGCTATATCGGCGGCAACATTCGCGAAACCCGCGATCTGATGGATGCGCAGATCCTGCTCGGCTTCGAAGGCCGCGCCTATCATACCCGCGATTTCTACTGCTCGCAGATCCTCGCCAATATCCTCGGCGGCGGCATGTCCTCGCGCCTGTTCCAGGAAGTGCGCGAATTCCGCGGCCTCTGTTATTCGGTCTATGCCTTTCATTGGGGCTTCTCCGACACGGGCATCTTCGGCATCCATGCGGCGACCGGCGGCGAGAACCTGCCGGAACTGCTGCCCGTCATTGTCGACGAGCTGCATAAATCCTCGCATGACATTCAGCAGCAGGAAATCGAGCGCGCCCGCGCCCAGATCCGCGCGCAGCTGCTGATGGGCCAGGAAAGCCCGGCTGCCCGCGCCGGCCAGGTCGCACGACAGATGATGCTTTATGGCCGCCCCATCCCGAACCAGGAGATGCTGGAGCGCCTGGAAGGCATCACGATCGACCGCCTGACGGATCTTGCCGGTCGCTTGTTCTTCGATACAGTACCGACGCTTTCTGCGATCGGACCGCTGGAGCAGCTCGCCCCGATGGAGGACATCGTAACCTCGCTGTCGGCGCCGGTCCCTGCCTCCAGAAGCGCAAGCGGCTAAGGGCACGCCGCGGGCCTATGGGTGCAATTCTCGGGGGAGTGCTTGGCGGCATGCAAAAATCTGTCTTTCGGTTTCTCTCACGTCATACGGACGCGGTTGAACTCGAAAACGACAATTATTTGCTGCGTTTGCCGCGCTACTCCGATTTCAATCAATGGCATAAGCTTCGGGCGGAAAGCCGGCGCTTTCTCGAACCCTGGGAGCCTACCTGGCGACACGACGAGCTGACCGAGGGCGCCTATCGGGCACGCATCATCCGCGGAAAGCAGGAATACAGCTCCGGCCAGGCCATACCGCTCTTCATTTTTCTCAGGGAAAACATGACGCTGGTTGGCGGCATCACGATCGGCTATATTCGCCGAGGTGCCGCGCAGAGCTGCATGATCGGATATTGGATGGGCGAGCGCTACTCCGGTCAGGGCCATATGTTCGCCGCACTTCAGTTGGTTATACCCTATATCTTTTCCGGACTTGAGTTGCACCGAATTGAAGCAGCCTGTATTCCGGATAACGAGCGTAGCATGCGGCTTTTGGAAAAAGCCGGTTTCCAGCGGGAAGGTCATTTGCGCGGTTATCTTAAAATCAACGGTCAGTGGCGCGACCATGTGATGTTTTCAAGGTTGGCATCCGACACCAACCCGAACCGAAGCTTCGACCAGCGATGATCGCCGGAATGATGCAGACGTGGCCAACGGCCCGCCGGCTATGCGCCGTGATCGCAACGCTCGCGGCCGCCATGCTGCTGTTGATCGCCGGGATGGCTGATGCAGCCGAGCCCGTGAAGATCTCGCGCGACGATACTGCTCTCGATCTCACAGCGACGACCGAAATCTACACCAATCAGGGTGAAGCCTTCCAGGTTTCGACAGCGGCCGGCGCCGACGGCATCCGTCGCCGCATCGAGGTTCGCTCCTCTTCGCCCAATCATCAGGGCGACTGGGCGGTTTTCGCGCTCGCCAACGTTTCCGAAGAGCAGCTTGAGCGCGTCATCGTGGCGCCGCATTTCCGTCTCGTGAATTCAAAGGTCTTCTGGCCCGATCTCGGCTCGCAGCGCATCGTCGCGATCACGCCGAGCGAGGGTTTCGCGCTCGATCGTCAGCCGAGCGACGAGGCTGACGTCTTCCGTATCACGTTGAACCCCGGCGCCGTCGTCACCTTCGTTGCCGAACTTTCGTCACCGAACCTGCCGCAGCTCTATCTCTGGGAACCAAACGCCTACAAGGATACGGTCAACGCCTTCACGCTCTATCGCGGCATCGTGCTCGGGATTGCCGGCCTGCTAGCGGTGTTCCTGACCATTCTTTTCGTCGTCAAGGGCACGTCGATGCTGCCGGCCACGGCGGCGCTCGCCTGGGCAGTACTCGGCTACATCTGCGTCGATTTCGGCTTCCTCGGCAAGCTCATCAGCATCACGTCAAGCGACCAGCGAATATGGCGCGCCTGTGCGGAAGTGGCACTCGCGTCGAGCCTGGTGATCTTCCTCTTCACCTATCTCAATCTCAATCGCTGGCACGCCCATCTCGGCTATGTAACGCTTGCCTGGGTGCTTGGCCTTGCCCTCCTCTTCGGCGTGGCGATCTACGATCCGTCGATTGCCGCGGGCATTGCGCGGCTGTCGCTGGCGCTGACGGCAACAGCCGGCCTGCTGCTCATCATCTATCTCGGCTTCAGCCGTTATGACCGGGCCATCCTGCTCGTGCCGGCCTGGGCGCTGATCCTCGTCTGGCTGTTCGGCGCCTGGATGACGGTCATGGGCAAGCTCGACAATGACATCATCCAGCCGGCACTCGGCGGCGGCCTCGTTCTCATCGTCCTGCTGATCGGCTTCACTGTCATGCAGCACGCTTTTGCCGGCGGCGCCTTCCAGCAGGGCCTGTTCTCGGATCTGGAGCGGCAGTCCCTGGCGCTGACGGGCTCCGGCGATACCGTATGGGACTGGGACGTGGCGCGCGACCGCGTGGTGACGACGCCCGATATCTCGGTGAAGCTCGGCCTCTCGCCCGGAACCATGCATGGCGCGGCGCGCAACTGGCTGCCGCGGCTGCATCCCGACGACCGCGACCGCTTCCGAGCGACGCTCGACGTCCTTCTGGAGCATCGGCGCGGCCGATTGAACCATGAATTCCGGATCCGCGCGGAGGATGGACATTTCCACTGGCTGTCGATCCGCGCCCGGCCGGTGCTGGGGTCGAACGGCGAGATCATTCGCTGCGTCGGCACGATCGTCGACATTACCGAACAGAAGAATTCAGTCGAACGATTGCTGCACGACGCTGTGCACGACAATCTGACCGGGCTCCCGAACCGTCAGGTCTTCCTCGATCGCTTGCAAGCCGTTCTGACGCTGGCTTCCGATGGAAATCAATTGCGGCCGACGGTTATGGTCATCGACATCGATCGCTATAAACTCGTCAACGATACGCTTGGCTTTGCCGCAGGCGACAATATCCTAATCGCATTGACCCGTCGCCTTCGCCGCCTGATGAAGCCGCAGGATACGCTGGCGCGTCTTTCGGGCGACCAGTTCGGCCTCATCCTCGTTTCCGAACGCGATCCCGCCAAGGTCGCCGACTTCGCAGACGCGATCAGCAAGGCGATCATGGTGCCGATCAATTTCGCCAACCGCGAGATCATTTTGACGGCATCGGTCGGGTTGACCTCGTGGGTCGACCAGCAGGAAAATGCGGCCGGGATGCTGAGCGATGCGGAACTCGCCATGTATCGCGCCAAGCGCGCCGGCGGCAACCGCGTCGAACCTTTCCAACCCGCCTTCCGCAGCTTCGGCACCGACCGGTTGCAGCTCGAAACCGATCTGCGCCGCGCCGTCGAACGCAAGGAACTTTCGCTCGTCTATCAGCCGATCGTTCGGCTTGAGGATGCAGAAATCGCAGGCTTCGAGGCGCTGATGCGCTGGGAGCATCCGAAGCGCGGTAACATTCCGCCATCGGAATTCATCCCGATCGCGGAGGCGTCCGACATCATTGGTCCGCTCGGCATGTTCGCACTGGAGCAGGCAACGAACGACCTCAAGGCATGGCAGCGACAGACTGGCGACCTGCCGCTGTTCGTCTCCATCAACCTTTCCAGCGTACAGCTGCTCAATAACGAGCTTTACGACGATATCCGCGCCCTGCTCGCCAAGACCCATTGCGATCCAAGCCGCATCAAGCTGGAGCTGACGGAATCGCAGGTGATGGAGAATCCGGAACAGGCGCGGCTCGTGCTCGACAAGCTGCGCGAAGCCGGCATCGGTTTGGCGCTCGATGATTTCGGCACCGGCTATTCCTCGCTCGCCTATCTCACCCGCTTCCCCTTCGATACGATCAAGCTCGACAAGGCGATGGTCCGCGACGATAGCGACAAGAAGGCTGTCCTGTTGCGCTCGGTCATTTCCATGGCGCGCGAACTCAATATGCGCGTCGTCGCCGAGGGCATCGAATCGGAAGAGGATGCGCTGGAGCTCGCCAAGATCGGCTGCAGCTACGGCCAGAGTTTCATCTTTGGTCCGCCGATGGGCTCGGATTCGGTGATCCGTCTGCTCAAGGAACGCTTTCCGCTGACGAAGCGCGCTTAGCGTCATCAGTAACGGCAGCGCCGATCAGGCGTTGTCGATCAATTCCCTGATATAGTCGAGCTTCGCGACCACCGGCGGCGAAAGAATGAAGGGATAGGAATCCGGCTGCCCCATGCTGCGCTGGATGGAATTGATCGCTACGCTCAAAGGGATCCAGGCGCTGACGAGCTGCTCGGCGCTTTCTGCCTTGTAAGGATTGAAATCCACCTCGGCCGCCATGTCGTGATAGCGATGGGGATCAATCGCTAGGCCGAAGGAACGCGCCGTTTCCAGCGTATCGACGATGTGCAGATAATGCGCAAAGCATTCGGCGAAATCCTCCCAGGGATGGGAGCTGGCATAGGCGCTGATGAAACTTTCCTGCCAGCTTGC
The DNA here is from genome assembly GCF_057784455.1 of Martinezella sp. CNPSo 3890. NCBI lineage: Bacteria > Pseudomonadati > Pseudomonadota > Alphaproteobacteria > Hyphomicrobiales > Rhizobiaceae > Martinezella > Martinezella sp. CNPSo 3890. The sequence continues at coordinate 409,254 of NZ_JBXSOR010000001.1, read as the reverse complement.
AGGCGGGCCATGGTCGTAATGGGCCTGGAGTGCGGCGCCATAATCGGCGCGCTCGTCGCCGAAGACGGCGCGAAAGGCATCGAATTGTCCACGATCGCGGACAAGCTTGTTCCAGATGAAATGGCCGGTCTCGTGGCGGAAGTGGCCAAGCAAGGTGCGATAGGGCTCATTCATGGAAGTACGCGCCTGTTCGCGCGTCACGTCATCGGCTTCAGCGGCCCGGATGGCGATCAGTCCCTCCTCGTGACCGGTCATCGCCGGGACCACGGTATTGCCCTGCACCTCATCCTCCAGGAAATCGAAGACGAGCCCACCTTCGGGGTCCTGCTGCCGATCGGGATGCGGCAGGTTCCACCGCAAGAGCGAATAAAACAAATGCCGCTGCGCCTGGCTGATGCGCCGCCAGCGATCTATACCCTGTTGCGTGCCGGTGTTCGGCACGAGACGATTGTGCCGACATGCAACGCAATAGGGCTGCGGATCGTCCGCATCAATGAGCCAATTGCAGATATCGAGTTCGGCATTCGCGCAGAAGCGAACATGCCGGGTCTGTTCGGAGACCGGGTGCCAGTTCGTCTCAGTTTCTGCTTCCAGGGCATATATCGCCAAGCGATCCGGGACGAAACCGAGCTGGTGACCACATCGAATGCATTGCCTGTTATCGAAATGAACAGGCTGTCCGCAATGATCGCACGTGAAAAGCCGCATGCTCCCCCTCGGAAAACTTATTGGCCGGCAATAAAGAGCCTGCCACGTTTCCGTAACAGGCTCTTCCTCCCAACATCGCCGCTTCGACGTCAATTCAGACGGAGCAGCGACCATGGATTGACAAAAACAAGCAGCCGGTCACATCCGGTCCACCGCTCCCTTGACCTTATCCTTGGCCTTGCCAACGGCGGTTTGCACCTTACCCTTGGCTTCCTGTGCAGCGCCCTTGGCGCGCATTTCCTTATCATTCGTCGCCTTGCCGGCCATCTGCTTGGCCTTGCCGGCAATTTCGTTCGCCTTACCGGACACCTTGTCGGTCGTGCTGCTCATGTCTGACGCCTCCTTGGCTGCGACAGCGGAATTGCCGTCGCTCTGTCGGGAAAACGTCACGCCCGCTATTTCGTTCCAAAACAACGCAAATCGGCTCAGCTATGGCCGGCATGCGGTGACAGCATGACCGGATTGATACCCATGAGAGCCAGCGCACGATCATACTTGTTCTCGAGGCTGCGATCGAAGATCAATTCTTCGTTTGCAGGGCAGTTCAGCCAGCCATTGTTGCCAATCTCCGCCTCGAGCTGACCAGCGCCCCAGCCGGCATAGCCGAGCAACATCGTCGCGCGCTTCGGGCCGCTTCCCTTGGAAATGGCCCTGACGATATCGAGCGTCGCCGTCAGGCTGATATCGTCACTGACCGGGATGCTGCTGTCGCTGATGTAATCATCGGAATGCAGGACGAAACCTCGGCCGCTTTCGACGGGACCGCCGGTCTGGATCGGGAAATCGCGCGCCATCTGCGGAAGCACGATAGCATCGTCGTCCTTGATCATTTCGAGATGCAAGAGGACGTCGGTGAATGTCAGCTTCTGAGCCCGGTTGATGACGAAGCCCATGGCACCGGCATCGGAATGGGCACAGATATAAACAACCGTACGATGAAAGTTCCGATCCTCCATGCCGGGCATGGCGATCAGGAACTGACCGTCGAGAAAACCTCTTTCGCGTCTATTCTTCAGCGTCGATAGGGACATCGTGCCTCCTGACCGCAGTTCGCAACTGCGCCGCCTCATACCAAGATGGGGCAATGTCATAAATCAATCAACTGAAAATGATCATTTACCTCTTCGGTCGTGCTGGCTCCCGGCGACCCAATCCGCTAAATCCTTGTTCCATGATCGAAATAAGTACCGTTGCCCGCCTGTCGGCGCTTCTCACCACTTTGTTTTTCAGCACCGCGGCGGCTCATGCCGCAACGAGTGAGTGGATAGACAATCAGGGCGGCAGAATGCGTCTGATCGCACTGGCACCGGACGCAGAAGGGCATATCCGCGCCGCCTTGCAGATCGAGCCGGAGCCGGGCTGGATCACCTATTGGCGCGAGCCGGGTCAGGGCGGAATTCCGCCGCAAATAACGCCCGCAGCTGGCAGCGGCGTAACACTGGAAAGGGCGGACTATCCCGCGCCGAAGCCGATCCGCGTCGGCCCCATCCAGGAAATCGGCTACGACGCACCGGTCACGTTTCCGCTCGATCTGCGCGTCACCGGCAAGGCGCCGGCAAAGCTTGAGCTGACGGCCTTCATCGGCCTCTGCAAGGATATCTGCATCCCCTTCCAGGCCGAATATTCCCTGCGGTTGCCAGCAGATGTGCAGCCAACCTCGCATGAACTGGCTTTGCTCGATGCGGCAAAGGCCGTGCTACCGCAGCCTCCCTCCCCGGATTTCGCCGTCCGGAGCCATAAGTTCTCCAACGACGGCAAGAGCCTTTCCCTGCATCTGACACTGCCGGAAGCGAGCGGAAATGCACCTGAGATCTATGTCACGGGGCCATCTGGCTATGTGTTCTTTCAGCAAGCGAATGCGAAGCGGGAGGGAATTTCCTTCTCGGCCGATATAGTAATCGGCAAACCACCGAAGGATTATGATCCGAAGGGCCAAAGCTGGGGTATTCTGGTCGTCGATGGCGATCGGGCGATGGAAACCACCCTTGCGCTCGAATAGGCCGGATCTATAGTTCTCTGAACCGTCTTCAAACCATCGGCGGCCGTTCGAGCGCCCCGAAACAACGACCCAAGGAGAGAGCCATGACTATCGCCATCGGCGACACGCTGCCTGCCGCCACCTTCAAGGAAAAGACCGCCGACGGCCCGGTCGAGATCAGCACCGAGCAGCTGTTTGCCGGCAAGCGCGTCGTCCTCTTCGCCGTTCCCGGCGCGTTTACGCCCACCTGCTCGCTCAATCACCTGCCGGGCTTCCTCGAAAACCGCGACGCCATTCTCGCCAAGGGCATCGATGACATCGCCGTCGTTTCCATCAACGACTGGCACGTCATGGGCGCCTGGGCGCAGTCGTCCGGTGGTCTCGGCAAGATCCACTTCCTCGCCGATTGGGACGGCGCCTTCACCAAGGCGCTCGGCCTAGACGTCGATCTCTCGGCCGGCGGCCTCGGCATTCGCTCCAAGCGCTATTCCATGCTGGTGGAAAACGGCGTGGTGAAGACGCTCAATATCGAGGAAAGCCCCGGTCAGGCCACGGTTTCGGGCGCCGCTGCCATGATGGAGCAGCTTTAGGATTTTGATGGAAGAAACAGGGCGCCTTGAAGAGGCGCCCTTTGTTTTACTCTTCCTCGTTGAAATGAGTATCGAAATCTCGATGTCCTTCGAATACATTCAAAACTTCGAAGGCATCGTCGACATAGCGGAAAAAGATCACGTACCGACGAAATGCGAAGCTACGCATGTCGTCCCTCAGTTCTGGCCGCAAACGGCCCATCTGACCGGGTAAGGCCGCAAGACTTGCGCATTTGCGGCGTAACTCCGCTGTGAAGTTCAAAGCGACCGTTGGGCTGCCGCTTTCACGGGTTATAAATGCAAGAATATCCAGGATGTTATCCTGGGCAGCGGCCGTATAACGAAGCCGCGGCACTCAAAGGCCTTCCTTCGCCAGCTCGGCAGCCTTGGCTTCCAAAGCGGCACCAAGCTCCTCGTCAGATATATCGCCCCCGCGATCGATCGATGCGTCCAGAGTACGCCGTAGCGCTGCGATTTTCGCCTCCCGCTCCTCTACGAGCCGGAGACCTTCGCGCACAACTTCGCTGGCGGAGCTGTAACGGCCCTCTTCAACGGTTTTCTCAACGAATTTTTCCCAGCGTTCACCGATAGAAACATTCATATGTCACCTCCCGAAGGCTCAATGAATCGTCGAATAACAGATAATGCGCTATATATAGCATCAACAGTGGTGAGCACCAATTGCCGGTAATCAAAACCCTCAATTCACTCTTTGCCTCTTTTTCGCCGCATTTCATCGGCTACAACACGTAATGTTATTACATAATGAAAGCCCTGAAATGCCTTTTGACCGTGATCCCTTCGCTTCGTCCCTCATGGGGCGCTCGGCTTTGATGCGCCTTGCCTATGTGGCGGTGGGCATTGCAGTGCTTTGGGCTGCTATCGGCTGGGCGGTGGCTTTGGCATGAATGATCTGATCCGCTTCAATAATCTCACCGTTACCTATGAACGTCACCCAGCCGTACACCATCTCTCTGGCGGCTTTGCTGCCGGCAGCCTGACGGCGATTGCCGGGCCGAACGGTGCCGGCAAGTCGACCTTGCTCAAGGCAATCGTCGGAGAGCTGCGGCCGGCGGAAGGGTCGATCGATCGTGGCAAGCTGACGCGCAACGATTTTGGCTATCTGCCCCAAGTAGCCGATATCGCCAGGCGCTTTCCGATTTCGGTTGCCGATACCGTCATGCTCGGTGCCTGGAAGAATGCCGGCGCCTTTGGGCGGTTCTCGCGGAAAGACGCCGAGCGGGCGCGCGAGGCGCTCGGCATCGTCGGGCTTTCGGGCTTCGAAAAAAGGCATATCGGCTCGCTTTCGGCCGGACAGTTCCAGCGCGTGCTGTTTGCGCGGCTGCTGCTGCAGGATGCTCGTGTCATCTTGCTGGACGAACCCTTCACGGCGATCGACCAGCGCACGACGCGCGATCTTCTCGACCTCGTGCTGCGATGGAACCGGGAGGGACGCACGGTCATCGCCGTACTGCACGATTTCGAGCAGGTGCGAAGCTATTTCCCCGAAACGCTGCTGATCGCCCGCAAACTCGTGGGATGGGGCAGGACGGAAGATGTCATGAGTCCAACGAACCTCATCAAAGCGCGCGCCATGGCCGAGCGCTGGGATGAGGAGGCCGCGACATGCCTCCCCGAAGAAGAGCACAACGAAGGCGGCCTCGTGAAGCGGGAGCCGGCCGAATGACCGTCTACGATATCTTCCTCGCACCCTTTGCGGACTATGGTTTCATGCGGCGCGCGCTGATTGCCTGCGTCTGCCTCGGCCTCGGCTCCGGCCCGATCGGCGTCTTCCTGATGCTCAGGCGCATGAGCCTGATGGGTGATGCCATGAGCCATGCCGTTCTGCCTGGCGCCGCTATCGGCTACCTCATTGCCGGCTCGCTGTCGCTGACCGCGATGGGGCTTGGCGGGCTGGTGGCCGGCCTTTCGGTGGCGCTGCTCTCCGGGCTCGTCAGCCGCGCAACCGTGCTGCAGGAGGATGCGAGCTTTGCCAGCTTCTATCTGACCTCGCTGGCGCTCGGCGTCCTCATCGTGTCACTACGCGGCTCCAACATCGATCTGCTGCATGTGCTCTTCGGCACCATTCTCGCAATCGATGCGCCGGCTCTCTACCAGATCGGTGCGATTACGACGGTGACGCTGCTGGCTCTCGCCGTCATCTACCGGCCGCTTGTCATGGAATGCTTCGATCCGGGCTTTCTGCGTGCTGTCGGCGGGCGCGGACCACTCTATCATTTCCTGTTTCTGCTGCTGGTCGTGCTCAATCTCGTCGCGAGCTTTCAGGCGCTCGGTACGCTGATGGCCGTCGGGCTGATGATGCTGCCGGCCGCCGTGGCTCAGCTCTGGTCGCGCAGCCTACCCGCCATGATGATGATTGCGACGGGAACGGCGATAGTGGCAGGCTATCTCGGCCTCATCGCATCATACCATCTCGAATTTGCATCAGGCCCGACCATCATCATCACCGCCAGCCTGATCTACGGCTTCTCCATTCTCTTCGCACCCTCGGGCCTTGCCCGGCGGCTCTTCCCCCGTCCCCATCTCCGGGGCTAATCTGAACAAGGAGACCCACATGAACAAACAGATACTGCTTCTCTCAGCCGCCGCGGCAGCCTTCGTCGCCTTCGGCATCGCTGCACCAGCCTCCGCCGAGACACTCAATGTCGTTGCGTCCTTCACCGTGCTTGCCGATGTCGTCAAGCAGGTCGGCGGCAATCATGTGAAGGTGTCGAGCCTCGTCGGCCCGAATGGCGACCCCCATGAATTCGAGCCCTCGCCAGCCGATGCCAAGACGTTGAATGCCGCCAAGGTCGTCTTCGTCAGCGGCGAAGGCCTGGAAGGCTGGATGGACCGGCTGATTACCGCGTCCGGCTACAAGGGAACGCCCGTTGTCACCTCCGAAGGCGTCAACACCCGCACCATGGTCGACGATGGCAAGACCGTCACCGATCCGCATGTCTGGAATAGCCCGGTCAATGTGAAGGTCTGGGTCACCAATATCGAAAAGGCTCTTTCCGCCGCCGATCCGGCTGACGCCGCCGACTTCAAGGCCAATGCCGAGCGTTATACGAAGGTGCTGACGGAGCTTGACGCCTATGCGCACGGCAAGTTCGACAAGATCCCGGACGATCGCCGCAAGGTGCTGACCAGCCACGACGCCTTTGGCTATTTCGGCCGCGAATACAAGGTCAACTTCCTCTCGCCGCTCGGCGTTTCGACGGAGACAGAAGCGTCGGCCGCCGACGTCGCCAAGCTGATCGAGCAGATCAAGACCGAGCATGTGAAGACCTATTTCTTCGAAAACTCGAACGATCCGCGCCTCGTCAAGCAGGTCGCCAAGGCAACCGGCGCCGAGCCGGGCGGCGAGCTCTATGTCGAATCGCTGTCAAAGGCCAACGGACCAGCTTCGACTTACGAAAAAATGTTCCGTTATAACGTTGATCAGCTCGCTGCTGCGATGGCGAAATCGAGCTGATCGACCGGATCCGGTCGCAGGCTTACCCCGTCTGCGGCCGGATCCTGGCGACTATTTCAAAGATTGAAATCAAAAACCATTAGGCCGGCCAGACCGCCGTCGGTGGAGGAAACGATGCGTTCGCCGACAGCCACGTGTTCGGGATGGATGAGATAGGCATCACGCGCCTCCACACTCTCGAAGGTGACGGCAAATCCATCCGCGAAGCCGCCATGCAAGCCTTCGGGCGATACGTTTGGCCCATATTTCACATCGACAATGCCCGGAATGACCTTCTGCAAGGCGACGACAGAGTCGAAGAGGGCGGTCTTCTCATCCTGTGTCAGGGCGGATTTGAGTCTAAGAAAAACGCAATGCAGGATCATAAAACAATCTCCCTGGAAGTCGGGGGCAGCATAGAGGGAAAGGACAGCCGGGCAAGGCACCAATTCGCGAACATTGCGTTCCGGCAGCGAGGCGAATGGCAAGGTGTTTAGAAGCATTGCTCATGCTGACAGATGAGCTTTGGCTGCCGCTGTGATCTCGCGCGTCAGCTCGGCAAGCCGGTCGGCTGCGAGACGATTCACCTGCCAATATAATGGAATGTCCAGCGGCGTGTCGGGGATCAGTTCCACCAAGCGCCCAGCCTCCAGATGCTCCCGCACAAGCTGAATGGGATTCATGCCCCATCCCATGCCTGCAAGGCTGGCATCGACGAAGCCCTGCGTCGACGGCAGCCAATGGCTCGGATAGGCAAAATCCTCTCCGAAAGTCTGGCGTAACCACCGGCTTTGAAGCCTGTCCTTCTGGTTGAAGGTCAGGGCCGGCGCATTCCGGATCGCTTGCGGGGTAACGCCCTGTGCAAAATGCCGGGCAACGAAATCCGGGCTTGCCGTCGCATGGTAGGGGAGGGCGCCGAGGGACATGCGCCGGCATCCCTGGATCGGCTTCTCCAGGCCGGTGACGGCGGCGATGACCCGGCCGCGCTGCAGCCATTCGGCGGTATGATCCTGATCGTCGATGGCGATATTCAGCAGATAGGGGGAGCGTCTGGCAAAACCCGATATGGCTTCCACGAACCACGTCCCGAGACTGTCGGCATTCGTGGCAATGTGAAGCGTCACCCTTTGCTTGGGCTCCTCGGGATCGATAAGTGCCGGCAAACGTCCGAAAAGCTCGTCTTCGAGCATGCCGACATTCTCCATATGGCGGCAGAGCCATTCGCCCTTCTCCGTTGCTGTGCAGGGATTGCCCCTGACGATCAGGACGATGCCCAGGCGTTCTTCCAGCTGCTTCACCCGCTGCGAGACGGCCGAAGGTGTGACATTGAGAAGGGCCGCCGCCTTTTCGAAGCTGCCTGTCTGGACGACCATAGAGACGGCACGGAGAGCAGAATAATCGAGCATTGATTAGTTTTTCTTAATCGGGGTTAGCAACATTAACTAGCCTAAATCTTCTTATGCCGATACCGGAAATGCTCATTGGTTTTGGAGCATTTCGGCTAGGATGAATTTTTCGATCTATATGACGGGCCTGATGATGGGGCTCAGCCTGATTGTCGCGATCGGCGCGCAAAATGCCTTCGTCCTGCGTCAGGGCCTCCGCAACGAGCATGTGTTAGCCGTATGCCTTGCATGCGCGCTCTCCGATGCAGCGCTCATCATCCTCGGGGTAACGAGCTTCCGCCAGATCTCGGCGCTGTTGCCCTGGCTCGATCCTGTGATGCGCTATGCCGGGGCAGCCTTTCTCATCTGGTACGGAGCCAGGAGCCTCTACTCCGCCTTTCGTTCGTCTGCGGTGCTGGCTACCGGAGAAGCGACATCATCGAGCTTCCGGCAGACGCTTGCCATGTGCCTGGCGCTCACCTGGCTCAACCCGCATGTCTATCTCGATACCGTCGCGCTGCTCGGCACGATCTCGACCCGATTTCCGGGAAACGAGGCTTCATTTGCGGCGGGGGCCATGACCGGCTCTTTCCTGTTCTTCTTTTCGCTTGGCTTTGGCGCGCGATGGCTAAGGCCGATCTTCGCGAAGCCCGCCTCCTGGCGCGTTCTGGAAACGCTCATCGCGCTTACCATGTGGATGATCGCCACAAAGTTGCTGAGCGGAGTATGATTTTACAACATATTCCATCGACAGCTACACGGTACTCAGCATAGGAGGATTCCAGGCTCTGCTTTTCGATCGCTACCGCTGCTCATGGCCTGACAGAGAAGGAAAACAATTGTGACGCTCTTTACCGGACTTTCGGCCTTTCCAATTACTCCGACCGACGCTTCCGGACGCGTGGATGTTGCAGCTCTCACCCACCTGCTTGAACGCATTCAACAGGCGGGCGCGGATTCCATCGGGTTGCTCGGCAGTACGGGCGGTTACGCCTTTCTGTCACGCGACGAGCGCCGGCGGGTAGTACAGGCGGCGATGACAAGTGTCGGCGGCAAGATCCCGGTCATCGTCGGTGTCGGAGCGCTACGGACCGACGAAGCGCAGGCATTGGCGCGTGATGCCAAGTCGGCCGGCGCGGATGGGCTACTGCTGGCGCCCGTATCCTATACTCCACTCATAGAGGAAGAGGTCTACCAGCACTTCGCAGCCGTCGCGGAGGCCGGCGAGCTGCCGCTCTGCATCTACAACAATCCCGGCACAACGAAATTCACATTCAGCGATGGACTGATTGCCCGCCTAGCAAAGGTGGCGAACATCGTGGCGGTGAAGATGCCTCTGCCGCAAGATGGCGATTTCAAGGGAGAGATAGGACGCCTGCGCCAGGAAACGTCAAAGGGTTTCGCCATCGGCTATAGCGGCGATTGGGGAGCAGCGGCCGCCCTACTGGCCGGCGGCGACGCCTGGTGCAGCGTCGTTGCCGGCCTTCTGCCCGTCCAAGCGCTGGCGCTCACACGGGCTGCTCAAGCCGGCGACATCGCCGAAACGGAGCGGCTTGATCAAAAGTTCCAGCCGCTATGGAGCCTGTTCAAGGAGTTCGGCAGCTTCCGCGTCATGTACGCGATTGCCGAAGCGCTCGATCTTTGCCGGATCGATCCGCCGCGCCCGATCCTGCCGCTCTCCGCAGCCGAAAAGCCAAGAGTGAGAAGCGCGCTCGATCACATCTTGGCGTGATCGAGCTCTATGTGACGCGGCTAGTCCGAGTTTATTGCCGACGAGCTACTTCCTCTTGAAAGGCTCCATGCCCTTGCGCGCCAGCTCGTCGGCGCGCTCATTCTCCGGGTGTCCCGCATGGCCCTTGACCCAGTGCAGCGTCACCTTGTGGCGGTTATAGGCCTCGTCCAGCGCCTGCCACAGCTCGGCATTCTTCACCGGCTTCTTGTCCGCCGTCTTCCAGCCGTTCTTCTTCCAGCCGAAGATCCACTTGGTGATGCCGTCCTTGACGTAGACGCTGTCGGTATAGAGATCGACCTCGCAGGGGCTTTTCAGGGCGCCGAGTGCCGAGATCGCGGCCATCAGCTCCATGCGGTTGTTGGTCGTGTCCGCCTCGCCGCCGGAGAGCTCCTTCTCCACCTCGCCGTAACGAAGCACCGCCCCCCAGCCGCCGGGGCCGGGATTGCCGGAGCAGGCGCCGTCGGTAAAAATGTCGACGTGCTTCATGCCTTCAGCCCATATTCGGCAGCCGAGGCAATCTGGCGGTGGAAGCGCAGCTTGCGCAGATATTCGATCGGATCTTTCTTGGTGACGAGAGCGCCGGCGGGGGTCGTCAGCCAGTCGTAGAGACGTGTCAGGAAGAAGCGCAACGCCGAACCGCGGGCCAGCGTCGGCAAGGCGGCAATTTCGGCAGCACTCAGCGGCCGCACACTCTGATAGCCCTCCAGCAGCGCCATGCCCTTGGTGATGTTGTAGGCGTGATCCTTCTCGAAGCACCAGGCATTGAGGCAAATCGAGACGTCATAGGCGAGCTGATCGTTGCAGGCGAAATAGAAATCGATCAAGCCGGACAGGGTGTCGCCGAGGAAGAAGACATTGTCCGGGAAAAGATCGGCATGGATGACGCCTTCGGGCAGACCCTTCGGCCAATGCTTTCCAAGGAAATCGAGTTCGCCGCGGATCTCACCCTGCAGGCCGGCCTCGACTTCGTCGGCGCGGGCCTCTGATTTTTCCCAGAGCGCTTGCCAGCCCTCAAGCGACAGCGCGTTCGGGCGGCGGATCTCGAAACCCTCACCGGCAATATGCATAGCGGCCAGCGCTTTGCCGACTTCGCGGCAGTGATGTGCCTCGGGCTTGCGCAGCCACATGCCTTCGAGGAAGGAGATCAGGGCGGCAGGACGCCCCGAGAGATGACCGAGCAAGGCACCGTCACGGCGCGGCAGGGGTAGCGGGCAGGACAGGCCGCGGCTCGCCAGATGCTGCATCAGCCCCAGGAAGAACGGCAGATCGCCCTTGTCGACGCGCTTCTCATAAAGCGTCAGGATCAGCGGATCGCGGCTCGTATGCAGCAGGAAGTTCGAATTCTCGACGCCTTCGGCAATGCCCTTGTAGGAGAGCAATTCACCGACATCATATTCGGTCAGGAACCACTTCAAATCGTCTTCGGTAATATCGGTATAAACGGCCACGAAACAGTCCCGAACTTGAGCGCCTTAGGTCGGCTATTCGCCGTTGACGAAAGCCATGTCTGCTGTCGTCAGCTCTATACTGCGAAGCTCGCGATTGACGAGGAAATTCTCGGTTTCCTTCACAGTTTCAGCGAGTTCCACCACAGCATTATAGCGGGCGCGGAACGCTTCGATGATCTCGTTGACGATGACTTCTGGCGCAGATGCACCAGCCGAGAGGCCAACGGTCTTGATATCGCCGATATCGTCCCAATCGATCTCGGCGGCGCGCTGCACGAGAACGGATTTCTTCGCCCCTGCCCTCAGCGCCACTTCGACGAGACGCTTGGAATTCGAGGAATTCGGCGCACCGACGACGATGAAGAGATCGCAGCCCGGCGCCGCCTCCTTTACCACTTCCTGGCGGTTGGTTGTGGCATAGCAGATCGAGTCGGCAGCCGGTGCGGTGAGATTGGGGAAGCGCTCCTGCAGCCGCGCGATGACGCCGGCGGTATCGTCAACAGAGAGCGTCGTCTGCGTGACGAAGCCGAGATTGTCGGGATCATCAGGCTGGTAGACGTCGGCATCCTCCACCGTCTCGATCAGCGACACGGCACCTTCCGGCAGCTGGCCCATCGTACCGATCACTTCCGGGTGGCCGGCATGGCCGATCAGGACGACGTGGCGGCCAAGGCGATTGTGGCGCATGGCCTGCTTGTGCACCTTGGAGACAAGCGGACAGGTGGCATCGAGATAGAAGAGATTGCGCGCATCGGCATCGGCCGGCACGGATTTCGGCACGCCATGCGCCGAGAAGACGACGGGCTGGGCGCGATGCTCGGCCGGGATTTCATCCAGCTCCTCAACGAAGATGGCGCCCTTGGCTTCCAGACCTTCAACGACATAGCGATTGTGCACGATCTCGTGGCGGACATAGACAGGCGCGCCATAGGCCTTCAGCGCCAGAACGACGATCTGGATGGCTCGGTCGACGCCGGCGCAGAAGCCGCGCGGCCCGCAAAGCCGGATGGTCAGGTCAGGTTTGGAAACGGCTATGTTCATATCTCTTCCGAAATGCGACAGAGGCTCGAGCCATAGATAGGGCTGCCCTGCCGCCTGCTCCATTCAGTCCGCATGATCTTATCCAAAAACCGCTACGCACTTTTTGGGATCATGCTCTAGCGGAATATTCCATCGAAATGAAGCTATTCTATTGCATGTCTCCATTGTGGGGCCTCTATTGTGAGGGCGCGTCCGGATGGCGTTTGCGCCACCAGGATATGGCGACGATCGCTGCCAGCGCCACCGCCAAGCCATACCAGGTCACCGCATATTGCAGGTGATTGTTCGGCAGATCGATGATGGTGACGCCGCCGATCGGCACCCCTCCTGGATTGGGTGTCTTGTCGGCGTCGATGAAGAAGGGCAGCACCTTGTCCTTCGGCAGGCCGACGCTGGCAGCCATGGCATCCAGATCCTTCCAGAAGAAGATGTTCTTGCCGAGATCATTGTCCGGCATGCCGTCTGGCCGCTCGGCAAGTTTGGCGCGGGCAAGACCGGTGACAGTCTGTTCGCCCGTCAGTTCGCCCTGCTTGCGCTTTTCGGGGTCCTTCGCCTCTGTAGGAACGAAGCCTCGATTGACGAAGATAAAGCGACCGTCGCCCAGCTGCAGCGGCGTATAGATGTGATAGCCGGGATCGCCATCGTAGGTGGCGAGGAAATGCCGCTCCTTGTCGTTGAGGTAATGGCCGGTGGCGGTTACGACGCGATATTCGATATCGCCGCCGGATGCCGCCATCGTCTCGATCGCCGACAAGGGCATAGCCGGTGCGTCCTTGCGGGCCGCGATGTCGGCCAGCAGTCCCTCTTTCCATTGCAGCCGCTCGACCTGCCATGTTCCAAGCCCGATGAGGATGACGAGCGCCGCGAGAAGAAGCAGTGCCTTGGCGATCTGCCACAAGGGATTGGCGCGACGCACAGGCACTGCGGACTCAGTCACGATGGACGCGCCCTTCGGCGGCGTTGTTGCGATATTGCAGGGCGATCAGGATGCCCTTGCACCAGCGTAAAGATAGAAGCGAAAGGATGATCGTCAGCGGCGCGAACAGCACGATATAGACCCAGATCGGCGGCGCATAGTTGATCTGCATCCACAGGACCGAGCCGATAATGATAAAGCCGACGATCAGGATGACGAAGACCGCCGGACCATCGCCTGCATCCGCGAAGGCGTAATCGAGATCGCAGGCGGCACAGCGCGGTTTCAGCGACAATAACCCATCGAAGAGCTTGCCTTGGCCGCAACGCGGGCAACATCCCTGTATGCCGACCTTAAAGGGATCGACGGGCGCAAAGAGAGCGCTGTCGCTGTGGGATGCCTCGTTTGGCGTCTTGTCTTGCTCTGAGCTCAAAGTTCTGTCTCGATCAGCCTAAAATAGCGGGCGATCACATGAACCTCGCCCCTATCATTATAACTAACTGCGAAGCATGCATCCGTCCAATCGAAAAGCTCTCAGCTCCTCCTCATCAGCCTCAAAACAAGCAAAGGGGATCGAATTCATGCCATTCAGCGAAAGCCGGCCGGCTGGCCAGATCATCATTCTCAACGGCGCGCCGCGATCTGGAAAGAGCAGCACCGTGGAGGCGATACAGGCTGATTTCGAGGGCGTGTGGGTCAATCTCGGCGTCGATGCCTATGTGCGGCATATCACGCCTCCACGCTATCGTCCGGGCATCGGCTTGCGTCCCGGCGGCGAGCGGCCTGATCTCGAGCCGCTGGTTGCGCGCCTTTATGCCGCACTCTATGCCTCGATCGCCGCACATAGCCGCATGGGATTGAATGTCGTCGCCGAATTCGGTCATCATGACAGCTATTCGCGACCGTTGGGCATTCTCGCTGATTGCGCCCGGCTGCTGACGGGGCTGCCCGTTCTGTTCGTCGGCGTGCGCTGCCCACTCGATGTCGTGATGCAGCGGCGGCTGGCGGAAGGGCCGGAAAGACGAGACACTTACGTCAAGGTCGAGGCTGGCATGCCTGTCCCTGCGCCGGTCATTGCCTGGCAGGAACAGGTACATCGGCCCGGAATCTATGATCTGGAGGTCGATACGTCGGTGAAAAGCCCCAAGGCATGCGCCGAGCAAATCCGGCAGTTGCTCACTGAAGGTCTGCCTCATCCGACGGCATTCGAGAGGATTGCCTCAAGGGATTGAGGGCAAAAAACAAAAGGCGGACGCCCAGCGCCGCCCCTGACTTAATGTGGAATCCAAGTAAATACTGCTGCTGAAACCCTGGTGGCATGGGCATTTCAGACGGTTTATCTTGTTGGAAGTATCTTCATGAGGCATTCTGCACACCGTCGCAGAACTGTAACTTTAATTGGAAATTTCGTGACGGGAAAACTATTCATTGGAGTTGTTTCCACCGATGACACCGGACGAATTGAAGATCGTGCGTCGAGCTTATGCGAAACAGATCACGGCCGCTGTTCGAATTGTCAATGAGCGTATCGAAACAGCTTTTGCCGAAGTACCGCGAGAAGATTTCCTTGGTCCCGGTCCCTGGCCGATCTTCCGAATGCGCAAAGCCTATGTTCCAACCCCGACCGCTGATCCGGTCTACCTTTATACGGATGAGATCGTTGGCATCGTCCCGGGGCGCCACATCAACAACGGGCAGCCATCACTTCATGCCTTCCTGCTTTCACAAGCTGCGCCGCAAGCAGGTGAGCATATCGTGCATATTGGAGCCGGTGCCGGCTATTATTCCGCGATCATGGCGAACCTCGTTGCCGCCTCTGGCAAGGTAACGGCGATCGAGTTCGAACCAGAGCTTGCAGCGCGGGCGAAAGCAAATCTTACTCCCTATCGGAGCGTTTCCGTGGTTCAGGGGGATGGAAGCTCCGTGGCTTTCGATGCAGCCGATGTGATCTATGTAAACGCGGGAGCAACTCGACCGGCAGATATCTGGCTGGACCGGCTCAATGATGGCGGAAGGCTTGTCCTCCCGCTGACAACCGATCTTGGATTCACCAGCAGCAATTGGAGCAACATGCACCTCCGAGGAGCGATGTTCCTCGTGACGCGAAAGGGTGTGGAATTTCACGCACGATGGATTTCGCCGGTGGCTATCTTCCCCTGTGAAGGAATGCGCGATACGGAATCGGAAAAAGCACTTGCGGCGGCATTCGAGAGTGGAGAGCACAGGAGGGTGACGCGGCTGTACCGTAATGATGAGCCGCCGACTGAGCAATGTTGGGTTCGAGGTCCCGGCTGGTGCCTAGCCTATGCTTAGGCTGCAATCTGGCAATCATCCCGTCACAGATTCCTGAGACTTGTCACGCCACTGATTTGGGTCGCAAAATGTCGCAGGCTTCAGGAATTTTAGCGACAACCCATGTCTCTTTATTCCATTCGAGAGCACGCCGTGCCGCGAAGAAGAAGGCAGCCCAATGATCAAAATTGGCTCGATCGTGATCCATTGCTGTGAATTTGAGCGCATGGTCGCGTTCTGGCAGGAGGCCTTGCATTACGTCCCGCGTGAGCCTGTGGGCGATGACTGGGCTGTGCTTCGTGATCCTGAAGGCCACGGCCCGAATGTTTCCTTTCAGGCTCGCGACCGAAGCGGCTGGCGGAGAAGCTGGCTGCACCTGGATCTTTATACCGATCGCCAGCAGGAGGAAGTCAATCGTTTGCTGACGATCGGAGCGAAACAATATCCATGGCGCTATCCGGAAAATGCCGACTATGTGGTTTTGCAAGACCCTGACGGCAATCTTTTCTGTGTCGTGCAAAAGCCGCAAATCTCCTAAGTTTCGAACGGCTTGAAAGTCCGGCTAAGGTATCGAGCAAAACTCGAGAATTTCGTGACAATCGGAGGGAAGAAAATATGTCATTTGAATCATATCTGGCATTTGTCGCTGCAACTGTCGCTCTGATTATACTGCCCGGACCGAATGTAGCGCTCATCACCGTAAACTCTATTGCCTATGGGCGAAAATTTGGCTTGATTACCGTCGCCGGTACAAGCACGGCCATGATTCCCCAGTTGGTGCTTACAATCCTTGGAATGACGGGCGTCTTGGCGTTGGCTGGAGAGCTTTTTGAATGGATTCGTTGGGCCGGCGTTGCCTATCTCGTATATCTAGGCGTTCAGGCATGGCGCGCGCCTGCTGTTGATCTCACAAAGATCAAGCCGGAGCCCCGATCAGCAAGGGCGATCTTTCTTCGCGGTTTCCTTGTGTCGTCATCGAATCCAAAGACCTTGCTGTTCTATGGTGCGTTTTTCCCGCAGTTCGTCTCTTCGTCCGCCGATGTTGGCCCGCAGCTCGTGGTGTTATCTCTTTCGTTTCTCATGATCGCATCCGCTCTGGATTGTTGCTGGGCGCTGCTTGCCGATCGTCTCCGGTGGCTTCTCGCAACACGCGGATCAATTCGGAATCGGTTCATCGGCTCGTTTTACCTTGCCGCTGCTGCTGGACTGGCGAGCGTGAAGCGGGCTGGATAGTGCCGCGAAAATCCTAAGTTTGCGGCAAAATCGGAACCGCTGAATATTCGGGGAAAATCTGTCGCGAAACCCGCTCGCAAAGTAAGAGTTTCGCGACAGAAAGCACCCCACATTTCATTTAGGGCGGGCGCTAAGCGCCCGCCTTTTGTTTTCAGGGATCGATACTGATCAGCCCGCCGCGACCGGCGCGCCCCAGCTGCCCCAAACATAAATGCAGAAGAACAGGAAGAGCCAGACGACGTCGACGAAGTGCCAGTACCAGGCGGCCGCTTCGAAGCCGAAATGCTGCTTGGGCGTGAAGTCACCCCTGATGGCGCGAACGAGGCAGACCAGCAGGAAGATCGTGCCGATCAGAACGTGGAAACCGTGGAAGCCAGTCGCCATGAAGAAGGTGGCGCCATAGATTGAGTTTCTGAACTCGAACGGCGCGTGGGCATATTCATAGGCCTGTACGCAGGAGAACAACGCGCCGAGCAGGACGGTGAGCGTCAGGCCCTGGATCAGGCCCTTGCGATCACCATGCAGCAACGCGTGGTGAGCCCAGGTGACGGTCGTGCCCGACAGCAGCAGGATGATGGTGTTGTAGATCGGCAGGTGCCAGGGGTCGAGAACCTCAACGCCTTTCGGCGGGAACTGGCCGCCAAGGAAGGCCGTGCGCGACGCCTGGATCGCCTCGTTCGGGAACAGGCTGACATCGAAATAGGCCCAGAACCAGGCGACGAAGAACATCACTTCGGAAGCGATGAACATGATCATGCCGTAGCGCAGATGCAGCGACACGACGCGGGTATGCGCGCCCTCATGCGCCTCCTTGATCGTGTCGGCCCACCAGCCGTACATGACGTAGAGGATCACGGCGAGGCCGATGAAGAACAGCCAGGGCTGCGCGAAATTGATCCCGAACAGATGCACCGCGCCGCCATTCAGGTAGCGCATGAAGCAGACGCCGCCGAAGGTGATCACGAAGGCCCCAAGGGCCGCAATGATCGGCCACGGGCTGGGATCGATAATGTGATAATCGTGTTTTCTCTGATGCGCCTCGGCCATATCAGCAATCCCCGAATAACTTTTTCCCATATTGCTTCCGGTCAAACCGAGAAGCACTCTCCATCAAAGTTTCTTTTCCACCGGCTTCGTACTGCCGTCATTGGAAGCCACGGGCTTTACGCCTTCCCGTGGGTAATAGGTATAGGACAGTGTCAGCGCATTGATCGTCTTGGTTTCCACAGCCTTGGTGATCTCAGGATCGACATAGAAAACCACCGACATCTCGCGCTTTTCGCCGGGCGCGAGATCCGTCTCGTTGAAGCAGAAACACTGGACCTTGTTGAAATAGACCCCGGCTTCCAGCGGCGTGACATTGAAGATCGCCTGGCCGCGCTCCATCTTGTCCGACTTGTTTTCGATCTGGAACTTGACCTCGACCGTCTCGCCGATCTTCGGGTTCACCGACTTCTGCAGCGGCTTGAAATCCCACGGCAGGCCCGGCGCGACATTGGCGTCGAAGGAAACCTGGATCTGCTTGTCGAGAATAACGTTCGAGACCTGCTCGACGCGCTGCGTCGTGCCGTTATAGCCCGTCACCTGGCAGAACATGCGATAGAGCGGCACGGCAGCAGCGCACATGGCGCTCATGCCGACGACGAAGCTCAGGCACATGGCAACGATCATGCCGTTGTTACGGCCGCCGCTTCTCGTGCTCTTTGTGACCTCCCCCTCCATGACGCCTCCTCAAACGTGTCCGGAACCGACCTTGATGATGGTGATTGCGTAAAACAGCACCACCAGACCGGCAAGCACCAGCCCGAGCGCGATATTGCGCCCTCGCCGCGATTTCTTCTGCGCCTCGGTCAGCTTGACGAGTTCGATCATAGCCAGCCTCCGGCACCGCCCGACATCAGCACAACAACGAGCCGGTCGATCAGCAGCGCGGAAAAGATCGCGAAAAGATAGAAAATGGAGAAGCCGAAGAGCTTCTTTGCCGGCACCATCTTCATGTCGCCATCGACCATGCGCCAGACGGCGATGGAACAGTGCACGAAGATCACGCCGAGGATCGCGGCAACAACGCCATAGCCAAGGCTCGCAAAGCCCATGAAGGCCGGCACGACGCCGACGATCGCGGTCAACACCGCATAGACGACGATCTGATTCTTGGTTGTCTGGATGCCTGAGACATTCGGCAGCATCGGCACGTCGACGGCCTCGTAATCACCCATCTTGAAGAGCGCCAACGCCCAGAAATGGGCCGGCGTCCAAAGGAAAATGATGAGGAAGAGCACGATGCTCTCGACCGGCACGCTGCCGGTGACGCAGGCCCAGCCGATCACGGGCGGGAAAGCGCCGGCTGCGCCGCCGATGACGATGTTTTGCGGCGTCGAGCGCTTCAGCCACATCGTGTAGACGACGGCATAGAAGAAAATGGTGAAGGCAAGAATGCCGGCGGAAAGCCAATTGATCGCAAGACCGAGGATCGTCACCGAGAAGCCTGACAGCACCAGGCCGAAGGCCAGGGCTTCCGACGGATTGATACGGCCTGAAGGTATCGGCCGGCTCTTGGTGCGGGTCATGACGGCATCGATATCGGCGTCGTACCACATGTTCAAAGCACCGGATGCACCGGCACCGACCGCAATGCAGAGGATAGCGATGAAGCCGAGAACGGGGTTGATATGACCGGGGGCCAGCACCAGGCCGGTGAAGGCAGTAAAGACGACCAGCGACATCACGCGCGGCTTCAGAAGCTCGAAATAATCGCGCGCACCCGCTTCCGACAGGCCGGTTTCGCCTTGCTTTGCGAGCGCTTCGTGATTGTCGATGACCGTCATTCTCTCTTCCAATTATCCGTTGAGCCGGACGCCGCTGATCACGGCGTCCGGAAATGAGCTACTTGATGCGCGGCAGCTCTTCCCACTGATGGTGCGGCGGCGGCGACGACAGCTGCCATTCCAGCGTGGTCGCACCATCGCCCCAGGGATTATCGCCTGCGACGCGCTTCTTTACGAAGGCATCTATAACGCCCCAGAAGAAGAAGCAAAGGCCTACGGCTGCGACATAGGAGCCGATGGAGGATACGAAGTTCCAGCCGGCATAGGCATCCGGATAGTCGATATAGCGGCGCGGCATGCCCGCACGGCCCAGGAAGTGCTGCGGGAAGAACACCATGTTGACACCGATGAAGGTGATCCAGAAGTGCCAGTTGCCGATCCGCTCATTGTACATGTAGCCGGTCATTTTCGGAAACCAGTAGTACCAGGCGGCGAAGATGGCAAAGACGGCGCCGAGCGACAGAACGTAGTGGAAGTGAGCCACCACGTAATAGGTCGCATGCAGTTCGCGGTCGAGGCCGGCATTGGCGAGCTGGACGCCGGTGACGCCGCCGAGCGTGAACAGGAAGATGAAGCCGAGCGCCCAGATCATCGGCGTGCGGAACTGGATCGAACCGCCCCACATCGTCGCGATCCACGAGAAGACCTTGACGCCTGTCGGAACCGCGATGACCATCGTCGCGAAGACGAAGTAGCGCTGGGTGTCGAGCGAGAGGCCGGTCACGTACATATGGTGGGCCCAGACGACGAAGCCGACGGCGCCGATCGCGACCATAGCGTAAGCCATGCCGAGATAGCCGAAGATCGGCTTGCGCGAGAAGGTCGAGATGATGTGGCTGATCATGCCGAAACCGGGCAGAATCAGGATGTAGACTTCCGGATGGCCGAAGAACCAGAAGAGGTGCTGATAGAGCAGCGGGTCACCGCCGCCTTCCGGCGCGAAGAAGGTCGTGCCGAAGTTGCGGTCCGTCAGAACCATGGTGATGGCACCAGCCAGAACGGGGAGCGACAGCAGCAGCAGGAAGGCGGTGATCAGAACCGACCAGGCAAACAGCGGCATCTTGTGCAGCGTCATGCCGGGAGCGCGCATGTTCAGGATCGTGGTGATGAAGTTGATCGCACCGAGGATCGATGAGGCACCGGCAATGTGCAGCGCGAAGATGACCAGATCGATCGCCGGGCCGGGATGGCCGACCGTGCCGGATAAGGGCACATACATCGTCCAGCCGCCGCCTGCGCCGTAGGCGCCTGCCGGGCCTTCGACGAACATCGAGAGGATGAGCAGCAGGAAGGCCGGAACGAGCAGCCAGAACGAAATGTTGTTCAGGCGCGGGAACGCCATATCGGGCGCGCCGATCATGATCGGCACCATCCAGTTGGCAAAGCCGCCGATCATCGCCGGCATGACCATGAAGAAGATCATGATCAGCGCGTGGGCGGTGACGAAGACGTTGTACATCTGCTTGCCGCCATCAATGGCAGCATCGCCCGAAAAGCCGTAGACCATCGACGCGAGACCGCTGAAGATCTGGATGCCGGGCTCCTGCAATTCCATGCGAATGGCAACGGAGAGGAGGAAGCCGATCACGCCCGCGAAGATCGCGAAGATCAGATAGAGCGTGCCGATGTCCTTGTGATTCGTCGAAAACAGCCAACGTTCGGCGAAGGTCTGCTTGTGTGCGTGATGATCGTCATGCGCGTGAGCGTCGTGAAGCTCATTCGAGTGATCGTCGTGTGCCTTGGATCCAGCCATTGTTCCTACCCTCTTACTTCGCCGTGTTTTCCGCGACCTTGACGGTCGTCGGTTGATCGACGGCGGCCATCAGAGCCTTGTTCGCCTTGCCGACGTCGGTTGCAGCAGCGGCCAGCCACTGCTTATACTGATCATCGGAGACGACGCGGATGGCGATCGGCATGAAAGAGTGATCCTTGCCGCAGAGCTCGGAACACTGTCCATAATACAGGCCTTCGCGGTCGGCATTGAACCAGGTTTCGTTCAGACGGCCCGGAATAGCATCGATCCTGATGCCGAAGGCGGGCATGGCGAAGGAATGGATGACGTCGGCCGGTGCGGCGGTGATAAGAAGGCGAACGTTCTTGCCGACAGGCACGACCATTTCATTGTCGACAGCAAGCAGCCGCGGATATTTCGACTTGTCGTCCTTGCCGGCGGCGGTGCGGTCCTGCTCCTTCAGCATGAAGGAATCGAAGGCAACCGGCGTCGCACCACTGCCTTCATATTCATAATTCCACTGCCATTGCGTCGCTGTCGCCTTGACGGTGACATCCGTCTTCTCCGGGAAGGTCAGCTGATCGGTCAGTAGATTGAAGGAGGGAATGGCCAGGAAGAGAAGAATAAGGACCGGTCCGATGGTCCAGATGACTTCGATCAGCGTGTTGTGACTCGTCTTGGACGGAACCGGGTTCTTGGAGGCCCGGAACTTGACCATGACCACCACCAGGAGGGCCAGAACAAGCAGCGTGATCGGAATGATAAACCAAAGCGTGTATGCCTCAAACCAGCGGATTTGATGCATGTTGCCGGTTGCCGCCTGCTGCATACCGGTTTCCCAAGGTCTCGGCTGATCGGCGTAGCTACCTGTCGCAAAAAGC
Source organism: Martinezella sp. CNPSo 3890 (assembly GCF_057784455.1). Classification (NCBI taxonomy): domain Bacteria; kingdom Pseudomonadati; phylum Pseudomonadota; class Alphaproteobacteria; order Hyphomicrobiales; family Rhizobiaceae; genus Martinezella; species Martinezella sp. CNPSo 3890. Next base: position 387,033 of record NZ_JBXSOR010000001.1, on the reverse strand, counting down.
AGACAGATCATAGCCGCCAGAGCCGCGTAAGCTCTCTTAATCACGATGTCTCTCCCTCCAGCGTTTGATCCCAGATCTTCCTCAAACGCAGTATCCCTACAATCCATTGCGCTTCAAACCACAGTTTGGGGTACTCCGCAACAACTCAAGACATTTGTTAGTGCGGCATTTTTGCGCGAATATCCCCCCATGCTTGTCCCGGACATGGCAAGCATTTCATCATCATACGAAAAATTGCATCGCGGTCCATGGCGCCGCCGGGACAAAATGGAGTAGACGTCGTATTTCCGCCGTAGTCGGTTGGAATCCAGCAGCCGGGGCTTTTCATTTGCCGGCCTGGGCTTCAACAATAGCGGCACTGATTCGAATCTAGAGGTTTCCATGGGTTTTCGTTCCCTCGCCCGGCTTTTGCTTGTTACCGGTAGCGTCGCTGCCGCAGTTGCCGCACCCGCATGGGCGCAACAGGCACAGCAGACTCAGCCGCCGGCGCAGCAGACCCAACAGTTGCAGCCGGACCAGCCGGGCCAACAGCAGCCGCATACGCAGCAGGTGCCAACGAGCCAGGTTCCGCAACCGCCGGGTACGGTTCGCTCCAGCCATGGCGCATGGTCCGTCGTCTGCGACAAGCCGGCAGGCGCTTCGACCGAGCAATGCGCGCTGATGCAGAACGTGATTGCGGAGGATCGTCCCGAAATCGGTTTGTCCGTCGTCGTGCTGAAGACGGCTGACCGCAAATCCAAGATCCTTCGCGTGCTGGCGCCGCTCGGCGTGCTGCTGCCCAACGGTCTCGGCCTCAATATCGATGGTAAAGATATCGGCCGCGCCTATTTCGTGCGCTGCTTCTCCGACGGCTGCTACGCCGAAGTCGTGCTGGAGGACCAGTTGCTGAAGACGCTGCGCAGCGGCGCTACGGCAACCTTCATCGTCTTCCAGTCGCCGGAAGAAGGGATCGGCATCCCTGTGGACTTGAAGGGCTTCGCGGACGGCTACGACGCCCTTCCCTGACCGGATGGGCTTGCTCTTGCGCGGTGCGAAGCCTACATCGGCTCTGAACGGAGCACCTGACCCATGAACACCGATCTCCTTACTCTTTTCGATGCCGATGAAACCAAGCTGCGCGGCATCGTGGCCGAGGCGCTGTCCGGCGCCGACGACGGCGAACTCTTCGTCGAGCATGTCCAGGCGGAATCGCTGACCTTCGACAATGGCCGTATGAAGGGCGGCAGCTTCAACACCGAGCAGGGCTTCGGCCTTCGCGCCGTTGCCGGCGAAGCGGTGGGCTATGCCCATGCGGGCGACCTGTCCGAAGCCGCCCTGAAGCGCGCCGCCGATGCGGTACGTGCGGTGACATCGGGCTATGCCGGCTCCTATGCAGCCGCGCCACAGCGTACCAACAAGGTGCTCTACGGCGACGAGAACCCGATCGGCACGCCGAGCTTCGAGGAAAAGGCAAAGCTCCTGCAGCGGATCGACAGCTATCTGCGCGACAAGAACGACAAGGTGCGCCAGGTGACGGCATCCATCGCCGCGAGCTGGCAGGTGGTCGACATTCTGCGCGCCGATGGTCATCGCGTCCGCGATGTCAGGCCGATGACGCGCGTCAATATCTCTGTCATCGTGGGTGACGGCGACCGGCAGGAATCCGGCTCCTTCGGCACGGGCGGCCGCATCGGCTTCGGCGATTTCGTCACAGAAGACAATTGGCATCACGGCGCCGACGAGGCGCTTCGCCAGGCGCTCGTCAATCTCGAGGCGATCGAAGCACCCGCCGGCACGATGGATGTCGTGCTCGGCTCCGGCTGGCCGGGCGTCATGCTGCACGAAGCCGTCGGCCACGGGCTGGAAGGCGATTTCAACCGCAAGAAGACATCGGCTTTCGCGGGGCTGCTCGGCCAGATGGTCGCCGCTCCCGGCGTTACCGTCGTCGATGACGGCACGATCGAGAACCGCCGTGGCTCAATCACCGTCGACGATGAAGGCACGCCTTCGGCCTACAACGTACTGATCGAGAACGGCAAGCTGGTCGGCTACATGCAGGACCGGCAGAATGCCCGGCTGATGGGCATGAAGGCGACCGGCAACGGCCGTCGCCAAGGCTATGCCCATACACCGATGCCGCGCATGACCAACACCTATATGCTTGGCGGCGACAAGACGCCGAACGAAATCATCGCTTCGGTGAAGAAGGGCATCTACGCCGTTTCCTTCGGCGGCGGTCAGGTGGATATCACCTCAGGCAAATTCGTCTTCGGCTGCACCGAAGCCTACCTCATCGAGGATGGCAAGGTCGGCGCTCCTATCAAGGGAGCCATGCTGATCGGCAACGGACCAGATGCGATGAAGCGCGTTTCGATGATCGGCAACGACATGAAGCTCGATACCGGCATCGGCAATTGCGGCAAAGCCGGCCAATGGGTTCCCGTCGGCGTCGGTCAGCCGCATCTGCGCATGGACCAGATCACGGTGGGCGGCACCAAGGCTTAACCGCCCCGGCCTGCTACGCCTGAGGGCGAAAGAGCCACTTGCGCTCGATGGCAGCCGGTAGATCGAGGCCATTGCGATGCGCGAATAGAAGAATATGGCCGAGCACATCGGCCGTTTCATCGGCAAGCGCCGTCGCGAGATCCGCGTCGCTCATGCCCTTGCGCCGCCCGCGGCCGGTGACCCTGTTCCAGATCTGGACCAACTCGCCCATTTCTTCCTGGAGCTTCAACACGAACCAGTCGTCGTCGCGCTCCATGCCGTTGTCGGCGGCGTAGCGTGCAGAAGCCGTTTCGAATTGCTCCATCAGATCTTTCAGCATTGAAATCGTTCCCTTTATGTTCCATTCATCAATGAACGATTCCCGCAAAAAAGTCGAGCCGGCGGAGATTTGCTCCGCCGGCTCGCTTCTATCCAATCAAGATTATGTTCAGCCCTTGCTCGGCAGGAGCATGCAATCGAAGTCCTTGCGCTTCAGAGCGGAGCAGGCCGAACTTGCATCGTCGCGGCTTGCAAAGCCGGTGAAGCGGGCGCGATAGACCGTGCTGGCGCCTTTGCCGACGGCTTCGGTATAGGGCGAGGCATTGGCGAGCGCATTGCCGGCCTTGGACTTCGCTTCCGAGAGCAAATCCTTGGCAGCCTGAGCGGTTGGCGTCGCCGCGATCTGTACCTGCCAGCTTCCGGATACCATCGGCTTGCTGGCGGCTGCTGCCTGCTTGTTGTCGACGAGGATCTCGTCCATCGCAGCCGGGCGATCCATCGGCACGGTGACGTTCGAGGCGGCGGCGAATGCCATTGGGACGACCTCGGTACGCTTGCGCGCCGGCGCAGGTGTCGTCGTGGCAGTGGTTTGGGCATCGACATCGACGGCAACATCGTCCGATGCAGACGCCACTTCAACCTGCTTGCCCATCTTGCCGCCGCCGACGCTCGCCATCAGGCGCGATGTCGCGACGGAGGCTGCCTTGGGCACATAGCGGTCCAGCAGCGACGCCATCATCGCGTCGCGACCGCGCGCCGTGGCGCCGCCCATGACGACGCCGATCACGCGGCGATTGCCCTGGCGCACGGCGCTGACGAGGTTGAAGCCAGAGGCATTCGTATAGCCGGTCTTGATACCGTCCATGCCCTCATAGCGATACATCAGGTTGTTATGGCCGCGCACGTAGTGGCCGCGGTAGTTGAAGCTCGTCTGCGAGAAGAGCCGGTACTCCTGGGGATAGTTGTTGATGAGCGCGACGGCGAGCGTCGACATATCTCGCGCCGTCGTCCACTGCTGCATGTTCGGAAGACCGGATGCATTCAGGAAGGTGGTGCGGCGCATGCCGAGTTCGCGTGCTTTCTGCGTCATCATCCGTGCAAAACCGCTCTCGCTGCCGCCGAGCGCTTCCGCCATGGCGGTTGCGGCATCGTTGGCGGACTTGATGATCATGCCATCGACGGCTTCGCGGACAGTCACCGTACCGCCGGGCTTGAGGCCCAGCTTGGTTGGCGGCTTAGCTGCAGCGAAGCGCGAAACCGGGATCCGGGTGTTCCAGCTCAGCTTGCCGCGATGGATCGCCTCGAAGGTCATGTATAGGGTCATCATCTTGGTCAGCGATGCCGGATGGTTGAGGTCATCCGCATTGCTCGATGCCAGCACTTTGCCGGTCTTTGCATCCATGATGAAATAGGCGCTGCCGGCGAAGCTCGCTACAGGAGCGCTCAACAGCAAGACGGCCACAGACAAAGCCATCAGAAGTCGTTTCATAATTGTCCCCAACCGAAAGAATGCCAACACACCGCATCAATCCCTGTATGATTTTGCGACAAAAAGCCTGATACCGGTGCGATATTGAGGCAACAGCCTCGATAGTTCTTCAATTTTGCCTTTCCTGGTAAAATAAGCATTAACGCATTGGAAATTATGACGAAGATTCAGTAAGGTTTAACGGGAATGCGCTACAGCGTTGACATTGGTCAACCGGGTCGAGCCGCATGGAACAGGGCATCAAGGTCCGCCTCAAGCGCACGATGATCTCAAGCGGGCTTGAGGCTGCCGCGCTTTTGAAGGGTGCGGGACTGATGCGCGATGTTGCCGGCCTCGGCACGATCTTCACCCTTCATCACGTCCGCCCTGCCCTCCCCTGCCGTTTTGCGCCCAATGCGCATCTGGAGGTCTCACCCGATTTTCTCGATCGCGCCATCGCTCGGCTCAAGCAAGACGGTTACGAGTTCATTGCACTCGACGCTCTTCCATCCCGGGCAAAAGAGGCCGGCAAGCCGCCCTTCGTCGCCGTGACGCTCGACGACGGCAATCGGGACAATCTTGAACACGCCCTGCCAATCTTCGCACGCCACGATGTGCCCTTCACCGTCTTCGTCGCCCAGGGGCTTTCGGAGCGGACGCATAGTTTATGGTGGGAGACGCTGGGCGAACTGCTTGGCCGGCTTGATCGGCTGACATTCGATTTCGGGTCGGGAGAAGAGTTTCTGCCACTCGGCAAGGATAGCCAGAAGCATGCGGCATTTGCCCGCTTCGCCGCCTTTGTCCACAGTCATGAGGAAAGTGAAGCTGTCGGCCGGATCGATGAGCTTGCCCGGCGTCACGGCCTGGAGCCGCTCGATATCGTCCGTGCATCGATCATGGATCGCAACGAATTGCGGCAGCTCGCGCGCCATCCCCTTGCCTCCCTCGGCGCCCATACGGTGAGCCATCGGGCCTTGGCAAGGCTCCCCGAAGCGGAGGCTGTCGCGGAGATGGCGCTTTCGGCCGATTATGTCGCCGACATCACCGGAAAGCGGCCAACCACGATCGCCTATCCCTATGGCACGAACGAGGCCGTCTCGCCGCGCGAGGGGCGGCTTGCGGCCGAACTCGGCTTTTCTGTCGGAGTCACCACCCGCCCCGGCACGATCACGACAGCAAACGGCAACTCCCTGCTATTGCTGCCGCGGCTATCGCTGAACGGCCATTACCAGAAGCCCCGCTATGCGTCGGCGCTTGCATCCGGCATCCCCATGCGGCTGATGGGACGCCGGGAAACGGCATAGGATTTACGGATACATCCGCACCTTTTGCCAGGCACCCTCCGGTACATCACGGCGAAATTCGATGCGATCGTGCAGGCGGAATTGGCGATCGTGCCAGAATTCAATCGACAGCGGCCGGATGCGGAAGCCGGACCAGTAAGGCGGGCGCGGAATATCGCCGATCGCGTAACGGGCGGTATATTCGGCAACGGCCTTTTCCAGCGCGAAGCGGCCTTCCAGTGGTCGCGACTGCTTTGAGGCCCAAGCACCGATGCGGCTGCCGCGAGGCCTTGTCTTATAATATTCGTCGGCTTCCTTATCGCTCACCACTTCAACCAGGCCACGCAGGCGCACCTGGCGACGCAACGACTTCCAGTGGAAGCACATGGCCGCTTTCTTCTGGGAAAGAATTTCTTGGCCTTTCTGGCTCTCGAAATTTGTATAGAATACGAATCCGTCGCTATCGAAACCTTTCAGAAGAACCATGCGGACATTTGGCAAACCATCCTTATCCACCGTTGCCAGCGCTACCGCATTCGGATCGTTCGGTTCGGTGGTCTCCGCCTCACGCAGCCAGGACGCAAAGAGACTGAAAGGTTCATTCTGCTCGGTGAAGTCACCGCTTGTTAACTCGTTTTCCGACATATTAATTCAAAAGCTCCGCAATTCCTAATAACCGCCGGCCCCTCTGGCTGGCCAAGAAGTTCGGGTGGAAGTCATAGCAAAGTCGATCGTTCATACAAAGCGCAAGCTTGCAAAAGGCGTGACGATGGCTGTCGCCCTAGTCTCCCTTTTCACCCTTGGCGGCTGCGTCGGCGGCGGCATGGACTATCTGAGCTCGGCCAAAGTGGATCGCAGCGTATCGACGGGCACCGTGCCGACGGCCCCCGTAACGACGGACAGCATCTCCGACGAGACCACGGTGCGCAATGCCGTTACCTCGGCGGATCTCCACAAACTCAACGGCCAGCCCATACCCTGGGCAAACACCTCGACCGGCAGTGCCGGTGTCATCGACACGATTGTCGAAAGCAATGCGTCTGGCGTGGTCTGCCGCCAATTCCGCACCAGCCGGCATTCCTATCAGGGCGTTGCCAATTTCTCGGGCAGGACTTGCCTTGTCGGCCTTGGCGAATGGCAGTTGCTCAGCTTCCAGCAGGCGGGCTGAGCGCCTTTCTCCCTTTTCGTCCCGCCCTCAAATCAGTTCACGCTGATAGGCATTCTATTATCATCGGCGATCCGGGTCCGACTGCAAATCCCAAGCATCGCCCGTTAGCGATCGGCTAACCATGCCTTGAAATGCAGGTCTTCAGGTTCCATCCGCCGTAACGCCTGATTAGCAACTTTTCCCGCAGGATCGGCTCATCGGCGCATCAGCCTTGCCTCCCATGACAGGAAGCAGGATGGCGAAGCGCTAACTGGTTCTTTGCTTGGGGTGCTGCGATGGGGCTCGGCACACCCATGAATGATGGCGGGAAAGATGCGCGATCCGTATAAGGTGCTGGGCGTTCGGAGAGATGCGGGGGCGGAGGAAATCAAATCCGCCTGGCGCAGTCTGGCGAAGACCGCCCATCCCGATCACAATCTGGGCGATCCGACCGCGTCGGAACGGTTTGCCGAAATCGGCCGGGCTTACGAGACGCTGAAGGATCCGCAAAAGCGTAGCCGCTACGACCAGATCGCACGTATGGCCGAGGCAAAGGGTCAGAGCCAGGAACAGACGATCATGCAGCAGCGGCAGGCGGCTCGCGAGGCTGCCGAGCGGGCCAAGGCCGCGCGCGCCAATGCCGACAAGATCATGGAAGAGCTCGCGCGGGCCAACGCCCGCAAAGCGGCAGCCTCCGCTGCATCCGGCCAACAGGGCAATGCCACCGAATCTCCGGAAGACATGGTCGAACGCATTTTCGGAGTGAAGACCGGCCAGGCGCAGCAGGCACCGGCCACGGCGGCAACAGGCGTAAGGCAGGCGGAAAAACCGCAGGAGCAACCCGATACCGCGGCACCGGAAGAGCCGCAGGTGGAAGAGGAGCAGCTTGCCACGGTTTCAGCAGCTGCCGGCTCGCGCTCCGCCTTCGGCATCCTCGGCTCTCTGGTACGACGCATCACGGGCGGCAGTGCGCCCGAAAAGCCGCCGGAGAAAACCCCGGAGGTCGCCGCCGAAGCCACGGTAACGCTCGACGACATGCTGAAGAGCCGCTGGATTGCCGTTCCGCTGCCCGACAACCGGGAGGCGCGCTTTCAGGCGACGACTGATATCTCCAATGGCCAGGTGCTTCACCTCAAGGGCCAGGGACTGAAACTGCAGGGCATGTTGCGCGGCGATGTCGCCGTCACCGTTCACCTGTCGACCGACGGACGCTTCACGCTCGACGGAAGCGATGTGCGTACAATATTACCCATTACGATAGAGAATGCCGTTCTAGGTTGCGAAACCACGGTCGAAGGATTGAACGGACCGGTCAGGATCACGGTGCCGGCTTGGTCCGGTTCGGATCAGGTCGTTCGCATTTCCGGCGAGGGATTGCCCGATGGCAATGGTGCAAAAGGCGATCTCATCGTCGAATTGCGGCTGATGCTGTGGGAAAAACCCGACGATAAGGTCACGGATCTCATGCGCAGTATGCGCGAGGGGCTTTTCCTGTGAAATTTTGGTGACAACAGCACCCTTTGTTACGATCCCTAACAGTTGATGATCTTTACGATGCTTGAACAGGGGAACGGCCTATGCCATAGGCAGGTTCATCTAAAGTTCAAGGGAGCAGAATATGGCTCAATCCACTGGCCTCATGGCAGGCAAGCGCGGCGTCATCCTCGGCGTAGCAAACAACCGTTCGATAGCGTGGGGTATTGCCAAGGCCTGTTCCGATGCCGGAGCCGAAATCGCATTGACGTGGCAGGGCGATGCCCTGAAGAAGCGCGTCGAGCCGCTCGCTCAGGAACTCGGCGCCTTCATGGCCGGCCATTGCGACGTAACCGAGCCGGCAACGATCGATGCCGTCATGGACACGCTTGAGGCGAAATGGGGCAAGATCGATTTTGTCGTGCATGCCATCGCGTTTTCCGACAAGGACGAGCTGACCGGCCGTTACCTCGATACCAGCCGCGACAACTTCACGAAGACGATGGACATCTCCGTCTATTCCTTCACGGCGGTTGCACAGCGCGCCGAGCGAATCATGAATGACGGCGGCTCGATGATCACCCTCACCTATTACGGTGCGGAAAAGGTCATGCCGCACTACAACGTCATGGGTGTCGCCAAGGCTGCTCTCGAAGCAAGCGTGCGTTACCTCGCAGTCGACCTCGGCAGCCGCGGCATCCGCGTCAACGCGATCTCGGCAGGCCCGATCAAGACGCTCGCCGCTTCGGGCATCGGCGACTTCCGCTACATCCTCAAGTGGAACGAGTACAACGCACCGCTGAAGCGGACCGTCACGATCGACGAAGTCGGCAATTCCGCCCTCTATCTGCTGTCCGATCTGTCGACGGCCGTGACCGGCGAAATCCATCACGTCGATTCGGGCTATCATACGGTCGGCATGAAGGCCGTGGACGCGCCCGACATTTCCGTCGCGAAGGACTGACCAACAGGAAGCTGACCGTGTCGCCCATCCTCTATGTGATACGTCACGGTCAGACCGACTGGAATGCCGAGCGTCGCCTGCAGGGGCAGAAAGACATCGATCTCAACGCCATCGGCCGCGAACAGGCGCGGCAGAACGGCATCGATCTCGCCGAAATCCTCGCATTCGAAAACCGGCCCTTCGATTTCGTCGCCAGCCCCTTGCGACGCACGCGCGAAACCATGGAAATCGCCAGAGATGCCATGGGCCTGCCGCCCAAGGACTATGCGACCGACGACAGGCTCGTCGAACTGTCCTTCGGAGCCTGGGAAGGCTTTACCCTCAAAGAATTGAAGGCAACAGCGCCCGACCGGCTTGCCGAGCGCAAGGCGAATAAATGGGACTTCATCCCGCCTGGCGAAGATGCCGAAAGCTATGAAATCCTCTCCTGGCGCGTCGGCTCATGGCTGGCATCCGTCGACCGCCCGACGGTCTGCGTCACGCATGGCGGCGTCATCCGTACGCTGTTCCGTCTGATCGGCGATGTCGAAAAGGAAGAGGCGGCGGAAATCCCGATCCATCAGGACCAGATCCTGAAGGTCGATCCGCAGATGAAGATCATCGGTTGGATGTAGACGGTTCCCGATTAAAGCATGTCGCGCAAAAGTGTGCAGCGGTTTGCGACAATGACATACCCAAATCAAAGATCTAAAGCGCAAGAAGCGAATCCGAAAGATCGCGATGCGCTTCAGGCGCGGATGACTGGGTGATTTGGGAGCGAGCGAAGAAGAATAATCACCTTGAAGGCGGGAAAACCGTCCGAGACCGCCGGCTGCCCGGCAGCGCTATTTACTGGACGATATCGAGATCGTTGACGACGCGCTTGCCGTCGACTTCCGTATAGAAGACCACCACCTTCACACCGGCCTGCAGGCCACTGAAATCGAAATCCTCCGGCACCTGATAGCTCTTTCCGTCATCCAGCGTGATGTTGAAGTTCTTCGCGTCGACCTTCTTGATGACGGCTTCGACATCGGCGCTTTCAGCAAAACCGGCGACAGGAGCAAGCAGGCTTGCCGTGGCCAAAAGCGTCGCTACAAAGAAGCGCATCGTCGTCACCCTTCAGGTAAATTGATTATGATTTCTTATGCGGCTTAGAAAACACGTCGAATATGGCGGAAGTTGCCCCCAATAATGACTTCGCCCGCCCAAATGGTGAATGCTTCGTCACAATCCACAGCCCAGGTTAATCTTTATTTACCACGCGGTATGCGCAAGAAAAGCGGAGGCGGCAGCAGTATCCGCGCGGCTGAAAGAAAGATCTTGCATTGTCGGCTTTTAGGCTCGCCGATATCGAGGCCGAACTGGTCTCGATCATGAGGATGATGTCGCCCGAAAACCGCTTACACTTTTTTGCATCATGCTCTATGAGTGGGCCGAAATTGCAAGAGACAAGACGCGGCCTGCCGGTCAGGCTGCGCTAATCCGGTCGTTTTACATGTCGCACAATACATTCGGTCACCTCTTCCGCGTCACCACCTGGGGCGAAAGCCACGGTCCAGCGCTCGGCTGCGTCGTCGACGGCTGTCCTCCAGGCCTCCGTTTCAAGCTGCAGGACATTCAAACCTGGCTCGACAAGCGCAAGCCGGGCCAGTCGCGCTTCGTGACGCAGCGGCGCGAGGACGATCTCGTCAAGGTTCTGTCGGGCGTCATGATGGACGAGGACGGCGAGACGATGATCTCGACCGGCACACCGATCTCGATGCTGATCGAGAATACCGATCAGCGCTCGAAGGATTACGGCGAGATCGCTAAGCGTTACCGCCCCGGCCATGCAGACTACACCTATGACGTCAAATACGGCATTCGCGACTACCGCGGCGGCGGCCGCTCATCAGCCCGCGAAACCGCGGCGCGCGTCGCTGCCGGCGGCATCGCCCGTCTCGTGGTGCCCGGCGTGACGATCCGTGGCGCGCTGGTGCAGATCGGCAAGCACAAGATCAACCGTGCCAACTGGGATTGGGCGCAGGTGGATCAGAACCCGTTCTTTGCGCCTGATCCCGAAATCGTGCCTATTTGGGAAGACTATCTCGACGGTATCCGCAAGGCCGGCTCCTCGATCGGTGCCGTGGTGGAAGTGGTGGCGGAAGGCGTGCCGGCCGGTCTCGGCGCTCCGATCTATGGCAAGCTCGACCAGGATATCGCCTCGCTGCTGATGTCGATCAATGCCGTCAAGGGCGTCGAAATCGGTGAAGGGTTCGCCTCCGCTGAACTCACAGGCGAGGAAAATGCCGATGCCATGCGCATGGGCAATGACGGCAAGCGCATCTTCCTGTCCAATCATGCCGGCGGCATCCTGGGCGGCATTTCCACAGGCGAGCCCGTCGTCGCGCGCTTTGCCATCAAGCCGACTTCGTCGATCCTGACGGAACGCCAGTCGATCGATGCCGATGGCAACAATGTCGATGTGCGCACCAAGGGCCGCCACGATCCTTGCGTCGGCATTCGCGCCGTGCCGATCGGCGAGGCGATGGTCGCCTGCGCCGTTGCCGATCATTATCTGAGGGATCGCGGCCAGACGGGCCAGCAGAGGTAGGAACTTCGAGATGTCTTACGACCAGAAGCGTGTTGTCGATGCCATAAGGGCTTTCGAAGCCGGCGAGATCGTCGTCGTCATGGACGACAATGACCGCGAGAACGAAGGCGATCTGATCGTTGCCGCCGTTCACTGCACGCCGGACAAGATGGCTTTCATCGTCCGGCACACGTCCGGCATCGTCTGCACGCCGATGCCGCGCGAGGAGGCCAAGCGACTCAACCTCAACGCCATGGTCGCGGAGAATGATTCCGCCCATACGACGGCCTTCACCGTTTCCGTCGATTTCAAGCATGGCACCACAACAGGCATTTCCGCCGACGACCGGACGCTGACGGTCCGAAACCTCGCCAATCCGAATGTCGGGCCGACGGATTTCGTTCGTCCGGGCCATATCTTCCCGCTGGTTGCGCGTGAAGGCGGCGTGCTCATGCGTTCGGGCCATACGGAAGCCGCCGTCGATCTCTGCAAGCTTGCCGGCCTGCCGCCGATCGGCGTCATCAGCGAGCTCGTCAATGATGACGGTACGGTGACGCGCGGCCAGCAAGTGGTGGAATTCGCCGAGCAGAACGGGCTGAAGCTCGTTTCCGTCGCCGACCTCATCGCCTATCGCCAGCGCAAGGAAACCCTCATCGAGCTCGGCACCAGCTTCGACATCGAAACATCGTTCGGCAAGGCGCGCGCCCATACCTATTCCCTGCCCTGGGACCCGATGCAGCATCTTGCCGTCGTTTTCGGCGATATTCGCGACGGCGTCGATATCCCAGTCCGGCTACATCCGGAAAATGTCGCCGAGGATCTGTTCGGCAAGCGCCGTCCGGTCGATTTCTACATGAAGAAGATCGCCGAGGAAGGCCGGGGTGTCATCGTCTATTTGCGCGAAGGTTCCGTCGGTGTCGGTCATTTCGACAATGGCCGCAAGGCGCGTCAGGCCGAGCGCGAGAGCCACGCCGAGGCACAGGCGCGAGACAGCGAATGGCTGGAAATCGGCCTCGGCGCGCAGATCCTGAAGGATCTCGGCGTCAGCTCGATCAAGCTGCTCACCAGCCGCGAGCGGCACTATGTCGGCTTGGAAGGATTCGGCATCAAGATTGCCAAGACGGAGATCTGCTGATTTTTACCCTCCCCTTGAAGGCAGGGCTATCGCATATGGAGGCGGACGAGCACCATAAGCTCCTTCTCCCCCTTGGGGAGAAGGTGGCCCGAAGGGTCGGATGAGGGGTTATCGATTTGAATTCATGGATTTTTGTGGTCTTGGCAGGCACCCCCTCATCCGCCTGGCGGCACCTTCTCCCCGCTGGGGAGAAGGTGGACAGCGGCGATCTCCGCTCATATGCGATACCCCTGCCCTTGAGGGGGAGGGTCGGAGCGAAGCTCCGGGGTGGGGTGATTGCGTCGATCTCCGTAGCCAACCAATTGTCACCCCACCCGCGCGCTCCGTGTGACCGCCCCCCTCAAAAGCGATGTGATGAAAACTCGCGATCCAACAGGCCCATCATGATGTCGTCGTGCCAGCGGCCATTGACGTAGGCGGTCTCCCGCTCCCTCCCTTCGACGATGAAGCCGCATTTTTCATAGGCGCGGATGGCGCGCTTGTTGTAGGCGAGCACGCGTATTCCGATGCGATGCAGTCTCATCTCGCCGAAGGCATGATCCAGCAGAAGCGTGATCGCTTCCGTGCCAAAGCCTTTACCAAGCAGCGCCGGATTATAGATCCCGATTGCCATCGTCGCGCGTCGGTCCTGGCGATTGACGTTGTCCAATCGGATTATGCCGGCAAAGACGCCGTCGATTTCGATAACCCAGGCATGAGGCTGATCGGCAAGGCCCTGAACCCATCGCGTTGCGCCCTCCCGGGTGATGGGCTCGATGTCCTCCTTGTTAACGCCATACATCTCCGCGATCTCGGCATTCGTACCTAAAGCGAAGCGCACATCGGCGTCCTCGGCACATGGCGGGCGGAGCCTAACATTGCGGCCTTTTAGAATCAGCGACGACAACGAACTCTCCTCTTCGGGTGTTCTTCTGCCTATTGGACTCTGTTAGTTATGTCCCTTCAAGGGGGGTGACAAAGCTTACGATCGATCCAGCCATGTGGCATCGAATAGGCGAAGCCAATTGTCATAGGCGAATTTTCGCAGGGTTAGTTCATCGAATCCGCTTTGGCGCATGGCCTCCACGAGCCGCGGCAAGCCGCTTGCGTCCCCGATCTCTCGCGGCACGACGGCGCCATCGAAGTCCGATCCAAGGGCGATCCCATCCGCGCCGATGCGGGCGCTGAGATAGTCGATCTGGCGAACGACCGCTTCGAGCGGGGTATCCTCGTCAAGATTGGCATCTGCGCGGATATCGTTGACGGCAAGATTCAACCCAACGACGCCACCCGTATCGCGGATCGCGTCCAATTGCCGATCGGTCAGGTTCCGGGTCGATGGACATATGGTATGGGCGCAGGTGTGCGTGGCCACAAGCGGAGCGGTGCTCAATGCGGCGACATCCCAAAATCCGCGCTCGTTCAGATGGGAAACATCGATCATGATCCCGAGTTCATTGCATCTTCGGACCAGATTCTTTCCCGAATCCGTCAGCCCAGGTCCCGTATCGGGCGATCTCGGATAGGCGAACGGAACGCCATAGCCGAAGATGTTCGGACGGCTCCACACGATGCCCAAGGATCGAAGGCCGGCATCGTAGAGGCTATCCAGATAGCCGAGATCGGGTCCGATGGCGTCGGCGCCTTCCATATGGAGCACGACGGCAAAGACACCGGCATGTCGTGCCGCCTCGAGCTGGCTGACGCTCGTTGCCAGACGGATTTTACAGCCCGAGCGTCCGATCAGCTTCTTTATGGCAGCAAGCTGCCCGTCGATTTGCCGGCGCGCATGATCCAGCTGCAGAGCCTCGGCATAACGAACTTCGTAACCATCATGCGTGATCGTCAGATCATCTACGGGCTCGTGCTCTGGCGCGGCGTACATAGCGAACAACCCGCCGACCAGGCCGCCTTCGCGTGCTCGCGGAAGATCGAGATGTCCGGCCTCAGACCGGGCCAAAAAATCGCGGCCGTCAGGCTTGTAATCCATCATGAACTGGACCGCATCATTATGCCCATCGAAAATCCGAACGGTGTTCATGCGATCTCGATCCCAAAATGAGCGGCAGTCTCCCTGATGCCACTCAGCGCCGATTTCCTGAAAAAGAACTGTCGGTCATCCCCCGCCAGCCGTCGAGAAACACGACCTTCTCGACGCCGGTGAAACGGGCAACACGTTCCAGCTCCGCTTCCAGCTTCTCCAGCCGGCCTGCCGATGCCTTGACGCCCGGTTCCAGCCACAGGCGTTTGACATCCAGTGTTCCCGCCTTGCGGTCGGCCTTCATGTCGATCCGTCCGATCAGCCGATCGCCCTCCAGCAATGGGAAGACGTAGTAGCCGTATTCGCGCTTCGGTTCGGGCACGAAAATCTCGATGCGGTAGAAGAAGCCGAAGAGACGTTCGGTCCGATTGCGATCGCGCAGAGTCGGATCGAAGGGGCTCAGCACACGGATGCGCGCCGGTGCCTCGGCATGACTGTCGAGCGTGTCATGGAAATCGAGGAAGGCGAAGGACAAGCGCGGCTTGCCGCCGGCGGCAGGCTCGACCAGTACTTCGGTCAATTCGTCTCGATGGGTCTCGACCCAGCTCTTGGCTTCCTGCGGCGTGACCAGATCCCAGAAGGCGGCGATTTCGCCCGAGGTGGCAAAGCCGAGGCGCTGCAGCGCGCTTCGGCAAGCCCAGTCGACAAATTCGTCATGCTCCACTTCGGGCTCATGGAAATGGGCCGGAAGGACACGTTCGACGAGGTCGTAGACCTTTTGAAAGTTAGTGCGGCCGGCAATGGCGAACTTGCCGGTGCGCCAGAAATATTCGAGCGCCGTCTTGTTTGGGTGCCAATTCCACCAGCCACCGGAGACATGATCCTCCGCCTTGACCTCGCGGGCGGTGATCGCGCCGTTCTTCAGCACGCGCTCGTAGGTTTCCTCGAAAGCCGCCTCGAAGCCCTCCCCGCGCCATTTGCGCCAGCGTGCGATGATTGCCTCGTCCTCGCGGCGGAAGCGGTGCTTCCAATAGACGAAGAAGGCGCTCGGCAAGATCGAAGCATCATGCGTCCAGTTTTCAAAGAGCGCGCCGTCCTTTTCCAGAAGTTCCGTCAGGTGCTCGCGCCGATAGGTCTGGTTGCGCGAAAACAGGATCTGGTGATGGGCGCGCTCGACGGTGGCGATACTGTCCACCTGCACGAAGCCGATATCGTGGATGAGCTGCAGCAGCCCCGCCTTGGTCAAGGCGCGGTTCGGCGGATTGGCAAGTCCCTGCTTGGCAAGGAACACGCGGCGGGCGTCACGATTCGAGAGCAGATTCGTCATTACGGGATCATAGGCATAAATTCCCATGCTTTCAAAGAGGCGTCGATTTGATAATTCGATGCAATGCGCTATAGCTCCGCGATCACACTACCGAACAGGAAAGCCGCTTGGACATCCGCTTCGAAACCGCTGGCGTCGATTATGGCAAGCGCACTGCGCTGTTTCCTCTGAATCTCACGCTTCAGGAGCGCCGCATCGGGGTGATCGGCCTCAACGGTTCCGGCAAGACGACCTTCGCGCGGCTGATCAACGGGCTCATCAAGCCAACAACGGGGCGCGTCGTGGTTGATGGGCTCGACACGGTCGGCGATGCCGCCAAGGTGCTCGGCAAGGTCGGCTATATCTTCCAGTCGCCGCAAAACCAGATCATCCTGCCCATTGTGCGCGACGACATCGCCTTCGGCCTCAAGGCGCGCGGATATGACAAGGCGCAGATCGATGCGGCGGTCGAGGGCATTCTTGGCCGTTTTGGCGTCGGCCATCTCGGCGCGCGGCGGGCACATGAGCTTTCCGGTGGTGAGTTACAGATGGCTGCCCTTTGCTCGGTGCTGGTGACTGGCCCGGATATCCTCATTCTGGACGAGCCGACGAATCAGCTCGACCTCAAGAACCGGGCGCTGGTGCAGAAGACCATGATGGGGCTGCCGGAAAGCGTCATCGTCATCAGCCACGATCTGCCACTGCTCGAGGGTTTCGAGCGGGTGCTGTTGTTCGATCAAGGCCGGCTCGTCGCCGACGCTCCGGCAGAGGAAGCGATCGCTCGCTACAGGGAGATGGCTGGCTGATGCAGACGCTGCATGTCGATGTCGATACCTGGCTGCACCGGTTTTCGCCGCGCGTGAAGCTGCTGGCTTTGACCGCATTCGGCATATTGCTTTTCCTGACGCAGTCCATCGCGGTGCTTGCCTGCGCAAGCCTTGTCGGCGCCGCCCTTTATCTTCGCAGCGGTCTGCCGGTCGGAGACGCATTGAAGCGGCTGCGGCCGATCCTGATCTCGATTGCCGTGCTCGCAATTTTCGCAGCGCTCGTCGGCCCGCTTCACGCCGCCATCGTCACGGCGCTCAGACTGACAGCGCTGGCAATGTTCGCCGCCACGGTGACGGCCACGACCTCGATGGCCGCCTTTATCGATGAAATCACCGCGCTTGCCATGCCGCTCGAAAAGATCGGCTTGCTCAAGGCCGCCGATATCGGACTTGCGATCGGCCTCGTTATTCGTTTCGTCCCCGAGATCCTCGATCGTTATCATGCGATCCGCGAAGCGCATCAGGCGCGCGGGATCAAGGTTCGCCTGGCAACCACGCTCGCGCCGCTGATCATCCTGACGCTGCGCGATGCGGACAATATCGCGGCGGCGATTGACGCGCGGGGCATTCGGCGTCAATGAACATAGGTCTTTTTCGGAAGGAGCCGCCATGAACACCCGCGATCTCGTCCTCTCGGCGCTGTTTGCCGCCATCATCGTGGCGCTCGGCCTGTTGCCGCCGATCCCCATCGGCATCATTCCGGTTCCGATCACCGCCCAGTCGCTCGGCGTCATGCTCGCCGGCGTCGTCCTCGGCGCCAAGCGCGGGACGATCGCGGTGCTGCTGGTAGTGGTGCTTGTTTCGATCGGCCTGCCGGTCCTTTCCGGCGGCCGCGGCGGCCTTGCCGTCTTTGCCGGCCCGACAGCCGGCTTCTTCGTCGGCTGGATCTTCGCTGCCTTCATCACCGGCTATCTCTCCGAACGACTGGTCAAGCCGGAACAGAGCGGCCTGGTTCAAGGTGTCGGCTTCTTCATCGCTGCTGTTATCGGTGGGGTGGTGGTGCTGTACGCGTTCGGCATTGCCTGGCTCGCCATCAATATCGGTTTCAGCAAGGCGTTTATCGGGTCCCTGGGCTTCGTGCCGGGCGATGTCATCAAGGCCGTCGTCGCAGCCCTGGTCGGCCGCGCTGTCATGGTCGGCTATCCGCTTCTGCCGCAGCGGAGCTAAATCGAGACTAAGCCAGATATTTGTAGAGCCAGTCGCGCGTGTCTTCCGGCAGTGGCACCGGGTCATGCTCATCGCCGCGCACCGCGAGCCAGAGGATTTCCACCTCCGCTGCCAATTCGTTGCCAGTTTCAACCGCGACAACGAAACCGATCGACTTGCCGCCAATCTTGTTGACGCTGATCGAGTAACGGGCAAGGTCGTCATAGTGCAGGGCGCGGTGCAGCGAGCACGATGCCTTCTTGGCGATATAGAGAGGCTCGTCGTCGACCAGCGGCCGCGTGCGCCAAAAGTTGGAGAGTGCGGTCTCGGCTTGCGAGATGTAGGAGGCGATAAACATCTGGCCGTGCCGGTCGACATCACGCGGCGGCACCCTTACCTCGATGACATCGGATCGTTCTACTCTCGCCATCACGCAACAACCCTGGCCGACGCCGTACTGACCTTAATGAAAGCTTAACACCGCGCCTCGATAAGTAAACGGCGCCACTTCAAAGTGGTTAAGATGGATTGTTGACATTGTAGTGACATTGTCCATGTCCTGTAATAGGCGTCACACCTCGTTTATAGATTGGCCCCATGAGCACACGTCTTTACGAACATCCGATCTTTCTTGAACACATCGTTCCTCCTGGCCATCCGGAGCGACCGGACCGGCTTCGCTCGCTGAATATTGCGCTGGAGCATCCGAATTTCGAGAGGCTGGAGCGGCGAAAGGCGCCGCCCGCGCATGAGGATGCGATCCTGCTTGCGCATCCCGAGGAGCATCTGGATTTCGTGCTGCGTTCGATGCCGGACAGAGGTGACGAGGGCGAGATCAACCAGATCGAGGCGGATACCTATGCCAGCCCGAAGACGCTGCAGGCGATCATGCATGGCGTCGGCGGCGCCATGGCGGCGGTCGACGACGTCTTCTCCGGTGCGGCCGACAATGTCTTCGTCGCGGCCCGGCCGCCCGGCCACCATGCCGAGAAGACCAAGGCCATGGGCTTCTGCTTCTTCAACAATGCCGCGATCGCTGCCCGCCATGCGCAAAAGGCCCATGGTGCCGAGCGCGTCGCCATCGTCGACTGGGACGTGCATCACGGCAATGGCACGCAGGACATTTTTTGGGACGATCCATCCGTGCTCTTCTGTTCCACCCACCAGATGCCGCTCTATCCCGGCACGGGCAAGAAGGACGAACGCGGCACGCACAACACCATCGTCAATGCGCCGCTGTCCCCCAATACCGGCGGCGATCATTTTCGCGAAGCCTTCAAGTCCCGCGTGCTGCCGGCGCTCACCGACTTCCGCCCCGACCTCATCATCATCTCGGCGGGCTTCGATGCCCATCACCGCGATCCCCTGGCGCAGTTGAACCTGACGGGCGAGGATTTCGACTGGGCGACCGGGCGGCTGCTCGAAGTTGCAGACCGCAGCGCCAAGAACCGGGTCGTCAGCCTGCTCGAAGGCGGCTATGATCTGGAAGGTCTCGCCGAGTCGGCGGGAATGCATATTCTACGCATGATGAAAGGTTGACGATGAGCGAGAACGCCAAGGCAGATGTATCAGGCTATTCCTTCGAGAAGGCCGTGGCGGAGCTGGAAAGCATCGTTGCCCGGCTCGAACGCGGCGATGTGGCGCTGGATGAATCTATCGCCATCTACGAGCGCGGCGAAGCACTGAAGAAGCATTGCGAGGCTCTGCTCTCGGCTGCGGAAAACCGCATCGAGAAGATCAGACTCGATCGCGCCGGCAAGCCGCAGGGCACGGAAGCGCTGGATGGCGCGTGAAGCGGGCGGCTGGCTAAAGAATAGACAATATCACAGCGGCGAACCGAACATATTGTAGCCCTTATAGTCGAGGGCGAATGCAAAATTGATGGTCTTCCAATTTTCAACTGTCGTGTAGGACACGCTGTTTTCCCGAAACCGGCTGGCGAGTGGGTATTTCGTGTGAATCACCGCTGCGAATTGATCCTCGATGGTCTTGTCGTCGGCCATACCGGGATGACGACGGTCCTGGACAGTGCACAATCCCTTTGGATTGATACCCACGATGAGCGACCCATCATCTGTAGAGCCTTCGGAATAGGTATATTTTCCAGACAACAAGCTCGACTTTTGCTTGGTTTCGAACTTCTTTATGCCGTATCGCGCCGCTGCGGCGTAGCTTTCGGCATAGGGTGCCTTGTAGGCGAAGCAGATATCGCGAAATGCGGCGACACCGCGATCCATTGCGACTGGACCTGCGGGCTTTGCGACGGTCGTAGCAGACTTATCGGTCGTCGTGCTGCATCCCATCAACGTCGTTCCCAACAGAACGGCGATCAACGCTTTATTTCTCGTGCTTTCCATGCGTATCGGCCCCCAACGAATTCCTCGAGCCAATCACACAAGTTGAACGGCGAGACAACCTACACGCACATCTCATACAGGAAATTTGAGTTTCCTAACCTTTCTCGCTAGGTTGAGCCCCGACCGAAAGGAGAGCCTTCATGTCCTTCTTCCCAGGAAACGATCCGCAGGCGGGTGACGCCTTCGCCTGCGATGCGATCGAGAATCTGATTATCCCGCGCACCAGCGACCTCGGCGGCTTCTCCGTGCGGCGCGCGCTTCCGAGCAGCCGGCGCCGGCTAGTGGGACCGTTCATCTTCTTCGACCGCATGGGGCCAGCCATTTTGCGGCCGGGCCAAGCGCTCGATGTGCGCCCACATCCGCATATTGGCCTTTCCACCGTCACCTACCTCTTCGACGGCGAGATCCGCCATATGGACAGCCTCGGCACGGCCAAGGTGATCCGTCCCGGCGACATCAACCTGATGACGGCCGGGCGCGGCATCGTGCATTCCGAGCGCACGCCGGAGAACCTGCGCGACCATCCATTTTCCATGTCCGGCCTGCAGACATGGCTGGCGCTGCCCGACGACAAGGAGGAGATCGATCCCTCCTTCACCCACACGGAAAAGGACGAGCTGCCTGTCATCGCCGATGGCGGCGTGAGTGGACGCGTGGTGATCGGTAATTTCGAGGGCCTGGAATCGCCGGTGAAATCCTTCTCGGACACTCTCTATGTCGATCTTCAGCTGCAGCCGAACACGACGTTTCCTTTTGGGGCAGCGCATGAGGAACGGGCAGTCTATATTCTCTCCGGTTCGCTCGTCGTCGCCGGCGACCGTTTCGAACAGGATCAGCTTCTGGTCTTCCGCCCGGGCGACGCGATAACGCTGGAGGCCGGCGAAAAAGGCTGTCATCTCATGCTTTTTGGCGGTGCAGCGCTCAATTCGAAGCGCTATATCTGGTGGAATTTCGTCTCGTCCTCGAAGGAGCGTATCGAAAAAGCCAAGGAAGAATGGCGCACGGGCCGCTTCGATATCGTGCCGGGCGACGAGGAAGAGTTCATTCCCCTGCCGGAGGGCTAACGGGTTCATAACACTCCCACATGTTTCTTGTTCGGGAGCACCTTGAATTCGGCGTCTTTTGTCGCAATCTGTTTTGACGTAAAGGCGGACAACCGCCCAAGAATAGCAAGAAAGAGGCATCAGCCTTGACACAAATGCCAGAGACGCCCCTGCTCGACCGGGTCCAATATCCCTCCGACCTGCGAAAGCTGGAGGACCGGGAACTGCCGCAGCTCGCCCGCGAAGTCCGCGACGAGATGATCGATGCGGTTTCGCGCACCGGCGGACATCTCGGCGCCGGCCTCGGCGTCGTTGAATTGACCATTGCCATCCACAGCGTCTTCGATACGCCGAACGATCGTTTGATCTTCGATGTTGGGCATCAGTGTTATCCGCACAAGATCCTGACCGGGCGTCGCGACCGCATTCGCACGCTGCGCCAGGAAAACGGTCTTTCCGGCTTCACGCGCCGGGCCGAAAGCGAGTACGATCCTTTCGGCGCAGCGCATTCCTCGACTTCAATTTCCGCCGGCCTCGGCATGGCTGTTGCCGCCGAGCTCGAAAACACCGACCGCCGTGTGATCGCCGTCATCGGCGACGGTGCCATGTCAGCCGGCATGGCTTATGAGGCGCTGAACAATGCCGGCGCGCTCGATGCGCGGCTGATCGTCATCCTCAACGACAACGACATGTCGATTGCCCCGCCGACAGGAGCGATGAGCGCCTATCTCGCCCGCCTCGCCTCCGGCCGCACCTATATGGGCTTCCGGGATTTTGGAAAGAAACTGACCGCTTATCTCGGCAAGAAGGTCGACCGCGCCATCACGCGGGCAGTCGAACACGCACGGGGCTATGTAACCGGCGGCACCATGTTCGAGGAGATGGGCTTCTACCATATCGGTCCGATCGACGGCCATTCCTTCGAACATCTGCTGCCCGTGCTGCGCAATGTGCGCGACAATGCACAGGGACCGGTGCTGATCCATGTCGTGACGCAGAAGGGCAAGGGCTATCCCCCAGCCGAAGCGGCTGCCGACAAATATCATGGCGTCAACAAGTTCGATGTCATCACCGGCGCTCAGACGAAAGTGAAGCCGAATGCGCCGAGCTACACAAGCGTCTTTGCGGACGCTTTGGTGCAGGAAGCGACGCTCGACGACAAAATCGTCGGTATCACCGCCGCCATGCCGAACGGCACCGGCCTCGACAAGCTGCAGGAGTTCTTCCCCAAGCGCTGTTTCGATGTCGGCATTGCCGAACAGCATGCGGTGACCTTCGCCGCCGGCCTTGCTGCGGAAGGTTATAAGCCCTTCGCCGCCCTTTATTCCACCTTCCTGCAGCGCGCCTATGACCAGGTGGTGCATGATGTGGCCATTCAAGGGCTGCCGGTCCGTTTCCCGATCGACCGCGCCGGCTTCGTCGGTGCCGATGGCCCGACGCATGCGGGCTCCTTCGACACCGCTTTCCTCGCGACTCTGCCGGGCTTCGTCGTCATGGCCGCGGCAGACGAGGCGGAGCTGAAGCACATGGTGCGCACCGCTGCCGCCTATGATCTGGGTCCGATCTCCTTCCGCTATCCGCGCGGTGAAGGCGTCGGCGTCGATCTGCCGGAACGCGGCCAGATCCTCGAAATCGGCAAGGGTCGCGTCATCAAGCAGGGCACGAAGGTCGCCCTACTCTCCTTCGGCACGCGTCTCGCCGATAGTCTTGCAGCCGCCGAGGATCTCGATGCCGCCGGTCTTTCGACGACGGTTGCGGACGCGCGCTTCGCCAAACCGCTCGATCACGACCTCATCCGCCAGCTTGCCGCCCATCACGAGATGCTGATCACCATCGAGGAAGGTTCGGTCGGCGGCTTCGGCAGCCAGGTCATGCAGTTCCTTGCCAATGAGGGCCTGCTGGACAACGGCTTGAAAATCCGTTCACTCGTCATGCCAGATATCTGGATGGAACAGGCAAAGCCCGAAGCCATGAATGCCCGGGCCGGTCTCGACCGTGCCGGCATCGTGCAGACGGTCTTCCGCACGCTCGGCCACGGCCGCATCGTCGAAGCTGCTGGATAGCTTTACCTCCCCTTGTGGGCTGGGCTATCGCATACGGGCGATAGCTCTGCCATCAAAGGGAGGGTTGCTTAATCAGAATTCTTCCCAATCGTCCTGGGGTGCGGCGGCGGAAGCCGTTGGCCTTACCGGCAAAGGCCTTGGCGACCGTACGCCCGAGAGCGCGGGCCGGAGACATGGCCGGCTTCGAATGCGCCGTTGCCGCGACTGGCCGTGCCGGCGTTGCCGATATGGGCCGGGCGGGCATTACCCGAGCAGGTGCAGCCTGCACGGAATTGCCGAGACGGAATTGCTGCAGCAGCTCGTTGAGTGCAGCTGCTTCGCGGGCGAGCGCGTGGCTTGCCGCCGTCTGCTCTTCGACCATCGCGGCATTCTTCTGGGTGCCCTGGTCCATATTGTTGACGGCCGTGTTGATCTCCTGCAAGCCGGTCGACTGCTCGCGGGTCGCCGTCACGATCGCGCCGACATGGCGGTTGATCTCTTGCACTTCGGATACGATCAATTCCAGCGCCTTGCCGGTCTCGCCGACTAGCGACACACCAGTGTTGACCTGATCGCTCGACGTCGTGATGAGGGACTTGATCTCCTTGGCGGCGTTGGCGGAGCGCTGGGCAAGCTCGCGCACTTCCTGGGCAACGACCGCAAAGCCCTTGCCGGCATCCCCCGCACGAGCTGCCTCGACGCCGGCGTTCAACGCCAGAAGATTGGTCTGGAACGCGATGTCGTCGATGACGCTGATGATGTTACTAATCTCGCCCGAGGACTTTTCGATCTGCTGCATGGCCGCGACGGCTTTGCGAACCACTTCGCCCGACCGTTCAGCACCCTGGCGGGCGCGCTCGACGAGATGGCCGACATCTTCCGCACGCTTGGCGGAATCGCGCACCGTGGTCGTGACCTGCTCCAGCGCTGCGGCCGTCTCTTCAACGGCGGCAGCCTGCTGCTCGGTGCGATGCGCCAGATCATCGGCGGCGGCACGAATTTCGTCAGCACCTGCATTGATGGCGCGGGCATTGGAGCCGACAGACTGCAGGGCGGCCTCCAGTTTCTCGACTGCATTGTTGAAATCAGCGCGAACGCTATCGAATTGCGGTGCAAAGCTGTTGTGAAGACGGGTTGCGACATTACCCGACGATAGAGCCGAGAGGCCGCCGGCGAGCGCTTCCATGGCGAAACGGATTTCGCCTTCTTCACGCGCCTTCTGCTCGTCATTCATCAGGCGCTGACGTTCGGCATCGTCACGCATGCGCTCGGTCTCGCCGGCAAGACGCAGCTTCTCGATGCCGGCCTCCTTGAAGACGAGGACGGCATCCGCCATACGGCCGATTTCGTCGCCGCGGCCGACAGCCGGGACTTCGATATCGTGCTCGCCGTTTGCCAGACGGCCCATGGCCGCCGTCATGCCGACGATCGGGCGCACGATAATGCGCGAGAGCAGCCAGGCAAGCACAGCGGCGGCTAGCGAGGCGAAGATACTGCCAAGAATGAGGGTCAGGCGAAGATCGCCATTGGCATCGTCCTGCATGGCTGCCAGGTCGCTCGCCCTGGCGCGTGCGGCCTTCTTGATCTTGGCGGCAGCTTCACGGAAGCCGTCAAGCTGACCCTTGGTTTCGTTCTGGCCGATCTTGACGATCTGATCGAGCGGCATCTCGGTTTCCTTGCGCGCCTTGGCCTGTGGCTCCGCGAGTTGATGGAAATAGAGATCGGCAGCTTTCTGCATGTTGTCGATCGCCTGCAGCAGATCCGGAGAATCGGCGGCCGCCTCCTTGGCGGCTGCGATGCTCTTCAGCATCCGCTCGCGATTGTTGAAGATATCGCCGTAGGTGCTTTCGCTGCGCAGAAGCAGAAAACCGCGCAGATTGACAGCCTGTTCCAGCATCGACTGCAGGGAGTCGTCGATCAGGCTGACGAGCTGCTGCGATTTTGCCTGCTCGTCGGCGGCTCCGGCCGAGACGTCCTGCTTTGCATAGACGAAAGCGGAAACACAGGCAAAAATGGCGATCAGGGCCGTAAATGTAATGGCAAGCTTGCCATTCAAAGAGAGTTTTTTCGCAAACATGAGCGAGCGCCTCCTGAGCGCCGGTCCTAGCGAGCATCGTCCGGCCGTCATTGGGAGGGAGTACGGCCAATGCTCGAAGAATTCAGGGAGGGCATGATTGGGACGCAGACGCGTGAAGCCTTCATGGCAGGCGGTGATCTGGAAGCGGATCACCGCAATCCTCGGCATGAGTAGAGGTTTCGGCTTTAAATTTATTTAATTTGCGCGGACTGCTCAGCTCAGCACTAGTTCACCGCTGCCGCAGCCAGGATCAGGATTTCCAGATCGTGCTCCGGGTAAAAATCCTGCGCTATCATCTGGAACGTCGTCGCGCCGATCTTCTTCACATTCGTACCGCAAAAGCTGATGTAGTTCTCGGGACTGCCCTTATCGACCGTCAGCTCGAAATGCTTGATCGGGCCGGACCAGTTGGCACCTGTCGTCAGCACATAGGAGATCCAGCTTTCGGTATAGCCGCGACCACCCTTATCGGCCGCTGTGGCAAGCTTGACGGCCGTCTTCAGAAAGGCCTCATCGAGGCAATATTTGGCGCGATAGTTCTGCAGCTGCTGCTTCTGGTAATCTTCGTCGCCGGCAAAGGTGATGGCGACGGTTCCGCCGACGCTCGGCTTGTAGCGATGCTCCACGGCGATCCTGGCCTTGGCCGGAAACTTGGTGCGCCACCAATAGGTCGTGTGCAGCGTCCACATCGGCGTCGGATGATGTTTCATGCCCTGGCCGTCGGCGTCGTATTCATCATCGGCGATCAGTCCGCGGGCTGTCCAATCCTCGAGCACATCGACGGGCAATTTAGCGACGGCATCCGTCGCCGCCTTGCTGAGCGGCAGCAGCGGCACGCCGTGAGCCCTCAGTTCGTCGGTCATGTCGACTCCGGCAACCGATACGCGCTGCTGCAGGATCGGCGTGATGGCCTTGCCGTCCTGTGTGACGGTGAAGCCGAGGAAATTGTCGGAATCGACATTTCCGGCATCAACCATGCTGTCGATGTCGCCCTTGATATCGGGCATCGGAAAGGCGACGACGCTTTCGACGTCCTTGTCGGACGTGTTTTCAAATACGTAATCGACACGGACCTGTTCTGGCGAAATGAACAGCTTTTCCTGATCCATGCTGATATCGCCGGTGCGGACATAGGCGAGACCGCCCGTCTTCAGCTCGGCCATCGTGTCGTTTGCCATAGCCGGAGCCGCTGACATCGCCATCAGCGCAGCATAGCCACCAATCTTCCACATGATGCCCCTCGCCCATTGATCGCGGCGATTATGGCTGGCCGCTATCCGACGTCAACGCCGATTACAGCATAAAAGGCTTGCAACATAATGCATTGCCCGGCATGGACAGCCCATGTCCGAACCGCAACGCCTCGATCAGCTTCTTGTCACCCTTTCGCTCTTCGCCAGCCGCTCGCGCGCTCGCGATGCGATCCAGCGCGGCACGGTCACCGTGAACGGCAAGATCGTGACGAAGCCGGGAGCACTTTTTTCCGAAAATGCCAAGATCAGTATCGACGATCCGGCGCAGGATTATGTTTCCCGCGCCGCGTTGAAGCTGGTGGCGGCGCTCGATCATTTCGGCCTCGATCCGAAGGGACAACATTGTCTCGATGTCGGCGCATCGACAGGCGGCTTTACCGAAGTGCTGCTTCAGCGCGGCGCTACCCATGTCACGGCAATCGATGTCGGCCACGACCAGATGCATCCGCGCATAGCGGACGATCCACGCGTGACCAATATCGAGGGCCTGAACGCGCGCAACCTGACGGCGGAAGATATCGGCGAACCTTTCACCTTCGTCGTTTCCGATGTCTCCTTCATTTCGCTGAAGCTGGCTCTCGCGCCGGCGCTCGCGCTCGCCGAACCCGGCGCGCGGGCGGCGCTGCTGGTCAAGCCGCAATTCGAGGCGGGCCGCGATGCGATCGGCAAGGCCGGCCTGTTGAAGGACCCCTCCTCCGCTCCGGCTGTGGCCGCCGAACTCGAGCGCTGGTTCACCGAAGACATGGGCTGGCAAAGCCTCGGCCTCATCGCCTCGCCGATCGCAGGCGGCGACGGCAATCAGGAATTTCTTCTCGCAGGGATCAAGCCATGAGCACCGAAACCGTTACCATTCAAAAGCTCGGCGCCCAGGGCGACGGCATCGCGCAGGGCACCGATGGCCCGATCTACGTGCCCTTCACCCTACCGGGCGAAAACGTCGCCATCGCGCGGGTGAAAAGCCAAGGCACGTTGATGTCGATTACGACGGCCTCACCGGATCGCCAGGAGCCGCACTGTCGGCATTTCGGCCCACATGGCGTCAACGGCGCCTGCGGCGGCTGCACCCTGCAACATTATGCCGATGCGCCCTATCGCGCCTTCAAGCGCCAACTGGTTGTCGACGCACTTCGCTCCAAAGGCCTGACGCCCGAAGTGGACGATATCGTCGCCGCGCATCCGGGCGAGCGCCGCAGGGTCGTCTTCGCCGCGCGCAAGACTGAAAAGGATATGCTGATCGGCTTCAATCAGGCCGAAAGCCACCACATCGTCGCCATCGAGGAATGTCCCATCGCCTCGGCCGGCATCATGGCCAGGCTGCCCGCCATCAAGACGATTGCAGCGGCAATCGCCATCAATGCCGAAGCCTTCCGCATCTCCGTATTGGAGACGCAGACGGGCCTCGACCTTGCCGTCGACGGCATCAAATCCCTTTCGGACAAGCAGCGCCGCAGCACGATCGAAACCGTGTTGTCGCTTCGAGGCATCGCTCGCGTCTCGCTAAACGGCGAAATCCTAGTGGAACCGGTAAAGCCGATCATCGATTTCGGCGGCGTACAGGTTGCGCCGCCGCCCGGTGCCTTCACACAGGCGACCAAGCAGGCCGAGGACGCCATGGCGGAGCTGGTTGCAATCCACGTCGGCAAGGCCAAGCGTATCGCCGATCTCTTCGCCGGCAGCGGCACATTCTCGCTTCGCCTGGCGCGGATCGGGCGGGTGCATGCGGTCGAAGGTGAGGCCAAGCCGCTTGCCGCTTTGGATCATGCTGCCCGCAACACGCAGGGACTGAAGCCAGTCACCGTGGAACGCCGCGATCTTTTCCGCCGGCCCTTGATGGCGCAGGAATTGAAGGTCTACGATGCCGTTGTCTTCGACCCGCCGCGCGCCGGCGCGGAATTCCAGAGCAAGGAACTGGCGCGCTCCCAGGTCAAGAAGATCGTTGCCGTCTCCTGCAATCCGCTGACCCTCGCCCGCGATCTCGCTATCCTGGTCGAGGGCGGCTACCGCATTACGCGGGTGACGCCGATCGACCAGTTCCTGTGGACCTCGCATGTCGAAGTCGTTGCGGCGCTGGAGAAGTAGCTCTCTTCGCCAGAAGTTTGGTGGTCGGCCCTCGTGGTTCGAGGCTACGCCCTCTGGGCTTCGCACCTCACCATGAGGGCGGAGTCGCTCACGATCGAGATGCGCCAGAGATTAGCCTTCATTCTGGGGAGGCCCGAAAGGCCGTCTCGAAGCACGAGGGCGGGTGAGCTTCACCGCTTCATGAAGGCTTCGAAAGCCGCGCGGGCCTCGGCGCTTTTCAGCTGGGCGGCAAAATGTTCGGCTTCCTCCTGGATGCGGTCGAGGACGGCATCGGTTGGGCCTCGCATCAAGTCACGCGCAATCCGCAGAGCCTCGGGCGGCTTGGCGGCGAGCTTTGCGGCCAGCGACAGCGTTTCGGTCTCCAGCGTTTCCGGTGACGCCACCTTCCAGATCAGGCCCGCCTCTTTCGCTTCGGCAGCGGAAAAGCCTTCGCCAAGCGCAAGCAGGGCGAAGGCGCGCTGGTGGCCCATGATACGCGGTGCGATCAGGCTCGACGCCGCCTCGGGAACGAGGGCGAGATCGACGAACGGCGTCTTGAACAGACTGCGATCGGAAGCAATCGTCAAGTCGCAATGAAGGTGGATCGTGGTGCCAATGCCGATCGCCAGACCATCGACACCAGAGACGACGGGCTTCTTTGTGCTCGCCAGTGCAACGAGAAAATCAATGACTTCGCGCCCCATATTGCCGCTCATGGCGAAGGCAAGGAAATCCGCCAGATCGTTGCCGGCGGAAAAGCAGCCTTCGGTGCCGAGAAAGACGTGGACGCGGATATCCGGCGCAGCTTCCGCTGCCTTGAGCGCATCGGTCACGGCCTGATACATGGCGCGCGTGATGGCATTCTTCTTTTCCGGCCGGTTGAAGCGGATGATCTGGACCTGTGGCGCAGTCTCGGCGCGTTCGATCAGGATGTGGTCGGTCATGGCTTTTCCCTTAGGCTAGTGCGACGCGGGCGGCTTCGAGGCTGGATGCGCCGGCGATAACCCGATCAGAGAGAGCGGCGGTTTCGGCCAGAAGATTTTCGGCAGCGAACCGGCAGAGTGTGATGCGCTTGGCGCCTTCGCCGTCGCCTGCATCGGCAAGGCCACCCTTGGCCAGATACGAGCCGGTCAGCACCAGGCCGAAAAGCCGCTGATAAGGCGTGGCGCCCGCCAGAGCTTCAGCAATGGCGCCTTCTGCCTGTTTCGACAGGAGCCATTCGCTCGTCTTTTCGAGATCGGCAATGGCTGCCTGCAGCCGCGGCGCCGTTTCACCGAAGCCTTCGAGATTGGATTTCGCGACACTATCGGCAATCTCACGCAGTTCAGCAATGATGCCGCGCACCTGATCGCCATTGCCGATTGTCAGCTTGCGCGTCACCAGATCGATCGCCTGGATGCCGTTGGTGCCCTCGTAGATCGGTGCGATGCGCACATCGCGCAGCAGGCGTGCTGCCCCCGTCTCCTCGATGAAGCCCATGCCGCCATGAACCTGTATGCCAAGCGATGCGGCATCGACGCCGGCATCGGTGGAAAAGGATTTGGCGATCGGCGTCAGCAATGCTGCACGCTCCTGCCAATATTTCGCCCTCTCGGGATCGCGATGCGACATGTCGATCGCCTGTGCACAGGCGTAGCAGATCGCGCGCGAGCCCTGCGTCAGGGCTTTCATCGTCAGCAGCATACGCGCGACATCGGGATGCTCGATGATGGGGCTCATGCCTGATACGGCCGTGCGCGGCGCGCGGCCCTGGGTGCGCTCCCGGCTATAGGCGATAGCCTTCTGGGTTGCCGCTTCGGCAATCGCCACGCCCTGAATGCCGACAGCCAATCTGGCATTGTTCATCATCGTGAACATGCAGGCGAGGCCCTTGTTCTCCTCGCCCACCAGCCAGCCGACGGCGCCCTTTTCCGCACCATATTTGCCATCGCCATAGATCATCGTGCAGGTCGGTGAACCATGGATGCCGAGCTTATGTTCTAGCGAATGCACGAAAAGATCGTTGCGGGCGCCGAGCGAACCATCCTCATTCACAAGGAATTTCGGCACGAGAAACAGCGAAATACCGCGCGTGCCGAGCGGCGCATCCGGAAGGCGGGCGAGAACGAGATGGATGATGTTCTCGGTCGCTTCGTGATCGCCCCAGGTGATGAAAATCTTCTGGCCGAAGATGCGATAGGTGCCGTCATCGCGGCGTTCGGCGCGGGAGCGCAGAGCACCGACATCGGAACCCGCGTGCGGCTCCGTCAGATTCATGGTCCCCGTCCACTCGCCCGAGACGAGCTTTGCCAGATATGTCTTCTTGAGGTCTTCGCTGCCGTGAGCCCGCAGCGCTTCGACCGCTCCCATGGTCAGCGTCGGCGCGAGGCCGAAGGCCATTGAGGCGGAATTCCACATTTCCAGCGTCGCGATGTTCAGCATGTGCGGCAGACCCTGCCCACCGAACTCCTCGGGCGCGGTCAGGCCATTCCAACCGCCAGCGATCCAGTCGCGGTAGAGCTTCTCCCAGCCATCGGGAAGAACCACCTTGCCATCCGCCAGCCTTGCGCCTTGCTTATCGCCATTCTCGGCAAGCGGCTCCACCTCTTCGCCGGCGAAACGCCCGGCTTCCGACAGGATGGCATCGACAAGATCGGTGCTGAGATCGCCGAGAACGCCCTCTTCCATGGCGCGCTCCATGCCAACGACATGTTTCAGGGTGAACGCGATTTCTTCGACAGGCGCCTTGTACATGATGATTTCCTCCGGATCGATACGAGCGATGGCCCGCCTCATCCGGACCATCGGCCATTTGTGGTTATAGCTAGTTTATTTTTACGTAAACGTCAATTTTCTCAAATTGCAGGAAGCATCGATTTCCATCATCTCGCGAACCCGAACGTGACATGTGTCTTACGCGTGCCGAGCGGCCGTGACATCGCCGCCTATATCCGCGATTATTCCGCCAAAGCAGCGACTTGCATAAACAATCGTCATGAACGAAGACTAAGGCAACTGTTCAGACAATGCGAATGATGCCCCCATGAACACGCTCACGTCAGCCAACACCATACCAGGCTTTATCTGGGCATACCGTCTCCGTCCCGGCGAAACCAAGCCGGAGCGCCTACCTGACGATACCGATCGTTCGAGGCTGTTCGGCGACGACGGCTTTCTCTGGCTGCATCTCAATCTCGTGGATGCCCGGGTGCCGGCCTTCCTCGAGGATGCGCCGGGGCTGAACGAAGCCGCCCGCATAGCGCTGACCACGCATGAGACACATGCAACGATTACGGTCGACGAGCAGATGCTTTTCGGCACATTGGTCGACTTCCAGCGCGACTTTGCCCACAACACCCACGACATCGGCTGGCTGCATTTCGCACTGACCGATCGCCAGCTGATAACAACCCGGCTGCAGCCGCTGCGCAGCCTGGACAGGACCCGGGTGCTGATCGAAAAAAACGCCGCACGATTTTCCAATCCCGTTGATATTTTCGAGCTGATCGTCGTCGAGTTCCAACGAACCCTGATCTCCGTCGTCATCGAAATCAGCGAAGAGCTGAATGGCATTGAGGATTTCGTCCACGGCAATACGTCGCGCGACGAGCGTGCCAAGCTGCCGCCCATCCGCAGGACGATCGTGCGCCTGCATCGCCATCTACGGACCGTTCTCTCGTTGATGCGCCACGCCGCTGCCTCCGACGACGAGGAAATGCCGCTCGGTTTCGAGGATGTCGCCGGCCGGCTGACGGGACGCCTCGAAGCGGTCGAGCACGACGTCTATGCACTGCAGGAACGGGCGAGGCTGCTGCACGAAGAGATCGATTCGAAGCTTGCCTCCGAGATCAATCGGCATCTCTACATCCTGTCGATCATGACCGCGTTTCTGCTGCCGCCGACGCTGGTGACCGGATTCTTCGGGATGAACACATCAGGGTTGCCGCTGGCGAGCGGTGCAAGTGGCACCGGATATGCGGTTGGCTTCATCATCGCCTCCATGCTGCTGGCATGGTGGCTACTCAAGCGGGTCAATATTCTCTGACGTCGAATCATGCAAAAAGCCGCCCGGCGAAAAACCGGACAGCTGGCATTGGTCGTTCTGGAAACGCTGCTTAGAAATATGGCGAATAGCACTGACGGCGCGGGCCGGAATTCGGCTGGAACGTATTGTCGTAGGCGCGATAGGAGCGATAGCGCGACTCGCACCAGGCGACATGGCGCGGGTTGATGCCCGCGGACGGAGCCGGAGCCGGCTCATAGTAACGCGGTTGGCTGGCGATCGCGCCGCCGATCAGCGCGCCTGCGCCGAAGGCAGCCAGCGGGAACCAATAGCCGTCATGATAGCGATAGCCATGACGATACCCTCGATAACCACGATAGCCGCCATACCAGCCGCGGCGGTAGTAACCGCCATGGCGCCACTGCACCTGTTCGACATTACCAGGCGCGGCCTGGGTGGGCGCGGCCTGTTTTACGATCGGTGCGGCCGGCATCTGCATGGCAAAAGACGGTGTGAAGCTCGTCATGGCGACGGCAGCCGTTAAGGCGACTGTCGCGATTTTTGCACGGAAACCAAGCATTTTCATCTCCATTCCCTGGTTCGACTTGATACTCAAGCCTGTAGCGTTTCATGTCGGGAATGCTTCCCGAGCAAGGTTTCGCCGCCTGCTTCGTCGCATATCCGAATAGACGGCAAGAAACGCGGCAGCGCGTTATTTAGTTCCTCAAATCCCTACCGATTTAAGGAGTTACGAGGGGCTCCACGATGAACTTATAGTGATTGCTTTCTTAACCCAAGATTAACCAGCAATCCTTACTATTATTTCATGAAAGGATACCGAAAGAGTAACCTCCTCATTTACAGCTTGCTGACGATCCTGGCCCTGATGGGGCCGGTCTCAAAGCCTTCGGCCGGCGAAAGCCAGCCCTGGGGCGATCCGAAAAACGCCCTGATTGTCGATGCTTACGAGCTGAACACCATCGACTGGACCGCGTTTCTGCAGGACAAACGGATAGCCGGCTTCATCTCCAAGGCGTCCGACGGACTTCCTGAAAGCTTCAGTTGCACAGGCGACCATGGCGGCGATACGGTGGCCCATTGCAGGACGATGTGGCGAAAATACGCAGTTAGCCGCGAACTGTTTCAAACCCGCCGCATGCTGGCAAAGACGAATGGCCTGTTATGGGGCGCCTATCATCTGGGGCGCCCGGGCAATCCGATCGATCAGGCCAATCATTTTCTCGACTACGCCAATCCTCAGCCGGATGAACTGATGGTGCTCGATATCGACGGCATGGACACGACGCAGTTCATGTCGCTGGATGACGCGCAGATCTATGTTGCCCACATCAAGGTCAGGACCGGGCGCTACCCCATTCTCTACGTCAATCACAACACGGCGCGATACATAGCCGACCATCGCGGCACCTATCCGCTGCTGTCGCGGCTGCCCTTGTGGTATGCGCGCTACAAGCCCGATGTCAAAGGCACTTTTCCACTCGGCAACTGGGACAATTATGCCATCTGGCAGTTCGCTTCTTCAGACAATTGCTCGGAGAAAAGCTGCCCCTATCGCGTGCCGGGCACGCTCACCGATATCGACGTCAATGTCGTGCCGATGACGAAGATTCAGCTTGCCAAGATCTGGCCGCAAGGTGATCTCCTGCCGGCCAAACCCCTGCCCGCACCGGACGTGACGATCGCGCTCGCACAGATGTGCAGCGGGCCGCGGCAGACGCTCGTTTCGCTCATAGCCGACGTCGACCCAGTCGTCACTGCCTCGACCCCGCAATCGAAGCCGGCCGAGATCAACGAGCTGAATTACCAGGATTTCTAGAGTATCTTCGCTTTTCCTCAAATCGCGAAAACGCTCTATCTTCTTGTTTGTTTACGCATTCCGGACGGAAAACCGCTGCGCACCTGGAAATGCTCTACGCCTCGATCTGCACATCCGTCTTCGGACGCGAACAGCAGGCGAGGATATAGCCCTCGTCGATCTCGTCATCGAGGATGCCGCCATTGTGGCTCATCTCGACTTCGCCGGAGAGCTTCATGACCCGGCATGTGCCGCAAAGACCGGATTCGCAGGCGGCACCGATGCGCACGCCGGCGCCACGGGCCGCCTGAAGCACGGTTTGTCCCGCTGCGCAGGCCACATCCTTGCCCGCCATCGTGAAACGGATCGTGGTCGCCGCCTCGCCCGATGCATCGTCGGAGACCTCTGCAAGCGGCGTTGCCGCATTGGCCGGCTGGAAGCTTTCCTGATGATAGCGCGACATGTCGAAACCATGGGCTTCGAGCATGGAGCGCACGGCGTCCATGAAGACTTCCGGGCCGCAGCAGAAGATCGTCCGGTCCATGAAATCCGGCGCCAGCAGACCGATCTTCGCCTTGTCGATGCGGCCCTTCAAACCCGACCAGAGATCGGTGCGGCCGCAACCCTCGACGATGAAGCCGAGGTTGAGGTTCGGCATGAAGCGGGCGAGATATTCGAGCTCGGAACGGAAGATGATATCCGTCGGGCTGCGCGAACAGTTGACAAAGGTAATATCAGACAATGGTGCGATATCGGACATATACCGCGTCATCGCCATCATCGGCGTGATCCCGGAGCCGGCCGAGACGAAGAGATATTTCTCGCCGGGATGGCGGATATGGCTGAAATCGCCGAGCGGGCCGAAAGCCTTGATGCGCATGCCGGGCTTCAGGTTCTCGAACATCCAGCGCGTGCCGATGCTATCCTTCTGCGCTTTCACTGTCACGGCGACCGAGAAGGGCCGCGACGGCGTCGACGACAGCGTATAGGTGCGCATGACCGGCTCCGGAGCCGTCGGCAGCTCCAGCGTCACGAACTGGCCCGGCAGATAGCGGAACCAGTTGTCCTTGTCGGAGCGGAACGTGAAGGTCATCACGTCGGGCGCTTCGGGCGTTGCCGAAAGGCATTCGAGCACATGCTGCCTGTCATTCCAGGGCTGCATCTGATCGAGGTGGCGATGCGGAAGGGAGACGGTCATGTTCATGCTCAGGCAACCGCCGACAGCTTAGCCTGGTCGCCCTGCAGCCGGTTGATCATGAAGGTCGTGTACCATTCGACGAACTGCATGACTCCCCCTTCATGGACCTCCGAATAGGGACCGGGCTCATAGGCCGGCGAGCGGATGCCGAAGGCGTTTTCCTCGACGATGCGGCGGTCCTGATCGTTGGTTTCGGTCCAGACGTGGGTCAGCTCTTCCAGATTGTAGTCGACACCTTCGACGGCATCCTTATGGACGAGCCACTTCGTGGTGACGGCCGTTTCCTCGGCGCTGATCGGCAGGACACGGAAGGAAATCGCGTGGTCGCCGAGCATGTGGTTCCACGTCGTCGGGTAGTGGAACAGCAGCATGGTGCCGATGCCGTTGATCGTCACGTCAGATGAGAGCGGCCGCCTGACGGCATTCTGACCGGACATGGTGTAGCTCTCGGCACCTTCGATCAGCGGCATGCGGGCGGTGCGGAACTGCCCGTCAGGAGAGATCTTGAATTCGCTCGGCAGGCCGGCGGCTTCGCAGCGTGCCCAGTGCTCGGTGATGACGGGGTCACTCATCGCGCCCTGCACGCCGGTGACGGTCGGAGCCTCCGGGAAGGTGCGGCAAAGTTCCGGGTGATTGGCCGCGCAATGATAGCATTCGCGGTTGTTTTCCCAGACGAGCTTCCAGTTGCCCTTTTCGATAATGGTGCTCTGGAAGGCGACCTTGGCTTCGCTGATGCGGTGCGGCGCCATGTAGGGCTCGATCGTCGCGCGAACCGGGGCGAAATCGGGAGCGTTCTGCGCGAGGCAGATGAAGATGTAGCCGCCGACGCTTTCGCAGTGAACCGGCTTCAGCGAATACTGGCTCTTGTCGAAATCCTCCGCCATCTGGCGGGCAAAGAGCAGCGAGCCGTCAAGTTCGTAGGTCCACTGGTGATAGGGGCAGACGAGCTTTGCCGAGGAGCCGCGCTCCGTCGTGCAGACGCGTGAGCCGCGATGGCGACAGCTATTGTGGAAAGCGCGGATGACCTGATCGCGGCCGCGGACGATGACGACGGGATAATCGCCGATCTGGACGGTGAAATAATTGCCCGCGCGCGGCACTTCGCAATCATGGCCGATAAACAGCCAGTCGCGATAGTAGATCGTCTCCATATCGAGCTTGAAGTAATCCGGATCGGTGTAGAAGGGTTGCTCAAGGCTGAAACCCGTCCGGTGGTTCTTCAGTTGCCGCAGAACTTTGCTGCCGATGTCCATTTGCCTATCCTTAGCAGTACTAGGAGGCGGGCAAAGGACATGCACGGACGATTGGGAGCGGCCAAAAGCAATGTCCCGACCACCCGCCGCGGTCAGTAAACCTATGTGCCCAAGGCTGGTTTCCGGGCTCTGGAGCGGCCCTGTTTCCAGAGCCCCATGGCACCTTCCCAGACCGATCGGTCCAGTGGCTTTATCCGCCATGCCTCACTCCACCACCGTTGCGGGGGCAGCGCCGGATTTTGACCGGCTTCCCAATTCTCCGTCTCCCTAGCAGACGGCACCTTGAGATTGATATCATCATAGCTCTGGGCCACGTAAGCCGCTGCGCTGCAATGCGACATCGGCTTCGAATTTGACGACAGGCGAAACGGGACGCCGGGACGGTTGCATGCCGTGAAAATATTGAGAGGTGATTCAATCATTTAGTCGCCCGCGCGAGAGGTGGCCCGAGCATCGCATTTGCATTCTGCCAATGACGCTTTATTCTGATTGCGACAAGCCCGCGAGCGGCCGCTAATCAGGAGAATAAGTGGGCGGCGGAGAGCGCCTGCAGAGTCGGTAGCGGTAGTCTTGGCTCAGGCGCGATCAAGCTCGGCTCAAGCTCCGTAATCCATCATGTTCTCCAAAGAGTTTTATAGCGAGATCCGGCATGGCCAAACTCAGATATTTCGACGCTGGGAAGCCCGCCGAGCCCGAACCGGCGCCACCGGTATCGACGACGGGCTACAGCGAATTCCTGCGCACCGGCCGCATCAACCGCAACAGGCCACATTGGCTGGCGGAAGAGCGGGAATATCTTACCCATGAGCAGGTGGCTGTGCGCACGGCACAGAAGCTCAGGGATGCCGGCGAAAAAACCCATGACCGGCTCAACAGCTTCCACAAGTCCATCCGCTTTCCGAAGCTCATCTTTCATCACACGCTGAAGGACACGCCGCATCTCGGCTATTGCCACGTCACCGCTGCGCGGACGCAATTCGCGCATTACGAGGACGTGAACTGGGCTTTCTATATCGCCAATTTCTTTGCCCGCATCGGCCAGGAAGAGAACTTCTTCGAAGACATCAGCCTCAAATATTCGCGGATGTATTTCGCCGTCGCCATCCACCCGGACAAGGACACGGAAGACAAGAAGCTGACGATCAACCGCGACGTCAGAGGCAATGGCGTCCTGTTCCACACTCACGATCCGCAGATCGCCATCCGCAATGTTCTCTTGCTCGGCGCCCGCAACGAGCAGCTTCGCGACATTATTCGCCAGCTTTGACGATTGATCCGAAAACTCGAAGAGCATAAGAAACGGCCTGAACTGCAAACAGGCAGGCCATGGCACGACACATAGACATTCTCGAACATCCGCAAACGGCGATCGAAGTCGCGACAGCGGCTCTCGCAGAGGGTCTGCCGATCGGGCTGCCGACGGAGACGGTCTATGGTCTTGCCGCCGATGCTACCAATCCAGCCGCCATTACCCGGATCTATGAGACGAAGGGCCGTCCGCGCTTCAATCCACTGATCTGCCATATGAGCGATCTCGCCATGGCCGAACGCTATGCGGTCTTCGATCCCACCTCCCGTAAATTGGCGGAAGCTTTCTGGCCCGGCCCGCTGACGCTGGTGCTACCGCTCAAACCCGACAGCGGCATCCATCCGCTGGCGACTGCCGGGCTCGACACGGTCGGCATCCGCGTGCCGCAAGGCTTTGCCGGCGATCTGATCCGCGCCTTCGGCCGTCCGCTTGCCGCGCCGAGCGCCAATACTTCGGGCAAGATCAGCGCCACAAGCGCCGATCATGTGAGTGAAGACCTCGGGGAGCGGATCACGCTCATCCTCGATGCCGGCGCCTCAGTCGTCGGCGTGGAATCGACCATCGTCAAGGTCGAGGATGGCGAGATGCGTCTGCTGCGGCCCGGCGGGCTGGCGGCAAGCGAGATCGAACGAGTGGCCGGCAAGGCGCTGAAGCGCAAGAAGAAAGCCTCGGCTGCCATCGAGGCTCCGGGGATGATGGCTTCGCATTATGCACCGGGCGCAGCCGTGCGCCTCGACGCGACTGAGGTTTCCGCGAACGAAGCGCTGATCCGCTTTGGAACACCAGATATTCCCGGCATCGAAAAGGCTATTGCCGTGCTGGATCTGAGCGCCAGCGGCGATCTTTCGGAAGCTGCCGCAAACCTTTTCGATTTCATGAAGCGCGCCGATGCCACCGGCGCGACAACGATTGCCTTCTCGCATATTCCCGACGAGGGCCTCGGCGAGGCCATCAACGACCGGCTGCGCCGCGCCGCCGCGCCCAGAGAATAAATCAGCCATCGGCAAAGGACACGCCATGAGCAGCTCCGTCCCCTCTTCCGACCTTCTCGATCGCTTCGCCGCCATCGTCGGCGAAAAGCACGCCGTGCGGGATCCGGCGGAAATTGCGCCGCATCTCGTGGAAAATCGCGGGCTCTATCACGGCGCCTCGCCCATGTTGCTGAAGCCCGGCTCGGTAGAAGAGGTTTCGGCCATCCTCAAGCTTGCCAGCGAGACCGGCGCGGCCATCGTTCCCCAGACCGGCAATACCGGCCTTGTCGGCGGGCAAACGCCGCGCGAGGGTGGTTCCGACATCATCCTTTCGCTGGAGCGCATGAACCGCATCCGCGATATCGATCCGGTCGGCAACACCATGATCGTCGACGGTGGCTGCATTCTCGCGGATGTCCATAAGGCTGCGGCCGAGCATGGCCGCATGTTTCCGCTTTCGCTTGGTTCCGAGGGCTCCTGCCGTGTCGCCGGCAATCTTTCCACCAACGCCGGGGGTACGGCCGTTCTCGCCTATGGCAACATGCGCCAGCTTTGCCTCGGCCTCGAAGTTGTGCTGCCCACGGGCGAGATCTGGAACGGACTGCGCCGTCTGAAGAAGGACAATACCGGCTACGATCTGCGCGATCTCTTCATCGGCGCGGAAGGCACGCTCGGCGTCATCACCGGCGCGGTGCTAAAACTCTTTCCGCAGCCGCTCGGCCATCAGGTGGCCTTTGCCGGCCTGCAGTCGGTCGATGACGCGCTGACTTTATTCAAGAATGCCTCCAGCCTCTGCGGCACGGCGCTGACCGGCTTCGAGCTGATGCCGCGCATCGGCGTCGAATTCACCACGCGGCATATTCCGGGCGTGCGCGACCCCCTCGACACGGCCCATCCCTGGTATGTCCTGATCGATATTTCCACCTCGGATTCGGCAGAGACCGCCGAGCGGATGATGACGGCGCTGCTCGAGCAAGGCTATGAGGCCGGGCTGATCCAGGATGCGACCATTGCCAGCTCGGAAGCGCAGCAGAAGGCCATCTGGCATATGCGCGAGAGCATGTCGGACGCACAAAAGCCTGAAGGCGGCTCGATCAAGCACGACGTTTCCGTGCCGGTGGCCCAGATCCCGCAATTCATGGCGGAAGCCGAAAAGGCCGTTGTCGGTGCCATGCCGGGCGCACGCGTCTGCGCCTTCGGCCATATGGGCGACGGCAATATTCACTACAACATCTCGCAGCCCGTCGGCGCCGACAAGGCGGAATTCATCGGCCGCTGGCGCGAGATGAACAAGATCGTGCATGGTCTGGTGCTGCAGCATGGCGGCTCGATCTCGGCCGAGCACGGCATCGGCCAGCTGAAGCGCGACGAGCTTGCTTCCATCCGCTCGGAGATCGAAATCGACCTGATGCGCCGGATCAAGACAGCCTTCGATCCGGCAGGCATCATGAATCCGGGCAAGGTCCTCAAGGTCTGAGGCTCAAACCGTCACGACGACCCGCTCCGAAGCAAAGCAACCAATCTGGCAGGAAATCACATTGCCATCGGCATCGATGTCTTCGCCGGCATAGGCAAGCACTGGCGCGAGGCGCGATTGCTGCAGCAGACGGGCTTCCGCTTCAGTCGGCATGCGCGCGGTGATGTCGGTGGAGCGTCGCCAATAGTCGGCCACGCCATAATCCTTCAGCGCCGCCGTGAATGAGCCCATTACGGTGAATTTCTCTGCCAAACCGGGGAAGCGCTTGGCCGAGCAGCTGCGCATCACGAACGAGACGGGAAGCGCATCGGCATAGGCTACCAGGCACATTTCCAGCACCGCCTCGCCCGGCTGAAGATTGAGCCGCGTGGCGATATCGGCAATTGCCGGAACTTCCCTGGCCGAGACAACCTTGCGCGTGAGGTTCGCATCCGTCGCGGTCAGATCCTTGGTGAACCGTACCTTGTCGCCCAACTGGAAACGAACGGGCATATCGGCACGGACATAGGCGCCGCTGCCGCGCGCCACGCGCAACAAGCCCTCCCCTTCCAGCTCTGCGATCGCGCGCCGCATCGTCACCCGGGAGACACCGAATTGTTCGGACAAAGCGCGCTCGCCCGGCAGCCGGCTGCCGGGCGCATGCGTGCCCGTATCGATGGCATTTCGCAGCTTCGCGGCAACGGCCGCCCAGCCTCCCGCAGCCCTTACGCCTTTGTCCTGTCGATTTTTCTCTTCCATCACCAATCTATTGCCTTGAAATTGGTATATACCAATTTATAAAGATCCAGCTCGTTTATGGAAGGGATCGGCATGGGCGACAAGCGGATATATGTCACGTCAGTCAGCAGCAGCGGCGTTCACGCGTTCAGCAAGCAGACCAAGGATCATATTCAATTGTTGGCCGGACTTGGCGTCGAAGGCGATGCACATATGGGGGTGACGGTGAAACACCGCTCTCGCGTCGCGGTCGATCCGACCCAGCCGAATCTGCGCCAGGTACACCTCATCCAGGAAGAGCTGTTCGACGAGCTTACTGGAAAGGGTTTCTCCGTTTCGCCGGGTGACATGGGCGAGAACATTGCGACCCGAGGGATCGATCTGCTTTCTCTGCCGCAAGGCACGCGCCTGCATATCGGTGCTGAAGCGATCGTCGAGGTGACCGGCTTGCGCAATCCCTGCAAGCAGATCGACAATTTTCAGAAAGGCCTGCTGCATGCGGTGCTCGACAAGGATGCCGATGGCGGGCTGATCCGCAAGGCGGGCATCATGGGCATTGTCTCGAGGGGCGGTCGTGTGCAGCGCGATGATGCAATCCGTATCGAGTTGCCGCCGCTGCCGCATGTGAAGCTTGAGCGGGTTTGATCAAAGATAACAGCGTCATGGTCAGGCAGGCATGCCTGCGGCGGGGACGACCTTATGGGAGAAGCCAGCTCTGAACATGCTGAGCCTCTGATACCCCCCTCTGTCACTTACGTGACATCTCCCCCACAAGGGGGGAGATCGTTAACCTGTGGCGCGTAGTTGCCCCAAGTAAGCATCGCATTTATTGAAATCGAAGTTTCTGTTTTAACTAAGGGCGGGCGTCAAACTCCCCACAATCTCCCCCCTTGTGGGGGAGATGTCACGAAGTGACAGAGGGGGGTGCGCACTCTCCGCAACAACCGCGGCAAGCGTCATCCCCCAACTATATCAATCGAAATCCTCATTGCCCGAATTGCCGCCGCCATTGCGGTTGCCGGAGATGATCTCGCGTTTGCCGACATGGTTGGCGGGGCCGACGAGACCGTCCTTTTCCATGCGCTCGACCAGCGATGCCGCACGGTTGTAGCCGATACCGAGGCGGCGCTGGATGTAAGAGGTCGAGCACTTCTTGTCGCGCATGACCACCTTGATCGCCTGCTCGTAGAGATCGTCGCCGTCTTCCGAGGCAATCGCGCCCTTGTCAAAGACGGCTGTGTCTTCTTCCTCGTCTTCTTCGTCTTCGTCGGCGGTGACCGTGTCGAGATATTCCGGACGGCCCTGCAGCTTCAGATGTGCCACGACCTTCTCGACTTCCTCGTCGGAGACGAAGGGGCCGTGGACGCGGGAGATGCGGCCGCCGCCTGCCATGTGCAGCATGTCGCCCTGGCCGAGGAGCTGTTCCGCCCCCTGCTCACCGAGAATGGTGCGGCTGTCGATTTTCGACGTCACCTGGAAGGAGATACGCGTCGGGAAGTTCGCCTTGATCGTGCCGGTGATGACGTCGACCGAGGGACGCTGCGTCGCCATGATCAGGTGGATGCCAGCGGCACGCGCCATCTGCGCCAGACGCTGGATCGCACCTTCGATCTCCTTGCCGGCGACCATCATCAGATCGGCCATTTCGTCAACGATGACCACGATATAGGGCATCGGCGTCAGGTCCATTTCCTGTTGCTCTTCGATCGGGGCACCAGTGCCCTTGTCGAAGCCGGTCTGGACCATGACGTGGATCGTCTCACCCTTTTCCTTGGCGGAGGCAACGCGGCTGTTGTAGCCGTCGATATTGCGCACGCCGAGGCGCGACATCTTCTTGTAGCGATCCTCCATTTCGCGCACGGCCCATTTCAGCGCCATGACGGCTTTCTTGGGATCGGTCACGACCGGGGTCAGCAGGTGCGGAATGCCGTCATAGACGGAGAGTTCCAGCATCTTCGGATCGACCATGATCAGGCGGCACTGTTCCGGGGTCATGCGATAAAGCAGCGACAGGATCATGGTGTTGATCGCAACGGACTTGCCCGAGCCGGTGGTGCCGGCCACGAGCAGATGCGGCATCTTCGCGAGTTCTGCGATGACAGGCTCGCCGCCGATCGTCTTGCCGAGGCCGAGCGCCAGCTTGTAGCCGCTCTTCTCGAAATCGGGCGAATCGATCATCTCGCGGAAATAAACCGTCTCGCGGTTGACGTTCGGCAGTTCGATGCCAATGACGTTGCGGCCCGGAACGACAGCAACGCGAGCCGAGAGGGCCGACATCGAACGGGCGATATCGTCCGCAAGGTTGATGACGCGCGAGGATTTGACGCCGGGCGCCGGCTCGAATTCATAAAGGGTGACGACCGGGCCTGGACGAACATGGATGA
The DNA here is from genome assembly GCF_057784455.1 of Martinezella sp. CNPSo 3890. Taxonomy (NCBI): domain Bacteria; kingdom Pseudomonadati; phylum Pseudomonadota; class Alphaproteobacteria; order Hyphomicrobiales; family Rhizobiaceae; genus Martinezella; species Martinezella sp. CNPSo 3890. Next base: position 343,091 of record NZ_JBXSOR010000001.1, on the reverse strand, counting down.
TCTCGCCCTTGACGCCGAAATCCTCCAGCACGCTTTCCAACAGGCCAGCATTCTGCTCCAGCGTTTCCTGCGTCATGATTACGCCGGAACGGGCAACAGGCTCCTGCAGCAATTCACGCGGCGGCAGCTCATATTCGCCATCAGCGGTGCGGGCAATCGGGCGCCATTCGGGCGGCGTCAGGGAGACGGGCCGGCGCGGCGAGATCGGCAAAGGCGGCGCGTCGATCAGGCGCTGGGCAGCGGCCTCGACGGCGGGAATGGTGGATATAGCCTTGGCAACTGGTTCAGCAGCCGCCGGAGCGGCGACCTTCGCCGGCATCGGTGCCACGACCATGACCGGAGCAGGACGGGTTTCGACGGCCGGAGCAGCCTCGGTGCCATAAACGGCGGTGACGAAGGCAGGCGGCACGAATGTCTCGGCTGAGGCCTCAACGACAGGCTGCGGCTCCGGCTGCGGCGCTTCCTCAGAAGCCGCCACAACTTCGATGACCGGAGCCAAAATGGCAGCCTCCAGCGCTGCGAGCTCGTCCATGGCAGGGTTGCTCAGATCTGCCGTCGGCTGGCTGGAAATGGTTTCGACTGGTGCTGGGACCTCTACTGACGGAGGCTGCACGGCAACGGGCTGCGGCGCGATGGCCGCTGCCGGGCGGCGGCACTCGACGACGCGGAACTTTGCGATGATCGATTCGGCATCGACTTCCGGCCTGGACGACGCGGGCTGCTTCGGCTCACCCCTGAGGGCAGAAACGAACTCGCCGTCGAACGGCATCGCGTCCCAGAAAGCGAAATCGGAAAGATGGGCAAGACGCGACTCGACCACAGGCGCGGCTACGGACTCGGGAACACTTGACTGTACAGGGGAAGCATCCAGCGCGATCGCGGGAGCTTTCGAGAATGCGGTAGCGATAACGGTCATCTCCAATGCGTCCGGCTCGGTTGCCGGGGAATTCTGAATTACTGTCGGAATATAGCCTTCCACCGCCAGCGGCATGTCTTCGAGCGGTGGCAGATGGAACTCGTCCTGCCGCACGGGCGGGACGACAATGGCTGCAGCAGGTGCCGCAGGTGCTTCGGCCACAACAGGCGGCTCCATCACCCGCATAGCGGCATGCGCGGAAGCCTGCGGCCGGATCTCGGGCTTCGGCTCGGCAGGCGGACGGCGGCTGATGATTTCGTTTTCGCGCGTGCGGGTAAAGCGCACGTTCGGCCCCATCAGGAAGGCATTCTGCCAACCTGGAGACGCGAGATCTTCCGCAGAGATCCCCTGCGGCAGAACCGGCATTTCCTGTTCGCTCGTAACCGCAGCGGCCTGCAACGCCTCTACAACGGGCGGTGGCGCAGCTGCGGTGCGCTTCCTCACCTCGTCGGCAAGGCGCTTTTCCTCGGCTTGGCGCTGCTCTTCGGCCTTGCGCTTGGCTTCGCGGGCATTGCGAATCTTCTCTTCCAGAAACGCGCGGCGAGCAGCAATCTGCTCGGCCCGGCGGGCCTCTTCGGCCGCCTGCTCCGGGTCGAGATCCCCCTCCGGCTGGACGCCTTGCGAGGCATTGGAAAGTGTCGTTCGGGAAAGACGCATGAGACCTGCAACCCAGTCATTGATATTGCCGTTGGCTTCTCAAATCGAATAGGGCAAGGATGGTTAATAAGTTCCTTCCTGCCGTTGTGGAAAGCTGCCATTCCACACCCGAAAAACACGTCCGAATATGCTCAGAAACCCTGCGAAAACAAGGGCATGGTAAGCCCCTGCCGCGCGGAAGCGCAACAGGGAGACAGGTTAGATTTTTTGCTGGACCTGTTACCGCGACGAAGACAGCTGCGCGATGGAAAGCAGCGTATCGGCGCTGATGCCGGAGCTCGACGACGAGCCCGTGAGAATCGATAGCGCCGGCGATGTCGAGGAGGTCGTATTGTTCTCCATGTCATACATCGCGGAGAATCGCTGTAGCAGCTGATTGACCTTATCCGGGTCCTGCAGATCGCTCACATTGACGAACTTGCTCAGCATGCTGGCCTGGGTATCGACATCCATATTGGAGATCGAGCTTGGCAGGTTGTAGGTGGTGGTGATGACCTCATAAAGCGCCGAATCGCCCATGATGTCATAGATCGAGTTGATATCTGGCGCCTTGCGCTGGAAGTAGAGCGCCAGTCGCACGCCGGGATTGGTCTCGCCTTGCTGATCTTCCAGCGTTTGATGCAGAAAGAGATCATTGGTCGCCGCAAGGGCGCCCTGGTTTTGCGCGGTGCCGAGCTTGCTGTCGGTCAGGTTGCCGTCAGTGCCGAAATTGAACGCCTCGACGATGCTCTTGAACTTGGCGCCATCGGTCGTGTTGATGAAGCTCTTCGAATCGGACGGATCGGAGGCGAAAGCCTTCTTCAGCGTCGCCGTATCGACCGTCTTCGGATCGATGCCATTGGCCGTCAGGATGAAATTCGTAAGCTTGCTGTCGGCCAGGAGATCCGTGACGCTGGTCACCTTGACGATATTGGTGGCGAAATAGGTGCCTGCGGTCTTGGCATCGCTGGTGGCTTTGGTCAGTTCGGCGCCCGACAGCCCCGCCGTGGTGCGGCTGGAATATTCCGAGATATAGCTGTTGATTTGCGTTTGCGACAAAGACTGCACCGGAGGCTTCAGATTGCCTTTACTGTCGAAATTGAAGGCCTTGGCAAGCGCGGTAAAACGAGAGTCGTTGAGCGAGTTGACATAGCTCTTCGGATCGTAAGGATCGCTTTCGAGAATCTTCGTCAGCTGAGACTTCGTGACTTCGTTCTCGCCGATGCCATAGGCACGCAGCGCCATCTGATAGAGTTCCGGCGCACTGTCGTTGGAGGTATCACTGTCGGACGTATTGCTCGCAAAGAAATCCTTGATGGTCTTCACGCTGGCAATGCGGTTCTTGTAGTTGTTGACCGCATCCGTGGTCAGGGTCGATTGCGACGACTGGTAATTGCTCATATAGGCCTTTGAGGCCGCGTCGATCTCAGACTGGGACTGCGCGGTCTGACCGGAAGCAAGCGTCCCGTCCGACTGGAAATTGAATTGGGAGACGACGTCGGTCAGACCGAAGATGGCGGCGGTCGTCGAATCGCCGAAGGCGTTCTTGAAGACGACGGCTGGCGTCGTCGGATCGATGCCGTAAGCCGTCTTGATGTAATCGAAAAGGCGCGTGTCCGACGTCAACTGGTCGACCGACGTGATGGAGCCGATATGATTCTTGTAATAGAGATCGTTGTCGGTTGCGCCGACGCTCGTCGTGAACGAAGGCACGGTGGAATTGTAGGCGCTCATCACATCGGCCTGCTGACTGAGCGTCTGCGGCCCTCCGGGATAGTTCGCGGTATAGCCTCCCGTGGTGGCGCTTATCTGGTCAGATGTCTGTGCTTGTGAACCGGATGCGACGGTGCCGTCGCTCTGGAAGTTGAATTCCGCCATGACGGCGGTCAACCCGTTCGAACTTGCGGTGCTGGCATCCTTGGCCGAAGCATTGAACTGGTCTGCCGTAATGTAGGACGGAATATTGAATGCCGTCTTGACGTATTGGAACAGCTGCGGATTGGACGTCAGCTGATCGACCGAGGTGACGCTGCCGATATTGGCCTCGTAATAGGCCGTATCGCCGTCCGGCGTCGATGTCTTGACCGTGCCATCGGCATTGAAATTGAATTCCGCCACTAGGGCCTTGTCGGCAGTGCCGCCATTCTGATTGACGTAGCTGTTCGGATCGCTGAGATCGCTCGTCAGCATCTGCTTCAGAGCCGAATTCGACACATAGGTCGGGTCGATACCGTAGGCCTGCAGCACATAATTACGCAGGCGGGTATTGCCGAGCAGGTCATCGACCGTCTTAACCGAGCTGATATTCTGGCTGTAATAGGTCGTTTCGCTCGCCGCCGACGTCTCCTCATTCGTAAAGGATTGTTGGTAAAGCCCGATGAGGTCGTCTTCCTGCGTGCTGGTTTGTGCCGTATTCGTCGTACCCGTCGCGCTCGTGCCGAAATTGAACGCCGCAGCGAATTCTTTGTAGCGCGGATCGGTGAGCTTATTGGCGAAACTGCTGGAGTCGCTGAGGTCGCTGGTCAGGACCTGTTTCATAAAGGCCTTGGCATAAGTCATGTCCGAAAGCCCGTAGGCTTCCATTGCGTAACTGTATAATTGATAGTCATTCAGGAAGCTGTCGACGTCAGTTACTTTGCCGATATTGGCGTTGTAATAGTCGATCAAACGCTTGTTTTGCGACTGCTGCGCCACCTGGTTGAGTGAGGTCGCCATATCTCTGGTTGCGATCGTATAACCAAGATAAGTGGAAATCATCAGCAGAATCCCAATAGATCTCTAATAAAGGGGGCGAATCTGGCTGACATTATTTCATACAAACCTTACCTGAGACTTACACGCACTCACCTTATGCGTGCACTATACTGGCGCACCACCCTGCCCTGTGTTCACCTTATGGAAACCCTGATGCATTCGAGTTTGCTAACCATTTGAGGACGCAAAGTTTTCTTAACCTCGATTTTTAAGCTGTCTGGAAGGGACGGCGCCTAATCTGCCCAACAACGAGAGGACAAAAGTTCTCCGAGAGAAGACCGAAACAACCGGCTCTCAGGTAAAGCAAGGGTAGAAAAATCGATGACTAATACCGTCCTGAAGCCCGACTGGGCTGGAACCACACTGCGGCTTGATCCGGCGCGCTTCCCGCAACAGGTCAGCTACGCCATGCGAGGTGCCGAAGGTGATGTCACCATTACGATCGACGAGCGCGGCGCAGTGCTGCGCAAGATCCTGCCGTCCAGCGGCCTGCCGCTGTCCGTCGCCTTGCCCAAGCGTGCATTCCAGGGTGTAGCCGCCCGCGCCATAGATCACGGCGACGGCGAAGTCACCGTCACGCTGGAACTGCATCACTCCGATCCGGACCTCTGCATCCCCCTTCTCGTGGCCCACGATTTGAGCGACATCGCCGCCGACTGGCGCTCCTGGTCGGAAGCCTTCCGTATTCCGATGCTGATGATCGAAGCCGACGGCGTGGCCCGTCCGCTGGAAGAACATCTCGGCGGTGTCCGATCGCACGACAGCCAGCCGCGTCGCCGCCATTCCTATTTCGCAAATCGCCGCCCACGCTTCCTCGTGCGCCGCACGACCGGCAAGCTCGGCATCAAGATGAAAATTCAGGGTCGCGAGATCATCGCCAGACATTAAGCCGATAAGGCTTGAAATCGAATATCGCCAGAAACCGGCCGCGGGAAAACCGATTCCGCGGCCGAAATCTTATGGTATCAGCGAGCGCTCCATGATGATCGTTCGTTCATCGCCATGGAAACTCTCGCCGACAGCATGGAAGCCGAGCTTTTCGTAAAAGCCCTGCGCAGTGATCGACGAGGGGACGGACAGGGTGGTATTGCCACCTGCCCTCGCCGCCCGTTCGATTGCCGCCATCAGGTAGGCGCCAATGCCACGTCGCTGCGCGGAGGGAGAGACGAACACCGTGCGCACGACGGCGCGGTCAAGGCTCGCGGTGCCGACAATGCTTCCATCTTCGACCGCCACGAAGACCGTTCTGCTGCTCATGAGCCTGCGCAAGCCAGCGGGACTAAAGCTTTCGGCAACGCGCGCGATGATATCGGGAGAATAGTCCTGAGCGTTGCTCTCGTGAAGTGCAGTCAGGATTACGCCGCTGATCGCCTCGGTGTCCGCCTCTGAGGCCAGACGGATTTCGCATGCCATGACGCCCTCCTCTGGAACCTGATGCGGCGCATCCCTTCCTTCAGGGAGCAAGAAACAGGAACGACAGGAAAAGACCGGCGAAGATGATCAGCCCGACCCGATTGTTTGATTTGAAGAGGGCCAGGCATTGTGCGCCGTCGTTGATATCGAGCACGGCGATCTGATAGGCGAACATGCCGCCGGCGACGGCCAGGCCGAGATAGGCCAGCCAGCTTGTACCTGCGAGTGCAAAGGATAGCAGCATCAGAAGCAGCGTCGCCCCATAGAGCCCGACCAGCCAGAGGCGCGTCTGATCGCCGAAAAGCCGGGCGGTCGAGCGCACACCGATCAGCTCATCATCCTCCTTGTCCTGATGCGCATAGATCGTATCGTAACCGATGGTCCAGAGGATGGCGGCGAGATAGAGCACGATCGGGGCAAGCGACAGGCTGCCGAAGAGACCCGCCCAGCCCATCAGGGCGCCCCAGGAAAAGGCAAGGCCGAGGAAGAATTGCGGCCAGTCGGTAAAGCGCTTTGCAAAGGGATAGAGCGCAACGATGCCGAGCGACAGGACACCGAACACGACGGCAAACCAATTGAACTGCAGCAGCACCAGCAAGCCGACGAGAGCCTGCAATGCGATGAACACTTTGGCCTGAAGGCGCGTTACGCGGCCCGAGGGCAGCGGGCGCGAGCGGGTGCGCGCCACGGACATGTCGATCTCGTGGTCGACCAGATCGTTGTAGGTACAGCCGGCACCGCGCATCGCGACGGCGCCGATGAAATAGAGGGAGAGATGGTAGATCACCACGAAGCCGGGGGAGCCATGTCCCAGGGCGACGGAGGCATTGGCCGCAAGCGCGACGGACCAGAAGCATGGCCACATCAGGAGCTGCCAGCCGATCGGCCTGTCCCAGCGTGCAAGCTGGGCGTATGGCCAAAGCGTCGGGGGCAGAACGCGGTAGACCCAGTTGCCGGATGGCGCGTCAGCGACGCGCCCGTTGATGTCGCCTGTGTTTTGCATAGGCGAGTAGTAGTGATATCCGGCACCCGAGGTCAAGCGGCGAGGCCATAACGAGACATGACCTCGTCCGTTGCTCAGTTCATCGTGAAATCGAACTTGTAGCTGGCGGAAACCCCGATCAGCAGCTGGTTACGGTCGCCACGCTCGCGCACGAGGCTGCTGTCGGCAGCCGGGCCGGTGAGCCGGGTATATTCGAGGAAGGTGCTGGTGGTCCAGTTCTGCGAGGCCTTCCAGGTCAGTGCGCCGCCGAAACCGACGGATTTGACGCCGCCGCCGGGCTTGTAGCCGCTGAGGCCGGAGGCAGCCGATTCGCGCGCATTGACGCCATAATAGGTGTCGAAATAGTCGCTGCTGGCGAGCGTCATGCGTGGACCGGCCGAAGCGCGAAGCTCCGGTGTGATGTCGGTAAAGGCATCCACCGCGGCATCGGCGACGACGCCGCTATGGGCGCGAATGCCCTGGCGAACTTCGACGCGGGCGCGCAGCCAATCCGTGGGATAGGCCTCGGCAAAGCCGCCAGCTTCCACACCCCACTTGACCTTCTTCAATCCCCTCAGCTCGTGCCCATCGCTGCTGTCGCGGCTCGGTACGAACTTGCCGACGATGCCGACGCGGAATGCATCGCTTTCGATCAGGGCGAAGGAGGGATTGTCGTTGCGCGAGGAAAAGCGAGGGCCAGGCCCCTGCCGGCCGAGGGATACCAACGGCGACCATTGCAGCTTGTTGTGCTTGCCGCCTTCGAACTTCGGTGCAGAGAAACCGGCCGCACCGACGCTTAGGTACCAGTCACCCGACCACAAATGCTGGCTGTCGCCCGCCTCAGCAGCGCCGGCGTAGGCGATAGCGGAGAGGCCGCCAATGAAAAGGAACCTTAACTTTGCAAACACAACGAAACTCCATGATACGCAATACAAAGGGCCGGAGGACCCGAGAGTTGCCTCAAATTATGCGGATCGCGTTACCGCTCCCTTAACCACAAGACGCCGAATCCAGTCAGAACATCAAATTCAGGTTGCTCTAACCGGATGCCATTCGACATGCGCAGGCCTATCGTGCTGATTTAATTTCTGTATAGATACTCAATCGTGGGTAATGGTCGCAATTGCCAAGCGCCCGCCATCTCATAGCCCCAATTTCAATAGATGAGAAACGAATGAAGAACATATCCCTGATCTCCTTAGGTCTGATCCTGACTGCCGGCGTGGCGCTTTCCGGCTGCGTCGGCACTCCGATCGGCGGGGCGAAACAAAGTCATTTTTCGGGAAGCGTCGCCCCCGGCAAGAAGACGAAGATTACGAGCACTTCGCTCGTGAAACAGGACTGCACCTTTGCGGGATTTCCCTATACGGGCGTCATCAAGCAGCCTGCCCACGGCAAGGTTGACGTCGAGCACGGCCCGGTCGCGGCAAAGTTCCCGAAAGACAGCAATGCCTATCTGTGCTCGGGCAAGACGGTCCAGGGGAACATTGTCTACTACACGCCGAACCCTGGTTTCTCGGGTACCGACCAATTCACCCTGCGCCTTACGGGACTGAATACGGATGGTACGGTGCAAGACGGTACCTTCACCGTCCATGTCGGCAGGTAGCAACTTTGATGACGTGCAGGCATGATTAGAAAAGGCCGAACCGTGGCTTTCCGCGGTCCGGCCCCGTCAAACGGCGCGATGACGGAGGCTCAGAACGTCACCTTCTCCAAAGGTGCGCGCCCCGCCTCGAATTCCTTCAGCTTCGCCTCGCGTTCCGCAATGTAATTGCGGTTGTCGGGGACGGCGAACTGGTTCTTGGTGATCTGGAGCTGCATGATGAAGAGCTCATCCCAGCGGAAGCCCATTTCGGAGCCGGCCAGATAGAACTCCCACATGCGGAAGAACTTCTCGTCGTAGAGCGCGACGGCATCGGCTTTGCGCGCGACAAAGCGGTTGCGCCAGTGCCTCAGCGTATAGGCATAGTGCATCGGCAGGGTCTCGACGTCTCGCGTGAGCAAGCCAGCCTTTTCCAGCGGCGGCGTGGTCTCGCCGATCGACGGGATGTAACCGCCCGGGAAGATATACTTTTCGATGAAAGCGTTGGTGGCAAAGCTCGGCTTCGGGCGGGCAATGGAGTGCAGCAGCATGACGCCATTATCATCAAGCAGCTCCGAAACCTTGCGGAAGAACTTGCCGTAGTCGCCGATGCCGACATGCTCGAACATGCCGACCGAGACGATACGGTCGAATTTCTTGCCGGTCATGTAGCGATAGTCCTGCAGTTCGAAGCGGACGCGATCGGAGAGGCCACGCTTGGCCGCCCGCTCACGCGATACCTTGAGCTGCTCTTCGCTGAGCGTGATGCCGGTCACGTCGAGGCCGGGATAGGCCTCGGCGAGATACATGGCCATACCGCCCCAGCCGGAGCCGATCTCCAACACCTTCTGGCCAGGCTCGACCAGCAGTTTGGCAGCGATGTGCCGTTTCTTGGCGACCTGCGCTTCATCCAGGCTGATGCCAGGCGGATTGAAATAGGCGCAGGAATATTGCCAGTCCTCATCAAGGAAGAGGTCGAAGAGCTTCGCTGAGAGATCGTAGTGATGCGCGACATTGTATTTGTTGCGGTTGATCGGCGAGCGGCTCTTGATCTGCTGCCAGGCGATGCGACCGATCAGCAGCGCCGCCATGCGGAAGTCGAAGACCTCATTGGTGGTATTCTGCTTCACCAGCGACAGGAATTCGTAAATGTCGCCCTGCTCCAGGATGAAGCGGCCTTCCATATACATTTCGCCGAGCTTGAGCGTCGGATCGCGGGCAACCGCATCTTCTGCCTGCTGATCGGCAAAGCGGACGGCCACCGTCTCTCCGGTTCCGTCGCCGACCACATGGGTCTCGCCGGATGCGAGCGTAAGCCTGAGTGAACCTTTACGGATGATTTTCTGGACGAGAGGAAAAAGGGTCGACGCCATGGACGCCTCGAATGTTATGACATGACATTAAGGCAACTTTAACGCCTCACAGCGTTGTGGCAAGCGCACCTTTCCACAGTCATTGGCACTCTGGCAACAACGCTGCCAGAGTGTGACATTCTTGCACGAAGTTCCGCTAAGTCCTTATTTTCGTTTGAGTGCATCGGCCAAGGCGGCGCCAAAACTACCCTGCTGCTCGGCCTTGGGACGGGTATTTCCCTTAACGCCAGCGTTGCGCGCACCACCCTGTTCGCGTGTATCCCGCCCGGACGGCGCCGCCACAGTGCTGCCATCTTTGCGCATGGAGAGGCCGATTCGCTTGCGCTTCGCGTCGACTTCCACAACCCTGACCTTGACGACATCGCCGGCCTTCACGACCTCATGCGGGTCCTTGATGAAGCGATCCGCCAACTGCGAGACATGCACCAAACCGTCCTGATGGACGCCGATGTCGACGAAGGCGCCAAAGGCAGCGACATTGGTCACGGTTCCCTCCAGCAGCATTCCCGGCTTGATGTCGCTGATCTCGTTGACGCCCTCCGCAAAGGTTGCGGTCTTGAAGCTCGGACGCGGGTCTCGGCCCGGCTTTTCCAGCTCGGCGATGATGTCACGCACGGTCGGCAGGCCGAATTTGTCGTCGATGAATTGCCGGGGGTCGATAGCCTTCAACGTTGCCGTATCGCCCATCAGCGTGCGGAGATCACGGCCGCAGGCAGCGACGATCTTCTTGGCCACACCATAGGCCTCCGGGTGCACCGAGGAAGCGTCGAGCGGCTCCTTACCATTCGGGATGCGCAGGAAGCCGGCGCATTGCTCAAAGGTGCGCTGGCCGAGACGGGCGACCTTCAGGAGATCACGCCGTGTCTCGAATGCGCCTTCGACATCGCGATGTTTAACGATGGCGTCGGCGATCGACGGGCCGAGGCCGGAGACGCGGGCAAGCAGCGGCGCCGAGGCCGTGTTCAAGTCAACACCAACGGCATTCACCGCATCCTCGACCACGGCATCCAGCGAACGCGACAGCTTCTGCTGGTCGACATCGTGCTGGTACTGGCCGACGCCGATCGACTTCGGTTCGATCTTCACCAACTCGGCCAGCGGATCCTGCAGCCGGCGGGCGATGGAGACGGCGCCACGCAGCGAGACGTCAAGCCCGGGGAATTCAAGCGCAGCCGTTTCCGAGGCAGAGTAAACCGATGCGCCGGCTTCGGAGACGATGACCTTGGTCGGCTTCGGCGCCGGCAGTTCGGCCAGCATGTCGGCCACCAGCTTTTCGGTTTCGCGGCTGCCGGTGCCGTTGCCGATCGCGATCAGCTCGACCTTGTGCTTGCGGATGAGCGAGGCAAGTGCGGCCTGTGTGCCGCGCACGTCGTTCTTCGGCGGAAAGGGATAGACCGTCGTCGTCTCTAGCAGCTTGCCCGTACCGTCCACCACGGCGACCTTGACGCCGGTGCGGATGCCGGGATCGAGGCCCATGGTGGCGCGCGAGCCCGCCGGCGCTGCCAGCAGCAGATCCTTCAAATTGCGGGCGAAGACGTGGATCGCTTCTTCTTCGGCACGTTCGCGCAGCTCGCGCATCAGGTCGAGCGACAGCGACATCGAAAGTTTGACGCGCCAGGTCCAGCTTGCGACTTCCGTCAGCCAGCGGTCGCCGGGCCGGCTGGCGCCGATATCATAGGCCGCAGTGATCATGCGCTCGACGGGCTTGTTGGGCGAGACGGCATCCGTATCAACCTCAATGGTCAGCGTCAGCACCTCTTCGTTCCAGCCGCGTAGCATGGCGAGCGCGCGATGACCAGGAGCCGTCGCCCAGCGCTCCTGATGGGCGAAATAATCCGAGAATTTGGCGCCGGCTTCCTGCTTGCCGTCGACGACAGCGGCCTTCAGCGTTGCATTGGTCTTCATGTAGTTGCGCAGCTTACCGAGCAGATCGGCATTTTCAGCAATGCCTTCGGCGATGATATCGCGCACGCCTTCCAGCGCCGTCTTCACGTCAGGCACATCGGCCGTGATAAAGCCCTCGGCCAGCACCGTGGGATCCTTGGAGCGATCACCGAGGATCGTGTCGGCCAAGGGGCCGAGGCCGCGCTCCCTGGCAATCTCGGCGCGCGTGCGGCGCTTCGGCTTGTAGGGCAGATAGAGGTCTTCCAGCTCGGACTTGGTGGCGACGGTGCCGATCTTGCCCAACAACTCGTCGGTCATCTTGCCCTGGCTGGTGATGGATTCAATGATGGCCGCACGGCGGGCTTCAAGTTCACGCAGATAGACGAGACGTTCCGAGAGCGTGCGAAGCTGGGTATCGTCGAGGCCACCGGTTACTTCCTTGCGGTAGCGCGCGATGAAGGGCACGGTCGCGCCTTCATCCAGGAGTTCAATGGCGGCCTTGGCTTGATCCGGGCGGGCATTGATCTCGGCGGCAATGGTTGCGGCAAGGGAACGGATATCAGCGGCCATGTGTCTCTCTGAACTGAACGAGCGTGATGGGGACCATAAGCATGATCCCGCGGACATAAGAAGCGGTTTTCGCCACGCAACACGCTAATCCCGGCGCGGAGATGGCGTGGAGGGCGAAAGCCGTTTCCGCTTTAGCGGGATAAAAAGGCATGGCAATGTTGCCGGCCCTGCCTCCACAGGATTTGCCGCTTGACCTTTGGCTCAACCCCCCTTAACCGCGCAAAAGGACGCAACGAAAGGGCAAGCCATGAGAGTTCTGTTGATCGGATCGGGCGGACGCGAACACGCACTGGCCTGGAAACTGGCGCAATCGCCTCTCATGACGGAATTCTATGCCGCGCCCGGCAATCCCGGCATCGCCGAGCATGCGACGCTGGCAGCGCTCGATATCGACAATCACGATGCCGTCGTTACCTTCTGCAAGGAAAAGGCCATCGAGTTTGTCGTGGTCGGCCCGGAAGCGCCTCTGGTCGCCGGCATTGCCGATGCGCTACGCGCCGTCGGCATCGCCGTCTTCGGCCCTTCCGCAGCAGCAGCCCAGCTTGAAGGATCCAAGGGTTTCACGAAGGATATCTGCGCCCGCTACGATATTCCCACAGGGGCCTATCAGCGCTTCAACAATGCACCGAAGGCGAAAGCCTATGTCCGCGCGCAAGGGGCGCCGATCGTGGTGAAGGCGGACGGTCTTGCGGCGGGCAAGGGCGTCACTGTCGCCATGACCATGGACGAGGCGCTTGCTGCGATCGACGATTGCTTCGAGGGCGCTTTCGGCGAGGCCGGGGCGGAAGTGGTGATCGAGGCCTATCTCGACGGCGAGGAGGCAAGCTTCTTCTGCCTTTGCGACGGCAAGCATGCGCTGGCGCTTGCGACCGCCCAAGACCACAAGCGCGTCGGCGATGGCGATACCGGCCCGAACACTGGCGGCATGGGCGCGTACTCCCCTGCTCCCGTGATGACGCCAGACATGGTCGAGCGCACCATGAAGGAAATCATCGAGCCGACGATGCGCGGCATGGCGGAAAGCGGCCATCCCTTCAGCGGCGTCTTCTTCGCCGGGCTGATGATCACCTCCAAGGGGCCAGAACTGATCGAATACAATGTCCGCTTCGGCGATCCCGAATGCCAGGTGCTGATGATGCGGCTGAAGAGCGATCTGCTGCCGCTGCTTTATGCCTGCGCCAACGGCACCCTGGATCAGATGACGGCCGAATGGAGCGACGACCCGGCGCTGACCGTCGTCATGGCCTCGAAGGGCTATCCCGGTTCCTATGCCAAGAACACGCCGATCACAGCGCTGCCCGCGGGTGGTGAAAACGAGAAGGTGTTCCATGCCGGCACAGCCCTGAAGGACGGAGCGCTGGTTGCAACCGGTGGTCGGGTGCTGAATATTACGGCAACGGGCAAGACAGTGGGCGAAGCAAAGGAACGCGCCTATGCCCTGGCCACCAAGGTGAAATGGGATAACGGCTTCTATCGCAATGATATCGGCTGGCGTGCAGTGGAGCGCGAAAAGTAAACATCCCTGCGGCTCTGCAATTGCAAGTCCATTAAATTTTTACCTAATCTCCTGACGGGATGGAAATAAAGCGACACTAATGTCTTCGTCACTATAGAGCCATTTCGCTTTTCTTCGAAACGCGAAAATGCTCTATCCCTTTGTTTTTACGCAATTCCGGACGGAAAACCGCTGCGCACTTTTCCTGGAATTGCTCAAGGCGGAGTTCTTGGTTATGCGTTGCTTCTTTGTGACTTTGGCGTGCGTACTGGCCGGCGGCTCCGCCATGGCCTCGTCGATCCAGCCGATCGACGGCACGATGATCGGCGGGAGAGGCAGCATTATCGACAAGAGCTGTGCCGAATGCCCTCCGCTGAAGCCGCCGGTCACGGAAAAGGAATATACCGTGCCGGCGCTGGAGCCTGGCACCCAATCCGTGGTCGTGCGTGATATCGATGGTCAGAAAAGGGTCGTCCGCACCGAAGCGTGGATGGGCGGCTCGCCTGTTAACTTCGTCAGCAAACCGACGCCAGAAGCGCTTGCTGCGGCCGGTGAACCTGCCGATGGGATCGACATGACCGCTCAGACGGCGGCTTTGCCCAACTCCTCCGTAGCTCGCGAACCTGCGCCGCTCGATATCTCCGGCTTCCAGCTTCGCCAATAATCTTCACAAGGCGTTCCCGCGTTTGGGCGCTTGCGAAATGCCGACTATATTCATACTTCGAAATATATCCTCTTCGTATTCGGCAGAACTAAATAATCTCTCACAAAACCTAAGTTTCGCTGGTGTGATCTTCAAATATAATTACGTATTACTTGCAATGATTGCGCATATCTGCGGTTTAATTCGAAATTAAATACAACCGATCCAGCAATTAAAGCTTTTTTAGACATAAACAGCGATTTTACTGTCACCGGACAGCAGCATGTCATTTAAGCGGCGGCAAGCGTATTGGGATTCTCTCAGGCGATCGCACAGGCGGTAGGAAACCGCACCGGTATTCACCCCTGTGGGAGGCACCATGAAGAATCTCAAGATTTCGCATCAATTGTTTGCCCTGCTTGGCGTCCTGATGGCCGCCTTCGCGGTGGCGACTTATTTCCAGATCCGGTCGCAGGCCGATTCCATTTACGACGACCGTTTCGATATGCTGCGCACGCAGGTCGAATCCGGCATCTCGGTTTTGAACCAGTATTATCAGCGCGAAAAATCCGGCGAGATGACTCATGAGGCGGCTCAAGCCGAGGCCTTCAAGGTATTGTCGCATGTCAGCTTCGCGCCGGCGGGCTATTTCTTCGGCTTCGATTACAATGTGATCCAGCGCATTCATCCGAGCCCCGTCAATATCGGCAAGGACATGTCCGGCCAAGTCGACAAGAATGGCACCCATTTCAGCAAGGAAATGGTCGAGAAGGGCATCAAGGGCGGCGGCCGCACCATCTATTACTGGAACAAGCCGGGTCACTCCGACAGCGAGTTCTTCCTGAAGGGCAGCTATTCGGCAGCTTTCGCTCCCTGGCAGATAGTGCTCGGCTGCGGTGTCTACATGGATGACCTCGAGGCACAGATCAATGCCACGATGTGGCGTGCTCTCATGATCTGCGGCATCGTCTTCCTGATCGGTATCGGCGCCGCCTTCTACTTCATCCGCGGCATCACGAAGCCGCTGACCGACGTCCACGCAGCCCTGAAGGCCGTCGCGGACGAAGACGTGAAGACCGCCATCCCGCATACCGAGATGCGCAATGAAATCGGCCTGATGGCGAAGGCGACCCAGGCGCTGCAGGAAAAGGTTCGCGAACGTCATGCGCTTGCCGACCGTCAGGCGGCACAGGAGCTGGAAATCAGCAACGAACGCGAACAGAACCTGCGCCAGCAGCAGGACGAGGCCCACGAACAGGCCCGCGTCGTCTCCGTCATCGGCCGGGCGCTCGAGGATCTCGCCCGTGGCGACCTGACGGTGCGTTGCGGCGATCTCGGCAACAGCTATGCGGGCCTTCGCAACAACTTCAACGAGGCGCTGTCGCACCTCGAAGCCGCGATGGGACGCGTCAATGCCAAGGGCAACGACATCGGCCTCAGCAAGGAAGAAATCCGCCGCGCCTCCAACGAACTGTCGCAGCGCACCGAGCGACAGGCCGCCAGCCTGGAAGAGACTTCCGCCGCGCTCGACGAGCTCACCGTCGCCGTCCGCCAGACGGCGGAAGGCGCCGATGAGGCCAGCAAGCGCGTCCATGCCGTCAGCGCCGAAGCATCGCGCAGCGATGCCGTGGTTGCCCAGGCAATCGAAGCGATGAGCGGCATCGAGAAGTCTTCGGCCGAAATCGGCAAGATCATCGGCGTCATCGACGAAATCGCCTTCCAGACCAACCTGCTGGCGCTGAACGCCGGCGTGGAAGCGGCCCGCGCGGGTGAATCCGGCAAGGGTTTTGCCGTCGTCGCCCAGGAAGTGCGTGAACTCGCCCAGCGCTCCGCCGCAGCCGCCAAGGAGATCAAGGACCAGATCGCCCGCTCTTCCGGTCAGGTCGACCAGGGCGTTCGCCTCGTCGGTGAGGCAGGCGAAGCGCTGAAGCGCATCTCCGGTCAGATCAAGGCAGCCAACGAGATCGTCTCGAAGATCGCCCACAGCGCCTCCGAGCAGGATACGACGTTGCGCTCGATCTCGTCCTCGATGAACCAGCTCGATGCCGCCACGCAGCAGAACGCCGCCATGGCTGAGGAAACCACCGCATCGGCCGAGACGCTCGCCGCCGACACGGAAGATCTCCTCGCGCTCATCCGTGGCTTCCGCGTCAACGAAGGTCGCTCGGCCATGGATCACCGCCGCGCCGCCTGAGCGGGCCAAGTCAGAAAATGCGAAACCGCCGGACTTCATGTCCGGCGGTTTTCTTTTGAGCGGAGCTTTGCTGCGTTAGTCTGCGAGCTTCAGGCGCTCGACCAGCCTGTCGATCTCGCGATCGGAATAGATCTCGATACCGGCCTGCTGCAGCAGCGCCGCCGTGACGCCCCGGCCGCTCTGCCGGCCGCCGGAAAATGTGCCGTCATAGATGAAGCCCGAGCCGCAGGATGGGCTGCCGTCGATCAGGAGAGCGTAACGACAGCCGGTTTCCGTTGCGAGCGCCAGCGCATTTTCCGCCGCCTGGCGAAATTCCGCCGTGACATCGCCGCCGGTGATTTCCATTACCCGTGCGGTGCCGGCAAGCACATCCTCGCCGGTCGCGCCGCCTGCAATTTCGGCAGGCGGTCTTGGAACCGCCATGCCGGCGGACATTTCCGGGCAGATCGTCACCAACCGCCCCTCCTCCCGCCAGCGATCGATCGCCGGATGGACAAGAGGCTTGGAGCGGCCGTCATAGCGGACGGCATGGCCCATGAGGCAGGCGCTGACGAGGATCTTTCCGGTCATCGCGCCCCCATGTCTTATCCCGCGATCTTCGAGAAGTCAGCGACCGTGCCGGTTGCCTCACGGATCAGGCGCAGCAGTGCCAGGCGATTGGCGCGGATGGCGGCGTCTTCATCGTTCACGAGTACGTCCTCGAAGAAGCGGTCTACGGGCGCACGCAGCTTGGAAAGAGCTGCCATGGCCGAGCGGAAATCTTCCTTGGCGATCGCGTCAGAGGCCTCCGCAGAGGCGGCCTTCACGGCAGCAAAGAGATCCTTTTCGGCATCGAGCTTCAGCAAGGCTTCCGAAACGCCGTCGGCAACGACGGTGCCCTTCTTCTCTTCGGCGGCCAGAAGCTGCGTGGCGCGCTTGGTGCCGGCGAGCAGATTCTTGCCGTCTTCGGAGGTGATGAAGGCGGTCAGCGCCTCGACACGGCGGGCCACCATCAGCAGATCGTCGGCCTCCGGCGTCAGCACGGCGTCGATGAGATCATGGCGAGCACCGAGATCGCGCAGATAGACCTTCAGGCGGTCATGGAAGAAGGCGAGCAGATCGGCATCCCTGGTGGTCGCTAGCAGCGGCAGGCGCACGCCGCGCTCCAATAGGATACGGACGACACCGAGGGCTGCACGGCGCAGTGCATAAGGGTCCTTCGAGCCCGTGGGCTTTTCGTCAATCGCCCAGAAGCCGACGAGCGTATCCAGCTTGTCGGCAAGTGCGACAGTGATTGCAACCTTGTCCTCGGGGACGCGGTCGGACGGGCCTTGCGGCTTGTAGTGATCCTCGATGGCCGTTGCCACGGAAGCATTCTCGCCCTGCAGCGAGGCGTATTTGCGGCCCATCACGCCCTGCAGTTCGGGGAATTCGCCGACGGCTTCGGTGCGCAGATCGGCCTTGGCGAGCACGACGGCACGGTCGACCAGCGCGGCATCGGCGCCGGTGATCCTGGCGAGTTCAGCGGCCAGCGCCCGGATGCGGGCGACACGTTCGCCCTGGCTGCCGAGCTTGGCATGGAAGGTGACGTTCAGGGCATCGAGCTTGGCCATGCGCTGATCGAGCGGCTTCTTTAGATCGAGGCCGAACTTTTTGGCGGAGGCTTCCAGCGTCTCGAGATCGGGCAGATCGCCCTGGTCGCGCTTCCAGAAGTGCAGCGCGTCGGACAGACGAGCGCGCACGACCTTGCCGTTGCCGTGGACGATTTCCTTGCCGCCATCCATTGCCTGGATATTGGCGACGAGAATGAAGCGGTTGGACAGCGTCTCACCGGCCGGTGGCCGCGTGACGAAACACTTCTGATTGGTCTTGATGGTCAGGCGGATGATTTCCGACGGGATCGAGAGATAATCCTCCTCGAAGGAGCCCATCAGCACCTGCGGCCATTCGACGAGGCCGGAAACTTCCTCCAGCAGGCCTTCATCCTCAACCAGTTCGAGGCCATTGGCAAAGGCGACATCGCGGGCATCATGCAGGATAATGTCCTTGCGGCGCTCGGCATCGAGAACGACGTGGGCCTTTTCCAGGCTCGACGCATAATCCTCGAAACGCTTGACCGTGATCGGGCCTGGCGCATGGAAGCGATGGCCATAGGTCACATTCGAGGCGACGATGCCGTCGATCTCGAAGGGGATGACGACGGTTTCCTCATGCTCGGTGCCGTAGACGCAGACGATCGATTGCAGCGGGCGCACCCAGCGCAGCGAGCCGGGCTTTACTGATGCCTTACCCCAGCGCATCGATTTCGGCCAAGGGAAGTTGCGGATGATATCGGGCATCACGGAAGCGACAATCTCTTCCGCGGCGCGGCCGGGCTTGGAAATCACCGCAACGTAGAAATCGCCCTTCTTCGGGTCGCTTTGCACCTGTGCCTCGGCAATGGAGGACAGGCCGGCGCCGCGCAGGAAGCCTTCGATCGCCTTTTCATTGGCATCGGTGCGCGGACCCTTGCGCTCCTCGCGCACGTCGGCGGAGCGCGCCGTCAGCCCGCGAATGTCGAGCGTGAGGCGCCGCGGCGTCCAATATTCCCTGGCGCCCTCATAGGACAGACCAGCCTCGACCAGCGCATCGGTCACCAGCTTCTTCAGATCGCCGGCAGCCTTGCGCTGCATACGGGCGGGAATTTCCTCGGAGCGGAGTTCGAGAAGGAGATCGGGCATGGGAGCTGTCTTTACGTTGAGGCAGAAATGATCCGGGCGGACTTAGCAAGCCCGGCGGCAAAAGTCACCAAGGCAAACGGCGAATTTACCAACCTCCTCCGCCGCCACCTCCGCCACCGCCGCCGGAGGAGCGCTCGGGCGGTGGTGTAGACTCGAAGCGCTTTTCGTCATCGGGCGCATTCGTAGCTTTTGACCCAGAGATGCCGGCCATAATGGATGACGAGAGCGACGAGACAATCGAGGTCATGATCGAATCGACGATGCGACTTAAGCCCAGCACCAAGATCAAGCTGTCGAGCTGATCGCGGGGGTTATACGCCGGCCCCGAATACCAAAACGGCTGATAGGAAACGACAGGCTTGGTCCCCATTTCGCCGCCAGTCGTCGCCTTTATCCAACCCTCGAAGGCGGCGGACCACTTTTTTTCTTCTCCAAGAGCAACAGCATAAGGCAATAGCGTTTCGAAATGCTGCGGCGACATCCGGACGTCGTCCTGAATAACCATGCGTCCTTCATCCACCAGTGAAAGATATTGCCGCAGCCCCTCCAACCGGCCCATCACGGTGACGCCGAGCTTCGTCCATGTTTCCAGAATAGGCGCAAAAGCGCAATTGACGCCGACAATGGCCATAATCAAAGCAGCCAGAATAAGTCCCTCGGGGCGTACCGTAACACTCTGATCGGAGAGGTGAGCGCCGACAAATAACAACGCAACAAGACCGAGTACAACGACAAGACACCAGATCGCGGAGAAGCGCTCTGAACGACTGGCGCGACGTTGACGGATGACCATGATCGGCAATCCGATCATCAACGCCAACGGAACAAGCACCAGAACTGCCACCAAGCCGATATTGTCGTACCCCGTCATCGCGAGAGCGACGAGTGTCGCCAGAGTAACCAGCAGGCCTCCGCCCAGTTTCGCATTGGTGGTCTTGAAGTATCTGCTGGTGTGATCGCGTTCGATCAAAGCTCGGAACCGCGACGCGAGAGCGCTAATTGCCGTGCCGTTCTTCCGGTCAAATACCAAAGGCTCGTAGGGCGCGATCACACTTCTCAGAAGTAGCTCGGCGCTGTCAAGCTCCCGCGACAGCGGCTTGTCGGTGGCATGAACAAGAAGCCTGTCTTCGAGATCGTCCAGTGTCACATAACCTTTTACGGCAAGATTGAGGAGCGCCGCCGACATCGCCATACCTACTCCACGGGGAAAGCCCTTGTTGTCGATATAATTAACGACCGCTGGCGATACCCCTTCCGGCGGGTCCCAGCGCGGTACGACAACCTTCGGGACAAGCGAGACCTTGCTGCGCGCCCACAGATAGTAAACAAGCAGCAAAAACAATCCGATAGCTGCGATTTCGATAAGACGTGGCACGTCGTCGGGCACCACGACCGACCCCTTGGGCAACATGACGGAGATCGTCAACCCTTCGCCTGCTGCCAGAGGTCGCGTGGTTGCGAAAACTATCTTGTCGGGCTGTTGTTTTACCGTCGCGTTTTTTCCGGCAGCACCGATTGTGCCGGTGAAAAAAGCAAGCCTTTGCGGGCTTACACCATCCGGCAGCATAATCGTTGCCGATGCACGCTGGATCGGAAACTGCCAACCATTGCCGGTGACGTTCCAATAAAGTTCTTCATAGTCATCGAAGAAACGCAACTGACGATCCGTGCGATAGGTGATCCGGAATGTATGCGGGCCGCGACTGAGTAAAAATATCTTACCGTTTTCATCGGGACTGCCAATATAGATGCGAGTTCCGCCATCGATCGCTTCCTGCCGCCACTCCTCGGCTTGACCATCCCGTTCAACGGAAACCACACTGAAGTCGACCCGTCTCTTGCGCCCGACAGAATCAACAAACTCCAGCGGGAAATCCCGAAATATGCCACGCCGGATGGCCTTGCCTTCGGCATTGACGGCAATTGCCTCAACGACCTGCATCGAGCCATTGCGGTCCACCGTGATCGTCTGATCGAATCCGGTGATGATCTCAGCCGCCATCACGGGCCTTGCTGAAAGAATCGACGCCAGGATCAACAGGAGCCCGTAAACACGACGTCCGTTTGCATTCCACTTCCCCATACGTTGCCCCAACGATATTCGCTTGATGCCCCACTCACCATAATTCGCGGATTACCAGCCCCCTCCGCCTCCACCACCGCCACCACCGCCGGAGAATCCTCCTCCGCCCGAAAAGCCGCCGCCACTGCCGCTGCCGAAGCCGGAGGAGGAGCTGGAGGTCGGTGCGGGGATGGTGGAGGCGATGGTCGAGGCCATGGAGGAGGAAAAATCGCCGATCGTGCCGCCAAGATTGCCGCCGGAGAAACTGCCGTTGTACCAGCCGGGGGCGTAACTTGCGGCAACCGCTGCGCCGGCGGCCGTCGCCAGCCATGCCTCGAAGGCGTGCGACCAAGGCTTTTCGACGCCGAGCGCGACCGCATAGGGCAGCAGCGTCTCGAAATGCTGCGGCGACATTTGCGGCGCGCCCTGCATATTCATGCGGTCGCGTTCGGCGAGCGTCAGATATTGCCTGAGACCAGCGATGCCATCCATCATCTTGCGCCCGATCGGCGTCGGCGCGCCCATCAGGAAAAAGAAGAGGACGTTGAGCGCGAAGATGCCGACGACGCCGACCAGCAGCGGCAGCTCACCCGCCTGCAGCAGCGGCACCACGACGGCGGCGAAGGTGCCGGCGATGGCGGAAACCATGACGAAGCCGATGAAGGCAAAGACCAGCACGGAAAAAATCCGCCGCCCCAGACCAGCGTCCCGGCGCAGGAAGGTCCGACCTATGGCGCCGGCGAGGACGGTGACGACGATGGAGAGAAAACCGGGGAAGACGATCAACGGCAGCGCGTTTTCATGCAGGCGCCCGAAAATGACGATAGCCGCCAGGATGAGCAGCGACAATACGACGCCGATGACGACATAGAGCCGGTTGGCCCTATAATATTCGTCGCGATGGTCGCGCTCGATGGCGCTGCGGAACTGCTGGCCGATCCGCTGCACCGTCGCGCCATTCGCCGCGTCGATCACCAGCGGCGTGAACGGACCGAGCGCACCGAACAGCACCTTCTCGGCGCTGCCCAGATCGCGGCCGGCCGACTTGCCGGTCGCCTTGATGACGAGCTTGTCCTTCAGATCGTCGAGAATGACATAGCCGCGCACGGCAAGATCGATCGCCGTCGCCGACAGCGCCGTCCATCCGGCGCCGGAAAAGCCGCGATTGTCGATATAGTTGACCAGCGCCGGCGAGATGCCGTCCGGCAGGTCCCAGCGCGGGACCATGACGCCCGCCGGCGGATCGCGCCCGACGGCGATCCAGCTCTTGAGATAGTAGAAAAACAGCAGGATCAGGCCGCCGATGGCGATGATCGCGTCGAGATGATCGGCGAGGAACCAGCGCCATTGCTGGCCGCTGCTCGGCGGCAGGATCGCGCCCTTGGCGAGCTTGATGGCGATCGTCAGGCCTTCTGCCGGCGCCAGGGACCGCGTCGTGACGAAGCTGACCTTGCCGCCTTGTTCGCTGGCGCTTGCATTGCGGTCCGAGGCTCCGAGGGGGCCGGTGTAATAGGCAAGCTGCTGTGGCTTAACGCCATCCGGCAGCGTCACGGTTGCCGAAGCGCGCAGGATGGGGAATTGCCAGCCATTCCCCGTGACGTTCCAGTATAGTTCGTCATGATCGTCGAAATAGCGGATCTGCCGGTTGGTCGTGTAGGTGATTCGGAAAACATGCGGGCCGGGTGTCAGCAGGAATTGCCTGCCATCCTGATCGGCCCTGCCGATATAGATGCGCTCGCCGCCCTCGATCCGCTCAAGCCGCCATTCCTCCGGCTGCCCGTCGCGCTCGACGGAGACGACATCGAAATCCACCAGGGCACTGCGACCGGCGGCATCGAGGAAGGTCAGCGGAAAATCCCGGAAGATGCCGCGGCGGATGGCGCGGCCTTCGGCATTGACCGCGATCGTCTCGGTGACCCGCATCGAGCCGTCGCGGCTGAGGATAATCGCCTGATCGAAAGCCGTGATGAGTTCGGCCGCCGATGCCGCCATTGCCGAGAAAAGCAGAAGCAGGGCCGGCAAAAGCCCGGAAAGCCAGCGCGTCATCACACCCCCAAGCAACCCCACGGCGCCCTCAATGGAAGGCGCCGCATAGCGTGACTGTAAATCCACGCCCCTTGGGGAGCGTGGCACTATTCGTCGTAGGTGACTCCCAGCGACGCCAGCACGTTCCAATAGGATGGGAAGGTCTTGGCGACACAATCGGGGTCGAGAATGGTGATGCCGCCGATCTTCAGGCCGGCGAGCGCAAAGCTCATCGCGATGCGGTGATCGGCGAAACTGTCGATCTCCGCCGGCAGCACTTTGCCCGCCAGGCTCGGGTCGGATGCCACGATCAGATCGTCACCCTCTTCGGTGCCGAGGTTCGGAACGATGCGCGACAGGCCGCTCGACAATGCGCGGATGCGATCACATTCCTTGACGCGCAGGTTTTCAATGCCGACGAAGCGCACCGGCGTTTCGTTGAAGGCGGCGAGAACGGCAAGCGTCGGGATCGCATCCTGCATCTGCGAGCCATCGATGACGGGGGGAAGATGCGGGAATTTCGAGATCAGCTCATACGCCTTCGCATCCGGCTGCGAGAACTGCTCCGCCGGCGTGCCGAGATCGATCTTGCCGCCGCTGAGAACTTCCGCTGCCCAGAGATAGGTTGCGGCGGAGGCATCCGGCTCGATCAGGAAATCGGCCGCATGATAGCCGGTCGGCTCGACGCGCCAAGCGACCGGGCTCACCCGCTCGACCTTGGCGCCGAAAGCACGCATGGCCGCGACCGTGAGATCGATATAGCCGAGAGCGCCGATATGTTCGCCGAGCAGCTCGACATCGACGGCGCGGTCGCCGCCGGCGGCCATCATCAGAAGCGCAGAGACATATTGGCTGGACAGGCCGCCATCGATCTGCACGCGGCTTGCCTCGAAGCGGCCGGTGCCGTTGATGGTGACGGGCGGGCAGCCGATTTCCGTGGAGGCATCGATGCCGAGCGAGCGCAGCGCGTCGACGAGCGGGCCGATCGGCCGCTTGCGCATATGGGCGTCGCCATCGACAATGACCTTGCCTTCGACGAGTGCCGCAGCAGCTGTCAGGAAGCGCGTCGCGGTTCCGGCATTGCCGAGGAAAAGCGGTGCAGCCGGCGCCTGCAGCTTGCCGCTGCCGGTCACGATGAAGGTCGTGTCATCGGGCTCATCGATGACAACGCCCATTGCACGCAGCGCTTCGGCCATATAGCGGGTATCGTCGCTCTTCAGCGCACCGGTCAGCCTGCTCGTGCCCTTGGCAAGGCCGGCGAGCAGCAGCGCGCGGTTGGTGATCGACTTCGATCCCGGCGGCATGGCGCGTCCGGTCAAAGGCTTGCCCGGCGGGATAATCGTGAGTTTGGCTCTACCCATCATCATTCTCTTTGGTCAGTCAGGAAGCCAGCCGATGGCCGGCGGTCGGCATCCTTTACCGCCTCGCATGAAAAACCGATAGCGGGAATCTCAGAACTTTACCGTGGGAACGGCACGGTCGGCCTCGTTGGTGATCTCGAAATAGGCGCGCTTCGCAAAGCCGAAGGGGCCGGCGATGAGATTGGAGGGGAAGCTCTCGACCTTGACGTTCAGATCGCGCGCAGCGCCGTTGTAATAACGGCGGGACATCTGGATCTCGCCTTCCACGCCCTCGAGTGAGCGCTGCAGTTCCAGGAAGTTGGTATTGGCCTTGAGATCGGGATAGGCTTCGGCGAGCGCGATCACCCGGCCAAGCGCCTGCGACAACAAACCTTCCACTTGACCACGTGCCGCGACATCCCCTGCTGGCACCGCCTGCGCCTTGTTCCGCAGTTCAACAACCTCTTCCAAGGTTTGGCGCTCATGCCCGGCATAGCCTTTGACCGTCTCGACCAGATTGGGAATGAGGTCGGCGCGGCGCTTCAACTGCACGTCGATGCCTGACCAGGCCTCCTCAGCCACCTGACGTGCGCGGACGAGCCCGTTATAGGCGAACACGACATAGAGCGCGGCCAGCACTATGATCGCGAGAAGAATAAGCATCTGAAATCCCCCGTGGCGACTACAACCCAAGGGACACTAGGCAGATTTCACGCCAATGTCACCCGGCTTTAACGGTAGCGCAGAGCCAAGATAGGGCCGCAATGCCCAATCCTGGGGAAGCTTGCCTCAAGCGGCCTGCTGGTTCCAGTTGACGCCGCCGGCATCCGTCAGCAGGAAAGCTTCGCCGCAAGCCTTGGCGAGCGTGCGCACGCGCAGGATGTAGCTCTGGCGTTCCGTCACCGAGATGACGCCACGGGCGTCGAGCAGGTTGAAGACGTGGCTCGCCTTGATGCACTGGTCGTAAGCCGGGAAGACGCATTTGTGCAGGCGATGGTTTTCGCTGTCGCCGGGGGCGCCGGCAGCCAGCAATGCCTGGCATTCCTTTTCGGCATCGATGAAATGGCGATGCAGCATCTCGGTATTGGCATATTCGAAATTATGCCGGGAGTATTCCTGCTCGGCCTGGAGAAAGACATCGCCGTAGGTGATCTTGTCCTCGCCTTCGAGGCCGTTGAAGTTCAGGTCATAGACGCTGTCGACGCCCTGAACATAGGTCGCAAGACGCTCCAGGCCGTAGGTCAGCTCACCGGCGACGGGAGCGCATTCGATGCCGCAGACCTGCTGGAAATAGGTGAACTGCGAGACTTCCATGCCATCGCACCAGCATTCCCAGCCGAGGCCCCATGCGCCGAGCGTCGGGCTTTCCCAATCGTCCTCGACGAAGCGGATATCGTGCAGAAGCGGATCGAGGCCGATCGCCTTCAACGAGCCGAGATAGAGCTCCTGCAGATTAGGCGGATTAGGCTTCAGGATGACCTGATACTGATAATAGTGCTGCAGGCGGTTCGGATTCTCGCCATAGCGGCCATCGGACGGGCGGCGCGACGGCTGGACATAGGCAGCGCGCCACGGCTTGGGACCGAGCGAGCGCAGCGTGGTCGCCGGATGGAACGTGCCGGCGCCGACCTCCATGTCGTACGGCTGCAGAACCGCGCAACCCTTATCGGCCCAGTAATTGTGCAGCGTCAGGATCAGCGCCTGAAAGGAGCGCTTCGGGTTCATATGGTCGGGCACGTTGGCAGTCATGGGATCAGCTACTATCTGCTTGGTGTAGGGTGGCGCGACAGGTGCCACGATAGGAGACAAGGGTCAAGACATGACGTATAGATAGCGCTATGCGTCTCCGCGCTTTCCTGGAGAAGATAATGAACATCAAAACCGAAATCACACTATCCGAACACCATCTTCGCCTTGCTGAAAAGATGGTCGAGGAAGGTGCGTTTCCATCTATTTCCAGCCTCGTCGAAGCTGCGATCGAGCAGATCGACCAAATAACTCACCATGATGATGCACCCAATGATGCGGTATCCGGCATGGCGGATGAAATTCGCCGGCGCATGGAATTGCCCGAGGATCGGTGGCTCCCTTGGGACGGCAAGGTAATGGCCTCCAGAGTGAAGGATCGGCTGCGCCGGAAATACGCCAAGTAAGTCGGCCCATGCGTTATGCGATAACCAAACATCCGCTTGTCGAAGGTGATCTCTTCGACATCGTCGATTTCATTTCCAGCTATGCAGGTATCGAAGTCGGGCTAGCAAAAATCGATGAAATCACGGAATTCATCGATAAGCTCGCCGACTTTCCACATGTAGGCACAGTGCGCACCGATATCGGGCCAAAGCTGAGAGCAATTCCCGCTTCAGAAAAGGCGGTCGTATGCTTCACGGTAGATGATGCGACCCAGGTCGTTCACATTATCTGCATCAGCTACGCGGGAGCGGATTGGATGTCACGGGTGGAAAAACGACGCTGAGATCCGAATGATCGCTACGCATATTGGCTTCATCACGATCAAACTTCCAATCGGCGTGAAACTCCAACCTGAACGACTTGACTTTCTCCAAAGCCGACTTCCGCCGCTCTGCTTCGTCCATACTACTTATCCTCGCGCTTCACATGATACTCGCCGGTTTTCGGGTCCTTAACCAGCGTTCCCATCGCGCCGGTGCGGCGTTCCGTTTCGGCACGGCGGGATTTTTCGGCGAGCCGCTGGGCATCGCGGACGAAACGCCGATACAGGAACCAAATCCCGCCGACTGCGATGATGAAGAAGATGATCCGGGACATCAGCCAGCGCTCCCGCTTACAATCCGTACCGGCTCCACAATGCCCTTTCCTCTGCCGCTTCCGCAAGCCCGGATGCAAGCCCGGCGCCGAGGCCATCCATGCTCCCAAGCGAGATGCCCGGAGCCTTGCGGCCGAAAAGGCTGCGCGGCGTGGTGATCAACATAGGCTTGACCTTGTCGCCGAAGCGCTTCCTCAGCTCCTGGCGCATGTCGCCGAGGCTATCGATCAGGCCGAGCTCCAGCCCGCGGCTGCCGGTCCAGAACAGGCCGGAGAACACCGTTTCGTCAGCCGAGAGTTTTCCTGTACGACGCTCGAGCACCATTTCGATGAAGACCTTGTGGATCTCCAGCTGCAGGCTCTTCAGATATTCAATGTCCTTTTCCTTCTCCGGCTTGAAGGGATCGAGGATCACCTTGTTCTCGCCGGCGGTATAGACGCGGCGCTCGACGCCGATCTTCTTCAGGAGCTCTGGAAATCCGAACCCGCCGGAAACGACGCCGATCGAACCGACGATCGAGGTGGCATCGGCAATGATTTCATCGCCGGCCAGTGCAATCATGTAGCCACCGGAGGCCGCAACGTCCTCGACGAAGACCAGAACCTTCTTGTTTTTCTCGGCGGCCAGATCGCGGATACGATTGTAGATCATCCGCGACTGCACCGGAGAACCGCCCGGCGAATTGACGATAATGGCGACAGCCGGCGCCGGCTTCATACCGAAGGCTTTTTCAAGAGCCTGGGATGAGCCTGCCAGATTCAGCGATTGCCGCAGTGGCCCTCCACCGGAAGAGATAACGCCGCTCAGGCGGACGACGGGGACGATCACCTCCTCCTTGCGGAAGCGCTTCGGAAGCATGCGTCTCAAGAACCCAACCATTCGTCATCCCTGTTTCATGATGTTTGTTGCCCGTGATGTATGCATGGAAATGGCAAACGCAATATTGCGGATTGTATTTGATGCTCTGACGCTGAGGGCGGCCGAATGGCTATCGGCGCGGATATGAAGCGCGGCCGTTGTTCATATCATCGACGAAATCGGTGAATTTATGCGTCCCTTCGCCGTGCATGATCAGAGGTGCGCGCAGCGCCAGCCTCGCCCTCGAACCCTTGATCGCCGTCACCAGGATGCGCACCGCACTCTCGCCTTCGCGGGGATGGATCGGTGTGATTTCAATGCCGCCGAAGCGGCGGCCGCAGGCGGCGATGATCTCGCCGATCGACTCCGGCCGGGCGATCAGCGAGAGCTGGCCGCCAGGGATCATGATCGCACCTGCCGTGCGGATCCATTTCTCGAACAATCCGTCCGTCATGGCATGCGCCTCCGCCTTCAAGGCGTCGGGCGTCAGCCGGTCGCTTGCATCGTTGAAGGGCGGGTTCATGATGACATGGTGGAAGCTGTCGTCGACAAGCCCCCCCTCGTTGCGATCCTTGCCGGTCAGCGTCACGTCGGCCTCGATAACGGACACGCGGCCGGCAAAACGGGCATTTTCCGGCAACGAAAGGCTCTTGCGCGCGAACTCGGCCATGTCGGACGAGCGCTCGAACAGCACGACCTCCGCCCGGTCGAGTCTCGAGGCCACGGCCATTCCGGCTGCTCCAGCACCTGCGCCGAGATCCGCCACCCGGATCATTCGCTCATCTGCAACGAGCGCCGCTAGCAACATGGCATCCATGCCGGAGCGGTGCCCCCTGCCTTTCGGCTGCACGACATGGAAAGCGCCGCGGTGGAAGGCATCGATGGTTTCGGAGGGCTTGCCGGTCATGGCCGGCCTCAGGTCCGCACCGGCCGCAGTTCGTCACCGAGACCGGCATCAATGAGGATGCGGCGCGCCAGATCGGCACGCTCTTCCTCCACCAGAAAGCGGCGGGGCAGCATGCCGAGCGAACCCTCCAGAACGCTCATCGCCTGATCCGCCACCAGGCAATGGATTCCTGCATCCTTCATCAGACTCTCCGCAAATGAGAGAAGGACCGGGTCGTTGGTGCGGATCAGCTCGTGCATAAGCCTTAGAATTCCTGTCAAATTTACGCGACGAGACAATTCGCCTCTTGCCGCCTCTTTCGCCCCTTCTTATTGTGCTTTGCAGGAAATGAACAGGAGTCCGGATCGTTGGGCGTCGTGATACCGCTGGAAGAAAGCAAGAATAAACTGGCATCCATCAAGCCTTTGGTGGACCTGACCAAGGCGGACATGGAACGCGTCAATCAGCTCATCCTGTCCAAGGCCGGCTCCGATGTGCAGATGATCCCCGAGGTTGCGGAGCACCTCATCTCCTCCGGCGGCAAGCGTTTGCGGCCGATGCTGACGATCGCGTCCACCGCACTTTACGGTTATCAGGGCGACAATCACATCAAGCTCGCGACATCGGTCGAATTCCTGCATACGGCGACGCTGCTGCACGACGACGTCGTCGATGAAAGCGATCTGCGCCGCGGCAAATCCACGGCCCGGATGATCTGGGGCAACCAGGCGAGCGTTCTGGTCGGCGATTTCCTGCTCGGCCAGGCTTTCCGCATGATGGTGGAAGTCGGCTCGCTCGAAGCGCTCGACGTACTCTCCTCGGCAGCCTGTGTGATCGCAGAAGGCGAAGTGCTGCAGCTTTCCGTTTCCAAGAACATGGAGACGACGGAAGACGATTATCTCTCGGTCATCCGCGCCAAGACCGCGGCGCTCTTTGCCGCCGCGGCCGAAGTCGGCCCGATCGTCGCCAATGCCGGCAAGGCGGAGCGCAATGCACTGAAGTCCTACGGCACCAATCTCGGCCTAGCCTTCCAGCTCGTCGACGATGCGCTCGATTACGGCGGCAAGGCTGCCGACCTCGGCAAGAATGTCGGCGACGATTTCCGCGAGGGCAAGATCACGCTTCCGGTGATCCTCGCCTATCGGCGCGGCACCGAGAAGGAACGCGCCTTCTGGCGTGAGGCCATCGAAACCGGCGATAACAGCGACGAGAATCTCGAAAAGGCCCTCGGCCTGATCACGAAATACGGCGCGCTGGCCGACACAATTGCCCGCGCCGTACACTACGGCACGATTGCCCGCGACGCCTTGGCGCCATTGCCGGAAACGCCCTGGAAATCGGCACTTCTGGAAGTGATCGATTTCTGCATCGAACGCGTTAATTGATAGCGGCGGCCTGAATTTGTTGCAGGGCCGCTTCAAAAAAGCCATCCTGTTGTGAATCAGTTGACACGAATGCGTTGTGCCGCCGGCGAAGTCGCCGGCCATTCCCTTGATGAAAGGCTTTCTAATGCGGCAGAGACTTGCCATCCGTTTCCTTTCGGGCGTAGCCTTGGCGGCAATCCTTTCGGTGTCCGCCTTGACTGGCGCGCGCGCAGAGGATAAGCCGGCAGCGCCGGAGGCCAGTGCTCCGGTCACTTCTTTCGATCCGGATAGTGTTGATACGTTCGCAGGCGCGTTCCTGGCCGCCCGTACCGCAGATGTCGATCACGACTACGATACTGCCATCGCGCTCTACAAAAAGGCGCTGATGATCGATCCGAGCAATCCGGAAATTCGCCAGCGGCTGATGATCTCGCTGCTGCTGAATGGCAATCTGGAAGAAGGCGTCAAATACGCCAACGAATTGAAGAGCGATCCTTCGGTCGAGCGTGTCACGACGATCGTGCGCGGCATGGATGCCATCCGCCGCCATGAATACCGCACCGCGCAGGAAATCCTCAAATATAACGGTCCGAACGATCTCGACCGAATGATGACCAACCTGCTCGCCGCCTGGGCGCGTGCTGGATCCGGCCGCGGCAAGGAAGCAATCTCGATGATCGACAAGATGAAGGGCCCGGATTGGTTCAACATCTTCAAGAACTATCATGCCGGCGCCATTGCGCTGACGCTGGGCGACCTGAAGTCGGCACGCTCTCACCTTAACGATGCTATCCTCGACAAGACGGGCGGCGCGACCGCACCTGACACCTTCATGCGCGCCGTCATGGCGCTCGCACGCCTCGAAGCCAAGGCCGGAGACAAGCAGAAGGCCCTGGATGCGATTTCCGTCGGCGACAATCTCGTCAGCAATTATGCGCCGCTGAATGCACTGCGCGACAGCATCAGCAAGGGCGATACGCCGGATCAGCAGGTGACGAACGCCAGCGAGGGTGCAGCCGCCGTTCTCTTCACCATCGGTGCTGCGCTGAACCGCGATGGTGCCGAGGATGTCGTCTCGCTTTACCTGCAGATCGCCAACTCCCTCGACCCGAAGGCAGCCGATACGCTGGTGCTGCTCGGCGGGCTGGCCGAAAAACAGGAGCAGACCGATCGAGCGATCGCCTTCTACAAGAAGGTGCCTGATAATTCGCCGATGGCCCGCATCTCCGAGCTGCAGCTCGGCCTCGCACTCGCCCAGGCAGGTAAAATCGACGATGCACGCAAACATCTGAAGGCACTGATCGATTCCGATCCCAACGATGTCCGCAGCTATCTCGCCTATGGCAGCGTGCTTTCCGACGCCAAGGACTTCCAGTCCATGGCCGATAATTACGACAAGGCCGTGCAGATCATCGGCCCGGTGCCGAAGCGCAGCGACTGGGCGGTTTTCTTCCAGCGCGGCATTGCCTATGAGCGGCTGAAGAAATGGGCGGATGCAGAGCCGAACTTCAAGAAGGCTCTCGAACTCAATCCGGACCAGCCGCAGGTGCTGAATTATCTGGGCTATTCCTGGGTCGACATGAACATGAACCTCGACCAGGGTTTGGACATGATCAAGAAGGCCGTCGATCTGAGGCCGGATGACGGCTATATCGTCGATTCCCTTGGCTGGGCCTATTTCCGCCTCAACCGTTTCGATGATGCGGTGAGCGAATTGGAGCGGGCAGCGCAGCTCAAGGCCGGCGATCCGACGATCAACGACCATCTCGGCGACGCCTACTGGCGCGTCAATCGCAAGCTCGAAGCCGTCTATCAGTGGAACCGGGCGCTCGCCTCGAAGCCGGAAGAGGCCGATATTCTGAAGATCAAGGAGAAGGTCGAGAAGGGCTTGCCGCCGCTCGACAACGATCCGAAGACTGTTGACAAAAGCAAGCTGCCCGATCCAGCACCCGCGCCCTCGCCCGACACGAACGCTCCGGCGCCGGTCGACAAGAAGTCCTAAGATTTCCATGAGCACGATCTTGGCTGCGGGCGATTTCGACCTCACGGAAGAAGCGCCCGCAAAGATCAATCTTGCACTGCATGTCACGGGCCGCCGAGCCGATGGCTACCATTTGCTCGATATGCTCGTCAGCTTTGCCCGCCATGGCGACCGTCTTTTCTTTCGCGCAAGCGCGGATGACGATTTCAGTCTCTCTGGACGTTTTGGCCCGCTGCTTTCGGCCGATGCCGAGGCCGGCGACAATCTCGTTCTCAAGGCGCGCGATCTCTTGCGGCAGGCAGTCAACTCGGCCGGCTTCGATGCCCCCCCTGCCCATATTCATCTGGAAAAGAATCTACCGATCGCATCCGGCATCGGCGGCGGCTCGGCGGATGCGGCGGCGACCTTGCGCGGGCTGATGCGGCTATGGCGCGTTACCCTGCCGGAGGCGACGGTCAAAACCATCGCCTTGAAACTCGGCGCCGATGTGCCGATGTGCCTTGCCAGCCAACCGCTGGTCGCGCGCGGGATTGGCGAGGCGATAGACCTGCTGCCGGGATTTCCCGCCTTTGCCGTGGTTCTCGGCAATCCGCTTGTCGGCGTCTCGACATCAGATGTGTTTCGGCAGCTCACCCGCAAGGACAATCCGCCGCTCTTGTTTCCATCGCAGATGCCGCAGGGGCACGGCGAGTGGATCGACACGATCAAGACCCTGCGCAACGATCTCGAACCGCCGGCACGCTCAATCTGCGGTGAGATTTCAGCGCTCTCCGGCCTGATCGAAAGCCAGGGGCCGATCATGACGCGCATGTCCGGTTCCGGTGCGACGTGCTTCGGTATTTTCAACGATATCGAACAGGCGACGGCCGCCGCCGCTTCGCTTCAGAAGCAGCGGCCGGACTGGTATTTCCAGGTAACCGAAACGATCGCGGGAGAGGCATGATGGCAGCGTCAGGCAACGAAAGATCCTTCATTCCCGTCGGCATCGCCGTGCTGACCGTTTCCGATACACGCACGCTCGCTGACGATAAATCCGGCGATACGCTGGTTGCCCGCATTGCAGAGGCGGGTCACAGGCTTGCCGCCCGCGCCATCGTGCCAGACGACAAGGAGCGCATCCGCGCGCAGGTGGAAGCCTGGACGAAGAACGATGCGGTCGACGTCGTAATCACCACCGGCGGGACTGGCTTTACCGGCCGCGACGTCACACCGGAAGCGCTGGAGCCTTTGTTCGAGAAGCGGATGGATGGGTTTTCCGAGGTCTTTCATCGCATTTCCTACGACAAGATCGGCACGGCGACGATCCAGTCACGGGCGACCGGCGGTGTGGCCAATGCCACCTTCATTTTCGTACTGCCAGGTTCGCCTGGCGCCTGCAAAGATGCATGGGACGGCATCTTGAAGGCGCAACTCGACTATCGCCACATGCCCTGCAATTTCGTGGAGATCATGCCGCGCCTCGACGAGCATCTAAAGCGCGGCGCCGGCTCGAGATAGGTCTTCTGCTCAACGCGATATTGCGCGTCGATCATGCCTTCGGCAGAACAGGAATTGATTTCCAAGAATCGCCAGTGAGAATGATGCAGCTCCGGCCGGATACGTCGCTCATCAGCAGTGTCCAGTTGCCGCTCTCGGCGGCGTAGATCTCAACAATCGTGCTCTGATCGAGCTTGCCGACGGCCGAAAGCTTTTCCGAAAGATGGTCGCCAAGAAACGCGACGATATCGACGCGTTGAGCGCAGGCCAAGGTCACCTGAGCGGCGGCAATGCCGGGGAAAAGAGTTGCACTTACAATGAAGATCGTTGCCATGAGGCGGTAGAGCATCGTGCGTTTCATAACGCACCTCCTTTCGCCGAAATCCCGGCAGAAAAGGAGAGTTCCGCTGACCAGTTCCGCCTGATATCGGCATCTTCATGGTCGGCCGCCTGACGCGACACGCATAAGGTGCCGCCACATGCAAATTATCGCAGCTATTCGCGCGTTTACAAATGGAATCTGCGGAACGCTAGAGCAGTTCCAGCAAAAGTGCGAAGCGATTTTGCGTCCGGAGCTGCGTAAAAACAAGAAGATGGAGCGTTTTCGCGATTCGAAGAAAAGCGGAAATGCTCTAGGCCCTATCGCGCCGCGCGGGCGACCCAGGACGGAATGAGCTCGCTTGAAAGCCGTCGGCCCTTCTGTCCCTTGGCGAACTCCGCCAGCCCCATGCCCGACCTGGCGACGGCGATCGCCTGGTGCTTGGAAAGCAGCAACCCCAGTTCCAGCGGCGCCGTACGACGGCCGATTCGCTTCAGAAACGGGCGACGATAGCCGCGCGATGCTGTAAAGCGCGCCGGCACCTTGTTCAGCGAGACATATTCGGCGATCTCATCGATCCAGCCGGCTTGCGGCCGTGCGCCCGGCTCGACTAGCAGCAACCATTCGCCCCTCGCAGACCGCAATATATCCTTGATATCCCACTGCGAATAAAAGCGGCAGCCGGCGGCATCGGCCACCTTCGATGTGCCGTCCCTGGAACCGTGATCAAGCACGACCACGTCGCTGACCAGCCCTTCGACCGCTCCTGCCACCAATGCCGCCAATGTCTGCGCCAGCTCGGGTTCGTGATCCTGGCATTCGATGATGACCGTCAACATTGCCCATTTATAGAGCGGCGCATAATTTATTGCCAGCACCTAACCCTCAGGCTCGAGCGTTTAAGAAAAGCATCATAAGCGGCCGAAAATTCTCACGGCCGGCGCCGCCGAATACCTCCCGTGAATGAGATGGAAAATGACGGTCGCGGATTTTTGTTCTTGCAATGTTCTCATTTGTCGGATAGGAATTTAATCATCTTAGACGCGGCATGCGATGGCATGAGCCGCCCTGGAGCTACCGATGAACGAGCAGTCCCTTGCAGGGCAGGCCGCTTTCGCGCCTGCCAACACGGCAGATGTTGCCAATGCTTTGATCGCCGATGCCGGTCTCAGGGTCGACGTCGAGCGCCGGCGTGGGCGCGGCGCCGGATTGAACCCGAGCGGCCGGTTCGAGCCGCAGCAGCGCGAAGCCTTCGACGACGGCTGGCAAAGCTGGGAAGAGTTGCCGCCATTCAAAACCGAAGTGCAGGTGGAGAAGCCGCGCACGGCCATTACCCGCAACGAATCCCCCGATATTCCCTTCGACCGATCGATCAATCCTTATCGCGGCTGCGAGCACGGCTGCATCTATTGCTTCGCACGACCGACGCATGCCTATATGGGACTGTCGGCGGGGCTGGATTTCGAATCGAAGCTCTTTGCCAAGCCGGATGCCGCCAAACTTCTGGAGCGTGAGCTGGCAAAGCCCGGCTACAAGCCGCGGGTGATTGCCATCGGCACCAATACCGACCCCTATCAGCCGATCGAGAAGGAATGGCGGATCATGCGCCAGATTCTCGAAGTGCTGAACCGGGCGAACCATCCGGTTGCCATCGTCACCAAGTCGGCGCTGATCATGCGCGATATCGACATTCTGAAAGAGATGGCCGCCAAGAACCTGGTGCGCGTAGGCCTGTCGGTGACGACACTCGACCGCAAGCTCGCGCGCACCATGGAGCCGCGAGCCGCGACGCCGCCGCGGCGGCTGGAGGCGATCCAGGCTTTGAGCGAGGCGGGGATCCGCACCTCGATCATGGTGGCACCGATCATTCCAGCGCTCAACGACCATGAGATCGAGCGTATCCTCGACGCCGGCAAGGCGGCCGGTGCGCTGGAGGCAAGCTATGTCATCCTGCGGCTGCCGCTGGAAGTAAGCCCGCTCTTCCGCGACTGGCTGCTGCAGCATTATCCGGATCGCTACCGTCACGTCATGTCGCTGATCCGCTCGATGCGCGGTGGCAAGGATTACGATGCCGAATTCGGCAAGCGCATGAAGGGTGCCGGACCCTATGCCTGGCAGATCAGCCGCCGTTTCGAGATGGCGACCCGCCGGCTCGCGCTCACACGCCGCAATATTGCGCTACGCGACGACCTGTTCGTGCCGCCGGATGGCAGCGGCGTGCAGCTGTCGCTGCTCTGACGATCCCTGCGGGTTTTCCCTGTACCCGCTGGAAAAGCCCCTGGCTTCGCCGCCATGATCCACCGGGGGCTTGCAGGAGATCGGGTGGTGTGCGAGCTTCGCCGCATGTCACGCCGTGCACCACCCGATTCTCCAATGCTGTTCGAGGATGTTCCGCTCGTCCCCACTTTCGAGCTGGAGCTGATTGCGCGCCGTGCCGGCCATTGGCCGGTTGCCGGGGCCGATGAGGCGGGCCGAGGCCCGCTTGCCGGACCGGTCGTGGCGGCCGCCGTTATTCTCGATCCAGAGCGCATCCCGGCTGGGCTAAACGATTCCAAACAGTTGACAGCCGCCAGACGTGAGGAACTGTTCGTCGAAATTCTGGCGACGGCAACCGTGTCCATCGCCTCGTCGAGTGCCGGCCGTATCGACACGACCGATATACGCAAGGCCAGTCTGGATGCCATGCGGCGGGCCATTTGCGCGCTGGCCGTGCCAGCAAGCTATGTGCTGACCGACGGGCTCGACGTGCCTGTTGGGCTCGCCTGCCCAGGAAAAGCCGTGGTCAAAGGTGATGCGCGCTCCTTCTCCATTGCCGCCGCTTCGATCGTCGCCAAGGTGACACGCGACAGAATGATGGCGCGTGCTGGTGTCGTTTTTCCGGCCTATGGTTTCGCGGCCCATGCCGGCTATGGCACGGCGCAGCATCGTGCAGGTATCGAGGAGCATGGTCCCTGCCCGCTGCACCGCATGAGCTTTCGCCCCTTGCGCAAAGAGGTCATCTAAGCACTCAGCCCGTCAGCCCCGCGGCGATTTCAGCCGACCGCTTTCTGATATATGCAACATCTTCTCTGTAGATGCGGTCATGTCCCTCGTGGAGATTCCGACGATATCTCTCGATGCCGCGGGCAGCTTCCCGTTCCATGAAGGCCAAAAGAGCCTCGAGCCGCTCGACGATGACGTCAGGCAACGAGGCGCGCTCGCTAATGGACAGGCCATAGGCATCGACAAAGATGCGGGCGCGACCAACTTGGGCGGCAAGTGTGTCCATTCCGTCGACGGCGGCGCTGGAGGACAGCGGCGCCCAGCGATAGACGGCATAGGCCAGATCCCACATTCGCGAACCGGGATGCGCCGCCTCGAAATCGATGATACCGGTCACTTCGCCATCGTTCAGGACGACATTGTAGGGAGCAAAATCCCCATGGCAAATGACCTCGCAGGGCGAGCGGGCCGGCAGTTGCCAGGTGTGATCGGCCTCAAGGTCCTTTGCGAACAAGCGGGAACAATCGTGATAGCGACGCAGCAGCGATGCAGCCGACCGTAGCGCCATTTCGCCGCGCATATCAATGCAGTCATCGAGATCGCCAGTATCCCCGGGTAGATAGGTTACCCGCTCCCAGGCCTCGTCATATCCAGCCGAAATCGGAGCGGCATCGAAACCATGCCGATGTAGCGCAGCCAGCAAGGCGTGCACGCCCGGTGTCCATGCCGCAGCCGGTCTCACGATGAGATCGCCTTGACGAAACGGTTCATCGCCTGTCACCGCCTGCATCCGCCCTCCTCAATCTTGTGATTTTGCTGTTGGTTCCGGCAATGATCAACCCGGCAGTGCGGAAATAAAAAACCCCGCCGAAGCGGGGCTCTTTCGAATTTCGATATTCCCAGGGCTTAGTTCAGCCGCGTCTTCACTTCCTTGACGGCATCGCTGAAGAGACCGGACTGGACGTTCCCATCGGCCTTCTTGGCAAGCACCGATTCAGCAGCGGCGATCGCGAGGTCGACAGCAGCGGAGCGAACCGCCTTCATCGCATCGGCTTCAGCCTGCTTGATCTTCTGCTCGGACAAAGCCGTGCGGTTGGCAACGAACTCCTCGGTCTTCTTGCGAGCCTCGGTCGTCAGCATTTCCGCTTCGCGCTCAGCTGCGGCAACGATGTGTGCTGCCTCAGCCTCGGCTTCCTTGCGCTTGCGCTGATATTCGGCCAGCAGGTGCTGGGCCTCTTCGCGCAGGCGCTTGGCTTCCGCCAGCTCGTTGCGGATCTGATCGGCGCGGTCGTCCAGCGACTTTGCCATCATGCCCGGAACCTTCAGGTAAACGATTAGGCCGAGGAAGATGAGAAGGCTGACAAAGGCGAAGAAGGTGTTGTCTAAAGCGAACTCCATGGATCACCCCTCCTGCTTGGCGGCGGCGGCTGCAACCGCAGAGGCGACATCGGCCTTGCCGGCGACATTGCCGACCAGCTGCTCGACGACGGCGCTAGCCGTCTCCTCGGCAATCGCACCGACATCACCGAAGGCTTTCGCCTTGATTTCAGCAATGCGGCCTTCTGCGGCCTTGAGCTTCTCAGCCAGGCTTGCCTCGATCGCCTTGCGATCCTCTTCGGCCTTGGCCTTGGCGGCATCGCGGGCAGTGGCGCCGATGGAATTCGCCTTGGCGCGCGCAGCGGCCAATTCGCTTTCATAGGTCGCGACGGCGGCATCGGCTTCAGCCTTCAGACGCGAGGCTTCCTCGATATCCTGGGCGATCCGGTCGTGCCGGCTTTCCAGAATGCTGCCGACGCGCGGAATAACGATCTTCTGCATGGCCACGTAGAAGATGACGAAGGTGATCACCAGCCAAAACAGCTGTGACGGATACGTCGTATGGTCAAACGGCGGGAATACGCCGCCGTGATGGCCTTCATTCGGCGCACCCGTTTCCGTGTGCACCGCTCCGGCGGCCGGCGGTGCTTCTTCAGCATATGCCGGGGTCACAAACATGCTCACCTCCAGGTGGTCTGCAAATACAAAGAATCACGGCTCGCTGCCCGCGAACCGTGATCTATGACGCCGCTGATATCAGACGGCGAAGAGCAGGAGGAGAGCGACGAGCAGCGAGAAGATGCCCAGAGCTTCCGTAACGGCGAAGCCGAATACCAGACGGCCGAACTGGCTGTCAGCAGCCGACGGGTTGCGCAGTGCGCCGGACAGGTAGCTGCCGAAGATATTGCCGAGGCCGAGAGCCGTGCCGGCCATACCAAAGCAAGCCAAACCTGCGCCGATGAACTTTGCTGCTTCCGCGTCCATGTTGAACTCCTTTGAAATGGTTGTGCGGTGAATGACTGACGCCGTTAGACGCCAATGTCTTTATCCTTAGTGGCCGCCCGGATGGATTGCGTCGTTGAGGTACATGCAAGTCAGCACCGCAAAGACGTAAGCCTGAAGGAAGGCGACAAGGAACTCGAGACCGGTGAGGGCGACGGTCATGATAAGAGGGAGAACAGCCCCGCCGATACCGAGCGCGCCGAGTGCTCCGAGCGAGGCGACGAAGCCCGCGAACACCTTAAGCGTGATATGACCGGCCAGCATGTTGGCGAAAAGACGAACGGAGAGTGAAACCGGACGGGACAGGAAGGAGATGATCTCGATCGCCACCACCAGCGGCAGAAGAACACCCGGAACACCCTGCGGGACGAAGATCTTGAAGAAGCCGAAGCCGTGCTTGATCAAACCGTAGAAGATAACGGTGAAGATGACGAGCAACGCGAGCGCCAGCGTCACGATGATCTGGCTGGTGACGGTGTAGAAGTAAGGAACAAGGCCGAGCAGGTTTGCCGTCAGGACGAACATGAAGAGAGAGAAGACCAGCGGGAAGAACTTCATTCCCTTTGTCCCCGCCCCTTCTTTCAACATCGAGGCGATGAACTCATAGGCCATTTCCGCCACCGACTGCGAGCGCGTCGGGATGACGCCGCGCGGCGCACTGGCGAAATAAAGGAAGCCAGCGGAGAGAACTGCGGAGGCAACCATGAACAGCGAGGCGTTGGTGAACGAAAAATCAATTCCGCCGATATCGATCGGGATAATCTTGAAGATCAGGAACTGATGGGTAGGATCGTTTGCCACCGCTTGTTCTCTTTCATTTTTCCGCTCCACCGAGCGGATGCTTCTCATCTGGAAACAGCGCCGCAGCGTTGCTTCCGCTCATTTCTTACCAGGCCTACCCTCGCCCGGCACCGGTGTCGCCACCTTGCCCGCAGAGCGCAGCACATTCAAAACGCCGGCACAAAATCCGAGAAGCAGCAAGATAATCATGCCCCACGGCGTCGTACCGACAAAACGGTCGAAGACATAGCCCAGAACGGCGCCAACGATGATTGCGGCTATGAACTCGCTGGAAAGCTTCATCGCCTGAGCGTAGCCCTTACGGCTTTCCTCGGCGCGAACCTCCCCGCGTTCATCCTCTCTCACCGCAGCGCGCTTGGTCGCCAATTCGGCTTCCAGCTGCGCCCGCCGCTGTTCCAGACCTTCGTCGCGGTCATCCGTCATGGTGGCATCCTCCCCATTTTCGTTGCGCGTAATCCCTGTACCCCGGTCAACGCGTAAACGAACAGCAGGTTTCGCCACCTTTCGGCCCGTTTTGAAGTCGCGCGCAACATAGTTTTAGGAAAAAGCATAGTCAAGGCGTAGGCGTCATCTGTCCAGCCATAAATTAGCCCAATTAAATCATGATCTTAGAGCGAAAGAGCCATATTGACCGAAAACTGAGCCGAAGAATCCTCTTCAGCCCGCGCTTTCCTGTGGCTTTTTTGCCAGGAGAAGCGACCTCGCCCGCGGTGTCAATCTGCCGGAACCGGGCGCATCAGCTCCAGCCGCCGCCATAGGTCCTGTAAAAGATGTGCATGCCTATGCGGCCGACCTTCACCATTTCGGCAGCCCATTTCGGCCGGACATAGACAGCATGGTAATGAGTGGCGGAACCGACTTCCGGCAGCCAGATCTTGCCGGCGGTCACGGCCATGGCGACCTGACGGGCAATGCGCCAGTGTTCGGGAGAATTGACGCGCTCCTTGACGTTGTCGCAGGCGAAGGAAAACTGGCAAGCGTTGGTCCAATCCTCGTTCTGATAGACGACGCCGCAAATGGTCTTCGGGTAGGCCGGGTTGCGGACACGATTGAGGATGACCTGGGCAACGGCCGCCTGTCCTTTCACGGACTCGCCCCTCGCCTCGAAATAGATGCCAGTGGCAAGGCATTGCTGCTCGTCGGGCGAGAAAACCGATGGCGGCAGGACATTGGCGGCCCAGGCATGATCCTTCGGGCCGATCTGCGGCACGAAGCGGCCCTCGCCGTCCTGATCCTTGGCGAGAATGGAATCGAAGGGCGAGACACGGGCATAGTCCGGCGCCGGCGAGGCATAGGCCGCGGCGAGAACATCGGCATTCTGATTGGTGACCAGATTGGCGATATAGGCCGGCACGCTATCATCAGGCTTTGGCGGCTCTTTCTTATAGAAGGCGGTGGCAATCTGGATTTCCTTACCGCCGAGCTGCGGCTTCAGGAAGGCGGTGCGTTCGCCGGTCGCAGATTCCGGCCGAAGCAGCATGCTCTGGCGCTGCAGCACCGAGCCTGCGGAAAAATCCTTCGGCGGCTGCATCGGCGTGATGGCCACCACCCTGCCTTTCTTGTCCTGCCGGTTGATGCGGTCTTCATCGGGCCGTGGATCGCTGCCCTTGGCTTCGGATTGGAACGCGACGCGGCGCCCGTCCGGCAACACCAGACCGCCATCTCCAATGGCGGCAGAGGCCTTGACATCGCCGAAGGCCAGTTCCGCCTGATGGGTGGAGCCGGCGGGCGAGTCCGTCATCACCATGCGCCAATTGGCCCCTTCCCTGTCGATCCCGGCAAGCAGGCCGGCAAGGTCGCCATAGGCTGCCGTCGATGGAAAAATAAGCCAGGCGCAAAGCCCGAAGACGGCTGGAGAGGTCCAATTTTGTGGCAGGAACCGCGACTTGCGGCTGACGGAACGCGAGCGAGACAACACCGGACTCCAAACGGCACTCGAAACTAGGAGCCGGAATAATCTCCCATTAACCTTGATGGATGGTTAATTCGGGCGAATCTATGGTTAGGGATGAATGGGCCGGAGCCGATGCATCAAGAATTCACATAAGAGCCGTGACCAGCTCCGCCCCAGGCGGAGACTCGATATGCTCCGCCGCCATGTATCGCCGTACCAAGAGCACTGAGACATAAGTCCAGCCAATCATCTGCAACGCATTGGATACCAAAGACGCCGCAATGGTAGGGATATTCAACTGGCCATTCACGATCAGATCCGCACCCTGGAAAGAACTCGCAAAAACCCCGACTATCAAGCCGGCAACGAGTGGAACGGCTAGGCCCAGGAATACCAGAGATGCCGTCGATGGAAATCGCTTCAAACCTCTGCGCAATGCATCTCCCATACTTGCATTGGTGCCATGGAGGCGCGCCGGTAGCCATGTACCCAGCAGGGAAAAGACGATGGTAAGCGTTCCCAAGAATGCCAGCGTTGCCCAGAGCCCGGCGTAAGCTTTTCCCACGCCATTCGATTTCAAAAGAATAACAAGAATCGGCAGCATTATCAGGAACGCTGCCAGGGTCAGCGCCACGCTCCTGAACATATATCCAGCAAATGGAAGCTTTCTGCCCTTGGCCGCCGCGGTGAAATTCTGATCTCGTAGAACCGAGTTCTGAACATTCATCGACAATATGCTCATTAAGACAAAAGTGGCGCCTGCAGAAGCGGACTTCCCAGAATATTCATCGAAAATCGAAGCGCCAACCGAGCATAGGATAAACGTTGCGTAAAACGCCAGATTTTGACGCACGATGGACAAGGACTGTTTCAGCATCAGCGATTGCCTCCCCTGGGCATAGCATCACTTTCGCCTTTAAATTGAATAGATCAACGCCTTGCTTGCGCAATAGAAAAAACTAAGGCCCGGCAGATATCCACCGGGCCGTTGAATAATCACCGATAAAACCAGCCTCAGATGATGACGTGCGAGCCCAGTTCCACAACCCGGTTGGCAGGCAGGCGGAAGTAGTCGGAGGGGTCGGTCGCGGCGTTGGCGAGCGCGATATAGAGCCGGTCCTGCCAGTGCGGCATACCGGATTTCGCATCCGGCACCAGCTTGCGGCGGCCGAGATAGAAGGAGGTCGACATGATGTCGAACTTCAGGCCCGTCTTGCGCAGGGTTGCGAGCGCCTGCGAGACATTCTGCGATTCCATGAAGCCGAAGCGCAGCTCGACGCGCGAGAAGCGCTCCGAGACCTTCTCGACCGAATAGCGATCCTCCTGGGCGACGCGCGGCTTGTTGATGGTGCGGATCGTCAGGATGACGTTCTTGTCGTGCAGGACGTGATTGTGCTTCAGATTGTGCAGCAGCGCGGCGGGCGCAGATTCCGGATCGCTGGTCAGGAAGATTGCCGTACCGGGCACATGCGCGGGCGAATGATCGCTCTTGCGCTCGATGGAGCTGACGAAGGACGACAGCGGGATATCGGTGTGCCGCGTCTTTTCCATCAAGATCGAGGTGCCGCGGCGCCAGGTCCACATGATCACCGTGAAGGCCGTTGCGATCATGACGGGAACATAGCCGCCGTCGTGGATCTTCAGGAGGTTGGCGCCGAGGAAGACGAATTCCAGCAGCAAGAGCGGCGTGAGCACGGCAACCGCCATCGGCAGCGTCCAGTTCCAGCGGACCCGGACGAATTCAAATGCCATGATCGAGGTGACGACCATCGCGCCGGTCACTGAAATTCCATAGGCCGTTGCCAGCGCATCCGAGGTCTTGAAGGCCAATACGAGGAAGATGACGCCGAAGAACAGGACCGTATTGACCGACGGCAGGAAGATCTGCCCGGTATTGGTCTCGGAGGTAAAGAGGATTTCCATGCGCGGCAGGAAGCCGAGGTGAATCGCCTGACGCGTGAGCGAGAAAGCACCCGTGATGACGGCCTGGCTCGCAATGATCGTCGCCATCGTGGCGAGAATGACCACCGGCAGAATCGCCCAATGCGGATACATCAGGAAGAACGGGTCCGACAT
Organism: Martinezella sp. CNPSo 3890; assembly: GCF_057784455.1. Classification (NCBI taxonomy): domain Bacteria; kingdom Pseudomonadati; phylum Pseudomonadota; class Alphaproteobacteria; order Hyphomicrobiales; family Rhizobiaceae; genus Martinezella; species Martinezella sp. CNPSo 3890. The sequence goes on along the minus strand of NZ_JBXSOR010000001.1, from coordinate 298,776 downwards.
GGCCATGGGCTCGCGCAGCACCAGCGCGCCCTGACCGAAGTAGTTCAAGGTCAGCGACGGAAACACCAGTACGAACCAGGCCCACTGAATCGGGCGGCGGCCGAAATGGCCGAGGTCGGCATAGAGCGCTTCCGCGCCCGTCACCGTCAGGAACACAGCACCGAGAACGACGACGCCGAGGAAGCCCTCGCGCATCAGAAAGCTCACCGCATACCAGGGATTCAGCGCTGCCAGAATGCTGTAATCATCGGAAATATGCATGATGCCGGCAAGACCCATGACGATGAACCAAAGCGCCGTGATCGGACCGAAGAAACGGGCGACGGCACCGGTACCATGCGACTGGATCGCGAAAAGCAATGCCAGGATCGCCACCGATATCGGGACGATATAATCCGACAATTGCGGGGTCACCAGCTTCAGACCCTCGACAGCGGAAAGAACGGAAAGCGCCGGAGTGATCATCGCATCACCGAGGAAGAGCGCGGCACCCAAAAGGCCCAGCAGCATCAGGATGGCCGTGTGGCCATTCGCCGTCTTCATCAACAGCGCCAGCAGCGACAAGGTGCCGCCTTCGCCGTCGTTGTCCGCACGCAGCAGAAAAAGGACATATTTGATCGTGACGATGATGGTCAGCGTCCAGAACATCAGCGACACGACGCTGATGACTTCGCCGCGCGTCAGACCATCGGCGGCCACCGGCTTCAATGCTTCGCGAAAGGCATAAAGCGGGCTCGTACCAATGTCGCCATAAACAACGCCGATCGAGCCGAGGGCGAGGTATGCGAGCTTACGAGCGTTCATTTTCCCGTCGGGAGAATGATGGGTTTCGTTAGACATTCAGGATCACTAGACTCTCAGAGCCAGCCTTTCCAGCGAAAAAAGAAAAACGGAACGATGGCGGAAACCACCATCAGCAACAACGATGTCGGGTAACCGTAGGCAAAGTGCAGTTCGGGCATATGCTCGAAATTCATGCCGTAGACGGACGCCACGAGCGTCGGCGGCAGAAATACCACCGAAGCGATCGAAAAGATCTTGATGATGGCATTCTGCTCGATATTGATCAGCCCGAGCGATGCATCCAGCAGGAAGGTGATGTTTCCCGCGACGAAGGATGCATGCTCCGACAGTGACTGCACATCCCGCGACACGTTGCGACACAGTTCCCTGGCCTCGTGGTCCTGCTGCATGGCGGGGATGGTATGAAGAAAGGTCAGCAGCCGGGACAGCGAACTCAGACTGTCACGCACCTTGCTGAGCGTACGGTGATAGCCTGCGATGTCCTTGAGCTTTTCTTCCAGATAGTTCGCCGGGCGGCGGATCTTCTTTACGCGATCGCCGAACACGTGCACCGACAATATATCGATACCCGCCACGGTCTGTTCAAGGACCTCGGCGGTACGGTCGACGATGGTTTCGAGAAGCTTGGCGAGAAGCGCGACACCCGTGCGCCGCTCCTGCGGAATACGCTGCAGCGCTGCGATGAAGAGCGCGAAGGACTTCGGCTGCGCATAGCGGATGGTGACCAGCCGATGTCCCGTCAGGATGAAGGCGACATCGGTGAGCATCGGCAGATTGGTGTCGGCCTTCCACAGCAGCGAGGCCGTGAGAAAGACGGAGCCGTTTTCGACATAGAGGCGGCTCGACGGCTCGATGTCCTTCATGTCCTCGCGCGTGGGCACCTCGAGCCCAAGCAGGCGCTCTATATTGGCCTCTTCCTCACGCGTGGGATCGACCATATCGATCCAGACGGCATTGTCAGGCAAGCGGTCGGCCGCCGAAAGATCGGGCAGCTGAAGCGGCTTGGAATCTGAGCAATAGGCAGTTATCAACTGCTTGCTCCCACAGCAGTGGAGAGGAAGCCGCCATCAAGGCGCCTTGCGCGCTCTTGCCGCGATCCCACCAATGGCCAATGAAAAAAGCTCATAAAACCCCGGTCGTATCCCGCCGGTCCGGCCGGGAATCCGTGTCCATGTTCCATTGCGCTGCTGTACCAATCCTTCGCCCGTCCTGGCGAAGCCGCCTGCTCGGACGAAATAAAACCACCATGCGGCGGAGGGCGGTCATCGGAAATGCCCGACCAGTTCCACGCCGGCGGCGCATATGCAGCAAAGCTCGCAAAGAATCAAGTCACAACCTCTTCATTGCGCGATTTCACCGCAGTTTGGCTAAACTTGCGAAGTCATAGCACAGGACGCCGACAAGACAATCCGTCACTATACGGAAAGCAGGATGTCTTTGTGAATTATTCAAATACGATCGATGGCGCCGCGCGCTGCGGTGCGCCTGCCACTTGCTTCCAGACATTGGCTGCGATCTCGCGATAAATATTCGCAACCACCCCATTTGGCTCGGCAGCGACGAGCGGCGTGCCGGCATCCGAAGTTTCGCGGATGCCCATGGTCAGAGGCACCTCCCCCAGGAAAGGCACGCCGATGCGCTCGGCTTCCTTGCGCGCGCCACCATGGCCGAAAATATCGTAACGGGCGCCGGTGTCCGGCGCGATGAAATAGCTCATGTTTTCAACGATGCCGAGGACGGGAACCTCGACCTTGCGGAACATGTTCAGGCCCTTGCGCGCATCGATCAAGGCCAGATCCTGCGGCGTCGAGACGATGACGGCGCCGGTAAGCGGCACCTGCTGCGCCATGGTGAGCTGCACGTCCCCGGTACCGGGCGGCATGTCCACCACGAGCACGTCGAGCTCGCCCCAGGCGACCTCGCGCAGCATCTGCAGCAGAGCGGACTGCACCATCGGCCCGCGCCAGATCATTGCCGTTTCCTCTTCGACGAGGAAGCCCATCGACATGACCTTGAGGCCATAATTCTCCATGGGATTGATGATGCGCCCATCGATCTGGGTGGGCCGTCCGGAAATCTTCAGGAGGCGCGGCATCGAAGGACCGTAGATATCGGCATCCAGGATGCCGACCTTCAGGCCGTTGGCAAGCAGCCCCAGCGCCAGATTGACCGCCGTCGTCGATTTGCCGACACCGCCCTTGCCCGAGGCGACCGCGATGATGGCCTTGACGCCCGGAACACCGATCTTGGCGGCGCGGGGCGGCTGTTGCGGCGCGTGCTGATGAGGATGCGAATGGGAATGGCCTTGCGGGGCGGCTTGCGCAGGCGCGGCCCGAGGCGCCGGAGCGCCAGCCTTCTTGTCGGCCGTCAGCGCGACCAGGGCGCCCTTGACGCCGGGCATATCCTTGACGACACGCTCGGCGGCAAGACGCATCGGCTCCAGATCCTTGGCGCGCTCGGCGGGTACGGTGATGGAGAAATAGACCTTACCATCGGAGATGAAGACATCCGACACCATGCCGAGTTCGACGATGTTGTGCTCCAGGTCCGGGCCGCGAACCGTCTTCAACGTTTCCAGCACCTGTTCCTTGGTGATGTCTGCCATCTCATCCTCACTGCAGAATTCTTTTCGGCAGCGCCGCAGGGAGCGTACGCTTTCCGAAATCATTCTGGCTTAGATAGTAGAGAGGCGGGACTTCGCCAAACGAAATTCGGGACGCCGTCGATAAAATGCGTCTTCGTTGCGGCCGGCAGGTCCGCCGGGTCCATAAAGAACCCTTACCAGCCGCAACGCGCTCCCAATTCGGGAAGACATGATCGCGGGCCGAGATAGAACACTCGTCTGAAAGGAATAGGGCAAAGGCGCGAAAATCGTCCCACAAGCGCGCCCGAAATTGCTAAGCGTGTTAAATAAGCAACAACCGTCGCCGACCCCCTCGCCGGGAGAAGCTATGGCGACGGGGCATCGGCGACGGTCGTTTGATCCGCGCACGTTTCATCGGCGCTGTTATCAAAGTCCCCTCTGGACCTCTGTCTTTTTATAAGCAGGAAGCGTGCCAGTTTTCAGAAAACCAGGGAAATAACGGTATTTCAATTGGTTAGTCGCTGTCCGCCTGGATCGGCATGATCGATCATCGCCATAGGGTTCATCATATTTTATTCGCAGCGCACAAAATTCATTCACACGCTGCTCGAATCTCGATCATTGCGTCGAGAACGACAACGTCATTATTTGATCAATCCAACGCGCAAAGCCTTGGCGACGGCCTGAGTGCGGTTGACGGTGTCGAGCTTCTTGGTGGCGCGGTTGAGGTAGTGATTGACCGTATGTTCGGACAGAGACAGGATTTCGGCGATCTCGGCACTGGTCTTTCCGGCCGCTGTCCAGTTCAGGCAATCGATCTCCCGGTCGGTCAGGGCATCGACGACGCGAACATCGAGATTGCGGATTTCCGCAAGCCGGTCATAGACGTGAACTGCTATGTAGAAAAGGTCCTTGACCTCCTCCATCGAAAAGAGTTCGCGATCGCCAGCCAAACAAACCGCGCCGCGAAGACCGGAGGCATCGTGCGTCGGGAAATAGACGAAGCGCGTCATGCGGAAACGTTCGAACAGAGCCACCACGAGCTGCGACTTGCTCTCCTCGCGATTGGGGCTTGTTGTCACCTCATAAAGAAAGGGCAGCGTGGAGCCGCGCAGACGCTGCAGCGGGGGGCTGGTCGACAACAGGTTTTCCTGATCGTAGATCGACAGCAGCTCTGCCGGCCAATTGTTGATGACTGAATTGCTCTGCAGGTCCGAGGACGTAATAGGCGGCAGATTGAGCACCATGAAGGCCCGGCAACGATAGGCCTCCGTCAGGCCCTTCATGAAACGGAACACATCGAACTGCGTCTTAAGCCTGCTGATTTCCTCGATAAAGTCCTCGCCACGAGGGGACATGCCCGCCTGTATCAATGCCGCCATCATCAGTCTTCTTTATGTAAAAGAGGAAAAAAATACGAAACTTCCGTCTCTTGTCCCTCACGATTATCGTACGGCAGCCGGTCTCAGCCGCTCGGCAAAATATAAGTTTTCCAAAATCACGACTGCATCAACGCCCGTTACTATTATGTCCGCCCAACACCTCGCCAAATCCTGTATGGTTCCAATAATCACTTGCGGATAATGGCAGTTCTTCCGCATATCTCAACAGTAAAATTCAAGATAAACGAGCAATTTCGCTAAGATCAGGCACCGACAGCATTAAATCCGCGAGTTTCCGACAGCCGTTGCGCGAAATTTATGGAGTCAGCGCTTAGGCCCCATGCGGTTGCGCATGTCCGTCATGATCGAATCAGCAGCAGCAACCACCAAAGGCGCCCATGCCTTCAACTTTTCCAGTGTGACGCGATAGGCTGGGCCGGTCACCGAGACGCCGGCCAGCATATGCCCATCGTCGGAACGGATCGGGGCGGCAACGCAGCAAATGCCGCTTTCATGCTCCTCGAGATCGAAGGCATAGCCTCGCTTCCTGATTTCCGAAACATCGACAAGCAGCTCCGAGACATTGCGAAGCGTATGCTCGGTATAAGGGCGATATTCGAGGCATGAGATTCTCGCATCCAGCTCGGCATCGTCGAGCGCGGAAAGCGCCGCCTTGCCGACACCGGTACAATAGGCCGGAGATGCATTGCCGACCTGCGAATACATGCGTACGGATTGGCGACCCTCGACCTTGTCGAGATAGATGACCTCCGTGCCACGCAGGACGCCAAGATGGACGGTTTCACCGGTCACCTCCTGCAGGCGGTGCAGATGTGGCTCAGCAACCGCGCGAAACTCGTTGCGCGCCCAGCTGCGCGAGGCAAGCGTCAAGAGCCGCAATCCAATCAGATAACGACCATCGCGGTCGACCTCCAGAAGCCCTTCCTCGACAAGGTGCGACAATTGGCGATGCAATGTGCCGCGCGGCTGATCGGAGAGCGAAAGGATGTCGGTAAAGCGCATCGGGCCATCGGCGAGCGCGACGAGATCGAGCAAGGAGACGAGCTTTCCCAGCGTTCCGGTTTCCCGGTCGCGATGCCCTTTATTTTTTCCACCCTCTGAACCCAGATCCACGTTCATTCATTTATCTCTGGCAGAGCCGCACTATCCTTGACACCGCGCAAGGGTAGATCGATAATTCCATATAGTCAAATTATGTTCCGAATAATGGAACTTTCGATTGATCGGGAGGAAACATTTGGTGGATACTCAGGCGCAATTTCCCGATCTGAAAGATCGCACCGTCCTCATCACCGGCGGCGGCTCCGGCATCGGCGCAAGCCTTGTGGAGGCCTTTGCCAAACAGGGCGCAAAGGTTGCCTTCATCGATATCATCGAAGAAGCGAGCAAGGCACTGGCGGCCAAGCTTTCGACGCAATCCGCCCATCCTGTCTCCTTCTATCACGCCGACCTGCGTGATGTCAGCGCGATCAAAAGCGCGGTTGCTGCAGTTGAGTCCGATCTCGGGGCGGTCCGCGTCCTCGTCAACAATGCAGCCTGGGACGACCGGCACGATATCGACACCACGACCGAAGAATACTGGGACAGCAATCAGGCAATCAACCTGAAGCAGGTCTTCTTCGTCTCGCAGGCGGCGGCACCCGGCATGCGCGCCGCCGGCGGCGGGGCCATCATCAATTTCTCCTCGATCGTCTTCAAGATGAACCCGCCGCAGCTCGCCTCCTACGCGACCGCGAAGTCCGGCATCATCGGGTTGACCAAGAGCTTTGCCGGACGCTTCGGTCCCGAGAACATCCGCGTCAATGCCGTTCTGCCGGGAATGATCGTCACCAAGCGACAGCTCGACCTGTGGCTGACCGAAGAGGGCATGGCCAAGACGATAGACCGGCAATGCCTGAAGCGCGTGCTGAGCGCCGACGATCTGGTCGGGCCGGTGCTCTTCCTGGCTTCGGACTGCTCCGGCGCCATGACCGGACAAGCCATCACCGTCGACGGCGGTATTTTCTAATCTCAAGAGTTCTGACGTAAGACTTGGAGCATTTCTCATGACGAAACCCGCATATGTCGCGGTGGACTGGGGCACCAGCAGTTTCCGGCTGTGGCTGATCGGCGAAGACGGCAGCATACTGGCAGAGCGCCGCAGCGGCGAAGGCATGACCACGGCGGCCCAGACCGGCTTTGCCAAGGTCCTGCAATCGCATCTCGACACCATATCCGCACCGGACGTCCTTCCCGTCATCGTCTGCGGCATGGCCGGAGCGCGCCAGGGCTGGGTGGAAGCCGGATATATCGACACGCCGACCTCACTTGCCGCCATCCTGACAGGCGCCGTTTCCGTGCCCGGACAATCCCGCGACGTGCGCATCCTGCCGGGTCTCGCACAGCGAAGCCAGCAGGTGCCCGATGTCATGCGCGGCGAGGAAACGCAGCTGCTCGGCGCGATTGCCGCCGATGCGAAGGGCGAACAGCTCGTGTGCATGCCGGGAACGCATTCGAAATGGGTGCGCGTGCTGGATGGCCAGGTGACAGGTTTTTCCACCTTCATGACGGGCGAGCTTTTCGATGTCATTACCAAGCACAGCATCCTGTCGCATGCCGTTGCCGGCGCTGCGGACATGCCGCCCGACACGAAGGCGTTCGAGGCTGCCCTTAAGACGGCCCTCGACAAGCCGGCCCTCGTCACCAACCTGCTGTTCACGGCCCGCTCCGGCCAGCTCCTGAACGGGCTTACGGCCGCCGGCGCCCAGGCACTGATCTCGGGCACCCTGATCGGTGCGGAAATCGCCGGCGCGCTCGCTTCGGCGGGGCAGAATGCGGCTATCACGCTGGTCGCTTCCGGCCGCCTCCAGGCGCTCTATGAAGACGCCTTCCGCACCCTTTCCCTCAATTACAAGACCATCGATGCCGATGCCGCCGTCCGTCGCGGACTGTCCGCTGCGGCCGAAGCGATCTGGTTCAAGAAAGAAAGCAAAAGCTGATGACGACCCGCATTCCCTTCCCGCCCATGAAGCGCCCGCTCATTGCCATTCTTCGCGGCATCAAGCCGGAGGAGACGGCCGATATCGTCGGCACGCTGATCGAAACAGGTTTCACGGCAATCGAAATTCCGCTGAATTCGCCGGAGCCGTTCCGCTCTATCGAGACCGCCGCCAAGATGGCGCCTGCCGATTGCCTGATCGGCGCAGGCACGGTGCTGACGGTGGAAGACGTCGACAGGCTGGATGGCGCCGGCGGCAAGCTCTTGGTGACGCCGAATGTCGAGCCTGCGGTCATCAGCCGCGCCCGCGACAAAGGCATGGTGACGATGCCGGGCGTGTTCACCGCCACGGAAGCGCTTTCGGCCGCCCGCGCCGGTGCCACCGGGCTCAAATTCTTCCCCGCCGGCGTGCTCGGCGCCTCCGGCATCACGGCCATTCGCGCCGTCTTGCCGCCCGAGCTCATCATTGCCGCGGTCGGCGGCGTTTCGGACAAGAATTTCGCCGATTACACCAAGGCCGGCGTGCTCGCCTTCGGCCTCGGCACCAGTCTTTACAAGCCGGGAATGACGGCCGCAGAGGTTGCCGAACGCGCCAAGGTCACCATTTACGCCTATGATGCAGCTGTAGGAGCCTGATTTATGACCGATATTCATGATTTCCAGGGCAATATTCTCTGCAACACGTCCTCCGTCCTGGGAGAAGGCCCGACCTACGATCCCGATACAGACACCGTGTGGTGGTTCAACATCCTCGGCAAGGAACTGCACGAACTGCACCTGCCGACCGGAAAGAAACAGGTTCACGAGCTGCCGATGATGGCAAGCGTGCTGGCTCGCGTCGATGCGGAGCGGCAGATGATTGCCACCGAGCAGGGACTGTTCCTGCGCGATATCGCGACCGGCGAATTGAGCTTCTATACGGCCATCGAAGCAGACAAGCCTGAAAACCGTTCCAATGACGGGCGTACGCATGTTTCCGGATCGCTCTGGATCGGCACCATGGGCAAGCGCGCCGAGATGCAGGCAGGCGCGATCTATCATGTCGCCGGCGGCAAGGTTACGAAGATCTTCGACCAGATCAGCATTCCGAATTCCATCTGCTTCTCTCCCGATGGCACGATCGGCTATTTCACCGATACCCGCGTCAGCCAGTTGATGCGCGTGCTCGTCGACCCCGAGACGGGACTCCCGACCGGCGAGCCGATCGTCATGGTCGACAGCATGGAAGATCCTGGCGGCCTTGATGGTTCGGTCTGCGACGCGGACGGCTATATCTGGAATGCGCGCTGGGGTTCCGGCTTCGTCGACAAATACAGCCCGGACGGCCTGCGCATCGAGCGGTATCGCGTGCCCGCGATGCAGCCCTCCTGCCCCGCCTTCATCGGCAAGAATGCGGACCGGCTGGCCGTGACGACCGCCTGGGAAGGCTTGGATGAGGAAGCGCGCTCCATGCAGCCGCAGGCGGGTGCTCTTCTGGAACTCGGCCTGACGGTGAAGGGCGTTTTCGACCCTCCATACAAGCTTTGATTGAAGGCCGCCTTCAGCCAATCTCGCTAAGGGCGGTATTATTTCGACGAGTCATGTGAGGCGCAACACACGTTGGGCCTCGAAAAAATTGAAATTTGAGCTGGATCGTTTTTTTGCGATCCTAATAATCTTTCTGGTTGTTTTTTGAAGCTGTAACTATTGATTTCCCAGCATATTCCTTTTGCTTCCGAGCTGAGTGAAGCAATTTTCTGCAACTTTTGACGGAACCAAAACTTCCCTGAACCATTGCCTTTAAGACCGGTACGATAACGGTCGGCACAAACAAGGTTCCACTCGCGCTGGTAAGCATGCGCGTTAATTAAGCATGCCCATCAGAATGAAAGGTAGGTTCACGATGACTGGGAAACTCTTCACTTCCGTTGCCGCTGGCGCCATCTTTGCCACTGCGTCCGTGCTTTCACCCATGGCTTTTGCCCAAGCGCAACAGCCATCAAACGGCGGCGCGGGCAATAATGCGCCGGTGACGCAAAGCGCGCCGGCAACGCCGGATGCCACCAAACCTGATAGCTCGGCAGCACCGAAAAGCGCCCAGGCTCCTGCCCCCTCGACGGGTGGCCAGGCTGGCTATCTGACCGCGCAGTCCGCCGATCAGATCAGTGCCAAGACCTATATGGGCCAGTCGGTCTATAATGGTCAGAACGAAAGCATCGGCAGCATCAACGATCTGATCCTGCAGAAGCAGGGCGGAGTAGTTGCCGCGGTCGTCGGCGTCGGCGGTTTCCTTGGCATGGGCCAGAAAAACGTCGCCGTTCCTTTCGACAAGATCAGCGCCACCCAGAACCCGCAGGACGGAACGGTGAAGCTGACGACGACGGAAACGGCCGATGCGCTGAAGGCTGCCCCAGAATTCAAGACCCTGTCGATGCAGGCCTCCGAAAAGGCGGCTCAATCGTCCGGCACGTCGACAATGCCGGCCACCGACAACACCACGACTTCGTCGACCACCAACAAGTAACTATCGACAAAGGTTGGACGAAATACGGAAGCGGCGGCCTTATAGGCCGCCGCTTTCTTTGGCCATCTTTCACCCTACTTTTTAGGATTAGGCAATTTCGCGTTCGTGGCTGAGATCGAAATAATGGGTCTGCAGGTAGCGAAGCGTCGCAGCGCTATCGACCGGCTTTCCAAAATAGTAGCCCTGCCCCATGGCGCAGCCCAGTGCCTTCAGCTTCGCCGCTTCAGCATGGTCCTCGATACCTTCCGCGACCACACGCAGGTCAAGCCCTTCGCACATGGCAAGAACAGCCTTGATAATGTGCTCGGAGGCCCTGTCCGAATTCATGCGCGAGACGAAGGCCCGATCGATCTTGACCTTGTCGAAAATGAATTCGCGCAAGCGTCCAAGGCTGGACTGACCGGTGCCGAAATCATCGAGAGAGATGCGCACGCCAACCGCTCGAAGATCGGCGATGATGCGATGGGCGGTATCGGCCGAGCTCATGACCGCCGTTTCCGTGATTTCAAGTTCGAGGCGATGCGGGTCCAGACCGGCGCGTGTCAGGATGGCGAGAATGCTGCTGCTGGTGCCGGGATCCATCAGCTGCGCCGAGGAGAGATTGAAGGACAGAAACAGTTCGCGCGGCCACGAGAGCGCCGCCTCCGCCGCTTTTCGCAGCAGCGTTTCGGATAGCGCATCGATAAAGCCTCGTTCCTCGGCAAGCGGCACGAAGACAGCCGGTGAGACAAAGCCGAGATCCGGATCGTTCCAACGCGCCAGGGCCTCGAAACCGAGAACCATGTTGTTGGCAAGCGAGACGATCGGCTGGAAATGCACATCGATGGAGTCGGAAATGATGGCGTTGCGCAGCGCCTGCTCCAGCTGCGTCGCACGCTTCATCTCCTGCGCAATCTCTCTGGAATAGACGGTGATCTGGCCGCGGCCGCGACGCTTGGAGCGATAGAGCGCCGTATCCGCATTTTTCAGGAGATCGTCGAATTCTTCTCCGGCGAAAGGATGAATGGCAAAGCCGAAGGATGCGGAAAGGCGGACATTGCGATCGCCGAGATCATAGGGCGCCGACAGCACTTCGCGGATCATCTGCCCGAATTTCTCGGCGCCGACGCGTTCGAAGACAAGCGGCAGTACAAAGGCGAATTCATCGCCGTCGTGACGCGTCACCAGTGCGCCGTCGGGTATGCAGGCCTTCAGACGATGAGCAACCTGGCAGAGGATCTCATCGCCCGCGTCGACGCCGAACAGGTCATTGATCGGCTTGAAGGCATCGAGATTGACGATGCCGATCGTAAAGGGTGCGGGATCGCCGGCACGCTCAAGCGAAAGCGCGCGCGCACGCTCGCGCATGCGATGGCGATTGCCCAACCCGGTGAGCGGATCGGTATAAGCGATTGCCTGCGGCTGCTGATTGACTGGCCCCGGCAGCATCTCAGTCGATTTCATATTTGGTTCCGGCCTTTTCTCCACCCGGGGGAAGAGCATGCCGAGGAAGTCTTAACAAAGGATGCCAAGACGACAGTCATTCGGCGTCGGCGATAAGTTGCCGTCGGGGGTGATATCATTGTAACATTTATCTATTTTGCGCCTTCAGGGCACCGCGCATATGCTTCTGAAATACCGTTTCGATGATATCGGGACTAACCGGTTTCAGGATGACGTCGTCCATGCCGACATCGGCGCACTCCTTGCGGTCGCGCTCGAAAGCCTGCGTCAGAACACCGATGATCGGCGTATAGGAGCCGGTACCCTTTTCCGCGCCGCGGATCAGCCGGGTGGATTCAAAGCCATTCAGTCCCGGCAACGAAATGTCCATCAGGATCAGTTCCGGACGATGCTCCTGCCACAGGCGCACCGCCTCGTCACCACTTGCGGCGATCACATAGCTGTATCCCAAGCCCTCAAGGATCTGCGAGAAGACGATCTGGTTGATATCATTGTCTTCTGCAACCAGAATCTGCGCCCGGCGCTCCTCTCCGGTCGCACGCCGCCATTCGGGCGCGATCCCCGGCTCCATGCTCTCGCCAGGCTCGCCACGAATGTTGCGATTGAAATGGCGCGCGATCAGGAAGGCAAGCTCGGTTGCCAGCTGCGATCCGTTCAGCGACAACGCGGCTAGGTTCTGCCGCTCGGCCAGCTCAATTCCGCGCTTGCCGAGCTGGTTGTCGACGATGACCAGATCGATCTTGACGCCATGCGCGCTTGCCACGTCCAGAAATGCCGCCTCTTCGTTCTCGTTGTGTACGACGCAGGCTTCGAAGCCGTATTTCTCGAGCGTCTTCAGAGCCGCCGTTTCGGCAGCGAAATCCGGCGTGACGACGAGCACCTTGCGGCCGCTGAAATTCTCCGGAACGAAGGTCTCCATCGCCGCCGGACGGCGCGAAATGGTCTGCAGCGCGACCATCGGAACATAGGCGCGGCGATAGGAGCGATCGCCGTTTTCCCGAATGCTCGACGCGAGCGCGAACTCGTCGAAGTCGCCGCCATCCTTGGGCAGGTCCTGCATGGTGCAGACCAGGAAATAGCGGCCCGGCTTGCCGATGCGCTGCTTGCGGGTGACGATATCGCGCTCGACACCGTCGCGGGCGATCTGACGCTGCCGCGAGATCGACATTTCACCGGTCTCGATCACATGCCGATCGCTCTCATAGAAGCGATTGGCAAGGTCGGTGGAAAAGATATCGATGCTCTTGCGACCGCGCACTTCGTCAGCCGCCGTCTGGTACTTGTCGCAGAACGCCCGGTTGACTGCGACGTAGACGAGATTCTGGTCCTTGACGAAAACCGGAAAGGGCAAGTTGTCAAGAATATCCTCTGTCAGCTGCACGCGCTCCATGTCGACGCGCCATTGCTCTTCGCGTTTCCTGGCTTCGGAAACATCGGAAATAATGCAGAAACCGATACCCGAAGATAGCCGTCGGTTGAGGACGCGCACCCAGCGGTCGTCGGCAAAATGCTCGGTGGTCTCGAAGCGTTCGCGCCAATGGGTGGCTATGCGCTGCGATATCCAATCGTCGCGGCTCGCAGCTGTTTTGGTCTGATGCCGCTGATAGGCTACTCCAGTATCGAAGACGGCGCCTAGAAAATCGCGCAGCCGCGTGGAAGGTTGCAGGAAATCAGGCGTGATTGGGAAGAAGTTCAGAACCTGACGGCTGGCAAACAGCAAGAGGTCGTTCTTGTCGTAGGCGAAAAAGGCGCTGGAAAGACCATCGCAAAAGGCATCGAAGAACATCGTCTGCAGACTGCCGCCGAAAGGCGCATCAGCCGTCATCATTGCCAAAGCTGCCTTTTCAGTCTCGGCAGTCATTCGTCGGATTCCTACGCTCAACCAGTTTCACAACTCGGCAAATCGACAGGGCGGCATTCGCTCTGCAAGGTAAGTTCATGGGAGTTGCATGCTGGCCTTGGCACTTGAAGCAGATGGCACCTGGCTCCATTTTGACTGATGGCCACCAACCTGCCATCGAGAGCCCTCAGCATGCACGAAACGCGCCACCTGCGGTCATTTCAAGTTCTGTCTCCGCAACCTGTCATCATTCCCTTAAACATTGATTAAATTTCTTAACAAAGTCCCCATGTAAACGGGTGGATCAAGGCCGTAAAATCGCCTTTCCTCTTCCCTCGCCGCCGCGAATCCACGAGAATGCAGCCATGGCCATCAAGCAACTTTCCGAGACCCTGATCAATCAGATCGCCGCCGGCGAAGTCATCGAACGCCCGGCGAGCGCCGCCAAGGAACTGATCGAAAACGCGCTCGATGCCGGTGCAACCCGCATCGAGATCGCGACCGCTGGCGGCGGCAAGGCTCTGCTAAGGGTGACCGATAACGGCTCGGGCATGGAGGAAACCGACCTCGAACTCGCGGTACGGCGCCACTGCACCTCGAAGATTTCCGATACGCTGGAAGACATTCGCACCCTCGGTTTTCGCGGCGAGGCCTTGCCCTCCATCGGCTCGGTGGCGAAGCTTTCGATCGCAAGCCGCAGAGTGGGTGCGGCTGGCGGCGCCGAGATCGCGGTTGCAGGCGGCAAGGTTCTGCATCTGCGCCCGGTGGCCGCCAATCCGGGCACGATCGTCGAGGTACGCGACCTGTTTTTTGCGACGCCGGCGCGCCTGAAATTCCTGAAGACGGAAAAGGCGGAGGCAGCCGCGATCACCGAGGTCGTCAAGCGCATGGCGATTGCCTTTCCACGCGTGCGCTTTGTCCTGTCGGGTACCGACCGCTCGACGCTGGAATTTCCCGCGACCGGCGATGATCATCTCGCCCGCATGGCACAGATACTGGGTGCCGATTTCAAGGACAACGCCATCGCGCTCGATGCCGTGCGTGAGGATGTGAGCCTTACCGGTTTTGCCGGCGTGCCGACCTTCAACCGCGGCAACTCCGCGCATCAATATGCTTTCGTCAATGGCCGGCCGGTGCAGGACAAGCTGATCCTCTCGGCGATCCGCGGCGCCTATGCCGAAACCATCCCTGCCGGACGCTATCCCATCGCCGTCCTTTCCCTGAGGCTCGATCCGGCGCTTGTCGACGTCAATGTACATCCGGCGAAATCCGACGTGCGCTTCCGCGATCCAGGGCTGGTGCGCGGCCTGATCGTCGGTGCCGTGCGCGAAGCGCTGGCGCGCGAGGGCGACCGCGCGGCTACGACCGGCGCAGACGGCATGTTGCGCGCCTTCACCGCCGGACGATCCGCCTTTCAGCAGGGTGGGCGACCCTCGCCAGCGCCGACCCCTTGGACGGCCGAAACGTCGCCATCCCGTCCCTGCGAAAGAGCGGCGGCAGCGGCAGGCTACGGATTTGCCGAAAGACCGCAGGCTGCTTTCGACGGCCTTGCCACGCCGACTGCACGTGCCGAAGTCGCCCCGCCGCTGCAATCAGCACGTGCCGAGGAGCCCGCTCGCTTTCCGCTGGGCGCTGCCCGCGCCCAGCTGCATGAGAATTATATCGTCGCCCAGACGGAAAACGGCCTTGTCATAGTCGATCAGCATGCCGCGCATGAGCGGCTGGTGTTCGAGGCCATGCGTAAGGCGCTGCATTCGAAGCGGCTTTCCTCGCAGGTACTGCTGATTCCGGAAATCGTCGACCTGCCCGAAGAGGATTGCGACCGGTTGATGGTATTTGCTGAAGAACTCGGCGAACTCGGGCTCGCGATCGAACGCTTCGGCCCCGGCGCAGTCGCCGTACGGGAGACGCCGGCGATGCTCGGCGAAGTCGATGCGCAGGGCCTGATCCGACAGTTGGCCGACGAGATCGCCGAATGGGATACAGCCTCTGGCCTTGCCGCCAAGCTGGAATATGTGGCCGCGACCATGGCCTGCCACGGTTCGGTGCGATCCGGCCGGCGCCTGCGCCCGGAAGAGATGAATGCGCTTTTGCGCCAGATGGAAGCCACGCCCGGCTCCGGACAATGCAATCACGGCAGGCCGACCTATATAGAGTTGAAGCTTACGGACATCGAACGACTGTTCGGGCGCAGCTAACCTCAGCCATTTCCAAAAGGAACTTTTCCGGGGAATAGTCTGGAAAAGTCGCGTCTGCTGCGTAATTTTAAAGTGTCACAGCGACCTTTGCGCGTCATATTTGACGTGCGGCGCTGTAGTGCGGTATGGCAAATAGATGACAGAGATCAAGGACGGCATCAGATGAATCTTTTCGAAGGACATGGAAACCGCGAGGCGAAAGTTCGCTATCTCGACGGCGATTTCCAGATCCTGATGCCGGGCTCCTATGTCGTCTGCGCGATGACGGGTAAACACATCGCTCTCGATGAACTGCGCTACTGGAGCGTTGCCCGCCAAGAGCCCTATGCCGACGTCATCACCTCGCTCGAAGCCGAAAAACGCGCCGGCGCACTGCCCAATCAGAAGCGCTGATTTTTACATGCTGAATAGTCCGGCCTGGCTTTAGGTCGATTTGCTGCGCTTTTCCCGCAAGCGTCGTTCGCGCGCGGCTGCAATGGCCCGGTCGATGATCAGCGCCGGCGCTTGCGGATCGGCAAAGACCATGTCGATCTCGACCACCCTGCAGCGCTGCAGCAATTCCTCGGTGCGGCCATGATGGCCGATCAAGCGCACGTAGTCCTTCGAGGTGGTGACGATCTCGAGCCCTTCGCGCGAGGCGATGTCGAGCATGTCGGAGACGTCGTCTTCGCCAGGATGTTCGTGATCTCCGAAGCTGCGCCGGACGGCGATCTCAGCCCCTAGCGTCTCCACTGTGCGGAAGAACTTGGCGGGATCGGCGATGCCGGCGAAGGCAAGTACCTTGCGGCCGCGCAAATCCTCCTGCCCACGCACCCTGATGCTTGCGGAAAAGAAGGGCTTGCCCGCCCTTGCCGCAAGACGCACGACGCGATCGGCGGCAGTGCCCTCGCCGACTTTCAGCAGGCCGGATGCAAAGAGGAGCTGCGTGCGCAGCGGCGCGCGCACAGGACCGCCTGGAACGAGGTGCCCGTTGCCGATACCTCTGCCGGCATCGATCACCACAAGGGCATAGTCGATGGCGAGCTGCGCGCTCTGGAAACCGTCATCCATGATGATGATGTCGGCGCCCTCGCGCACCAGCCTTTCCGCGCCATCGGCCCGACGACGGGCAATGACCGTCAGCGCCTCGTGGGCAAGCAGCAGCGGCTCGTCACCAACAGCCGTGGCATGATGGTGCGAGGGATCAACGATCGTGGTGACATCGAGCGAGCCGCCATAACCGCGGCTCAGGAAACCAGGCTTCAGCCCCTTCGCCTTCACGGCCTGGGCAAGTGCAAGCGCCGTCGGCGTCTTGCCGGCGCCGCCGACCGTGAAATTACCGACGCAGATAACAGGCACCGGCACGGAAACCCGTTTGCCATTCACCATGCGACGCCCGGCGATACGGCCGTATAGGAACGAAAAGGGTGAGAGCCCCCAGGCACGCCAATCCGGCTTTCGCCACCAGAAAGGTGGGGCTTCCGATACCATGCGTCTAATCCAGCCCTATTCTTGTGCCCGCGACAAAGCGGCAAGAAAGGCCAGATTGCGTGAAAAAGCAAGCCATTGCCAGGATCAGGCCGATTGTGCCACAGGCAGGAGCAGGCTTTCCAGCTCGGTAATGTCGTTGAGGCAATAGTCCGATGCCGCCGTCAGCGTTTCGCGCGAGCCGGTGCCCGTCAACACGCCGACGGTCAGGCCCACACCGGCATTGCGGCCCATGTGGAGATCATGATTATTGTCGCCGACGACGGCGACCTGTGCCGGCGAAAGGCCGGTCGCGGCGTAAAAGCCGAGTACCATTCCAGGCTCCGGCTTGGTGCCGAAGCCACTGTCGTAGCCGGCGATGTAATCGACATAGTCGATGAAGCCGAAGCGGCGTGCTGTCTGGCGGATAGAGCGCTCATTATCGCTGGAGGCAACGCCGAGTTTGTAGCCGCGCTCGTGCAGGCGCCGGAAGAAGGCGGCGAGATCTGTCACCGGCGAGGAGAAATCGGCCGCATGCGCAAAAAGCGCATCGAGTTTTTTCACCAGTTCCGCGACATCCACTTTCGAGCCAGCAGCCACCAGCCCCTCGGAAATCTGCCTGGTATTGCCGGCGGCAAGCAGGCTGTCGGGCACAATATGGCCGGAAATCGGGTCCATGCCGCAGGCGGAGAGAAGGTGATCGGCGAGGATAGGATCGTCTTGAGCAGCGATGCGTGCGAGCTCGCGATTGACCGGCAGCCAGCTCTGGTCATAATCGAGCAACGTTCCGTCCTTATCGAAAAGAATGCCCGCAATCGCTCCCAGCTTGGCCGCTGTCATGCCCTTCCCTTCTTATCCGTTCGCCATCGTCTTCGGCATCAGCCGCGCCTTGACCGAAAGCGGATTGATATAGGGCTCCAGCCCCTTCACCGTTGCTGCCAGTGCACCACGCATTTCATGCACGGCTGCGAAGCCGGCATCGATCATGCTGCGCCGTGCCGTGTCGTTGGTGAGCAAATAATGCACGCCGCGCGCCAGCATCTCGGTATCGCGCACCATGCGGGCGCTGCCGCGGCGGGCGAGCAGCTGATAGGAATCGCGGAAATTCTGGACATGACCGCCGGTCAGGAT
This sequence comes from Martinezella sp. CNPSo 3890, assembly GCF_057784455.1. Lineage (NCBI taxonomy): Bacteria > Pseudomonadati > Pseudomonadota > Alphaproteobacteria > Hyphomicrobiales > Rhizobiaceae > Martinezella > Martinezella sp. CNPSo 3890. The sequence continues at coordinate 280,447 of NZ_JBXSOR010000001.1, read as the reverse complement.
CGCGCAACCGAGCATGGCCGGCTCAAGCGGATTCTGGCCTCCTTCATTGAACAGCGACTTGCCCATGAAGGCGACTTCGGTCATCCGCAGATAAAGCCCCATCTCGCCTATGGTATCGCCAAGGAAGACATCGACATCGGACGAAAGGATATCGTTGCGAGTGCGGCGCGCCACTTTGAGACCCTGTTCCGCGAGCATAGCCTCGATCGCGTCGCTGCGCTCGGGATGGCGCGGCACGATGATGGTAAGCTGGCCGTTATGCTCCTTCAGCATCGAATGGACGGAGGCTGCAGCACCCTCCTCGCCCTCGAAAGTGGAGACCGCGGCCCAGGTCTTGCGGTCGCCGATCTGCTTCATGTAGCCGGCGAGCGTCGGTGCATCATATGACGGTGCATCCGTATCCACTTTGAGATTGCCCGATTTCAGAACCTGCAAAGCGCCGAGATCGCGGAAGCGTTCGGCATCGAGGTCGGACTGGGCCACGACCAGGGCCAGATTTTCAAACAACGCCTCGGCAAGCGAGAGATGCCGGCTCCAGCGTTCAAAGGATCGATCCGACATGCGGGCGTTGACGAGGATCTGCGGAATGCGCTTGCGGCCAAGCTCCATGATCGTCGTCGGCCAGATCTCGGATTCGGCAAAAATGGCGCAATCGGGCTGCCAGTAGTCGAGGAAGCGCTTAATGGCGGGCTTGAGATCGAGCGGCACGTATTGATGGATGACCTCTTCGCCAAGACGTTGCTGCGCAACCTTGGCGGAGGTGATCGTGCCCGTCGTCAGGATGACATGGATATCGCGACGACGGATTTCTCGGATGAGCGGAATGACGGCCGAGGTTTCCCCCACGCTCGCGGCATGGAACCAGATCAACGGCCCCTGCGGGCGGTTGGCGCTCGCATAACCCGAGCGCTCCAGTTTGCGGGAACTATCTTCCTTGCCCTTGGCCGCGCGAACCGCGAGATAAGGCCCGATGAATGGATAGACTGCGATTCCGCCAAAGCGATAGGCGCTCAAGGCAAGACGCGCCCTGAGGCTACTCATTTCGTTCGCCTCCTATCCCAGCTGATCACCATCAATGCCAAATCCCGATTATCAACCGGCCGAATAAACAGCCGAATTTTCGTTCTTATTGTGTCAAAGATACTGCTTCATGACCGGATTTAAAGCGACGGGGCTGTACCGGATAGAGATATCAAATGCAAAATTCGGTGCGAGGCGCTCAGGATGCCGCTTTTTCCTGCGGATCGAGCAAGCGATGCAGGTGGACAATGAAATAACGCATATGGGCATTGTCAACGGTCTGCTGCGCCTTGGACTTCCATGCCACCAGCGCGCTTGCATAGTCGGGATACATGCCGACGATATCGAGCTCGTTGAGATTGCGGAACTGGACCTCTTCGAGGTTTTCCAATTCACCGCCGAAGACAAGGTGCAGGAGCTGCTTTTTGCCGCTGGTATCAGTCATTTTCGTCTCTTTCTACTGTCGTCCCCCTCCGTCCTTCATCTGCGGGATTTTGACGGAAAGGTCAACCGTCTCGTCGGTTCGATAGTTGACGGAGAAACTCCGGTAATTGCGATGCCGATGCGCCACAAAGCTCGTCATGCGATACTTCGGCGCGATTGTAGCTGAGGGTATTGCCCGAAAGGTCCACGAGCGCGCCGCCGGCCCGCTCCAGAATGAGATCGGCGGCGGCCAGATCCCAGTCATGCGAGTTGCGCTTGACGATCGTTCCTTCGAGGCGCCCGTCCGCCACCATGGCGAGGCGATAGGCAAGTGACGGCACGTGCTTCACCCGCTCGACCGTCTTGCGGAAATCCGGATCGACGCCCTTCAGCATATCCTCGCCGGTCGCCAGCCGATGGATGTCATCACCGACTCTCTGAGACACGCGGATCGGCTTGCCGTTCTTCAGGGCCTCCCCACCAGCCGTCGCCACGAAAAGCTCGTCAAGCGCCGGCGCGTAGAGCACGCCCGCCACAGGCCGCCCATCGGTGACGACGGCGACGCTGACGCACCAAAGATCCAGGCCCGCAAGAAATCCCCTGGTGCCGTCGATGGGATCGACGACGAAGACGGTCTCGTGCTTCAGACGCTCGGCATCGTCGTCGGTTTCCTCGGAAAGCCAGCCGTAGTCCGGGCGCGCCGAGCGCAATGTGACGGCAAGGCTTTCGTTCGCCGCAAAATCGGCAGCACTGACCGGGGACTGGCCGTTGTTCTTCCACCAGACCTCTGGCGATTGCCGGAAGAAACCGAGAGCGATCTTGCCCGCCTCGAGCGCGGCACCCACGATCAGGTCCACGTCGCTCAATTGGCCGGCCTTGCTATCGATCATTGATTAATTCCAATCTCCGCTCGTTTCTCAGCGGCCTGCCAGCGTCATGCCCTCAATGGCAAGCGTCGGAGCAGCGATGCCGAAATCGCGGTCGATGTCGTTTGCCGGCGTCACGCGCATGAACATGTCCTTCAGGTTGGAGGCGATCGTCACCTCCGAAACCGGGAAGGTCAATTCGCCGTTCTCGATCCAGAAACCGGTGGCGCCGCGGCTGTACTCGCCTGTTATCATGTTAACGCCCTGGCCGATCAACTCGGTAACATAGAAGCCGGTTCCGACGTTGCGGATCAGGTCCTCCGGCGAAATATCGCCCGGCTCCAGCGCCAGGTTGGTGGACGCGGGCGATACGGACGTACCGCCGCGTACGCCGCGGCCGTTGGTCTTCAGTCCGCCGCCGATTTCCCGCGCGGTTGCCGTGGACAGGAACCAGGACTGCAACACGCCGTCCTCGATCATGACGAGCCGCTTGCCCGATACGCCCTCGCCGTCGAAGGGGCGCGAGGATGGGCCACGCACGATCAGCGGATCGTCCGTGATCGAGAGGCCCGATTTCAGCACCTGCTGACCCATCTTGTCGCGCAGGAAGCTGGTCTTGCGGGCGACGGAAGCGCCATTGATCGCGCCGGCAATATGGCCGACGAAGCCGCGGGCGACGCGCGGGTCGAAAACGACGGTGATGTTCTTGCCCGTCGGAACCTGACGCGGATTGAGGCGCTTGACGACTCGTTCGCCAGCGCGGCGGCCGATCTCCTCGGCTGCATCAAGATCGGCGAAATAGAGGCGGCTGTCGAAATCATAGTCGCGCTCCATGCCGGTGCCTTCGCCAGCAATAACGCTGACGGAGCGCCCGAAGCGCGAGCCCATATAATAGCCGGCAAAACCATGTGAGGTGACGAGCACGAGGCCGCCCATGCCGGCCGAAGCGCCGGCACCGGAAGAATTGGTGACGCCAGGAACAGCGAGTGCCGCAGCTTCTGTCGCAAGGGCCGCTTCGCGCAGCTGCTCCGTGGAGACCTCGGTCGGATCGAACAGTTCGAGATCGGGATAGCTCTTGGCGAGATCCGCTTGGTCAGCGAGGCAGGCAAAGGGATCTTCCGGAGAAACCTTGGCCATGGCGACCGCGCGTTCGGCAAGAGCGTTGAGATCGAAGCCGGGATTGGCCGAAACACTCGCCACGCGATTGCCGACGAAGACCCTCAGCGAGAAGTCGTCGCTCTCGGAGGATTCCGTGCCTTCGACCTTGCCGAGACGGATGCTGACGGAATGGGCCCTCGACCGCACCACGACGGCATCGGCGGCATCCGCACCGGCTTTCCGGGCGAGGTCGATCAACTGGCTGGCACGGGAAAGCAGAGTGGCGGAATCGATTTCAGAGGTCATGACTTGGCCTTTCCTTCGCGTTCCATTTATTGTGCACTACATAAAGCATCAAGGGCGGCAAAGCCGATTCTTGTTCTAATCCCTTCACGCATGGTTGTTTATCATGACCAAGCGTCGCAACACCGCCTGCCCCACGGAAAGAAACAGACGATGTCCGCCCCCAATACGCTTTTCACTGAAACCCTGCTGCTGCTCGGCGGTGCCGTCGTCACGGCGCCTATCTTCAAGAAACTGGGGCTTGGCACGGTGCTCGGCTATCTCGCCGCCGGCGTTGTGATCGGGCCGATTCTCCACAGCATCAGCGACAGCGAGGCCGTGCTGGCCGTGGCCGAACTCGGCGTCGTCTTCCTGCTCTTCATCATCGGCCTGGAACTGAAGCCGTCACGCCTCTGGCAGATGCGGCGCGATATTTTCGGTCTCGGCACGGCACAGGTGGTTCTCAGCGGACTTGCACTGATGGTGGCCGCCTATTTCGGCGGCATTGCGGGCTGGAAGGGCAGCATCATCATCGGCTTCGGCCTGGCGCTTTCCTCGACGGCGTTCGCGATGCAGATCCTCGAACAGCAGGGCGACGTCAACACGAAATACGGCCAGCGCTCCTTCTCGATGCTGCTGCTGCAGGATCTTGCCATCGTGCCGCTGCTGGCGCTGATCACCGTGCTCGACGGCGCGCAGGAAACCGCCAATCCACTGCCAAGTCTCGCCATTGCCATCGGCGCAGTGGCAGCGATGATCATCGCGGGGCGCTATCTGCTGACGCCGCTGTTTCAGGTGATCGCACGCACCGGCGCACGGGAAGCGATGATTGCCGCAGCCCTGTTCGTCGTCATGGGATCGGCAACGCTGATGCAGCTCGCCGGCCTCTCCATGGCGATGGGGGCCTTTCTCTCCGGCGTGATGCTGGCGGAATCCTCCTATCGGCATGAGCTGGAAGCAGATATCGAGCCCTTCCGCGGCGTATTGCTCGCCATTTTCTTCATCGCAGTCGGCCTATCGCTGAAACTCGACGTCATCCTCGACAACTGGGTGATGATCGTGCTCGCCGTCCCGGTAATGATGGTCATCAAGGCGGTCGTGATCTATGCGCTCTGCCGGGTCGCAGGCTCGCCGCACAATGATGCCGTGCGTATCGCGGGGCTGCTGCCGCAAGGCGGCGAATTCGGTTTCGTGCTCTTCAGCGCGGCCAGCGCCAGCGGCAATCTTTTCTCGGCGAACGCGGCATCGATGCTGATCGCCATCGTGACGCTGTCGATGGCGCTGACACCGCTCAGTTCCGCGCTGGCGAAACGGCTGGTGAAGGGCGATACGCAGGAAGAACTGGACGAGGATTTCGAGGGCGCCGGTTCCGATGTGCTGATGATCGGCTTTTCGCGTTTCGGCCAGATTGCCGCACAGATCCTGCTTGCCAGCGGCCGCGACGTGACCGTGATCGATTTCTCCGCCGACCGCATCCGCCAGGCATCGAGCTTCGGCTTCCGGATCTATTTCGGCGACGGCACACGCAAGGACGTGCTGCGCTCTGCTGGTATCGATCGCGCCAAGATCGTCGTCGTCAGCACGCATCTGCGCGAGGTGACGGACAAGATCGTCGAACTTGTGCAGACGGATTATCCGCATGCGCGCCTTTTCGTCCGCTCTTATGACCGTATTCACTCGATCGAGCTGCGTCACAAGGGCGTGGATTATGAGCTGCGCGAGACGCTGGAATCCGGTCTGCTCTTCGGCCGCCGCACCCTGGAAGCACTTGGCGTCAGCGAAGCTGAGGCCTATGAAATCGGCGAGGACATCCGCAAGCGCGACGAGCAAAGGCTCGTACTACAGGTGAGCGAGGGCCTGCAGGCCGGGACAGACATGCTCTATTCGCGCCCGGTCAAGCCCGAACCGCTGGTCAAGCCGAAGCGTGCCGCCGACACTTACAGCGACGCCGACGATCTGGTGGCATTGCCGCAAGAAGAGCCGGAGCGGGTTTAGTCGCTTCGTTTGCATAATCCTGGCGAAACACAGCCAGCGGCTTACTGGCGGATACTAATTCTTCGCGGTCATCACCCGGTCGAGCGCGAATTTCAGCTCGTCCTTGATGCCGGCCGACATGGCGAGAATGTCGCGCGCCTTCAGGAAATCGAGGACGCCGGTGCGGCCGACGGCGGGGCGCAGGAAGATTTGCGGCGCCTGCAGGCGCAGCTTCAGAGCAATGTTGGACTGCATGGTCAGCTGGCCGGCGCCGAACAGGCTCTCGATACGGTTCGGAACCTGTCGGCCGCTGCCTTCCGGCCCGCCGACGACGTCGATGCCGATGATGATATCGGCAAGACCGGCCAGATGTTCATAGGGAACCGGATTCATGATACCGCCATCGATCATTACGCGGTCTCCGAGCTTGACGGGCATGAACACGGCGGGAATGGCCGCAGAAGCGGCGAGCACGGGGAAGAGTTCGCCCTTCTCGATGACGACCTCCGCCTGGTCGTAATAATCGGTCGTGACCACCTTCAGCGGGATATGCAGCTCGGAAAAGCTTTCCGGGATGGCCGGCGGCAGGAAGGTGCGCAGAATGCGTTCGAGATTGAACTGACCGAAGCGGATGCTGCGCATACTGACCGGCCGCAGGCTCCAGATCTTGTTGAGAACGGCCGGGCGATTACCGACGGTTGCCAGCGTGTAGTCGCGGATCTCAGCACCGCTCATGCCGACGGCCATGGCCGCGCCCATGATCGAGCCGATGGAGGAGCCTGCTATGGCGACGGGGCGAATGCCGAGCTCGTCCAGCGCCTCGATGATATGAATATGGGCGAGCCCGCGCGCGCCGCCGCAGCCAAAGGCGACTGCGACGCTCGGCGTGCCGGAGGCGGCGAGCGGATAGTCGCTGCCGACGAAATCAGCATAATCGCCCATAGTGTTCTCCTTCCTCCGTCAGGCCGCCAGCGGCTGGTAGCGGAAGAAATGCATCTTGCTGTCGCCGAAGGTTCGCTCCTCCAGAAACAGGAAATCCGATGGCGCGGCAATTGTGACATCGGCGCGCTCCTCGAGGATTGCCAGAGCACCCGGTACCAGCCAGCCACCGGCGGCAGCGGCCGCGAAAGCCTTCTCGCCCAGCCCCTTGCCGTATGGCGGGTCGGCGAAGAGAAAATCGAAGGGTTCGAGATTGCCGACGCTGCCGAGGTCCGTCGCATCACGACGCAGCATGCGCGTGCGGCCATGCAGGCCGAGCGCATCGATGTTCTCCCAGAGAAGGCCCCTGCCCTCGACGCTGCTTTCCACGAAGAGCACATGGCGGCAGCCGCGCGAGGCTGCCTCCAGCCCGACGGCGCCGGTGCCGGCAAATACATCCATCATCCGCGTGCCATCGATGGCCTCGGGATAGGCGTGGTTCAGAATGTTGAACAGGCTTTCGCGCGTGCGATCCGCCGTCGGACGAATATCGTTCGACTTCGGCGTTGCAAGCGAGCGACCGCGAAACTCACCGCCGACGATCCTCACCGCGCGTCAGCCCCTGCCGCCCTTGGGGCCGCCCCTGCCGGGGCCACCCCGACCGGAACCGCCGCGCGGACCGCCGGATGGGCGATCTGCGCCACTCGGCTTGCCGCCAAAGCCACGCGAACCACCGGGCTTTCCGCCCGGCTTGCCACCAAAGGATTTGCCGCCGGGCTTCTTGCCGAAGGGCTTGCCGGCCGGCCGATCGCCGAAGGAACGTTCGCCCTGAGGGCGATCACCGAAGGTTCGGTCACCACGGGGCGGACGATCACCAAACGGGCGATCGCCGCGGGGGCGTTCGGAGCGCTGTTCACCGCCGAAAGACTTGTTGCGCGGACGCTCGTCTCCCTCGGCACGCGGACGCCGGTCGCCACGAGGCTTGTCGCCGAAAGGCCGGTCGCCGCGCGCAGGTCGATCTCCGAAGGACCGTTCGGAGCGGGCTTCACCGTGGAAGGATTTCGCACGAGGATGGTCACCACTCTCCGACCGAGAACTGCGTTCGCCGCGCGGACGATCGCCAAACGCCCGATCGCCGCGGGGACGATCACCAAACGGTCGTTCCCCACGGGCGGGACGATCACCCTGGGGACGATCGCCGCGCGAGCGCTTGCGATCAAAGCCCTCGTCGTCGCCACGCGACCTGCGCGGCGCTTCCTCGCTCGAACGAATCCATTCGCCATCGCCTTCGTCGACGCGATTGATGCGGACGCGCGGGCCTTCATCCGCACGGTCGAAGCCGCTGCGCTGTGGGCGTTCAATCTCGCCACGGCGGAAGGCGGTCTTTGCATTCTTGGCGGCCTTCGCTGCCGCCTTTTCACCGAGCGGGCGGGCGCCTGGCGCCATCCAGACGTTGGCGCTGCGGCGCGGGCCGAGCGACTGGCGCTTCGCCCGGCCGTCGTCCTTGTGGCCGCCTTCGCGGCGATCATCACGCTTGGCATCGCGCTTGGTGTCCAGACGGCTCAAGGCGCGCTCGCGCTTATCCTCGGGACGCTCGCGACGCGGGCGCTCTTCCTTGGCCGTGCGAGCCGGCTTCCCAGCATCCGCCTCTTCCGGCTCGGCCACGGCCGGGGCGTTATAGAGCGGCGCATCGAAATTCGCCTTGGCATCTTCGACTAGGCGCGGACCGAGCTGATCGCGCAGCGTGCGGCCGCGCACCTCGAGCACATGGCCTTCCGGCAACTCGCCGAGCTGGAACGGGCCATAGGAGATGCGGATCAGGCGATTGACCTCAAGGCCGAGCGCGCCGAGCACGTTCTTGATTTCGCGGTTCTTGCCTTCGCGCAGGCCCATGGTGATCCAGACGTTGGACCCCTGCGTGCGGTCGAGCGTTGCGTCGATCGAGCCGTAAAGCACGCCATCGACGGCAATGCCCTCCTTCAGCTTGTCGAGCGCTTCCTGATCGATCTCGCCATGGGCGCGCACGCGATAGCGGCGCAGCCAGCCGGTGGTCGGCAATTCCAGAACACGGGCAAGGCCGCCGTCATTGGTCAGCAGCAGCAAACCTTCGGTGTTGATGTCGAGACGGCCGATCGACATGACGCGCGGCAGCTCGTCCGGCAGGTTGTCGAAAACGGTCGGACGCCCTTCCGGATCGGCATTGGTGGTCACGAGGCCTGCCGGCTTGTGATAGAGCCACAGACGCGTGCGTTCGATGCCGCGGATCGGCACGCCGTCGACCTCAATCTTGTCGGCGAGCGTCACATTGACCACGGGCGTATCGAGGAGGACGCCGTTGAGCTTAACGCGGCCATCCAGGATCATGCGCTCGATATCGCGGCGAGACGCCACGCCGGCGCGCGCCATCACCTTGGAAATGCGCTCGGCCTTTCCATCCTCAACCGCGCTCTCGTCCGCAGCTTTGACGGCTGCTACCTTCGCAGGCTTCGCGCCATCCCGTTTTACCGTCTTCCTGTCGCCAGCAAAGGGTTTAGACCCAGGCCGCTTGGGCTTGTCATTCATCGTCATTTGTTGTTTGCCTGAATTTTTAACGCGTGTTCCTATCAGGTCACGCCCTTGCGGTTAAGTGGAAAAACTTGAATGACGGCTACAAATCAATTCATGGAGCTTGCTTTGGTCGAAGCGCGCCGCGCTGGAGAACGTGGCGAAGTGCCGATCGGCGCCGTCGTCGTGCTCGACAACAAGGTCATCGCGGCGGCCGGCAACCGCACTCGCGAGTTCAATGACGTCACCGCGCATGCCGAAATCGTCGCCATCCGCCTGGCCTGCGAGGAACTGGGCCAGGAACGTCTTGCGGGCGCCGATCTCTATGTGACGCTGGAACCCTGCACCATGTGCGCCGCCGCCATTTCGTTCGCGCGCATCCGCCGTCTCTATTATGGTGCCGAAGATCCGAAGGGCGGCGGTGTCGACAATGGCGTCCGCTTCTATCGTCAACCAACCTGCCACCATGCGCCGGAGGTCTATTCCGGCCTCGGCGAAACCGCATCCGCCGACATCCTCCGAGCTTTCTTCCAAGCGAAACGCTCGGAAGACTGAAAAAGCGGCGCTGTAACACTTTAAAATTCTGCATAATTTTCCCTTAAATCGATTCCGATTCAAGGATTATGCAGCTGCCGCCGCCTTGAAATCTTTTTACTGGAAAGGCTTCCACCAGCTGCTGTTGTTGGTCTGCTGCGCAGCCTCGGCATCCTTCTTGCGCTTCTTTTCCTTCTTCGACTCGGGCGTGCCGAGATCGTTCAAAGCAGCCTGATCGGATACCTGGCGATATTGCTGCGGCGGGTCGATCAGATAGCGACGCTGATCGATATAGGTGCCGGCCTGGTCCTGACGGGCAGCGCGATAGGCAGCCGTCTGCTGCGCTTCGCTCAGATGGTTCTTGGCGCTGTCGGCCTGAGCCAGCGGCGAGCGATAGTTGACGTTGTTCTTCTTCTCGTCGGCTTCTGCGGCAAGGCGCTTGCGGGCATCTTCCGGCGATTCCAGCCAAGCCGGGTTGTCCTTGCTGGCCAGCGACTGCTGCGGCTGAGTCAGGGTGTTCTTGTCGCCACCAATAACCAGGCCTGGTCTGTTCGGGTATTTTACACCCTTGTCTTTCGGCGTTGCGGCAGAAACGGAGGCGATATCGCCGAGGTCATCGAGGAGCTGGACGCCGGCCGTCTTGTCGGTGCCGTAAGTCGGGCTGCTAAGGCAACCGGATATGGCGCCGCAGCCAACCACAAGTGCCGCCAAGCTGACGCCGACACGAACCTTATGCATCGCTCTCATGAAAACCCTTCCCAGCCATGCCGGAATAAACGCAATAGGACCCCATTCAACGGCAACTGCCGTAAAATTCAGGCCATTTTCAGGCAGCTTTTACCGGATGAACGCCGCAAAGGCAATTCATCCGGCAACTTTCTTCAGTTGACAGCCATCAGCTCGCGCAGTGCCGCCGCATCGCGAGCCGACACATCCGGGTATTCCGGATCCGAGCCGACATCCGTGGTGATGCGCCACGAACGGGCGCATTTGCGGCCTTCGGCAAGCTTGGGCACGACGCTGACCTTCGCGTCGTCGTCGAGACGGAAGGCATCCGCAGGCCCCTGTTCGCCAAGGATGGTGATACCGGAGGTGATGCAGATTTCGGAGAAGTCCTGCCCTTCGAGCACCTTCAACAGCTCGGGATCGGCGACGTAGACCACCGGGGCAGCCTCCAGCGAGGAGCCGATGCGCTTGTCCTTGCGCTCGATTTCCAGCGCGCCGGTGACGACGCTGCGCACAGCGCGGATCTTCTTCCACTTCTCGGCCAGCGCCTCGTTCTTCCATTCGGCCGGAACGGTGACGAACTGCTCGAGATGAACGGAAACCGCCGACGGATTGCGCGAGAGCCAAGCCTCTTCCGTGGTGAAGGGCAGCATCGGCGCCAGCCACGTCACCATGCAATCGAAGATCGTGCGGATAACGGCGAGAGCGGCACGGCGGCGCAGGCTCGACGGCGCATCACAGTAGAGCGCATCCTTGCGAACGTCGAAGTAGAAGGCCGACAGCTCGACATTGGCGAAATCGATCAAGGCGCGGGCGATGCGCTTGAAGTCGAAGGCGTCGTAGCTTTCGCGCACCAGCTCGTCGAGCTCGGCGAGACGGTGCAGCATCAGCTGCTCCAGCTCCGGCATGTCGGCATAGGCGATCACTTCGCCCTTATCGTGCGCCAGCGTGCCGAGCATCCAGCGGATGGTGTTGCGCAGCTTGCGATAGGCATCGACATTGGTCTGGATGATAGCCTTGCCAAGGCGCTGATCTTCCCAGTAGTCCGTGGTCATGACCCAGAGGCGCAGGATATCGGCGCCAGCGTCCTTCATCACGTCCTGCGGGGCAACGACGTTGCCGAGCGACTTCGACTGTTTGCGGCCCTGTTCGTCCATGGTGAAGCCATGCGTGACGACCGTATCGTAAGGCGCACGGCCGCGGGTCGCGGCACTTTCGAGCAGCGACGAGTGGAACCAGCCGCGATGCTGGTCGGAGCCTTCGAGATAGACATCCGCCGGCCACTTCAGGTCCGGGCGGTCTTCCAGCGTGAAGGTGTGGGTCGAACCGGAATCGAACCATACGTCGAGGATGTCCATGACCTGCGTCCAGGGCTCGTTGGCCTTCTCGCCAAGGAAGCGCTCGCGCGCGCCTTCCGCGAACCAGGCATCGGCGCCTTCCTGCTCGAAAGCCTCGAGGATACGGGCATTCACGCCGTCATCCTGCAGGATGTTGCCCTGCTCGTCGACGAAGATCGCGATCGGCACGCCCCAGGCGCGCTGGCGCGACAACACCCAATCCGGGCGCTGTTCGATCATGGCGCGCAGGCGGTTCTGGCCGGCAGCCGGCACGAAGCGGGTGTCGTCGATCGCCTTCAGGGCGCGCGAACGCAGCGTCGAACCGTCAGCGAAGTCCTTGTCCATATAGACGAACCACTGCGGCGTGTTGCGGAAAATGACCGGCTTTTTCGACCGCCAGGAATGCGGATAGGAATGCTTCAGTCTGCCGCGGGCGAAAAGCGTGTTTGTCTCGATCAGCGCCTTGATGACGAGATCGTTGGCATTGCCCTTCTTGCCGTTGTCGTCCATGACGCGGCCGCCTTCGAAGCCCGGGGCGTCGGCGGTGTAGAAGCCAGCATCATCGACCGGGAACGGGATGGCGGAGGAGATGCCACGCTTTTCGAGATCGCGTGCATGCAACATCCAGGCATCAAAGTCCTCGCGGCCGTGACTGGGTGCGGTGTGCACGAAGCCCGTACCGGCATCATCGGTGACGTGATCGCCATCGAGCAGCGGCACCTTGAAGTCGTAGCCGAGCGAGGCAAGCGGATGGGCACAGGTGACTGCGGCCAGATCGGCAGCACTCACATCGCTGAGGCGCTTGTATTGCAGCTTTGCCTTGGCGAAGGATTCCTCGGCGAGCTTGTCGGCGAAAACAAGCTTCTCGCCAGGACGCGGGCCGAAATCATTCGCTGCTTCCGTGACCTCATAGAGGCCGTAGGACACCCGCGACGAATAGGCGATCGCGCGGTTGCCCGGGATCGTCCATGGGGTGGTTGTCCAGATGACGACGAAGACGCCGGCGAGATGCGCCGGGCCTTCAGCCACCGGGAACTTCACCCAGATCGTGTCGCTCTCGACGTCGGCATATTCGACTTCGGCTTCGGCAAGCGCCGTCCGCTCGACCACCGACCACATGACCGGCTTGGAACCGCGATAGAGCTGACCCGTGCGGGCGATCTTCAAAAGCTCGCCAGCGATGCGGGATTCCGCATGGAAATTCATGGTCAGATAGGGATTGTCGAAATCGCCCGTGATGCCCAAGCGCTTGAACTCCTCGGACTGGATCTTGATCCAGCCGGCGGCAAAGTCGCGGCATTCCTGGCGAAACTCGTTCACCGGGACCTCATCCTTGTTCTTGCCCTTCTCGCGGTACTTTTCCTCGATCTTCCACTCGATCGGCAGGCCGTGGCAGTCCCAGCCCGGAACGTAGTTGCTGTCATAGCCGCGCATCTGGAACGAGCGGGTGATGACGTCCTTGAGGATCTTGTTGAGCGCATGGCCGATGTGGATATGGCCATTGGCGTAGGGCGGGCCGTCATGCAGCACGAACTTTTCGCGGCCGGCGGCGGAAGCGCGCAGCTTCTTATAAAGGTTCATCTCCTCCCAGCGCTTCACCAGTTCCGGCTCCTTCTGCGGCAGCCCGGCGCGCATCGGAAAATCGGTTTCCGGCAGGTAAAGAGTCTTGGAGTAATCCATCTTTTCAGCGGTATCGGTCATAGTCGTGACAATTGCCTCGGTGTCTCGGGCGTCTTGCGCCTGAACTGGCGCAGCCATATGGGGATTTTTCGGCGGCGGAAAGCGCCTCTTGAACGAGACGCCAAAAACCCGGACCTTCCGGCAGCTTAGAGCGCGCGGAAGGCCGGGCCAATAATTCGTATCGATAGGCTCAGCCGAAATTGGGTCATGGTCGCCGGTTCATAGGCGTTTTTTCCAAGGAAAGGAAGAGGAAACAACGCAGCCGGCATAGAGAATGGCCGCGAACGTTTCCATCCGCGGCCATAAGGGCATTGTTCGGATCAGGCCCGTGCTTCTGCCCGCGCCGGCATCACCGCGTTGACGATGATCGCCACGACGATATTGGCAAGAAGCGCCAGCAGCCCGGTATAGACAGTGAAACCCGCTTCGCCGAGGGGGACCATATGCAGCGGCTTCCAGCCGGCATCCCAGACCAGATAGGTGCCACCAAAGAAGCCGACGAACCAGCCGACAAGCAGAGCCGGCGCACGGAACCACTTGGTGTAGAGGCCGAAGACCAGGGCCGGCAGCGTCTGCAGGATCCAGATGCCGCCGAGCAGCTGGAGATCGAGCGCGAATTGCGTCGGCAGGAAAATGATGACCAGAAGTGCGCCGATCTTGACGACGAGCGAGGTCATCTTGGCAACCTTTGCCTCGCCGGCATCGGAAACCTGCGGATCGACATAGGCCTTCCAGAAGTTGCGGGTGAAGAGATTGGCAGCGCCAATGCTCATCACGGCCGCGGGAACGAGTGCGCCGATGGCGATGGCCGCGAAGGCGAAACCTGCAAACCAGCTCGAGAACAGCGTCTGGAATAGCGCCGGAACGACATCGTTCGGGCTATCCAGCTTCAGTTGCGCGGCATGGCCCATATAGCCGAGCAGTGCCAGGAGACCGAGCAGCAGCGTATAGGCCGGCAGCAGCACCGCATTCTTGCGGATGGTATTACCGCTGTTGGAGGCGAAGATGCCGGTCAGCGTATGCGGATACATGAAGGCCGCCAGCGCCGAGCCGAGCGCCAAAGTCGCGTAGGCGACGTACTGGTTGCCGCCGAGCAGCAGGCTGCCCGCTCCCTTGGCCTTGAAATCCGCATCGGCGGCCGCAAAGACATTGGCATAACCACCGAGCTTGGCCGGAATGAGCGCAATCGCCGCGATCACCACGATATAGATCATGATGTCCTTGACGAAGGCGATCAGCGCCGGAGCGCGAAGGCCGGCCGAATAGGTATAGAGCGCCAGGATGATGAAGGCGACGGCAAGTGGCAATTCGCCATGAAGTCCGAGCGCCTTGAACACCGCCGTCATGCCGACGAGCTGCAGGGCAATGTAGGGCATGGTGGCGATGACGCCCGTCAGAGCAACCGCCAGCTCCAGCGCCCGCGAGCCATATTGCCCATGGACGACATCGCCCGCCGTGACATAGCCGTGGTCCTTCGCACGCCTCCAGAGAAGCGGCATGACCATGAAGACGAACGGGTAGACGACGATCGTATAGGGCAACGCGAAGAAGCCATAGGCACCGACAGTGTAGACCAGGGCTGGAACTGCGATGACCGTATAGGCGGTGTAAAAGTCGCCGCCGACGAGGAACCAGGTGATCCAGGTGCCGAAGGTGCGGCCGCCAAGACCCCATTCATCAATATGGGCAAGAGTCTTCGGTCGGCGCCAGCGGGCAGCGACAAAGCCCATGACGGTCACGAGGGCCAGGAAGAAGATGAAGACGGCAAGAGCTGTCGGATCGATATCAGTCATCATGGCGCATGCTCCGATAGGCGATCCAGGTCAGGAAGGCGGTGATCGGCACCCAGGCCAGCTGATACCAGTAGAAGAAGGGGAAACCCAACAGCACCGGATCGTGGCTGTTGTAGAAGGGGACCCAAAGCAAGCCTATGTAGGGAATGACGAGCAGCCAGCAGGCCGCCGTCCCGAAACGTTTGTCCATGTCCGATACCTCTCACGCGGTGTCTGCGCGCCACCTTGTTGCAGTTGTCAGAGTGGAAGGGGTGCATCAGTCTGCGATTGCAATGTAGGCCCTAGGACCGGAGCCGAGGAGCTTTGGCTATGCAGAGCCAGACCAACGGATGTGAATTCCTCCCAACGGCCCGCCTGCGGGCAGCCGCTGATAAAGTCCTACGGCGAGTCTACCGTCCGAACAAGATATTAGCTGATACGAAATCGCCGAACCTACCCAGAAGTGGGTAGGCGGACGTCAGCCCGCCGCGGTTGCGATGCCGTGGTCAAGCGCGTAGCGGATCAGACCGGCGGTCGTTGCGATGCCAAGCTTCTTCTTCAAGTTCTTGCGATGCGTTTCCGCCGTCGCGGGCGTGATCTGAAGTTCTTCGGCAATCTCGCGATTACTCCTGCCTGTAACGATCAAGCCCAGAATGCGCCGCTCGCGCGGGGTCAGCGGATCAGCCTCATTTTGCGCCGTGTCTGCCACCAGTATGTCGCGAACGCCGGACGAGAAATAAGTCCCGCCGGCTGCTACCGTCTCGATGGCGCAGACGACTTCATCCGTCGAAACATCCTTGAGGATATATCCGACGGCACCGCGCATGATCGACGAGGAGATGTATTCTCGGCTGTCATGCATGGATAGCATCACGATCCGCGTCTCCGGAAGCTCCCGGCGAAAGAGCTCGATCGCCTCGATACCGCTCAGCTTCGGCATATTGATATCCATCAAGGTAACCTGCGGGAGCGTCCGTCGTCCGACCTCCAGGCCGATCTGCGCAAGGTTTGCCGTCCCGACCACCTCTATGTGGTCAAACGTCTCCAGCACGGCTTTCAATCCGTCCAACACCACGGGATGATTGTCGATCAACAGAACACTGATCCTGTCGCTTTTCATGCCGCATCCACCTTTGCTCTTGGCGAGGCATTGGCCGATTTCGGCAGCATCGCAATCAGTGTCGCACCATCGGCCTTGCTCTGGACGAGAAGCAGGCCGCGGAAATGTGCCATCCGCTCCTGCATGTTCCTCAGCCCAAGTCCGCCTTTGCCGTCGCCAGTGCCTTCAAAACCAATGCCGTTGTCCGAAATTCTCAAGCGTGCACGCCCGCGATCACTCCAAAGTTTGATCGCAAGAACCGTCGCCCCGGAATGGCGCTCCACGTTGTTCAAGGCCTCCTGCGCTACACGGTAGAGCGCGGTATTGGCTTCCGGCTTCAGCATGCTGGTGAAGCCGGAAGCCTCGATCTCGGTTGCGATCCCGGTCCGCTCGGCGAAATTGTTCGCGAGTGCGGTCAGCGCCGCCGTCAAGCCAAGATCATCGAGCACGCGGGGACGCAGATCATGCGAGAGCCGCCTGATGTCCTTGATTGCGCTGTTTAGGGTATCGATACCCTTCTCGATCGTCGTGGCGGCATCATCGACCTGGTTTCGTACCTTGCGGTTGGCAAGGTCCATGACATAGCGCACGCCGAGGAGATTCTGCGACACGCCATCGTGCAGTTCACGCGCAAGGCGGGCGCGTTCCTCCTCCTGCGTATCAATCACTCTTTGCGTCAGCTCCTTCAGCCGACCATCGGCCATGCGTCGCTCACGGAAGGTCAAGAGCATGCAGGTCGTGAAGACGACCAGAACAGCAGGGACGGCAATGAGTGTAACGACGACAAAGGTTCCTTTTATGTTTGCCCGCATGGCGGCATTGGCCGCAGCAGTCTGGGTAAAAATATCATCCAGATAGACGCCGGTTCCGACAACCCAGTGCCATTTATCAAGGCCGACAGCGAATGAGAGCTTATCGGCGACACGGCCGGTGGAAGGCTTCTCCCATTTGTACTGGTGCAGGCCCCCGCCAGCTTTTGCGGTCTTGATGAGCTCCGCGATGACCTTGTCGCCGTCCGGATCGGTCAAATCGATCCAATTGCGCCCGTTGCGAAATCTCTCGCGCGGATGAACGATGTTGTTGCCATCATAGTCGTAGACGAAGAAGTATCCGTCCGGTCCATAATCAAGCGACGTCAGGATCGCGGCTACCTTGTCCTTCGCGGCCTGATCGTCCGGGGCTGCGTCCCGATAGATCGCCTGAATGGCCGACACGGCAAGATTTGTAAGGTTGACGATCTCCGTTTCCTTCGCCCTCAGCATGTTCTGTTCGAAGGTTTCGATATTGCTCTTGGTAAGATTGGTCGACTGCCAAGTAATGAAGGCAGTGATTGCCAGGATCGAGATGACGAGAGGCGCGAGCGCGAGCGCAATAATCTGGTTGCGTAGTGTCAACGATTGCTCCTCCCAAGAACCGGCGCGGAACAATGACCCTTGTCGGGCATGAATTCAACAGTCTCTCGGCGGCGTTGATGTCAGCCCGAAATCGGAGCGATGATACAAGGCGGAAAACCTTTTCCACCCCATCACTTCGCGAATATCAGTCGAAGGCGATGACGCGATCAAGCTCGCCGAGCGGCTGGACGCCGGCAAGCAGCGCGCGCGCCTCATCCTCGTCCTTGCGGATCTGTGCGACCAGCGGATCGAGGCCGTCGAACTTCAGTTCGGGGCGGAGATAGCCGAAGAAGGAAACCGAACAGACCTGTCCGTAGAGATCGCCGCTGAAATCGAAGACAAAGGTCTCCAGCAGCGGCGCGCCGTTATCCGTCACCGTCGGACGCCGGCCGTAGCTGGCGACGCCATCGCGGACGACGCCATCGGCCGTTCGGAAGCGAACCGCATAGATGCCTGCCCTCAGCGATGACTCTGGCGGCAGCTGCATATTTGCCGTAGGGAAGCCGAGCGTGCGGCCAAGCTTCTCGCCGCCGATAACGGGCGCCTGAACGGTATAGCGATAGCCAAGCAGACCGGCGGCTTGGGCGACATCGCCTTCCGCGAGCAGCGCACGAATGCGGCTCGACGAGATGACCTCCGTGTTTTCGTCGCGGAAGGCATCGATCAGCGTCACGCCGAAACCATTGTGACTGCCGGCATTCATGAGGAAGGCGGGGCCTCCCTGGCGATCATGGCCGAAATGGAAATCGAAGCCAGTGACGACTTCCGACGCGTGCAGCCAGTCGATCAGGATCGAGTGGACGAACTCGTCCGCCGAACGCTGCGAGAAGGTGCGATCGAAGGGATATTCGATGACGGCGTTGAAGCCGAGCGCTTCGAGGAGACGTGCTCGGAGCGGCGCAGGCGTCAGACGGAAAACAGGCTGATCGGGCTTGAAGACGGTGCGCGGATGCGGCTCGAAGGTGAGCACCAGCGCCGGCACGCCGCGCTCCATGGCGATCTCCAGCGCACGTGTCAGCACAGACTGATGGCCGCGGTGCACACCGTCGAAATTGCCGATGGCGACCACCCCGCCCTTCAGGGCATCGGGAAGCGGCTCGCGGGTTTCGTTGCGATGGAAAACGGTCATCGACTGCCACTCTCCTCAGACAAGGCGCGGCATCCACCACTTCGGCGAGGCCTGCTCGCGCGCCAGGAAGGCGCCGAGCGCGGCCTCATCCGTATGCCCCTCGACGACATATTCGCGGGCGTGGATGCCATGGCTGATATAAAGAAGATCGAGGCCGTAATCGAGTGCGCCGCGCACGTCGGTCGGCATGCCGTCGCCGATCGCCACGACACGCGACAGCGGAAACTCGCTTTTCACCTCGCGGGCCGCCGCGATCGCGGCATCGTAGATCGGCTGGTGCGGCTTGCCGGCGATGCGCGTCTGGCCACCAAGCCGCTCATAATAGGCGGCCATAGCGCCGGCGCAGGGGATCATGCGGTGGCCGCGCTCGACCACAAGATCCGGATTGGCGCAGATCAGCGGCACCTTGCGAGCCGACCAGGCCGTCAGCATGTCGGTATAATCGTCAGGTGTTTCGGTCTCGTCGTCAAAGAAACCGGTGCAGACGATGCTTTCGGCCTCGCCAGCGTCGACGCGCTGAACGTCAAGGCCTTCCAGGATGCCGATGTCACGCTCGGGGCCGAGCAGAAACACCTTTTTCGGTCCCTCGGCAATCAGCCTGCGGGTGACATCGCCCGAGGTGATGATGCGATCGTAAACGCTGTCGGGAACCCCGATCGCACGCAGCTGCTCGACGACCTTCGGAGCGACGCGTGGAGAGTTGGTGATGAGGACGACAGCAAGGCCTTCGCCGCGGGCCGCTTCGAGCGCGATGGAGGCCTCCTTGTAGGCCGTGACGCCGTTATGGAGCACGCCCCAGACATCGCAGAGCGCAACATCATAAAGTCCGCCGATGTCGCGAAAGCTCTCGATCCGTTTGCCCATGCCATCCTCGCATCAAATAAATCACGGGCTGACATCGCAAACCGGCCGGCAAATTACAAGAGCGGCATGCAAGGTTTTTGCGTCGCACAAGGCCTGAGAAGCAGACATGTGCAAGCTCGGCGAGCGGCAAGATTGCGCAGCGGAAGCAACAGCATGACGCTCTCGAAAAGGTGCGACCTGACCCTTTCTGAAGAGGGGAAAATGAGAGGAACTTCGCAACGACGTGCTACACGCCACTGCCATGGGCGTTAATCATCCTCAAAACAAGCCGTTACGCGCCGCAAAAAATTCACAGTGCTGTCCTTGACTCGTCCGGAAGCCACCCCTAAATCACCGTCGCTAGCACTCTCCAAGGATGAGTGCTAACAAAATCCATACGGATCTCCGCTGATCCGTGAATGTCATTTGATCGAGGGATTAGACAATGGCAAGCACCAATTTCCGCCCCCTTCATGACCGCGTCGTCGTTCGCCGCGTCGAGTCGGAAGAAAAGACCAAGGGTGGCATCATCATTCCCGATACCGCCAAGG
Organism: Martinezella sp. CNPSo 3890; assembly: GCF_057784455.1. Taxonomy (NCBI): domain Bacteria; kingdom Pseudomonadati; phylum Pseudomonadota; class Alphaproteobacteria; order Hyphomicrobiales; family Rhizobiaceae; genus Martinezella; species Martinezella sp. CNPSo 3890. The sequence continues at coordinate 260,257 of NZ_JBXSOR010000001.1, read as the reverse complement.
AAAAGCCGCAGGAAGGCGAAATCGTCGCCGTCGGCTCCGGCGCTCGCGATGAATCCGGCAAGGTCGTAGCACTCGACGTCAAGGTTGGCGATCGCGTTCTGTTCGGCAAGTGGTCCGGCACCGAAGTCAAGCTCAACGGCGAAGACCTTCTGATCATGAAGGAAGCCGACATCATGGGCATCATCGGCTAATCCGGCCGGTTCCCTTTTCCGATACAGCTGACGGGTCTTAAAGCCCGGAAAACGCGAATTCAGGAGTTTCAAACATGGCAGCTAAAGAAGTAAAATTCGGCCGCAGCGCCCGCGAAAAGATGCTTCGTGGCGTCGACATCCTCGCTGACGCAGTGAAGGTCACGCTCGGCCCGAAGGGTCGTAACGTCGTTATCGACAAGTCCTTCGGCGCTCCGCGCATCACCAAGGACGGCGTTTCCGTCGCCAAGGAAATCGAACTCGAAGACAAGTTCGAGAACATGGGCGCCCAGATGGTCCGCGAAGTCGCTTCGAAGACCAACGATGTTGCCGGTGACGGCACCACCACCGCAACCGTTCTTGCCCAGGCAATCGTACGCGAAGGCGCCAAGGCCGTTGCAGCCGGCATGAACCCGATGGACCTGAAGCGCGGCATCGACCTCGCTGTTGCAGAAGTCGTCAAGGACCTGCTCGCCAAGGCCAAGAAGATCAACACTTCGGAAGAAGTTGCCCAGGTCGGCACGATCTCCGCAAACGGCGAAAAGCAGATCGGTCTCGATATTGCCGAAGCCATGCAGAAGGTCGGCAACGAAGGCGTCATCACGGTTGAAGAAGCCAAGACCGCCGAAACCGAACTCGAAGTCGTTGAAGGCATGCAGTTCGACCGCGGCTACCTCAGCCCCTACTTCGTAACCAACCCGGAAAAGATGGTGGCCGACCTCGAAGACGCCTTCATCCTCCTGCACGAGAAGAAGCTCTCGAACCTGCAGGCCATGCTCCCGGTTCTCGAAGCCGTCGTTCAGACCGGCAAGCCGCTCCTCATCATCGCTGAGGACGTGGAAGGCGAAGCGCTTGCGACCCTCGTCGTCAACAAGCTGCGTGGCGGCCTGAAGATCGCTGCTGTCAAGGCTCCGGGCTTCGGCGATCGCCGCAAGGCCATGCTGGAAGACATCGCCATCCTGACGGGCGGCACTGTCATCTCCGAAGACCTCGGCATCAAGCTCGAGTCTGTCACCCTCGACATGCTCGGCCGCGCCAAGAAGGTTTCGATCTCCAAGGAAAACACCACGATCGTCGACGGCGCTGGCGCCAAGTCCGACATCGAAGGCCGTGTTGCCCAGATCAAGGCCCAGATCGAAGAAACCACCTCTGACTACGACCGCGAAAAGCTGCAGGAACGCCTTGCAAAGCTCGCTGGCGGCGTTGCCGTTATCCGCGTTGGCGGCTCGACGGAAATCGAAGTCAAGGAAAAGAAGGACCGCATCGACGACGCTCTGAACGCGACGCGCGCTGCCGTTCAGGAAGGCATCGTACCGGGCGGCGGTACCGCTCTGCTGCGTTCTTCCGTCAAGATCTCGGTCAAGGGCGAAAACGAAGACCAGGAAGCCGGCATCAACATCGTTCGCCGCGCTCTGCAGTCCCCGGCTCGCCAAATCGCTGAAAACGCTGGTGACGAAGCTTCGATCGTTGTCGGCAAGATCCTCGACAAGAACGAAGACAACTGGGGCTACAACGCTCAGACGGGCGTCTACGGCGATATGATCGCCATGGGCATCGTCGACCCGGTCAAGGTCGTTCGCACGGCTCTGCAGGATGCAGCTTCGGTTGCTTCGCTGCTGATCACCACCGAAGCCATGATCGCCGAACTGCCGAAGAAGGATGCCCCTGCTGGCATGCCGGGCGGCATGGGTGGCATGGGCGGCATGGACATGATGTGATAGGCCAACAGGCCTAATCGCAGGAATGTCCATAAAGCTTCGCCCATGCACTTTAGTGCTTCAGGCCGCCAAGCGGCCTGAAGTGGCGGCATGGACATGATGTGATAGGCCAACGGCCTGTTGCGATTGTTCAATCCGACATCCAGAATTAATGAAGGGCGGCCCTCGGGTCGCCTTTTTTAATTGTGCCGAAACTGTACAACTGCAATTCCTGCAAGATTCTATCATGTTGCAAATTTTGCAACTTGCCCATTGCTGTTTTCGAAAAAGCCCCTATAACTCGCAGCGCAGCGATTTTGGAGAGTTAGCTGCAATACACGTAATTTTTACTTCTTTTGGACAGGCTTAACCTGCGGCTTGGCATGATCATAACCTTGCGCACTGGCGCTGTCCTGATTTATTACTTGAAATGACTTCATAAACTGGAACGCCATCCCGAAAAGCATTGTCGACAGCGAACCAGCGGAGGCACGCCTCGGCCATAAGCTGCGGCGCAAAATGCAGGAAGACCTTCCATCCGGGGAAATACGGAATTGAAGTGAGGCGCGGGGAACCATGCGCTCTTGTGGGGATCATCTTGTTCAAGATTGCTAAAGCCAATTTTTCCGCACCATTTGCTCCCGGCTCGCTGGAGTTCGAAGGCCATGACCCCGATCTTCTGGCACAATTCTGTGTTTCCGAGGGATGGACGGGCGATCTTTCAAGCGGCATCATCAAACTTGGACAGTGGAGCACGATGCTGCACGGGCTGAGCTCCTCGGAATGTGGCTTGCTGAGCCTCATGCATTGCTATGATCCGCACGATCGAGCGCGTATCCTCGATCTCTTCGAGCAGGCGGCAACCGCAAACTCTTCTTTCTGTTATTCCACGACAACGCTCGGCACCGGCGGCCATCGCCAGCCGGTCTTTTGCGTTGGCGAATCCGTTGCTGCCGACAAGCAACGTGCCGGCAGCATGGTCGGCGTCTTCCTATTTCCACGCTTCAAGCTGGAACCGGGCAGCCAGCTCGCCACCCGGCAGTAAACGGCTGTCGATGATGGTCGGGTGAGTTCACCTGACCAATTACTTGGTTCAACCTGATCAATCCCGCTTGGGAATGCTGAGACCACGCTGGCTTGCCGGGCGCGCAAGGGCTCGCTCCAGCCAGGCCATGACCGAGGGGAAACTTTCGAACTCCAGAACCTCGCGGCCGCCATAGAAGACGTCGACGCCGCGAACCCAGGGGAACGTGGTGATGTCGGCGATGGTGTATTCATCACCCATGATCCACTCGCGCCCCTGCAGGCGGCTCTCCAGCACGCCGAGAAGGCGCTTGGCCTCGTCGCGATAACGCTCGACCGGATAGGGGTTATTGGCGACCTTTTCGGCGGCGAATTTGAAGAAATGGCCGAACTGCCCGAACATCGGACCGACGCCGGCCATCTGGAAGAAAACCCATTCCAGCGTTTCGTAACGCCTAGCTGCGTCGCTTGGCATGAGCTTGCCGGTCTTCTCCGCCAGATAGACCAGGATCGCGCCGGATTCGAACAGACCGATCGGCTTGCCGCCGGGACCATTGGGATCGATGATTGCCGGAATGCGGCCATTCGGATTCAGCGAAACGAATTCAGGAGACTTCTGGTCGTTGGTGCCGAAGGAGATCAGATGCGGCTCATAGGGCAGACCAAGCTCCTCAAGCGCGATCGACACCTTGACGCCGTTCGGCGTCGGCAGCGAGTAGAGCTGGATAATATCCGGATTGCTGGCAGGCCAGCGTTTCGTGATCGGAAAGGACGACAGATCGGCCATGGGCTTGCTCCTGAAGGCTATGATTTGACAACTGATTTGCCGCCACAATAGCCGATAGGGCTTGTATGGGAAGTGTTATCTCAGCGGCCCATTGTTCAATGATTGTGAACTAATTGTGCGCAGTTGTTTATCTTTCCAACCTCCCAAAAATTACGAATATCTGTCTCCAGAAATTGTCGCCACCCGATCCCGAGTGAATTTACTGGAGACTGTCATGTCCAACACCAACAACATCATCATTCTTGTGGCGCGCATCCTGCTCGCCTTCATGTTCATCTTTGCCGGCTTCGGCAAGCTGACCGATCCTGCAGGTACCGCCGGCATGATTGCCGGCGCCGGTATGCCTGCCGCAACGCTGCTTACCTATCTTGCCGGCGCGTTTGAATTCGTCACCGGCGTCTGCGTCCTCATCGGCTTCCAGGTCCGTATCGTCGGCTGGCTTCTTGCCCTCTTCTGTGTCTTCACCGGCGTCGTCTTCCACCTGCCGACCGTCAATGTTCCGGACTTCCCGGCTGCCGCCAACGGCTGGATCAACGGCCTGAACTTCGTGAACTTCCTGAAGAACATCACGCTCGCCGGCGCCTACATCATGCTCGCCACCAACGGCGCAGGCGTCTACTCGGTCGACGCACGCCGCGGTGCCTACGCAGCCGCCTGATTGCCGCATATTTCCCAAGACAAAAGGCCCGCCGGAATTCCGGCGGGCCTTTTCGCATGAATAGGAAATTGGAAAATCAGAGCGCGCTGCGCACGGCAGATATGATGCGCTCAACCATCGGATCGCCATTGTGGCTCTCCTTGCGGGCACGCACCAGACACGCCTCAGAGCGCAGGATGACGCCATCCGACAGGACCTTCAGATGGTTCGCCTTAAGCGTCGAGCCGGTGGAGGTGATGTCGACGATGATGTCGGCCGAGCCGGCAGCGGGTGCCCCTTCCGTCGCACCGAGACTTTCGACGATGCGATAGAGCTGAATGCCATGCTGGCTGGAGAAGAACTGCTGCGTCAGCCGCCAGTATTTGGTCGCGACCGTCAGCCTGCGGCCGTGACGAGCGCGGAAATCGGCGGCGACATCGCCGAGATCGGCCATCGTGTCGACATCGAGCCAGATATCCGGCACGGCGACGACGACATCGGCATGGCCGAAGCCGAGCCTGGCGCAGAATTCGACGCGGCGATCAGCCTCCGCCATGCCCTCGCGCACGAGGTCTTCGCCGGTGATGCCGAAATCGACGCTGCCATTGCCGATCTCTCGCGAGATTTCCGAGGCCGACAGGAAGGCGATCTCGACACCTTCAAAGCCTTCGACACGGCCGCGATAGGAGCGGTCATTGCCGACGGCGACGATCGGCATGCCGGCGCGCTCGAAGATCGCGGCGCAATCGTCCTTCATCCGGCCCTTTGAAGGAATCGCTATCGTAATGGTCATCAGGCTGCCCTCACGGTTTCGATACGGTCGAGCCAGAGCGCGAAGCCGACGGCAGGGATATGGTCCTTGGCGCCGAGCAGGGTCATCAGCCGATCGAAGCGGCCGCCGCCGGCCAGCACCGCGCTCGCCCCTTCCACCGTCACCTCGAAGACGAGACCGGTATAGTAGTCGAGCGGGCGACCGAAGGCGGCACGATAGTCGATCTTGGAAGCATCGACACCGGCGCGGGCCAATGCCGCGACGCGGGCGTTGAAGCTTTCCAGGGCCTTCCCCAGCTTCAGACCTGCCGCGTCGGCAAAACCCGCTAGTGCGGCGGAAGCATCCGAGAGCGGTACGCTCAGGGACAAGAACTCCTCCAGCACGCGGAAGGCCGCATCGTCGAGCCGCGTTTCCGATAGGACCAGCTTCTCACGAAGGCGGCGAGCGATCTCCTGCGGCGAGCGGCTGGCATTGGTGGAATAGCCGGTTGCGTGCATGGTGGCATCGATATGCCTGACCAGCCCCTGTTCGTCGCCACGGCTCAGGAAATCGAGTACATGGGCATCGAGCCCGGTGACCGGCTGCGGGCTTGCAAGATGCGCCAGCAAGGTTTCGAGCTGCATCATGTTGCCAAAAGCGTGGATCAGGCGCTTCTGCCAGCCGGATGGCAGGCCGAGCGCCTGCACAACGGCCTCGAACACGGCCTGATCGCCAAGCGTCACGGAGAGCGGTTTACCGGGCACCACGCGATCGAGGATACCGATGGCATCGCTGATGGCGCGAGCATCGGCGCTCGCCGTATTGCCATCACCCAAATCCTCTATGCCGGCCTGATAGAACTCATGGCCGCCTTCGCGGCGCTGGCGAAAGATCTCGCCGAGATAGGAGTAACGCTTCGGGGTGCCGGTGGCGGTCTCGATATGGCGCAGACAGACGGGAATGGTGAACTCCGGGCGCAGGCAAAGGCTGGCACCGGTTTCGCTTTCGGTCATGAAGATGCGCCGGCGGAGATCCTCGCCGGCCATATCGAGAAAGGGCTCGGCCGGCTGGATGATGGGCGTATCCACCCTCTCCGTCCCACGAACGGAAAATTCGTCCAGCAGGTCGCTGGCAAAATTCGGGAGGTTGATCAGAGGCATGGGGCTATTCTCCCCTTCTCCCCGGCGGGGAGAAGGTGCCCGACAGGGCGGATGAGGGGGCCGAGGAACGAAGTGACGAGGATTCTGAGCGCCAACGTACGAATAGCTCGCGTGAGCCCAGAGCCCCCCTCATCCGACCCTTCGGGCCACCTTCTCCCCGAGGGGAGAAGGGGAAGGCGAGACTGCTCGATCCACTCAGACATTGCCGAGCGCCCTCTTCCGGTCTTCCGCCTGTGCCGCCAAGATAGCTTTGACCTTCTCGATCAGCTCGGCTTCCGGCACGGTTTCCTGGGCCACGCGGGCTTCGCGCCAGCTGGCATTGTCCTCGATCTCACCGGACAGGCGCTTGCCTTCGATCAGATCCTTGATCTGGACGACGCCCTGGGCACGCTCGTCGCCGCCCTGGATGATGGCGATCGGGCAGCCGCGGCGATCGGCATATTTCAGCTGATTGCCGAACTTCTTCCAGTTGCCCTGGAACATCTCAGCGCGGATGCCGGCGGCGCGCAGCTGCTGCGTGAAGCGCTGGTAGCGTCCCATGGCATCGACATCGCCGTCCATGACGGTGACAAGCACGGGCTCGATCACCTCGTCCATGCCGAGCTTGCCGAGATTCTTCAGCGCCGTCATCAGGCGCGACACGCCGATGGAAAAGCCTGTGGCCGGCACCGGCTGGCCCATGAAGCGCGAGACGAGCCCATCATAACGGCCGCCGCCGCCCACCGAACCGAAGACGACCTTTTCACCCTTTTCGTTGGTGACGTCGAAGAGCAGCTCGGCCTCGTAGACCGGCCCAGTGTAATATTCGAGGCCGCGCACGACGGATGGATCGATCTTGATGCGATCTGCTCCGTAGCCGGCGCTTGTCACGAGGCTGCCGATGAAATTCAGCTCCTCGACGCCCTCGCCGCCTTTGGACGTGCCGGCGACAAGCGCGGCAAGCTGGGCGGCACTTTCGGCATAGTCCTTGATGCCAACAAAGAAGAGCACCTTCTCGATCTGGTCGCTGTTGAGGCCGGCACCCTTGGTGAAGTCGCCGGACTCATCCTTGCGGCCGGGGCCGAGCAGCAGCGCCACGCCTTCCGGACCGAACTTGTCAAGCTTGTCGATGGCGCGCAGTACGTTCAGCCGCTGGGCGGTCTTGTCATCGCCGCCGAGGCCGATGGCTTCCAGGACGCCATCGAGAACCTTGCGGTTGTTGACGCGAACCACATAGTCGCCCCGCTTGATGCCCAAGGCTTCCAGGGTGTCGGCCATCATCATGCACATTTCGGCATCGGCCTGTACGCCAGGCGCGCCGACGGTGTCGGCGTCGAACTGCATGAATTGGCGGAAGCGGCCGGGGCCTGGCTTCTCGTTGCGGAAGACGTAGCCGGCGCGATAGGTGCGATAGGGAAGCTGAATCTCGTTGAAATTCTCGGCGACATGACGGGCGAGCGGCGCCGTCAGATCATAGCGCAGCGACATCCACTGTTCGTCGTCATCCTGTAGCGAGAAAACGCCCTCGTTCGGCCGGTCGCTATCGGGCAAGAATTTGCCCAGCGCATCGGTATATTCGAACAGCGGCGTTTCGACGGGATCGAAGCCATAATGCTCGTAAACTGCCCGGATCTTGGAGGTCATCTCGTTGACGGCGCGAATGTCGCTGGCCGAACGATCGACAAAGCCGCGCGGCAGGCGGGCCTTGAGCTTCTGCAGTTTCTTTTGTTTGTCGCTCATCTCTAGGGTAATCCGGTATGGGAACAGTCGCGGTTAACTAGCGGATTGGGCTGAATGCGGCAAGGATTGTTATATGTTAGCGGCCGACAAAACCGAGAAAAGCCGGAGAAGGCAGCATAGGGAACCATGCCACACGCAATCGTTTTGAAATGCGCGGATAACAGTGCCGGTCCGGCTCTCGATCTCTGGCGGGAGGCGAGCCGGTTCGAAACCTCTCCATCGATGCTGGCACTCAACTATCCGCCGCATCTGACATTTGCAGTCTATGAAGACATTGCCGTTTCCTCCCTCGCCGCCGCCGCTCAAAAGGCCTTCGCGAACGTGCCGCCGCTATCGGTCGAGTTTTCGGGGATCGACCATTTTCCGAACGAGCTGTTGGTGCTCTGGGCGCGTCCAGCCGACGATCGCGTCCTGAGACGCATACACGGCGCCATTCACGACGAGATCGACCCTAGCCTTTGTCATGAGCATTCCCGCCCGGATCGCTGGCAGCCGCACTGCACCATTGCGATGAAGATCCCGGCGAACGCGGCGGAAGAGGCTCTGAGATGGTCGGCCGCAAGGCCAGCCCAGTTTACGCTCATTTTCGATGTGGTGGATTGCATCCGCTTTCCGCCGATCGAAATCATCAAGGAAGTCAAACTGCTGCCTTGATCGCCTTCCAGTGTCCGGGGAATGCAATTCGTGCTTGCTTTCACGGATTGCACGGTTAGGTTTCTGTTCATGCGCGTGCTTGCGATCCTGACAATGCTGATTGCCTGGTTGCTTTACGGTGCCATGCCGGCGCTGGCGAATTGCCCTGTCTGCGCTTCCGCCATGTCCTTGCCGGCGACCATGAGCATGCATGATGGCATGGCCGATATGCCTGGCATGGCCGGTCCCGCCAACATGGGCGAGCCCCAGCAAACGAAGCCGGAAAATCCTTGCGCCGGCGGCATGGCGCATGTGGCGTCTTGCGCTGCCTGCCTTGCCTTGATGCCGACCCTTGCAGTCGAAGACGGCAAACACGCCATCTCCTATCCAGTGCCGGCGCCCGGCCAGCGCCTTGCCGGTTCCCTGCCGCAGCCGACAGCGCCCCCTCCCCGTTTCACCTGACGATCTCCTGCATTCAATCGACGAGCGCTGCCGCTCAAATCCAGATACCGTTCAGAAACGGAGAGAATCCCTATGTCTACTTCAAAATCGCTGATGCTTGCCGGCGTATTCGCCTTTGCAATCGCCCTTCCTGCCCTTGCCGACGACATGAAGAGCATGAACATGAGCAAGCCGATGGGCGACCAGAGCGCTTCCAGCAAGGCGTTCAACGACGCCATGGGCAAGATGCATAAGGACATGATGATCCACTATAGCGGCGATGCCGATGCGGATTTCGTCCGCGGCATGATCCCGCACCATCAAGGCGCGATCGACATGGCAAAAATCGAGCTAAAATACGGCAAGGATCCCGAACTGCGCAAACTGGCGGAAGCCGTCATTACCGCGCAGGAAGCCGAGATCAAGGAAATGAAAGCCTGGCTACAGAAGCACGGCAAGTAATTCACCCGATCACGAGAGGCGGCATCCCTGCCGCCTCTCTCACCGCTCCGAATGCGGACGGCGGAATATCCCATCCAACCAACCGGAAACGGCGCGAATGCGCACGAGTGGACGAAGCTCGGCATGCATCAGCAGCCACATCTCTCGCACCGGCAGATTGCTGTCGCCGCTATCGACGCGGCAAAGACCTCCCACATTCCCGGCCAGGATTTTCGGCAGCAGTGCGCGCCCCAATCCTGAAGCTGCGGCCTGCAGCAGAGCCTCGGCATCGTTGACCGCAAGCTGGCTGGAACGACCTGACTTTTCTGCCTGTGCGGCAATCCAGCGGGCATGCGGCAGATGCGCCATCGCCTCTTCATAGATGATCCACGGCAAATCTTCTGCATGCCTCTCCTGCCCGGCAGCGACGTAGACGGCATAGTCAAGCGTCGCGATCCGCCTGGCGACGACTTTGCCGTTTGTCATGTCGGCAGGTCTTGCAAGGCGCAGCGCCATGTCTGCCTCGCGCCGCGTCAGGTTGAGATTTCTGGAATCGCCGATGAGTTCCAATTGCAGGCCGGAATGCTGCGCCAACAGGCTGGGTAGCGCGGGGATCAACAGCCGGCTGATGAAGGATGGCGCCGCCGTGAGGCGTACCTTGCCGAGTGCCATGGGATCGGCTGCATCCAACGCACCCGACAGCGCCATGACTTCGGCCTCGATCGTCTCGGCCTTCGCGACCGCGATCTCGCCCGCTGGCGTCGGCAATAAGGCGCCACCTCCATCGCGCGCAAACAGCGTCGTGCCGAGGCGTTTCTCCAGAATGCGCAGGCGGCGACCGACCGTCGTCGCATCAGTGCCAAGCACCCTGCCGGCAGCGGCAAGGGATCCACCCCGCGCGAGCGCCAGAACATGGCGCAGGTCATTCCAATCGACGTCGTGCAATTTTGCAGCTCCTAGCGGCAAACTTACCGCGTGTATCGGCATTATTGCAGTCATAGACTGGAAATATCCAGCAAGGAGATAACGATGACCCTGTTCGCTGTCCTGTTCGAGGACGATCAACAAAACGCCGCCGCGATCCGCAAGGAATATCTGCCTCGTCACTTCGCTTTCCTGGAGGCGAATGCCGCTTCCATCAGGACGGCGGGACCACTCAGCCGGGAGGGCGATGCTTTTGCCGGCGGCCTGTGGCTCGTCGAAGTGGAGACCGCCGATGCCGTCGATCGTCTGGTGAAGGAAGATCCATTCTGGGCGGCAGGCCTGCGCAAATCCGTCAAGGTCTTTCGTTGGAACCAGGTATTTGCGGAGGGCGCACTCCTTTAACCGGAGGCATCGTCACATGCTCAGTCCATGATTGCAGGCAGGCGCGCGGCGAGCAGGTCGATGACCACGCGCATCTTCAGCGAAAGCTGTGGCACCTGCGGCCAGACGGCATAGACGTTGACGGGCCGGCTGGAGACATTGAGCACCTGCATGAGCTTGCCGGCCCGCACATAGTCCCGCACCAGCCAGCAGGGCAGCCACGCAATGCCCATTCCCGCGGCGGCTGCATCGGCAATGACCTCCAGGTCATCAAGACGCAACCGCGTCTGCGGAAAATAGTCGACGGCCGCTCCATCGCCCTGCAGGAAGGTCCATCTCTTGGCTTCGCCCGATCTCGCATAGACGACGAGATCGTGGCTATCGAGATCGGCAATGGTCTGGGGCGTACCTCTGGCGGCTAGATAATCCGGCGAGGCGCATAGCGTCATGCGATGGAGGGCGATCTTGCGCGCGGCAAGGCCGGCTTCGTCCCGCAACACGCCGTTGCGAACGGCGAGATCAAAGCCCTCGTCGAAGAGATCGACCACGCGATCGCTGAAGGAAAGGTCGAGTTCAAGCTTGGGGTGGATACGCGCCAGTTCCAGCAGAAGTGGTGCAGCGCAGCGACGACCAAAAAGGACAGGCATGGAGATGCGCAGACGTCCGGTAACCTCACGCTTGCCCGATTCCAGCATGGCCTCGCCCGATTGTATCTCGTCCAGCGCCCGGCGGCAGCGCTCGTAAAAGGCTTGGCCTTCGTCCGTCAGGCTCTGCATGCGGGTGGTGCGGTGAAAGAGGCGCACATTCAGGCGCCGCTCCAATTTGGCGATGGTCTTGCCGATCGCCGAGCGGGAGAGATTCATGCGCGCCGCCGCTGCCGAAAAGCCCCCGGCTTCGACCGCTTCCACGAATTCCGGAATGCCGTTGAGCATCTCATTCATGATGATTGCTTCCCTTAAGGAACCAGTAAGCGGAAATAATATCGCCACTGGCGATCAGAAAGCAACGATATGCTGCTCCCATTACTTCCAATTTCTCTCAGGAGATCATGATGACGAAGACTATGAAGCGCTGGACTCTCGATACGATTGCCGTCGGTGCTCCCTTGAACCTCACGGAAACGGCGGTTCCCACGCCCGCGCGCGGCGAGGTGCTCGTGCGGGTCAAAGCCGTTTCATTGAACTATCGCGACAAGCTCGTGCGTGAGACCGGCATGGGCCTACCGATCCAATTTCCCTTCGTGCCGGCCTCCGATATGGCAGGTGTAATCGAAGCGGTGGGAGACGACGTAACCAGATTCTCCGTGGGCGATCGGGTCATTTCGACCTTCCATCCCGGCTGGATCGACGGCAAGCCGCTCGGCGATGCACGTACACCGCCCTACAAGACGCTTGGCGGCTTCTATCCCGGCGTGCTCTCCGAGTATATCTCCATGCCGGAAGGATGGTTCGTATCGGCACCCAAGAGCCTCGATTATGCCGAGGCAAGCACCCTGCCCTGCGCCGGTCTCACGGCCTGGTTCGCGCTGGTGGAACGCGGCAAGGTCAAGCCCGGTGACAGCGTATTGGTGCAGGGTACGGGCGGTGTGGCGCTGTTCGGCCTGCAGATCGCCGCGGCCCAGGGCGCCGAGGTCTTCGTAACCTCCTCTGGACCGGAAAAGCTCGAGCGGGCCAAGGCTTTGGGCGCTCATCACGGCATCGACCGCAACAAAAGCGATTGGGTGGAAGAGGTCTATCGCCTCACCAACGATCGTGGCATCGACCATATCATCGAAATTGCCGGTGGCCCGAATTTCGGCCAGTCCCTAAAGGCGGTGGCGCCTCATGGCCGGATCTCCGTTATCGGCGTCCTCGAAGGCTTCGACATCTCCGGTCCGGTGGCACCGCTGCTGCTAAAGTCCCCTACCGTGCAAGGCATCGGCGTCGGTCATCGCCGCTCGCTTGAAGACTTCGTGCTCGCGGTCGACAGCATCGGCCTGAAGCCGGTCATCGACCATCGTTATGGCCTCGGCGAGGTACCGGCGGCCTTCGATCATCTCGATCGCGGCCCCTTCGGCAAGATCGTCATCGAGCTTTGACGTGGAGCCGGGCCGCCGCGAGAAGCTGCGGCCCGGCTTTGAACGATATCAGGCCTTCGGTTCGAAGGGCTGCGGCACGCGCTGGGCACCCTGACGGGCCAGCATCCAGCCGGGATATTGGGGCGCAAGCGCGCTGACCTCATCGAGCTTGGCCATATCGTCGGCATCGAGCTTCAGCTTGACGGCCGCCAAATTCTGATCGAGCTGATCGAGGCGCTTGGCGCCGATGATGATGCTCGTGACGAAGGGTTTCGCCAGGATCCAGGCAAGTGCCACAGTGGCGACGCTTGCACCATGCTTCTCGGCGACTTCGCGCATGGCGGCGACGCAGGCCCAGGCTCGATCCTTGTCGACGGGCGGGAAATCGAAGCTCGCACGCCGGCCCTCGCCGTTGCCCGGGGCGCCCGGGCCATACTTGCCCGAGAGCAGACCACCGGCGAGCGGCGACCAGACCATGAGCCCGAGCTTTTCCTCAGCCATGACAGGCACGATTTCACGCTCCAGATCGCGGCCGGCGATCGAGTAATAGGCCTGCACCGTCTCGAAGCGGGCAAAGCCGCGGCGTTCGGAAATACCGAGCGCCTTGGCGATGCGCCAGGCCTGCCAGTTGGAGACGCCGATATAACGCACAAGACCGCGCGAAACGAGATCGTCCAGCGCCCGCAGCGTCTCGTCGATCGGTGTCACGATATCCGTGCCGTGGATCTGATAGAGATCGATATGATCGGTCTGCAGCCGGTCAAGGCTTGCTTGCACGGAGTCCATGATATGGCCGCGCGAGGCGCCGCGATCGTTCGGCTTGTCGCCCATGACGCCATAGACCTTGGTAGCGATGACGACATCCTTGCGGGGAACGCCGAGATTCTTGAGGGCCTGGCCGAGCAGCTTTTCGGAATTGCCGAAGGAGTAGACGTCGGCGGTGTCGATGAAGTTGACACCGGCGGCGAGCGAGCCTTCGACGATCTTGTCGGCCAGCGCCTGGTCCACATCTGCGATCGAGCCCCAGGGAGTGTTGGGATTGGCTTCACCGAAGGTCATCGTGCCCAGGCAGAGTTCGGAGACGAAAAGGCCGGTATTGCCGAGTTGGTTATAACGCATAGGAGAAATTCCCTTGTGGTCAGCCGGAAGACTCTTCCGGCCGGTGAACGCTTATCTTTTCGCTATAGATTGGCCTCGGCACGGCAGCCGCTGTCGGCGCTGCCCTGGGAGGTCATAAGACAGTCGTCGAGGCCGGGCTCTGGCTCCGCGGCGATCGAGACAACAAGGACATAATGCACCGGAAACCGATTTCAACGCGAGACCTCGGACCGATCACGATGCGGTGACCGACGCTTGCTCTTGCGTCCGTTCGGGCGCGGATTAGACTCCAGTCTTCATATCATGCGCAGAACGGATAGATCGATGACGCAACATCCCCTAACGACAATCGGCTTCGACGCCGATGACACGCTCTGGCAGAACGAACAATTCTATCGGCTGACGGAACTGCAGTTTACCGAGCTACTCGCCGATCACGCCGCAAGCGATGTCATTTCCGCGCGCCTGCTGGAGGCGGAAAAGCGCAATCTTCGTCACTACGGCTTCGGCATCAAAGGTTTCACCCTCTCGATGATCGAAACGGCCATCGAGATCACGGAAGGCGAAGTGCCATCGACCGTCATCGCCCAAATCCTCGATATCGGCCGCGATCTCCTCGCCCACCCCGTCGAGACATTGCCGCATGTGCGTCAAACGCTGGAGGCCCTCTCGGGAAAGTATCTGTTGGTGCTGATTACCAAAGGCGATCTTTTCGATCAGGAGCGCAAGCTTGCGCAATCCGGGCTCGGCGACCTCTTCGATGCGGTCGAGATCGTCTCGGACAAGAATGCGTCCACCTATCGCCGCATCTTTTCCAAGGTGGGCGACGGCCCGGAACGGGCTATGATGATCGGCAATTCGCTGAAATCGGACATCGTGCCGGCGCTTGCTGCCGGCAGCTACGGCGTCTTCGTGCCCCACGAACTTACATGGTCGTTCGAGCATGTCGAGGAACCGACCGACGCACCACGTTTCCGCAAGATCGGCCATCTCGGCGAATTGCATGCCGTGATCGAAGCGTTGCAATAACCCTTACTGTCCCTGCTTCGAACGCGGCGGAAACAGCATCGGTCCCTGATCCTTCTGCTGATCAGCCGGCGCCTGCTGCGCGGCCGGCGGATTGGGGTCGATGAGGATCTCGTATGGCGCACCGAGACCGCGCCGGCGCGTGACGCGCGAATAATAGGGCTTGATCAGCCAGGTCGTATCCTCATTGACGGTGACGTCGGCGGTGTTGCCGTCTTCATCCGTGCCGAAGAAGGATTCATCCTCGCTCGACGAGAGGTCGAAGATCGCCATATAGGCATATTTGCTCTTCGAGCTGAAGGTAATCCGCACATGCTGGCCCTTCTTCAGCGGCAGCATGTAGACCTTGCCTTTGCCGAATTTCGTCCAGCCCGTCAGCCGCTCGAGGACGGCCGGCAGGGCGATCTTTTCAAGCTTTTCGCCACGATCGAGCTGCGGCAGCTGCTGTTGCTGGGTATTGCTTTGCGCATGGGCCACTGCGGCGTTGAACAGCGCAACCATCGTCAGCGAAAGACAAAGAAGCACAGCTCTCACGGTCGCACCAATGCGCAACGCATCGCCTCCACCTCTTTCCGGCAATAGCAGCCCTCGATGTGGTCGTTGACCAGGCCCATGGCCTGCATGAAGGCATAAACTGTGGTCGGGCCGACAAAGGTCCAGCCGCGTTTCTTCAGATCCTTCGAAATCCGCACCGAAGCCGCTGTAGTCGGATTGGCGCGCAGATGGGCAAGGTCGAAGATCTCCGGTCGCTCGGCGGCGGTCGGCTCATGGCTCCAGAAATAGCGGGCGAGCGAACCGAATTCGTCGCGCATCTCAATGGCGCGGCGAGCATTGTTGATGGTGGAAACGATCTTGCCGCGATGACGGATGATGCCGGCATCGCCGAGGCAGCGCTCGATATCAGCCTCGCCAAACTTGGCGACTTTCCCGAAATCGAAGCCCGCAAAAGCGGCGCGAAAATTCTCGCGCTTGCGCAGTATCGTCAGCCAGGACAGGCCTGACTGGAAGCCTTCGAGGCAGATCTTCTCGAAGAGTCTGATGTCATTGACAACAGGCCGCCCCCATTCCTCGTCGTGATAGCGCTGATATTCCGGCAGATTGCCGTGCCAGAAGCAGCGGTCCTTGCCATCTTCGCCGGTGATAATGCCTGTTTCGGCCATTTTCGCGTTTCGTCCCCTATTTCAGCACGCGCTACCGGGAGCCGGTAAGCCACTATCGGATAAATTGAGATCAATCAAACGCTTAAATTCATAGACTGACTTCGACGACCGCGCATTCCGATTCATGATTTACCACTTGCAAACCATCTTTCCAAACCAAGCGGTAACCCTGACAAAGCTTTATCGGCTTCGCGGCATTTTGATGAATAGATGTTTACCATTCGCTCGCGTGCAAGTGGCACCATGGTTTCGACCGGGTGCTTTCGCGCCCATCTTCGGCCCATGTGTAGAGAGTTTGTCCGATGATGAAACATGCCGTCCTGTTTGCCGCGGGCGCTCTAAGCCTGCTTGCCTCCACCGCCTTTGCCGACGATCGCTATCAGTCGCGCCCGCCCGTCATCGTTAGTCCCGATCTGACCGCCCCCTGGGTGATGCAGCTTGGCGGCGGCAACGTGCAGCCGGTCGTCTATCCCCGCCCGATGGCGCGCCGCGCCGCCGATCCCAGAATGGAGCAGCAGGCCAATCCGCAGGTGCGCCAAGTCGTGCAGCCGCGCGGGCTGTTTGCACGTCCCGCCGTGCAGCAGGTCGCCATGGCCCGTCCGCAATATCCGGCAATCCGTGGCCAGATCGATCCGCAGTTCCTGCCGCAGATCGTCGACTATCAGACGAAGGAAAAGCCCGGCAGCATCGTCATCGATACCAACAACCGTTTCCTTTATCTGGTGATGGATGGCGGCAAGGCGCGGCGCTATGGCGTCGGCGTCGGCAAGCCGGGTTTCGAATGGGCCGGCGCTCACACCGTGACCCGCAAGCAGGAATGGCCGGACTGGACGCCGCCGGCCGAAATGATCTCCCGCGAAGCAGCCAAGGGCCATTATCTGCCGGCGCACATGGAAGGCGGTGAAGGCAATCCGCTCGGCGCCCGCGCCATGTATCTCGGCTCCACCCTCTATCGCATCCATGGCACCAACGCACCCTGGACGATCGGCAGTGCCGTCTCCTCCGGCTGCATCCGGCTTCGCAACGAGGATGTCATCGACCTCTACAACCGCGTCAAGGTCGGCACCCGCGTCACCGTCATGTAATCTTGAAGGACAGGGACCTATGCGGCGATACTATCCCATCGAAGGGGCAGTATTCGCCGCACCGGAAAGCCCTCCACTATAGTTCAGACTATAGTCTGATCCGCGATAGAAGAGAGGCCGGTTCTTCCAGGCCATTCTCCTTATCGGGCATTTTGATCTTGATCCCTTCGTCGGTTCCGGTAGTTTCCTAGCGAATTCAACGAGGGGAATGCCATTATGAAAGCAGCATTGTCGATCGTGACGACAGGTGTCGTTGCGGCGTGTCTTCTTGCAGCATCGAACGCAGCAGCCTTCACCGCTTCAGCACCCATTGCGACGTCGGCCACGCGCGCCGACGTAATCAAGGTGGCGATGGAACCGCAAGGCCAGGTAAAGCCGCAGTTTCAGCGGCGCATGGTGCGGCTGGCAACGAACGAGGAGCCGGGCACCGTCATCGTCGACACCAACAACAAGTATCTCTACCTCGTCGAAGGCAATAATCGCGCAAGACGCTACGGCATCGGCGTTGGCCGCGACGGCTTCGGCTGGTCGGGCGTGGTCAAGGTCGGCCGCAAGGCGGAATGGCCCGGCTGGACTCCGCCACCGGAAATGATCGTTCGCGAAGCCAAAAAGGGCCACAAGCTGCCGGCCTATCAGGAAGGCGGCGAAGATAACCCGCTCGGCGCGCGCGCCATGTACCTCTATCGCAACGGTAACGACACCGCCTTCCGCATCCATGGGACCAACCAGCCATGGAGCATCGGCCTCAACATGTCCTCCGGCTGCATCCGCATGATGAACAAGGATGTGATCGATCTCTATGACCGCGTTCCGGTCGGCACGAAGGTCATCGTCGTCGGTCCCGGCAACAAACAGGGCGAGGTCAGCTACCAGGATCGCGGCGTCGATGTGCTGAGAACCCTGTTCGGCGGCTGATAGCCTCCGCCCGAATCAGGCATCAAGATAACGGGCGTCCTTTCCTGGCATGGCATCATTCACGCCCCGGAAGGATGCCCGTATCACTTGCAATAGCTCATTGCGTGCAGGCGCGGATGGAGACACTGTTGCGCCGGTGTTACAGCCTGAAACTTATCACGCTGCACCGCTGAAAAACGGCGCGTCGCCTTCAGTTTGACGTCAGTTTTCCCGCCTAAGCCGTACTTGCCTACCCATGACTGCAATAGAAGTGTCATGGAAGCGCGTTTAGATGGCGGCACTTTGGCATTCGGGGATTTCATATGCATCGTGCATTTCGCATCAAGCAGCCGGCATTCGCCGCGCTTGCGACTTCCGCATTCATATTTGCCGCAAGCTCTGCCTCGGCAGAGATGCAATTTTCCGCTTACGGCGGCATACAGGGCGCGACGGGCAGCAATGTGACCACGTCGGACGGCGCCGATTTCGACCCGAACTGGTCGGGCAAATCCTTCAAGATGCCGCCCTATTTCGGCTTCCGCGGCATCTGGTGGCTCGATGAGTTCGACAAGCCGAACTGGGGCGTGTCGCTCGATTATACCCATGCGAAGGTCTATGGCGATCTCGGCAATACGCCCGGCTGGTCGCATTTCGAATTCACAGACGGCCTGAACATGCTGACGCTGAACGCGCTCTACCGCTTCCAGGATCCGAGCCGCAACTGGACGCCCTATGTCGGTCTCGGCGCCGGTATCAACGTGCCGCACGTCGAAGTCACCCGCGCATCGGGCACAACCTTCGACTACCAGTTCGGCGGTGCTTCGCTGCAGGCACAGGCGGGCGTCAGCTATCAGTTCGCCAAGCACTGGTCGACCTTCGTCGAATATAAGGGCAACTACAACTTCGTGAACAACGTCTCGATCGATAGCGGCGATACGCTGAAGACCAGGGTCTTTACGCACGCGCTCGACTTCGGCGTTTCGTTCAACTTCTGACGTTCCTCAGGCTGAAGTCGCAATCGATCCCTCAAACCGGTTCAGGCTTGGGGGATCCTGTGCTATGCTTCAGCCATGAGCTTTTTCTACTACCAATGTGACTGGATCCATCCGGAAAGCGAGGAGCCAGTCATCGTTTATTATGAAGTCGATGTCGCCGGCGATGTTCCGCGACTGATCGACGTGTTCGCGGACGGCCGCCGGCATTGTATGTCGGTTGCCGACTATGCTGCATTGGGCCGTGAGAGGCCGCGGGTCACCAGCCTTGTGGAAGGCTCGTTCTATGACGGCATCGCCGGCCTGGTGGATGGCCTCTTCTTCGAGGAAGGACAGGATCGCATCAGCATGACGCAGATTGCCGCCGACCGGTTCGAGGTCGAATGGCAGGCTCATCGCCTGCCCACGCCGGACAAGCTGCATTAGGACGCAATTCCAGACGAAAAACCGCTCTGCACTTTTCCTGGAATTGCTCTAAGCAGCAGCCGACTGCAGGCCCTTCAGTTTCGCCGGCATCTCGCCGCCATAGGCCCAGTCCAGCAGCTCCACCGTATGCAGGATGGGAATACCAGTCCCTGTCGCGATCTGGGTGATGCAGCCGATGTTGCCCGTTGCGATGATATCGGCTTTCGTCGCCTCGATGTTCCTGACCTTGCGCGCTTTCAGCTCGGCCGAAATTTCCGGCTGCATGATGTTGTAGGTGCCGGCCGAGCCGCAACAAAGATGTCCCTCCGCCGGGTCGCGCACCGTGAAGCCGGCCGCCTTCAAAAGCAGCTTCGGCGCCATAGTGATCTTCTGTCCATGCTGCATGGAGCAGGCGGAATGATAGGCGACCGCGATGCCGCGCGGCATATGTGACGGAAGGTCGAGACTTGCGAGATATTCCGTGACGTCCTTGGCAAGCGCCGAGACCCTTGCCGCCTTGTCTGCATAGGCCGGATCGAGGCGCAGCATATGACCATAATCCTTGATCGTCGTGCCGCAGCCTGAGGCGGTGACGATGATGGCATCAAGCCCTCCGGCCTCGATCTCGCGCAGCCACACATCGACATTGGCGCGGGCGGCGGCGAGCGCCTGTTCCTCGCGGCCCATGTGATGAACCAGCGAACCGCAGCACGCTTCCCCCTCCGGCACGACGACCTCGACACCGAGGCGCGTCAGCAGGCGGATGGTGGCCGCGTTGATTTCGGGATCGAGCACCGGCTGGGCGCAGCCCGTCAGGATCGCCACGCGACCGCGCCGCTCCGCTTGCGGCTCGTAGCGGGCGGGCTTGGCAAAGGCAGATGGCGCTGGGATGCTGCGCGGCGCAAGATCGAGCATGGCAGCGAAAGCCTTCAATGCTGGAACGCGCTTCAACAGCCCCTTGAACGGTCGGCCAAAGTTCGCAAGCTGCAGGGCCAGCCGGAACCGGCGGGGATAGGGCAAAACAGCGGCCAGCACATTGCGGGTCAGCCGGTCCATCAGCGGACGTTTGTAGGTATTCTCGACATGAACGCGCGCATGGTCGATCAGGTGCATGTAATCGACGCCTGAGGGACAGGTCGTGGTGCAGGCAAGGCAGGAAAGGCAGCGGTCGATATGTGTTACCACTTCGGCATCGGCTGGCCGGCCGTTTTCCAGCATATCCTTGATGAGATAGATGCGGCCGCGCGGGCTGTCGAGCTCATTGCCGAGCGTCACGTAGGTCGGACAGGTGGCGGTGCAGAAGCCGCAATGCACGCATTTGCGCAGGATCGCCTCGGATTCGGCCACATGCGGATCGGCAAGCTGTTCGGGCGTGAAATTGGTTTGCATCAGCCGAGCCCTCGATTCTTTCCTACCAGAACAAAGGCGCCCATCATATCCCGTCGAGCCCCCTCATCCGCGCTGTCGGGCACCTTCTCCCCAGGGGGAGAAGGAGGAATCCATCTTCCTCCTCCCCTGCCGGAAAGAAAATCGTGGAATCGCGGCAAACAAGGTCATTCCCTCTCCCCCGCGGGGAGAGGGTTAGGGTGAGGGGGTAACCAGCCAAAGACTCCATCCGCATCACCCCATCTTCCCCGGATTGAAAATCCCCACCGGATCGAACTTTTCCTTCACGCGCGCAGACAGCAGCGCCACCGCTTCGGGCTGCGGCTGGAATGCCGCTGTCGTCGCGCGGTGGGCGGGGGTGGCGCGCATCAAGGTGGCATGCCCACCGCCTAAAGCTTGAATGTAGCGCCTGAGCATATCGCCTTCGGGTTCTGCTTCCATGCGCATCCAGACAAGACCACCCTGCCAGTCATAATAGGCATCCACGCCTTCTTCCAAGCGAAGTGCCGCGACGAGCTGGTGGCCGATGCTGGGTGCCACGGACACACGCCAAACGGGGCGCGTCGTGCCATCCGCATAGGGCTTTACATCGCGGATCTCGCGCCAGAGCCTGCGGCTGTCGTCTTCTGCAAGGCGCTTCACCGACCCGAGCCGGGCCATCGCGGCGGTAAGCTTTTCGCCGCGGACCGAGACAGAGCCGGGGAGACCCTCAATGCGCAGCACAGTCGCTTCCCCTTGTGGCAGCTTGCCGTCGAGAAAGGACCAGGCGACGGTCAGCGGCAGATGGGCGGCGCCCGATACCTCGAGCGGCAGAGCCATGGCCGCAGCCATGGCATTGGCGGCTTCCGCATCGTTGAGGCCGGAGACGACGATCGTTTCCTCCGTCTTCGGCTTTGGCGGCACGCGGAACGTTACTTCGGTCAGAAGGCCGAGCGTACCGTGCGAGCCGGCCATCAGCTTGACCAGATCGAGGCCGGTGACATTCTTCATCACCCTCCCCCCGGCCTTGACGATTTCACCCCTGCCATTGACGAAGCGGACGCCGAGCAGGCTGTCGCGCGCGGCACCGCTGACGAAACGGCGCGGCCCGGAGACATTGGCCGCGAAGATGCCGCCGATCGTCGGCTCACCTTCAGTCGCCATCAGCGGCCTATGATCCATGGGCTCGAAGGCCATCATCTGGCCGGCCTCGGCAAGAGCGGCCTCGATCTCCGCGGCCGGGGTGCCGGCGTGAGCCGTCATCACCATCTCACCTGGATTGTATGCGACGATACCGGTCAAGCCACATGACGAGAGCACCGCTTCGGACGCAACCGCATTGCCGAAGCCGGATCGCGTATTGCCGCCGACGACTGCAAGAGCCGCAGCGCGCGCGGCATGATCACTGATGATGGAGGCCGCTTCCTCCTCAGTCCTGGGATGAAATTCCGTCATGCGGCGCTGCGTCCGTCGAGCGGGAAGACCTTGGAAGGATTGAGAATCCAGCCGGGATCGAAGGCCGCGCGGACCGACATCATCTGGGCAAGATCGACATCGGCATATTGATGACGCATCAGGTCGCGCTTCTCGATGCCCACACCATGCTCGCCGGTGAGGCAACCGCCGGCATCGACGCAGAGCCGCAGGATATCGTTGCCGGCCGCTTCCGCCCTGGCTGCCTCATCGGGGTCATTGGCATTGAAGAGGATTAGCGGATGCATATTGCCATCGCCTGCGTGGAAAACATTGGCGACGCGCAGGCCATAGCGATCAACGATCTCCGTCGTCTTCTGCAGGACATAGGGGAGCTGGCTGAGCGGCACGGTGCCGTCCATGCAGATATAGTCGGCAATGCGGCCAGTGGCACCGAAGGCGGATTTCCGGCCTTTCCAGATCAACGCCGCCTCGGTCGCCGACTGGCATTCGCGCACGGTCTTGACCTTGTGGGTGCGGGCAATGGCGATAATGCTAGCCAGCATATCGTCCATTTCGGCTTCCGAGCCTTCAACCTCGACGATCAGTAAGGCCCCTACATCGAGGGGATAGCCGGCTTTGGCAAAGGCTTCACAGATCTCGATCGCCGGCTTGTCCATGAATTCAATGGCAACAGGGATGATCCCGGCGGCGATGACATCGGCCACGCAGGCGCCGGCCTCCTCGGAACTGTCGAAGCCGAAGAGCACCGGCCGGGCGCCTTCCGGCTTGGCGATGAGCCGCACCGTCGCCTCGGTGACGATGCCGAGCTGGCCTTCGGAGCCACAGACAAGGCCGAGCAGATCGTAGCCCGACGCATCCAGCGCCTTGCCGCCGAGATCGATGACGGTGCCGTCGGTCAACACCAGCTTGACGCCGAGCAGATTGTTCGTCGTGACACCGTATTTCAGACAGTGGGCGCCGCCGGAATTCATGCCGATATTGCCGCCGATGGTGCAGGCAAGCTGCGAACTCGGGTCGGGCGCATAGAAGAAGCCGTCGGCCGAGACGCTTTCGGAAACGAGCAGGTTCGTCACCCCCGCCTGCACGGTCGCGGTGCGATTGGCATAATCGATATCGAGGATGCGGTTCATCTTGGAGAGGCCGAGAACGACGGCATCCTCCTGCGGGATGGCGCCGCCGGAGAGCGATGTGCCGGCACCGCGCGGCACGACGGGAATGCCGTAGCGGTGACAATATTTCATGACGGCCGCCACTTCCGCCGTCGAGCGTGGCAAGGCTACGGCGAGCGGCAGGCGGCGATAGGACACGAAGGCATCGGTTTCGAAGGGCACGAGTTCGCGCTGCTCGTGGATCAGGCATTCCGGCGCGAGAAGATCCGCGAGGTCGGCAACGATCGCGCTGCGCCGCGCCAGAACATCCGCACGCGGCTCCAGAAATGAAATGGCCTCGGCCATGCGGTCCTCCTTCTGCATCCCATTACGGACGCAGCCCCTTTTAGCGCATTACAGGCTTAGCGCTTTCCCAAGTTTGGAGCAAATGATAAGCACTTATTCCAAAACAGGAAATAATTCTGCATGACCAATTTAGGAGATCTCGAAATCTTCGCCAGCGTAGTTGCGACCGGCAGCATGTCCCTGACAGGCCGCGCACTCGGCTTTTCGCCGGCCGTCATTTCCAAGCGGATCAAGCGCCTTGAAGACAGGCTCGGCACGCGGCTTCTGCAGCGTACCACGCGGCAGATTTCGCTGACGGAAGCGGGTCAGGGTTTCTACGATCGGGTGCTTGCCATTCTTGCCGGATTGGAAGAAGCGGAAGCCTATATTGCCGGGCGCTCTTCGCAGATGCACGGCACCCTGAAAATCTCCGCTCCAACATCCTTCGGCCGGATGCACATCGCACCGCATCTGAAATCCTTCATGCAGGCGCATCCCGAACTGGCGCTCAATCTGGTGCTCAGCGACGAATTCGTCGATATCGTCGGCGGCGGCTTCGATCTTGCCATCCGCATTGCCGAGCTCACGGATTCCAGTCTCGTCGCGCGCAGGCTCGCGCCGGTGCGTCGTGTGCTCTGCGCCTCCCCTGCCTATATCGAGGCCCATGGCATGCCCGAGGATATCGACGATCTGCGCCGGCATATCTGCCTACCTGCGCACAATCTCGATCCATGGCGGCTGGAGGGGCCAAAAGGCAGCCTGATCTTCCGCCCCGAAGGCAGGCTCATCACCAATTCCAGCGAGGTCGTGCGCGAAGCCGTCATCGCCGGCCTCGGCATTGCGCTGCGTTCCACCTGGGATATCGGGCCGGAATTGCGGGACGGCCGCCTTGTTCAGGTGCTGCCGACCTATGAAGGCTCGCACAATGTGACGCTATCAGCCGTTTACCCCAGCAGGCAGTTCCTGCCGGCGAAAGTGCGCGTCTTCATCGACTTCCTGGCGGAACTTTACGGTCCTGTTCCCTATTGGGAGCGATGAGAACCCTTATAGGATCGAGGAGACCGTCATGTCCGCGCCCGAGACCATCCGTTCCGATCTTGATCTCAACTCGAAGACGCGCCTCACCGTGATGCTTGGCGATATCACCAAGCTTTCGGTCGATGCCATCGTCAATGCGGCCAATAGCAGCCTGCTCGGCGGCGGTGGCGTGGACGGGGCGATCCATCGCGCCGCCGGGCCGGATCTCCTGGCGGAATGCCGGACGCTGAATGGTTGCAAGACCGGCCAGGCAAAGATGACCGGCGGATATCGCCTGCCTGCAACGCATGTGATCCATACGGTCGGCCCCGTCTGGAATGGCGGAAACCATGGCGAAGAGGAGCTGCTTGCCGACTGCTATCGCAACAGTCTCAACCTTGCCCGGCAACACGATCTGAAGACCATCGCCTTTCCTGCCATTTCCACCGGCGTCTATCGCTTTCCCGCCGAGCCGGCAGCGGGAATCGCGATCCGCACTACCCTTGCCGAAAGCGAGGATGGCGCCTTCGATGAGATCATCTTCTGCTGCTTCGGCGGCGAAATGGCGGCACTTTACGACCGATTGCTGCCGCAGGCGCTGTCCGGAGCCTGATGCCTATCGCGCGAGGTTGAGATAGGCGGAGGCGACTAGGGCATCGATGTCAGTGGGAACGGGAATGACGCAGGCTTCCTTGCCAAGGCTGCCCTTGGCGACCCTCTCCAGGCATCGCGCCTGCAGGGCAAAGCCGAGATCCATGGATTCGACGGTATTCCCCAGCGGACGCGGGCCGGCCAGATTGGCCATGTGGCCGCCGCCGAGAATGTGGAAGGCACGGCCATCTCGCATGCGGACGGTCTCGATCTGCTCAGCTTCGTACTGATCGACGCCGGCGACATCGGGACTATCGCGGAAGCCTTCGACATCGATCTCATGCGGGAAGTGGCCGCCGTTCATCAGGATCGCGCCGTCCTTGATCAAGGGCAGATCGGCAACCGTGATAATGTCCGGATAGCCTGTCACAGTGATCAGGATATCGGCAGAGCGGATCGCCGATTCACGCAGCGGCGTCGTGAAGCCGTCGAGATGTGCTTCAAGCGTCGTGACCGGATCGATATCGACAACGCTGACGGTGGAGAATGCATTGCGGAAACATGTAGCGGTGCCCTTGCCACAGGCACCGTAACCGAAGACGGTCACATGTTTGCCATTGGTGGAGCGGTTGGTGAAGCGCAGATAGCTCTCGAATAGGCTTTGCCCGACAGCATGGCGGTTTTCGGCGAACTGCTTGATCGGGCTGTCGTTGATGACGAGGATCGGCATGTTGAGCTTGTCGCGCATCGGCATCAGCCGGGTGCGGCCGGATGTGGTTTCCTCGGTGCCGCCAAGCAGATTAGCATAGGGCCTACCGGCCGCGCGGGCGAAGAGATCGCCGCCATTGTCGAGCAGCAGGTCCGGCTTTTCCGCCAGGATCGCGTCGAGACTCGCACCATGCTCCTCAGCGTCGCGGGTCTGTGTCGCAAAGACCTTGATGCCCTGAGCGCGCAGATAGTCCACCGTTTCCGGCTGGGTGCTGTTGAGATTGCCAGTGCAGACGAGATCCGCGCCGCCGGCACGCAGCGTCATTAGCAGCGCAACGGTCTTCGGCTCGAGGTGAATGCCGGTGCCGATTGTGAGGCCGGCAAAGGGCTTTGTGTCACGAAATTCCGCTGCTGTGGTCGCCAGCAGACGGCAGCTGCGCGCCACCCAGTCGATACGCGAAAGAGAAGAAGACTGATCCATGATGCGCTCCTGCCGGTTGGTTCGATGCCGCGATCTGGCATGATCGCAAAGGAGGTGTCGATGGACATTGCGCTGCGTTGCATGGCAGAAAATCTGCCATATGAATGCGTCTCGCTTTGATGTTGTGCTAAGTCGGTTCGGCCCCTGCCTCGCTTAGCCAATCCGCCAATCGTACCAACGCCGGATCCTTCACATCGCTGCTGCGAATGCTGAGGCTATAGCCCGCCGGCCTACGGATGAAGCCGAAGGGCGCGACCAAAGTGCCGCGATCGAAATCCTCGCCAATGGCGGTGCGCGGGGCGATGGCGACCCCGAGGCCCGAGCGGGCGGCGCCGAGCGCAAGCAGCAGGTCTTCAAATTCGCGACTGCCGGCAAAGCGGATGGGGGCGTGACCGCTTTCGGCAAACCAATCCTCCCACAGGCTCGGGGCGGAACGGCTTGCAAGGGCAACAGCTCCGGCAAGTGCCGGAACACCGTTGGCAAGTCCGAGGCGATCGGCGACATCGGGCGTTGCGATGGGACCGAACTCATCCTCCATGAAGCGGATAGCGGTGATATCGCGCATCGGCCGGTATTCGCCGCCCATGATGACCGCTTCGAGGTCGGGGCGCTTGGCAAGCGGCTCGACTGTCGCCATCGGCACGATGTCGATATCGATATCCTGAAGTGCCGTCTGAAGCGCGGCGACGCGCGGCATCAGCCACCAGACGGCAAAAGCCGAGGGAACGCCGAGTCGAATCGACCGCGGTTCGCCAACGGAAAGTTCGGCGGAGGCCCGCGTGAGGATGCCAAAGGCGACACCAACGGAATCGGCGAATGCCCTGCCCTTCGCCGTCAACACCAGCCTGCCATTCTCCCGGTCGAACAGGGGTACGCCAAAATGTGCCTCCAGCAGGTTCAGCTGTTGCCTGATAGCCCCGCGCACGACGCCAAGCTCATCGGCCGCCTTCAGGATGCTGCCGCAGCGCGCAACCGCATCGAAGGCACGCAGCGCGTTCAAGGGCGGCAGGCGTCGAGGCGGGATGCGTTCGGACATAATAAGTTTTTTCTTTCTTTCCAAAACGATAGCAGCCACATCCATACGATTGCGCCATCTGCGGCACGAAAATGCTGTTGAATGTCGCTTTCAGCACAATCGCTGGCGAATATCAGAAGACAAATCTTTGCATTTTTCTCTACGCAACACTCAATAATTTTGTGGGGAAATACCATATAGCCTTATATGGAGCGCAAAATTTTTCCGCACCGTGATAATATAGATTCCAGCCTTCACTCCAACTCTCAAAGGTGAACCGACAATTGGCCTTTCTCAGCCGCATAGCAAATGATGTGCAACTCATGTTTCGGCGTCCGCCGCGACAGCAATATGCTGCGCTTTGTTATCGGGTGAAAAAGAAAACCGGTCATCTTGAGATTTTGTTGCTGACCAGCCGCGACACCGGTCGCTGGGTCATCCCCAAGGGATGGCCTATGCCCGGCAAGCTCTCCCATGAAGTTGCTGCTCGCGAAGCCTATGAAGAGGCAGGCGTGCGCGGCGTGGTGGAAACTGAGCCGCTCGGCTCGTTCGGCTACGACAAGGTGCTCAAGGACGGCATCCAGGTGCCATGCCGCGTGCAGGTCTACGCTCTCGAAGTCAACGAACTCGTCAAGAACTTCAAGGAAAAGGGCGAGCGCTCCATGGAGTGGGTCTCCTGCGAGGAAGCAGCCGAACGCGTTCGCGAACCGGAACTGCACGATCTCATTCTCGCCTTCGCCCGCCGGATGCCGGCCGCTCCGGTGGTTTCGCAGGCCGAGTAAGCCACATTACTCACAAAAAACTGTGCCAGTATGCTTGGTGGATATTGCGCGCCTTATCGGTCAGCGCAATACGAGAGTTTTGATTCAGAGAATCGCATGCCCGACCGACCGGCCACACCTGTAAAAAGGACGCTCGACAAGGACCTCGACAAATTCACCTATGTCGAGGACGCGACGCATCACGTCACGAGGCGTCTGGTGGCGCCGGGTATCGGCCTGATCTTCCTCGGTCTCGCCATGGTCTTCGCCGGCATCTACGTTTTCAACCAGCCGCGCGCGACGCTGATCTTTGCCGCCGTAGCCCTTGCCGGCTACATGGCCATGAACATCGGCGCGAAAGACGTCGCCAACAATGTCGGTGCGGCAGTCGGTGCGCGCGCGATCACCATGACGCAGGCCCTCGTCATGGCCGCCATCTTCGAGATCCTCGGCGCGACGATTGCCGGCGGCCCGGTCATCAATACGATCTCGACGCATATCGTCGATACCAATCGCATCGTCAGCATCGGCAAACTTGCCTGGCTGATGATGGCGGCCCTGCTTGCCGCAGCACTCTGGATCAATTTCGCCACCTGGCTGAAAGCCCCCGTCTCGACTACCCATACGATCGTCGGCGCCGTCGTGGGTGCAGGCTTTGCCGCTGTTGGCCCGGAACTCGTGAACTGGAACACGCTGGCGGCCATCTCGGCCGGCTGGGTGATAACACCCTTTCTCGGCGGCACCATCGCGGCCAGCATCCTCTACTTCATCGAGACCTTCATCATCTATCGCGACGACAAGATTGCCGCCGCCAGATATTGGATTCCGATCCTGATCGGACTGATGGCCGGCGCCTTCTCGGGCTATCTCGTGGTCCAGCTCGAACCCAAAGGTACGATACCCAATATCCTCAATCTTGCGATCGGCCTCAGTGTCGGCATCATCGCGTGGCTCGGCGCATGGCCGCTTGTGGCGGCGCAATCGGCGGGATTGGAAAACAAGAACAGCTCGTTGCGCAAGCTTTTCCGCCTGCCGCTGATCTGTTCGGCAGCCCTGATGTCCTTCGCGCATGGCGCCAACGACGTCGCCAACGCCATCGGCCCGCTCGCTGCGATCGTTCGCGATGTCGGGCTTGGCGGCTCGCTCACCGTGTTGGCCGAAACAACCACGCAGAAGGCGCCCTTCTGGGTCGTCATGATCGGCGGCTGCGGCATCTCCGTTGGCGTTCTGCTCTATGGGCCGCGGCTCATCCGTCTGCTTGGCGAACAGATCACCAAGCTCAATCCGATGCGTGCCTATTGCGTCGCCGTGTCTGCGGCCCTCACCGTCATCGTCGCCGCCTGGTTCGGTTTCCCCGTGAGCTCGACCCACATTACCGTTGGCGCGGTCTTCGGCGTTGGCTTCTTTCGCGAGTGGTCCACCGTCCGTTCCAAGCGGCGATTTGACTATATGCGTAAAAAGGCCGAGGCGGCGGGCATACCCTGGAGCGAGCCGGAAGCCACCGATGAGCGCAATCCCGATGAGGTTCATCGCCGCCGGCTCGTGCGCCGCTCGCATTTCATGACCATCATCGCCGCCTGGGCGATCACCGTGCCGGTCGCTGCCCTGCTTGCCGCCGCCGTATATTGGGTTATGGTCGCGCTCTTCATTTAGAGCGGTTCGGCTTCTCGCCGGATCTTCGAGCCGCTCCATCTCAGTGTTCCAGTTAATTCCGGGGGTAATCCATGCGCGCCAATTTCCGCATGCAGCGGCTGTACGTGACGGCAGACATCAAGGCTGGTACCGCCATCGAGGTTGACCAGGATCAGTTCAACTATCTCGCCAACGTGCTGCGCATGGAGGATGGTGCTGAACTTCTTGTCTTCAACGGCCGCGACGGAGAGTGGAAAGTCCGTGTCTCATTCCCCACCCGCAAGCGCATCCTGCTGACGCCGGTCGAGGAGACACGCCCGCAGCCGGCCCCCTCCGACCTGCACTACCTTTTCGCGCCGCTGAAAGTCGGGCGATTGGATTATCTCGTGCAGAAGGCGGTCGAAATGGGCGCGGGCCTCTTGCAGCCGGTGATGACACAGCATGTGCAAGGCAAGATCACCAACCTCGACAAGGTCAGGGCCAATGTCATCGAGGCGGCAGAGCAGTGCGGCATCCTCGGCATTCCCGACGTAGCCGAACCTGTGAAGCTTGCCGATCTGCTCGCCCGCTGGCCGCGCGAGCGCCGCATCATCTATTGCGACGAGGGCGATGCCGGCCAAAATCCGCTGCCGCTTTTGACGCGGGTAAAGGAGAAGCATCTGGCGCTGCTGGTCGGCCCCGAAGGCGGTTTTTCCGAAGAAGAGCGCTCCCTCTTGCGCAGCCTCGATTTCGTCACCGCCATTCCGCTTGGCCCGCGTATCCTGCGTGCCGATACGGCGGCTGTTGCGGCCATGGCGGTGATCCAGGCCACGATCGGCGACTGGAACTGAGGCTTCACTCAAGTATGGCAGCGACGGTCGCAACGATCAGCAGGATCGCCAGCGAGATGTTGACGATCCGCGAGATCTTCGGATCTTGAAGGAAACGGGATAGGGAAGCACCAACGAGAAGCCAGACCATATGGATGGCGACAATCATGGCCGTGAGCAGCGCGATCTTGGCGGCGGCGTCGAGCAGCCTCTGATCCTGAACCAGGCTGACACCGGCAAAGACGGCTGCGATCGCGAGATAGGCCTTGGGATTGGCGATGGCCAGCAGGAACCCACCGGAAAAGGCAGGCGCCGCGATCTGATCGTCGCGGCGAGACAGCGGCGGCGCGGTGGCGATCTTGAAGGCGAGATAAAGGATATAGAGCGCCGAGACCACAGTCAGCAGGAGGGCACCATGCGGCACCGACAGCAGGACGGCAACGACGCCAGCCGCTACCGCGAGCAGAACAGCCACGGTGCCCGCAATAAGGCCGGAGACGTAACCGAGCGACCGTCGGAAGCCGTAGGCCGCTCCCATCGCCGTCGCGCTGATGGTCGAGGGACCGGGACTTCCCATGATGACGAGCGAAGCCAGAAGCAGCGTCAGTATAGGATAGTAAAGGCCGTTCGGACCGTTCATCGATGTGCTCCGCCTGATGTCAGTGGAAGCAAAGCTATCGGCGTGACTAGCGGGATGTCTTGAACGCTTGTGCAAATGTGCCGGTGGCTGACACGGCTGTGATGCAGTTGCGAGACATAAAATCCTATTTTTTTGAACGACCCTTGAAAGAAATTCACTTGCACCGTACCTCAATCCGCGTCAATCACCCTCCTATTGACCTGCGGCTTGCGCGGGTTCTCCTCCGAGATCTAAGGTAATACCATGGCGCGCGATACTACCGACCAGACTCCGCTCTCCTCGGTCTCGGAAATGACGGCCTATCTGGCCGCAGGCTGCAAACCGCAGGAGAAATTTCGCATCGGCACCGAGCACGAGAAATTCGTGTTCTTCCGCGCCGACAACAGCCCTGTGCCCTATTTCGGCGAGGCCAGCATTTCCGCGCTCCTCACGGGGCTGCAGAAGAAGAGCGGCTGGGATCCCATCATGGACGGTGACAATATCATCGGGCTCGGTGAACCCTCGGGCATGGGCGCCATCTCGATCGAGCCGGGCGGGCAGTTCGAACTCTCCGGCGCGCCGCTCGAAACCATTCACCAGACCTGTAAAGAATCGAATGCCCATCTAGCGACGGTGCGCGAAATTGCCGAGCCGATGGGCATCCGCTTCCTCGGCATCGGCGGCAGCCCGAAATGGACGCTCGCCGAAACGCCGCGCATGCCGAAATCGCGCTATGAGATCATGACCCGCTACATGCCGAAGGTCGGCACCATGGGTCTCGACATGATGTACCGCACCTGCACCATCCAGGTGAACCTCGACTTTTCGTCGGAAGCCGACATGCGCCGCAAGATGCGCGTGTCGATGAAACTGCAGTCGCTGGCAACGGCGCTCTTCGCCTCCTCCCCTTTCACCGATGGCAAGCCAAACGGGCTTTCCTCCTGGCGCGGCGAAATATGGAAAGATACAGACAACCGCCGCGGCGGCCTGCTCGATTTCACCTTCAGGGATGATTTCGGCTTCGAAGACTATGTGAAGTGGGCGCTCGATGTGCCTATGTATTTCGTCGTTCGTGACGGCCGCTATCACGACTGTACGCACGTCACCTTCCGCCAGTTCATGGACGGTGCGCTGAAGGGTGAGATCGCCGATTGGGAGCCGACGATGGGCGACTGGACGAACCATCTCTCGACGCTGTTCCCCGATGTCCGCCTCAAGCGCTTCCTTGAGATGCGCGGCGCGGACGGCGGCCCCTGGCGCCGCATCTGTGCGCTGCCGGCCTTCTGGGTCGGCCTACTCTATGACGACGAGGCACTGACAGCCGCCGACGAGCTGACCAAGGACTGGAACTTCCAAGAGGTCAATGCGCTGCGGAACGTCGTACCGGCACAGGGCCTGAAGGCGGCGATCAAGGGCCATGGCCTCCTCGAAATCGCTCGCGAAGTGGTCGGCATTTCCCGTCTCGGGCTGAAGAACCGCAATCGCTTGAATGGCGACGGGCAGGATGAAACCGTCTTCCTCGCACCGCTCGACGAAGTGCTCGCCAAGAAGGGCACGCTCGCCGACGATCTCTTGATGCTCTACAACGGCCGCTGGAACCAGTCGGTCGAGCCGATCTTCGAGGAATATCAGTACTGATAGGCGCTTATCTGCCGTCGTTGCCCAGCGACTTCACGGCAGAAACCGGTATGCGCCCTCCCTTTTCCGCTATACTATCGGAATCAAGCGCCGCCTGATTCCGAAGCGGCCTCCTAGAGCCGGATGATTTTAGGTCTGTTCGACCTAAAATCTGAATCCGCTCTAGAATCAAAGAAATAGAGCGTGATGTCATCCGAAAACCGCCTACACTTTTCGGCATCACGCTCTAGCGGGGAAAGGGACTTCGATGCTGCCACTCTTCGACATGATGATGCAGGCACAGAATGGCGCCGCCACGGACGCCATGGCCAAGCAGTTCAATCTGGCGCAGGAGCAGGCGACGAAGGCCATGGCCGCTCTGATGCCGGCCTTTTCCTCCGGCTTCAAGCGCAGCGCCACCGATCCCTATAATTTCGTCGGCGTGATGCGGGATATCTCGTCCGGCAATTATGCCAAATATTTCGAGGACATGACCAAGGCCTTTACGCCCGAGGGCATTGCCGACGGCAATGCCGTGCTCGGACGACTGTTCGGCTCGAAGGACGTTTCTCGCGCGATCGCTGCTCAGGCCGCACAGATGACCGGCATCGGCCAGGAGATTTACAAGCGCATGCTGCCGGCCATGGCGGATACGCTGATGGGCGGTCTCTTCAAGGAAACCAGCGGCCAGATCCCGCAGATGGCCAATCCCTTCCTCAACACCGATATGGGCGAGATGATGCAGGGCTGGCTGCAGAGCATCGGCTTTGCGCCCAAGCAGCAGCCGACGCCGCAGGCGAGCATCTTCGACAATCCCTTCACCCAGGCAATGGAGCTGATGTTCGGCGCCGATTCGGTCAAGCGCGAGAAGCCGGCGCCGACCAATCCTTTCCTCGACAATCCCTTCGCCAAGGCGTTTCAGGACATGATGAAGAACTTCCCGATGCCATCAGAGCCGCCGAAGGAAGAACCGAAGGCCAAGCCCGCCGCCGGCGTCGACATGGCGGCCTATACCGAGATGTTCAACGCCATGTTCGACAGCGGCCTCGAAGTGCAGAAGACCTATCAGAAAAACATGGAAGCGATCTTCGACAGCTATTTGAAGAGCGAGGACAAGCCTGCTCAGAAACAGAAGTGATGCTTGGCTACTCGCTTTCGATTCCTGCTCACTGTTCGCAATTCCGCACAGCCCGTACACATTGCGCCCGGTTATCATACACTGCGACTGAGCCTATTTCTGCTTTCATCTTGAAAAGGAGATAGCCATGTCCAGCATCGATCAATCCGGAAGCTTCACCCTCGGCAACCTCAAGGTCAAACGGCTCGGCTACGGTGCCATGCAGCTTGCAGGCCCCGGCGTGTTCGGCCCGCCGAAGGACCACGAGACGGCACTCGCGGTTCTGCGCGAAGCCATCGCCTCCGGCATTGACCATATCGATACCAGCGATTTCTACGGTCCGCATGTAACCAACCAGCTGATCCGGGAAGCGCTCCATCCCTATCGCGACGATCTCGTCATCGTCACAAAAATCGGCGCACGGCGCGGTGCAGATGCCTCCTGGCTCCCGGCCTTCTCCGCCGATGAGCTGAAGCACGCGGTGCACGATAATCTAAGCAATCTGGGGCTGGATGTACTCGACGTCGTCAATCTCCGCGTCATGATCAACCCGCACCACCCGACCGAGGGTTCGATCGAGGCACCACTGACCGCCCTTGCGGAACTTAAGCAGCAGGGTCTGGTGCGCCATATCGGGCTGAGCAACGTCACACGCAGCCAGATTGCCGAGGGACGCAAGATCACCGAGATCGTCTGCGTCCAGAACCTCTACAATCTGGCGCAGCGTACGGATGACGCGCTGGTTGATGAGCTTGAGCGCGACGGGATCGCCTATGTGCCGTTCTTCCCGCTCGGCGGCTTCACGCCGCTGCAGTCCTCAGCGCTTTCCGATGTCGCTGCCCGGCTGAACGCAACGCCCATGCAGGTGGCTCTTGCCTGGCTGCTGCAGCGTGCCCCCAATATCCTGCTCATTCCAGGTACGTCGTCGCTTACGCATCTCAGGGAGAACATCGCGGCTGCGGAACTCAAGCTGCCGGAGGATGCGATCGCCGAACTCGATCGCATCGCCGGCGCCGGCCACGCCTGACGCACCTACCTACCGATCCGAAACGGCTCGAGTAGGCAGTTCGAGCCGTCTCTCTATGCGGA
Source organism: Martinezella sp. CNPSo 3890 (assembly GCF_057784455.1). Taxonomy (NCBI): domain Bacteria; kingdom Pseudomonadati; phylum Pseudomonadota; class Alphaproteobacteria; order Hyphomicrobiales; family Rhizobiaceae; genus Martinezella; species Martinezella sp. CNPSo 3890. Next base: position 225,068 of record NZ_JBXSOR010000001.1, on the reverse strand, counting down.
TATTGTCGAGAAACACCTCGTCGTGGCTGACGACCAGAAGCGCGCCGTCATAGGCTCGCAGCCCGGCCTCGACCGCGGCGATTGAGTCGATATCGAGATGGTTGGTCGGTTCGTCGAGGATCAGCAGCAATGGCGGCACCGTGCCGCCGAGCACGCAGGCAAGCCCGGCGCGCAGAAGCTGGCCGCCGCTCAGACTGGAGACGGTCTGCAACGCGGCATCAGCCCGGAACATAAAGCGCGCCAGGGCAGCCCGGCAGGCATTTTCATCCGCATCCGGGTTGATCCTGCGGAAATTGTCGCGGATCGAAATCGATCGATCGAGAAGGCTGACCCTTTGGTCCAGCAAAGCGGAATGGACGACCCGCACCGTGCCGCTCCAGGGTTTTAGCGCGCCGGAGACCAGCGCCAGCAGTGTCGTCTTGCCCGAGCCGTTCGGCCCGGTGATGGCAACGCGCTCCGGCCCCGTCATGATGAAATTGAAGTCGCGCAGGATTGGCCGCTCTGGCTCGTAGCCAGCAGTGACGCCTTCCATCTTGAGGACGATCCTGTTTGCTGGCAATCCCGATGTCGGCAGCTTCACGGTCAGGGGCTGCAGTATCTCGATCTTCTCGCGGGCAGCAGCGGCGTCCTGCAGAGCCTGGGCGCGGCGACGTTCGGCGAGCCGCGTATTCTCCGCGCTTGTCATCTCGGCTCGCTCCTTCAAGCCACCGAGCATGATGCGCGGAATACCGCCCTTGGCCGCCATCTTCCGGCCCGCCTTGTCTCGCCGTGCCTGCCGTTCGATGGCCGCCTGGGCACTTCTTTCCACTTCGGCGACACGCTTCTCTGCCTCGGTAAAATCATGTTCGGCGGCGGAAAGCTCCAGCGCCTTGCGTTCACGATACTGCGTCCAGTTGCCGCCATAACGCGAGGCGCCGAGCGATGTCAGTTCGACAATCACATCCATGGTGTCGAGCAACTCGCGATCGTGGCTGATGACGATGGCACCTGCCCTCCAGCCCGCAAGCAGATCGATGACAGCTGCGCGGCCGTCGCGATCGAGATTGTTTGTGGGTTCGTCGAGGATCAGGAAATCAGGATCGTCGACGATAAGGGCAGCAAGTCCACAACGAGTGCGCTGTCCCCCCGACAGGGTCGCCAGAGGCGTTTCCGGGACGACGTCCAGCCCGACACGATCAAGAGCCGCGGCGATGCGTGACTCGAGCGTCCAGTCAGCCAATGCGAGTTCATCATTGGTCGCCTCGCCGGCTTCCGCCCGCTTCAGGACAGCAAGGGCTTCGCTTGCACCGAAGAGATCGGCGACAGTTTCGTCCGCCTCCACCTGCACGCTCTGGCGCAGGATTCCCAATCGGCCGTTGAACGAGATGCTGCCGGATTGCGGCTGCAGCTCGCCGGAGATCAGCTTGATCAGCGTCGTCTTGCCGACGCCGTTGCGTCCGACAAGGCCGGTGCGCTCGGCGCCGAAGCTGAGATCGAGATGGGAAAGAAGCGGCCGGCCGTCAGGCGTGGACCACGAAAGATTGGATAGAACGATGGATATGGGCATGAGCAAGGATGTCCTCGATGGCAAGGCTGAACGGCATTGCGGTCGAGATGGAATCCATTGCTGCACACATCCTGTTGGTATCAACGATGCTCATAAATTAGGCGAGCGGCATCATCAGTTCAAGTCCTGCGAGCGAAGATGCAGGCATTTCATGTATTGGCATCGATGGCGCCAAGGAAGTCGATGACACGCTTCCAGGTGAGATCGGCGGCCTGGGCGTTATAATCCGGCAGGCTGGCATCGGTGTATAGGTGGCCGCCGCCCGGATACCGAAAGATTTCTGCCGCGACGCCGGACTTGGTGACGCCTTGCCGCCAGGTGGCAACGTCTTCCTCCGGTTCGAACGGATCGGGATCTGCCAGATGAAGCTGCAGGGGCAGACCCTTGCGGGCATTTTCGGCGATGGAGGCAATGCCATGCAGGAACAGGATGCCGGCGGTCTTTTCCCGCTTCGGCCAGAGGCTGGCGGCGACGGCGGCGCCCATCGAAAAGCCCGCCAGCACGGTCGAGGCCGGCAGACCGGCCAACGCCCATTCGGCGCGCTCGCAGATCGTCGGCCAGCCGATCTCGTCCTTGAATTCGAACCCTTCTTCGATCGATCGGGCGATCAGCCCGTCATAGAGATCCGGCGCGAAAGCCTTGTGTCCGGCCGCCTGCACACGCTCGACCGCCTCATGCTCGAGCGAGCGCAGGCCATAGACGGAATGGAAGAAGATCACAGTTGCCATCATCGCTTCCCTATTATCGGATCAGGTCGTTAGATAAGACAGTTGCCGCCGGAAGCAACTTGCCCGCGCATGATCTATGGCGGAAACACGGTCTTCAGAAAGAAAAAACCCGGTGTTGGCCCTTGGGCCGAACACCGGGAAAGAGGCAGGGCTTATTGGCTATCACCCTGCGGGGAAACTATTGTCCGCCATCAGCCTCTTAAGCTGCTGGAGGCAGAGAGGCGCGTGCAGCGACGCGCGGAATTGGTGAGATGGCCGGACGGATCCCCGAAGAAGGTCGAGGTGGTCAGCGCAGCGTTCAGATCCTGCCTGGTGAGGCCGATATCGTGCAGCTGGCTGTCGTTCAGCTCATTCAGATATTCGATTTCCTTGCGATTTCGGATTGCGCGCCAGATCGATGCGACATTGCTCAAAGCAAGCATAACCCGTGCCGTCAGCGACAGCGATGGCGTTGCTAGGCCGAGGTCAAAGGCCCGATCTGTCGTGCGCATTTCCGTATTCCTTTTCTTTGGGCACACGCGAGCCCAGCCCCTTTTCGGCGATCCGGAAAAGGGGCGTAGGCCGGGAGGAGTTCGACAGGTGTTTCTGTTCGATTGGTATGCTGAATTACATTCAGAAGATGCCAAAGGCCTATTGATCAGTCCAACGAATGTTTCTAATGATAACTATCAAACTCCTTTATAGGTGAGCCCATGTCCGCGCCGCTTGATATCGATCAGTTGCAGACCTTCATCGCAATCGTGGATTCCGGAAGCTTCACCAAGGCGGCCGACCGGGTGTTCAAGACACAATCGGCCGTCTCCATGCAGATGCGCCGGCTGGAAGAGCGCGTCGGCAAGCAGCTTTTCATCAAGGATGGACGCGGCAACCGCCTGACGGCGGAAGGCGACAAGCTGCTGAACTATGCCCGCCGCATCATTCGCCTGAACAACGAGGCCATCGCCGCTTTCGATGACAACCGTCTCGAAGGCACGCTGCGCATCGGCACGCCAGACGATTATGCCGACCGCTATATGCCGGAAATCATCGGCCGCTTCGCCAAGACGCATCCGAATGTCGAGCTCTACATCGTCTGCGAGCCCTCGGTCGACCTTGCCGAGCGCATGCATCGCGGCGAGCTCGATATTGCGCTCGTCACCCACAATCCGCGCGAACGCATGTCGGACGTCGTTCGAACGGAGCCGCTCTGCTGGGTCGGCTCTGCCAACCATCCGCTTCGCGACGATGCGCCCATTCCGCTCGCCGTCGGCCGTCGTGATTGTCAGTGGCGCCAGCTCGCCTGCTCGGCGCTTGATGCCGGCGGCCGCGACTATCAGATCCTGTTCACCAGCTGGTCTTGCACTGTCGTTGCCGCAGCCGTACTTGCTGGCATGGCGGTATCGGTCATGCCGGAATCGGCGCTCAGGACCGGCATGAAGGTACTGACCCAAGCCGATGGCTTCCCACCGCTGCCGCCGGTGCAGATCGGCATCATGAAGCGGGCCGGCCTTTCCGTGTCGCTGATGAATGCCATCACCGCGCATATCTCGGCCTGCCTCGACAACATCACGCCGGCTGCTGTGGATGACGATCTTGATGGCGAGGTGAAAACCTACACGCGATTCTATCCGCGCCTGCGCGCTGGGCACATTCTACCGGGCTGGTGAGATCGAAGCGCACCAGCCTGTTACTTTCGAGTGGTTACTGCTCCGGCTCGGCCAGCAGGGTGGCGCGGATCACCTGCTTCCATTCGTGCAACATGCGCTTTGCCATCTCGTCGTCGCTCATGATGGCAAAGCGGACGGATGCGCCGATCAGATGGCTGAACAGCTGCGTGCGCGCCTCGAGGTCGATGCGGCTTCCAGCCGGCAGAAAAGGCCGAATGCTGTCCAGGAAAATTTCGGCGACACGATTGCTGTGTTGAATGTTGAGCTGAAGGATATCCCTGTCGATGTCCGTACCTAGCCAGACGCCGAGATAGGCGGGATCGCTGCGAAACTCGCGATAATACCAATCGATCATGGTGCAGACGAGCTCGATGGCGTGATCGAGCGATGTCACGAAGGCAAAAGCCTCTCCGACCTTTAGCCTGATGCGGCTGGAATGCCGTTCGAGCAAGGCACGGACGATCGCCGCCTTGTCCGGAAAATACTGATAGACGGAGCCGATCGGGATCGCGGCAACCGCAGCCAGCTCGGTCATCTTCATTGCGCTCACCCCCTTCTCGGCGATCAGCGCGGCCGCGACCGACAGAATGGCATCGACACGCTGGATGCTTCGCTCCTGCTGTGGCCTCTTTCGGAACGTAATGCGGTCGGGACTATCCGGATTCATGCTCTTCCCGTTTCATTCTCACACTGAACGGCGCTCAAGCGCGCAGACGCTATGACACCAGACGCGTTCAATGCGCGTAAACGGGAAAAGCTCAATTTTAATCATCACTTAGGAGCCGTAATCAGACTCCGGAAAACGAGGCCGAAACATGGTTTCGCCCTCGTAACCAACCGATCGCCGACACGTCAACGTCGGCGATTTGTGTCGTTCTAGGACACGTATTTCTTCAAGAATTCCACCGTCCTTCCCCAGGCGAGATCGGCTGCCTTCTTGTCGTAACGGGCGGCCGAGGTGTCATTGTTGAAAGCATGATTGACGCCTTCATAGACGAAGATTTCGAAGGTCTTACCGCCTGCCTGCAACTCCTTGCGATAGGCATCGATACCGGCGTTGATGCGATCGTCGAGGCCGGCATAGTGTAGCAATAGGGCCGCCTTGATTTTCGGAACCTCGCCCGCGGGCGGCTGCGCGCCGTAATAGGCAACGCCTGCCTTCAGCTCCGGCGAGATGGTCGCAAAACGGTTGACTAGGCCGCCACCCCAGCAGAAGCCGACGGCACCGACCTTGCCGTTGGCGCCATCCGTCTTTGCGAGGTAAGTCAGGCTCGCTTCGGCATTGGCGGCCGTCAATGCCGGATCGAGATTGGTGAACATGTCGCGCGCCTTGTCCTCATCCTCGGGCGTCCCGCCCAGCGGAGACAAGAAATCCGGCGCCAGCGCCACGAAACCTTCCAGCGCCACGCGGCGGGCGACATCGCGGATATGCGGGTTGAGGCCTCGGTTCTCGTGGATGACGATGACGCCACCGAGCTTGCCGGCCGCATCTTTCGGGCGGGCGAGATACCCCTTCATCTCACCCTTGCTGCCGGCAAAAGTCACATCCTTCGTTTCCAGCCTGCTGTCATCGGCGGCAATGATCTCGGCACTCGCCTTGTTGGCGGCAAGCAGCGGCGCGATGGCAGCGGCGGCCCCGGCCGAGCCTGCGAGCTTGGTCAACTTTTCCATGAAGCCCCGACGATCGAGCGTCAGATGCGTGTATTCGTCATAGGCGTTGATCATCGCCTGCGTCACAACGGGCTTTTCCGTGCTCATGATCCTGTTCTCCCTGTTTCCCCGGCAGCAGGCAACAAACGACCGGCCACCCGCTGACAAGATAGGTCAGCGGATCTCACCGCAATGGGAAAGGAAAAACACAAAAGCGTTACCGCAGGTTGCGGCTGCGGTCGTCATCCTGCATCAGGAGAAGGTGAGCCAGATGGCCAGCCAGGCCCACATAAAGACAAGCACCGCAAAGCCGAGAGCGAAAAGCGGGCTGCGATACCGCAGATCGTTGCTGGTCACATGCACGAAGGCATGAGCGTAGCGTGCCGCGACAAAAATCCAGGCGAGGATCACGGCCGCCAGATTATCGGCCTGTGTGGTGTAGAGTACGATGCAGCAGGCATGGAAGAGCAAGGGAAGTTCGAACTGATTGGCGAGGCTGTTTCGCACTACCAAGCTTTCCGCTGGCTCATCGGCTGCATGATTTTCGCGGAATTGCTCTGGCTGAATGCGGCCAGCCTTCACCAGCACACGGCGGCGCCATCCCAGGAGCGCATAGAGGATGAAAACCAGTACCGCATGCGCCACCATGGGCCAGAACATTTCATAGCCTGTCACGCGGCCAACTCCTTTGGAACTTCCGAAAGCCATACAGTAGATCTAAAATGCTACAGCGACCTTTGCGCGTCGCATATGACGCGCGGCACTGTAGTCGATCAGGACGGTTTGGAACTGTCGCGCGATAGGTAGCGAAAAATCGCAAAACGGGCCAGCAGAATCACTGTCACAACCAGCGTCAGAAATTTCAGCCTGATGATGATGGGCAGGAGGGTCGCAAGCAGCGATACCGTGGCATCGGAGGGCATTGCCGGCGGATAGAGCATCAGGCCGGCGATATTCTCGGCATAATCGACAAGCGTATAAAAGATCGGCAGGCAGAAAATGACCGTGGTCCCACCCGGTGGGATCGGCCGGCCGAAGAAAAAACCGCCGGGGCCGACCAGCCGCATCAGGCAAAACAGCAACCCGCCCAGCACCAGCGGGAAGATCAGCTCCGGCCCGAGATACATGGAATGCAGGATCGCGGCCGGATCGGGATGCTCCTTGAGATAGCGCAGCATGGCGATGACATCTTCGCTCTCATAGCCGCCGATGCGCACATCAAGCATCGACTGGCCGGCTGCGGCATCGCTGAAGGCTCGGGCGAAGCCGGCATAAATCCAGGCGAAGAGTGCCAGCGAAAGGGCCGCAAGGATCGCCGCCAGGCCCTGTAAGGACCTGGCGTTGCCCGAAGCGCGATCTGCCATCAATCAGCCGCCTGCGCCCGGATAGTTCGGGCTTTCGCGGGTGATCGTGACGTCATGGGCATGGCTTTCGCGCAGGCCCGCGCCGGAGATGCGCACGAAGGTCGCGCGCTCCTGGAAATCCTTGAGGTCGGCACCGCCGACATAGCCCATGGCCGCTTTGAGGCCGCCTGCGAGCTGATGCAGCACGCCGGAGACAGGCCCCTTATAGGGAACCTGGCCTTCGATGCCTTCCGGCACGAGCTTCAACGTGTCGCGGACCTCGGCCTGGAAGTAGCGGTCGGCCGAGCCGCGCGCCATGGCGCCGACGGAGCCCATGCCGCGATAGGCCTTGAAGGAGCGGCCCTGGTAGAGATAAACCTCGCCCGGGCTTTCATCCGTACCGGCAAGCAGCGAGCCGATCATCGCTGCGGAAGCGCCGGCGGCGATCGCCTTTGCCAGGTCGCCGGAGAACTTGATGCCGCCATCGGCGATGACGGGAATGTTCTGAGCCTGCGCAGCCTCGACCGCCGACATGATGGCTGCGAGCTGCGGCACACCAACACCAGCGACGATGCGGGTCGTGCAGATGGAGCCGGGGCCGATACCGACCTTGACGGCGTCAGCGCCGGCATCGATCAACGCCCGCGTGCCGTCATAGGTGGCGACATTGCCGGCCATGATGCGGACGGAGTTGGACAGCTTCTTGACGCGGGTGACGGCATCGAGAACGCGTTGCGAGTGACCATGGGCGGTATCGACGACCAGAAGGTCGACGCCAGCCTCAATCAGGCGTTCGGCACGTTCGAAACCGTCATCGCCGACGCTGATGGCGGCGGCAGCGCGCAGGCGGCCCTGAGCATCCTTCGAAGCGTTCGGGTTCAGCTGCGACTTCTCGATATCCTTGACGGTGATCAAACCGACCAGACGGCTGTCAGCGTCAACGACAAGCAGCTTTTCGATGCGGTGCTTGTGCAGCAGGCGCTTGGCTTCCTGTTGCTGGACGCTTTCTGCGACCGTGACCAGATTTTCGCGGGTCATCAGCTCGAAGATCTTCTGGGAGGGGTCGGAGGCGAAGCGGACGTCGCGATTGGTGAGGATGCCGACGAGGCGGTGCGACTTTTCGACGACCGGGATTCCGGAAATGCCGTGGGCCTTCATCAGAGCAAGCGCTTCGGCAAGCGTGGCGTCGGGGCCGATGGTGACCGGATTGACCACCATGCCGCTTTCGAACTTCTTGACCTGGCGGACCTCTTCGGCCTGCTGCACCGGTGTCAGATTGCGGTGGATAACACCCATGCCGCCGGCTTGGGCCATGGCGATCGCAAGACGGCTTTCCGTGACCGTATCCATGGCGGCGGAGAGGATCGGCAGGTTGAGCTCGATGTCCTGGGCGATGCGGGTGGCGATATTCGTCTGGCCCGGCATGACCTCCGAGTGTCCCGGCTGCAGGAGCACGTCGTCGAATGTGAGGGCATCCAACCCGGTTGACGTTTCAATAATGCGTGCCATGGCCAATTCCTTCGTCTGTGAAAAACAGGAAAGCCCGGAACGAATCGTCTACCGGGCGATCTTGCAAGTGTTGCTTGGAAGTTGGCGAGGGCTGGTAACACGTTCATGACAGGAAGGGAATAGCAAAAAGCGAGGGGCAGATATGCTAAGCCTTGGCTTCAGCGCGGGATTCGGCTGCAATGTTCAGAGATTTTTACGCTAGATGTTGGCGTGGCCATCGACAAAGGCCTCGATGAAGCGGACCCGGTTATTCGGCTCCACGTCATCGTCAGGCGCTTCCGACAGGGGCAACGGCGGCAGTCTATTCCGGAAAATTGTGCCATGACATACTGTGCCATGGCATAAGGTATCACGGTCGGCCGGACGCAGGAGCCCTTGGGCCTGCTTGTTGAAGAAATGGTCTTTCAATGCTCAAAAGCCCGGTTACGTGCGAAGTTCGCTACCGCATCGATCACCATAGAATTTCGGAATTCGAAGCTTACAGCCGGATTTGGATCGAGCTCATCGAACGCCATCGCGGAACGCATCACGGCTACTTCATACCCAGAGACAAGCCGGCGGAGGCGGGAGTGAGCTTTCCGGGCATAGGTGAAGAAGGCCCCGGCGACATAGCGGTCGCACTATTTACATTTCCAGATGAGACAACCTACCTGCAATACCGCGAGCGTGTTGCAGCCGATCCGGACGGAATTGCCGCAAACGAACGCTTCGGTAGGAGTCCGCCATTCATCAGCTACGAGCGAACTTTCTTGCGGCCGGTGCTAAGGGCAAAGTCTTAAACAGAGGTGACACTCATGGGTTTCTGGATAGCAAGCGTCGCTGGATTGGCAATCGCCTATCTCTTCGGCTCCATACCCACGGGCTATCTGGCGGGGAGACTGCTCATGGGCGTTGATATTCGGGAACTCGGTTCCAAATCGACGGGCGCAACGAACGTATTGCGGACACTCGGGAAATGGCCGGCATTGGCGGTGCTCCTGGTCGATGTACTGAAAGGGGCCGCGGCGATCGTCTTTGCCAGTTGGTTCTATCCTTGGCTCCAAACGTTGCCATCCATATCGCCGCCGATTGCGCTTGATCAGCAAAACTTCGTTTTGTGGGCGGTTTGCTTAGCGGGACTCGCAGTCTTGCTGGGGCATAGCCGCCCGATCTGGCTGAATTTTAAGGGCGGCAAATCCGTCGCAACGGGACTTGGCCTGTTGCTGGCGATAGCCTGGCCGGTGGGATTAGGTGCAGTGACCGTTTTTGGCATTGCGCTGGCTATTTTTCGGATTGTTTCTCTCGGCTCAATCCTGGCAGCTTTGACGGCGATTGCCCTTGTCTGCGGCTTGGAGCAGCCGTTGCCATATCGATTGCTGGTGATTGCCGGTAGCCTTTATGTGATCGTGCGCCATCGTATGAATATTCAGCGACTGCTGACAGGAACGGAACCTCGTCTCGGGCGAAGTGCCGTGATCCGGAATTGAATGCGCGGAGCTTTTGCGAATTTCGGTTGTGACCTGGAGCCGGTTTTGCCATGCTGAAATGCCTCTCGGATGCACCATTGATCGGTAGAGGAATGCCACATGAAGACAGTCACAGCCGGCGTTCTGGAAATCGCTTATCGGGAAAGCGGGCCGCCCGACGGCCAGCCGGTGATCCTTTTGCACGGCTTCCCGTATGACATTCATGCTTACGATCAGGTGGCCGAGCGACTCGCTGGAGATGGATGGCATTGCTTCGTGCCGTTCCTGCGTGGATTCGGCTCGACGCGATTCCTTTCCGACGAAACCTTCCGGTCAGGAGAGCAAGCCGCTCTCGGTTCGGACCTTCTGGCTTTCATGGACGCGCTTGGTATTTCTTCGGCGACGCTTGGCGGCTATGATTGGGGTGGCCGGGCAGCCTGTATTGTCGCTGCCCTTTGGCCCGAGCGTGTTCGCGGTTTGGTAAGCTGCGGGACGGGATACAACATCCAGAACATCACCGCCGCCGGCCAACCCGCGTCGCCCGAAGAGGAATATCGCTATTGGTATCAATATTACTTCCATTCGGAGCGTGGCCGAAGAGGACTGAGCGAGAAACGCTGCGAGCTTTGCCGTTTCATCTGGAAGCTATGGTCTCCCACATGGAGTTTTGTTGACGCAACTTACGAACAGAGCTTTGCGGCATTTGAAAATCCGGATTTTGTGGATGTCGTCATTCATTCCTATCGACATCGGTTCGGCGGTACTCCCGGAGATCCAGAGCTGCAGTCCATAGAGGCAGAACTAGCCAAGCAACCTGATATCGTCGTGCCAACCTTTGTTCTGCAAGGTGCCGACGACGGTGTCGATCCACCTGATGCAATCGACCATGCCGCGCCGCATTTCAAGGCCGCGTTTTACCAACGACGTATTATTGCAGGGGTTGGACACAATCTGCCGCAGGAGGCGCCTGCTGCTTTTGCAGGCGCCATCCGTGCCGTTATGCATCAAGATAATGGTCTCTTTCGCGACCGTTCTTGAGCTTACATCCCGCCATCAAGTCGCTGTCTTCAAACATCGAACTGGTAGCTTTTCGGAATGTAGCGAAAACCTTCCGACTGTTTTTCGACGAAGCCAACGGCGGGGAAAGGCATGTGGAAGCCGAGGAAGGGAATGCGGTCGGCGGCGATCATATCGAAGATGCGGCGGCGGGTTTTCGCGGCCTGCGCCTTGTCCGCATCGAAGCGGACTTCCCAATCCGGTCGGCCGAGCGATAGGACATAATGGTTGGCGGTATCGCCGGTCATGACGAGTTGGCTGCCGCCGGATTCCAGGTGGAAGACGAGATGGCCGGGCGTGTGGCCGGGCGCCAGCATGGCGGTCATGCCGCTGACGATCTGGTCGCCATCCCTAAGGAAGGTCATCTTTTCGGCGAAGGGCACGACATTGGCGAGGACGGCCTTATGGCCGCCTTCCGCCGGTGTTCCCTCACGCGCCGTATCGGTCCAGAACCCATATTCGATCTCGCCGGCAACGTAGCGAGCATTCGGAAAGGCCGGGCCATCCTCCTCCATCAATCCATTGATATGATCGCCGTGTAGATGCGTGAGAGCGACGACCGTGACCTGCTCAGGCGTGTAGCCGACCGCCTTCAGCCCTTCGCGAAAGCGGCCGAGGCCACGAGCGCGACCGGCGGCACCAAAGCCGGTATCGACGACGATCACGTCGGAGCCGGTGTCGATGATGGCGGGCGCGTAGCTGTTGACGAATTTTTCCGTCGGCAGGAAATTCTGCTCCAGCAGTTTGCGAACGGTGTCCGGCGTCTGGTTCGAGCCGAAAGTTTCCCAGGGGTTGTCCATGATGTTAGCGCCGTCCTTGACGACGGTGACGGTGCAGGATCCCAATTTGAACCGATGCGTATCCGGGGGCAGGACGGCAGTCATGAACTCACTCCTTATGTTGATGCGCAGCGTAAGCTGCGCCTATCGCAGCCTCCGGTGACGGCGGCCTGGAAGTTGCGCGTCTACGACCGAAAATTTGGTCATGACAACACAATCCAAATCCGCTAATAGACCGGACGACGTTTTATGCGTTTAGCATTTCCATGCTCTTAGCATATGTCAAATCCTGCGTCCCACCCGATGCGGCAGTGGATATCACGAAGACGTGATCCCCAGGCGCTGATGGAGCAAAATCCAGGATTGGCAGCAGCCTCGCATAGGACTACAGAGCGGCTGATCGCACCCTGAGCGGCGGCTTTCCGAAGACAGACCTATCAAGGCGGATGCCCATGAATCGCATCGTTCCATTGATCCTCGCCGTAGCCCTTTTCATGGAACAGATGGATTCCACCGTCATCGCGACAGCGCTGCCGGCCATCGCCAATGATCTGCATGTCGGCCCGATCACGCTAAAGCTGGCGCTGACCTCCTACATGGTATCGCTGGCCGTCTTCATCCCAATCAGCGGCTGGATGGCGGATCGCTTTGGCGCGAAGAACATTTTCCGCGTGGCCATCTGTGTCTTCGTTATCGGCTCCATCATGTGCGCCTTCTCGGGCGGCCTCGTGGAATTCGTCTTCGCCCGCTTCCTGCAGGGCGTCGGCGGCTCGATGATGACGCCGGTCGGGCGCCTTGTGCTGGTGCGCACCACGCAGAAGAGCGATCTCGTTTCGGCGATGGCGCTGCTCTCCATTCCCGCGCTCGTAGGCCCGCTTGCCGGTCCTCCGCTCGGCGGCTTCATCACCACCTACGCTTCCTGGCACTGGATCTTCCTGATCAACGTGCCCGTCGGCATCCTCGGCGTGATCTTGGCGTCAATCTTCCTGCCCGATGTGGAAGCGACAATGCCGCCGAAGCTCGATGTCATCGGTTTCCTGCTGACCTCTTTCGCCGCATCCGGCATAGTCTTCGGCATGTCCGTCATCAGCCTGCCGGCTCTACCGCCCTATATCGGCATCTCCGCCGTCGTCATCGGCTTCGTCTGCGGCTTTCTCTATATCGGCCATGCGCGCCGTCACCCGGCCCCGATCCTCGATCTCACGCTGCTGAAGAACGCCACCTTCCGCGCCTCGGTCACCGGCGGCACGCTGTTTCGCATCTGCATCGGCGCCATGCCCTTCCTGACACCCTTGATGCTGCAGCTCGGCTTCGGCCTCAATCCATTCCAGTCCGGCCTCATCACCTTTGCCGGTGCCATCGGCGCGATCTCGACGAAATTCATCGCCCGCCGGGTCTTTACCGCCGTCGGCTTCAAGACAGCGCTGCTTTCGGCCGCGGCCATCACCACCCTGACGACGATCTGCACCGGCTTCTTCCAGCCCTGGACGCCACACCTCATCATTGTCGGCATCCTGCTGATTGGCGGCTTCTCGCGCTCCTTCTTCTTCACCGGCATCAATGCGCTCGCCTTCGCCGATATCAACGACAAGCAGGCAAGCCAGGCGACATCGATGAGCTCCGTCATGCAGCAGATCAGCCTGGCGCTCGGTGTCGCCGTCGCCGCCATGATCCTGGAAACCTCGACCTTCTTCAGCGGAACGGAACTGCAGGTCCGCGATTTCCATATCGCCTTCTTCTGCATCTCGGTTCTGACCGTACTTGCGACCATCCCCTTCATCCGGATGGATCGCAGTGCCGGTGCCATGGTCTCCGGCCATAAGGCCGGTCTCAAGCGCGTCGCCGCCCTTCAGCCGCAGGTGCAGCAGCCGGCCGCAAAATGACAACACGATCCCTACGCTTGGGCAACGCCGTAGCGTAATCGAGATCTCGCCGATTCATGGATCGAGAGCCGCCGAACTTAACGCACGGCGGCGGCTTCCGCCTCTTCTGTCTCGCCTTCCGGCTTCCGGCCCTTGAAGCCCTTCGCCAGCAGGAACATTTCCACCGACTCGGCTCTGGATGCGCCGGGCTTCACATGGATGACCTGACGGAAATTCTGCTTCAGGAAGGTCAAGAGGTCACGCTCGGTACCCCCCTGGAAGGTCTTGGCAAGGAAATGGCCACCTTCGGCCAGCACCTCGACGGCGAAATGCGCAGCCACTTCGCAAAGATGCATCGTGCGCAGATGGTCGGTGCGGTGATGGCCCGTCGTCGGCGCCGCCATATCGGATATCACGAGATCCGGCGTGCCGCCGACGGCATCGATCAGCCGCTGCGGCGCTGTCGGATCGAGGAAATCGAGCTGCAGGATACTGACGCCGGGTATCGGCGCCATTTCGAGGAAATCGATGGCGGCGACGCGGATATCCTCCTCCGTCGAGTCGGTCACCTTGGCGGCGATCTGTGACCAGCTGCCCGGAGCGGCACCCAGATCGATGATGCGTCGCGCGCCCTTGAGGATCTGATGCTTCTCGTCGATCTCCAGGAGCTTGAAAGCGGCGCGGGCGCGATACCCTTCCAGCTGGGCGCGCTGCACATAGGGATCGTTGATATGGCGTTGCAGCCACTGCCGCGACGAGGCCTTCAGCTTCTTTTTCTTGACGCGCTGGCCGAGCTTGCGGCCCGTGCGGTTGCCGGCGATGGTTGGCTTGGTCACGTCTGCGGCCCCTTCATATCCCTCGGTCGATGACCCCGGCGCGAGCGGCCTCGCCGCCAAACGCCGTCGTCTGCCATCATGTCGGTCAGCAGTCCCTCGCGCAGGCCGCGATCAGCAACGCGCATGCGCGGGCTCGGCCAGCGGCGGCGGATCGCCTCTAGAATGGCGCAACCCGCCAGTACCAGATCGGCACGATCCGGCCCGATGCAGGGATTGGCGGCGCGGCCGGCAAAATCCCAGGACAGGAGCTTCGCCTGCATCGCACTCACTTCATCATCCGACAGCCAGACGCCATCGACCCGGCGCCGATCGTAGCGCGGCAGATCAAGATGGACGCCTGCAAGCGTTGTCACCGTGCCTGAAGTCCCGATCAAGTGGAAGTCGCCGCTGTCACGCGCGGCGCCATGAACCGGCGGGCAATCGAAACGCTCGAGCATGCGCTGAACCTCACATACCATCGTCTCGAACAGCTCCGGCGTTACATCGCGACCGCCATGCCGCTCGGAGAGCGTGACGACACCGACGGGCAGCGAGGTCCAATGGGTGATGTGATTGGCCAGGCGGCTGGAGCGATTCTCGCCGATGCGGATGACGGCAATTTCCGAAGAGCCGCCGCCAATATCGAACAGCACGACCGAGCGCGCTTCCGGCCCCACAAGAGACGAGCAACCGGAAACGGCAAGCCGTGCCTCGGTTTCGCGGTCGATGATTTCGAGCCGCAATCCCGTCTCTTCGGTCACCCTTGCTAGAAACGCTTCGCCGTTGTCAGCGGCGCGGCAGGCCTCGGTCGCGATCAGCCGCATGCGCCGGATCTCGCGGGTCTTCAGCTTGGCCGCGCAGATGCGCAGCGCTTCCACGGCGCGGTCCATGGCATCGCTGGAGAGGCGGCCACTGGCGCCGAGCCCTTCGCCAAGACGCACGATGCGGGAAAATGCATCAACCACTCGGAACTGACCCGGACGTGTCGGCTGCGCGATCAGCAGACGGCAATTGTTGGTGCCGAGATCGAGAGCGGCATAGAGATCGAGCGGACGGGAATCAGCCTCGGCATAATGGTGCTGCCCCTGGCCTTCACGTCGCGGCTGAGGCTGCCGGTTCTGACGGTGATCGTCGTGGGTCGGAGCGTGGACATTCGCCTGCGTATTCGCTGGAGCGACGATCTGCGCCGTCTTCTCATGCACGAGAGGCCGACCCTGCAGGCCGCGCTTGCTGCGATGCTTGCGCCGATTCTTGCCGCTCTTATGCGAGGAGGGATGGCCATGCTCAGGCGAAGCGCGATGCTCCGCCTGTGATGAAAACTGCTGTGTTGACGAAGAAGGCTGCGCGCCACCCTGGGCTGCGCCGCGTGCACGGCGGCGGCGCTTGCGCTTTCTAGCCGGCGAGCCGGCCTCATCCTCTGCTGGGCGCTGCGCCACCTGGCTGGACTTACCTGCCTGGCTAGCCTCCGCAGAATGAGCGTTCGGGCGGCCATGACCGCGCTTACGCTTCGCGCGCCGGGAGGATTTACCCTTCCTGCGCTCTGCTGCCGGCGCCCCGTCTGCCTGCGGCGCTGGGCCGCTTTCGGGGTCACTCACGTATCTTTTCCACCGCACCGCGCAAGGCCTTGAGGGCATGCTGCTGGCGCTCGTTCGATTTTCGTTGGGCAAAGAATACCAGCAGGATGGGTTTTCGCCAAATTCTTTTTGAATCACGCCATTTTAGTCGCGCCGGAAACAGCCCTCAGGCGATGAGGTGCGCCCTGACATCAGCCGCAAGTTGCTGCATCCGGTCGATCGGCGCGTGACCGATCAGCATGAAGGCGTGTGTGGCGCTCGACCAATAGACGACATTCATGCCGCGACGATTTTCCATATCCGGCGCGGCCATACCCCTGGTGGACCGAACGATGCACAGTGCCATCGGGCCGCTTTCCGGATCGAGATAGGCGATCTGGGCGAGTGGCTTGCTGTCATAATTCAGGATCTGAGCACGCTTGAACTCTATGCCCGGCATGGCAATCGCTTCGGGCGCCAGCGGCAGATCCAACTTGGCACTGACCTCATTCAACTGCGCGACCTGCTGCGCATGGTCTCCGGCCGGAGCACTCAGCGTATCCGCCGTATAGAGCGAAAGATATTCCGCCACGACGGCACGCCATTCGGCATCCTCGTCCGGCTTCGAAAGCTTACGGCCGACGCCGATCACCGCGCGGTCGATGGCGATGGCGGCTACGAAACTCGCGGCCATTGCGGCCAGGAAACCACGGCGGCCAATGCCAGCGGCGCGGACCTTGCTTTCCTTTGACGAGGGAATGGCGGCAAGCATGGCATCCAGCTTCGCAGCCGGCGCCTCGGCGAGCATCGGCTGAAACGCTTCAGAAAAGGGCAGCGTGCTGCGCGACAAAAAATCGAAACGCTCCGCCACGTGCTCGTCGCTGGCGATTAGCCCCTCGATCCTATCGCGGTCGGCAGCATCCAGCTCGCCATCGATGAAGGCGGTGAGCTGTTCGTCCGTAACCGTCTGTCCTTTGTTCAATTCACTCATTTCCATTCCCCAGTCGCCCACCTCCGGACGCTTTTCCGTCAGCCGCCACCCCCATGCCATCAGCGAGCTTCGCCCGCGCTGCCGCCAACCGGCT
This sequence comes from Martinezella sp. CNPSo 3890, assembly GCF_057784455.1. Lineage (NCBI taxonomy): Bacteria > Pseudomonadati > Pseudomonadota > Alphaproteobacteria > Hyphomicrobiales > Rhizobiaceae > Martinezella > Martinezella sp. CNPSo 3890. The sequence continues at coordinate 208,051 of NZ_JBXSOR010000001.1, read as the reverse complement.
CATGACGGTTCCGATCGGCACATCGAGAATTTCGGCCACTTCGCGATAGGAAAGCCCCTCGACATAGGCCAGGAACACGGCAGTGCGCTGCGCTTCCGGCAATGCCTGCACGCGCTGCAAGACCTGCCCGGCGAGAACACGTGTTTCGGTTTCCTGTGCGCCGTCAAATACCAGCGTCTCATCGGCATCGACGAAGCCCTGCCCCATACGCACCCGGCGCGAACGGACCTCGTTCAGCCAGATCGAGTGGAGAATGGCAAACAGCCAGCGGTCGAGCCTCGTGCCGGCGGTGAACTGCGCCGCCCGCTCCAAAGCTCTGACGCAGGTCGCCTGCACAAGATCGTCGGCCACGTCGCGCTGGCGCGACAGCACCACGCCATAGCGCCACAGCCGCGTCAGGTGCTGGGACAGGCCTGCCCTGATATCCTCTTCGCTCGCTATGACATCCTCCGCGGCATTCGCAGGTCCGGAAACCGCCGACCTTTTCGGCGGCTCCGTTGCTGTCAGACTATAAGCAGAAATAGCACCACGAGCGACCGGCATCACTCCCATATCTCTCGCAAAGCTCCCTGCTTGCCGTCTTTATCACTGACCTGGACCTGCGATCACAGGCTGGACGGATTCATGATCGCGGCGTGGAGATCGCGATACTCCTCGCAGCTCGTATTGCCGCAGAGCGTCTTGATCGTGTTCAGCTGATCCTTGGCGAGGTCCATCTGACCCTTGATGACGTAGGCTTCGCCGAGATATTCACGAACCAGCGTGTACTTCGGATCCATGGCGACGGACTTCTGGTAATAGGAAATGCCTTCGTCCGTGCGGCCGAGCTTGCGGGTAACATAGCCGCGATAATTCAGCGCTTCCGCCGTATTGGGGTTCTTCATCGTGTCGAGAACCGCCAGGGCTTCCTCGTAGCGATGATCCTTCTTGGCGAGCGAATAGGCGTAGTCGGCGCGGTTTTCGTCGGTGACATTGGCGCTCTGCTGCTTGACGCACTTCTTCGCCTTCTGATCGTAGATCTCGCCCTTCTTGCAGGTCGGCGTCGTGCTGGAATCGTCGCCGGCGGCGAAGACGGGAACGGCGAAAGCGCCGACGGTCAGGCCTGCACCGAGGGCGATGGAAGCCAGGCGAAATGCTTTGGTCGTCATGGAATGTCTCCTTGGCAAAATGAACGTTGCGAGGGGAGAACACACCGTCTGCATATTTTATTCGAACGACTCGAGAATTTTTTCGACGCATCCTATGTCGAGACGCCGTCACTCTTTCGTGACTGCTCCGGCATCGAATAGACCACCTCTATCGCGTGTTTCAGCCGACATGCCCCTCAAGGGCACAGGAGACACTCGTGACCGATACCGTCAAACTTCTAGGCCTTGCCGTCGCAACGCCCGACAACATCATCCTCCAGACCGACGCTGCCGAGACGGCGGGCCGTCTGTTCTCGGACCGTTTTCAGGATTTCAAGTATCTCGCGCGCGTGTTCGAGAGCACCGGCATTCGCAAGCGCCATGTGGCGCGGCCCCTTTCCTGGTTCGAAGAGCCGCATGGCTGGCAGGATCGCATGGCTGCCTATACGGAGGTGGCCTCCGAGCTTTTCCGCCGCTCCGCAACAGCAGCGCTACAGCGGGCCGGTCTCGAGGCCAGAAAGGTCGACTGCATCGTCACGGCCTCGTCCACAGGGCTTGCGACGCCGAGCCTCGAGGCACGGCTTGCGAGCGAGATGGGCTTCCGCCTGGATATCGAGCGCGTGCCGATCTTCGGGCTCGGCTGTGCTGCCGGCGTATCGGGCCTTGCCGTTGCGACGAAGATGGCAAGAAGCCGGCCGGGCGCCGTCGTGCTCTTCGTCGCGATCGAGCTCTGCTCGCTCGCCTTCCGCCTAGACGAACTGACACGGCCCAACATTATAGCCACCGCGCTGTTCGGCGATGGAGCAGCAGCCTGTGTGCTGCGAGCCGGCGAAGGCGGCATTGCGGAAATCGAAGCGACAGGCGAACATCTTTTCCCCGACAGCCTCGGCATCATGGGCTGGAAGATCGACGATACCGGTTTTGGCATCATCCTCGAACAATCACTGCCGGTCTTCGCCGAAACGCATCTGAGGCGCGCGGTTGCCGGGATTCTGGAGCGATTCAGGCTTTTGATCTCCGATGTCGACCGCTTCATTTGCCATCCCGGCGGCGCCAAGGTGCTGTCGGCCCTTGAGAAGTCGCTCGGCCTTGAAGAAGGTTCGCTCGATATCGAGCGCGAGGTGATCGGCGACTATGGCAACATGTCCTCTCCCACCGTGCTGTTCGTGCTGGAGCGGGTGATTGCGGCCGGATTGCCGGAGCGTTCCGCCCTACTCGCCATGGGGCCGGGATTTTCGGCAAGCTGCATTACCCTGAGGAGGGTTGCGTGATGCTGTGGCCATCGATCGCGCTTCTGACCTTCGTGACGCTGCAGCGGCTGGCAGAGCTCGTCTATGCCAGGCACAATACCGCGGCGCTCCTTGCCCGCGGCGCTCGGGAACATGCGCCGGAGCATTATCCCTTCATGGTGGCGATGCATACGGCATGGCTGATAGGATTGTGGTTGCTCGCCATCGGCCGGTCGGTCGATCCCGCCTGGTTTGTGCTCTTCATGGTGCTGCAGGGACTGCGTCTCTGGGTGCTGGTGACACTCAAGGATCGTTGGACGACACGCATCATCATCCTGCCCCGCGCGGCGCTGGTGACCAAAGGACCCTATCGCTTCCTCAGCCATCCGAACTATGCCGTTGTCGTCGGCGAGATCGCCGTCTTGCCGCTCGCTTTCGGCATGCCGCTTTATGCCGCGATCTTTTCTCTGCTCAACGGCATCATTCTTGCGATCCGCATCCGCGCCGAAAACGCCTGCCTGCGACAGACTGCAAGCTGATCCGCATTTTTCAATTGCGCCACTGAAATTTGGCAGGCATTTTCGATGCTTAGAGCGCGGTCAGGCAATGCGGAGCGACCGGGCAGCAATGCAATGAGCATGCGGATAGCAGGGTGAGATGACAAAGGACGCAATCGTTCTCGGTGCTGGTATCGTCGGGGTTTCGACGGCAATCCATCTGCAGCGGCGGGGACGGCAAGTCGTCCTCGTCGATCGCCAGCCACCGGGTCAGGGAACGTCCTTCGGCAATGCCGGCCTCATCCAGCGCGAGGGCGTGGTGCCCTATGGCTTTCCGCAGCAATTCGGCCTGCTGCTGCGCTATGCCTTCAATAACCGCATCGACGCGCATTACCATCTGCGCGCGCTGCCGGCGCAGATCGCCTTTCTTGCCCGCTATTGGTGGAACTCCAATACCAAGCGTCACGAGATGATTTCACGCGCCTATGCGCCGCTCATCGAACATTCCGTCAGCGAACACAACGATCTCATCCAAGCCTCGCATGCCGAGGAGCTCATTCGCAAGAACGGCTGGGTGGAACTGTTCCGTTCGAACGAAAAGCGGGACGCGGAATTTGCCGAGGCGGAGCGCCTCAGCCGCGAATTCGGCATCGGCTATGACGCGCTGAACAGCGCAGAGATCGCAAGTGCCGAGCCGCATCTGAGAGGCAGCTTTGCCGGAGCACTTCGCTGGCGCGATCCCTGGTCGGTGCTGGACCCGCACGGTTTGACAGCCGCCTATCGGCGATATTTCGAAAGCATTGGCGGCCTTGTGACGACCGGGGATGCCGTCTCGCTCGGCATGGCAGGTTCGGCGTGGAGAATGGTGACGGCGGAGGGATCGATCGAGGCGGAGGATGTTGTCGTCGCACTCGGCCCCTGGGCCGATATCGTCACGAAACGCTTCGGCTATGCTTTCCCGCTCGGCGTCAAGCGCGGCTACCACATGCATTACGCCGCCGAGGGCAATGCCATTCTCAACAACTGGATGCTGGATGCCGAGCGTGGCTATCTGCTGGCGCCGATGAGCCGGGGCATCCGGCTGACGACCGGCGCCGAATTCGCCCTGCGCGATGCACCGAAGACCCCGGTGCAGCTCGATCGCGCGGAGGCCGTCGCGCGCACCACCTTTCCGCTCGGCGAACGGCTCGATCCGGAACCCTGGATGGGCGCGCGCCCCTGCACGCCCGACATGATGCCGATCATCGGCAAGGCCCCGCGCCATAACGGCCTTTGGTTCGCCTTCGGGCATGCCCATCACGGGCTGACGCTCGGGCCGGTGACAGGCCGCGTGCTCGCCGAACTTATCACCGGCGAGACGCCGTTCATCGATATTTCGGCTTATGCTCCTAGCCGGTTTGCGCCCTGAGCTTTTGATTTAGAGAATAGCCTTGAGACTTTTGACAGAGGCATCGACGATCTCCCGGATCGTGGCGTCGATGTCGACGGTGACGACGCCGGGCTCGCCGGTCGGCACTTCCAAAGTCTGCAGCTGGCTTTCGAGCAGTGACGCCGGCATGAAATGCCCCTTGCGCTCGCCCATGCGCTTCGTCAGCAGCTCCTTCGAGCCTTCGAGATAGATGAAATAGAGATGGCCGCCGGCAGACGCCCGCAGGCGTTCGCGATAGACACGCTTGAGCGCCGAGCAGGTAACGACAACTCCCTCGTTTTTCGCAATGCTTACCGATATTTCCTGACCGATCTTTTCGAGCCAGGGCCAACGATCCTCGTCCGTCAGGGGGATGCCCTTGCTCATCTTCTCGACATTGGCGGCCGGATGCAGAGCATCGCCTTCGATAAAATGGATGCCAAGCTTGGCCGCGACACCCTCACCGATTGAGGATTTGCCACTGCCGCTCACACCCATAACGATGATGGCAAGGGGAATGTCTTGATTATCGCGCATAAGGCCTGTCCGGAATGATTGACTTGAACGGGGCACGACCGGTCTCGCCAGCCGTGCCCGACTCACAACTTGGATCAATCCAGCGGAAAGAAACAGGAAAATTTATGCGTTCCCTCGCCCGCGAGTTCCGGTTCGACCTGCCGGCACTTGTCCTGGGCACGCCAGCAGCGCGGATTGAAGTGGCAGCCCTTCGGCGGATTGAGCGGCGACGGCAATTCGCCCTGAAGGCGGATGCGGTTCTTTTCGCGATCCGGATCGGCGATCGGCGTCGCCGACAGAAGGGCGGCCGTATAGGGATGGCGCGGCCGGGTGAAGACCTCTTCCGCCGTGCCGGTTTCCACCGGGCGTCCGAGATACATAACCATCACGTCGTCTGCGATGTGACGGACGACGGAAAGGCCATGCGAGATAAAGAGGTAGGCAAGGCCCATCTCTTTCTGCAGGTCCATCAGCAAGTTCAGCACCTGCGCCTGAATCGACAGATCGAGTGCGGACACCGGCTCATCGAGCACCAGCACCTTCGGCCGCAGCATCAGGGCGCGTGCGATGGCGATGCGCTGGCGCTGGCCGCCCGAGAACATATGCGGATAACGATCGTAGTGTTCCGGGCGCAGACCGACGCGCGCCATCATCTCCTCCACCTTGCGGCGGCGGGTCGCGGCATCATCATCCGTGTTGATCTTCAGTGGCTCTTCCAGGATGGAGCCGACCTTCTGACGCGGGTTCAGCGAGCCATAGGGGTTCTGGAACACGATCTGCACGGCGCTGCGCAGGCTGCGATCGCCGAGCCTGGCGGGCTTGCCGTCGATCAGCAATTCGCCGGCCGTCGGATTTTCGATCATCGTCACCAGACGGGCGAGCGTCGATTTACCGCAGCCGGATTCGCCGACGACAGCGAGCGTGCGGCCCGACTGCAGGCTGAAGCTGACGCCGTTCAGCGCCTTGACGGTTGCTTCCGGTTTGAAGGTGCCGCGCTTGACGGTGTAGAAACGGGCGAGATCGCGCCCTTCGAGAACAGCGCCGGTCATGCGGCACCTCCTGCTTTTTGCGTGGCGGCAATCCCGGGGTGGCCGAGCGGCTTGCCATGTTGCAGCGGATAATTGCATAGGGTTACGCCCAGTTCAGGCCCCTGACGCTTGACGCCCTTGTCGCATTCCGGCGTTGCAAAGGAGCAGCGCGGCGCAAAGAGACAGCCCCTGGGACGATCGTGCTGGCCGGGAACGACGCCGGCGATCGACGGCAGACGCTCGCCGACTTCGGCACGTTCCGGCAGAGCCGAAAGAAGGGCTGCCGTATAGGGATGATGCGGATCGCGGAACAGTTCCTTGACCGGCTGCTCCTCGACCTTCTGGCCGGCATATTGCACCTGGACGCGCTCCGCCGTTTCGGCGACGACGCCCATGTCATGGGTAATGAGCACGAGCGCCATGCCCTGCTCCCGCTGCAGGCGCACGAGCAGGTCGAGGATCTGCGCCTGGATCGTCACGTCGAGCGCGGTCGTGGGCTCATCGGCGATCAGAAGCTTCGGATTGCAGGCGAGTGCCATGGCGATCATGACGCGCTGGCTCATGCCACCAGACATCTGATGCGGAAAGTTCGACAGACGATCCTCGGGAGCTGGAATGCCGACGAGATTCAGCAGTTCGATCGAACGCTGGCGGCGCGCTTTACGGTCGAGGCCCATGTGGATGCGCAGTGTCTCGCCGAGCTGGAAGCCGACCGTGAAGCACGGATTGAGGCTCGACATGGGTTCCTGGAAGATCATTGCCATGTCCTTGCCGATGATCTTACGGCGCTGGCGCGAGGAAATGCCGCGCAGATCCTTGCCATCGAACATCATGCGGTCGGCGGTGATCTTCGCCGTCCAGGGCAGAAGGCCCATCATGGCAAGCATGGAGACGGATTTGCCGGAACCGGATTCGCCGACGATCGAGAGGATTTCTCCCTTGTCGCAGGTGAGCGAAACGCCATCGACCGCCCGGAACAGGCCGGACGAAGTCTGGAATTCAACGGATAGGTTTTCAATATCGAGGAGTGCCATTACGACCTCTTCAGCTTCGGGTCGAACGCATCGCGCAGGCCGTCGCCCATCAGGTTGATGGCGAGAACGGTAATCAGGATACAGAGACCGGGGAAAGTAACGAGCCAAGGGTTGCTCTGGAAGAATTCGCGCGAGTCGGCGAGCATCGTGCCCCATTCCGGCGTCGGCGGCTGGGCGCCTTGACCGAGAAAGCCGAGGGCTGCGGCATCGAGAATGGCGGCCGAAAAGGCAAGCGTCGCCTGCACGATCAGCGGACCGAGGCAATTCGGCAGGATCGTCTTGAACATCAGCCGCAGAGGACCGGCGCCGGCAACACGCGAGGCGATGACATATTCCTTGTCGCGCTCTGCCATGACGGAAGCGCGGGTCAGACGAACGAAATGCGGCTGGTTGACGATGGAGATCGCGATCATCGCATTGGTCAGGCCCGGTCCGAGGATTGCCACCAGCACCAGGGCAAGCAGCAATGACGGGATGGCAAGAATGATGTCCATGATGCGCATTATGATCGTATCGATGCGGCCACGGGCGTAGCCGGCGACAAGGCCGATCAAGATGCCGGCGATCGCCGAAAGCGAGGCAACGACGAGGCCGATAAACAGCGAGAAGCGCGTGCCGTAGATGAGGCGCGACAGGAGATCGCGACCATTGGCATCGGTGCCGAGCAGGAAACTGCTGTTGCTGCCCTCCGCCCAAGCTGGCGGCAGGCGCTGCATGTCGCTGCCGTAAGCGGCATCGGGATTGTGAGGCGCCACGACGCCGGCAAAGATTGCCAGACAAAGGACGAAGAGGAAGATCGCAAGGCCGATGACGGCGCCTTTGTTGCGAGAGAAATAATACCAGAACTCCGCAAGAGCGGAAGGACGGTCGGATTTGACACTAACCGTTTTGACGCTAACCGTGCTCATGGGGCCGCTCCTAGTGACGAATGCGTGGGTTGACGAAGCCGTAGAGCAGGTCGACAGCAAGATTGACGAGCATGACGATGCCAGCGATCAGCAACAGGCCACCCTGCACCACCGGATAGTCGCGCTTGAAGACGGCGTCGATCATCCATTTGCCGATACCGGGCCAGGAGAAGATGCTTTCCGTCAGGATGGCGCCGCCAAGCAGCACGCCGACCTGCAGGCCGATCGTAGTGACGACGGGGATCATCGCATTTCGCAACGCATGCACGGAAACGACGCGCAGTGGCGACAGGCCCTTGGAGCGCGCCGTGCGCACATAATCCTCGCCCAGCACTTCCAGCATGGCGGAGCGCGTCTGGCGCGCAATGACGGCGAGCGGAATGGTGCCGAGCACGATGGTCGGCAGGATCAGCGAATTCAAAGCGGACCAGAAGGCGCCCTTCTGACCGGACAGGAGGCTATCGATCAGCATGAAGCCGGTGATCGGCTTGAAGAAATAGATGAGGCCGATGCGGCCGGAAACCGGCGTCCAGTGCAGATAGCCGTTGAAGACGATGATCAGCAGCAGGCCCCACCAGAAGATCGGCATGGAATAGCCGACAAGAGCCACACCCATGACGCTTTGATCGAACCATGTGCCGCGCTTGACGGCGGCGAAAACGCCGGCCGGAATGCCAAGACAGATCGCAAGGATCATGGCGCAGATCGACAATTCGAGCGTTGCCGGGAAGAAAGTCAGGAAGTCGGTCAGCACATCGCGCTTGGTGGTGATCGAGGTACCGAGGTCGCCATGCAGGGCGTTCCAGATATATCGGCCGTACTGTACCACCATCGGCTGGTCGTAGCCGAGATCGTGGGAGATTTGCGCATGACGTTCCGGCGACATGACGCGTTCGCCCGACAGCAGCATGACGGGATCGCCGGGAAGCAGGCGGATGAAGGAGAAGGCGACGATCGATACGCCGAGAAATGTCGGGATCAGCACCGCTAGCCGGCTGAGAAGAAATCGCAACATGGCAGATGTCCAAATTTTTCCGGCGGTCAGACAGGGTGTCTGACCGCCGGGTCGCCCGGTCTTAGCCGGGCATTCTCACAGATTTTTCGTTATTCGGCGATATCGACGCCATCGAAGCGGTGAACGCCGACCGGATCCTGGAAGTAGCCGGAGACATTCTTCGTCATCGGGATGAACTCTTCCGAATGGTCGATGGTCATCCAGGGAGCTTCGCGCTTGAAGACGACCTGAGCCTGTTCGTAGAGCTTGGTGCGCTCCTTGACGTCGGCTGTCTGCTTGGCCTTCTTCACGAGATCGTCGAATTCCTTGTTGCACCACTGCGCGCGGTTGTTGCCGCCGACGGCATCGCAGCCGAGAAGCGTGTCAAGGAAGTTGTCCGGATCGCCGTTGTCACCCGTCCAACCGAGGATGGCCGCACCGTCGCGGTCCTTGGCGGAAGAGAGCTTCAGGTACTGAGCCCAGTCATAGGTGACGATCTCGACCTTGACGCCGATCTTGGCCAGGTCTGCCTGCATGAGTTCGGCAGCGCGGCGGGCGTTCAGCATGTACGGACGCGAAACCGGCATTGCCCAGATCTTCATGCTCAAATCCTTGACGCCAGCCTTTTCAAGCAGCTTCTTGGCTTCGTCCGGATTGTAGGCGTCGTCCTTCACGTCCTTGTTGTAGGACCACATGGTCGGCGGGATCGGGTTGGTCGCAACCTTGCCGGAACCCTGGAAGACGGCATCAACGATGGCCTGCTTGTTGACGGCCATGTTGATCGCCTTGCGAACTTCGACCTTGTCGAACGGCGCAACGAGCGTGTTGTAGGCGAGGTAGGAAACGTTCAGGCCGGCCTGTTCGAGAACCTTGAGGTTCTTGTCAGCCTTCAGATCCTTGATGTCGGCGGCGTTCGGGTAAGGCATGAGGTTGCATTCGCCGGACTTCAGCTTCTGCGCGCGGACGGATGCATCCGGCGTAATCGCGAAGACGAGATCGTCGATCTTCTCCTTGCCCTTGAAGTAGGTTTCGTTCGCCTTGTAGCGGATGACGGCATCCGGCTGGTAGGCGACGAAGGTGAACGCGCCGGTGCCGAGCGGCTGCTGGTTCATCTGCTCCATCTTCTTGTCGGCCTGCAGCTTGTCTGCATATTCCTTCGACAGGATCGAGGCGAAGTCCATGGCGAGGTCGGCGAGGAACGGAGCTTCCGGACGGTTCAGAACGAACTTGACGGTGAGGTCATCGACCTTGTCGATCGACTTGATGAGCTTGGGGAAGCCCATGCCGTCGGCATATTCATAGGAACCGCCGGCAACATACTTGGCCCACGGATTGTCCGTACCGAGCTGACGGCCGATCGAGAAGATGACGTCGTCGGCATTGAGGTCACGCGTCGGCGTGAAGAAATCGGTCGTCTGGAACTTCACGCCCTTGCGAAGCTTGAAGGTGTATTCCTTGCCGTCGGGGGAAACGGTCCAGCTTTCGGCGAGGCCGGGTTCGATCTCGGTGCTGCCGTGCTTGAATTCGACAAGACGGCTATAAACCGTGCGCGAGGAAGCATCAAATGTGGTGCCGGCGGTATAGATGCCGGGATCGAAACCTTCCGGCGAACCTTCCGAGCAATAGACAAGCGTTTTCGACCAGGCGGACGTCGCCATGACCGAAGCCAAGGCTGTCACTGCCAGCAGGACAGAAATCTTTTTCATGATATCGTTTCCCAGATTTGTTATTCTTTTGAAGCCGTGGACACCACCAGAGGTTCCCATCCGGATCGCGCCGATGGAACTTTATTTTAAGTTTGAAAGCAACAAGCGCCGCCTAAAATTTTTCCAATTTCTATAGTTTGGAAATTTTTGGGCGAAAAAACCTTTGAATTGGTAATTTTCTGGCAAAAAATTACGTGCTTTTGGTTGATTCAGAATGATTTGCCGTTTTCCTCTTTCCATCCGCCAACGGCCTATTGCCCGGATAGGAGGCAATACAAACGAAAATCCGCAGCTACCGGCGGTAACTGCGGACCAAAACATGACCGAACTTCGGATAACCGATTAGGCGGCCGGGGCCGCGACCACCGGCTTCTTCGCAATCGCCTTGTGATCTTTGTCGGTGAGGCCGAGCAGGAAGTTGATCTGCGGGCGGGCCTTGACGAGGTCGTCGATGGAATATTCGGTCAGAACGTCGAAGAAAGCATTGAGCGCCTTGCGCAACGCCGAGTTGAGGCCGCAGCTATCGACTAGCGGGCATTCCACCACCCCATCCTCGAAGCACTCCGCCATGGCGAAACTGTCCTCGGTGACGCGGACAACGTCGAACAGGCTGATATCGGTCGCCGGCTTCGCAAGCCGCACACCGCCATTGCGGCCACGCACAGTTTCAACGAGACCTGCCTTGGTCAGCGGCTGCAGGATCTTGAAGAGGAACAGCTCGGACACGCTGTATGCCTTGGCGATCTCCGGGATGCGGCTGAGATGGCCTTCATTGGCGGCGCAATACATCAGCATACGCACGGCGTAATTGGTCTGCTTGGTCAAGCGCATGCCGATCTCCTGGAATCAAGGCTGCTTAGGGGCTGACCCCGTATATAGTGGCTTTCTTAGTTTTGAACAATTCCAAAATATGAAATTCATATTCAGCTTATTTAGAAAGCCTGCCCTCCAGCCCCTGCCGACCTCCAATCGGCGATGCCCCGAAGCTCATGGCACGGAAATCCAGACCGCCATTTCGCAGCCGCCCGGCTCGCGGAAATGAAACCGACGGCCGCCCGGAAAATCGAAAGCCGGACGGGTGATGACGCCGCCGGCAAATTCGACGGCGCGCTGTGCGGCCTCCAGATCGGTGGTGCGCACGACGGGCAAAGGCGTGCCGGCCGCCTCCCCCGCATCTCCGTCAATGCCGGCATCTATTCCGGCCGCCTCGATGACATGGTAGGTCGGCCCATAGCTGACGAAGCTCCAGTCGAAGGCTTCCTCGAAGAAGCGGCGGGTCTTCAGGCCATCTTTCGACGGAAATTCGAGATAGTCGATCTGATAGGTCATGGCCATCGCTCAGCCCTCCCGTTGTTCTTGTTTTGTTCTAGATGAAAACAGCGGCCCTGACAAGATGACTCCATCGAAAACAAACGCAATAAAAAAGCCGCCGCCCGAAAATACCGGACGACGGCTGATACGAGCCGGTGATTGCGATGCTTACTTCATCGTCGGCATCACGAATTCCGCACCGTCCTTGATACCCGACGGCCAGCGGGCAGTGATCGTCTTGGTGCGCGTCCAGAACTTAATCGAATCCGTGCCGTGCTGGTTGAGATCGCCGAAGCTCGATGCCTTCCAGCCACCGAAGGAGTGGTAAGCGAGCGGAACCGGGATCGGAACGTTGACGCCGATCATGCCGATATTGATGCGCGAGGCGAAATCGCGGGCCGCATCGCCGTCGCGGGTATAGATCGCAACGCCGTTGCCGTATTCGTGCTTCATCGGCAGATCGAGCGCTTCTTCGTAGTTCTTGGCGCGAACGACCGAGAGAACCGGTCCGAAGATCTCGGTCTTGTAGATATCCATGTCCGGCTTGACGTGGTCGAACAGCGTGCCGCCGACAAAATAGCCGTCCTCATAGCCCTGCAGCTTGAAGCCGCGACCGTCGACGACCAGCTTGGCACCTTCCTCGACGCCGCGGTCAATCAGGCCATTGACGCGGTTATAGGCATCCTTGGTGACGAGCGGGCCCATGTCGGCCTTGTCATCGGTATAGGGGCCGATGCGCAGGGATTCAATCTTCGGCACCAGCTTCTCGACGAGACGGTTAGCGGTCTCTTCGCCGACCGGAACTGCGACAGAGACCGCCATGCAGCGTTCGCCGGCAGAGCCGTAGCCGGCGCCCATCAGGGCGTTGACGGCCTGGTCCATATCCGCGTCGGGCATGATGATCATGTGGTTCTTGGCGCCGCCGAAGCACTGGGCGCGCTTGCCGTTCATCGCGGCCGTGCCATAGACGTAGCGGGCGATCGGCGTGGAGCCGACGAAGGAAACGGCAGCGATATCCGGATCGGTCAGGATGGCGTCGACGGCGGCCTTGTCGCCATTGACGACGTTAAGGATGCCGGCAGGCAGGCCGGCTTCGATCATCAACTCGGCCAACCGAAGCGGCACGGAGGGATCGCGCTCGGACGGCTTCAGGATGAAGGCATTGCCGCAGGCGATTGCCGGGGCGAACATCCACATCGGGATCATGGCCGGGAAGTTGAACGGCGTGATGCCGGCGCCAACGCCGACAGGCTGGCGGATGGAATACATGTCGATCGCCGGGCCGGCGCCTTCGGTAAACTCACCCTTCTGCAGATGCGGAATGCCGCAGACGAATTCGCAGACTTCGAGGCCGCGGACGATATCGCCCTTGGAATCCTCGACCGTCTTGCCGTGCTCCTTGGAAAGAAGCGTCGCCAGCTCGTCCATGTTCTGGTTCAGAAGCTCGACGAATTTGAAGAAGACGCGGGCGCGACGCTGCGGGTTGGTGGCGGCCCATTTCGGCTGAGCGGCCTTGGCATTTTCGACGGCTGCGCGCAGTTCCTCGACGCTGGCGAGCGCGACGGTTGCCTGCACTTCGCCGGTTGCCGGATTGTAGACGTTGCTCGTACGTCCGCTCGTACCGGCGACGTGCTTGCCGCCGATGAAATGACCGATCTCACGCATGGATGTGCCTCCTCGTTTTCTTGGATGCTGACAGGATGGCACTTCAATTTGCACAAATCAATGAGCTGCTATAAGCAACCGTTGTGCAAAAATTGAAGTCCTTCTTGTGCAAGAGAGGGTATGTAAATGGATTGGGATGATGTCCGCATGTTTCTGGCCGTGGCACGCACGGGCCAGATCCTGGCCGCTTCGAAACGGCTGGGCGTCAACCACGCCACCCTCTCCCGTCGCGTGACGACGCTGGAAGAGCGCTTGAAGACACGGTTGCTCGTGCGCCGCACCAATGGCTGCGATCTGACCGCCGAAGGCGAGATCTTCCTGCATGCGGCGGAGCGCATGGAAACGGAGATGCTGCGCGCGCAGGCGAGCGTCGGCCACCTCGACAGCGCGATCACCGGGACGGTGCGCATCGGCGCGCCTGATGGCTTCGGCGTTTCCTTTCTCGCGCCGCGGCTCGGGCGGCTGATCGCCCGTTATCCGGAGCTGCGTATCCAGCTTGTGCCTGTTCCCCGCTCTTTCTCGCTGTCGCAGCGCGAGGCCGATATCGCCATCACGCTCGAACGTCCCGAGCAAGGTCGCCTGGTCTCATCGAAGCTGACGGATTACACGCTCGGGCTCTATGCCTCCAAAGCCTATCTGGAGCAGGCCGGATTGCCCGACAGCGTGGAAGCACTAAAGCTGCATCCGCGCGTGGGCTATGTCGAAGACCTGATCTTTACGGCTTCGCTCAATTTTTCCGGCGAGATCATGCGCAGTTGGGACGCCTCCTTCGAGATATCCACAGCGATTGGCCAAACGGAAGCGGTGCGCTCCGGCGCCGGCATCGGCATCCTGCATGATTACATCGCCAGGCAGTTTCCGGAGCTGACGCGCATCCTGCCCGATCTCTCCATTAAGCGTGCCTATTGGACGACCTATCATGAAAGTGCCCGCGACCTGGTGCGTGTGCGCACCGTCGCGGACTTCCTGCAGGAGCTTGTCAGCGAGGAGCGGCGGATCTTCCTGTAATGATGCCGATAGACGCGCTTCCTGCTCGCAGACAGAGGTCACGGCATCAAGCTACACCACCATGACGGCGCATGCGGCGGCTGAGTTTCCGCATGCTTCGGCGGCTCCTCATTCTCATCCGGATTGGGAACGGGAACTTCATCCGGCAGCCTGTCCGGATCCGGCTCCTCGACAGGCGGCTTCGGTGTCCAGCCGGGTTCGGGCATCGGAGGCGTCTCGGGGATCGGCTCGTTCGGTACAGACATGTCCGCTCCTTTCGTCTCGTTGCCGATATGGACACAACGACCAGCAATGCGGACGGTTCCAAGATATTTCGGCATGCGGCCCGCATTTGTGGCGTGGGCGCGGTCCGCCACTCCTCCCCGTTCGTCCCTCGCAGCTGGACAAAGGCCGGACGAAGCCTAGTATTTCAGACAGAGATCAGGGAGCCAGGACGATGAGCGACAAGAAGCAGCAGAAACTGGACGAGAAAAAGCACAAGGAACAGGACGATTATCTGGAGGAAGCGCTGGAAGAGACTTTTCCGGCAAGCGATCCGATATCGCCAGGTCACGTGTCCAAGAAGCCTGAAGACAAGAAATAATCCACGAGGCCAAAGGCGTCGGCATCTTGTAAAGGATGGATCGGGAGAGAATGGTACGGTTGAGTGGGGTCGAACCACTGACCTCAGGTGCCACAAACCTGCGCTCTAACCAACTGAGCTACAACCGCACATGATCGCGTTGCCGCGTCAACGGGGGTCACATACGAGGACTTTGAAATTATTTCAAGTCCTATCTCCCCGCAATATAAAAAAGCTTTGCAGATATCCAAATGATGATGCTGGGCCGGATATCGGTCAAGCCGGCTTGAGCTGCAAATGAAAAGTCCCGCCCCAGGGTTTTCACCTGCGAACGGGACATTCATGCCTTGGGAGGCTTATTGGAAATGATCAGGCCTTGAAGGAGGCCATTGCCTTTTCAGCGGCGTCCTTGGCGGGCTTTGCCAGCTTTTCGGCAACCTTCTTGGTGGTGTCCTGAATGGACTTGGCCTGCTCGACGGTGACTTCGGCCTGCTTGCGGATGAAGGCGGTCTGAAGTTCGAAGAGTTCTGCAACGGACTTGACGCGAAGCAGGGCTTCCATGTGAGCCAGCGAGCTTTCGGCATTGGTGCGCAGAACGTCGATGGCCTTGAGGCCGATTTCGACCGAGCCGGCCTGTGCGGTCTGCACGGTTGCCTCAACAGTCTTGCCGGCTTCCTCGGTGGCAACCTTCAGCTTGGCAAAGGCTTCCTTGGACTGGGCAGCACCCTTTTCCGCGAAGTCGCGGAAGGATTCGGAGAACTTGGACGGATCGAATGCAGCCGTTGAAAAAACGTCGTCTTTCTTTACAGTAGCCATGATTACGCTCCTAAAAGGGCCCTCCCTGAGGCGCCCGTCGTGAACTTGTGTGAGGGGTATATAATATAAAATATTGTGCACTGCAACATATTTGTGCGGCGCACAAGACGTTAACCTTTCCGGCCGAAAAATGGGCCGTTCGCTGGACCGGAAAGCGGGCCGCCGTTATTAATAAACCGTTAAATCACGAGAGGCGATCACGCCCGCAAAACAGGTTGGAAAATGCCCGCAATTCAATATCCGTTCATTGACATTGCCGTGCATCCGCGCGTTCGGGAACGGTTCGCGCGCGGTGAAGCCATGGTCATGTTCTCGACCGGCATGGATCGCGTGCTCTGGGCCAATGGCGCCGGCGCCAACCTCTTCGGCTATGATGTGATTTACGATTTCGTCGAACAGGGACCGAAGGCAGGCGACGTCTCGTTCCGCCAGATCGAGGCGACGGCGCGCGGCCTTGGCGCTATCGGCGATCAGCGCACATTCCTGATCCGCATGGCCTCCGGCTTCCAGCGGGCCGTCGTCAATGCCGCCGTCGAGCTGGTCCGCATTCAGGCCGGCGAAGAGGCTGTGCTGTTTTCCTCTCCGGTCTCTTCGAAGCCGCTTTCCTCGGCCGAATGCGCCAAGCGCATGATCGACGGGTTCGACGATCCTGATACCCATATGGCCGTCATCGGCCGCGACGGCGAAATCGTTACCGCCTCTGCCGGCTTCAGGACACTCGGCGTAACGCCGCAGACCGCACGGATGCTGACGACCATGGCCGGAGCCCAGCCGGACCGGCTGATCAAGCGACCGATCCCGACCGGACGTGGCTATCTGCCTGCGGCCATCGGCAAGCTCTCCGAAATTCCGGCCCTACACCTGCTCTTCGTTGTCGAAACAGTGCTTGGCCATCTCGACCCGACGGGAAGCCTTGCCGAGGAGACCAGCCTTCCCGCCATCGAGCCGCAGGCGGAGGAAGTCCGTAAGGAGCTGGAGGCAGCGGCGCCGGACGAGGAGCCGAAAGCTGCTCCGGCCGCACCTTTCGGCGATGTTATCGATGCGGTAGCCGGCATCGAAGAGCTGGACGAAACGCCGGAATATCGCGAGGACGAACAAGCGGAGGCGACCCCGGCCACCGGAAGCTCCGGTGAGACCGGAACGGACGCGACCGCCGATGCAGATGGCACGCCCGGCGCAGTTGCCGAGACCGAAGTTCACGCCAATGAGCATCAGCCGGAAACCGTGCCGGATAGCGAAGATAAGGCCGCCTCAGAGACAAAGACGGCAGCGGAACCGCCTCCGCCGGAAACTCACACCAATCCGGAAACCCGCACCGATATTGAAAACACCCCTGCGGAAGGTTTCAGCTTCAAGCACAACGGGCGCGCCACCCGTTTCGTCTGGAAGATCGATGCCGCCGGCCATTTCAGCGAGGTTTCCCGCGAATTTGCCGATGCCGTGGGACCGCATGCCGCCCAGATTGCCGGCTCGGCCTTTGCCGATGTCGCCCGCCGCTTCAATCTCGATCCGGACGGCAAGATCGCGGAACTATTGGCGCGGCGCGACACATGGTCCGGCCGCACGATCTACTGGCCGGTGGAGGGCACGAGCCTGACCGTGCCGGTCGATCTCGCCGCTTTGCCGACCTATACCCGCAGCCGCGAATTCGATGGCTTCCGGGGCTTCGGCGTCGTCCGCCTGGCGGATGCCATCGAAGATCCGATGAAGCGCGGCATGACCCTCGGCACCCATGCAGTTGGAGACGCCGCGCCCATCGCCGAATTGCCCCCCGAAGTGGAAACTGCATCCAACGAGCAATCACCCGCTACCGAAGCTGAACCATCCCCAGCGACGGAAGAGATTGAAAATCCGGCTCAGGATAGCGCAGAATCCGCCCCGATCTCGCATTACGAACCGCCGGCACTGCGGATTTCCGAGACGCCGAACCGTCGCGAGTCGGACAAGGTCGTTCGTCTGCACGAGCGTCGGACATTGACGCAGACTGCTCTTTCGCTGAGCGAACAGGCAGCCTTCCGCGAAATCGCACGACAGCTCGAACCTTTCGGCAAGCGCACAGAACCGCCGGCGGAGCAGCCTCACGACGGGCAGCATGAGCATGAGGAGGGTACAGACACTCCTCCACAACCGAATGCGGCCGACGAAATCCTCTCCGAGGCATCGGAAACCACGAACGGACACGGCCATGCCGATGACCAGCCGCCAGCAGCGGCAATTGCGGAAGAGAACGTCGCGACGCCAGTCGTGACATTCGTCGAGGCTGCGGATGATAAGAGCGCGAAAACGGCTGACGGAGCCGCAGCCGAGGCATCGCCGGCATCGGCCGAGCCGGAGGAGGATTTCGACCCGCTGGATGTTCTGAACAACGCGATTCCGCCGCGTGTGAAGATGCGCACCGGCCTGTCGCCGGACATCATCGACCAGCTGCCGCTCGCGATCCTCATCCACGCCGGGGATCGCCTGATCCACGGCAATCCGGAATTCCTGCGGCTGACCGGCTATGACAGCCTTGATGAGCTCGAGCAGGTCGGCGGACTTGATGCGCTGCTGCAACGCAACGATCTCGAAGGCAAGACCGAGCAGCCCGGCACGATGATGGTCGTGCGCGCCGACGATGCACTGGTGCCGGTGACGGCTCGGCTGCAGTCGATCCGTTGGGAAGACGGCACAGCCTTGATGCTGGCGTTGATGCCGGTGGAAAGAAGCGAGCCGCCAGCACCGGTGGCGCAGCCAATTCCTGAAGAGGCCCGCCCGGAGCGCATCCTCGAAAAGGTCGCGAAGCTGCAGGTCGAGATCGAGGAACTGCGCTCGACGCTGGAAACGGCGACGGATGGCGTGATCATCATAGGCCAGGACGGCGAGATCCGCTCGATGAACCGCTCGGCGAGCGCCCTCTTCAACTATGACGACCAGGAGACCCGCGGCAAACCCTTCGTCATGCTATTTGCGCATGAGAGCCAGAAGGCAGTGCTCGACTACCTTGGCGGCCTTTCGGGCCATGGTGTCGCCAGCGTGCTGAACGACGGCCGCGAAGTGATCGGTCGCGAGGCCTCAGGCGGCTTCGTGCCGCTGTTCATGACCATGGGTCGGCTGAATTCCTCGAACGGTTACTGCGCCGTCATCCGCGACATCACGCAATGGAAGCGCACCGAAGAAGAGCTGCGCAACGCCAAGCGTGCCGCCGAAACCGCCAACGCGCACAAGACAGACTTTCTGGCTCGCGTCAGCCATGAAATCCGCACGCCGCTCAATGCCATCATCGGCTTTTCCGACATGATGGCCGGCGAGCGCTTCGGGCCGATCGGCCATTCGCGCTATGTCGAATATGCCACCGATATCGGCCGCTCCGGCCGCCATGTGCTCGACATCGTCAACGACCTTCTCGACATCTCGAAGATTGAAGCCGGCGAGATGGACCTGGATTTCGCCTCGGTCGGCCTCAACGAGGCGATCACCGAAGCCGTGTCGCTGGTGCAGCCGCAGGCCAATAGCCAACGCGTCATCATCCGCACCGCTCTGTCGCAAGCCGTGCCGAATGTCGTCGCCGATCTTCGCTCGATCAAGCAGATCGCGCTCAACATCCTCTCCAATGCCATCCGCTTCACGCCATCGGGCGGGCAGATCGTCGTGTCGACGGCGTATGAGGGCAATGGCAGCGTCGTGATGCGCATCCGGGACACCGGCGTCGGCATGACGCGCTCGGAGCTGGAACAGGCGATGAAACCCTTCCGGCAGGTGTCTAC
This sequence comes from Martinezella sp. CNPSo 3890, assembly GCF_057784455.1. Lineage (NCBI taxonomy): Bacteria > Pseudomonadati > Pseudomonadota > Alphaproteobacteria > Hyphomicrobiales > Rhizobiaceae > Martinezella > Martinezella sp. CNPSo 3890. Next base: position 188,499 of record NZ_JBXSOR010000001.1, on the reverse strand, counting down.
CAACTCCCGCAAGCGCGGCGACGGCACCGGCCTCGGCCTGCCACTGACCAAGGCGATGGTCGATGCCAACCGTGCGACCTTCTCGATCAATTCCGCCCCGAACGAGGGCACGCTGGTCGAGATCACCTTCCCCTCGCCGCGGGTGCTGGCGAACTGAGATAATCTCGGCTCGCCGTCAAAACCAGAGATCGCGCACGCATCGCCCGTCGGAAGGCAAGTCTTCAAACGTTTCCAGTCCATCGAAATGATCGATCGGCAGGCCGGCAACGAGATCCGGCGGCGCCAGCCGAACATTGACCGCCATGCGTCGGCGACCATCCTTTTGCAGCCTTAAGCCCCGCCAGCTCACGACGCAGGCGCAGCACGGGCAGAACAGTATTTCGAGAGAAGGCTTGTTCTTGCCGACGCGGGTATAGGAGGCAGTCTGGCCCGTGACGGAGACCCGCTCCCCTTCGTAGTCATAGGCCCACAGCGTGCCGTAACGCCGGCAGAGCGTGCAGTTGCAGGCGGTGATCGAACCCGGATCGCCTTCAAGCGTCCAACCCGTCTTGCCGCAATGACAGGAGCCGATCAGCATGGGGGCACCACTCCATTCGCTGCCTGGTCGAAGGAGCGGCATTCTGCCTTAGTCATGAGATCCCTGCAAATGCGCGGGAGGACACGAATCTCCATTCCAGGCCACCGATGCGGCGAATGCCTCCGCCGTCAGGAAACGAAGACAGTCCAGCCAACGCCCAAAGCGGCAGATGCCAACAAGGTCGATATTACTGACATCTTCAGGCGAAAAATGGCCATCGCTGCCAACAGGGTCAGCACCAGTGAGGGTAATGAAAGCGACGTCAGGACGGGCACATCCATCGCCCAGGAGCCATAGGTGAAACTCGTGGTCTCACGAAACAGCACATGGAGCCCGAACCAAATAGCAAGGTTCAGGATGACGCCTACGACCGCTGCCGTTATTGCCGACATGGCGCCGGTCAGCGCGACATTCCCGCGCATCTTCTCGATGAATGGCGCGCCTGCGAAAATCCAAAGGAAGCTCGACAGGAAGGTGACCCATGTTGTCAGCACCGCGGCAAAGGTTGCTGCAGCAAGTGGGCTGAGGGTGCCGGGATTGCGATAGCCCGCCAGAAAACCAACGAACTGGGTGACCATGATCAGTGGTCCAGGCGTCGTTTCTGCCATCCCTAAACCATCCAGCATCTCACCCGGCCGCAGCCAGCCCAATTGCTGCACGGCCTCCTGCGCGACATAGGCCAGCACGGCATAGGCGCCGCCAAAGGTGACGACTGCCATCTCGCTGAAGAATATGCCGATTTTGGAAAAGACGTTATCGGGGCCGAGCGTAACCAGCAGGGCCGCGACTGGAATGAGCCACGCGGCCGCCAGCGCACCTGACGTCCTCAACGACCAGGCGAGGTTCGGTCGCGCGTGCAAAGGGATCTCCTCGCCAAGAACGGAGTCCTTGTCCTCCAGAATTGCCCCGGAGCCCGACTTGTGTCCGCCGCCCATCCTGAAGGCCGCAATCCCTGCCCGGGAGGCCAGATAGCCGATAAGTCCGGCTCCAACGATAATGATGGGAAACGGAACATGCAGGAAGAAGATCGCCACGAAGGCAGCGGCGGCTAAAGCGACCATAGCCCTGCTCTTGAGGGCTCGGCTCCCGATGCGAAAGACCGCCTGGAGGACCACCGCCAGCACGGCGCATTTGAGCCCGAAGAACATCCCTTCGATAAAGGTCAGGTTCCCGAAGAGGACGTAGACATAACTGAGCGCAAGGATTGCAATGAAGCCCGGCAGGACGAATAGAATGCCGGCGATCATGCCGCCCAGCGTCCTGTTCAGTAACCAGCCGATATAGATGGCAAGCTGATGCGCTTCGGGGCCTGGCAGCAACATGCAGTAGTTCAGGGCATGAAGGAACCTGTGCTCCCCCACCCATTTCTTCTCATCGACGACGATGCGGTGCATGACGGCGATCTGCCCCGCCGGCCCGCCGAAGCTCAAGGCGGCAACGCGGGTCCAGACCTTGACGGCCTCATGGAGAGGGACGATGTCCCGATCAGCCGCGCTTGATCGCTCGGCTACATTTTTTACGAGATCGGTCATAGTCGATTATATCTTCCTTGGATTTGGCCAGTTGTGCGTCTCTTCTGTCGCGTCACGGCACCAACGATAGAAGGCATCATAGAGCGTCATGCCGGCCTCCAGCTGCTGCAGGTCGTCGTTGAACATTCGCGAAAGCCCAAGCGAGGCCGCAAGCAACCCCGGCACTTCAGGCGCGAGCTCGGGCCGGGCGGTATCGGCTCCCCGAACGATGGTCGCAAGATGAAGGAGAGGTTCAGTGCCAAGACCGAATTCCTCGATCATGACATCGAAAGTGCATAACTCGCCACGATGGCTCCAGAAGACATCTTCGATATCGAATGGTGTTGCCTTGAAGCGATCGGCAACAGGCGCAACTTCGGTTGCCGGAACGAACAGGAAGATCGCTGACGGATCGATAAAGCGCCGGATCAGCCATGGGCAGGCGATGCGATCGATCTTCGGCCGTGCCCTCGTTACCCATACGGTTCGCCCCTTGGCATCGCGGGGAGGCAGCTTTTCCTCGGCGACCAACATGTACTTCGCGCTGCGCCACGCTTCGAACCCACCTTCAAGGACCTCCGCCTCCTTTCCGACGACACGCAGATGGGCAGCAACTCCGTGAGCGAGTTTCTGTCCTTTCTGGCAGAGTATGATGGCAGGTCCCGCCAGTTCGTTCGCCCAGTCCGCTACCCTTCGATAGTCGCGGCGGATGGAGCCGGGAACAAGACGGGGATCAGCAGCGAAATCCTCATCATTGCGGACATCGATAATCGTCGGCAAACCGGGCGTGCCGATAATACGATTGAGCTTGTCGGGTGTGATTTCCAGAAATGACGGCATCGCGCGTCCTCCGTTGGCTCGGTTTTAAGGACGCGATTCTTCAGCCGTAGCCTCGTGGGGTGATCGCAACCCCATAATTAATTTTCTGCCTGACGCGTTCCAAATGTCAAGCCGAATAACCGCGTGCCGCACCGGTGTCGCGAAATTCTGCGGCAACGATGAAAGACCGCACCGCCGATCAAGAATATCTGATGTACCTCTGAAGTATTATCGACGACAAACTTAAAGTCCGTCGCCTTTTGTGAGATAATTTGTCGTTGCGACCGACTATTCCGGTCGGTCATTGGGCACATAAGGGGGGATCCAATGTCAACGACGGCAGTAGAAGCAGACGTAGGCGAAGTTTCACCTAATCTAGTGGTCGATGCGATGTTTGCGTGCCGAAAGACGGCCGCCATCGTGGCCGCCATAGAACTCGATCTTTTTACTCTGATCGGTGACGGCAGCAATGCGGCGTCCTTGGCGGCCGCAGCAAATGCAGCCGAAAGAGGCGTGCGCATTCTGTGCGACTATCTTGTTGTGAACGGCTTTCTCACGAAAACAGGCAATCAATACGCTCTGACACCATCCAGCCGAGTCTTCCTCGACCGGCATTCGCCAGCCTATATGGGCGCGGCCATCGAATTCCTGGCCGCACCGGAAATCCTCAAGCAGATCCTAGACAATCCGGCTTCCTATGTCCGCAACGGCGGATCCATTGGATTGGCAAATATGTCTCCGGACAATCCGGTTTGGGTGAAATTTGCTCGCGGCATGGGCTCGTTCACAGGCGGCAGCGCTATCAGCCTCGCTGCCGAAATGTCCAATTTGCCCATGCAGCCAAGGAAAATACTTGATATTGCCGCAGGGCACGGACTTTTCGGGATCGAGATGGCGAAGGCTTTTCCTTCGGCCGAGATCGTTGCAGTCGATTGGGGCTCCGTTCTGGAATTGGCCAAGCATAATGCGCAGCAATTTGGCGTCGCCGAGCGCTACAAGGTCATTCCGGGCAGTGCATTCGAAGTCGACTGGGGCACGGATTATGATCTTATCCTGATGCCGAACTTCCTGCATCACTTCGACCTGGAAACCTGCGCAGGATTGCTGCGGAAGAGCCGAGGCAGCCTGAGCACCGAGGGTAAGGTGGTTGCGGTGGAATTCGTGCCGAACGACGATCTCGTATCCCCGCCCTTCCCCGCCGCTTTCTCATGGGAGATGCTGGCCAGTACGCCAAAAGGCGAGGCCTACCCGCAGAAGGACCTGGCTGAGATGGCTAGGCGTGCCGGTTTTCATAATGTGAGGATAAAGCCACTACCACCGTCGCCGGCAAGCTTGATCTTCTTCGAGTAGCGATGCCGGGAGTACCGGTCTCCTCTTGCCGGCAGATGCGGAGATAGCGCCGAGGGGGCCGCCGCCCCCTTGAACTCGCTGATAGAAGTTAATTCTCCTGCGCCCGCGCGGCCTTGCGCTTGGCCCTCGAATTCGGCTTGCCTGCTGGCGGGCCGTCGTTCTTGGCGAAGCCCGGTTTGCCGGGCTTTTTCGCCCAGGGCTTCTTGTCGGAACGCTCGGAAACGCCGCCCTCGCCTGCATGCGCCCGCTCCGGCTTGCGGTCGGACTTCCATTTCGGCTTCGGGCCGTCATTCGAACGCGGTCCCTTGTCAGCGAAGGGCTTCTTCTTTGCGAAGCCGCCTTCCCGCTTGGCCTGGAAATCCGGCGTGCCGGCAAGCGGCTTGACACGGATGCCGCGCTCGAGGGTCTTGTCGGGGCCGATGGCCGCGAGGAAGCGCTCGAAACTCTCCTGCGAGAGCTCGACGAAGGTCTCCTCGGGCTGCATCTTGATGGCGCCGATGTCGCGCTTGGTCAGATTGCCATTGCGGCAAAGCATGGGGATCAGCCAGCGCGGTTCGGCATTCTGCTTGCGTCCGACAGAGAGCGATACCCAGAGGCCATCGGTGAAGTCGTTGCGTCCCGCAGACGAGCCCTCATCGCGTGGCGTGACCGGAAAGTCATCCCGACGTGGCTTTCTGCGCTCGCCTTCGGCCGGCACGTCCTGCAGCTCCTCGGGCGCAGAATGGCCGGCGCGGTATTGCCGCAGGAATGCAGCTGCCACCTGCTCGGCGCCATGGCGCTCCAGCAGCTGTTGAACGATCGACTGCTCGTCTTCGGCAAGCGGCGCTGTAAAGACCGGATCGGCGAGAAGACGCTCATCATCCCGCTGGCTCACCTCGTCGGCTGACGGCGGCTTTGCCCAGGTGGCGCGGATACGGGCGGCTTCCAGCAGGCGCTCCGTGCGGCGACGGGCGCTCAGCGGCACGATCATGGCGCTGACGCCCTTGTTGCCGGCGCGGCCAGTGCGGCCGCTGCGATGCAGCAGCGTTTCCGGATTGGTCGGCAGATCGGCATGGATGACCAGTTCCAGGCCCGGCAGATCGATGCCGCGGGCCGCGACGTCGGTTGCGATACAGACGCGGGCGCGGCCGTCGCGCATGGCCTGGAGCGCGTGCGTGCGCTCGTTCTGGCTGAGCTCGCCCGAGAGAGCGACAACCGAAAAGCCGCGATTGTTGAAGCGGGCCGTCAGATGATTGACGGCGGCGCGCGTCGAGCAGAAGACGATGGCATTGCGCGCCTCATAGTAGCGCAGCACGTTGATGATGGCGTTTTCCCTGTCGCTCGGAACCACGGTCAGCGCGCGATAATCGATATCGACATGCTGCTTGGCTTCGGAAGCGGTGGCGATGCGGACAGCGTCGCGCTGGTAGTTTTCGGCAAGCTTGGCGATCGAGCGCGGCACCGTGGCGGAAAACATCAGGGTGCGGCGCTCGGAGGGTGCTGCTTCCAGGATAAATTCCAGATCCTCGCGGAAACCGAGATCAAGCATCTCGTCCGCCTCGTCGAGCACAACGGCCTTGAGTTCGGAGATATCGAGCGAGTTGCGGCGGATGTGATCGCAGAGACGGCCGGGTGTGCCGACGACGATATGAGCGCCGCGCTCGAGCGTGCGTCGCTCCGTGCGCATGTCCATGCCGCCGACGCAGGACGCAATGGTCGCACCCGTCAGCCCATAGAGCCATTCCAGCTCGCGCTGCACCTGCAGCGCCAGTTCGCGGGTCGGTGCAATCGCCAGCGCCAGCGGAGCACCTGCGCGGCCAAACCGTTCCGCGCCGTCAAGGAGGCCGGGCGCCAGCGCCAAGCCGAAGGCAACCGTCTTGCCCGAGCCGGTCTGGGCCGAGACAAGCGCATCCTTGCCGGCGAGGCCGGGATCGAGCATGGCCTTTTGCACCGGCGTCAGCGTTTCATACCCGCGCTTCGCCAAAGCCTGGGCAATCGCAGGAGCGATGCCTTCGAATTCAGTCATCATCTGTCTTTCGGAATTCTTCGCACACCATCAGGCGGCGATCATCGTGGTTCGCACGTCGCGAACCTCTTCTTCAGGCGTGCACATACTTGCTCAATGCGGCAATGTACAGAGCAGACACGGATTCGCGACGAGGAAACGAAAAAAAGGCAGCGAACCGCGCTGCCTTTGAAGTTTATGCTGTCGAAAGCAAGCTCGAGTCGGGGAACTTCATGTCTCGGGAGCCGAGAGTGGCTCCAATCCGCTCCAGCTCATGCGAACGGCCTCAAGTTAGCCTTTACTTTTGACCAAGCTTTCTTAACGCGAGGTTAGCAAACGATGGTCATCGTTTGCCCCTCAATTTTAAGGCTGACCTTAACTTTTGAGTTCTTCCAGCCCGGCAAAGAGATCCAGCGCTTCCGGATTGGCGAGCGCTTCCTTGTTCTTGACCGGACGGCCATGCACCACCTCGCGCACCGCAAGCTCGACGATCTTGCCGGATTTCGTGCGGGGGATATCGGCAACGGCGATGATCTTGGCCGGTACATGGCGCGGCGAGGCGCCGGTGCGGATGCGGGTCTTCATCGCCTTGACGAGATCTTCGGTCAGGGAGACGCCGGCGGCAAGGCGAACGAAGAGCACGACGCGGACATCATCGTCCCAATCCTGACCGATACAGAGCGCCTCCAGAACCTCGGGAATCTGCTCGACCTGGTTGTAGATCTCGGCCGTGCCGATGCGCACGCCGCCGGGATTGAGCGTGGCGTCGGAGCGGCCGTGAATGATGAGGCCGCCATGCTCTGTCCACTCTGCGAAATCCCCGTGGCACCAGATATTGTCGAAGCGCTCGAAATAGGCAGCCCGATATTTGGCGCGCTCCGGATCATTCCAGAACATGACCGGCATGGAGGGGAAGGCTTTGGTGCAGACAAGCTCGCCCTTCTCGCCGCGCACCGGCTTGCCTTCGTCGTTCCAGACATCGACGGCAAGTCCGAGGCCCGGCCCCTGGATCTCACCGCGCCAGACCGCTTGCAGCGGATTGCCGAGCACGAAACAGGAGACGATATCCGTGCCGCCGGAAATGGAGGCCAGCTGGATATCGTCCTTGATGCCCTCATAGACGAAGGTGAAGCCCTCGGGCGACAGCGGCGAGCCGGTGGAGGTCATCAGCCGCAGGCTCGAAAGATCATGCGAGGTCTTCGGCGTCAGGCCGCTCTTATGGACGGCGTCGATATATTTGGCCGAGGTGCCGAACAGCGCGAATTTCTCTTCTTGCGCATAGTCGAACAAAATGTTGCCATCGGGGGCGAAGGGCGAACCATCGTAAAGGCAAAGCGTCGCGCCGGCGGCAAGGCCCGTCACCAGCCAGTTCCACATCATCCAGCCGCAGGTGGTGAAATAGAAGACCTTCTCACCAGGCACGACGCCGCAATGGAGGCGATGCTCCTTGAGGAGCTGCAGCAGCGCGCCTCCGGTGGAGTGCACGATGCATTTCGGAACGCCTGTGGTGCCTGAAGAAAACAGGATGAACAGCGGGTGGGAGAAGGACACGGGCACAAACTCGACCGGCTTCGCCTCGAAGGGCGCGACCAGATCACCAAGGGTCCTCGCGCCCGGTGTCGCTGCCACGACGGCTTCGGCATTGCCGGCATAGGGCACGATGATGGTAGGCGCTTTCAGGCGCTGGGCGATGGCGCTGACCTTTGCTGTGACGTCCTGCAGCTTGCCGCTGTACCAATAGCCGCTACACGCGATGAAGAGCTTCGGCTCGATCTGGCCGAAACGATCCATGACGCCCTGCTCGCCGAAATCCGGCGAACAGGAGGACCAGATCGCACCGATCGACGCGGCCGCCAGCATGCAGGCGATGGTTTCAGGCATGTTCGGCATCATTGCAGCGATGCGGTCGCCCTTGCCGATACCCTCGGCGCGATAGGCCTGCTGCAGGCGGGAGACCATGGCGGCCAGCCGATCCCACGACCAGCGATCGCGCACCTTGTCCTCGCCCCAGAACACAAGCGCATCGCCCTCGCCGCTTCGCGAGAGCAGGTTTTCCGCGAAATTCAGCTCGGCATCGGGAAAGAAGCGGGCATCCAGCATGACATCGCCATGGATCAACGCCCGTTCACCGCGCTTGCCCTTCACACCGCAGAAATCCCAGACCGCCGACCAGAAGTTCTCACGGTCGGCGATGGACCAGGCGTGGAGGCTGGCAAAGTCGGACAGCGGGAGGTCGAAACGGCGGTTGCATTCCTGCATGAAAGCGAACATCGGACTCTGGCGGCGAAATGTTTCCGATGGTGTCCAGAGCGGCTGCTGATCCTGCATATTTCTCTCCCGCTTTTTGCACTATATAGCAATGCTGCAGCGCATTAATAAAATCACGGTGTTGTGGGTATTGCCAGTGCGTGACGTTTGCATCCGACAAACATTTCCTATATCCGGCAAACTCAGGCAGATTATCCCTATCAGTTCAAGAGTCTCCACGGGATCATGAGAGCTTCGAAAAACAACAAGTGGCGGTTGACGATGCGTTCGGCCTCGCGCTGGCTGCCTGCTGTTGCTCGCACGACCGGCATCATTCTTCTCACGATCCTCATCGTGTTCGCTGTCTTCAGAGCGACCGCGCCTTTCCTGATTTCAAGCGGTTTGGTGCGCTCCGGCATCGAGAAGGCATTATCGGACTGGACGGGATATCGAGCCCAGATCGAAGGCGACCCGACGCTCGAATTCTGGCCGACCCCGCGCGTGACGCTCAATCAGGTCACCATCCGCGAGCCGTCGCGAAACGGCAAGGTCCTCGGCCATGTCGACAGCCTCTCCGCGGATTTCTCGCTATGGTCGGCGATCCGCGGGCATGCGCATTTTCACGAATTCCATTTCCTGCGCCCGATCCTTTATATCCGCCGCGACGAGAACGGCCTGATCGACTGGACGAACGAAGGCCGCCTTTCCAAGGCGATCGAACAGGCCGAAACCTCCTCCGGCCAGGGCATGCGGATGAGCAAGGAACAGGATGCCGCCATCGGCATGCTGACCATTGAGGACGGAAGCGTCGAAATGACCGACGAGCGCAGCGGCAGCATCTACAAGCTGAACGCCGTCAATGCCGACATCGCCTGGCCGCGGCTTTCCCAGTCGCTGAGCGCTGTCATTCTTGCCCGCTTCAACGGTCAGGACATCAAGCTGAACTTCGACTCGACGCAGCCCCTGCTCTTCTTCGCCGGCAAGAATGTGAACACCACGACCAGCTTCGTTTCGCCGCTGATCAGCTGGACCTATACTGGCATTACCAGCATATCGGATTTTTCGGCACTTTCGGGCAATCTGGATTTGAGTGTGCCGAACGTGCCCTCCTTCATCGCCTGGAGCGGGCAGCGCCTGCCGGCAGCCGACACCCTCAAGAATATTTCGCTCAGCGCCAATATCGCAGCAATCGACAACGGCCTGCGCTTCAACAACCTCAGCTTCAAAGTCAACGATTCCGCCGCTTCCGGCATCATGGATCTGAACTATACGAAATCGGGCAAGCCGAAGATTTCCGGTACGCTTGCCTTCGACCAGATGAACCTCAATCCGTTCCTGGCCGCCTTCTCCATGCGTCTGGCCGCGGAAACCGCCATTGATGCGCTGTTGAACGGCAATCCGCTGCAGCGGCTCGATCTCGATATGCGGCTGTCGTCGAGCAAGGCGGCTCTCGGCCCCTTCCAGTTCGAGAATATCGGCGCCAGCCTGCTGGTGGCAGGCGGTAAGGCGAAATTCGACATAGGCGACAGCAGCTTCGAGAGCGGTTCGCTGACCGCGCATCTGGAGGTCGCACCAGGCGATTTCGATGGCGGCGGCAAATTGCAGATATCGATCCGCAACGCCGATTTTGGTGGCCTCTTCACGCGCCTGAAGCTGGTAGGCCCGTTGCCGATGCCCTCATCGGCTTCACTGGATCTTTCGCTCAGCACCTCGAAGCCGATCTGGGTTGCCACGCTCAGCGACGTCGCCGGCACGCTGCACTTCACCTCGTCGGCAGGATCGTTTCGCCAATTCGATATCTCGACCTTCCGGACGCTCGCCGCCGAGAAGGCTTTCTTCCGGATGAGCGATATCGCCGATTCTTCTTTCGACTTCGATAGCATCAGCGTGGATGCCAGTTTTGCGAAGGGTTCCGCCGAGGTGCAGAACGCGGCCATTGCGGGCCGCAACGAAACGATCAGCTTCAACGGCGTCGTTCCGTTCCGCACCAACGGGCTGGCACTCTCCGGCGCGCTCGAGGCGACCTCGCCCTCCGACGCGGACGAACTGCCGATGCTGCCCTTCTTCATTGGCGGCAGCTGGCCGAATCCGGTGATTTCGCCGGTCGCAACGCTTCTGCAGAAGCCCATGCAACAGCCGTAGTTCTTTCACGCCGTTCAGCCGCAGCACTTCAAGCTGCTGCAGCCGCCTGCTCGTCCCTCTGCCGTTGGACCTCCCGGCGCTTCGTCGCGATGGAGGCGCAGATAACGCCCACGGCGACCACGCCGATCAGGATGGTGCAGATGGCGTTGATTTCCGGCGTCACGCCAAGCTTCACCTGACTATAGATCAGCATCGGCAGGGTCTTGGCGCCGGCACCCGAAGCGAAAGTGGCAATGACCAGATCGTCGAGCGACAGGGTGAGTGCCAGCACCCAGCCGGAGAAGACCGCCGGTGCGATGATCGGCAGCGTCACCTCGAAGAAGGTGCGCACCGGCGGCGCACCGAGATCCATCGCCGCTTCCTCGATCGAGCGATCGAAGGTCAGCAGGCGCGACTGCACGACAACGGCGACGAAGCACATGGTGAGCGTCGTATGCGCCATGACGATCGTCCAGAAGCCGCGATCGACGCCTGACGTGACGAAGAGCAGCAACAGCGACAGGCCGGTGATGACATCTGGCATGACCAGTGGCGCATAGATCATGCCCGAAAACAGAATGCGGCCGCGGAAGCGGGTATAGCGCACAAGGGTGATGGCCGCGAGCGTACCGAGCACTGTTGCAATCGTCGCCGAGAGCAACGCGATGCGCACTGTAAGCCAGGCGGCGCTCAACATCGTGTCATTGCTGAAAAGATGCACGTACCATTGCGTCGAGAAGCCGCCCCAGACGGTGACGAGTCGCGAGCTGTTGAAGGAATAGATGACCAGCAGCAGGATCGGCAAGTAGAGGAAGGCCAGACCGAGCGTGACCGAGACGATGTTGAAGCGGGACCAGCGGATCATACGTTATCTCCCCTTCTCATCGGCTTTCGCCTGGAAATGCTGGAAGAAGACGATGGGCACCACCAGCACCAGAAGCAGGATGGTCGCCACCGCCGATGCCAGCGGCCAGTCGGTATTGCTATAGAATTCCGTCCAGAGCACCTTGCCGATCATCAGGGTTTGCGAACCGCCGAGCAGGTCGGGGATGACGAACTCACCGACCGCCGGGATGAAGACCAGCATGCAGCCGGCGACAACACCAGGAAGCGAGAGCGGAAAGGTGACGCGCCAGAACGCGCCGATCGGCGTGCAGCCGAGATCCTGCGCGGCCTCTATCAGCGTGCCGTCCATCTTTTCCAGCGCGGAATAGAGCGGCAGCACCATAAACGGCAGGTAGGAATAGACCATACCGATATAGACGGCGGTATTGGTGTTCAGGATGACGAGCGGCTCATGGATGATGCCGAGCGCCATCAGCAACTGGTTCAACAGGCCCGTCGTGCTCAGAATCGACATCCAGGAATAGACGCGGATCAGAAAGCTCGTCCAGAAGGGCAGGATGACCAGCATCAGCAAGGTCGGCCGGATCGTGCGCGGCGCCTGCGCCATGCCATAAGCGATCGGATAGGCGATGATCAGCGTCAATAGCGTCGAGATGCCGGCGATCTGCAGGCTCTCGATATAGGCGTTCATGTAGAGCGGGTCGCCGGCAAGCCATGTGTAATTGTCGAACGACATGGTCTGCAGCTTGTCCCACCAGTCGCTGAAACTGTCGCTCCAGGCGAAGGACGGGTCGTAGGGCGGCACCGACAAGGCCTTCGTCGACAGCGAGATGCGGAAGACGATGAGGAAGGGCGCGAGAAAGAAGATCAGCAACCAGGCATAGGGAACGATGATCACGAGGCGCTGATAGATTAGGGAACCGAGCGCTTTCATCATCAATCCTTCAGCAAGACGCCGGCATTTTCGTCGAAGGAGACCCAGACGTTCTGGTCGTAGGCGAATGGCTCTTCCACGGCGCGGACAGCGTTCAGCGACGAGGCCTTGACCACCTGCCCGCTCTTCAGCTTGACGTGGAAGACGGTCATGTCGCCGAGATAGGCGATATCCCATATCTCGCCTTCGGCCGCATTGACCGAGGCATTGGCCGGCGGGCGCGGTGTCACTCTGAGCTTCTCCGGACGGATGGCAAGGCTGGCTCGGCTTCCCGCCGAGGGCGTGTCTCCGGAAGCCGTGCGCACCGTGAAGCCCGATTCGACCGCTATCTCGACGATGCCGGATTGTGCCGAGGTGACGTTGCCGTCGAGGATGTTCACATCGCCGATGAAGTCTGCAACGAAGCGGCAATTGGGCGCCTCGTAGATCTCGGCCGGCGTTGCCACCTGCACCACCTTGCCGTGGCTCATGACCGCGATGCGGTCGGCCATGGTCATTGCTTCTTCCTGGTCGTGGGTGACGACGACGAAGGTCAGCCCCAGGCTCTGCTGCAGATCCATGAGTTCGAACTGCGTCTCTTCGCGAAGCTTCTTGTCGAGCGCGCCGAGCGGCTCGTCAAGCAGCAGCACCTTCGGGCGTTTCGCAAGCGAGCGTGCCAAGGCGACACGCTGGCGCTGGCCGCCGGACAACTGGTTGGGCTTGCGCTTGGCGAACTGTTCGAGCTTCACGAGCTTCAACATCTGCCCGACTCGATCGTCGATCTCGGCTTTCGGCATGCCATCCTGGCGCAAGCCAAAGGCTATGTTCTTTTCCACCGACATATGCGGAAACAGCGCGTAGGACTGGAACATCATGTTGACTGGGCGGCGATAGGGCGGCGTACCAGCAAGATCCTGACCATCGAGCACGATCTCCCCCGTCGTCGGCTGTTCGAAGCCCGCGAGCATGCGCAAAAGCGTAGATTTGCCGCAGCCGGATGCGCCGAGAAGGGCGAAGAATTCACGATTGTAGATATTCAGGGAGAGGTTATCGACGGCGGTGAAATCACCGAACTTCTTGGTCACGTTCTTGAAGGAAATGTAAGGCTTGGCCGAAGGATCGATCCAAGGAGCAAAGGAACGCCGGATATTACCGAGTGACTTCATTATCTATCCCCAATTGAACGCCATTGTGGCGCGCGTCGCGCCGGCTCTTCCCCATCCCGGCACGCTCGTGATTCCTGACTTTATCCTCATAAGGAAAGGCCCGGACGTTGCCGTCCGGGCCGCTTCGATTTATTGGCCTGTCGTGACCTTTGTCCACAAGCGCGTCGCCAAGCGCTGCGTTTTAGAGTCCCAAGGGGTCAGCGTGTACAGTTTCTCGCGAACCGCATCCGTGGGATAAACGGCCGGATCATCGAGTACATCCTTGCTCACGAACTGCTGCGACGCCTTGTTGCCGTTGGCATAGGCAGTGAAGTTGCTGGCCTTGGCGATGACCTCAGGCTTCATGATGTAGTTGAGGAAGATATGCGCCTCCTCGACATGCGGCGCATCGGCAGGGATCGCCATGACGTCGAACCACATCTGCGCTCCCTTAGTGGGAATCGAATAGGCGATGTTGACGCCGTTCTTCGCTTCGGCGGCGCGGTTGCGGGCCTGCAGCACGTCGCCGGAATAACCAAACGCCAGGCAGATATCGCCATTGGCAAGCGCGTTAATGTATTCGGAGGAGTGGAACTTGCGCACGAAGGGACGGATCGCGGTCAGGAGATCCTCGGCCTTCTTGAAGTCCTCCTGCTTTGTCGAATTCGGGTCGAGGCCCAGATAGCGCAGCGCGGCCGGGATGACGTCGGTCGGTGAATCCAGCACGTAAATGCCGCAATCCTTGAACTTTGCGGCGAGCTTCGGATCGAAGATCACGTTGATATCGGGAGCGTCGTCGGTGCCGAGGATCTGCTTCACCTTGTCGACGTTGTAGCCGACACCGCTCGTGCCCCACATATAGTCGATGGCGTATTGGTTACCAGGATCATAGGTGGCGATGCGCTGCTGCACCGTATCCCACATGTTGGAGATGTTTGGCAGCTTGGACTTGTCGAGCTTCTGGAAGACGCCGGCCTTGATCTGGCGCTGCAGGAAATAGGCGGTCGGGACGACGATGTCGTAGCCGGTCTTGCCGGCCAGCAGCTTGGTTTCCAGCGTCTCGTTCTGGTCGAAGGTATCGTAGACGACCTTGATGCCGGTTTCCTTGGTGAAATCCTCCAGGATCGAATTGTCGATATAATCCGACCAGTTGTAGATATTGACGACCTTGTCTTCTGCCTGAGCGACCGTTGCCAGCGAAACGACGGCAAACGCCGTTGCTGCAAGCCGTGCGAACATGGACTTCATAGTCTCTCCTGTTTTGTTCAAGGGCATCCAGGCGATACCCAACCCTCTGTTTTTCCCGCTAGACTAGAAAGGAAATCGGAAGGCGACAAGGGAAAAAGCAAGCCGGCATAAGCTTTAGCCGTTTTCCCCGAAAACGACCGATCTCCAAGCAAAATTGCCCGCCAAGAGACAATGCCGTTCGCACGCAATTGTGAATGCAGGGCTTGCTTCGCACGTGAATGCGGAAGCAGGCTTTGCTAACATCGAGACGTTCTCGTCCACAAACATTCTCACGCCTGTTTCGCCATCCTGCCCAGCGGGCAAACTCAAACCCATCAGCGGGGACCTATCATGCAGTATCAAAAATTCGGCAATACCGGTCTCAGCGTCTCGCGCCTGTGTCTCGGCACGATGACCTTCGGCCTGCAGATCGAGCAGGAAGAGATCGCCCATGCCATTCTCGACAAGGCGGCCGATGCCGGAGTCAATTTCATCGACACCGCCGATGTCTACCCGCTCGGCGGCGGCGAGCAGCTTGCCGGCCGCACCGAGGAGATTGTCGGCCGCTGGCTGAAGGGCAAGCGCGACCGCTTCATCGTCGCGACGAAGGCTGTCGGAAAGGTCGGCCCGTCTCCTTGGGATCAGGGCGCGTCGCGCAAGCATCTTCTCGACGCCATCGACGCTTCGCTGCGGCGCCTGGGCACCGATTATGTCGACCTTTACCAGCTGCATTCGGACGATCGCGAGACGCCGATCGACGAGACGCTGGAGGCGCTCGATACCATCGTGCGCTCCGGCAAGGCCCGCTATGTCGGCGTGTCGAACTTCCTCGCCTACCGGCTGGCACTTGCGCTCGGCCGCGCCGATTTCCTGCGCACCGCGCGCTTCGTTTCGGTGCAGCCGCGCTACAATCTCTTGTTCCGCCAGATCGAGCGCGAGCTGCTGCCGCTCGCCGAGGAACAGCGCCTCGCCGTCATTCCCTACAACCCGATCGCCGGCGGCCTCCTTACCGGCAAGCACAAGCACGATGTCGCACCGACAGAAGGGCGTTTCAGCGCACAGCTTCGCAGCGCCGGCAGCAATTATCTGCAGCGCTATTGGCATGAACGCGAATTTGCCACGATCGAGAAGTTGCGCGGCATAGCCGAAGAGGCCGGGCAATCGCTGACCAAGCTTGCCGTCGCCTGGGTGGCCGCCAATCCGGTCATCACCTCAGCCATTATCGGCGCCAGCCGCCCCGAACAGCTCACGGACACGCTGGCCGCCATCGACCTGAAGCTCGATCCGGAACTGAAGGCGAAGCTTGACGAGGCCACGGTCGAATATCGCTGGGGCGACGCAGCTCGGTGAAGAAGCACGAACGGCGGTCAATTGCCGCCGGTTTCTTTACAGATAGGTCGGACGCTTGCCGGCAAAGAGCTCGGCGTGGCTTTTCAGCAATTTGGTCATGCGGTCGACCACGGTGCGGATTTCCCGGCGATGACGGTCGGCATTGTTCATGACGATCCACTGCCGATGGCGCAGCTCCGGAATTTCCTCGCCGACCCGCGCCAGCCGCGGCTCCTGGTCGCCGACGAAGCAGGGCAGAACGGCAATGCCGGAGCCGGCAAGCACCAGATCACGCAGCGAACGCGGGCGACTAACCGTAAAAACGATTTCCTCGCGCTTATTCTGATGAGGCCAGCGCAGATAGGGTGAGATCGCCTCCTCCTCCGCTACCGCGATCCAGCGCTGTAGGCCGGAAAAGCGCATGTTGCGAGCCTGATAAGCGGCATAGGCGACATCGCCGGTCTTGATGGCGGCGAGATTGGTCTCCTCCGGCTCGAAGGCGCGGATGCCGATATCGCTTTCGCGATGGGCGAGGCTGGCGCGGCGTTCGCCGAGATGAAGGTCGATGCCGAACCCGTCACGCTCAGAGCAGATAGTCGGCATGTTCTGGCTGAGCAGCCAGCCGACCCAGGTGCCGGCAGCGATACGCACGATCGATGCACCCTGAGCATCGCGCTGCCAGCTATCGACCTTGCGGGCGGCGGCTTCCATCTCCAGCAGTTGGTCGAACAGCGCCTGGCCATTGCCGGTCAGCGTGTAGCCAGCCTGGCTACGCTCGAACAGCGGGCGTCCGATCTGTCCCTCCAGCTCCAGCATGCGCCGGCCGATCGTCGCCGGGCTCAAGCCGCTGGAAGCAACCGCGCCGGTCAGGCCGCCACCACGGGCGACATCCAGAAAAAGCTGATAGGAATCCCATGTCGTGTTTTTCATAATTGAAAAACATAAGATGATCATGGCTGTTTATAAAGCAAATTCGTATGTGTAGTTGAAGGGATGCCTCACGGAAGGAGACATCTCATGATGGATAGCATGGCCCTGGCGAAAGCCATAGAAATACAGAGCCTGGCGCGCGAAGAGCAATGGCGCTGCGACGAAGATTTATTCTACCTCGACTACGGGCTTGAGCCGCCGCGGCTCTTCATATGGATTGAGCGGATATTTGTCGCTTTGAGCACCCGACTCCAGGCAATGAAAAAGGCGGACCGGCCGGAAATGGGCCGATCCGCCTGCGATAGCAACACCCGCTGCGGTCAGGCCGCCTGCTCACGCATGTAGTTCGCGCTATAGCCGGTCTCGATCTTGAACTGCAGGATAAGGTGCAGCAGGGCATCGGCCTCGGTGGCGAGCTCGCGGCTCGCCGCCGTGGTTTCTTCTACCATGCCGGCATTCTGCTGGGTCATCTGATCCATGTGATTGACCGAGGAGTTGACCTCCTGCAGCGCGCTTGCCTGATCGTGGCTGGCGCGGGCGATCATCTCCACGTGGTGGCTGATCGTCACGATCTGGCTGCTGATCTGCGCGAGCACCGAGCCGGCCTCCTGCACGTACTGCGAACCGGAATTGACCTCCTCGGTCGACTTGTTGATGAGCCCCTTGATCTCCTTGGCGGCAGCAGCCGAGCGCTGTGCCAGCTCGCGCACCTCCATGGCGACGACCGCGAAGCCCTTGCCCGCATCGCCTGCGCGGGCGGCTTCGATACCGGCATTGAGCGCAAGAAGGTTGGTCTGGAAAGCGATCTCGTCGATGACGCCGATGATCTGCTCGATCCGGCGCGAGGCCTCCTCGATACGCGACATGGCATCGATGGCGTTGCCGACGACGACAGAGCTGTCATCGGCGCTGCGCTTGGCTTCGCGCACGATTGCATCAGCGTCCTTCGCGCGCTCGGCAGATGAACGGACAGTCGTCGTGATCTGGTCGACGGCAGCGGCGGTCTGCTCCAGCGATGAGGCCTGCTGCTCGGTGCGCTTGGAGAGATCCTCGGCGGAAGCCGCCATCTGAGCGCCGTTGCTCTGGATCATCTCGACATTGCTGCGGACCTGGCTCAGCGTCTGTTGCAGGCGGGACAGCGAACTGTTGAAGTCCTGGCGCAGCTGCTCGAGGCGGCCGATGAAAGGCGTGTCGATCGTCGCCGAGATATCGCCCTGAGCAAGGCGCTCGAGACCGGCGGCAAGCTCGCTGACGGCATAGTCGATCTGACGGTCGAGCTCGCGCTTTTCGGCATCGTTGCGCTGACGTTCGTGCTCTGCGGCAGCACGCTCCTCGTCGCTCTGCTCCTCGATGCGGATCTTCGAAATGGCGTTTTCCTTGAAGATGCCGAGGGCTCTGGCCATGTCGCCGATCTCGTCGCGACGCTGCTCGCCGGAGATCGAAGTCTCCAGCATGCCATCGGCGATGCGGCGCATGGCGGCGGTGATCTGCCCGATCGGACGCTGCAGGGTCAGGACGAGCGCGATGCCACCAGCAACCGAGAGGATGATGCCAAGTGCAGTTGCCAGGATGGATATGGAATTTGCCTGGTTGCGCTCGCTGCCGGCGCTCTGCTTCTGCGTCTCGGCGAAAGCTGTCAGCTGGCCCCAGACCTGATCGAGCTGCTGGCGGGCACTGGCATATTCGCCGATCCGCTGATTGATGGTATCGACCAGCTTGCCGCCGGCCTCATCCATGGACTTGATGGCCGGACGAATGGCCGAGTCGATGTCGCCGGCGAAATCCATGCTCTTCGCGCTCTGGTTCAGCGTATCGATATCGCCACCGAGCTTGGAGACTTCCTGGCGCAGGCGGACGAGATTGTCCTTGTTCGTATTGGCGTTGAAATCGGCCAGCACGAGCTGCAGCGAATAGATCGAATCTTCAAGGCGGCGCGTGTCCTGCAGGACCGAATTGGTCTGTGCGACTCGGGCATCGAGGGAAACGAAGGTCGTGGTAGCCTGGCGCATCATCTGCGTCGCCGTCAGCTGCGTATAGGTCGAGGTCTGGCGGAAGCGCGAAAGCAGCCGGCTGATATTGGTGATCGTATCGTCGGTCGGAACATCCGTGCTTTCGGTGAAGGCAGCAAGATCCTTGATGGTACCCACGAGCGACTGGACAACGCTCTTCTGGTTCTGCGGCAAGGCAAGGTCGATGGAGCGCTGTGCCTTGTTCAGATCCGGCAGCCGGTCCTTCAGTATCTTGACCTTGTCGGCCGGTGTCGCGGCCTTGTTGAAGTCTTCGGCAACAGAGGCCAGCATATCGCCGCCCTTCAGCAGGCGGTCGGCGGAGCGCAGCGTGGAGGTCGCGTCCGCCTGGTCCTGGCGCATCCGGTCTTCCAGCTGCTGGCTGTTGAAATTGACGTTGAAGCGGGCACTGATCAAGGCGCGCTGGGCGTCGTCGATCGTCTTGCGCAGCGATAGTTCCTGTTCGTGCAGAGACCACAGCCTGCCGACGAGGTTGGACATGTCGGCGGTCTTTGCCATCGCGTCGGTCAGATTGTCGCGACCATCCGCATCCGCACCGAGCTGGCCGAGAGTCGCATTCAGCACGCCCTGTTGCGACTTGATGTCCTCATAGAGCTTGTCGCGCTGCTGTGTGTTAGTGATGCGCAGGAAGTCATCCATGGAACCATAGAGGTTCTTGAACCCGGTCAGGGACTGCAGGACGCTGTTGGAGATCTCCATGCGGCCCTGAAGCAGGCCCGACGCATAAAGCCCGGTAAGGCCCACGGCGGAAATGCTGATGACGAACGGCAGGACGAATATCAGAACTTTCGTCTTGATGTTGAAACGCGACAATATCTTGTCAATGAACATTTTGGCCCAGACCTCTCACACACCGCTCCCCCGTCGACGCCGCCTCGGCGCTGACCGGATGTATAATCATCATTCTTGAAATATCAGCAGGCGGGGTTCCCGAGTATAAGTCGGGAAGCAATCATTGCTTCGGCTCCAGCTTGCAGTAGAGCGCCCCAAGAAATCGACAGGGATTGTCGGCGTGATTAATTAATTTTCAGATAAGGATGTAGTGTGACCCGCAGCATACAATCAAACGCTGAAAAGCGGAGGGAGAGATCTATCTCTGTGCGCGAGCCAAGGCTGCCGTTCAACGACGGCCAAGAGCAATGTGGCGGCTGAAATCAGAAGCCGCGTACGGTAAGATAGGCGATGCAAGCGGCGGTAACGCCGGTCGCCAACATCAACAGTCTTGCCGCCAAAAGCTTGGCATTGTCACGGGTCTGAGCGATTGCAATGGCGCGAGCGCGACGATGTGTTCTGTTCATGAGTATATTCCCATTTTCGCACTGACACGATAACCGGCAAATGGTGCTTTCGGCAACTGCCAATGTATTCAATAATAATGTAGGAAAGGAAAACGCGAGAAACAGAGGCCGGTTCCATTTTCTCAAGGCGCCGACAAGGCCTTGAAACGGCAGTTCAAGCCGCTTCGCCGGCTACATGCCCGGAGGCCCACGCCCATTGGAAATTATAGCCGCCGAGCCAGCCGGTCACGTCGACGCATTCGCCGATGAAGAACAGGCCGGGATTGGTTTTCGCCTGCATCGTCCGCGAATCGAGGCAAGCCGTATCGATGCCGCCGAGGGTCACTTCGGCGGTGCGATAGCCTTCCGATCCGGAAGGTTTGACCGGCCAGGACTGAATAGAAGCCGCGAGCTGCTGCAGGCGTTTGTCCGACAGATCGGCCATGTTGCCGGAAATGCCCTCGCTCTCGACAATGTGCTGAGCCAACCGTTTCGGCAGGATTTCCGCAAGCGCCGTCTGCGCAGATTGCCGGCCATTGACCTGCTTGGCCTTCTTCAGCAGTGCGAAAATGTCGATATCGGGCTCGATCGCGACGGTGATGTCCTCGCCTTCCCGCCAATAGGAGGAAATCTGCAGAATGGCGGGGCCGCTGAGGCCGCGATGGGTGAAGAGCAGGGCCTCGCGGAATGCCGTCTTGCCGTGGCGGATCTCGGCGGGGGCAGCAATGCCCGACAACGGAGCCAGACGCTGAAGCAATTGCGGATCGAGCGTCAGCGGCACAAGGCCCGGCCGCGTTTCGACGACAGGCACGCCGAATTGCTCGGCAATGCGATAGGCAAAACCTGTCGCGCCCATCTTCGGGATCGACTTGCCGCCCGTGGCGACGACCAGCGAGGATGCTTCGAAGGCGCCTTCGGATGTGCTGACACGATAGCCGTCCGCCTTCTGCTCGATGCCGCTGATCTCCGTTCGCAGTCGCAGTTGCGCACCGGCCGCACGCATCTCGTCGGTCAGCATGCGGATGATATCCTTGGCGCTATCATCGCAGAAGAGTTGGCCGAGCGTCTTTTCATGCCAGCCGATGCCATGGCGCTCGACCATGGCCAGAAAATCGGCAGGCGTGAAACGCGCCAGCGCCGATTTGGCGAAATGCGGATTGGCGGACAGGAAGTTCTTCGGACCGGCATGGATATTGGTGAAATTGCAGCGGCCGCCGCCGGAAATGCGGATCTTTTCGCCGGGTGCGGCGGCATGATCGAGCACGAGAACGGACCGACCGCGCTGGCCGGCGCGGATGGCGCACATCATGCCGGCAGCGCCTGCGCCAAGGACGATCACATCATATCTGCCGGTCACGCTTCAGCCCTTTATTCTTCGCCGCGCTCTCTCGTCATTTTTCCATCATACGGCGAAAGTCCGAGCGGTTTTCCCCCTCGCCAATTGGCAAACTGCAGTTATGATGCACTCACCGATCAACCCAAATACGGTGTTTTATGCCCGCGAGAAAGACCCCGCTGAAAGCTTCCATACCCGTCTCGAAAGCACCAATAGTACCCCCCAGTCTGAGATCGGCACGCGGCGTGGCAAACTGGAAGGAAGCGGCTCAATGGCTGCGGGCACGCGGGATCGAGGACATAGAATGCATCACGCCGGACCTTGCCGGCGTGCCGCGCGGCAAGATGATGCCGACATCGAAATTCACCTCCAACACATCGCTGGCACTGCCCTCGGCGATCTATCGACACACGATCTCCGGCGAATATCCGGAAGAGACCGAAAGCTTCCGCTACGAGCCGCGCGACAACGACCTGAAGCTGGTCCCCGACCTGTCGACGCTGTCGGTCGTGCCCTGGGAAACGGATCCGACCGCGCAGGTCATCTGCGATATCGTCAATTCCGAGGGACAGGAAGTCTCCTATACGCCGCGCAACGTGCTGAAGCGCATCATGGGGCTCTATCGTAATCGCGGCTGGAAGCCGGTGGTGGCGCCGGAAATCGAATTCTATCTCGTCGCCAAGAATGACGATCCGGATTATCCGCTGCACCCGCCGAAGGGTCGTTCCGGCCGCTCGATCCTCGGCGGCCAAGGCTATTCGATCGCCGGCATCAACGAGTTCGACGAGCTGATCGACGACATCTATCACTTCTCCGAGAAGCAGGGCCTTGAGATCGATACGCTGATCCATGAAGAAGGGCCGGCGCAGCTGGAAATCAACCTGCGCCATGGCGATCCGATCGAGCTTGCCGACCAGGTGTTCATGTTCAAGCGCACGATCCGCGAGGCGGCGCTGAAGCACGGCATCTACGCGACCTTCATGGCCAAACCGATGCAGAGCCAGCCGGGCTCGGCGATGCACATCCATCAGTCTGTCGTGAACATCGAGACGGGCAAGAACGTTTTCACCAATCCGGATGGCAGTCCCTCGCCCGAATTCTTCCATTTCATCGGCGGCATGCAGCGCTTCGTGCCGAATGCGCTCGCCATGCTGGCGCCCTATGTGAACTCCTATCGCCGGCTGGCGCCGAACATGTCCTGCCCTGTCAACAATGCCTGGGGCTACGACAACCGTACCACAGCTTTCCGCGTGCCAATCTCCGATCCGCAGGCGAGACGTGTGGAAAACCGGCTGCCGAGCTCGGATGCCAATCCCTATCTGGCGCTCGCAGCCTCGCTCGCCTCCGGCCTGCTCGGCATCATGAAAAAGGTGGAGCCGACGGCGCCAACCGAGGATTCTGCCAACGAAGGCTCCATCGACCTGCCGCGCGGTCTCCTCGAAGCCATCGCACTGATGGAAGACGAGCCGGCCTTCGAAGAGGTCTTCGGCCAGGATTTCATCGGTATCTATGCCGGCGTGAAACGCGGCGAGTTCGAGACCTTCATGCAGGTGATCAGCCCGTGGGAGCGGGAATTCCTTCTGCTCAACGTGTGAGGGAGATCGCCCATGACATTGCAGGAAACTTGGCAGAGCCCGATTGCTCCAGGCCTTTCCTTCTACCAGGCGACCGTCGGCCCGCGTCCGATCTATCCGAAGCTCGACGGCTCGCGCCGCGCAGATGTCGCGATCATCGGCGGTGGCTATACCGGCCTTCAGGCCGCCTACAACCTCGCCAAAGGCGGTGTCGACATCACTCTGATCGACGCCAACCGCTTCGGCGACGGTGCGTCCGGGCGTAACGGCGGACAGCTCGGCACCGGCCAGCGCTGGTGGCCGGAAGAGCTCGAAGAGAAGATCGGCTATGAGCGATCGAAGGCCCTCTTCGATCTGGCCGAAGATGCCAAGCGGCATCTTCTCGATTTCGCGTCCGAGCATGGCATCGACATCGATTTCCTGCCCGGCCAGATGAATGTCACGCATAAGCGCAGCTACAAGCGCGACTATATGGATAGTGCGGAGATCGCAGCGACCCGCTATGGCTATCCGCACATGACGTTCATGGATGAGGCCGAAACCCAGGAGCGGCTGGGGTCGAAGTTCTATCTCTATGGCGTCCGGGATACGGGCACGGGTCATATCCACCCGCTGAAGCTTCTCATAGGCCTTGCCCGCGTCGCGGCTGAGGCCGGCGCTTCTCTCTTCGAAATGACCAAGGCAAAGAGCTTTCGTCAAGCGGACGGTAAGACCATTATCGAGACGGATGGCGGCGAGATCACAGCTGACCGGGTGCTGATCGCCTGCAACGGCTATATCGGCAATCTGGAGCCGGTGACGGCAAGTCACGTCATGCCGATCCGCTCCTTCATCGGTGCGACCGAACCGCTCGACCGCTTTCCGGCCGTGCTGCCCGGTAATGAAGCCGTGGCCGATTCGCGATTCGTCGTGCGCTATTTCCGCAAATCGAGGGATGGACGCCTGCTGTTCGGCGGGCGCGAGGCTTATACATCAGACAATCCGCGCGACATAACGCAGCACATCCGCCGGCAAATCATCGAAATCTATCCAGCTCTCGGCGATATCAGGATCGACTATGCCTGGGGCGGTTCGGTCGGCATCACCATGCCGAGGCAGCCCTTCGTGCGTGAGGTCATGCCTGGTGTCACCTCGATCGGCGGCTATTCCGGCCATGGGGTGATGCTGTCAAATTATTGCGGTAAACTCTATGCGAAAACGGTTCTCGGGAATGCGGATGAACTTCGCCTCTTCAGGGAACTGAACATTCCGCCCTTCCCCGGCGGCGCGCGCATGCGGGCGCCTCTGCTGTTCCTGGCGCTCTCGTGGTTTGCGTTGCGCGACAGGTTTTGAAAACCGGAAGATGATTTCTTCCGCCGGTAATCCGCTCTAAAAACCGAGTCTGAATTTTGCGATGCACACTGGCCTTTTTAAATCGATTAGATTAAAAGGGGCCTCAACCAAGACCGATTGAGAGATAGCTCATGAGCAGCCAAATCATTCCCGTTGAACCATTTGATTATGTCGTTTTCGGCGGCAGCGGCGACCTTGCCGAACGCAAGCTCCTGCCCGCTCTTTACCATCGTCAGGTCGAAGGTCAGTTTTCCGAGCCAACCCGTATCATCGGCGCTTCACGCAGCGCGCTTTCCAATGAGGAATACCGCAAATTTGCCGACGCCGCCCTCAAGGAGCACCTGAAGAAGGGCGAATATGACGACGCCGAGGTCAAGAAGTTCCTCGCTCGTCTGTTCTACGTACCCGTTGACGCGCGCAGCGACGCCGGCTGGGATCAGCTCAAGAAGATACTGGACGAAGGCAAGGAGCGCGTGCGCGCCTTCTACCTCGCCGTCGCGCCTGGCATCTTCGGCGACATCTCGCAGAAGATCCACGATCACAAGCTGATCACCAAGCAGACCCGTATCGTCGTCGAAAAGCCGATCGGCCGCGACCTTGCATCCGCCCTGCAGCTGAACGACACGATCGGCAAGGTCTTCAAGGAAGAGCAGATCTTCCGCATCGACCACTATCTCGGCAAGGAAACCGTGCAGAACCTGATGGCGCTGCGCTTTGCCAACGCTCTCTACGAGCCGCTGTGGAACGCTAACCACATCGATCACGTGCAGATCACCGTCGCTGAATCGGTCGGTCTCGAAGGCCGCGCCGGCTACTACGACACGGCCGGCGCCCTGCGCGACATGGTGCAGAACCACATCCTGCAGCTGCTTTGCCTGACCGCGATGGAAATCCCCTCCTCAATGGATTCGGAAGCCGTTCGCGACGAGAAGCTGAAGGTGCTGCGCGCGCTGAAGCCGATCGACGCTTCCAACGTCGAGCAGGCAACGGTTCGCGGTCAGTACCGCGCCGGCGCTTCGGCAGGCGGCCCGGTCAAGGGCTACCTCGACGAGCTGGAAGGCGGCGTTTCCAACACCGAAACCTTCGTCGCCATCAAGGCCGAGATCGGCAACTGGCGCTGGGCTGGCGTTCCCTTCTACATCCGCACCGGCAAGCGTCTCGCCGGCCGTATGTCGGAGATCGTCATCACCTTCAAGCACATTCCCCACACCATCTTCGATCAGGCTGCCGGCCGCATAGTCGCCAACCAGCTCATCATCCGCCTGCAGCCGGATGAAGGCGTCAAGCAGTCGCTGATGATCAAGGACCCAGGCCCGGGCGGCATGCGCCTGCGCAACGTCTCGCTCGACATGAGCTTCGCGTCTGCCTTCAACGTCCGCAATCCGGATGCCTACGAGCGCCTGCTGATGGACGTCATCCGCTCCAACCAGACGCTGTTCATGCGCCGCGACGAAGTCGAAGCCGCATGGGAATGGGTCGACCCGATCCTCAAGGGTTGGGAAGAAGCCAGTCAGCAGGTGCAGGGCTACACGGCAGGCACCTGGGGTCCGAGCCAGGCTATTGCGCTTATCGAGCGTGACGGCCGCACCTGGCACGACGATATCTAATCTGGGACGATAACGATGACAGCGAATATGCATGCTTTTGCCAATGGTGCCGAACTCGCCGGCAAGCTCGCGGACAAGGTGGCCGAGACCCTCTCGGTCGCCGTCGCGACGCGCGGCTCCGCAAGCATCGCGGTCTCCGGCGGCTCGACGCCGAAGGCCTTCTTCCAGGCGCTGTCATCGCGCTCGATCGAATGGAGCAAGGTGACGATCACCCTCGTCGACGAACGCTTCGTGCCGGCGGACAATCCGCGTTCGAACCACCTGCTCGTTCAGGAAAACCTGCTGAAGGACAAGGCGGCAGCCGCCAAGTTCCTTCCGCTCTATCAGGCTGCGGCCTCTGTCGAAGAGGCTGCAGTTATCGCCACGGAAGAAACCAAGGCTATCGGCCATCCCTTCGATGTCGCCATTCTCGGCATGGGCAATGACGGCCACACCGCCTCCTTCTTTCCCGGCGGCAGCAATCTCAAGACCGCACTCGATCCGAACACCCCGCGCGGCATCATCACGATGGAAGCGGAAGGTGCCGGTGAGCCGCGGCTGACATTCACTTTCTCCAGCCTTCAGGATGCCCGATTGCTGGTGCTCCATATCGAGGGAGAAGGAAAGAAAGAGGTTCTCGCCAAAGCCGAAGCGGCGGGCGAGGAAACCGAGATGCCGATCCGCTCCATGCTGCGACGGGCGGCTTCCCCGGTCGAGATTTATTGGGCTCCCTGACACGGCCGACAGGCCTCGTCATCGAACCCTGAATGACACAGCAACCTATGCTGCGCCATGTGCCCTTGCGGGCGCAGCGACAAAGCATTGACTTTTGGACCCCCCGCGCCACGCCCCCACCGAGATAGATCTTCGGGCATTGCGCAGAACAGACGGAGGCAGATCGACCATGGCCGCTGACGCCCGCATTTCCAAGATCACCGCACGCATCGTCGAGCGCTCGAAGCCGACGCGCGAACGCTATCTGGACCGCCTGCGCAATGCCGCAACGAAGGGCGCGCAGCGCTCCGTGCTTGGCTGCGCCAATCTTGCGCATGGCTTCGCCATCTGTTCCCCCTCCGAGAAGGATGCGCTGGCCGGAGACCGCGTGCCCAATCTCGGGATCATCACCTCCTACAACGATATGCTCTCGGCACATCAGCCCTTTGAGACTTATCCTGCGATCATTCGCGAGGCGGCGGCGCAAGCGGGCGGTATCGCCCAGGTGGCTGGCGGCGTGCCGGCCATGTGCGACGGCGTCACGCAGGGCCAGCCCGGCATGGAGCTCTCGCTCTTCTCGCGTGACCTGATTGCCATGTCGGCTGCCGTCGGCCTGTCGCACAATATGTTCGATGCGGCCGTCTTCCTCGGTGTCTGCGACAAGATCGTCCCCGGCCTCGTCATCGCCGCCCTCTCCTTCGGCCATCTGCCTGCCGTCTTCATCCCGGCCGGCCCGATGACCTCGGGGTTGCCGAACGACGAGAAGTCGCGCGTGCGCCAGCTCTATGCCGAAGGCAAGGTCGGCCGCGCCGAACTCCTCGAAGCGGAATCGAAATCCTATCACGGCCCCGGCACCTGCACCTTCTACGGCACGGCCAATTCCAATCAGATGCTGATGGAGATCATGGGCTTCCACATGCCAGGCGCCTCCTTTATCAATCCCGGCACGCCGCTGCGCGAGGCTCTGACGCGCGAGGCGACCAAGCGCGCACTCGCCATCACCGCCATGGGCAATGAATTCACGCCGGCCGGCGAGATGATCGACGAGCGCTCGATCGTCAACGGCGTCGTCGGCCTGCATGCGACCGGCGGCTCGACGAACCACACAATGCACATCGTCGCCATGGCTCGCGCGGCCGGCATCGTGCTCACCTGGCAGGATATTTCCGAGCTTTCCGACATCATCCCGCTGCTTGCCCGCGTCTATCCGAACGGGCTTGCCGACGTGAACCATTTCCATGCTGCCGGCGGTATGGGCTTCCTCATCAAGGAACTTCTGAAGAAGGGGCTGCTGCACGACGACGTGCGCACCGTCTACGGCCACGGCCTCGAGAGCTACTCCATCGACGTCAAGCTCGGTGCTGACGGCAATGTGGTGCGCGAGCCAGCCCCGGACAAAAGCCACGACCCGAAAGTGCTGGCAAGCATCGACACGCCCTTCCAGAGCAATGGCGGCCTGAAGATGCTGCGCGGCAATATCGGCAAGGCGGTCATCAAGATTTCTGCCGTCAAGCCGGAGCGCCACATCATCGAAGCGCCGGCCGTGATCTTCCACGACCAGCTCGAGATGCAGCAGGCCTTCAAGGACGGCAAGCTGAACCGCGATTTCGTCGCCGTCGTCCGCTTCCAGGGACCGAAGGCCAATGGCATGCCCGAGCTGCACAAGCTGACGCCGGCACTCGGCGTGCTGCAGGATCGCGGTTTCCGCGTGGCTCTGTTGACCGACGGCCGCATGTCTGGCGCATCGGGCAAGGTCCCGGCCGCCATTCATGTGACGCCGGAGGCCGTCGACGGCGGCCCGATCGCCCGCATCCGGGAAGGCGACATCATCCGCATCGATGCGATCGCCGGCACGCTGGAAGTCCTCGTCGATGCCGCCGATATGGCGGAGCGGGAGCCCGTGGTCGCCGATCTCTCGGAGAATGAATTCGGCATGGGCCGCGAGCTCTTCGTACCGTTCCGCCACGCCGCGGGGCCGGCGGATCAGGGCGCAAGCGTCCTGTTCCGCCACTGAGATTATCCGCTGGATTTCGGCAGGGCGGCATTGAAGGCTGATCAAGGAGCTTTCGATGCCATATTTCCTGCTTCCGGCGGAGCCTTGTCCGTCCATGCCGGCGGAAGGCCGAGGCGTGCTCCCACAAAGCCCGTTACGCCCGGTGACTTCCCGAACGCCTTGCAGGCCTCATACTTGGGCGCGCGGCCGACGAGGGCCGCCAATTTCGCCTTGGAAGGGAACGAGGGCGCCGCGCCGAACGGCGTCTTGCCCTTGACCAGCATCTTGCTGAAATCGCCGCCGAATTTGGCGGCGAGGCTATAGGCATCCCCTTCCTTGGCGATGGTGCCCGAATCAAAGAATGCGTTCGCGCCACGTCCCCAGATCATGACAGCCTTCTGTACGCCTTGGGGATTGAAAGCCTCCGCCTCGAGCGAGAGGCTGCCCATGCCGATCGGAATACGCGGAACCGGAACCGGTACACCCGGCAGCAATACGCTCTTGCCCACAGACGCAACTTTCGAAACTCCGACGGCGGTGGCATTCGTTGCCCTGACCTGTGTCACGACGGCGCGGACGGTCAAATCCGCTGGCTCGGACAGACCGACGACGGCAAAGCGTTCGCTCAATCCGGAACAAAGCGCCCTGTCGACGGCATTGGTGACGAGATCGCGCTGTTTGGGTGTAAAGGCGGCGTTTTCGGCGCGCATGGAAAAAGCCGTGGGAATGATCTTCACGGTTTTGGCCGCAAAAACATCGTCCTTGCTCACCCTCAGAAGCGAGTGTGCGACCAACCCGTCCGATCGGGCCAGGCCATCATAAGATCGCAGGGATCCCGCCCGATCCAGCGGCGCGGCGGCACAGCCCCCTAGCACGCTCAACAGCAGAGCCATCGAGCAAATATCGCGCCTCCGACGGCTTTCGGCGGCATATGGACCACAGGTCTTACTTCCATCGTGATTTGAGATTGCATTGGCTGCCATGGATGTTTGTGCTCCTGCACCGGGTTATGAACATCAGCATCAACATTAAATATCGCACTTAGTGTAATATTAATATCGGCCGATTTGCGGCAATCGGGGAGCGAAGCGGAGAATTTATTTCACCAGAGATTGAGACCACAGAGAAGGAGCCACGGGGCATGCGCCAGATTTGAGCGGCGTTGCGACTCATGCCAAAATGATCCAATGCACGATGCACCATCCAAGCCGGAAGGCCTGCGCCAACAGAAGCGCCGCGTGACCTTTCAACGCATAGCGGACGTCGGAATGAAATCCTTTCTTGAGAAAGGTTATCAGGAAACGACAATCGAGGAGATTGCGGCAGCAGCCGGGATTTCCCGCCGGACTTTCTTTTATTACTTCAAGAGCAAGGACGATATTCTTCTGGCGCATCAACGCCGATATATGGATGCGCTGCGGACTGGCATCATGGAGAGTGCCTCAGCCGGGCGCCCCCTAGAGGTCGTCCATCAAGCCACCCTGGGACTTGTGGTCCGTATCGAGGCGGAAGCGCCTCGGCTTCTGGAGACTGCCAAGCTTTTACGTCAAAGCGAGATCTTGCGCGCCCGCGCACGAGGCAACTCTTTGGAGCTCGAGCAAATCGCCTACCAAGCCCTGTGCGAATTGTTTCCGACGAAGGACCCAGACGGTCTGCGGCTGGTTTCGATGATCGCAGTCAGTCCGCTGCGCCTGTCGGTCGACAAATGGTTGCGGGAAAATGGCAGACTGCCGCTGATCAAATATCTTGAGGATGCGCTCGAAAAATGGCGGACGGAAATCTGAACCGTCTGCCGTACGGATCGCTATGCCCGTTTCTTGTGGCCGTCGATCAGGCGCGGATATCGAGCACGCGGTTCTTATGGGCCGGATGCGTGCTGTAGACGAAGATCTTGTTCATTTCCTTCTCGGTGAGAAGACGCAGGAAACGAACTTCGACGGTGTTGTTGGAGAAGACCTTCATCAACACGCAGCCGATCTTGGTAATGCGCGCGTCGGGGATATCCAGATAGAATTGCTTCGGCAGATTATACTGGGTGAGGATCGCGAGAACCGCACTGCTCTGCGAGATACGAATAATATCGCAGCGGCGGGACGCAAGGTTCATCACACCCTTTTCGGTGTATTCGAGGCGCGCCGCATTCATCGTATCTTCCATGCGGAACCGCACCTCGCGGTCATACATGAAGGATTCTTCTTTGTTGAGGAAATGCTGACCCGAATTAGCTCTGCCGAACGCGGCCATCTTAGTAGACCCCTGAAGTATATTATGGAGGGAGACTATCAGCCGGTCTTTAACAGAAGGTTTGAACGCGCCGGCCCTAGATGAATTTTGTTATTCACCTTTGTTTGAGCCGGCGACGCTCCCGTAAGCCACTACTTGCGATAGGAATGGCCGCTGGCATCGAACAGATGCAGCTTCTGCCGGTCGGCCGTAAAGCGCATCTTCTGCCCGCGATGAATATCGGCAATGCCGGGAATCTTGACGATAATCGGCTCGCCATCGACCAGACCTTCGAGATAGAGCTGGGTCACTTCGCCAAGCGCCTCGACGATGGAAACCTCGCCTTCGAAGAGATAGTCGTCACCGGTTGCGACGCGCAGGTCTTCCGGACGCACACCGAAGCTCGCCGTCTTGCCCTTCTCGTCGGCCGTCGTCGGAACATCCAGCGTCACGGCCTTGCCGCCCGTCAGCGTCACGGTGGTCGTCGAGCCGGTTTCGGTTACCGTCGCCGGGATGATGTTCATGGCGGGCGAGCCGATGAACTTGGCGACGAACAGATTGGCCGGGCGCTCGTAAAGCTCGAGCGGTGCACCGACCTGTTCGACGCGGCCGGCTGACAGCACCACGATGCGATCGGCCAGCGTCATGGCCTCCACCTGGTCGTGGGTGACGTAAATCATCGTCGTCTCTGGCATCGACTGGCTGAGCTTGGCGATCTCGATGCGGGTCGCGACACGGAGCGCGGCGTCGAGGTTCGACAGCGGCTCGTCGAACAGGAAGACCTTCGGATTGCGGCAGATGGCGCGGCCGATGGCGACGCGCTGGCGCTGACCACCCGAAAGTGCCTTCGGCAGACGCTCCAGATATTGCGTGAGTTGCAGGCTCGCTGCCGCCGCCCTCACGCGACGGTCGATCTCCTGCTTGCTTTCGCCGGCGATGCGCATGCCGAAGGCCATGTTGTCGTAGACCGTCATATGCGGGTAGAGCGCGTAGGACTGGAAGACCATGGCAATGCCGCGCCGCGACGGCGGCACCTCATTCACCTTCTGCCCGGCGATCATCATATCCCCGGCCGTGATGCTCTCCAGGCCGGCGATCATCCTGAGCAAGGTGGACTTGCCGCAGCCGGAGGGGCCGACGAAGACGATGAATTCGCCTTCGTTGATCTCCAGATCGATGCCGTGCAGCACATGCACGCTGCCGTAGGATTTCTTGATATCCTTCAGAACAAGTCCCGTCATTATGCTTCCTCCTCCCAAAGGTCAGGCAAGACGCGCGAAGTAGGCGCCCCAGGCCGGAATATCGATCTTGTTGCCGTAGTTGTTGCTGGTAAATCCGTGTCCCGTCAACGCCTGCCAATTGCCATCAGGCAGGGCTGCCAGCGTTTCGACAGGGCTCATGTTGAAGACGCAGAGAATGGTCTCACCGGCATAAGTGCGGGTGTAGATCAGCACGTCGCCCTGCGGCTCCGAAAAGGCAATCTCGCCCTTGGCGAAGGCCGGATGCTGCTTCCGGAAGGCGAGGAAGCGACGGTACTGCTCCAGCACCGAATTTTCATCGCCCTGCTGGACGCTGACGGCGCGCAGAATATGCTCGACCGGCACCGGCAGCCAAGGTTTGACGGTGGAAAAGCCTCCCTGCGCCACCTGGCTGTCCCAGACCATCGGCGTGCGGCAACCATCTCGCCCCTTGAATTCCGGCCAGAACTGGATGCCATAGGGGTCCTGCAGGTCCTGATAGGCGAGATCGGCTTCCGTCAGTGCCAGTTCCTCACCCTGATAGAGGCAGACGGAGCCGCGCAGGGTCAGCAGCAGCGCCGCATAGAGCTTGGCGAAAGCATCGCGGTCCGCCACCAGATTGCCCCAGCGGCTGACATGGCGCACGACGTCGTGGTTGGAGAAGGCCCAGCACGCCCAGCCTTCTGGAGCAGCCGTGTCGAAGTCGTTCATCACCTCTTCGACGCGATCCGGCGACAGGGCATCCGGCGCCAGAAATTCGAAGGCGTAGCACATATGCATCTTGTCGCCGCCGGAGGTGTATTCGCCGACGATTTCGAGGCCACGCTGGCTGTCGCCCACTTCGCCGACGGCGGCAATCGCCGGATATTCGTCGAGGACGGCACGGAAGCGCTTCAGGAATTCCAGGTTCTCGGGGCGGTTCTTGTCGTAGAGATGCTCCTGGAAGTTATAGGGATTGACCGCCGGTGCAGTGGAGGCGTTGCGGCGCGAAGGCTCCAGCGCCGGGTTGTCGCGCAATTCCTTGTCGTGGAAGTAGAAATTGATGGTGTCGAGACGGAAGCCATCGACGCCACGGTCGAGCCAGAAACGTACGACATCAAGCAAGCGATCCTGCACCTCTGGATTATGCAGGTTCATATCCGGCTGCGAGGTCAGGAAGTTGTGCAGGTAATATTGCATGCGGGTCGGATCCCACGCCCAGGCCGAGCCGCCGAAGATCGACAGCCAGTTGTTGGGCGGCGTGCCGTCCGGCTTGGCATCGGCCCAGACGTACCAGTCGGCCTTGGGGTTATTCTTGCTCGAACGGCTCTCGACGAACCAGGGATGGCGATCCGAGCTGTGCGACAGCACCAGATCGATCATCACCTTGATGCCGAGACGATGAGCTTCCGTCACCATCGCATCGAAATCGGCGAGCGAACCGAAGATCGGATCGACGTCCTCGTAATTGGAGACGTCATAGCCGAAATCGCGCATCGGCGACGTGAAGAACGGCGAAATCCAGATCGCATCGACGCCAAGCGATGCGACATGCGGCAGGCGGACGGCGATGCCCTTGAGATCGCCGATGCCGTCGCCGTTGGAGTCCTGATAGGAACGCGGATAGATCTGATAGATCACGGCGCCGCGCCACCAGTCCTTGTCAACTTCCGAAGCCGATTGAAGAGCAATGCTCATGCTGAATGGGTCCTGTAGTAAGTACGTGTTTTTGAATCAGCCCCCCTTCACCGACCCGGCAAGCAGACCGCGCACGAGATAGCGCTGCAGACCGAAGAAGACGAGGAGTGGGATAAGGATAGTGACGAAGGCCGAGGCCGTCAGGATTTCCCAGTTGCCGCCGCGCGAGCCGAGCAGCGCGTTGAGGGCGGCCGTGAGCACGAGGTGATCCTTGTCGGTGCCGAGGAAGACCATCGCAATCAGAAGGTCGTTCCACACCCAGAGAAACTGGAAGATCGCGAAGGAGGCCAGTGCCGGGAATGACAGCGGCAAGATAATCTTGACAAAAATGTCGAAATCGCTGGCGCCATCGACGCGGGCGGATTCGATGATTTCCTTCGGCAGGCCGGCAATGTAATTGCGCAGGAGATAGATGGCGAGCGGCAGACCGAAGGCCGTGTGCGCCAGCCAGATGCCTGGATAGGTCTTCGACGGCACGCCGAACATCTGGCCGATCTCGTTATAGATGCGCAGGAGCGGAATCAGCGACATCTGCAGCGGCACGACGATCAGGCCGACGACGAGCGCAATCAGAATCGCGCGGCCTGGAAACTCCATCCAGGCAAGCGCATAGGCCGCAAAGGCAGCGATCAGGATCGGAATGACCGTCGCGGGAATCGTTACCGTCAGCGAGTTGATGAAGGACTGGCCGATACCCTCGCCGCCCAGCACGTTGCGATAGTTGTCGAGCGTGAATTGCGGCGGCGTGGCGACCGTCAAATAGACGCGCTTCGCCCGCGCATCAGCTTCGAACGGGCCATTCTTCTGATAGCGATAGCTTCCGTCAGAGTTGATCGTCAGCGTCTCACCATTTTCCAGTGTGGCGGGAGCGCCAGCCTTGTAGGCTGCCGGCTCCTGTACGCGCAGGCCGAAGGACTGGATCTTGCCGCCGCCTTCGACGGCGAGCGTGCCTGATATCACGAAATTTGCGCCGTCCGGCTTTGCCTTATCCGGACCGTCGAGGCGGGCTGCCGTGGTGCGCGACGAGCCGGCAAAGGCCGTCCACCAGCCGGAAGCGACGATCTGATCCTTGTCGCGCAGTGCCGTGACGAAGATGCCGAGCGTCGGCAACAGCCAGATAAGGACGATGAGCAATACCGCGGCGTGAACGAAGATGCGGGCGGGGCCGATGCGACCGAGATTTCCAATCATGTCAGCGCCCCTTCGTTTCTGCGTTTGCACGGCGGATGTTCCAGATCATGATCGGCGTGACCGCGATCATGATGACCAGTGCGATGACGGCACTTCGGCCGCTATCCCCGCCGCCGCGGAACATCCAGTTGAACATCAGGTTGGCGAGCACCATCGTGTTCCATTGACCGTTGGTCATGGTGAGCACGATGTCGAACACCTTGAGGACAAGGATGGTGATCGTGGTCCAAACCGTGGCAATCGTGCCCCAGACCTGTGGCACCATGATCTTCCAGAAGATCTGCCAGCCATTGGCGCCATCGATGACGGCCGCTTCGATCGTCTCCTCCGGAATGCCGCGCAGGGCCGCCGAAAGGATGACCATGGCAAAACCGGTCTGGATCCAGATCAGCATGACCATCAGGAAGAAGTTGTTCCAGAACGGAATGGTGATCCAGACCTCCGGCGTGCCGCCGAACAACTGGACGATGGCATTCAGTAGGCCGATCTGCGCGTCGGTGCCGCCACGATATTCATAGATGAATTTCCAGATGACCGAGGCGCCGACGAAGGAAATCGCCATCGGCATGAAGATGACGGCCTTCGCGATATTGCCCCACCAGATGCGGTCGGTCATGACAGCGATGACGAGACCGAAGAAGGTACAGGCAGCCGGCACGACGGCAAGCCAAAGAATGTTGTTGAAGATCGACTGGCGGAATTCGGTGTCGTTGAGCGCCCAGAGATAATTGGCGCCGCCGACGAATTTGCTGCCGTCCGGCCCGTAGAAGGACAGGATGAAGGTCGCGACGACGGGATAGACGAGATAGACGACGAGCAGGAGCAGTGCCGGCCCCAAAAACAGCCAGGGGCGGATGAGGCCACGGCGGCGAAGATTGACAGCCGCCTGATGGACGTCGTCACCCTCCCGCGCCGGGAAAATCACGTCCAGAAACTTGTTGGAGAACCAAAAATAAGCGGCGCAAATGGCAACGCCGAATATCATGGCGCCAATCGCCGATACGATCTGCGAAAACATCCCTTCCCTCCCCGAATTCTCTGCTTTTGTCCATCAGTCGGGCATCGGCCGCGCTGAAGGGCGCGTCGTTATATGCAGTATGGCGCCGCCGGCGAAATGCCGGCGACGGCAGGGCTATGATGTCTTACTTGATGGCGTCCCAGGACTTCTGGATACCGTCGGCTACATCCTGAGCGGACTTGCCGCCGACGAAATCCACCATGCCCGTCCAGAACGAGCCTGCGCCGATCTTACCCGGCATCAGGTCGGAACCGTCGAAGCGGAAGGTGGTCGCCGTGGTCAGAATTTCGCCTTCCTTACGCAGCGTGTCGTTGGCGTAGGCAGCCGTGTTGACGGACTTGTAGGGCGTCAGGAAGCCGGACTGGGCCATCCAGACTTCCTGGGCGATCGGCGTCTGCAGGAACTGGATAAAGGCGCGAGCGGCCTTCGAATCCTTGGTGATGGCTGCCAGCGTGCCGGCGCCGAGAACCGGCTTACCGAGTTCAGGATGCGCGGCGCTGGGCGGGAAGTAGAAGAAGTCCGCATCCTGGCCGAGCTTGGTGCCTTCCGGGAAGAAGGACGGGATGAAGGATGCCTGCTTGTGAAGGTAGCACTTCGGTGGGACCGTGAAGAGGCCCTTCGGGCTGTCACGGAAGTCGGTCGAGGCAACGGCCGCAACACCGCCGGCAACATATTTCGGATTCTTTGCAAACTTGCCGAATTCATCGATCGCCGCAACGACCTTCGGATCATTGAACTTCAGCGAGTTATCGACCCAGTGATCATAATCCTGCGGCGTGTTCAGACGCAGCATCAGATCTTCCACCCAGTCGGTTGCCGGCCAGCCGGTCGCACCGCCAGAACCGAGGCCGATACACCAGGGGGTACCGCCATCCTTGACGATCTGATCCGAAAGCTTGATCAGATCCTCCATGGTCGTCGGAACCTTATAGCCGGCTTCCTCGAAGTTTTCCGGAACGTACCAGACCAGCGATTTCAGGTCGGCCTTGTAGGGGAAGGCGTAGAAGGCGTCCTTGCCGTCCTTGCCCTTGTAGGTGCCGTAGCCGACCCAGCTGTCGCCGGCGCCGTAATTGGTCTTGACCCAGGAAGCGAGATCATCACCGAGTGGCGTTAGATAGCCCTTGCTGGCAAGGTTGGCGAGCAGGCCCGGCTGCGGAAGGATGGCGACGTTCGGCGGCGAACCGGCCTGCGTGTCGATGACGATCTGCTGCTCGTAGTTTTCCGAGGACGAATATTTGGCGTTTACGCCGGTCGCTTCGGTGAAGTAGTTCAGGACGCTGGTGAAGAGAGCCTCGTCCTCGCCGCGCCAGGGGCCGAAGATGGTCAGCGTCTCGCCCTTCAGGTCGGCATGCGCCGCCTTGAAGTCGTCATAGCTCTTCCAGTTGAACTTGGAGTCCTGGCCCGGCTGGAACTTCAGATCGGCAGCCATCGCCGTACCGGCCACCAGAGCGGCGGCAGCGACGGTCATCAGAAACATTTTCTTCATGCGGTTGTCCTCCCTAATAACGAAACCCATGAGCCCGGCACAGTTTTGTGCTGCGCGCCCCATTCCTCAAAGCGCTTTGGCTACTCCTGTCATCCATTGAGAGCGGGATAAAGTCAAGCGATTTTCAGATTTCAGTCAGTATACACAGCAATTCTCGCGTTGCAGCATAGAATGCATGTCGATTTTTCACTAATTATCTTGTCTCCCACGCTTCTGCTGCTACATAATTGAAAGCGCTTTGAAAGCCTGAGACTTTTCGGGAAGTTGTCTCGGCATCGTGGCGGCAGGCAGTTGGAGGAGCCGAAATACCGTGAATCTGAAACAGCTATCGCACATGCTCGGGCTGTCGCAGACGACAGTCAGCCGGGCATTGAACGGATATCCGGAGGTCAATCGCGAGACTCGCGAGCGCGTTCTCAAAGCGGTTCGAGAAACCGGCTACCGACCGAACAAGGCGGCCCAGAGACTAGCGACCGGCAAAGCCGGCTCAATCGGGCTCGTCATGCCGACCTCACCCGGAAATTCCTCGGATGTGCACTTCTCGGAGTTTCTGACCGGCCTTGGCGAAGAAGCCTTGCGGCACGACTTCCATTTCGTATTGACGCCGGCGGATCCGAATGATGAGGTCGGCGCCTTGCGACGACTGGCCGCCAGCGGCAATGTCGACGCGCTGTTCGTCAACTATATGCGCGGCCACGACCCTCGCCTGGAAATGCTGAAGTCGCTCTCCATGCCCTTCCTCGTGCATGGACGATCAATCGGCTCCGAGCCGGACTATCCCTTCCTGGATCTCGACAACGAAGCCGCTTTCTACGATGCCACGAAGCTGCTGCTGCAGCTCGGCCATCGGCGCTTTGCTCTTCTGAACGGCCCGATCTACCTCGATTTCGCCATTCGCCGGAAGAACGGCGTGGATGCGGCCCTCGCCGAACGTGGCCTGGCGCTTGAGGAGGCCTGCACCAGCCATACGCCGATGACGGACGAACAGGGCCTGCTCGTCATGGAACGCATTCTGCAGATGGAAAAAGACAAGCGCCCGACGGCCGTGCTTTGCTCGAGTACGGTGCTGGCGCTCGGCGCCGTTCGCGCCATTAATCAGGCAAAGCTCAGGCTTGGCGAGGACATCTCGATGATCGCCCACGACGACGTGCTGACCTTGCTCAAGCCGGAAAACTTCACCGTGCCGCTGACGACCACCCGCTCGTCCCTGCGAGCCGCCGGTGTGCGCATCGCCGAGCGGCTGATCGGGGAAATCAAGCATACGGATACGTTCCCGGCCCAAGAACTATGGAAGGCGGAATTGATCGTGCGCGCATCGACCGGCGTTGCGCCGGCCGACTGATATCTGTTTAGAATTTCGGCGGCTTCTGACCCGCGGCGCGATGGGCAGCGATGACGGTATTGGCCATCAGCATGGCGATCGTCATCGGTCCGACACCGCCTGGAACCGGCGTGATCGCTGCGGCGACTTCGGATGCTTCACTATAGGCGACATCGCCCACCAGCCGGCTCTTGCCTTCGCCGCGCTCGGGTGCATCGATCCGGTTGATGCCGACATCGATAACGGTGGCACCGGGCTTCACCCAATCGGCCTTGACCATCTCCGGACGTCCCACAGCCGCCACCAGAATATCGGCACCTCTGGCGACCGAAGCCAGATCCTTCGTGCGCGAATGCGCCGTGGTCACCGTCGCATTGGCGGACAGCAGCAATTGCGCCATCGGCTTGCCGAACAGGTTGGAGCGGCCGATGACAACGGCATTGAGACCCGACAGGTCCTCGCCATGCACCTGCCGTACCAGCAGCATGGCGCCGGCCGGCGTGCACGAGATCAGCCCGGTTTCGAGATCGCCGGTTGCAAGCTTGCCGGCATTGACAACATGTAGGCCATCGACATCCTTCTCAGGACGGATCGACTGAATGATCGCATCGGAATTCAGATGCTTCGGCAGCGGCAGCTGTACGAGAATGCCGTGGATGGCGGCATCGTCGTTCAGCGAGGCCACTAGCCTTGCCAGCTCACCTTGCGTCGTCTCCGCCGGCAGCGTGTGCTGGATGGACTTGAAGCCGCACTCCTTGGCCATCTTGCTCTTGGAGTTCACATAGGCGTGGCTGGCCGGATCGTCGCCGACGATGACGACCGCAAGCCCGGTCTTCACGTTCGCTTCCGCCTCAAGTCCCGCCGCCGCAGCCTTCACGGCCTCGATCACCGAAGCTGCTGCTTTCTTACCGTCGATCACTGTCGTCACGCTCGTCTCCCGATCATGAATTCGCTGGCAATCTACAGGCCATCCGCCCGAGGGAGTTGCCTGCCAACGCCCTATGGTGTCTGAAAGCGGTAATTGCAAGGTAAAACGATGGGGCGCTCAGCCGCGATCCTGATGCCGGCGCACCGCGTAGGTTTCGACTTTGGCACGGAGGGATGCAAGTTCCTGCTGGATGCGGACCCACTCGTCCGCCATATCGAGCCGATCTGCACCATCGGAAACAAGAGCAGCCGATGGTTCCGGCGCGATCGCCGGCAATGATCGGAGCTCCATATCATCGTCATGATGCAAAGCGTGAGCCATCGGCATGATGCTCTCCTCGTCCGCTTGGTCTTCTGCCAGTTCCGTGCCGGCCAGCCACTTGCGCAGGAATATGGCGCAAAGTGCCAGGCCAAGCCCCGCGAGGAAGCCGGCAGCCTGATTGCTCGCCAGATGATCATCCAGCGGCGCGGCGGAAGCGACCGCCTGGGACAATACCGTCAGCGGTGGCTTGGCTTCCGACACCGTCATGGCGGCATTCTGCTGGTCCGCCTCATAGTGGCTCTGCGCTGTCGCGACGGCATTCTGGAGCTGTGCGAGACGGCCGAGATCGACATCACTCCCCGCCTGGCTGGCGGCAGTCATTTGCGAAGAGAGAGAGGCCTGTTTCTCAAGGGCCGCTTTCATGTCCGCGTCACTGCTGACGGCCAGACGCTGCAGCTGGCTGCGCATATTGGCGGCAAGATCATCGACGGTGGCTTGCTGTGCAAGCAGGCGAGGATGGCGCGGGCCGAGCTGCATCGAGAGCTGGGTCAGCTGTGATTTGGCGGCGTTGTAGCGGCTGCGCAGATCATCAAGTACCGGCGACGAAAGATCGCCTGACAATGCACCGGTCAGCACCGATGCCAGCGTG
Source organism: Martinezella sp. CNPSo 3890 (assembly GCF_057784455.1). Taxonomy (NCBI): domain Bacteria; kingdom Pseudomonadati; phylum Pseudomonadota; class Alphaproteobacteria; order Hyphomicrobiales; family Rhizobiaceae; genus Martinezella; species Martinezella sp. CNPSo 3890. Next base: position 147,669 of record NZ_JBXSOR010000001.1, on the reverse strand, counting down.
GCCGATTTGGCGGCCGCGAGACGGGCCTTTGCGGTGCGTACCGCCAGATCGGCTGCCTTTATCTGCACATCCAGCTGCTGACGCTGCTGCCGGATCGCTTCCGCCGCAGCAATCCTGTCTTCGCCATAGCGCGCCTTGAATTCGGCAAGGGCGGCGGAGGCGCGATCGAGCTCCTTTCGGCTGCGATCAGCCGCCGTTTCGGCCCCAAGTGACGTACCGGCCGCCTTTGCAACGGCGGGATCATAAAGGGAAGCGATAACAAGCCGGTTGGCAATATCGGCCGATCTGGCGGGATCGCCCGACGTAACGCTCAGGCGCAGCAGACCCGTCTGATTATCGATATCGACGGCAATGTCTTTGCGCAGCATTGCCTGCGCGCGTGACGGCGCGTCGGATGCGTTGCCGCTGCCGGAAAGCAGCTCGACGGCAACCCCGAGAGCGCCTGCGCGACTGCCGGTAAATTCCGGATCGCGGTCAAGCTTCATCCTGGCGACAATGTCGGACAATACGGATGGAGCGACGAGACGCGTCGCCGCGACATCCAGCAGGGCCTGACGCCCGCGACCTTCGCCCTCCGCATGCAGAACAGCCTGCGACACATAGAGCGGCGGCGGGGCAAGCAGGGTGGGAATAGCCGCTCCCATCAGCGCGGCCGCGGCAATGAAACAGAGAGTGCCAAAGCTGAGGGACCAGCGTCCGACCCGAGATACTTGTTCAACGACAACCGGAGCGGGGGCGACCTGCCGCGGAAGCTCCCCTATGCCTTCAAGCAGATCGGGCACGAATTCCAGCAAATCGGGCGTAGGCTCCGATGCCTGCTCGGATATTTCGCGGCGTTCCGGGCGATAGGCGTGCGAGACATCTTCCGTCTGCTCAGCCGCCGTTCCGATCTCCGGCGATCTTCGTCGACCGGACACCGGATAGGGATCGCCATTCAACCGTCTGCGCAGGATGGCGCGCAGTTCCGCATCGCGCGGGTCGTCGGAGTTGGCAGCGCGTAAGTTCACCGCGCTACCCAAGCCATCATCTTCATCGTAAGGGGAGATATGGCGGACGGGTCGCCGCGAAACCTTTTGGGTTTCCGCATCGTCGGGGTGGAATCCGGTCCTGGCTTTGCTTTCAAACATGGCGGGTTATCTCGCGCACATGGTCCGAGACCAATGCAAATGGTTAACCCACTCTAAAATTTCATGCCAAAAAAAGAGTTAACGCCAAGCCCGCAAATACTAGCTTGCTAATTTATTCGGCGGGGCAATACGCCGCTGCGGCAAAGGATGCGGCTCTGCGCGAAGGACGCGCTCCTTGCGACCGAACTGATGCCTGACAACCTGATAGAAGAATAGCGGTATGCCCAGCATGTAACGCCGCCAGAGCCTATTCGGCTCCAACACCAGACGAAACAGCCACTCGCTGCGCATCGCACGCACGAGCCTTGGCGCCCGCGGCACCGTCTCGGAAATGAAATCGAACAAAGCGCCGACGGTCAGGACGAGGCGTGCATGCTGCGGCCCGACATGTTCGGCAACCCATTTTTCCTGCAGCGGCGTGCCCATTCCGACGATCAGCACGTCGATCTTCTGGCGGCTGATTTCCGCGGTCACTGCATTGCTCCGCGCCGGATCGAAGAAACCGTCCGATACGACGATGAACTGGTGCCACGGGGCGTGCTGGCGAAATTTCTCCGCTGCCTTCTCGACGACGGAGCGCTTGCCGCCCAAGAGACCGATCCGCCTCGGCCGCTCCATGAATGTCAGCAGCGCGGGCACGAAATCCGTGCCGTTCAGATTGGCCGGGAAAGGTTCGCCATGAGCGACGCGCGATGCGATGTCGAGGCCAACGCCATCGGGAAGAACCAGATTATGCTCAAGGACATTGCGGTAGCTGTCATCGCGCAGCATGACCAGCATGTTATGGGCATTGACGAAGGAGATCGAGGTCTGTCCGACCGGCAGGGACGCAAGCTCGTTGACAAACGTCAGCGCGTCATCCCAGCCCAGATCGCATACCGGCAGATCGAAGATCATGCGGCGCGACGCGACGACGGCAAAATCGGCTACCTGGTTCAATCCAACACCCTCCTGCCCGGCATCGCTAACGCGCATGATGCCGGTACGCATAAAGCCCATGCCCCTCACCGTTCATCGGTGCGGCGACTGGGAGACATGGCTTGGAGGAGTTTATAGCAAGACAAATCCAACTTTCCGTTAGGAAGGAAGGTTGGATTTGCCGGATGTCAGCAGGGATCTGTTAAGCATATCTGCAGAATGTAAGATATTGCTTACATTCTTGCGTGAATCGACATCTCGCGGCCGGGAAATATTACTCGACCGGCACCTTGTCCTTGGCCGCATCCTGCACGATCTTGACAGGCTTGACCGTTCTCTTGCCCACGCTTTCCCCACCATGGGTTTCTTCCTTGGAGAGATAGTCAAGCTGTTCGATCAGCACGTCGGCGACATAATCACCGCCGAGCCGCTCGTTCATCCGCTTCTTCAGATCGGTGCGGAAGGCGGCAACGTCGAAATTCTGTGCGTGCGAAATATCGATCGTCTTGTTGCCGATCAGCAGCGAAAAGAGCTCATCGGTCGTCAGCTCCGGTAGAGGTATCTGAAACGCATTCGCCTTGCCCTTCTCCATCATGAAGGAAATGCGCGTCAGGAAATAGCCGGTCACCTGGCCGTTGGCGATAACGGGGACGTTGATCGACTCGCCCTTGACGAGCTCCTGCTGCGCCTTCTTGGCGTCATCAGGACTGATCGCGGGCGCCGTCGCCACCTGCACCGAAAAATAGACCGAGGCCAATGTTACGGCGCAGACCCACAGGCCGGTGATAACGAGCTTGATCATCCGGCCTCACGGACGCGGAATTGCTCCTGCGAATAGGTGCCGTCCGCATCGGCATTCTGCACGGCATTCTTCAAAATCTCGGCGACGGCGCGCACGGCCTCGAGATGAGCCTCGACGCGGCGGGCGTTCAGAACCAGCTTCTTCTTCAGATCATGCAGCTGCTCGATATGGGCGGCGGCAAGATCGGCCGGATCGGTATCGCGAAACAGCATCGACAATTCGTAAAGGCAGCGGCTCTTGTGAGCGTTCGATACCTTGAGATCGAATTCCGGGTCGGTGCCGATCCGGTTGTTCTCATTGTCGATGATCATCTCCAGGCGGCCAAGGACAGACTTGATCCGATAGTCCTGCGACATCATTTCCATGTTTGTTTCCTCGCTCATGCTTTCTGGGACGTCAACGAATTCTGGTTGGTGATGCTGTTGTTGCCGTCGTTATCGGCATCGGCGGCGGCCAGCGTCTTGCGCTGAAAATCGGTAATCGCACTAAGCGCCATCTTCTTGTCATTCTCATCGGTCGCGGAGTGGATGGCGCCGGTATTGCGCATCTTGTCGACCTGCTCCTTGTACATCTTCTCGGCGATGCCCACGCCGCCGTTCTTGGAGATCGTGTCGCCCAACTGCTCGGCCATCATGCCCTTCCAGATTTCGCCGGCGGAACCCTTGCCGTAGAGCGTCTCGCTGCTCGGCAGCATGTTCTTCACGAAGTTCTGCAGCACCATGGACTCGAACTTGCGATAGGCCTGCGGGACCTTGGTCCCAGCCACATGCGTATTGGCGTTGGCGAGGCCCGCCTGGGTGGCGGCGCTGTTCATCGCATCCACCGTCGCGCCGAAACCATTGCCGTTTTCGGCCAGGCTGGTGGCGGCGAAAGCGGCCCGATTGGCAGCAAGCTTGGCCTGCGCGGCCTCGACATCGGCGGGATTTGCCGCCTTGACGACATCGAGGACCAAATCACTCGGAGGCGAAATAGCCACGTCACGTCTCCTTCTGCTCTCGCATATCCGGAAAATGCGCAGCTCAGCGCCTATCTCAGGACATGTCGAATCAAACTGTTAGAGCAGGTCGGCAACCCAACGCTGCGAATCCTGCTCCATGATCGCGATGATTATTATTTTTGAACCTTGCTGGAGGCTGGCGTTGCGCCGGCGAAACGCTGATCGATGATATCGTAGACGGCATTGTCGTCCGATTCTCGCAATTCGAGCTCGCGCGCATCCTTCATGTGCTCTTCCAGCCTGTCGGCCTTGGTGCGCTCCTGCTGGACCTTCATCTGAATGAGCGTCTGGATGCTTTCCAGCTGCTGATCTCGGATCATCAGGCGGCCGTAACGTTCGGCGTAATGGATCGAGAACGCCATGTGCACCGGATCGACCGAACCGATGGCAACCATGACCCGCTCCATCGCTTCCGTCACTTCGGCGCGCTGCCGGGTCGTATCGGCAAGCTCGTTTTCCGCCATCCGTTCCAGATGTCGCTGCACCGCGACCAGGCGCTTCAGTTTTTCGGAGCGGTTTTTCTCCGCCATCGTCTACCTACCCGCCGGCTGCTTTTGCCGGCCCTGCCCGAATCGGGCTTCTTCATCTGTCCGCCTACGGGCTAATGCCCGTTAAAGACGGTGAGGAACGCACTGGAAAACTGACTGACCAGGGCCGCGATGCTGAGATAGAGCATGAACAGCCCTCCCATCAGCAGATACGGCGTGGAAATGAAATAGATCGGAATCTGCGGTGCCAGCTTGTTGATGAAACCGATCGAAATCTGGAACATCAGGCCATAGAGCACGAAGGGGCTTGCCAGCCGCAGCATGATGAAGAAGGTCGTCTCCAGCGTATCCGTAATCGAGATCAGCGCGGCGCGCGGCTCAATGTGGCCACCGAAGGGGATGACCGAATAGGAATCGACCAGCGCCTGCAAAACATAATGGTGAAAATCCATAATGAAGAGAATCATCAGCCCGCAAAAGCTGACGAGGCTGGTGAGCGATGTTTCGTTCGATTCCTCGATGATGTCGGCGCCGCCGGGCGCGTTGAATCCGATCATCATCGATATGACCGTGCCGGTGAATTGCAGGCCCAGCGTATAGATCCTGGCCATCATCCCATACATCAATCCGATGACGGTTTCGGTAAAGATGAGGCCGATATAGTTCGCATCGCCCTTCGACACCTGCGGATAGATCGTGTTCCAGAGCAACGGCAGGATCGCCATCGTCAGTGCTGCGGAAAGAAGCAGCCTGATCTGCGGGGGAACGCGACCGGAGGAAAATCCCGGGAGGACCATCATGCAGCCGCCGATGCGGCAGAAGGCGACGAACAGCGCCAGAATGGTCCCCTGCGGGTCTGAAATCATGAAATTGAACCTAGAATCTTGATCTCGATCCCCTTGGCCAATTCCACATGCGACAGGACCGGAAGCGTCGCGAACAGGCGTTCGATGATCATGCGTACATAGGAGCGCGTTTCCGGCGACGTGACAAGAACGAAGGGCATGCCCCGGTCCATGTATTCACGGATAACTTTGCCGGCCTGCTCGCTGAACTCTTCCAGGCTGCGTGGGTCGATATCGAATTCGACGATTTCGCCCTTCTGGTCGCGCTTCAGCGCCTGGTGGAAAATCAAATCCCATTTGCTGCCGAGTCTGAGGACGCGCAGCACGCCGTTATCGGCCAGATCGCCGCAGAGTTGCTGCGCCATGCGTACGCGCACGTGCTCGACGATCTGCTCGGTCTTGCGCACATGCGGCGCGAGTTCAGCGACCGCTTCGAGAATGAGATGCAGGTTGCGGATCGAGACGCGTTCGGCAAGCAACAGCTTCAGCACGGCCTGCAGGCCGGAATAGGACATGTGCGACGAGCAGATTTCGTCGGCGAGCTTCTTGTATTCCGGATCGAGACGTTCGATCAGGATCTTGACGTCCTTGTAGGACAGCAATGCCGGCAGGTTGTTGCGGATGACTTCGCTCATATGGGTGAGCACGACGGAGACGTTATCGATCGGCTGGAAACCCTCGCGCTTCAGATCCTCGGTAAAGGCTTCGAGAACGGAGACGGCGGGCATGCCGAAAGCGGGTTCGCGAATCTCATCACCCGGAACGGTCGGCTTGCGGCCGGAACCTGTGACGACAAGCACTTCGCCGACGCGCAGCATGTTGGAGGCGATCGTCGTGCCGTGGATGCGAATCTGATACGACTTGTCGGCAATCGCCATGTCGTCGATCACTTTGATCTCCGGCACGACGAAGCCGTATTGCGTCGCGAACTTCTTACGCATCTTGCCGACGCGGAAGGCGAGCTCCTGGTGAGCGCCGAGCAGGCGGGTGGAGACGATCTTGCCGAGCGCCAGTTCGATTTCGGCAGTCTTCAGAACCGACTTGACCGAATCCTTTTCCATTTCCTTCGTCTGCATCACCTTCTGCTCTTCAGCATCGCGGCGAAGCTTGTTCTCGGCTTCGATCTGGCGCGGAATGAACCAGGCGCCGGCGGCCATCAGGCCGCCAAGGAAAACGAAGGGAAGGAAGGGCATGCCAGGCATGATGGCCAGGATGCCCATGAGAACCGCCGAGACGGCGAGCGCGCGCGGATAGCCGCTCAGCTGATTGACGACGGCCTGGTCGGTAGAGCCGGAGGTGCCGCCGCGCGAAACGAGAAGGCCGGCAGCCAGAGAGACGATGAGCGCCGGCATCTGCGAAACCAGACCGTCGCCGACGGAGAGCTTCACGAAAACGTCGGCAGCCTGGCCGATCGGCATGCCATGACGGAAATAGCCGATAATGATGCCGCCGAAGACGTTGATGCAGGTAATCAGAAGGCCGGCAACCGCGTCACCGCGTACGAATTTGGAGGCACCGTCCATCGCGCCGAAGAAGGAGCTTTCCTCTTCCAGTTCGCGGCGGCGGCGCTGCGCTTCCTTCTCGTCGATGAGGCCGGCGGAAAGATCGGCGTCGATCGCCATCTGCTTGCCGGGGATGGCATCGAGAGTGAAGCGGGCGCCCACTTCGGCGATACGCGTCGCACCCTTGGTGATAACGATGAAGTTGATGGTGATGAGGATCAGGAAGACGATCAGACCGATGACGAAATCGCCGGACATGACCAGGCTGGAAAAGCCGGCGATGACGCCGCCGGCGGCATCGTGCCCTTCATAGCCGTGCGAAAGGATGACGCGGGTCGTGGCGATGTTCAGCGCCAGACGCGTCATCGTCGCGATCAGCAGGATCGTCGGGAAAGACGAGAATTCCAGCGGCTTCTTGATCCAGAGCGCCACCATGAGGATCAGCACGGAGAACGCGATCGAGAAAGCCAGTCCAAGGTCGATCAGAAACGGCGGGATCGGCAGGAACAGCACGCACAGGATGACCATGATACCGAGGGCAAACCCGATATCGCGTATGCTGGGATTGGCTTTGGGAAGTGCTATTGCGGGTGGTTGTGCCATCGACCGGTTCCGTCTCTTCATGAGAGGTGGCAAACGGCTGAGCCGTCTGCCCTATGGGAACCGACCTCTAAAGGTCGAAGCTTGCGCGAGCATGGCCGTTGCCATCGATGCGCGCGATCCAGAGGCCGAAATGGCCTTCGGATTTGTCTTAGAAACCCGATTGGATGCGGGAGAAGACGAGATTGGTGAAGATCGAAATCTGCGCGCCGACGAACGGTGCCGAGATGCCGATCGTGACCATGACGGCGACGATCTTCGGCACGAAGGTCAAGGTCGCTTCCTGCACCTGGGTGAGCGCCTGGATCAGGGCGATCACCAGACCGACGACCATGGCGGCGACGACAGCCGGACCGGAAGCCACAAGTACCGTCCAGATCGCAGCCTGGAAAATATCTAAGGCATCGGCTTCATTCATGGCATGTCCACTCCCGGTTCAGCGGCTCCTCATGAGCTGCTGGTCGAATCCGTGCTCGACGAATCGCTGCTGGTGCTACTATCGCTCGACGTGGCCGGCGGATCAATGGTCGTGCCTGCCGGAGCGATCGTCACGCCGGCCTGGATCAGGATCTTGTCGCCGGCATCGGTCTGGGCGATGATGCCGTCCGTGTAGACAGTCACTTCCTTGATCGTGCCCGTCGTCTTACCATCGGCGCTCATGATCTGCTTGCCGATATAGTCCGACGCCTGCGAGATCCATTGGTTCTGCAACACCGTTTCCAGATGCGAGTTCGTTTGGATTTGTTGTTCGACCTGAGAGAAGCTCGCCAGCTGAGAAATCTGCTGGCTGGCGTCCATCGGGTCGGTCGGATCCTGGTTCTGCATCTGCGCGATGAGAAGCTGCAGGAAGTCGTTATAATTTAGGTTGGCGCTCGCCGATGCGGCAGCAGCAGTCTTCGAGGAGCTGCTGCTCGTGCTGCTGTTAACGGCGTCTACCGTTGCCATGGAGCAATCTCCCGACGGATGTGCTCGATCGTCGCCGCCGGCATTTCCTGATTGTTCAGAATATTGTCTTCGACCGGGTAGAGACCACGGATCGCCTTCAGCGCATCGAAGGCGCGGCCGGTGGCAACGAGGCCGTCGATGCGCTTCAGCTCGGCCAGCACTTCCTCATTGTGGAAGCACGACAGCAGCATGACGATCGACTTGCGGAACATCGCCGTCGACTGTTCCTTGCCTTCCGGATTGATGAGAATCATCTGCGCGATGAAATAGAGCTGACGCAACGGCGTCGTCGCGTCCTCCGGCTGGAGCACGTGGTTCTCGAGCAGGAATGTCACATCATTCAGGAATTCCAGAGCAACCTTGCGATCGACGCGCAGGACGGCCCCGTTGATAAAGATCTTTTCCCCGGCTTTAAGCGATATGCGAAGCGTACTTTTCATTTAAGTCCATCCCTGATGATGGTGGTGACATCAATGATGCCTTGATAGTTTTCCGACTGGCGCCGCCTGATCCGTTCGCATTCCTTCAATATCCAGATGGCGATCGAAATCAGATTGGCGCGCAGCTCGACGTTGAGCTGGTTCTCCGGGCTTTTGAGGTCCTCGACAAAGCTTACCCATAGGCGTCGCGTATAGAAGAGAGCCTCGATCGCTTCACGGCCGTATTTCCCCGCATCACGGGCCGCAGAGAGAAGAGCTATCGACCGGTCCAGAACTTGTCGTTCTCGTTCCTTGGCGTCGGCCACTGCATCCTGCATGACTTCCGCATATGAGAACTGATACATTCATGCATCCTTCCTGGTCATTACTTCCCTTTGATCATCAAAGGTAATTTACAAGGCTTAACTGCTGGATCTTTGAAACAATCGTGTAAGCCGTTTCGAGCTGGGTCTCGAGACTGTTGACCTTGGTCGATGCCTCATAAGGATCGACTCCGGTTAAGTCACCGATACTGGTGTTGAGAATAGTCTTCTGGGCATTCAGCGTCGTATTCGCGTCCGACAGTCGCGACTGCGAGAGACCGAGCTGACTTGCCTGGCTGTTCAACCCGTCGATCGACTGGCGCGTATAGCTGATGGCCTGCTGTGTGACGGCATTCACCGCACTCTGATTGAGGCCAGGCGGTGTACCCATCAGCGCATTGGTCACGCTGGTCGCCAGTGCCAGATACCGCATGCCGGACGAATTCGAGTTCGTCGAAGTTTCGATGACTTCCGAATTATTGATGCGGCTCGTCATATTCTGATCGGACGCACTCGACCAGCTCGACCAGCTGCTGTCTGATGTGAACATCGGCGCGACAGTATTGGTGATGAAATCCGTTATCTGGTCGGCTGATATGGTATCTGCAGTTACCGGTGGTGACTGATTTGCCATGTAAGTCGCAAGCTGCGCCTGAATATCCGCGTTCGTTGCCGAGGAATTATCCGTCATCGGCTGGACGTCGGTATTGGTTCCGGCAAAGAGATACTCGCCATTCACCATCGTATTGGCCGATGCAATGACGCTCGACAGGGTCGAGCTCGCCGTCTGCTGCGCCAGGGCGACGCTGCTGCCATCGGTGTTGCCGCTCAGCGCCACAAGCTGGTCCATCAGGTTCTGCGCCTGCGTACCCATGCCGGTCAAGGCGGTTTGCGACGTCGTCATACGCTGGTTCGCAATGGAATTGCTGCTGAGAATGGAATCGATGCGCGATACTTCCCGCGTCAGATTCACATTGAGCGACGTGCTGCTGCCAAGCGCCACGCCGATGTCGGCATAGACGCCCGTGGTCGCCTCCGTCGAAGCACTCGTCATCTCATTCTGCGCCTGACGAATCGTCTGACGCATGGCGTTCTGAATGGCCGTGCTCGAAATGAAAGAAAGTTTCATGGCTTAGCTCGCAATATCCAGTACAGATTGAAGCATTTCATTGACTGCGTTCAATATCTTCGTTCCAGCCTTGTAGGACTGTTCGATATCCATCATCAGCGTCAGTTCTTCATCGAGATTGACGCCCGTCGCATTCGAATAGGCGCTCGAGGAGCGCGAGAGAGCAGCAGAGGTATTTTCCCCCGCCGTCGTTGCCGTGCTGCGCTGGCCCTCGAGCCAACCGATGGAGCTCGCCGAATAATCCATGAGCGTGGCATTGGTGTCGGAGCCAGCGGCAGGATCGAACGCCATCTTCGTATTCATGGCAGTGATAAAGCCATCAAGCTGGGTGGAATATCCACTGTCGCCGCTGGTATTCTTGGTATAACCGGTTTCACCAGTAGTACTATCGTCATTAATACCACCATCACGTAGCAACGTCGGGTCACCACCTTGAGACGTGATTAATTTCGAATTAACGGTTATCGAGCCCGCCAAGCCCGTGACTGCCGTACCGCTGGCCGGAACGGTGCCACCGCTCCAGGTGAACAGGCCAGGCAGAGTCGGTTTTGAAGAATCGCTGTTCGTTTCCGCAAAGACCGTAACCAGCCCTCGAGCCATTTCATCAAGCTGCTTCTGATAGGTCGGCGCAACATCATCGCGAATCTGAAGTGCCGCCTGAAGCGTGCCTTGTGCCGTCGTATTCGCGCCCTGGCCTGGAGTCAGCGCAACGCCATCGATGTAAACGCTGTTACCTGTCGTGTCTGCCGTGTAGGTACTCGTCGGCTGGAACGTCACCGAGCGCGGAATGGTCTCGAACAGGGTCGTTCCGCTCGTGGTGTAAAGCGCCATGTCGTTGTTGCCGCGCGTCACGGTTGTCACGCCGACGATCTTCGAAATCTGGTTCAGGATCGAATCGCGCTGGTCCATCGCGTCGGCAAGGGCGCTCGATGTCGGGCCAGCCGTGGTCGTTGCCGATTTCACCGCGTCGTTGGCGGTCTGGAACTGCTTCAGCAGGCTGTTCAGCGTATCGACGTCGGAGCTGATCTGCTTGTCGGCGTCGGTACGGGCGCTCTGCACTGCCGCCGTGGCATTGTTGAGCGATGTCGCCAGGCTCTGGGCCGCATTGATCGCAGATTGCGCCGCCGTCGCGTTGGATGGCGATCCCGCATAGTTCTGCATCGCATCCTGAAATGCCGACAGATAAGTCGACGGCGCGATCTCGTTATCGTTGCCGCCAAGCGTGGCCGACTGAAGGTTGCTGTATGCATTCAGCAGCAGCTGCTGTGCCGAATCCGACGAGGCCGAGCTGAGATAGGCCTTCTGTAATGCCGGTTCGCTGCTGCGGGCAATCTGCACCACCTGAGCACCAGCCATATTGGTCGTCACCACCGCCTGACGACGCGAATAATTCGTGTTGTTGGCATTGGCGATATTGTTCGATACGACGCTGCTCTGCGTGCCGGTATTGTTGAATATTGCCTGCGCGTTATTGAGAGCTGTTGTGAGCGACATGACTGACTCGATACCCTATTCGTTTTAGCGCGGCAGATTGGCCGAAGGCGCGCAGGAAGTGTCGGAATAGCCTGTCGGAGCAAGGCCGGCGAAATAGACCAGATTTTCATTGGCAGATGGACGATCACCGGAACGAACCGGCGCCCCCCTCCCGCAAACATGGCGCAAGACGAGAGCACCGTCGCCTGCAGAGATAGCACGGCGAACCGGCGTCACATCGACACAGCCGCCAAAAGCGGCGCCGAGGCGAAGCGCCGGCGCATCCGCTTCCGCAAGTGCAGTCTTCATGCTGCCGAAATTCCTCATCTGGAATCCTCGTTATCCTTCATACGACTGAGAGTAGGTGGCGGGCCTTGCGTGAAGCTGTCTGAGAGGACGAAAAACCGATCATCGCGAAAAGCTTCGTCAAGAGCGCCATCGGGCGATCATGCTACGGACTGCTGTGCACCGAAATGGTAAGGAACAACGTACCTTCCGGCGCTATGCCGATCAGGCAACCGAAAAGGAACAGGCCCGAGAATCAGCTGATTCTCGGGCCTGTTAATGAGTTTAGTACCGGAATGTGCGACCCGAGCATCAGCTCCAGTCGATGCAGTAGCCGAGGAAGCGCTTCGAATCGACGGGGTCGAAGCCGAGCTTCTTGCGCAGCTTCTTGCGCAGCTTCGAAATATGGCTTTCGACGACGTTCTCTTCGACTTCCTCGTCGAAGATGCCGTAGATGGCGTTGAAGATCTGGGTCTTCGTCACACGGCGACCGCGGTTGGCGATCAAATATTCGAGGATGCGGCGCTCGCGGCGCGGCAAGGCGAATACGGAACCGTTGATTTCCGGATCGCGGCCATCTGCGAAGACGCGAATGGGGCCAATATCGGTATAGTTGCTGATCGCCTTCAAGCGGCGGCGGATCGCCGCGGCCCTGGCAAGAATTTCGCGAGGATGCACCGGCTTGCGCACGACATCGTCGACGCCACAATCGAAAAGTGCAAGCGTGGCTTCCAGCGAGGGCTGGTCGCTCACCGCGATAACAGGTGCTGCCGTCCGGTCGCGAATCGCCCTTGGAAGCTCATGCACCTGCTGACCCTGTCCGATCAGAAAGGCTTCCACCGCAGCAATATCGCCCTCTGCTGCCGTCGTCACCCATTCGCCGAATTCACGCGGATCAAATCCCGTCGAAGGGATGCCCTCGCGTCCAAACAGTGATGTATATCCGTCCTTAACGAGCTCTCGCTCATCAACCACTACGATCATTCGTCCGCCTCCGAATCAGTGTGGTGTTTCGATGATCTATGGGTACGAATCGGGCGAATCACGAACAACTGTCGGAAATGAGTGGCAGAAATTAATAATTGATTAACTTTGTAGGGGCGATTTGCACTAGATATAGTAGGTGGTCGGCGTTTTACACCGATAAAAAAGTTGTTAGTGGACGTATTATTAACACGCGCATTTTAGGTAAATCGACGGCAGTCAACCGCTTCGATTGGGTTAGCGCCGGCTAACCGGAGAGCATATGCAACCTGTAATTGCTTACTCCCGGCAGAACGTCGCCGCATTGGGCGTCCATTTTCCGTAGCCTGTGGCGACCAGATTGGCGATCACGCGGCAGACATAGACCTTCTGGGCGGGGTCATTGTTCGGGCCGGCATGGTATCTTGCTACCGCCATGGTCCAGGTCTCATGCCTGTCATGCAGATTGCGGAGAAACTTTGCGGCGTACTCGACATTGCTACGCGGGTCGAACATGGCGTTGACGGATGTGAAGTTTTCGCCATGGAAATACTGATTGATCTGCATGCAGCCGACATCGATAAGCTTTGCCCCGTTCTGCCGTGCTGCGGCGAATATCTGCAGGGCGGCGTCCTCCGATGGTGGAAAGATCGGCCGCCCCTCGACATTGAGAGCGTAGGGATAGAGCGATCCCTTGCGACCCGTTTCCGTCAGACCCACTGAATAAAGAATCCCTTCCGGTATTCCGTATTTCGCGGCGGCAGACTGGATTTCGCGTTCGCAAAGACCGGCTGCACCATTGTCAGGCGGCGCCGGATTGCCCGAGGCATGCGCCTCAGAGGTAAACCGCCCCAGAGCGAGAACGCTGCACGCCACCAGCAGCGCCGTCCTCAACACCGCGCTCACCCGAACTGCGATTGCCATCGTTTCCATTTGCCTGCTGCCCTGAATAGTTCTGGCCTCTGGGGCGTGCGTCGCCCCCCTGTCCCTGGTTCAAAAGGGACTGCTGCTGTGGCTGGTTCGATCCGGAATTGCGCCCGCTATCCGACTGCTGGTCGGCATTGGACGCCATGGAGACGGTGATATTGTCGACCTGATAGCCTTGTGCGCGCAATGCATCGACCATGCGGCTTTGATCGGCGTGAAGCTGCCTGTAGGCTTCGCTCGTCTGAACCTTCAAATCGACGCTCAGCTGGTCTCCGGAGAGCCGCATGGTTGCCGTTACGTCGCCGAGATTGTCGGGGCGCAGCTGGATCTTCAGCGTATTGACGACCTTGCCGGTGCTGGTCAGGTTCGCGGCGTTGGAGAGCGCCGAGCCTGGCTGCATCGCCGCCGACCATTCGTGGTCGCCCGCCAGGGCTCCAGCAACGAGTGCCGAGTTGGAATTGGCGGCAAGCCCGAGATAGCGGCGCGAATCCAGCACGGTGACCGCCATCGCATCGCCGCCTGTAGCAGCACCGACTTTGACATCGGCAACGTCATCGCCGCTCTTGCTGATCGACAGGTCGAGCGCGCTGCCACGGCCATCCACCCGCGTCAGGCGGAATGTTTGCGCAACATCCGCTCCCTTGCCGTCGTCTGGCAGCGTCAAGGCCGTGTCCGAGGCGTCCGCGAGGGCAGCTTTGCCTGATGGCAATGTCTGGACCTTGGCATCGTCTGTTGTCTTGCCCGCCAGCGTCGTGCTGGCCTGGGTCGTGCTGACCTGCGTCACCACGATGGGCTGCGCGACGTTCAGCAGCGACAATGCATCGGAAATCGTATTGGCCGGCTGGCTGCCTTGCGTCGATGCAGACTTACCGTCATCCGTGGGCTGGACATCCTTTCCATCCTTCACGGCGGGCATCTTACCGTCGCCCTTGACCGGCCCCGTCTGACCGTCAGTTGTCGCGACATCGGCCAGTTGCTGCGCGATCTCGGCCAGCTGATCGAGCGCAGTCGGGGGCACCTGCACCTTGCCGGTGTCAATCGTCGGCGTGGTGGGATCGGCGGCTGCGGCCGGCTGATCGCCATCGATAGGGGTAGCCTCGCCTTCGCCAGCCGCGGAGGCTGCCTTCTGCAACTCGATCAGCGATTTCGAGAGCGAGGCGACACCGGCGGGCTGCGAAGCTTTCGTGCCCTTGGCAAGGCCGGCGGGATTGGCGAGATTGGCTCCGGACGTATCGATCATTCCAACTCCGGCATTGGCGCTGTCATCGACGGTAAGGGTTATCGCGGCGAGATTGCTCGCTGCCGTCTTCACCGCGCCAGTGTCGTCATCCGCATTGTCACCGGTTGTCGTGTTCGCATCCGTCGCCACATCGGTTCCGGTATTCGAACCGGCAGATTTGCGTCCATTGCCGAGCGAACTGGTCAGAGCATCGATAAAACCCTTGCCGTCATCCTGCTTTGTTGAGCGAGTACCTTTGGCAACAGCAAGAATATCCGCCCCTGATGAGGCGCCAGACACACCGATGTCGTTCATATCAATGACTTTCCTGCTTCAACAGGCCGTCGATGGCATCCAGCTTCGAGCGGCTCGTCGTGACGAATGCGTTGAACGAAGAGTCGGCCTCCTGCCGCCCTCCTTTCGGGGCGGGAGCCGCGTTTGGCGGGGCTCCCTGCTCAACACCCGCCGTGCCGGGAGATTGGCCTCCCGATTGATTCGTCACAGCAGCATCGTGTTCAGTCTTCTGTTGGTTGGGCAGGTTAGGAACATTGCCTTGCCCGAGGCTTGCAGCGTCGGGCGTGCGCAGTATCTCTGCCGCCACAGCCTTTGCGGCGTCGCGCAGAGCCCGGTCGCGCGCATTCAGTTCGCCAGCCGGCATCTGGTTCACATCGTTGATCGCCGACTTCCATTCAGGCGTGGATATGCCCGCCACGCCGCCATAGAAGTTCGCCAGCGCGCCGAAGGCATCGCCGCCGTCATTGGAGATCGCCTGGGCGCGGTTGGCTGCGAGCGCGGCAAGATCGGCCTTGCCGGCGATCGCGGCACGGCGTGCCATGCGCAGATAGATCTCCCGCTGTCTCGGCGGATCCATGAAGGACAGGATGTCGATGATGTCCTGTTGCTTGACATCGGAATCGTGATCCACCACCAGCTGCACAAAAAGATCCGCAAACTGGCTGGCGTAGGGCGAATGCAGGAAGCGCCGCGTATAACGCTGCGCATAATCGAGCCCTTGCGGCACCATGCCCGCATCGGCGCAGAGAGCCAGCGAGCGGCGTAGCGCCGATTCCTCGACGATCGTGCCGGGCGCCATCAGCCGCGCCCAGTCGTAAAGCGGCAAGGCGGCCTTGGCGTTCTTGCCCGACATGACATTGCCGGCAACCAACGAGAGGTAGGGGCCGATCGGCTTGTCGCGATATTCCTTGGAGATATCGACAAGCGTGTTGACGACGAGCAGACCCTTGCCGTTCAGGTACTTCCTCAGAACATCCGCAACGCGATTGTCGAAATTGCCATTGACGTCACGCGACATCAGATATTCGAGCGTTTCGGGATTGCCCCCGCTCATGGCGTAGATTAGTGCCGCATCGACGTTACGGTTGTCCTCGAATACGGATTTGTCCGCATTGCGCAAGCGCTCGTCTATGGTGGCGAGCAGAAAGCGCTGCATCTCTCCGGCGGAACTATCGCCGGCAACAACGGAATCCTGGACGAATTCGAGCGAGCGCAGCATCTTGTAGAGCGGCAGGGTGTCCTGCCCCTCAGCGCTTGCGCCCCCCGGCATCAACATGCCGAGGGTAAGCGTGAGCGCAAGGTGATGACGATGCTGTTTGCGCGCCATGGACTATCCCTGCTTGCCTTGGCTCGACTTGCTCTTGCCCGAAGCGGGCTTCGCAGGAGCCTGCGTTCCCGAAGCCGCAGGATCCGTCGCTGCCTGGTTCGAGGGGTTGGCGATCAGGATCTCGATACGGCGGTTGGCATCGTTGAAGGGATCGTTGGGCAGTTTCAGACGCCTGTCCGCAAAACCGGACACTTGAACGATCCGCTTCTCGTCCAGCCCGCCGCTCGTCAGCATGTAATAGGCGCTCTGGGCACGATCGAGCGACAGGCGCCAGTTGTCATTGCGACCGCCGACCATATAAGGGCGTCCGTCGGTATGGCCGCGGATCAGGATCGATCCATTGCGTTCCGCCAGGATCTTTCCGATCTTTTCCATCGCCAGCACCATCTCGCGCCGGGGAACCGCCGAACCGATATTGAACATCGGATCGTTTGTCTGATCGGAGATCGTTACGAGCACGCCGCCTTCCGCGGCGCTGACCTGCAACCCTTCGGCCAGCTGACCGGCAACACCCTTGATCTCGGCCTGGATGGTCTGCTGCAGATCCTTGGCCTCCTGCTGCTGCACTTTTGTCGGCTGAACATCCTTGTTCTCCGCCAAAGCGGCATTGTCCTCGGGCGCGGATGCATCGCCCTGCATAGTGGCCTTGGCAACCTGCTGAGCCTGCGTCGGCTTTTCCGGCGCCTTGCCGGCCGCCTGCTGCTCGCTCACCGTCGGCTGTTGTTCAGGCGTTTGCGGCTGATCGGCCGGCTGACCCGTATCCGCAGCTGTCGCCTTCGACAGAGCGATGACCTCACCCTTGGGCGATTGATCCGACTTGGCGGACTGTTCCTCGTTCGCCTTCTTCGAAGCACTGGAAACCTGAACCTGCTTGGTCCAGAAATCCGGATCGAACGGATCGCGATAGGCCTGGCCGCCATCGGCACCGGTCGCTGGACCTGACTGAGCCGCCCCACCCTCGCCCTTGGCGCTGACATTGGCCTGCTGCCCGACTTCCTGTGCGATCTCGGCCAGGACCGAATAGGGATTCTCGAAGAAATCCGCTTCGGAATAGTTCGTCTGGTCGCCCGATGTCGAGGTCAGGTCTTCGCCGGTCTTGGCCGATTTTCCGTCATTCGGCTTTTCCTGCGGCTTGTCGGACTTCTGCTGATTCTTTTCACCCTGAGCCTGATCGACGGGTTTCTTGAGACCCTTTTCCGTCGGCTTCTCGTCGGCGAGCTTGATGGGATTGAAATAGGAGGCGACCGAGGCCTTCGTCTCTTCATTGGCAGCGTTCACCAGCCACATGACCAGGAAGAAGGCCATCATGGCCGTCATGAAGTCGGCATAGGCGATTTTCCACGCACCGCCATGGCCGCCTTCATGTTCGCCGCCGCGACGCTTGACGACGATGATCTCGTGCTTGCCGTGATTTTGATCGCCGTCGCTCATTTCAGGATCTCTTTCAGACTAGCGGCCCAGGCGGACATACGGGTCACGAGAACGCTCTCGCCGATCGCAACGGTGAGATCCACATCGTCGGCCTCGACATGGCGCAATAACGCTCCGTCATCGCCGAGATGATCGTGAAGGACCTCGAAAAGATGACGCGGACCGCTGACCGAGATCGGCCCGGCGCCGCCGTCGAGGATCGCGGCCCTGACCAGTTTGGCAAGATCGGCGATGGCCTTGGCAGTCAGCGTCTCGGTCATGATCGGCGCAAGAATGGCGGCGGCTTCGGTGCTGATCGCCTGCCCGAGCATCGTGGCGATGCGCGTCATATCCGCAGCGATCTTTTCCGCCGCCTGCTCTTCGTAGCGTATCCGCAGCGCATCCATTTCGGCGCGAAACGACTGGGCCATGGCATCGATCTCGGCCTGATGCCTTTGCGTCAGTTCCTGCGTCGCCGCCTCATGCCCTTCCGCATAGGCGACACGGCGCTCGGCCTCGACATCAACAGGCGGCTCGAGCGGGCTTTCGGCAAACTCGACCGGTTCCGCAAACGCCATATCCTCGACATGGGGCAGCGGGGCCTGTTCGGCGCTGAAATCCTTGAGATATCGGGACAGTGTCAAGCTCACGCGCGCATCTCCCCATTCGCGCCGCAGAGACGCTGCAAGTCGATGCCGACAGCCGGCCGATCCATTCCCATTCTCAAAACGTTGATCATCACGCTTCCGGTTTCCGTCCTCAGGCAGCACCTTCCGGGACCAATGTCACCGGCACATTGTGCAGCCAAGCCACTGCGAAGGACCGTAGGCAGCCAAACTTGTGCGAGGATGAATGCGATGCGGTATTGCCGATCGGACGGCGGCACCCGGCAATCATTTCGACTGGAGAATAATCAGCACCTTGCTCGCCATGCTATTGGCGATCGACAATGCCTGCACACCCATCTGCTGCGCCGTCTGCAGGGCGCTCTGCCGCGCAGAGGCCTCTTCCATATTCGTATCGACGAGATCGCCGACGCTGCTCTTGATGGCATCGCTGAGCTTGGAAATATAATCCGACTGATCGTCGATGTTCGACTTCATCAGGCCCAATGTCGAATCCGCCGATGTTGCCGACTTCAGGAGCGAGTTGGTAACATTGATCATATCGGTCAGTTCGTCATCGGTCGTGCTGCTCGATAGGGCGATCTCGGTTCCGCCCGTCGGCGTCGTGCCGCCGGTGGCGGAGAGGAGGTAATAATTGCGAGGCGTGCTGCTGCCGCTGCTCGAAGCATCGAAGGTGCTTGCATCAACATTCTTCGTCAACAAACCCCGCTCGGGTTTGACAGTATCGACCATCAAGGTCTGGGAACTGTCATAGCTGATCGTCGTGAAGCTGATCTGGCCGCCCGTTCCACGCGTGAAGTTGCTGATCACCGACTGCTGGGTGGAGGGTTGCTGCTCCGTATTATAGAGCCAGTTCTCGCCGGAAAAGGATGCCGACTGGGTGACGGATTGCAGCTGGTTCTTGAGCTGCTGGATGTCGGAGTTGATAGCGTTCTTATCGGTGCCTGGCTCCTTTGCCGAAACCAGCTTGGACTGAATCTGGGTCAGAAGGCTGACGACCGTATCCATGGCGGTGGATGCGGTATCGACCTTGGACGCACCGAGGCCCAGCGCGTCCGTAATCGTGGAAAGGCTGCTCTGGTCCGAGCGCATGGTGGTCGCCATAGACCAATAGGTGGGATCGTCGCTCGCCGTCTGGATGCGGTAACCGGACGAAACCTGCTGCTGCACGACATCGAGATCTTTGTTGATACCGCGCAACACGGTCAGCGCCGCCGACGTGGTGGGATTCGTCGTCACATTGCTCATCTGAAAATCCGTAGTTCCATTGGGACTGGCAAGCCGGACCGATCCGGCAGCAACGATTGGCCTCATGCCCACCAGCGGGAGATATCCCAGCGCGGCCCGTCGCTAAAGAGCGATCCGGCAATCGCTTGGAAGGAGAACGGAGCCGGATCTGCGCAGAGACTGCAAATCAATTAGCGGCAACGTTAACAAAAGCTTATACGCGGCGACAAGAGGGAAAAGCCGCCGCGCCATTTCAACGCAAGCTCCAGTCAAGGCTCACTTGAAGAGAGCAAGAACATTCTGCGCGCTCGTGTTGGCAATCTGCAGCGACTGAATGGCCAGCTGCTGCTGGGTCTGCAGCGCCGAGAGCCTGCTCGATTCTTCTTCCATATCCGCGTCGACGAGCTTGCCGACGCCGGAATCGATGGTATCGCGCAGGGTGGAGACGAAGCTCGTCTGCAGATCGATGCGGGTCGAGAGAGAGCCGAGCTGCGATGCCGTGCTGTTCATGGCGTTGAGCGCGCCCTGCACCAGGTTCATCGCCAAACCGATATCGCCGCTCGTCATGTTGGTGATATCGAGGCTGAAGACGGAATAGTCGTTGCCGTTGATGGTCTGCTTGCTGCCGAGGATGCCCGAGCTCGTATCGATCGTCCCGCTGCTGTTCGCGCCGAAGAGGACGTTGCCCTGCGAGCTGGTATCGAAGGCGTAGCTGGTGCTGTTGACGGAAACCGTACCGTCATTGTTGCGCACGAAGGAGGAGACGACGGAGGCCGAGGCGCCATTGACCGCATACATCCAGTTCTGCCCGGAGAAGGATGCGGATTGCGCAATGCTCTCCAGCTGCTGTTGCAGCTGCGTGACCTCTTCCTGGACGTCGGCCTTCGACACGCTGTTTTCCGTTGCCGCAACGAGCTTGTCCTTGATCTGCTGAACGACCGTGATGGCGTTGTCCATCGCCGTATAGGCGGTGTCGACCTTTGCCGCGCCCAGGCCCAATGCGTCCGAAACGGCTGAAAGCGCGCTATTGTCGGACCGCATGGTGGTTGCGATCGACCAATAGGCGGCATTGTCGGCTGCCTTGGCTACCTTGTAGCCCGAGGAAACGCGGCTCTGCGTATCCTGCAGGTTCGTGTTGATGGAGCGCAGGGTCTGGAGGGCGGACATCGCCGCGTCGTTGGTGAGAATGCTGGTCATCGAAAAGTGCCCCTTATGGCTGAATTTGGAAGGGACATTCCGGTCTGCGGCCGGGAACGGCAATCAGCCTCATGCTTGTTAACCGCCTCTTAGGGGAGGTTAACCAACCGTTGCGCTAGCTGCAACTGACAGGAATAGGGTTAATAAAAGATTAATGCCGACCATAAAAGTTAATGGAATCATCCTTTCCGTTAAATGGCCGTCAGGTGTCGTGGCATCGCCTGCGCTACCTTTCATTGAACCCGAGGGAGGCCTATCCGCGCAGCGCGTGTCGACATGCCGCTTTCCAGCCGGATATCATCGTTTGACGCGCAGCAAGTACCGCAAGTCAGCCTCGCGCCACCTTCGGCATCGTAGATAGCCGCTATCAGTCAATGTCGGACGAAGACGGCCGTCTTCTGCAGCGTCCCGGCGATGATGCCGGCACCAGCGGCCATATGTGAGGTTGAGATGTTCAGTTTGCAGGACGCCGGATGGGCGGCGGTTGATCGCCAAGAGCGAACAAGCCTCGACCCCGACGACTGGCAGGCTCTGCGCAGGCAGGGTCACCAGATGCTCGACGACATGTTCGATCATCTCCAGACGCTCGGAACAAAGCCGGTCTGGCAACACGCTCCCTCCTCCGCCCGTGCCCTGTTCGATGCGCCGCTGCCGGTCGAAGCCAGCGACCTGGCCGAAGTCCACGCCATTTTTCGGGAAAATATCCTCCCCTATGGCAGCGGTAATATTCACCCGGGTTTCATGGGCTGGGTCCAGGGCGGCGGCACGGTTACCGGCATGCTGGCCGAAATGCTCGCCGGCGGGTTGAATGCCAATCTCGGCGGACGCGACCATATGCCGATCGAAGTCGAGCGCCAGATCATCCGCTGGGCGCGCGAGATCTTCTCCTTTCCGGAGACGGCAGGCGGTATTTTCCTCACCGGCGCATCGCAGGCCAATTTCGTCGCGGTGCAGATCGCCAGATGCCGGAAGCTCGGCCGCGATGTGCGCGCAACCGGTCTGTCCGACGAATCCCGGCTCGTCGCCTATGCATCGAACGAGGTTCATGGCTGTGTTCCCCGCGCGTTCGAAATGTCCGGTATCGGCAGCGCTCAGCTCCGGCGCATTGCCGTCAATGACCTTGGCCAGATCGATATCGGCGCGCTGGAAGAGGCGATCCTTCGCGACAAAAGGGAAGGTCTTGTGCCGTTTCTTGTCATCGGCAGTGCGGGAACGGTCAATACCGGTGCCATCGATGACCTCGCCGGTTTGCGGCATATCGCCGACAGTTACGATCTTCATTTTCACGTCGACGGCGCGCTGGGCGCCCTCGGCGTGTTGAGCCCCGACCTTGTGCATCTGTTCGCAGGGATCGACAGTTGCGATTCGCTCGCTTTCGATTTCCACAAATGGGGCCAGGTGCCATACGATGCCGGCTTCCTGCTCGTGCGCGACAGTGAATGGCAGCGGCAGACCTTTGCCTCGGACGCCGCCTATCTCAGCCGCGCAGCCACCGGGCTTGCAGGCGGAGACTGGTGGCCCTGCGACTACGGTCCGGATCTGTCGCGCGGCTTCAAGGCGCTGAAGACCTGGTTCACGCTGAAAACCTACGGCGTCAAAGCTCTCGGAGACGCCATAAGCGCCAACTGCCGGCTGGCCCGCAGGTTGGCCGAGCGCATCGAACAGGAACCTCGGCTGACATTGCTCGCACCGGTCGCGCTTAATATCGTCTGCTTCGCCTATGTCGGCGAGGATGGAACTGTACCTGCATCAGTAAACTCCCAGATCGTCGAGCGGCTGCACGCCGAAGGCCGCGTCGCTCCATCCCTGACCCATCTGAACGGACAACCGGCAATCCGCGCCGCGATCGTGAACCATCGCACGCGACAGGCGGATATCGACGAGCTCGTTCATAGCGTTTTGACAATCGGCTCCCGACAGGATTTCCCCCAATGCTGATGACCAAAGCCCCAGGCATTGAACTGGCTTCCACCAATATGCCGGACGCCTCCCGAATTCTCGGCATGCAGAGAATCGTCTCGCTCGTCTATGCCGGCCGCGACGTGACGCCGCTATGGAACGAGCTCATGCAGCGCGTGACGGCTGATTCGACTGATGCGGCCGCACTCATGGACCTGGCGATCATCCTGCAAACGCTCGGCCGCACCGAAGAGGCACGCCAGATCCTGAAGAACGCCGTGCAGCTGCGGCGGGACTTCCGCGTCGTCCACGGCAACGGAACCGGACCGCGCCTCTTGGCCTTCGTCACCGAAGGCGATTTCATGGCCAACACGCCGCTGGATTTTCTGCTGGCGGGCAGCGATTGCGTGCTATGGCTGCGCTATGTCGACCTGCAAACCTCTGCACTCATCGGTCTGCCGGAGCATGACGTCGCCTTCATGGCAATCGGAGAGTCAACTGAAAACGCGCCCCTGCTCGCCCATATGCGGGGGCTCCTTGCGAAGTTCGACGGTCCGGTGATGAACCGCAATCCGGAACTGATCGCGAGGCTTACGCGCGACGGGGTAAGCGGAATGCTGGCAAACGAACCGTCGATCCTCTCCCCTCCCACCCATCGCGTATCGCGCGACGATCTCGCAGCCGTCGGCGCCGGCGCCAAGCAGCTGAAAGACTGCGCCCCAGGCCTGGCCTTCCCGCTGGTCGTGCGCCCACTCAGCACACATGCCGGCAATGGAATGGAGCGCGTCTCCGATCCGGCTGAACTGGCAGCCTTTCTCGCAGTACAGCCGGCATCCGAGCTTTACGTGGCACCCTTCATCGATTTCCGCGGGGCCGACGGCTATTACAACAAGCAGCGCGTCGTATTCATCGACGGCAAGGCCTTCGCCAGCCACATGGCGCTCTCGGACCACTGGATCGTGCACTATCTGAGTGCCGGGATGGGTCAGAGTGCCGCAAAACGAGCTGTCGAACAGGCATGGATGGAAGATTTCGACTGCGATTTCGCCGTCCGCCACGAAGAGAGTTTTGCAGCGCTCTGCCGTCATATCAAACTCGACTATTTCGGCATCGACTGCGCGGAGCTTCCTGACGGTCGTCTGTTGGTATTCGAGCTCGATGTGGCAATGGTGGTCCACAATATGGATGACCCTGTCGTCTATCCCTACAAGCAGGTTGCCATGCGCAAGCTGTTCGATGGCTTCGTCGATGCCATCAGGCGAAGGGCGAATAGCGCGCTTTAGAGCAATTCCAGGAAAAGTGCGCAGCGGTTTTCCGTCCGGAATTGCGAGACAACAAAGAGATAGAGCGGCTCAGAGATTCTGTGAAAAACTGAACCGCTCCAGGCTCGCAGCCGGATTGCGGCGTCGCGCAAAACGAAAACCGCGCCTTCCGGAGAAGGCGCGGCAAGGTCGTATCCTGTTTGGCCAACGTGTGCTGGCGCTTCCTATTAACGGAAGAGCGACAGGATCTGCTGGGTCGAGGAGTTGGCGATCGACAGGGACTGAACAGCCAGCTGCTGCTGCGTCTGCAGAGCGGACAGCTTGCTCGATTCTTCTTCCATGTCGGCGTCAACCAGCTTGCCAACGCCCGACTGGATCGAGTCGGAGAGCGAGGAAGCGAAGCTCGTCTGCAGGTCGATACGGCTGGAGATGGAGCCGAGCTTCGAACCCAGGCTGGTGAGCGAGTTCAGAGCGGTCTGAACCATGTTGAGCGCGCTGGAGATCTGGCCGCCCGTCATGTTGGTGATGTCGAGGCTGAAGACCGAAGCGCCGACGGTGCTGTCCTGCGTGCCGAGGATGCCCGAAGCCGTGTCGATCGTGCCGGCTGCATTGGCGCCGAACAGAACGTTGCCGGTTGCGCCGGTGTTGAAGGCATAGGAGGTCGAGCTGACCGAAACGGTGCCGTTGGTGCCGCGGATGAACGAGGAAACAACCGAAGCCGAGTCGTTGTTTGCGGCCATGACCCAGTTTTCGCCGTTGAACGAAGCCGACTGGGCAACGCTCTGAAGCTGCTGCTGCAGCTGCGTGATTTCTTCCTGAACAGACTTCTTGTCGACCGACGGTTCCATCGCGGTTGCAAGCTTGTCCTTGATCTGGCCGACGACGTCGATCGCGCTGGTGACGGCCGTCGATGCGGTGTCAACCTTGGCAGCGCCGAGGCCGAGAGCGTCGGAAACGGCGCCGATGGCGCTGTTGTCGGACTTCATGCTCGTGGCGATCGACCAGTAGGCAGCGTTGTCGGAAGCCTTGGAGATGCGCAGGCCAGAAGAAACGGCGTTCTGCGTGTCCTGCAGGTTCGAGCCGATGGTACGCAGCGTCTGGAGAGCAGCCATTGCGGCGTTGTTGGTAAGAATGCTCGTCATGATATTTGCCCCTTTGGCAGTGGTTGAATAAGGGACATTCCGGACCTAAAACCGGTAACGGCATTCAGCATCATGCCTATTAACCAAATTCGTTAAGGTTAACTCGCCGCTTCGATGGTCCTAAGAAACAGCAATATAGTTAAGAAAAGCTGAACCGCGTTTGGCCAAAAAATATAAAAAAAAACCGCGCCTTAGATAGGCGCGGTTAACTTGTTGTTTAGGATTTTCGACCAACGCGCAGCGTTGGCGCTTCCTATTAACGGAAGAGCGACAGGATCGACTGGGTCGAGGAGTTGGCGATCGACAGGGACTGGATGGCCAGCTGCTGCTGCGTCTGCAGAGCGGACAGCTTGCTCGATTCTTCTTCCATGTCGGCGTCAACCAGCTTGCCAACGCCCGACTGGATCGAGTCGGAGAGCGAGGAAGCGAAGCTCGTCTGCAGGTCGATACGGCTGGAGATGGAGCCAAGCTTCGAACCCAGGCTGGTCATGGAGTTCAGAGCGGTCTGAACCATGTTGAGCGCGCTGGAGATCTGGCCAGACGTCATCTTGCTGATGTCGAGGCTGAAGACCGAAGCGTTGACGGTGGTGTCCTTCGTGCCGAGGATGCCCGAAGTCGTGTCGATCGTACCGTTGTTCGCACCGAACAGAACGTTGCCGGTTGCGCCGGTGTTGAAGGCGTAAGAGGTCGTGCTGACCGAAACGGTGCCGTTGGTGCCGCGGATGAACGAGGAAACAACCGAAGCCGAGCCGTTGTTTGCGGCCATGACCCAGTTTTCGCCGTTGAACGAAGCCGACTGGGCAACGCTCTGAAGCTGCTGCTGCAGCTGGCCGATTTCTTCCTGAACGGACTTCTTGTCGACCGAGCCTTCCATGGCGGTTGCAAGCTTGTCCTTGATCTGGCCGACGATGTCGATCGCGCTGGTGACGGCCGTCGATGCGGTGTCAACCTTGGCGGCACCGAGGCCGAGAGCGTCGGAAACGGCGCCGATGGCGCTGTTATCGGACTTCATGCTCGTGGCGATCGACCAGTAGGCAGCGTTGTCGGAAGCCTTGGAGATGCGCAGGCCGGAAGAAACAGCCTGCTGCGTGTTCTGCAGGTTGCCGCTGATATTCTGCAGCGTCTGGAGGGCGGCCATTGCGGAATTGTTGGTGATAATGCTGGTCATAGGAGTGTCCCCTGGAAACTGGATACAAAAGGAGGACATACCGGACTGGAAATACCGGCGATGACGGAGCAGCTTCATGCCCCTCGATCCATTTTCCTAGAGGACCAAACCCGTCATGTCGCGAGAAAGTTCGCATCCATTGCTTGCCAATTTCTTAAATCCGGGACCAGTGGACACCGCCTCTCTGGAACGTGGCTAAGAATCCGTAAAGGCAATTTCGACCGGTGCTTCGGTTTCAGGCAAGCTCCGTGAGGGATCATGAAGCGAATCCATGATGCCGGCCCTCGCCCTTCGGCGGGAGCCAGTCAACATATCGCTCGGAGTTCTCGCTCGTGAATACGAAAAATGCCTTTGTGACAGCGTCCGGCTTCTACCAGAAGGGCCAATATACACGCGCACTCGAAACGCTGAACGAGCTGCTGAACATCGACAGATCGCCCAAGACCTATGCGCTGCTGGCAAAGACGCTGCTGAAACTCGGCTTCCGATCGGATGCGGCAAGCGCCTACGAGCTAGCCGGCCGGCAAAAGCCACAGCGCGACGACTATCTTCGGGAAGCTCTGCTGCTGCACGGCGACTGCGGCAACGACGATCAGGCTCTCGCGATCGGAAGCCTGATCCTGCCCCTGGCATTCAAGGATCCGGACCTTGCCTTCGTCCTCAGCCGCATCTTTCTCGCCCGTCAGCAAAAGGATTTGCTGGCGGGCTTCAAGACGGTGCTGGTTGAAGGACCGGAACTCAAACATCGCCAGATGGCCGCAAGGCTGCTGACCGACGATCTCTATGACGAAAGCAACCGGCACATCGTCACGACCCTGTTCAAGAAGCATCCCGACCATGTCATTTTCCGCGCGCTCTACCTGATCTTCGCGCGCGAGGTGTCCGATCTGGCCGCCGTCGAAAAACATATGGCCCCGGTCCTGGCATCGCTTGCACAGGGCAAGCTCGAGCATATCATTCCGGACAATCCCTTCTTCCATCTCCATTGGTGCGGCGACGAGGCGCTTAACAAGCTCGCGGTCCACGACACCGATCCATTGCCGGCGGGGCATGCGGAAGCCCGCCGCAAGCTGTCGCACACATGGAGCGGCAAGATCCGCATCGGCTATCTCTCCTCCGATTTCTGGCCGGGACACGCGACGATGAAGTTGATGCAGCGCGTCCTCGAGCTTCACGACAAGGATCGGTTCGAAATCACCCTTTTCGACCACTCGGAGACGGCTCACCAGAAAGAGGAGGCTTTCGACTATTCGGCACTGGGGACGACGGTCGACATTCGCGGCCTTTCCAACCAGGCTGCAGCAGAAGCGATCCGTGCCCGCGGAATCGACATTCTCGTCGATCTCAAGGGGCATACAAAGGGAAGTCGCGCTTTCATCCTCAACTACATGCCCGCTCCGATCCATGTCGCCTGGCTGGGCTTTCCCGGGACGACCGTCAACATCGACCTCGACTACATCATCGGCGACCATTACGTCCTGCCGGATCAGTCGAAGGCGCATTTCTACGAAAAATATTGTCGCCTGCCCGAATGCTATCAGCCGAACGATCCGCTCAACCGCCCGAAGCCGCGGCCGACAACGCGTGCGGAGCACGGGCTGCCCGAGGACGCTTTCGTTTACGCTTCCTTCAACGGCAACCGCAAGATCACGCCGCAGATGGTCGACGTATGGTGCAATATTCTCAAGCGCAGCAAGAACAGCGTGCTCTGGCTGCTGTGTAACGGCCCTCGCGCGGAGGCCAATATCTGGTCGCGCCTGGAAGCCCGCGGCGTCAACCGCAAGCGGGTCATCTTTACCAGCCGCATTCGCTACGAGGACCATATCGACCGCCAGCAGCTTGCCGATCTCGGCCTCGATACCTTCCCCGTCAACGGCCATACGACGACCTCGGAACAGCTCTGGGGCGGCCTGCCGGTTCTCACCATCAAGGGCACCAATTTCGCTTCGCGCGTCAGTGAAAGCCTGCTGAATGCCATCGGCCTGCCGGAGCTGGTGGCCGACGACGTCCAGGCCTATGAAGACATGGCGGTGCAGCTCGCCGGCCAGCCTGAGCGGATTGCCCAATTCAAGGAAACGCTGGCGGCCAATCGTTACATCAAGCCGCTCTTCGATGCCGAACGCTTCACGCATCATCTGGAAACGGCCTTTGAGATGATGGCAGCGCGGGCCAAGCAGGGGCTTGCACCCGATCACATGGACGTGCCGGCACTGCCGGCGCGCGCGGAACCCTTCATGGAAGACGACCGGAATTCGGCGGCAATCGCGGCCGAATAAGTTTCAGCGATCATCGCGGCAAAAGCTCCGGTGATCGCCTTCCGCTCATAACATCAGTGGAAAGAGCGGACCAGGCTGCCGACCAGAAGGTTCCAGCCGTCGATCAGCACGAAAAAGAGAATCTTGAACGGCAGAGAGATCGAGGTTGGCGGCAGCATCATCATGCCCATCGCCATGACGATGGTCGAAACGATCAGGTCGATGACCAGAAACGGCAGGACCACAAGGAAGCCGATTTCGAAGCCTCGGCGAATTTCCGAGATCATGAAGGCCGGGATCAGCACGCGATAATCGATCTTGTTGTCGACCACCGTCGTCTGACCGCGTTCCTGTGCGAGGTCGACGAAAAGCTTCAGGTCCTTGTCGCGCGTATTGTTGGACATGAAGGTGCGGAAGGGCTCGGCGATGCGCTGCACGGCATCTCCTTCCGAAATCTGATTGGCGAGCAGCGGCTGCACGCCGTCCTTCCAGGCCTGATCGAAGGTCGGCGACATGACGTAGAAGGTCATGAAAAGGGCGAGGCTCAGCAGGATCATGTTCGACGGCGTCGTCGCAAGGCCCATGCCGGTGCGCAGGATCGAAAAGGCGATGATGAAGCGCGGAAAGCTCGTCACCATGATCAGGATACCCGGCGCGATCGACAAGATCGTCAGAAGCCCGAAGGTACGGATGATCCAGGCGGCAACCGAGCCGTTGACCGGCGCGTTCAGAAGATCGGTCGGAAGCTGCTGCGACAATTGCTGCGCCGCCGCCAGCTCAGGCGACAAGACAGCAATCACGAATATAAATAGAGCAAGTGCTGGTCGACTCATTCGATCACGAAAGTTCTGAAGATAACTTTCGATACTCGTCCTTCCGAGCGCAGGTCAACACGCTCCTGAATGTCATCCCTAAGATATTGCAGGCCCCGTGCACCTTCGATCTGCTGCAAGGAAACCGTGCGAATATAAGCCAGGATATCCTGATGGATCGCCTGAGCGAGCTGTGCGTCCGATGGCCCCTTGAAAACCAGCGCAAGCTCCAGCCTGATCCAGCTCTGCGAGGGATAAGCCAGATTGGTGGTGATCGGATCGAGCGCAACGATTCCGTTTGCCTGGGCGGCTGCCGCAGCCTGCTTGCTGTCGCCGCCGGCCTTTGCAATCGCCTGCACGGCCGCAGTG
Source organism: Martinezella sp. CNPSo 3890 (assembly GCF_057784455.1). Taxonomy (NCBI): domain Bacteria; kingdom Pseudomonadati; phylum Pseudomonadota; class Alphaproteobacteria; order Hyphomicrobiales; family Rhizobiaceae; genus Martinezella; species Martinezella sp. CNPSo 3890. The sequence goes on along the minus strand of NZ_JBXSOR010000001.1, from coordinate 117,719 downwards.
GCTTCCTTGATCCGCGGCGCCACCATGGTTCCCAGGACCCAGCCGCCGCCGCCGCCGAGCACGGTCAGCACCAGTAGCCCGACGATCATCATGATCATCGGCGATCCCTTGCCCTTTGCCGGTTCGTCTGCGGCTGCTGCCATATTCCCTATCCGTCCACTGTCAAATCAGAGCGGCGAGAGCAGGTCGACGGCCTGCTGCCCCCTCGGCGGCTGCTGTATTTCCGTCAGGCGGCCACGGCCGCCGTAGGAGATGCGCGCCTCGGCGATCTTGTCGTAGGAAATGGTATTCTCGGAGGTGACGTCTTGCGGCCGGACGATGCCGGCGACGTTGAGAATGCGGATTTCCTGGTTCATGCGCACTTCCTGCGAACCGCTGATCATCAGGTTGCCGTTTTCGAGAATACCCGTCACGACAGCTGCGACCAGAAGGTTGATCTGCTCGGAACGCTGCATCTTGCCTTTGCTGTCGGTGCTGGTGTCAGAGCCCGAAGTCGCGTCAGCATTGGTGCTTGGCTGCCAGCCAAAGATCTTGGCGGTGATGTTCCAGTTCATATCGCTCTTGTTCGTGCGATTGCGATTGGTCTCGTTATCCCAATTCGCCTTGTCATTGATCTGGATCGTAACAGTCAGGATGTCGCCGACATTGAGTGCACGCGCATCCTTGAACAGGGCGGCCTGCGAATCATTCCAGAGCGAATAGCCCTGCGCGACTTGATGGGGCCGCTTCGGATACTGCGACATCTGCGGCGTCTGCGCATATTGCAGGCCGCTGCCGATCGGACTCATGGCAGGCGCCCTGCCGATTTCCTTGAGGGCCTGCGACTGGCAACCGGCGAGGAAGACGACGATTGCGCAGGCGGCCGTAAGACGCGTGTTCATGAGGGGTCCTTCGACTTCGATGTATTCGGGTCGGATGCGCTGGCGATGATATTGGTGATCATGGCCGCCTTCTTCGCATCCATTTCCGCCAGGATCAGGCTCGACTGGCGCGCGGAAAGCTTCATGATGATGGCTGCGGCAGTTACGGTCCTGACATCGTTGAGGCTTGCCGCTGCGGCATCCGGCTTCATGTTCTTGTAGATATCGACCAGGCCGAGATCGGCCGTCTTGAGGAAGTCGTCGCGCTTTTTCAGCCAATCCTCATATTCGGCCTTGCGCTTGTCCATGATGGCAATGCGCTGATCGACATCCGCCTGCAGCTTTTCCAATTCCTGCTTTTGCAGCAGATAGCGCTGGTCTCGGGCCGGATCGGCGATATTGGTGCAGAACTGGCGGATCTCGTCCTGGCTCGAAGCTGGATCGGCGACCGGCTTCGGCGCCTCTTGCGCCGCGGCCGTCGTCAGCGACAACAGCGCGGCGAGGCTGCCGGTGATCAGCATTTTTCTGGCAATCGAGGTCGAGATCATTGCAATACGAGCTCCGCTTGCAGGGCGCCGGCCGACTTGATGCCTTGCAGGATGGCGATGATGCCGTCCGGCTTGACGCCGATATTGTTGAGGCCGGAGACCAGCGTCTTCAGGTCAGGCCCTTCCAGCACGGCCACGCGGCCGCCGCTCTTGGTGGCAGTGATATCGGTCTGATCCTGGATCGCCGTCTGGCCGTCCGAGAAGGGTTCCGGCTGGATCACCTGCGGGTTCTCGCTCACCTGCACGGTCAGCGTTCCGTAGCTGACGGCGACCGGCGAGACGCGGACATCGGCACCGATGACGATCGTTCCGGTGCGCTCGTTGATGACGACCTTGGCCGGCGTATCGGTCTGAACGTTGAGATTTTCGATGTCGGCCATCAGCCGCGTCAGATCCGCCATCTTCGGCTTGGCGATCGTCACCTCCTGCGAATCCTTGGCTTCTGCGATCGGCGCACCGAAACGCGAGGTCGCCCAGGTATTGACCGTATCGGCGATGCGAATCGAGGTGGAGAAGTCCGGATTGCGCAGTTGCAGGACCAGGTTAACGGAATCCTTGAAGCGCGACGGCAGTTCGCGCTCGATGATGGCGCCGCCGGGCACGCGGCCAGCCGTCGTGACACCTTCGGTCACCGTGGCGGCGGCGCCCTGCGCCTGGAAACCGGATACGATGACCGAGCCCTGCGCCACGGCATAGATCTGCCCGTCGGCGCCGCTCAGAGAAGTCATGATCAGCGTGCCGCCGCGCAGCGACGTCGCATCGCCGAGCGAGCTGACCGTCACGTCGATGCGACTGCCCGGGCTTGCAAAGGGCGGCAGGTTCGCCGTCACCATGACGGCGGCGGTGTTCTTGGCGGCAGACTGGCCACCCTGCGTCGAGATGCCGAGGTTCTGCAGCATCGCGCGCATAGACTGTTCGGTGAATGGCGAGGACCGCAGACCGTCGCCGGTCCCCTGGAGACCGACGATCAGGCCGTAGCCGATCAGCTGATTGTCGCGGCCGGATTGCAGCGAGGCAATATCCTTGATGCGCGATTGCATCGCGAGAGCCGGATCGGCCGCGATCAGGCTCGGCAATGCGAACAGGATTGCGAGTAGTTGACGAAGCCGTTTCATTTCGCGACCACGCGGATCGTACCGTTTTGCAGGACCGTGCCGTTGACGATGATGCCGGAGTCCATGTTGCGGGCGCGGACGTTATCGCCGACGGCGCCATCATCCAGCGGCGTGCCGGCCGCCGTGATCGTCATGGTACCCATGCTCATCACCAGACGGACATTGGAGCCGCGCGTTACCGCATAGGGCTGGCGCAGCGCGGAGATGGAAATCGTGCGGCCGGGAAGAAGCGTGCGCTTCGACACCAGACCGATGACCTCGCGAAGCCGCTTGGCATAGTCGCCGCTCAGGTTTGGATTGGTGACCTCGACCTCTTCGAGCTGGCCGCTGCTGATGATATCGCCCGGATAGATCGTCTCGGTCGGCACCACGGCAGTTCCGAGGCTGGAGCCGTCGGCACTCATTGCGCCGGCCGGCGCAGCCGATGCGAATACGACGGAGAGGCTCGCTGCGGCGAACCATGCCATTGCCAAGCTTTTCATCCGGCGAAACCTCATGTTCGGCCCGTCCCTCTTGCTACTTCAGGTTCTTGCTGACGATCTGCGCCATTTCGTCGGCCGTCGTGATGACCTTCGAATTCATCTCGTAGGCGCGTTGCGCAGTGATCAGATCGGTGATTTCCTTGACGGGATCGACATTCGACGATTCCAGATAATTTTGCTTCAGATAGGCAAAGCCGTTCTGGTTCGGATCGGAGACGACGGGATCGCCGGAGGCAGGCGTCTGCGTAAAGAGGTTGCTGCCCATCGGCTGCAGGCCGGCTTCATTGACGAAATTGGCGATCTGCAGCTGGCCGAGTACAGTCGGCGTGGTCGCCGTGCCGATGATCGCCGACACCTGGCCGGATTGGCTGATGGTGAGGCTGCTGGCATTGTTCGGGATCGTGATGCCAGGCTCCAATACGTTGCCATCGGGAGTGACGATCTGGCCGGTGTCGCTCTTGTTGAAGGAGCCGGCGCGGGTATATGCGGTCGTGCCGTCGGGCATCTGGATCTGGAACCAGCCGCGACCGACGAGGGCTACGTCGAGCTCGTTCTGGGTCTGCGACAGCTCGCCCTGCACCTGGATGTTGCGCACGGCTACGGTCTGAACGCCGAGGCCGATGTTGGCGCCTTCCGGCACGACTGCCTGGTTCGGCCTGTTGGCGATGCCCTTGGCGCGCTCGGTCTGGTAGAGAAGGTCGGAAAACTCGGCGCGCGAGCGCTTGTAACCCGTCGTATTGATGTTCGCGATGTTGTTCGCGATCACTTCGAGATTGGTCTGCTGGGCGTCCATGCCCGTCGCGGCAATTGCGAGCGCTCTCATGCTTTCGTCCTTCGAGCCAGGGCGGAATCTTCGAAACCGCGAAGCGGCCTGCGAACAACTCACGCCAAATCAATTAATTAGAGCGGGAACCCCCGCGCTAGATCTGCATCTTCGTAATATCGAGGAACGCCGAGACCACCTTGTCGCGCAGTGCGATCGCGGTCTGCAGGGTCTGATCGGCCTGCATGACCTTGTCGACGACTTCGCGGGTACTCATCGTGCCCTTGATGCCGGCGAAGGAGGCGTTTTCGGCGTCCTTCAGCGAGTTGATGGAATCCTTCGCGACATTCGACATGACCGACGCGAAGCTCATTCCGGCATCCGCGCCCGCAGCGACGGCCGGCGAGGCATTCAGGGCGCTGGAAGCGGCGGAGGTCAGATCCGTGGCGATGCTGCCGAGGCCGCGGGTCGCCGAAAGAGAGGCTACATTCTTAACCGAGTCGATCATTGGTTCTTCAGCAAATCAATAGTGGAGGAAATGAGATCACGGGCCTGTCTGACCGTCTGCAGATTGGCCTCGTAGGAACGATTGGCCTCCCGCATATCGGCCATCTCGACGAGAATGTTGACGTTGGGCATCTTGACGTAGCCCTTTTGATCGGCGGCCGGATTACTGGGATCGTATTCTTCGACGAATTTGCCCGTGTCCTCGCCGAGCTTCTTGACGCCGACCGTGGTGACGCCGTTGGCGCGATCCATCTCGGCGCCGAAGGTCACGGTCTTGCGCCGATAGGGATCGGCACCCGGCGTATCGCCCGTCGAACGGGCGTTGGCGATATTTTCGGAGACAATACGCAGACGAGTCGATTGAGCCTCCAGGCCGGAGCCCGCAATCTTCAATGCGGCTGATAAAGGGTCCATGACATCTTCACTTCATCTATTGTTTTACGGTCATCAACATCATGCGATGAAAGGAGCCGACGAGAGCGGTGTTCAAGCTGTACTGGCGCTTGATTTCACCGGCCTTGGCGAGCTCGTCTTCCAGGCCGACGGTGTTACCCGACTCCTGGACACCAATTTCCTGATTGAGCGGCGCTTCCTCCACGTTGACGTTGCCGCTCGTGCTGAATTCGCTGCCCGAAAGATGCGCAGGATTGGTCCGGACCATGCCGACGTTCTGGTTGTCCAGAACGGCCTGGAACGGCGTGACATCCTTGGCGTGAAACTTCGGCGTATTGGCATTGGCGATATTGCCGGCAACAACCTGCTGACGTACCTGGAGCCACTCGGCTTGCCGCGAGGCCAGGTCAAAGAGCTGAATGGGTTGCATGGGCTTCTCTCCGTTCTTACACTGTGAATCTAGCGGGATAATCTTGCGTGGGACTTGCGAGAAATGCGTTCCTGTAAAGTCTTCGAAGTGCCTGAAATCCAGGCGATTCCGGCTTTTCCTCAATTGTTGCCGTAGACATCGCCCGTCGAGGTGACGATGACCCATTTTCCCTCTCGCTGTTCGATCGAGGCCAACCGGCTGTTGTCGGGCAAAAGCGATCCGACGCGCACGACATACATGCCGGTGTCGTCCTCGATCAGCGCGCGGCCATTGGCGACATGCAGCAGCTGGAAGGCGGACTTGCCAGGGAACGGCTGCTGATCGGCCGGCGGCCCCTTGTCGTCCTCACGGCCGGCATTGCTGACCGTCGCCGTCGTCAGCGGATCGGGAATCAAATCTTTCGGCTCGGAGGGATTCTTGTTCACCATGGCGAGCGGCGACACGCTGACGATGGTGCGGCCAGGCCAGTTCGGAAGATCGCGGGTGCGATCGCCTTCGGCCACCTGAATGCCGAATTTGTCCGGGTTCAGAAAGACGTACCAGGGGAAGAAGGCAGAGGCACCGGCAAGCGCCAGTCCAGTAAAGGCCAGAGCCTTGTCCGTAACGGTTCGCCTTCTCGCCGATTTCGGCGGGGCGACCGGTTCGTCAGCGTCGGATTCTTTCACTTCTGGTCCCTTTTTAGGCATGACATTCGGCGATATCCGGCAGATTGCGGACAAGGAAAAATCGAGGTAGTGCTGTGCCCAACCATCACTTGGCTCTGGCGGGGACACCGCTCGAAGCGTTTCTGAGAGCCGTCGCAAGATCGGTGAAGGCATCCACCGACGGCTCTTCACCCGGGGTCTGCTTCAGTATGTCGTAGATGATCGGTACCTGACGCACGGCGATGTCGAGATCGGCGTCGCTGCCCTGGCGATAGCCGCCGATCAGGCGCAGATCGCGCGTCTCCTCGTAGCGGTGCACCAGCGCCTTCAGGCGGGACACCAGTTTTTCCTGATCGGAAGTCCAGGCCTTGCGGGCAAGACGCGATACGGATGCCAATGGATCGATCGGCGGGTAACGCCCTTCTTCGGCAAGGCTGCGCTGCAGGACGATGTGACCGTCGAGAATGCCGCGGGTGGAATCGGCGATCGGATCGTTGTGGTTGTCGCCATCGACGAGGATGGAGATGATCGCGGTGATGGTGCCGGTGCCTTCCGGTCCGGGGCCTGCCCGCTCGAGAAGGCGCGGCAATTCGGTGAAGACGGACGCTGGATATCCGCGTGCGATCGGCGGCTCGCCGGAGGCAGTGGCCACTTCGCGGATGGCATGGGCGAAACGGGTGACGCTGTCGACGATCAGGAGAACGTTGTCGCCCTTGTCGCGGAAATGTTCGGCGATTGTGATGGCCGAAAGCGGCGCCATCTTGCGCAGCATCGGGCTCTCGTCGCTGGTCGCAACGACGGCGACCGACTTCTGCATGTGGGAACCGAGCGTATCCTCGATAAACTCACGCACTTCGCGGCCGCGTTCGCCGACGAGCGCAATCACCACCTTGTCGAAGGCTTCGGCCCTCGCCAGCATCGACAGCAGCGTCGACTTGCCGACGCCGGAGCCGGCAAAGATGCCGAGGCGTTGTCCCAGGCAGAGCGGCGAGAAGATATCGATGGCACGCACGCCGGTCTTGAAGCCGGTTTCGACGCGCTTTCGCGTCATCGAAGGCGGAGCCGTATTGGAGATTGGGCGTGCTTCCAGACCCGTTGTCAGCGGCCCCAACCCATCGATCGGCTCGCCGAGCGAGTTGATCGTGCGGCCGCACCAGCTGTCATCGGGTGCGATACGGAAGGCGCCCTTGCGGATGATGGTATCCTGGATGCCGATCGGCTCGCCGGGTTCGATCGGACAGACATAGGTGAGATCCGGTTCGACGCGGACGACCTCGCCGAGGTGGATGCCCGTCTGCGACCGATGCGCAACGAAATCGCCGAGACGCACCTGCCTGGAAAGGCCGGCAACCGTATAGTGTCCGGCAGCGATGGTGCGCACATGACCACCATGGGCCACGGCATTCTCCGCCATCGCATATTGGCCCGCCAGAAGGGCCATATGCGAAAGCTTCGGCGATATTGCGCCCTCCGGCAACCGATCCTCGACCATGACAAGCCCTCTTTACTGGCTGCCGCCGAGGGTCTTGATGGCATCGGTGAGCGTGCCTTCACTGCTGCTGGTGAGCGTGCTGATATTGTCGAAGGCGCGGCTGACCTCGATCAGATTGGTCATTTCCCGCATGCCGTTGACGTTGGAATTTTCGAGATAGCCCTGGGCGATGCCGATGTTCGAGCGGTCGATGACCGCCTGTGGCGCATCGGTCGGCAGGATGCCGCTGTTTTCATAGCGCAGGAAGCCCTTGCTGACATCGGCACTATAGAGACCGATCTGGCCCATGCTGCGGCCGTTCTGCATGATGGTCCCGTTCGACGCGACGCTCGGCGGACCGCCGGCGGGGTCGAGCTGGATCGGCGCACCGCCGGGATCGAGGACCGGGAAGCCGCGCGTCGAAACCAGCGCGCCGCTTTCAGTCATGGTGAAGCGGCCGTCGCGTGTCAGCACCAGGCCGGCCGGCGTGTTCATGCCGAAATAGGCATCGCCCTTGACAGCGAAATCAAAGAGATTGCCGGTGTTCTGAAGTTCGCCATTGTCAGTGGAGAGATAGTCGTTGCCTTGCGAGACGAAGGCGACCTTGGCGTTGAGCTTGTTTTGCGTGTTGCTGAGGACCTGATCGAACTTGACCTCGGTACCACGGAAGCCCGTCGTATTCACGTTGGCCAAATTGTCGGCGATCGTCGTCAGACGCCGCTCGAGCGCCATCTGGGACGACAGCGCGACATAAATACCAGACTGCATTTTCAACGCCCTCCGGACATTGGAGAATAACGGGAAAGGAAACGCCGCCGGCGCTCCTACATTTCGTTAGCGGGGCATGGATGCCCTTACCCGCCATCCTGCAGGGCTTGGCTTGTGCGAAGCTGACAAGGCAAAAAGGATGTTCGGAGACCCATCGAACAGCCTCACGCAAGGCAGGTCCCCTAGTTCATCGTATGAAGCAACGTTCAGGTGTGGACCGACGATGAATATTATTATCGGATTTGTAGTGACCTGCGGCTGCATCATAGGCAGCTTCATGGCTATGGGCGGAGACGTAGGCGCGCTGTTCCAGCCCTTCGAATTTGTCATTATCGCAGGCGCCGGTCTCGGCGGCTTCATCATGGCCAATCCGATGAAGGTAGTGAAGGATTCGGGCAAGGCGCTCGGAGAGGCCTTCCGCCATGCGGTTCCCAAGGAGCGCGACTACCTCGACACGCTCGGCGTGCTCTATGCCCTGATGCGCGATCTGCGCACCAAGTCGCGCAATGAGATCGAAGCCCATATCGACAATCCCGACGAATCGACGATCTTCAAGGCCGCTCCGACGGTTCTGAAGAACAAGGATCTGACCGCCTTCATCTGCGACTATGTCCGCCTCATCATCATCGGCAACGCCCGCTCGCACGAGATCGAGGCGCTGATGGACGAAGAGCTCGACACGATGCAGCACGACAAGATGAAGCCCTATCATTCGATCACGATCATGGGCGATTCCTTCCCGGCGATCGGTATCGTCGCCGCCGTTCTCGGCGTCATCAAGGCGATGAGCCACATCAACGAATCACCGGAAGTGCTCGGCCACCTCATCGGCTCGGCGCTGGTCGGCACCTTCCTCGGCATCATCCTGTCCTATTCCGTCTGCGCACCGCTGGTTTCCCAGATCAAAGTCGTGCGCAACAAGCAGCATCGCCTCTACGTCATCGTGAAGCAGACGCTGCTTGCCTACATGAACGGATCGGTGCCGCAGGTCGCACTCGAATACGGCCGCAAGACCATCTCTTCCTATGAGCGCCCCTCGATCGACGCCGTCGAGCAGGAAATGATGAACCCCGGCGGTGAAAGCAAGGCAGCCTGACGATCATGAGCCAGCAATCCGCGCATAGGGCACAGACGATGGACCGCACCCTTTTTGCCAAGCTCACCGGCAATCTCGGCGATCAGGCAACACTTGCGAAACTCGGCACCGCCTTCGCCCAGGTTTATGCCGAATTCCTGCCCGACATCATCAAGACCGAGACAGGCCTGGATATCAACGTCGCCTATGCCGGCTGCCAGTCTGGCTCGATGAACGAGCTGATCGCCAAGCTGGGCGGCAACCACGCACTGGTCAACGGTTCGCTGCGCAACTGGGCCCCGAACTTCATCCTCGGCTGCGGCGCCGGCTTCATCATGACGCTGATGGAGCATATGCTTGGCGCGCGCGCCGAAGATATGGAAGCGCCGGTCGCGCGCCCGCTTTCGGTGATCGAACTCGATCTTTCCGTCATGGTGTTCGAAAAGATCGCCAAAGTGCTTCGCTCGGCGGTGAATGCTGCCGGCGGTTTCGAGCCCTACCTCGATCCGCCCTACAATATCGAGGATCGCCCGGTTGCCATCGGTGACAACGGTAACGACTTTGCCGCTGCGATCACGATGACGATCTCGCTCGGCAAATCGATTTCCCATATCGTCATCATCGTACCGCAACGGGATCTGCTGCGCACCGTCGTCAGCACGCCTCGCGCCAAGAACCCGACCGCCGCTTCCCAGGCATGGTCGGAGCAGCTCAGCGAGCAGGTCCGCCGCTCGCAGGTGACGCTTGAGGCGCGAATTCGGCTCGAATCGCTGACGCTCGACACCATTTCCAAGCTTGCGGTTGGCGATATCATTCCTTTCATGGACACGGGCGATGTCCGCGTCGAAGTCAGCGCCAACAGCAAAGACCTTTACATCTGCGAATTCGGCCGCTCTGGCGAAAATTATACGGTGCGCGTCAAGGACAACGTCAATTCCGACGACGAGCTTCTCAGACACTTGATGAATTGATCGGCTGGCGCGTGGCCCCGCACACGGCAGCTTGAGGCAAGTTTCAACTGGAATAGTGATTTCATGGCTACGAAGACGACACAGCAAAGCAGCGAGGAATCGCTGGAGATTTCAAACAGCGACGCCGCCTTGGATGAGGCCATCGATGGTCTGCGCGGCGTCCTGAAGAAAGACAATGAAGGCGGTCTGCCCGATTTCGAGGCCGACGCATTCGGCGCGCAAACAGGCACGGATCTCTCCACCTTCGGCGATTTCGGGGACGACAACTCCGCTCCAGCCTTCGATGACGGCGAGTTCGGCGGCGTGTCTGCGGCACCGGCTGCCCCCGGCAGCGCGCTCACTGCGAATATGGACCTGATCATGGATATCCCGATCGACGTCCAGATCGTGCTCGGGAGCAGCCGCATGCCGGTGTCCGGCCTGATGAACCTGGCCGAGGGCGCAATCATCGCACTCGACAAGAAGATCGGCGAACCAGTCGAAATTACCGTGAACGGCCGCAAGATCGGCCGGGGCGAGATTACCGTTCTGGAACATGACGACACCAGATTCGGCATCAAGCTCACTGAAATTTATAACGCGAAGAAAAGCTGAACCCGGCTCATGATGAGCCCACTCCCCCTGGCGGGACGGAGACGAAGACCATGATGGACTTTGACGATTTCAGCGGCGCGATCGCCGAGAAACCGTTATCTCAGACTGAAAAAGCAGCCGCCGTCCTTCTCGCCATGGGCAAGCAAGTGGCAGGACGGCTGCTGAAATACTTCACGCAGGCCGAGCTGCAGATGATCATCGCTTCGGCGCAATCACTGCGGGTTATTCCACCGGACGAGCTGGCACAGCTTGTGGCTGAATTCGAAGACCTTTTCACCGAGGGCGCCGGCCTCATGGACAACGCCAAGGCCATCGAGAGCATTCTCGAAGAGGGCCTGACACCGGATGAGGTCGACAGCCTGCTTGGCCGCCGCACGGCGTTCCAGGCCTACGAGACATCCATCTGGGATCGCCTGGGCGAGGCCGATCCGGTCTTCGTCGCCAAGTTCTTCCTGCGCGAGCATCCTCAGACGATTGCCTATGTGCTTTCCATGATGCCTTCGGCCTTCGGCGCGAAGATCCTGCTGCAGCTCCCCGAAGCCCAGCGCGCCGACATCATGAATCGCACCGTCAATATCAAGGACGTCAGCCCCAAGGCTGCCCAGATCATCGAAAACCGCGTTCTCGGGCTGATGGCTGAGATCGACGCCGAACGCAACGCGTCCGGTTCCACGAAGGTTGCCGATCTGATGAACGAACTCGACAAGCCGGTAGTCGATACGCTGCTGAGTTCGCTGGAATCGATCAACAAGGAATCGGTCGAGAAGGTTCGCCCGAAGATCTTCCTCTTCGACGATCTCACCCGTATGCCGCAGCCGAGCCGCGTCCTGCTGCTCAACGACATCGCCGCCGACATCCTGACGATGGCGCTGCGGGGATCCAGCAACGAGATCCGCGAGATCGTGCTGTCCTCGATCAGCCCGCGTCAGCGCCGCATGATCGAATCCGACCTGCAGATGGGCAATGCCGGCATCAATCCGCGCGAAATCGCGATTGCCCGGCGTGCCATCGCCCAGGAAGCCATTCGTCTGGCCAATTCCGGCCAGATCGAGCTCAAGACCAAGGAAAATACGCCTGTGGAAGAAGCGGCGTAAACGCGGCGCGACTCAGCTAAAACATCATAGACTGACAAGCTATGGGCCGCGCATGATGCGCGGCCTCTTTCCGTTTCGCAGAGGGCGGCTGCTTTGGCTGACGAAGACAAGGACAGTAAAACAGAAAAACCGACGGAGAAAAAACTCCGCGATACGATCGAGAAGGGCAATGTCCCTCACTCCAGGGAAGCAACGCTCTTTGCTTCCATGCTCGCGACCGTCATCTACGTCACCTTCTTTCTCCCCGAACGCATGGGCCGCATGGGCGAGGTTCTGCGCGATCTCTTCGAAAAGCCGGATCAATGGCAGCTGGAGACGGGCCCAGACGCCATCTCGCTGTTTACGCGCATAGGCTGGGAAGTCGGCAACATGGTGCTGCCGGCGGTCGTGCTCTTCTTCGTCTTCGGGATCGGCGCCTCGATCTTCCAGAACCTGCCTACCCCCGTTCTCGAACGAATCAGGCCACAGTTTTCGCGCATATCGCCGGCGAAAGGCTTCACGCGCATCTTCAGCGCGACCGGCATGGTGGAATTCGGCAAATCCCTCGCAAAAATCGTGCTGGTCAGCATCGTCATGTTTTTCGTGCTGCGCAGCCAGTACTTCCATGCGATGGATTCGATGGTGTCCGACCCGCAGACCATCTTCGTGCGTCTGTCGACGATCGTTCAGCGCATCCTGATCATCGTGCTGATGGCGACCGTCGTCGTCGGTGTTGCCGACCTGTTGTGGAGCCGGCATCACTGGTTCGACCAATTGAAGATGACGAAGCAGGAGGTCAAGGACGAGCACAAGCAGTCGCAGGGTGACCCGATCGTCAAGTCTCGCCAGCGCTCGATCGCGCGCGACCGCGCCCGCCGCCGCATGATGAAGCAGGTGCCGCGCGCCACCCTCGTCATCGCCAACCCGACTCACTTCGCCGTCGCACTTCGCTATGTGCGCGAGGAAAACGACGCCCCTGTCGTCGTCGCCAAAGGCCAGGACCTGATTGCTCTGAAAATCAGGGAGATAGCCGAGGCCAACAATATTCCCGTTTTCGAAGACCCGCCGCTCGCGCGCTCCATGTTTGCGCAAGTCTCGGTTGATAGCGTCATACCGTCAGTATTTTACAAGGCTGTCGCAGAACTCATCCATCGGATCTATGCCGCGCAGTCGAATAGAAAACGGGTACGATAAACCAAATGAAAAAATGCCCCTACTCTGCCCAGCGTGAACAAATACTAGCCGAAGCCATCAGCCCGGTCGCAAGCGAGCTGCGCCTCCTCGATGCCGCCGATCTGATCTCGCTGCTGCGCTTCGAACGATATGGCAACCTCGCTGACCTCGTCGCCTCGGCCGCAGAGCTCTATTTTCTTCCCGGCACGGTCAATTTCGGGCTCGGCGGCGACTACAAGCTCGATTGGAGCGGGCCGGCGGAAGTGACGCTCGATCTGGAGATCAAGCCGCGGGGCGTTACCATCTATGCCAAGCTTTCGCTGGCGGAGCACCATGCGGGCATCGAGATCAACCACATTGCCTTCGACAAGGCCTCCGTCGATCCCGACGAGAACACGGCGCTGCTCGCCCGCAGCCTAAGGGACGCGCGTTACGTCGTCCGCGGCGAGGCTGCACACGCATTCTGAGGAATTCCTTTTTCAAAAATCGGCAAAGTGATTCGCGAGAGCGGCGTGCATCCGGCAGAAACCGGAACGCCGCTCAATTCATTTGTTCAGCAAGGTGTCGCAGGTGATTTCGTCTTGCGGCAGTGCCCCAAGGCGCCGCTATCTCAGCTTATGTAGCCGAAGCGGATCGCCTTCGCGATGGCCTGGATGCGGTTGACGCTGTCGAGCTTGATCGTCGCCGATCCGAGATAAGCGTTGACGGTATGCACCGACAATCCAAGCTTGTCGGCAATCTCTTCGCTGATGCGCCCGTCGCCGGCAAGTTGCAGGCAGGCGATTTCGCGCTCGCTCAGCGCTTCGGCCGCCTGTGAACGGCGCTCATCCAGCGACAGGAGCTGCATCATGATCTGGCAACTGCGGCCGTGCAGCTCGACGATCATATCGCTCGAGAGATCCATGAACTTGGCCGTAAAGACGGTGTAGCCGTTGCCGACGGCGCCGAGCCGCACGGGAAAGGCGGCGCCGGCAAAAGGCAGGAGATGCGGCTTCAGGCGCTGCGTGAAGACGGCAAAATCCGGCGTCTCTGCGGTGCTGTCGCTGTCGCGCCCGTTCCACATCAGCGGCAGCAGCGATTTGTCGATATGCTCGATCAGCGCTTCGCCATAGGCCTCCACAAAGGATTTGCCGACGACGGAGTTGGCCGAGCCCCAATTATCGAGTTCGCATACCAGGCGCTGCTTATGCGGCAGGCCGGAGCCGTGCAGGCGATAAACGGCAAAATGCTGCGCGTCGATCAACTTTTGCATCGACACCAGCTTCGGGAACAGATCGGAGCGGCCGGAGATCCGCCCGGAACGGGTAAGCCGTGATTCGCCCGGCATATCCGTCGTCCTGTCTGGCTGATAGCGCATCCGGTCGGCCCTTAAACGAGATTATTGCGCACTGCAAAGGCGATAGCCTCCGAGCGGGTCTTGGTGGCGGTCTTGCGCATGACGCTGGTAATATAGTTGTTAATGGTATTGCGCGAGATCCCGAGGATCATCGCGATCTCATCGCTCGTCTTGCCTTCGGCGATCCAGAACAGGCATTCCAGCTCGCGCTCGGTCAGATCGAAATCGCGCTCCAGCTTGCCCTCGAAGCAACGCGTGGAACTGGCGAGATAGCCGGCCAGGAGGCCGACATCCCTCAACCGCTCGGGCAGAAGCACCGCCGCTTCGCTCGCCAGCAGCAGCAGGGAGAAGCGGGTGCGACCGACATTGAACGTCAAGGCATGATATTGCCGGCCCACACCGTCAGGCAGCGAGACATCATCGGGAAGCAGCGCCAGGCTTGGCTGAAACAGCGCCATGCACTTTTCAAGCTCGCCGATGCGGCCATAACCGCTTGTCAGCTCCGTTGCCAGACGCCGGACGAGATCGAAGGGCCAATCGGAGGAAATCACGAAGTCGAGCCCGCTTTCCTGGATGAGATCGGACCTGACAAGAAGATAATGGGAGGCGCCGGCGTAGCTCGCCAAGGCGTGAAGGCCGGCTTGAAGATAGGCAGGGCCTGAAACGGCATTCAGCTGCAGAATGAGCTGCTCGCGCGACATAGCTCCGGCGGACGCGATCGATCGCGCATCCCTATCGCCTTTGCTCATCTGCGATATCTGCATGTCCATACTTGCATTTCCTGCCGCTGTTGGACGATCGGCCGTCAACGAGAGCATTGTTCCGTCAGAACCCAATCGCTTCACCTCAGAGAATCGGCAGCGAATCTCGACGAGGCATCGAAGCCGGACCTTTCTCTACCGCGACCCAACACTTCCGGCGGAGACGGATGGATGGGCGCATGTCTCATCCCTGAATTCGACACCCGCAATCGCACCGGCGCGCACTGCCGCAAGCACGATCTACGAATCATGAGCTAATTTCCCGCTCCGGAATCTACAAACTTAAAACATGCGAAACGCGGAAAACGATGGTCGATTCGCTCGGAATACACAGTTGTTACGCAATAGATACAGTATTTGTAAGTCGATTCTTTATACCCAGCAACCGTATATCCATTGAAATTCCATCTTACGAACACGTCAATTCGGCTAGCCGCGACTAATTGATCACAGGTGGCATCGACAATGATGCAAGTTCAAATGTCATCCCCTGGATAGAAAAAGGACCGGGAATTTCCCGGTCCTTTTGTCAGGCGGCCTGGTCGACGGCCCATTTCCTGAGGATCTTTGCAGCGCGTTCTTCGCTGATTTCCACCATACGGGACAGGCGGCGCTCCGGCCCTTCCTTGACGCGGCGGTTGAAGGTTCCGCCATCGTCGCCCATCGTCAGCAGGTCGTCGGTGCTGTCGAAGCCGAAGTCCGAGCCGAAGCCGTCCATCAGTGCCGCGCCGGGGCCGCCGACCGCCGGCGCGAAATCCGGCAATTCCAGGCCCGCTGCTTCCGGAAGCGCGGTGCTGCTGGACGAGCCGCCGAGCGAGCGGATCAGCGGACGGAAGCCCATCCAGACGATCAGGAAGGCGACCGCGACGAAGGCCAGCGAGTTGATGATGCCGGCCATGTTGCGGCTCAACATATCGGTAATGCTGAAGCTGGAGGATGTGTCTTCAAGCAGCTGGTTGTCGAGGAAGTCCATGGCATTGA
Source organism: Martinezella sp. CNPSo 3890 (assembly GCF_057784455.1). NCBI lineage: Bacteria > Pseudomonadati > Pseudomonadota > Alphaproteobacteria > Hyphomicrobiales > Rhizobiaceae > Martinezella > Martinezella sp. CNPSo 3890. Next base: position 101,774 of record NZ_JBXSOR010000001.1, on the reverse strand, counting down.
CGGTAACGATGTCGCCGCGGGCCGGATCAACGCCTGCAGCGGTGGCGACGATCTTCTGCATTTCCGCAATATAGGCGTCGATCTTGGCCTGATCAGCGCCCTGGCCGACCATTTGCGCGATGCGGCCCTTATTGACCACCACGGCGACGGACAGTTTTTCGATCTTGTAGCTGGTGCGGGTCGTGGCCGTCGTCTTGCTGTTGATTTCGTAGTTGGTCTGCTCCTCGCGCTTGTCGGACTGATCGTTCGACGTCGGCGTGTTGCCGCCGGATTGCGGGGCCGCCTGCGGAATATTCTGCTCCACGGTCGCGGCGCTGTCGGGCTGGCTCTGCTGCGACTTCTGCGCTTCCTTCACGGTGCGGACGGAGCGTTCGACCTTCGAGTCCGGATCGTATGTGGTTTCCTGCACCTGCTGGCTGTCGGTATTCAGCTGTGCCGTCACACTGGAGCGGAAATTATCCATGCCGAGGAAGGGCGCCAAGGCCTTATCGATGTTGGATTCGACTTCGCTCTGCACGTTCTGCACGATGCCGAGATTGCGGCTGAGAGCGCCGTTGCCGGGATCGTCGCCCGATGCGAGCAACTGGCCCGTGGAGTCGAGGATCGTTACATCATCGACCTCCAGGCCGGGAACGGCTGACGCGACGAGGTGGCGGATAGCCGAAGCCGATTTGCGGGCAGCTTCCGCACTCGCGCGGATCATGACGGATGCCGTCGGCTTCTGATCCGCCTTCCGGAAATTGCCGACATCCTGCATGACGATATGGACGCGGGCGGCGCTGATACCGGCGATCGAGGTGATGGTGCGGCTGATTTCGCCCTCGAGGGCACGGACGCGGGTGACTTCCTGCATGAAGGAGGTCAGACCGAGCGAACCGACATTGTCGAAGAGCTCATAGCCGGCCTTGCCGCTGGTGGGCAGGCCGCGTTCAGCAAGAAGCGCGCGGGCCTTGCCGGTCATGCCCGCCGGAACGGTCAGGCTGGAGCCATCCGTACCGACCTGGAAATTGATCTTGGCTTCCGCGAGCGCGATGCTGATCTGGTTGAGATCCGTCGCATCCAGGCCGACATACAATGTCTCCTGTGCGGGCTTATTGACATAGAGGGCTGCAAAAAGGATCAGCAGCATGGACACGGCGCCCACGCCCCCCAGGATCATCAGCCGCGTTCTCCCGAGATTCTGAAGATTCCGAAGCAGGGGAACTAATTGATTTAACAGATTCATTCTGTTCTCGCACGATTCGTCAAAGACCTGATGGCTTTGTGCTATGCGGCGAAAATAGAAATCGAAACTTGTGCGAACGTTTCGTCCGGCCAGAAGAGCCCAGGAAAAAGCCGGGAAGAAATGCAGGAGATTATATAAGAAAAACAGTATCTATTGCTGACGACGCAGTCAGAAGAAATCGAAATCGCCGGCAGCCTTCGCCATGGGTTGGGCCATGGTCTGCGAATGCGCGTGAAAACCGCCGCCGCCGAGCGCCTTTTGCATCTCCGTCAGCTTGACCAGGCTCAGCGCCGTCGCGAGATCCACCGTCCAGCCCTCGGGCATGGTGCCAGCAATGGTATCGATGAATTCGGCGATGCCGCGCGTCTTCTGCACGGCGAGATCAATACCCTGGACGACCTTCATGGCCTCCGGCGAGGCCAGTATATTGGCGTCGCTGATGTCAAGCAGCTGGGGCTCGATGCGTTCGATCAGATAGGCGATGTCATGCAATTCGGAAACGATGCGCAAGAGGATAGCTGGAAGCGTCTCCTCGATGGCGGCCGTCTCAACGCGCTGGAAGGGGGTCATGCGCTTGCCTCGTTGATCAGAAAAATTCGATCGTGTTGTCGACCGGCTTCGGAGCAATGACCGGACGCTGCTCCAGCGCCACGGTCTTCTGCGTCTCGGCGCCGGTCAGCGGATATTGCCTGGCCCTTCCGGAGATTGGCCAATATTCGATCTTGCGCCCGTGTTCGCCGCCCGTGCTGGAGCTGACGACCGGGATGCCTTCGTCTTTCAGAAATTGCATGGCAAAGACCGCGTTCTGCTCGCCGACATTGGAGAAGGTCGCGATCGTCTTGGCGCCACCGAAGACTTTCGCCTCGAGCCGGTCACGCCTTGCGCCCTTCTTCAGGAGGCCGTTGATCAGAAGTTCCATCAGGTGCACGCCGTAACGCGTCGCATCGCCGCCGCTCATCGGCGAGTTCGCCATTCCCGGAAGAAGGAAATGGTTCATCCCGCCAACGCCAGCGATGGGATCGCGCAGGCAAGCCGCCACGCAAGAGCCGAGAATGGTCGTCAGTACCACTTCGGGATCGCTGATGACCTTGTACTCGCCCTGAATAATATGCACGCGGCGGGCAGCACCTTCGACGATCATTTTAGAGCTCCGAAGACGGCCTCGATGGCAGCTTTCATCTTTTCGATGGTAAAGGGCTTGGCGAGCACGTTGTTGGCACCGAGCTGCGCCGCCTTCTGAACCAGCGCACGGTCGCCCTGCGCCGTCAGGATGATGAAGGCCGCCTTCTTGGTCGTCGGGTTGGTGCGCACCGCCTGCAGGAGGCCGAGCCCGTCCATCTTCGGCATGTTGAAATCGGAGATGACGAGATGATGCGGCTGCTGCTGCATGATCTTCATCCCCTGCTCACCGTCGCCGGCAGCCGTGATCTGCTTGAATCCGAGCTGCGTCAGCGCATCGCTCAGCAGCAGGCGGCTGGTGACCTGATCGTCAACGATCAGAACTTTGATTTTCTCCGCTAGAGACATTATTCGCTCCCTTCCTTTCGGGCGGCTGTGGCTTTCAAAATTTCCTCGCCAATGGCGTTCAGCGGAAACTGCTGTTCGACTGCACCAAGCTCGTGGGCGACCCTCGGCATACCGTAGACCACGCAGGTCTTCTCGTTCTGCCCGATGGTGCGCGCGCCGGCATGGCGCATCTTGAGGAGACCGGCGGCGCCGTCGCGCCCCATGCCGGTCAGGATCACGCCGACGGCATTGCGGCCTGCCAGTTCGGCAACCGAATCAAAAAGCACGTCGACGGAAGGGCGATGGCCGTTCACCGGCCCGCCGTCCACCAGACGGCAATGGGGTGCCGCGGAATTGGCGACCCTGAGGTGCCTTTCGCCGCCCGGCGCCAGATAGATCTTGCCGATTTCGAGCCGCGCACCATCGGTCGCCTCCTGGACGACCGGGGCGCAGAGGCGGTTCAGGCGCTCGGCGAAGCTGCGCGTAAAGGTCGGCGGCATATGCTGCGTGATGACCGTCGGCGGACAATTGGCCGGGAACTTCTGCAAGACGTTGATCAGCGCCTCGACGCCGCCGGTGGAGGAACCGATCGCGACGATCTTGCGGCCCACACGGAAATCCGCGACAGCCGGCGGCTGCGCGCGCTGGGCGGCGGGCTTCACATATTGACGTTGAGAGCGGGCAGCCGCCTTTACCTTCTCTGCCAAATCGCCGAAAGGATGCGGCTCGCCAGGCGAAGGCTTTCCGACGCAATCGAACGCACCGATTTCGAGAGCGGCAAGCGTCGCGTCAGCGCCGCGATGGGTCATCGTGGAAACCATGATGACGGGCATGGGCCTGAGCGTCATGATCTTTTCCAGGAATTCGAGGCCGTTCATGTTCGGCATCTCGATATCGAGCGTGACGACATCCGGATTGAGCGCCTTGATGGCGGCGCGCGCTTCCATCGCATCGCCGGCCTGGCCGATGACATCGACCTCTGGATCGGCACGCAGGACGGCGGTGATCAGGCCGCGCATCGTCGGGGAGTCATCGACCACGAGAACACGAGCAGGAGAATTCATGGTTTCCTCCCCGCGGTCTTACCGAGATAGCGATAGGTGGTGATGCCGATATTGTCGAAGACGTGCTTGGCCTCGCCGGCGACCCGCTCGGAGTGGCCGATATAGAGATGGCCGGCATCCTGCAGCTGGCCGGCAAAGCGCGTCCAGATCTTCGTCTGCGTCGGCTCGTCGAAGTAGATGACGACGTTGCGGCAGAAGATGACGTCGAACAGGCCCTTGAAGGGCCATTGCCCGAGCAGGTTCAGCTCGTTGAAGGTAATGAGCCGCTTGACGCGATCGTCGATCTGGAATTTGCGGCGGCCCTGGACATTGACTTCCTGGAACCACTGCTTGCGCATGGCCGGAGAAACCGTTTCGAGAGAAGACTCGTCATAGGCACCAGCGCGGGCAAGCCCGAGGATCTTGGGGTCGATATCCGTTGCCAGGATCTTGAAATCGAAATCGGCGACATTCGGCATCAAGGCAAGCACCGTCAGCGCGATCGAGTAAGGCTCCTGCCCGTCAGAACAGGCGGCCGACCAGATGCGCACCCGGCCGCCAGCCTTGGCGCGCGCCAGGAGACCCGGCAGAACCTCGTCGCGCAGATGATCGAAATGATGGTTTTCGCGGAAGAAGCGGGTGAAATTGGTCGTCAGATGCGACAGCATCTCGCGACGCGCCGCACTTCCCGCAGGCGAAGACACCAGCTGGCAGTAGTCGCGGAAGCCGGAGAGCCCCAGCGCGCGGATATGCTTCGACAGCCTGGAATAGACGAGCGATGCCTTGCTCTCATTGAGAGAAATGCCCGCATCCGAATAGATCATGGCGGCGATTTCCGAGAGGTCGCGGCGCGTCAGCGGATATTCGCCGCTCGCCAGCACCTCATCGGGAGACGCCTTGAAATCCATTGCTCCCATCACGCTCATGCAGCCTCGCTTTCGCTTTCAGGGAACAGGGCTTCCAGTTCGATCAGACAGATCATGCGGCGGTCGATCGCCACGATGCCGCGGGCAAACTGCCGCTCGTGATCGGAGGAGACTTCCGGCGTTGGCTGGATGCTGTCGTCGGTGATCGTCAGAATGTCCGATACGGCGTCAACAAGAAGACCGACCACCTTGCGCTTCACTTGCGCGACGATGATCACATGCCGAGCCGTCGGTTCCGCACGCTTCATGCCGAGCCGGGCGGAGAGATCGATGATTGGCAGCACGGCGCCGCGCAGGTTGATGACGCCGAGCATGTAACCGGGCGCATGCGGCATGGCCGTTGCCGGGGTCCAGCCGCGGATTTCACGAACCGACATGATGTCGACGCAGAATTCCTGGTCGCCGATGCGGAAGGCGATCAGCTCGCGATTGCCCTGGCTCAGGCTCTTGACGGCATAGGACATCAACTCACCCCACCGCCGCATAAGACATTTCAGGCTTCAGCGACTGGCCGCGCGAAGCGCCGACCACTGCATCGACGTCAAGGATCAGCGCCACGCGTCCATCGCCGAGGATGGTTGCCGCCGCAATGCCCGGGACATGCGTGTAGTTGGCCTCGAGGCTCTTGATGACGACTTGGCGCTGGCCCTGAATGGCATCGACCATGAGGGCGCGCTGACCGCCGCCTTCCGATTCCACCAGCAGCGCGACGCCTTCGACCGGATTGGCCTGCGTGGCACGGAAATTCAGGATACGGCCGACATCGACCAGCGGGCAGAAGCTGTTGCGGATCGAGATCAGGCGATGGTTCGCACCGAAGGAGTGGATAGCGGACGCTTCGGGCTGCAGCGTTTCGACGATCGCCGTCAGCGGCACGACGAGCGTCTGGCCGGCAACGGTGACCACCATGCCGTCGAGGACTGCGAGCGTCAGCGGCAGGCTCATCGTGAAGACAGAACCCTGCCCCGGCTTGGAGCTGATGTTGATGCGGCCGCCGAGCGCCTGGATCGAGCGCTTGACCACGTCCATGCCGACGCCGCGGCCTGAGATGTCGGAGATCTTGTCGGCGGTCGAGAAGCCCGGCAGGAAGATCAGGTTGTCGACTTCCTCATCCGAAAGATTGGCATCGGCCGCGATCAGGTCGTTATCGATCGCCTTCTGGCGGACTTTCTCCCGGTTGATGCCGGCGCCATCGTCGGCAAGCTCGATGAGGATGCGGCCGGAGCGATGCTTTGCCGTCAGGCGAACGGTGCCTTCCGGGTTCTTGCCGAGTGCCGCGCGTTTTTCCGGCGTTTCGACGCCATGGTCGACCGCATTGCGGATCATGTGGGTGAGCGGCTCGGCAAGCTTGTCGATGACGGTCTTGTCGACTTCGGTGTTCTCGCCCTCGGTGATCAGGCGGATCGACTTGCCGGTCATGTCGGCGATTTCGCGGACGATACGCGACATACGCTGGAAGACCGGCTTCACCGGCTGGGCGCGGATCGCCATGACGCTGTCCTGAATCTCGCGGGTGAGCTGCTGCAGCTCTTCGAGACCCATGTTGATGGAGGATGCGCCGTTGTTGTCGTTCTCGATGACGCTCTGGGAGAGCATCGCCTGATTGATAACAAGCTCGCCGACAAGGTTGATCAGGCGGTCGACACGATCGAGATCGACACGGATGGTCTGCCCGGCGGCGGCAGCGGCGGCATTGTTCTGCGCCGCGGCTGCGTTGGAAGCGGCAGCGGCGGCAAGGGCGGCTTCCTTCTTCTCGACGCGTGCGGCAGCGGAGGCGAGCTGCGTGACGTTGCTTGCGGTTTCCGCAGCAGCCACGGCGGCAGCGACGTCGTTTCTCGGCGCGGATGTCTCCTCTATGGTTTCGGCAGCCGGTGCGGCGCCGTCATCGAGGATCGAGAGATCGAAGGGCACCGGTATCATCGGCAATTCTTCGCCGCTCGAAGACCCGCCGCTTCCAGCCAGCTGGACATCGAGATCGCAGTCCCATTCAGCAAATTCGAAGACGGTGCGAATGGCGTCTTCGCCCTTGTCCGTCTTGATGGAGATCGCCCATTTGAAATAGGCGCCTTCGGGATCGAGGTCGATAAGACCCGGCAGCGCATCCATATCGCAGAAGATATTCATCTCGCCGAGCCGCGAGAGATCGCGCAGCAGCAGCGTCGCATCGTTGCCCTTGGCGTAGAGATCGGACCGCGGCTTGAAATTGACTTCATATTCCGGCCTGGCATCGACGGCCGGCTCATCGCTGCCGAAATCGTCGTCGAAGCTGAAGGGAATCGGCTGGAAACCGCTTTCGTCCGTGGGCGCAGGCGCGGCCACGACGGGCTTCGAAGCAACATCGGCAACCGCCGCTGCCGACGGCGCGGGAATATCGCCATTTGCCAGCGCTTCCAGTTCCTTGACGAGGCCGCGGCTGCGCGCCGGATCGACACTGCCGCCATCACGGGCGGCGTTGGTGAGATCCGCCAGCACGTCGGCCGCCTTGAGCATGACCTTCAGGACATCCTGGGTCGGCTCCAGCTTGTTGGATCGAACGCAATCGAGTGTGGTCTCGAAGACGTGGGCGAATGCGACCAGGTCGTCCAGACCGAAGGCCCCTGCCCCACCCTTGATGGAATGAACGGCGCGGAATACGGCATTGACGGTTTCCGGGTCACGGTCGCCATCATTCAATTTCAGGAGACCGGATTCCAGTTCAGCGAGCTGCTCTTCGCACTCCTGGAAGAAAATCTCTTTGATTTCGTTCATATCCATAAGGGGCGGATCCTGTTTAGGCGGTTACGCGCTCGATGGCATCGATCAGCTTGGCGGGATCGAACGGCTTGACGATCCAGCCGGTCGCGCCGGCCTGGCGGGCACGGTTCTTCTTTTCCGCATCACTTTCGGTCGTCAGAACGAGGATCGGAACGGCGCGGTATCTGTCGTTGCGGCGAACGCCCTCGATGAAGCCGAAGCCGTCGAGCCGCGGCATGTTGATATCCGTGACGATGACGTCGGGATTGGCTTCTTCCAGGATTTCCAGGCCCTCGACACCGTCTTCGGCCTGAATGGTCTCGAAACCCGCATTGTTGAGGGTGACGAGAAGCATGTTTCGAATGGTCCGTGAATCATCCACGGTCAGCACTTTTTTCTTCATTGCCGGATCTCCTTGGCAAGCAGATGGGAGATATCCACCCCGATCACCTGCATCGTTTTTTGAAATGCATCCGACACCTTGGAGAAGGTGAAGGAGAGCTTGTCCTCATCCCAGGTCTTGGCGGCGGCCATGATGACCTGCACGCACAAGGTCCCGATCCTTTCGACGCCGGACGCATCGATCGCGACATTGCTGCCGCGCAACCCCATCAACGTGCCGCGAAGGGCGGAGGCCTCGTTGAGGTCCAGCACCGCGGCCAGACTGATTGTCTTTTCGCCTTTCCTGCTCGGCATCGCGTCATTCCCCGTTGTCTGAAATCAGGCCCGTCAGCCCGCATATGCATGAAACTGAAAGATCAATAGGCATTGCGATCGCCTCCCGCTGCGGTCCTGCGAAGCGGGAAGCCGAAATCGGCCATCTCCTCGTCATTCTGCGCAGCGCCGAATTCCTCGCGGGCGGGGAGCTGTCGCTGCTGCGCGGCTCTGACCGGCACGCCAGCGACGGCATGCCGCCGCTCGCGCTCGATGCGGAACTCGCGGATGGTTCGGCCGAGCTCGACGACGACGGTATGCAGGTGATCGGCATCTTGCTCGGAGCGGCTGGCATTGCTGCCGGCGGCGGCCGCCCGCTCGCTGTGGCCGCCGATATCCGATGTCAGCGCCTGAAGGCCGGCGACCTGTTCGTCGCTCGCAGCCGCAATTCCGGAAATGGCTTCGTTGATATCCGTCACCTGGCGCACAATGCTGCCGATCGCGTCCTGGGTGCGGCCGACCATCTGGACGCCCGCATCTACCTGCGCCTTTGTTCCCGTCACCAGCACCTTGATCTCGCGGGCCGCATCGGCGGAACGCTGGGCAAGCGCGCGAACTTCCTGCGCGACGACGGCAAAGCCGCGGCCACTGTCGCCGGCGCGGGCTGCCTCGATGCCAGCATTGAGTGCGAGAAGATTGGTCTGGAAGGCAATCTCATCGATGACGCCGATGATCTGGCCGATCTTTTCGGCTGACGTTTCGATATCGGCCATAGCGGAGATCGCCTGCCCGACGATCCTTCCGCTGTCTTCCGCCGCGATGCGGGTCGATGCCGTCACGCGCTCGGCAGAACGGGTGTTGGCCGCATTGCCGCGCACCTGATCGGCTAGCTCTGCAAGCTGCTTTGCGGAGGCCGCAAGTCCTCGCGACTGTTCGGACGATTTTTCAGCCAAGGATTTCGCGGAGCGGGAAATGGCGCCGCTCGTCGCTTCAGCCGCCTCCACACCACCGGACAGGGCCGAAAACTGCTGCTGAATGTCCTCCAGCGCCGCATTCAAAGCTTCCGCGACCTCGGCATAGGCTTCAGGACAATCCATTGGCACCCGGGTCGTCAGATCGCGATCGGCAAGGCCATTGGCAAGCTCGGTAATAAAAGCCGCAGCCTCGGCGCGATCGGTAGCCCGCTGTTCGGCCAGTGCCCGCTGGTGACCGACCCGCAATTCGTTGAACCGCAACGAGACAGCAATTTCGACATCGACCATCACCAGGCGCACGACCGATGTCACGAGTTCGCCCAATTCACGGGCGCGACGCTTGGCTCCGGGCAGGATGGCTCGGCTGCCCATGTCTTCGAGCAGGCCGGCAAGAAGATGCTCCAGCATCACGCCATGGCCCGCAACGTGCCAGCGTGGATCGAGCCCCATCTTGCTTTCGCTGTCGGACAGAACCTTGACGCGCTCGGCATAAAGGCTGTCGAAGCGTGCATCCGTCAGCACATCCCAATGGGAGGATTGCAGATCTTGAAGGCGTTCGAGCTGGCTTTCACTGGTGAAATTGCGGGCGGCATCCGGAAACGTCTGGAAGCGGTGGAAAAGATCGCGCAGGCCGCCTTTGAGATGTGCCTCTAGCATCGGCCGATGACGGCGCAAGGTTTCGCATTGCCCGGCATCGAGACCAGCAAAACGCAAGCGGTCGCGAAGGCTGCCAGCCTGCGCCTTGCCTGCCTGATCTGACGGCGAATCCTGCGCCAAAGTCGTCCCTGCCGAACTGCCGCGCATTCAAGCGCCGGCGAAACCGCTGATGATCCGCGCCAGACGCAATGAGGAGGCGAGGAAAGGCAGCCGTAGCCGTCGATCATGTGATCGAGGCACCGAAGCTCGCTCGTTCATCAAAGTCTATTGCGGACCTGTTTGATGACATGGATACCGGATCGGACCCGGTACGACGGGGCGGCTTCATGCCTGCTGAGAACGAGTCACAATTTTCCCATTCCGACGTTCAGGCTCAATATTTATGGTTAATTCCTTGCCCGAAGGTTAATGACGGAAGAAGGCATGTCTCCTACTGATCTATACTAAATTAGCGATTACTTTCAGATATAGTTTGTCGCCGTGGAAGAACATCGATCGCAAGTCACGAGCAAGCTTCATCCCTTACTACCCAAGGGATAGACACTTCCGATGTCGCTACGGAGAGAGCAATGATTGTTCTTGGTTTGACCGCCTCGCTGATGGCCAGCTTGACGCTTGCGGCCTTCATGCTTCTGTCCCGCATCGAAGCGGCGCGCGGCAAAGCTACCCCTCGCATTCTCTAGGAGCTTTAACGGACATCTGATATCCGAAATCGGACATATGGCACTTCGCGGCCACACGATGCGAGCGCTGTAGTTCCCGCGGATGGCAGGAGCTAGCTTTGGCCTCAATAGTTCCGTATTAAGCCTCACGATCAGGCACCGAGACCCATCCTTTAATGCTCGACACGACCCATTCCCGAACAAATGCCCAGAAACTTTCGCTGGGCCTCGCCCTTGCGATCATCTTCGGAGTAACGCTCTGGCGCGTGCTCATGTTGCTCCTCAACAGGACGGACCTCTTCGTCGATGAGGCACAATATTGGTTCTGGGGCCAGAATCTGGATTTCGGCTATTATTCCAAGCCGCCGATGATTGCCTGGGTCATCCGCTTCTTCAATACGATCTCCGGCTCGGATTCGACCTTCTGGATCCGCATATCGGCGCCGCTCTTCCATCTTGCCACCGCCCTGATGCTGATGTGCACGACGCGGCGGCTGATCGACGACGAGACCGGACGCGAGATCGCGCCATGGGTCGGCGTCATCTTCATCACGCTGCCGGCTGCCTCGCTTTCCGCCGTGCTGGTATCGACGGACACGATCCAGATCCTGTTCGTAACCATCGCCATCTGGGCTTTTATCGGGCTGACCAGGCGTTCCTCGGTGCTGGAAGCTGTCATCCTCGGTGCCAGCCTCGGCATCGCCTTCCTGACGAAATATTCGGTGCTCTTCCTTCTGCCCGGTGTCGGCATTGCCATGCTGACGATGCGTTCGGCGCGTATCGCCTGGCGGGACGTTGCCATTGCCGCCATTATCGGGGCCATCGTCGTTTCCCCCAATCTCTGGTGGAATCTCACCCATGATGCGACGACCATAAAGCACACCGAAAACATCGCCCAATGGAGCAAGAGCGGCGGCGGCAACACCCTGCTGAAGCACATACTCAACGGGCTCAGCTTCTTCGGTGCCCAGTTCGGCGTCGTCGGCCCGGTCGTCTTCTACGCGCTTTTGTGGGCGACGTGGCGATTGATCCGCGGGCAGAGCGACGACCGGGAAAAGCTGCTTTTCTGGCTTTCGGTGCCTGTCGTGGCGCTGATCACGCTGCAGGCCCTACTCGCCAAGGCCTATGCCAACTGGGCCGTCTCGGCCTATGCCGCAGGCACCATTCTCGCCGTCTGGCTGCTCTATCGCCTGACAAAAAAGGGGCTGAGCACCTCGCTGATCATAGGCGCCGTTGTCGCCTTCGTGATCCCGATGCTGACGGTGTTTGCCTATGACATCAGGCTGCCGAACGGCGATCTCGTCATGAAGCGCTATGTCGGCCGCAGCGTCATCAGTGAAGAAATCGCCAATATCGCCACGGAGGCGAAACTGACTGAAATCGTTGCCCAGGACCGCGATATCCTCGCCGATCTCTACTACACGCTGAAAGGCAAGCCGTTCCACATCTATGCCCGCCACTTCGGCGGCTTCCCCGCGAATTATTATGAGCAGGATTTCTCCCTGCCGGTCAGCGTGACCGGTCCGGTCTTGTTCGTCGACAACGATCCGATCGATTGCCCGGAAGGCCAGGCCGAACTCATCAAGAGCTGGTCGCCACCCTATGGCGAGATGAAGGGCAAGACGCTTTATGCCTATCGCGTCCCGGCATCCTGCCTGGCGCCTAAATCGTCGGCAGCGGGTGCGACGGAAAATTAAGAAATCGAGCCGGGACTGTTGACCGGCTCGTGCAACTGCATCATGACAGGCCACACTAGGAAGACGCCAAGCGTCCTGTTATCATGACCGAACCGCTGGAGTTCGCTCCGGCAAAGGAATGAAGGCATTTTGGACCGTTGAGCCCGCTTGAATTCGGCGCCGCCGACAGCGAAGATAGAGACGACAGGACGCACCGCGCCGGAGCGCGCGTGATCGCCTCGCTGTTCGTCGCATTCTTCGCCTATATCGGATTGGCGCTTGGCGGTGGCATCAACCTTGCCGCGCGCGCCGATGCGGACGCGCTCTCCTCGGGCAAAGACACCCAGCCTCTCTATCTATCCCTGCGTGACCCCGTCCGCGGAATCGTCGTTGCCGATCGGCTGGTGACGCCGAAGGCTACATGGCACGATATAGGGCCTGCAACGCTTGCTGCCCTCCCTACCCTCGGATATCCGGCAACCTCGTGGCAATCGTACCGCCCGGATGATGCCACACGGTTCGAATCCCTGGCATTTCGCGCCTATCTCGCACGTGCGCCTCCAGGCGCGCTTGCCTAAGCGTTTGGCGCAGACGCGCTGCATTTCCGACACGACCTCAAGTCCGCCTGCGGCCAGACCGTCGGCATAAGCCTATTTTCAAGGATAATACCCATGCGTACCTCACCATGGCTCGTGGCACTCTATACGGTGATCATCGTCATTGGCTTTCTGATCGCACTGCCGAACGCGCTGCCGCCGTCGGTTCTCAGCAAGATCCCATCCTGGCTGCCTCATAGCCAGGTTTCGCTCGGCCTCGACCTTCGCGGCGGCTCCTATCTCGTTCTCGAAGTCGACGAGAAGGACCTGACGAACGGCCGGCTGCAATCGCTGCAGCAGGACGCGCGCCGCGTGCTGCGCGACAAGAACATCCAGACCCGCTCGATCGTCCGCAATGGCGACCAGATCGTCGTGACGCTCAGCGACGCCTCGCAGAGCGGCGATGCCGTGACGCAGCTGCAGACGCTGGCCAATACGATCACGTCGGGCCTCTCGGCCGGCCAGTCCGATCTCAACATCAAGCCGAATGGCGCGACGATCGCGATGTCCTTCTCGCCGGCCGGTATTTCGGCCAACGTCGATTCCGCCGTTCAGCAGAGCCTTGAAGTTATCCGTAAGCGCGTCGACCAGGTGGGCGTTGCCGAGCCAACCATTCAGCGCGTCGGTCCGAACCGCGTTCTCGTCCAGCTTCCCGGCGCACAGGATCCGTCGCACCTGCGCGAGCTTCTCGGCTCGACCGCGAAGATGTCCTTCCATCTGCTGGCCGATAACGTCGACCCGAACAATCCCGGCCCCGGCGTCACCATCATGAAGGACGAGCAGGGCAACAGCTATCCGGTTCTCGACCGCATCGAACTGTCCGGCGACCGCCTGACGGATGCCCGCGTCAGCTTCGATCCGAACACGCACGAGCCGCTCGTCACCTTCCGCTTCGACAGCGCCGGCGCCAACCGGTTTGCCGAAATCACCCGCGAAAATGTCGGCAAGCCCTTCGCCATCGTCCTCGACAACAAGGTTCTGAGTGCGCCTAATATCCGCGAGCCGATCACCGGCGGCTCGGGCCAGATCTCCGGCAACTTCACCGCAGACAGCGCCACCACGCTTGCAGCCTTGCTGCGCGCCGGTGCCCTGCCGGCCAAGCTCACCGTCATCGAGGAGCGCACCGTCGGCGCCGACCTTGGTAGCGACGCGATCCAGAAGGGCATCTATAGCGGCCTGGTCGGCTTCGTTCTGGTTGCCGCCTTCATCTTCGTGCTCTATGGCGCCTGGGGGATTCTGGCGAATGTTGCCCTGCTCATCCACACAGTCCTGACCTTCTCGGCCCTGACGCTTGTCGGCGCCACGCTGACGCTGCCCGGCATCGCCGGCGTCGTCCTTGGTATCGGCCTCGCGGTTGATGCCAACGTTCTTATCAACGAGCGCATCCGCGAAGAGACCCGCAAGGGCCGCGGCGCCTTCGCCGCCATCGATAACGGCTTCAAGAAGGCCTATTCGACGATCATCGACGGCAACATGACGGCGCTGATTGCCGCCGCCATCCTGTTCTACTTTGGCTCCGGCCCGGTTCGCGGCTTTGCCGTGACCATGGGTCTCGGCCTCATCATCTCGATGTTCACCTCCGTCGCCTTCGTGCGTGTCGTGATGATCGCCATCACCCGTCGCCGCAAGCTGAAGGTGATCAACATCAGGCCGCTGATCCCCTTCAGCCCCTATGACAAGCACATCCAGTTCATGAAGGCCCGCTTCTTCGGCGTCACCGTCTCGGCGATCCTGTCGCTTGCCTCGGTGGTCCTGTTCATCCATCCGGGCCTCAACTACGGCGTCGATTTCCGAGGCGGCATCCAGATGTCGGTCAAGACCAAGGACGCGGCCGATCTGGCGACGTTCCGCGAGGGCCTGAACACGCTTGGCCTCGGCGAAATCGCACTGCAGTCCTTCGGCGACAATAACAGCCTCCTTGTCCGCGCCCAGCGCCAGGACGGCGGCGAAGAGGCGCAGACGGCGGCAGTGACCAAGCTCAAAGCCGAAATCGTCAAGATCGACCCGAGCGCGACCATCGAAGGCACCGATGTCATCGGTCCGAAGGTTTCGGGCGAGCTTGCCTGGGCCGGCATCCTGTCGGTCGTGATCGCCAGCCTGGCGATGCTGTTCTACATCTGGTATCGCTTCGAATGGCCGTTCGCGGTCGGCGCCATCGTGACGCTGGTGCTCGACGTCACCAAGGCGATCGGCTTCTTCGCGATCACCGGCCTCGATTTCAACCTGACAGCCATCGCCGCGATCCTGACGCTTGTGGGATATTCGGTGAACGACAAGGTCGTGGTCTATGACCGCATGCGTGAAAACATGCGGCTTTACAAGTCGATGCCGCTGCGCGACATCATCGACAAATCGATCAACGAGACCCTGGCGCGAAGCCTCTATACCAACGCCACCGCCTTCCTGGCGCTGGTGCCGATGGCAATCTGGGGCGGCAGCGCCGTCTCCAGCTTCGCGATCCCGATGGTGTTCGGCATCCTCGTTGCCGGCGCCTCGTCGGTCTTCATCGCGGCACCGATCCTGCTGTTCCTCGGCGACTGGCGCCGCCGTCATGCCAAGCCGGTTGCCAATGATACGGCATCGACAGACGGCAAGTCCGGTAAGGACAACAAGCAGATTCCTGCCGCATAATAAATGAAAAGAGGACATGCCCGCCTTCCGGGCATGTCCTCCACCGCCTACGAAATCGGCGGCATATGCAAAGGCAAGCCCGGACGCGGCGCCGTAATCTTTTCCACGACACCGTTTTCCTGTTCGCTGACGAGCAGATGTTTGCCGTCCACGGTAAAAGCAATATTAGCTGGGCGCGCGCCGTCCGTGCGGATATGACCGGCCATTTTTCCCTCGGCGTCCACCATGGAAATTTCACCCAGGCCGTACATGGCGCAGTAAAGCATGCCACTGCGATCAAAGGCGAGGCCGGCCGGCCCGCGCAGCGCGTTCACGGCGGGCGATGTCATCGACTGGACAAACATTTCCTGCCTGCCGCCAACGACCTGCCGATAGATTTTTCCAGTCAGTGTTTCACTATAATAGAGCAATCCATCGGCATCGAAGGCAATACCGCTCGCAAAGAGCAGACCGGCTGCGAGGACACGGATGACCCGTCCCTCAGCCGGATCGATCTGATAGACGCAGCCATTATAAGCCGCCTTGAAGAAATCGGGATGGATGTGGCCGCCTTCGAGAAGATTGGCAAGACGGATGCCGGAATCAGTCATGTAAAGCAGGCCGTCGGGTCCGAAAGCGAGTGCATTCGGATGCAGAAAGGGACCATCCGCGCTACCCTCGATGACTTGCAGGACGCGGCCTTGCGCCGATAATCTGACAAGAGAATTCTCCGGGCCGTTGGCTACCCAGAAACATCCGTCGCCATCGACCGCAATCCCCATCGGCCGGCCGCCGACCCGGCAAAGTTCCTGCGGTACGCCGCTTGCGTCGAAAAGTTTCAGACAGCGGCGACTGGCATCCATTTCCACGACCGCCAGGCGGCCGTCCGGCAAAGCCACGAGGCCGCTAGGCAGACGCAGCCCGGTGGCAATCGTTTCGTTCATGTTTTGAAACCTTCATTCTACGCATTACGAAGCCCCAAAAACTCAAAATGCTGCGCCGGAATGATACATAAGCACGAAGAAGATCCTTTTCGAGCCGGACGAGTGCAAATCCGGATAAGATTCTTGCGCCGGAGGTCACATCCGCGTGCAGGCCCTGTTCATCTTGACAGGCTTTGGCGATTCGGAACATCCATAGAACGTCCCTATATTTTCGCGCTTGCGATTCGCCGCATGCCGCGCTCCGCCTGCTGCCGGAGGTACTCAGGAGAGTTGATGACCGCCGCCTATCTGGAAAAGCTGAACCCGGAGCAACGGCTGGCGGTGGAACATGGCACGACGGCAGGCGACGGTCATATTGCCGGGCCGCTGCTCGTCATCGCCGGGGCCGGCTCCGGCAAGACGAATACGCTTGCCCATCGCGTCGCGCATCTAATCGTTAGAGGTGCGGACCCGCGCCGCATCCTGCTGATGACCTTTTCGCGCCGCGCTGCCGCCGAGATGGGCCGTCGCGTCGAGCGGATCTGCCGCGAGGTGCTGGGCGCGAATGCCGGCATTAACGCCGACGCGCTGGCATGGAGCGGCACGTTCCACGGTATCGGCGCACGTCTGCTCAGGGACTATGCCGAGCAGATCGGCATCGATCCGGCCTTCACGATCCACGACCGGGAAGACAGCGCCGACCTGATGAATCTTGCACGCCATGATCTCGGCTTCTCGAAGACGGAGAACCGCTTCCCGACCAAGGCGACATGCCTTGCGATCTATTCGCGCTCCGTCAATGCGGAAGCGCCGCTCGACGGCGTGCTGCGGGATTACTTCCCGTGGTGCGCCATGTGGGAGCAGCAGCTGCGTGATCTCTTCGCCTCTTATGTCGAGGCGAAACAGGCGCAGAACGTGCTCGATTATGACGACTTGCTGCTCTATTGGGCGCATATGCTGCAAGAGCCGCTGATCGCCGAGGATATCGGCAGCCGCTTCGACCATGTGCTTGTCGACGAATATCAGGACACCAACCGGCTGCAGTCCTCCATTCTGCTGGCTCTCAAGCCCGATGGCCGCGGACTGACCGTCGTCGGTGACGATGCGCAGTCGATCTATTCCTTCCGCGCCGCGACCGTGCGCAACATTCTCGACTTCCCGAAAGCCTTCACGCCCTCGGCCGATATCGTGACGCTCGACCGCAACTACCGTTCGACGCAGCCGATCCTTGCTGCCGCCAATGCTGTAATCGATCTCGCCTCGGAGCGCTTCACCAAGAACCTGCGCACCGAACGGCAAAGCACGGAACGGCCGCGGCTGGTGACGGTGCGCGACGAGGCCGATCAGGCGCGCTACATCGCCGATCAGATACTGGAAAATCGTGAGGGCGGCGTAAGGCTGAAGCAACAGGCAGTGCTATTCCGTACCTCCAGCCATAGCGGCCCGCTGGAAGTGGAACTCACCCGGCGCAACATTCCCTTCGTCAAGTTCGGTGGGCTGAAGTTCCTCGATAGCGCTCATGTCAAGGATATGCTGGCGGCGCTTCGCTTCGCCCAGAACCCGCGCGATCGCGTCGCCGGCTTCCGCCTGATGCAGCTCTTGCCCGGCGTCGGCCCCTCCACGGCGCAGCGCGTGCTCGACCAGATCGGCGAAGAGGCAAGCCCGATTACCGCACTCACCGAACTGCCGCCACCGCCGCGCACGGGCGACGACTGGACCGCCTTTGTCGAGACGATGCGGGAGGTCAAAAGCGGCAAGGCCGGCTGGCCGGGGGAAATCGGCCTGGTTCGCCAATGGTACGAGCCGCATCTGGAACGCGCGCATGAGGATGCCGCGACCCGCCAGGCGGATCTCGTCCAGCTCGAACAGATCGCCGCGGGCTACGGCTCGCGCGAGCGCTTCCTCACGGAATTGACGCTTGATCCGCCTGACGCCACCAGCGATCAGGCCGGCGTGCCGCTGCTGGACGAGGACTACCTGATCCTGTCGACTATCCATTCCGCCAAGGGCCAGGAATGGACGAAGGTCTTCATCCTCAACGCCGTCGACGGCTGCATCCCCGCCGATCTCGCGGTCGGATCATCGGCCGAGATCGAGGAGGAACGGCGGCTGCTCTACGTCGCGATGACGCGGGCGAAGGACAATCTCGACCTCGTCATTCCGCAGCGCTTCTTCGTGCACGGCCAGCATGCGCAGGGCGACAAGCATGTCTTTGCCTCGCGCACCCGCTTCATTCCGGCAACCTTGCTACAGTTCTTCGAGGTTTGCGGCTGGCCGCAGGCGCGGGCTGAAAGTGCCGCCGCTATCCGAGCGCGAGAGGTGCGTGTCGATGTGGGGGCGCGGATGCGGGGCATGTGGCGGTGAATTGGGGTTATTGAGGCCGGGCGGGTCAGGCATGTTCTTCGATGCCGCCTCCGCAAGTTCCTTCTCCCCTCGGGGAGAAGGTGGCCCGAAGGGTCGGATGAGGGGGTGACGGATTTGAATACGCGGGCTTTCGTGCTCTTGGCGGCCCCCTCATCCGCCTGTCGGCACCTTCTCCCCGAGGGGAGAAGGGGTGCGTAGCAACGACCTCATTTCATATGCGATTCCCCTGCCGCGGGCGGGGGGAGGGTCGGGTGAGGGGCAGCCCTGCACCCGGCTAACTATCCAGCCATCCTCACTTGGCCTCGCGAAACATCTCGATGATTGCCGAAAAATCGCGGCCGCCATTGCCGAGCTTTTCGAAGAGCGCGTAGAGCTGCGCCGCCTCTGCGCCCAGCGGTGTTGACGCGCCGCTGGAGAGTGCCGCTTCCTGAGATAGCCGTAGATCCTTGAGCATCAACGCCGCCGCAAAGCCGGGCTTGTAATCATTGTTGGCCGGAGATGTCGGCACAGGACCGGGCACCGGGCAATAAGTATTGATCGACCAGCACTGACCAGAGGAAGTCGAGGCGACATCGAAGAGAGCCTGATGAGAGAGGCCGAGCTTTTCGCCAAGCACGAAGGCCTCGCAGACGCCGATCATCGAGATACCGAGGATCATGTTGTTGCAGATCTTCGCCGCCTGGCCGGCTCCGGCCTCGCCGCAATGAACGATCTTCTTGCCCATCACCTCGAGCAACGGCTTGGCGGCAGCAAAGCTCTCCGTCGAGCCGCCCGCCATGAAAGTCAGCGTTCCCGCTGCGGCGCCGCCTGTGCCGCCGGAAACGGGCGCATCGAGCGAGAGGCAACCAGCATCACCGGCCATCGCATGCGCCTTGCGGGCGCTATCGACATCGATGGTGGAGCTGTCGATCAACAGGGTCCCCCTGGGCACGGAGCGCAGCACGTCGGTCCAGACGGTGAGGACATGCTGGCCCTTCGGCAGCATGGTCACGACCACCTCTGCATCCGCCAGGGCTTCGGTGAGCACGCTGGCAGGCTTTACCCCCGATGCTTCGGCTGCCTTCAGCACATCATGCGAAAGATCGAATCCTGTGATGGCGTGGCCGGCCTTGACGAGATTGGCGGCCATCGGGCCTCCCATATTGCCGAGGCCGATGAAGGCGATCCGTGTCATGATGTTTTCCTCCCATGATCGGTTATCTGGTGAAAAGCGGTGGCTGCGCCGGTATGAAGAAGCGGTCGATGGCATCCGCCGTCACTTCGGAGAGGCTCGCCGGCAACCATTTCGGATTGCGGTCCTTGTCGATAACGGCGGCGCGCACGCCTTCGTAGAAATCGTGATTATATAATATGCCCTTGCAGGCGCCGAGTTCACGATTGAGGCATTCGGCAAGATCGGCGCTCGTTCGCCCTGCCCTGAGAAGCCGCAAGGTCAGCTTCAGGCTGGTCGGCGAGCGGCTGGCAATCACGCTTGCGGCTTCAGCGGCAAACTCTCCGGGCTCACCGGCCAAGGCCTTCAGAATCTCCTCCACCGTGTTTGCCGAAAACGCCCGGTCGATCACATCCCGATTTGCGGCAAGCCGGCTTTCGCCGGCGTCTACCGCCATCGTCCGGATCAGCGCATGCACGTCTGCTGCCGTGGCCGAGGTAGACAATGCCGCAATCGCATCGACCAGAGCGGGCAGTTGCGACGATACCACACAGTGATCGGCAAAGCCGGCATGGATGACATCGGCGGCGCCGATGGTCAGGCCTGTTAGGCCCATCCAGGTGCCGGCTTCCCCCGGTGCCTGCGGCAGCAGCCAGGTGGCGCCGACATCCGGGAAATAGCCGATGCCGGTTTCGGGCATGGCGAGGCGCGTACGCTCAGTGACGACCCGATGGCTGCCATGCGCCGAAAGTCCGACGCCGCCGCCCATGGTGATGCCATCCATCAGCACCACATAAGGTTTGGGATAGCGCGAGATGGCGTGGTTGAGCAGGAATTCCTCGCGCCAGAAGGTTTCCGCTTCATCGGAGCCGTCCTTGCCGCTCTGATGCAGCAGCCGGATATCGCCGCCGGCGCAGAAGCCGCGCTCCCCCTCGCCCAAAACGATGACGCTCGCAATCGCCGGATCGGCGGCGAAATCCGCCAGTGCCGGAGCGATGACCCGCACCATCGGCAATGTCAGGCTATTCAGCGCCTTCGGCCGGTTGAGCCTGATGATCCCGGCCGACCCGCGCCGTTCGATGATGACTTCGTCCGTGCTATCCATGCAAATCTCCTGTCCTGCTGCCATCGATCCTCAGGGATTCATCTATTGTCGGCAAGGATCATTTCGGCTGCCTTTTCGGCGATCATGATGGTTGGCGAATTGGTGTTACCAGACGTGATCGACGGCATGACAGACGCATCGGCGATGCGCAGCCTTGCCAATGCCCTGAGCCGCAGGCGCGGATCAACGACGCTTTGCGCGTCACCGCCCATGCGGCATGTACCGACCGGATGGAAAATCGTTGTGCCGATATCGCCGGCGGCGCTCTCTAGGTCCGCATCGGTCTCGTAGGTCGGCCCGGGTTTGAACTCCTCCGGTCTGAACCGGGCAAAGGAAGGCTGCGCCACAATCCGCCGCGTCAGGCGAATGGAGCGCACGGCGATCTCCCGGTCACGTGCCGCCGAAAGATAATTCGGGCTGATGGCCGGCTGCATGGCGAAATCGGGGCTGCGCACATGCACCGAGCCGCGGCTTTCGGGTCGCAGATTGCAGACGCTGGCGGTGATGGCAGGAAAGGGATGGACGGGATCGCCGAATTTGTCGAGCGAGACCGGCTGCACATGATATTGCAGATCCGGCGTTTCCTTGTCCGGCCCGGAGCGCGTAAAGATGCCGAGCTGGCTCGGCGCCATCGCCATAGGGCCTGAACGGCGCACCAGATATTCGAGGCCGATCGCAGCCTTGCCGATCAGCTTCGTCGCCTTCTCGTTCAACGTGGGCACGCCGGTCACCTTGTAGGCAAGGCGCAGCTGCAGATGATCCTGCAGGTTCTCGCCGACAGACCGGACTTCGCGGACGACGTCGATACCGGCTTTGCTCAGCACCTCGCCGTTGCCGATGCCTGACAGCTCAAGAATGTGCGGCGATCCGATGGAACCGGCCGATAGTACCGTCTCCTTGTTCGCATAGGCGCGCTTTGCCACGCCATCATGCTGGAACTCGACGCCGGTCACGGCATCGCCCTCGACGATCAGGCGGCGGACCTGCGCCTTGGTATAGACGGTGAGATTGCCGCGCTTCATGGCCGGCCGCAGGAAGGCTTTCGTCGTGTTCCAGCGGATGCCGGAGCGCTGGTTGACGTCGAAATAACCGGAGCCTTCGTTGTTGCCGCGATTGAAATCCGCCGTCTCGGGGATACCGGCCTCCTTGGCCGCGGCCTGGAAGGCGTCGAGCACGGCCCAGCGCACGCGGGCCTTCTCGACCCGCCATTCGCCGCCGGCGCCATGCATCTCATCCTTGCCGCGATAATGATCCTCGGACTTGATGAAATAGGGCAATACGTCGTCCCAACCCCAGCCGGCGCAGCCGAGTTGGCGCCAGAGATCGTAGTCGCGCGACTGGCCGCGCATGTAGATCATGCCGTTGATGGAGGAGCAGCCGCCGAGCACCTTGCCACGCGGATAGTTCAGCGATCGACCGTTGAGACCTGCTTCGGGTGACGTGGTGAAACACCAGTCGGTGCGGGGATTGTTGATGCAATAGAGATAGCCAACCGGGATATGGATCCAGTGGTAATTGTCATTGCCGCCGGCTTCCAGTAGCAGCACCCTGTTGTTGCGATCGGCCGAAAGCCGGTTGGCCAGCACGCATCCGGCACTGCCGGCGCCGATGATGATGTAGTCAAAGCTGTCCATTGGTATGCCCCCTCACCCTAACCCTCTCCCGGGGGGAGAGGGGACTATTTCGGCATTTGCCTCGGCCCCGTATCCGATCATCGTCAAAGACCGTTCCCCCCTCTCCCCTCGGGGAGAGGGCTGGGGTGAGGGGGTGCACAACAAGTACGCATAGGTTTGATCATTACCGCCGATACTCAAACCCCAGCTTCCGTCCCAGCCGTGAGGCATAGAATTCACCGACAACCCCGCGGCGAAAGAGCAAAACGCACACCATGAAAACGATGCCGGTGATGATGGTGACGGGGAATTCCGAAGTCGCGAGATAGTTTTCCAGCGTCGCCACGAACCCCGCGCCAAAAATCGGGCCGATCAACGTGCCGATGCCGCCAAGCAAGGTCATGAGAATGACTTCGCCGGACATCTGCCAGGCGACATCCGTCAGCGTCGCGAACTGGAAGACCAGCGCCTTGACCGCTCCGGCAAGCCCCGCAAGTGCCGCCGACATGACGAAGGCGCCGAGCTTATAATGCGCGACGGAATAACCAAGCGAAATCGCCCGCTGCTCGTTCTCGCGGATCGATTTCAGGATCATGCCGAAGGGCGAATTGATGAAACGCCAGATGATCAGCACCCCGATCAGGAAAACGGCAAGGACGAAATAATACATGTTGAAGGAGTTGCTGAGGTCGAGAACGCCGAAGAGATAGCCGCGCGGCACCGACTGAATGCCATCCTCGCCATGGGTGAACGCCGCCTGCAGGCAGAAGAAATAGAACATGTAGGAGAGCGCCAGCGTGATCATGGCGAAATAGATGCCCTGACGGCGGATGGCGACGAAGCCCATGACGAGGCCGAGCAGCGACGCGCCGGCGACGCCGATCAGGATGCCGAGTTCGGGCGGCAGGCCCCACTCCTTCACCGCATGGGCCGTGAAATAAGCGGCCCCGCCGAAGAAGGTGGCATGGCCGAAGGAGAGCAGGCCGGCATAGCCGAGCAGCAGATTGAAGGCGCAGGCAAACAGCGCGAAGCAGAGCACCTTCATGACGAAGATCGGGTAGATGAAGAACGGCGCCCAGATCAGGCCGACAAGGCCGAGGATCAGCAACAGCTTCTGCACGGAAAGCTTCGGACGCTCCTTGGAGCCAGAGCTGATCAATCCAGCCATATCACGCCTCCCGACCGAAGAGACCCGCAGGCCTCAGAAGCAGCACGATTGCCATGATGACAAAGATGACGATGTTGGAAGCTTCCGGATAGAAGACCTTGGTGAGGCCTTCGGCGATCCCGAGCATGTAACCTGTCACGATCGCGCCCATGATCGAGCCCATGCCGCCGACGACCACGACGGCGAAGACGATGATGATCATATTCGAGCCCATCAGCGGCGAGACCTGATAGATCGGTGCGGCCAGCACGCCGGCGAAGGCAGCAAGCGCCACCCCGAAGCCGTAGGTCAGCGTCAGAAGCACCGGCACGTTAACGCCGAAAACCTGAACGAGCGTGGAATTCTCGGTCGCGGCGCGCAGATAGGCGCCAAGCTTGGTCTTTTCGATCAGCAGCCAAGTGCCGATGCAGACGACCAGCGAGGCAATGACCACCCAGCCGCGATAGACGGGCAGGAACATGAAGCCGATATTTCTTGCGCCCGCCAGCTCCGTCGGTACGGCATAGGGTTGACCGGAGGAGCCGTAGAGATAGCGGAAGGTCCCTTCGATGGTCAGGGCCATGCCGAAGGTGAAGAGCAGGCCATAGAGCGGATCGATCCCGTAGAGCCGGCGCAGGCAGAGCCTTTCCACCAGCGCGCCGAACAGACCGACGATCAGCGGTGCCAAAACGAGGGCCGGCCAATAGCCGATGCCTGTATAGGCGAGCAGCAGATAGGCGGTGAAGGCACCGAGCATATAGAGCGCGCCGTGGGCGAAGTTGATCACCCTGAGCATGCCGAAGATGATCGCCAAGCCGAGGCTCAGCAACGCATAGAAGGAGCCATTGATCAGCCCGATCAGCAATTGACCGAGAAGCGCCTGGGCGTGGATGCCGAATATCGTCGTCATTCTCAGACTCCCAGAACCTTGTGGAGCATATCCATGCGCTCGGAGAGCTCGCCGACCGGGAATTCCGAGACCATCTGGCCGTGATCCATCACATAGAAGCGATCGGCGATGCGGCTGGCAAAGCGGAAATTCTGCTCGACGAGCAAGATGGTCATGCCACGGCCTTTCAGCTTCTGCAGGACTTCGCCGATGCGCTGGACGATGACGGGTGCAAGGCCCTCGGTCGGTTCGTCAAGCAGCAGCATACGGACGCCGGTGCGCAGGATGCGGGCCATGGCGAGCATCTGCTGCTCGCCGCCAGAAAGCCTTGTGCCGACGCTGTTGCGCCGCTCATGCAGATTTGGAAACAGCTCAAAGATCTCGTCGAGCGTCATGCCGCCTGCCGCCACGACCGGCGGCAGCATCAGGTTTTCATAGACGCTGAGCGTGGAAAATATGCCGCGCTCTTCTGGCACGAAGCCGATACCCTGATGTGCCGTCTTGTGCAGCGGCACCTGCATCATGTCCTTACCGGCAAAGGTGATCCTGCCCTTGCGAGCGCGGACGATGCCGACGATGGTGCGCAGGGTCGTCGTCTTGCCGACGCCGTTGCGGCCGAGGATGGTGATGGTTTCTCCCTCGCCCACATGCATATCGACGCCATGCAGGATGTGACTTTCACCATACCAGGCATTGAGGCCCTGAACGTCCAGAAGCGGCGCCATCGTCAAGCCTCCTCCGTGCCCATATAGGCTTCGCGCACACGCGGGTCTTTGCTGACCGTCGCATAATCGCCTTGGGCCAGGATCTCGCCGCGCTGCAGCACCGTGACATGATGGCAGATATCGGCAACGACCGAGAGATTGTGCTCGACCATAAGCACAGCCCTATCGCGCGCGACATCGCGGATGATAGCAGAGACGGTGTTTACGTCCTCCAGCCCCATGCCGGCCATCGGCTCGTCGAGCAGCAGCACCTTCGGATCGAGCGCGAGCGTCGTCGCGATCTCCAGTACGCGCTTGCGGCCATAGGAAAGATCGGCTGCTACAGCATCACGCTCCTTCGAGAGACCGACTGAGGCGATGAGCTGTTCGGCGCGGGCATTGAGGCTGTCGAGAGCGGATAGCGGCCGCCAGAACTGGTGGGCGAGATTGTTCGGCCGCTGCAAGGCGACACGGACGTTGTCCAGCACCGTCAGATGCGGGAAGACGGCGGAAATCTGGAAGGAGCGCACGAGACCCATGCGCGCGACCTTGTCAGGTCTTGTCTTGGTGATATCGGTGCCGAGCAGCGTGATCGTGCCATGCGTCGGCTGCAGGAATTTGGTCAGGAGATTAAAGACCGTCGTCTTGCCGGCGCCATTCGGGCCGATCAGCGCATGGACTTGGGCGTGATGTACGTCAAGATCGACATTCTTGACGGCGGTGAATCCGCCGAAATCGCGCCGCAGTCCCCGAGCGGACAAGACCACCCGGGGCTCTTCATGCGGATGTGTCGCGGACATCGCCATGAGCTGTTCCAAGCCCTATTGCTTGACGAGGTCGCAGCCGCTCTTGGCGGGATCGATATAGGCTTCCTTACCCGGGATCGTCGCCAGCACGTTGAAGTAATCCCACGGCTCCTTGCTCTCTTCGGGCTTCTTGACCTGCAGCAGATACATGTCGTGGATCATGCGGCCGTTGGCGCCGACCGAACCGCCGCGGCCGAAGAAATCATCAACCGGCATCTCATGCAGCTGCTTGGCAACGGCCTCGGTGTCATCCGTGCCGGCCTTCTGCACGGCCTTCAGATACTGCATCACGGCGGAATAGGTGCCGGCATGGATCATGTTCGGCATCTTGCCGGTGCGGGCAAAGAAGCGCTTGCCGAATTCGCGGCTCTTGTCGTCGAGGTTCCAGTAGTAGCCTTCGGTCAGCGTCAGGCCTTGCGCCGCCTGCAGCCCGAGGCCGTGCACTTCGGCGAGCGTGAAGAGCAGTGCCGCCAGATGCTGGCCGCCCTGGGTGATGCCGAATTCCGAGGCCTGCTTGATGGCATTCGAGGTGTCGAGGCCGGCATTGGCAAGGCCGATGACCTTGGCGCCAGAGGACTGCGCCTGCAGCAGGAAGGAAGAGAAATCATTGGTCGACAGCGGATGGCGGACGGAGCCGAGCACCTTACCACCGCTTGCCTTGACAAAATCGCTGGTCTGCTGCTCAAGCGAGTAGCCGAAAGCGTAGTCCGCGGTCAGGAAGAACCATGTGTCGCCGCCCTGCTTGACGAGCGCGCCGCCGGTACCGACGGCCAGGGCATGCGTGTCATAGGCCCAGTGGAAGCCATAGGGCGAGCATTGCTTGCCGGTGAGATCGGTGGTCGCGGCGCCGGTGACGATATCGATCTTCTTCTTTTCCTTGGCGACCGCCTGCACGGCGAGCGCGACCGACGAGGTCGTCAGCTCCATGATGGCGTCGACCTTGTCCTGGTCATACCATTGGCGGGCGATGTTGGAAGCGATATCGGGCTTGTTCTGGTGATCGGCATCGACGATCTCGATCGGCACGCCCAGCACTTTGCCGCCGAAATCCTCGGCGGCCATCTTGGCGGCCGCTACCGACGACTTGCCGCCGAAATCCGCATAGACTCCGGACTGATCGTTCAGAATGCCGATCTTGACGACACCATCGGACGGGCCGGCGGCGAAAGCCGCGGTGCCGGCTGCAAGCAGAAATGCAAGGGACGCAATAAGACTCTTTCGCATATCCTCTCCTCCCAGAGATTTGGCAAAAACGAATCTGTTCAAAATTGGCCAGCCGCTTTCCTCAAAGCGGCTTTTCCCGATAGGCAAGATCACGGAATTCGCGCGTTGACGCAAGTCGCGATTGCAACTAATTCCAAACAAGGTCTGTTCATTTTTGAACAGAGGGGGAGGCATGAAGCGCACGCCGCATTTTACCTGGGACGATCTGCAGTTCTTCCTCGCCGTTGCGCGAACGGGGCAACTTTCGACTGCGGCGCGACAGCTGCGTACCAGCCATGCCACGGTCTCGCGCCGTATCGACCGGCTGGAATTCGCCTTGAAGGTCAAGCTATTCGAGCGCAATCCGCGCGGCTACATGCTGACCGGAATGGGGCAGCGCTTCGTCGATACGGCCGAAAGAATGGAGCAGGAAACCGAGCGTCTGCGGACCGACCTTTCGACGGGATCGGCAGCCCAAGGCGGCGTGGTGCGCATCAGCGCGCCGGAGGGGTTTTCCAATTTCTTCTTCACCGGCGTTCTGCCGGAATTCACTGCGAAACATTCGAACATTTCGCTGGAGCTGATCACCATCCAGCAGATCATGTCGCTCTCGCGCAAGGAAGCCGACATCGTCGTGGTGCTCGACCCGCCGAAGGCGGGACCCTACTTCACCGAAAAACTGACAGACTATCATCTGCAGGTCTACGGATCGCGCGATTACCTTGCCCGCCATCCGCCAATCGAAAGCCGCGACGACCTGCCTGACTTCACCTTCATCGGCTATATCGAGGACATGATCTTCGCGCCGGGCCTGGACTATCTCGATGACGTCCATCCGCGCATCAGGCCGCAATTCCAGAGCTCGAGCATCTTTGCGCAGCTGACGGCAACAAAGAACGGCCAGGGGCTGTGCGTGCTGCCGTTCTTCATCGCCGGCAAACATCCGGATCTGCAGGTCGTGCTACCACATGAGGTGGATCTCAGGCGCCACTACTGGATCACCTGCCACCGCGATCTGCGCCAATCGCCACGCGTGCGCACCGTCATCGATTTTTTGGCGGAAGCCGTACGCAGGAACGCACCGGCGTTTCTAGGCCCCTGGAGAAAAACCGAGAACTGAGATCGCTTCAGGCTATAGCGTGCTCGGGGCAGCATAGATCTTGCCGAGCCCGGCGGCATCGAAGCTCGCCCGCTCGACGAGGCGAAGCTCCCAATCCAGCGACGAACGCACGATCGTTTCCAAGCTGTCGTGTTTTGGAACCCAGCCCAGCTCGCGACGAGCAAGCGTCGCGTCCGCGACAATGCTCGCCATATCGCCGGCCCGGCGCGGAGCGATATGGATGCGGAAGGAACGGCCATGGATGCGCATGACCATGTTGAGCACGTCAAGCACGGAGTAACCGTGGCCATAGCCACAATTGGCAACCAGCGAGCGGCCGCCATCGCGCAGATGGCGCAAGGCCATGAGATGCGCCTCAACAAGATCGCTCACGTGGATGTAGTCGCGCACGCCGGTGCCGTCATGTGTCGCGTAATCCGTGCCGTAGATATCCACCTGGCGGCGGCGGCCGAGGGCCGCTTCGCAGGCGACCTTGATGAGGTGGGTGGCGCCGTCGGTCGACTGACCCGCCCGCCCTTCGGGATCCGCGCCGGCGACATTGAAGTAACGCAGCGCCACATAGCGAAAATCATAGGCCGCGGCGGCATCGCGCAGCATCAGCTCGGACATCAGCTTGGATTGGCCATAGGGGGACTCAGGCCGCAACGGCACATTTTCGCTAACCGGTCGATCCGCGGGCTGCTGACCATAAACAGCAGCGGTGGACGAAAAGACGAAATGGCGGATGCCGGCCCTGACGGCGGCGCTCATCAGGGCGCGGGTCTTGCCGGTGTTGTTTTCGTAATAGGCAAGAGGATCCTCGATCGACATCGGCACGACGGCAGAGCCAGCGAAATGGATGATGGCTTCTATATCGTTCTCGGCGAAAATCGTTTTGAGCAGCGCCTCGTCAGCGACATCGTCGAGATAGAAGCGGGCCGCGGGGGGCACTGCCCAGCGAAAGCCTGTGGAAAGGCAATCGAGAACAACAACGTCCTCGCCCGCGTCAAGCAATCTCCAGACCATGTGGCTGCCGATATAGCCGGCTCCGCCCGTCACCAAGACAGTCATTCTTCTCGTCCCCGCCAAGTCTTATCGGCGATATATGAGGCCGCTTCCCCTGCGAAATTGATTAAAAGCCGGAGGTGGGGCGGGAAAGATTGCGGGAATGGTTAGAGGAGGCTTTCGTGGTTTGATTGGATTTTATGGATTGGGTGTGCGACGGCAGGCCTCGCATATATCGGAGAGTGCATACCCCCCTCTGTCACTTCGTGACATCTCCCCCACAAGGGGGGAGATCGTTGGGAGGTTGCTGCCCCTTCACCAAAACAATGAAGTTTCGGCTTCAGCAGATATGATGTTCTTGGGTGTGAGAAGCTGCCGCGAGTTTCCAATCTCCCCCCTTGTGGGGGAGATGTCGCGAAAGCGACAGAGGGGGGTATCGGGACCAGCCAAATTAAACGCTGTCAGCCGCAGCACACAGATCGTACCTACAAACTCAAAATATACCGGCTCAACCGTTCCGCGGCATCCGCCACCTGCACCGGATCGCGCAGGAAGCAGGCGCGCATGAACAGCTCTCCGCCCAAACCGAAGGCCGTTCCGGGTGCTAGGCCGACGCCGGTCTTATCGACGATGTCAATGGCGGCCTTGCGGCTGTCGGTGACGCCGTCGATCCTGAGGAAGGAATAGAGCGCGCCATCCGGCTTCAGCGTCTGCACGCGATTGGTGGCGATCAGCGCGTCGCAGAGGATGTCGCGCGAGCGAGTGGCCTTTTCGATATTGGAGCGAACGAAATCATCGCCCTCGTTCAGCGCTGCAACCGCGCCTCTCTGCATGAACTGCGCGACGCCCGAGGTCGAATATTGCACGAGGTTTTCGATCACCTGCCCGAGCTCGGCGGGTGCGACGATCCAGCCGACACGCCAGCCGGTCATTGACCAGTTCTTCGAGAAGGAATTGACGAAGAGGATCTTGTCGTCGGCTTCCTTGACATCCAGGAAGCTCGGCGCGCGTCCGCCGGCATAGTAATAGAGCGCATAGATTTCGTCGGCCATGATCCAGAGATCATGCTTGCGCGCCAAGGCGAGGATATCGCGAAGATCCTGATGGGTCGCCGTCCAGCCTGTGGGGTTGGATGGGGTATTGATGAAGAGGCCCTTGGTCTTCGGCGTAATCGCCCCTTCCAGCCGGTTGAGATCGAGCGACCATTTGCCGTGCTCAAACTGTAAGGGTACGGCGACGGAACGGGCGCCTGCGATCTCGAGCGCCGCAGCAATGTTCGGCCAGGCGGGCGACAGATAGACCATCTCGTCGCCGGGAGCGGTGATCGCCTGCACGGACAGCTGGATCGCCTGCATGCCGGAGCCGACGACATAGAAATTCTCCATCGGCAGCGAGGTGCCGAAATGCCGGCCATAATAATCGGCGAGCGCCTGACGCAGCTCGGGAATACCGCGCTGCCAGGTGTAAAAGGTTTCGCCGGCGTTGAGCGAGGCCATGGCGGCGCGGTTGATGAAATCCGGCGTCGGCAGATCGCCCTCACCGACCCAGAGTGGCAGCAGGCCCTCACGGCCGCGGGCATAGTTAACAACTTCCACGATCCCGCTTTCGGGTGCTGCGAGCGCGCGTGGGCTGAGGCTATCTAGTATCGACATGCAAAGTCTCCGGTTTCTGCCTTCATAAAGCAGAGCGGCGGACAAATCCCATGACTTTGCCTTAGTGACCGATCGATTTTGGTGATGAATAAAGCCCCGATCCTTCCGGAAACCGGGGCTTTGAAAGAGGTTGAAGCAAGCCCGTCAGCGCTTGGCGAGAAGATCGCGGATTTCGGTGAGCAACTGAACGTCGGCCGGCGGCGGAGCTGCCTCGGCAACCTTCTCTTCCTTGCGCTCGAGCTGGGCACGTAGCGTGTTCACGCCCTTGACCATCAGGAAGATGATCCAGGCGAGGATGAGGAAGTTGATGAGGACGGTGATGAAGTTGCCGTAAGCGAAGACCGCCCCCTGGGCACGGGCGGCTGCCAGCGTCGGCGCATTGACCGCCGAGGAAAGGCCGATGAAGTAGTTCGAAAAATCGAAGCCGCCGAAAATCGCGCCGACGATCGGCATGATGATATCGTCAACCAGCGATTTCACGATGCCGCCGAAAGCGCCGCCGATGATCACGCCGACTGCGAGATCCATGACATTGCCGCGGGCGATAAATGCCTTGAATTCATTTAGCATTGAGCAGTCCCCTTCGCGTTGCCGTTGAATTCACTGATGATAATTAGCACCATCTTTTTCCTTATTTTTCAACAGCAAATTGATCAGGAGCCATGTCCAGGCATGCATATCCCATGATAATTTCACCACATTAGCAACTTTAGGGCGCATATATTCGGCAGCTTGTTCGTCAGTTGCGAGCAACCAAGCCGAGGCCGCTGGCTGTACATCAGGGATCTCGGGTGAGTCGTTCGGCATAGTCGGCCGCGCTTCAAGCGCTGACCGCACTCTCCCGCATCACTTTCGCGACGAGCTTGCGAACGTAGTCAGGACCGGGCGCCTGATCGAAGAGAATGCGATAGATGATCGGCGAGATGACGTGATCCATCAGTTCCACCAAAGTCGGAAAGGGCTCGCCAGCCGCCTCCGCCCGCGCAATAAATACGCTTAGTTGGCAGCGTGTATAGGTGCAGCATTTTTCCGCATTTGCGCTATCGGGTACCGCGAGAACATCGCGCAGCAGTTGCCGTCCGACTCCCGAGGCCATTTCATCGGCATATTGCTCGACCCAGGCATCCAGGTCCTCCCGGGCGCTGCCAATCCTGGCGGGCTCGCCTTCAGGCTGCAGGCGTGAGGCGGCAACATCCGCCAGAAGCTTTTGAAGGTCGCCCCAGCGGCGGTAGATCGTCGACGGCGTGACATTGGCGCGCTGTGCGATCAGCGGGATCGTCACCTCGGCGCGATCCATCGTCGCCAGCATGTCGCGGACGGATTGATGCACGGCCGCTTGCACTCTGGCGCTGCGCCCGCCGGGGCGGGGATTTTCTCTGTAGCCCATAAGCCCTTGCCAATTTTTCCCGTTTTGCGGATCGTGAATGATCCGTGGACATTCACTAACGCAAATTATTTGTTTTTATACATCAGGCGCCCTATATGCGTCTAACGCAATCTTTTAGCTTTAGGTAGGATATAGTCGATGACCGAACTCGATTCCACCGGCAGCGCTCCGATTTCACCAGCCAGACGCCTGGCGCCTTTCTATTATGCAGCAACCAGCGCGCTGTTTTTGGCTGCCTCGTCCGTACCGACGCCTCTCTATCGCCTTTATCAGCAGGCCTTTGCCTTTTCGCCGGTGCTGCTTACGGTGATCTTCGCCGTCTATGCCTTCTCCCTTCTCGCCGCGCTCCTCATCGTCGGCTCGATCTCCGACCATCTCGGCCGTCGGCCCGTAATCTTCGCATCGATCCTGCTCAATATGGTGGCGATAGTATTGTTTTTAATGGCCAGGGGGTCGGATTGGCTAATTGCCGCCCGCATCGTGCAGGGCTTCGCGACGGGCACTGCCGTCAGTTCCGTCGGTGCCGCTCTCGTCGATCTCGATCCGATCAGAGGATCGATCACCAACAGCCTTGCCCCGCTTGTAGGCATGGCGATCGGCGCGATCGGTACGAGCCTGCTGATCCAATTCGCGCCGGCCCCGACCGTGCTTGTCTATATCGTCACGCTTGCCCTGCTGGCGCTGCAAGCCGCGCTGCTATGGCTGATGCCGGAGACTACGAGCCGAAGGACCGGCGTGCTCGCATCGCTGAAGCCGGAAGTCGCCGTTCCCCAGCAGGCCCGGCGGACGCTGCTAGCGCTGACGCCGATCAATATCGCCGTCTGGGCGCTCGCCGGCTTCTATCTGTCGCTGGTGCCCTCGCTGGTCAGCGCCACGACCGGCAGCACGGCGCCGCTGGTCGGCGGTTCTGTAGTCGGGGCATTGACGATCAGCGGTGCGGCCGCGGTGTTCCTGTTGCGTAAGCGATCCGCCGCCGCGATCATGAAGTTCGGCATACCAACCATGTGCCTCGGCATACTGACCATCATCGCCGGCATGCATGCGGCTGAAGTGTCGATCCTCGCCCTGGGAACTGTGATTGCCGGCTCGGGCTTCGGGGCGGTTTTCCTCGGCACGGTCAGAAGCATCATGCCACTGGCAAAGCCCGACGAACGCGCCGGGCTGCTCTCCGCCTTCTACATCCAGAGCTACCTCGCCTTCAGCCTGCCCGCCATCCTCGCAGGTTTCCTGTCGAAGGCGCTCGGATTTGCCGATGCCGCCGATATCTACGCGGCGGCGATCCTTCTGCTCGTGGGTTGGGGCGTGCTGGCGTTGAGGGCGGGGCAAGAGAAGCCATTGAGCAATGCGTAAGTAAAATCTTACGTATTCGCCATTGATCCAGGCTGAACCAATCAACAAAAAAGGGCCGCTCCTGACAGGGGCGGCCCATGATTTGTCGCGAGCAATAGCGCTCCGGTTCAGGCCGCCTTCTTGGCGCCATAGGGATCGAAGCGGCCGTAGAAGGTCTCGCCTTTTGCGGCCATGTCCTTGAGCAGCGCCGTCGGCTGGAAATGCGGGCCGTAGGGGGCCGCCAGCTTTTCGCAGAGCTCCACGAAAGCCTTCACACCCATGCCATCGATGTAGGACAGCGCACCGCCGGTATAGGGAGCGAAGCCGAAGCCGAGGATGGAGCCGACATCGGCTTCGCGCGGATCGGTGACGATGCCTTCCTCGATGGTGCGGGCAGCTTCCAGCGCGATCGTGACGAGGAAGCGCTGTTTCAGCACGTTGACATCGATCTCATCGGCCTTCTTCTGCGGATAGAGATCCTTGAGGCCTGGCCAGAGCGACTTCTTCGCCGGCTTCGGCGGGTAATCGTAGAAGCCCTTGGAGTTCTTCCGGCCTAAACGATCCTCGCCTTCGACGAGACCGCTGATCAGCTGCATATGACACGGGTCGACCGCCTTTTCGCCGAGATCGGCAACCGTCGCCTTCAGGATCTTGTAGGACAGATCGATAGCGACTTCATCGTTCAGCGCCAGAGGCCCGACAGGCATGCCAGCCATCTTGGCGGCATTCTCGATCATGGCTGCGGGCACGCCTTCGATCAGCATGTCATAGGCTTCGTGGATATAGCGGAAGACGCAGCGATTGACGAAGAAGCCACGGGTATCATTGACGACGATCGGCGTCTTCTTGATGGCGGCGACATAGTCGAGCGCAACCGCCAGCGCATGGTCGCCGGTTTCCTTGCCGAGGATGACTTCGGTCAGCATCATCTTCTCGACCGGCGAGAAGAAGTGGACGCCGATGAAATCGACCGGGCGCTTGGAATTCTTCGCAAGGCCCGTGATCGGCAGCGTCGAGGTGTTGGAGGCAAAGACGGCGCCGGCCGGCAGCACGGCTTCGACCGCCTCGATGACGGCCTTCTTGACGTCGCGATCCTCGAACACGGCTTCGATGACAAGATCCGCATCCTTGAGATCCGAATAATCGGCCGACGGCGTGATGCGCGAGAGCAGAGCTGCACCTTCGTCATGTGTAAGCCTTCCTTTACCGATCGAATCCTTGACCAGCCCCTCGCCGACGCCCTTGCCCTTGATTGCGGCTTCGATATCGCGGTCGATCAGCGTGACGGGAATGCCCGCTGCTGCGGTGACATAGGCGATAGATGCACCCATGAAGCCGGCACCGACGACGCCGACCTTCTTCAGCTCCGTCTTCGGCTGGTCGGCCGGGCGGCGGGCGCCCTTGCCGAGTTCCTGCATGGAGATGAACAGCGAGCGGATCATCGAATAGGCTTCGGTGGTCTGCAGCACATGCGTGAAATAGCGCTGCTCGATCTTCAGGCCGGTATCGAAAGGAACCTGCAGGCCTTCATAGACGCATTTGAGGATGGCGAGCGCTGCCGGATAATTGCCCGATGTCTCGCGACGCAGGATGGCCGGGGCTGCCGGCCAGAGCTGGGCCGCGGCCGGCGTCCAGATGCCGCCGCCCGGTGCCTTGAAGCCCTTTTCGTCCCAGGGGGCGATGGGCTTCAAGCCGTCCTTGATCATCTGCTTGGCGGCCGGGATCAGCTGATCCGGCTCGACCACCTGATGCACGAGGTTCATCGCCTTGGCGCGCGCCGCCGTCAGCGACTGGCCCGTCGTCATCATCTGCAGCGCGGATTGTGCATCCGTCAGGCGCGAGATGCGCTGCGTGCCGCCGGCGCCGGGGAAGATGCCGACCTTGACCTCGGGCAGCGCAATCTTGACGCTCTTGGCGCTCGACGCAACACGGCCGTGGCAGGCGAGCGACAGCTCGAAAGCGCCGCCCATGCAGGTGCCGTTGATGGCCGAAACCCAGGGCTTGCCGCAGGTTTCGAGCTTGCGGAACAGGCCCGTCATGCGCCCGACGAGATCGAAGAGCTTCTGTGTGGCAGCGGCCGGGTCCTTCGCCTTTTCCTCCTGATAGAAGGAAAACATCGACTTGATCATCGAGAGATCGGCGCCGCCGGAGAAGGAGGATTTGCCTGAGGTGAAGACCACGCCCTTGATGGCAGCATCGGCGACCGTGGCGTCGATGATGGCATTCAGTTCTTCGAGGATCTCGGCGGTGAAGACATTCATGGACTTGCCGGGCATGTCCCACGTAACGAGGGCTATGCCGTCTGCGTCGGTTTCGACGGTGAAATTCGTGTAAGCCATTGGTTTCCCCTCCTCAGACGCGTTCGATGATCGTGGCCGTGCCCATACCGGCTCCGATGCAGAGTGTCACGAGCGCCGTCTTGAGATCGCGACGTTCCAGCTCATCGAGCACGGTGCCGAGGATCATCGCGCCGGTGGCGCCGAGCGGATGGCCCATGGCGATGGCGCCGCCATTGACGTTGATCTTGTCATGCTCGATATCGAAGGCTTGCATGTAGCGCAGCACGACGGCGGCAAAGGCTTCATTCAGTTCGAAAAGATCGATGTCGGCAAGCGTCAAGCCGCTGCGCTTCAGGAGTTTTTCGGTGACGTCGACCGGGCCTGTCAGCATGAGCGCCGGGTCGGAGCCGATATTGGCGAAGGCCTTAATACGGCCACGCGGCTTCAGCCCCATGCTTTCACCGCCCGCCTTGGAGCCGAGCAGAACGGCGGCAGCACCATCGACGATCCCGGAGGAGTTGCCGGCGTGATGGACGTAGTTGATGCGCTCGACTTCCGGATGCGCCTGGATGCCGACGGCTTCGAAGCCTCCCATCTCGCCGGGCATCTGGAAGGACGGATTGAGCGAGGCGAGCGCCTGCATATCGGTGCCGGGACGCATGTGCTCATCGCGGTCGAGAATGGTCAGGCCGTTGATGTCCTTCACCGGGATGACGGAATTCTTGAAGTAGCCCTTCTCCCAGGCATTGGCGGCGCGCTTCTGACTTTCGACGGCATAGGCATCGACGTCATCGCGCGAGAAACCGTATTTGGTGGCGATGAGATCAGCCGAGACGCCCTGCGGCATGAAATAGGCCGGGAAGTTGACGGAGGGGTCCATGAACCAGGCACCACCCGACATGCCCAAGCCGACGCGCGACATGCTTTCGACGCCGCCGGCGATGACGATGTCATCAGCCCCTTGCGCGATCTTGGCCGCGCCGAAATTCACGGCATCAAGGCCGGAGGCGCAGAAGCGGGAAATCTGCATGCCGGGCGCCTTGGTGGAATAGCCGGCTTCGAAGGCAGCACCCCTCGGGATGACGGCGCCAGCTTCCATGACGGGATCGACGCAGCCCATAATGATGTCGTCAACCGTTTCGGTATCGAGGCCGTTGCGGTCGCGGATCGCCTCCAGCGTTTTGGCAGCGAGGCGAACGGAGGGCACTTCGTGCAGCGCCCCATCCTTCTTGCCCCGCCCGCGCGGCGTGCGCACGTGGTCGTAAATGAAAACCTCGGTCATGTCTCATCTCCCTGCAGCAGCTGACGCCGCCTTGCTCAAAAGGCTTCCGCCGCCAGTTCCATCATCGTGTCGGCGCCGGTTTCGATGCGGGCCTTGCGCAGCGCCGTTTCCGGCATGATGCGCTCCATATAGAACCGTGCCGTGACAAGCTTGTTTTTCAGATAATCCTCGCGCGCGCTGTCGCCAGCCGCAAGGCCTGCCTGCGCCGCCTTGGCCATCTTCGCCCACATATAGCCGAGAACGACGAGGCCGAAGAGGTGCATGTAATCGGTCGAGCCGGCACCGGCATTGTCGGGCTTGGCCATGGCATTCTGCATGAACCACATGGTCGCGGCCTGTACATCGTTCAAGCCCTTCTTCAGATGCTTGGTGAAGAAGGCCATCTGCTCGTCGCTGCGGTTTTCCTCGCAGAAATCGCCGATTTCCTTGAAGAGCGCCATGACGGCGCGGCCGCCGTTCAGCGCCAGCTTGCGGCCCACGAGATCGAGCGCCTGAATGCCGTTGGCACCCTCGTAAATCATGGTAATGCGGGCATCGCGGACATACTGGCTCATGCCATGCTCTTCGATGTAGCCATGACCGCCGAAGACCTGTTGCGCCATGACGGCATGCTCGAAGCCCTTGTCGGTCAGGACGCCCTTCAGGATCGGCGTCGCCAGACCCAGGATATCGTCGGCTGCCTGCCGTTCCTTCTCGTCCGGGGAGCGATGGGCGATATCGGATTTCAGCGCGGTCCAGAGCAGGAAGGCGCGGCCGGCCTCGTTGAAGGCGCGGATGGTCATCAGCGAGCGACGGATATCCGGATGCACGATGATGGGATCAGCCTTTTTGTCCGGCGCTTTCGGGCCAGAAAGCGAACGACCCTGGATGCGCTCACGGGCATAATTGGCAGCATTCTGATAGGCGATTTCGGCGATGGAGAGACCCTGCAGCCCGACACCGAGGCGAGCCTCGTTCATCATGACGAACATGGCGTTGAGGCCCTTGTTCTCCGCACCGATCAGGAAGCCCGTAGCCTCGTCGTAATTCATGACGCAAGTGGCGTTGCCGTGGATGCCCATCTTGTGTTCGATCGCACCGCAGGAGACAGGGTTGCGATCGCCGAGCAAACCATCATCCTTGACGAGGAACTTCGGTACGATGAACAGCGAGATGCCCTTGGTGCCCTCAGGCGCACCTTCGATGCGGGCAAGGACGAGATGGACGATATTATCCGTCATGTCGTGCTCACCGGCCGAAATGAAGATCTTCTGGCCTGATATCTTGTAGCTGCCGTCGGCTTGCGGAACCGCCTTGGTGCGCAGCAAGCCGAGATCGGTGCCGCAATGCGGCTCGGTGAGGTTCATGGTACCGGACCAGCTGCCCTCCACCATCTTCGGCAGATAAGTCTGCTTCTGTGCATCGGTGCCATGCACGAGGATGGCGGCAATCGCGCCCTGCGTCAGGCCCGGATACATCATCAGCGACATGTTGGCGGCGGAGGTATATTCGCCGACGGCGCAGTGCAGCACATAGGGAAGCCCCTGCCCGCCGAATTCTTCCGGCACGGCAAGACCCAGCCAGCCGCCTTCGCGATAGGCGCGATAGGCTTCCTTGAAGCCCTTCGGCGTGGAGACGGTGCCGTCGTCATGGCGCACGCAGCCTTCCTGATCGCCGGAATAATTGAGCGGGAAAAGCACCTCTTCCGACATCTTGGCCGCTTCGCCGACGATCGCTTCGATCATGTCAGGCGTGGCATCAGCATAACCCGGAAGATTGTTGTAGCGCTCCAGCCCAAGCACATCGTTCAGGACGAAGAGCGTATCGTTCACCGGGGCCTTGTAGACTGGCATTTCTCGAATTCCTCCAATTCGCCGCCGGACCTTGAGATTCCGGCCACTGTCATACTCTTACAAAATATTGACGTTTGCGTAAACGTCAAATTCGTGTCTCGCGGTGAAATTTTGGTGAAGCCGATGAGGGAGAGCATTCCGCATGTCGCCGATACCTCCCCTCTGCCCAAGCAAACTGGTGCTGCCTCAGCGCAAGAATATCAGGCGGCGGTACAGCAGAACCAAAATAAAAGGTTAAGACATCAGGCAAACTTAACGAGTTGTTTACCACGTTTCGTAAATTGTACGAGTTGAGCAGCAGTGCTTCGCGTTTCTTCAACTTATGCTTGGAAATCGCGCTGTCTTTGCCGCTCTGTTTGAGGAAAGCCAATAGATTTATCCCTTTCCGAACGGCGGGATGCAGACAGCAAGGCGATGCAGCAACGTCTTCTTTCGTCAGCATGACGGCCTGGTGGTCCACAGTTCGAGGCGAGCAAAAGATATGAGCGGATCGCGATCAAATCCTACCGGTACGGGCGACTGGACGTCGCTGGATGCTCTGAGCCGCACGATCGAGGGGCTGGAGGCACGCATCGAAGGGCTGATGGGAACCGCCGCCGCGCGCGATACGCGCCAGCGCGTCACCGCCGGCTATGCGCCTGCTCCCGAACGAGCCGCACCCGAGCGGATGCCGCCCCGCCCCGAACGCGAACAATATGTCAGCCGCGCTTACGAGCGCCCGCTGCGCAACGAACGCCATGAGAGCGACCTTCGCTCCGATCCGCTTGCCGAAATCCGTCAGCGTCAACGCACCCTGGAAGCAAACCGCGAACGTCTGCAGCCACGGCGTGAGGAAATCGCGCATGCAGAACTGCAGCCGGCACGACGTCCGATCGACAGCTATCCCCAGCGCCAGCCGATGCGGGCCGCTGCCGCCGACGCACCGGTCGATATCGCCCAGGCGCTCGTCAACCTTCGCCAGGATCTGAAGCGCGACATCGCCGATAGCGTGAGCCGCGAAGTCACCGCCTTGCGTGCCGAAATCCGCGATATCCGCGAAAAAGCCGAGGACAAGCATTTCGTCGCCGATGTCCGCCAGGACATGGCCAGGCTTGCCGACAGCATCAACCAGCTCGCCGGTCAGCCGGAGACTGCCGGACTGAAAGCGGAATTCGACGAGCTGCGTTCGCTGATGGACGGTCTCGCCCGCGAAGAGTCGCTTCACCATGTCGAGCGCCAGGTGAAGGCGATCGACACGTCGGGCCTGCAGGACGAGCTCGTCTCGCTGGCCTATCGCCTCGATGACATCAAGCAGCATCTCGGCGGCATGAATGACAGCCCGGCCGTGCATGCACTGGAAACCAAGCTGCTGACGATCGCGACCGCGATGGAAAGCCTCGGCTCGATGATGCAGCCGCAGGACCAGGCCATGCAGCGGCTGGAAGGCCGCCTCAGCGGCCTTGCCGACCAGATCGACATGATGAGCCGCGATGCGGGCCGGCGTCAGCCTGCCGACGACCTTTCCGGCCGCCTTGAAGCGCTTGCCATGCGCATCGACGAACTCGGCAGCGCCAAGGCCGTCGCCCGCCTCGAAGAGCGCCTGGACCAGCTTTCGCATCTGATGGAGCGTTCGCAGAAGGCCACGCCGCAGCCGGAGCTCGTCACCTATCTCGCCGACATCTCCCATAAGATCGATGCGCTGGAACATGGGTCTGTCGGCAACGCACTGGCCGATCGGCTGGATTATCTCGCTCGCCGCATCGACGAGATTGATTTCCATCCGTCCGCGCCGGCCGCAAGCCTCGACGACAGCATGGCACGCCGGCTCGAAGGCCGCCTCTCCGACATCGCAGCCCGGCTGGAAGCAAGCACTGCCGCTCCGCCGACGGATACGCAGGCGCTGCGCAGTCTCGAAGAGCAGATCGCCCATCTCTCGACATTGCTGACGGCCGAGCCTCGCGCCGGCGGCGATCATCTGCCTCCGGATTTCGATCGCCGCATGAGCGCGATCGAGGACTATATGGCGACCAACGACGAATATATCATCGAAGCGGCCCGCCATGCGGCGGAAACCGTCGTCGAAGCCTATTCGCGCGAAGGCGGAATGGGTCATGGTGCACAGGCGGCCGATATGGCGGCATTGACGGCACTTGCCGAAGACCTTCGTCATCTTGAGGACCTCAGCCGCGCCAGCGACGAGCGCACGCACCGCACCTTCGAGGCTCTGCACGATACGCTGCTGCAGATCGCCGACCGTCTCGATCATATGGAACAGCGCAAGCCGGCGCCTGCTATGCCGGCCGCGACATTCGAAAGCGACGTCTTTGCCGAAGAGGATGCTCCGGCGCTGAGGCCGCCAATGGCCGCGCAGCAGAAGGCGGGTCCGATCATCCGCACGATGGCGCCTGCCGAAGCCTCGGTTTCAGCCGAAGTCGCGGTCGCGCAGGCGATCGACGCCAACACAAAGGCTGAAATCAAGGCGGCAGCCAAGAAGAGCGGCAAGACCAGCCTGTTTGCCAGCCTCGGCAAGCGCTTCTTCATGCCGGAAAAGGCCGAACCGATCTTTCTGCCGGACCGCCCGGTCATCGAGCA
The DNA here is from genome assembly GCF_057784455.1 of Martinezella sp. CNPSo 3890. Classification (NCBI taxonomy): domain Bacteria; kingdom Pseudomonadati; phylum Pseudomonadota; class Alphaproteobacteria; order Hyphomicrobiales; family Rhizobiaceae; genus Martinezella; species Martinezella sp. CNPSo 3890. The sequence continues at coordinate 60,172 of NZ_JBXSOR010000001.1, read as the reverse complement.
GGCGCCGTCGATCGATCCCGCCGACGTGATGCCCGGCGAAGAGGCCAACGAACTGCTGGAGCCGGGCTCCGGCGCGCCTGACATCAAGAAGATCCTCGAGCGCGTGCGCGCCAGCCAGAACACGTCGCGCAGCGGAAACGCCCGCCAGCCGAGCGAGAACGAACGGGCCGATTATATCGCGGCCGCCCGCCGCGCCGCGCAGGCCGCGGCCATGGAAGTCGACCAGACGCAGCGCTCTGCTCCTGCTTCCAAGAAGGACGCCAAGAAGGGCAGTGCGTTCTCGCGCTTCCGCCGGCCTATCCTGCTTGCACTGGGCGCAGTCATGCTCGCCATCATGGCCTATCCGCTGGCGAACACACTGACACGCGGCCAGAAGGCGCCGGCACCGGCCCAGGTATCGACAATGGTCGTGCCTGCCGATAGTGCCGCGACCAATACCGTCGCTGCCAATGCGAACCCGGCCGCCAGCAATCAGCAGCCTGCTGCAAACCTGGCCGTCCCACCCTCGGCTTCCACGACGGAGACGGCGGAAGTCCAGCCTGCACCCACGGCCACCGATCCCGCCGCACCCGCGAATGACCACCTGACGGCAGCCACTCCGCTCGACGGCAACCAGACGGCAAGCGAAGAGTTGGCCCCTGCCGGCAGCGCACCCGCGCAGCAGGCCACCGCCTTCGTTCAGACTGAGAACACAGCCGCCGCAGCTCCCGCAGCTACGCCGGCAGCACCGGAAATCACGGTGCCCGACGGCATCCAGCCGCCATCGCTCGTCGCTGCCGCTAAATCGGCCGATCCGGTGGCGCTCTTCGAAATCGGTGCACGCTATACGGATGGCCGCGGCGTTGCTGCCGATATGAAGCAGGCTGCAACCTGGTATCAGCTTTCAGCCGACAAGGGTTATGCCCCGGCCCAATATCGCCTCGCCAGCATGTATGAGAAGGGCAACGGCGTCGATCGCGACCTCGTCAAAGCCAAGCAGTATTACGAACAGGCCGCCAATCAGGGCAATGCCAGCGCCATGCACAATCTCGCGGTTCTCTACGCCTCGGGCACAGTAGGACCGCAGGATTATGATAGCGCGGCGAACTGGTTCGTCCGCGCCGCCGATCTCGGCGTCTCCGACAGCCAGTTCAACCTCGCAATCCTCTATGCGCGCGGCAACGGCGTGAAACAGGACCTGCAGGAATCCTACAAATGGTTCGCGATCGCCGCAAAGAGCGGCGACAAGGACGCTGCCCAGAAGCGTGACGAAGTGGCCAACGCCATGAAACCGGCCGATCTCGAAAGTGCGCGTGCCAAGGTCGATCTCTGGAAAGTGCAGCCGGCCGATCCGAAGGCCAACGGCACCGACATCCCCGACGAATGGACCACCGGCAAGGGCGTGAACACGGCCTCGATCGACATGAAGAAGGCGATCCGCAACATTCAGGCCATCCTCAACAAGAATGGCTTCGACGCCGGTGCACCGGATGGCGCCATGGGGGACAAGACGGTAGCCGCCCTGAAGAGCTTCCAAAAGTCCGTCGGCCTGCCGGCGGATGGCCGGGTCACCGATCAAGTGGTCAAGGAGCTGCTCGCCCGCAACAAGTAGCTTCGGGCTTTCGTGCGAAAGCGATCAACCAAAATGCCGGCGTCAGCACGCCGGCATTTTGTTTAGGTAGCTCAAATCTGCCGCATCCCCTGCCAGCACCCACCATTCCGCTATACAGCGTCACAGAAAAGTGGAAAAAGCCGGGTTAGGGTGAATGCGGCAATTCGAAAACTGGGGCAGCTCGGCCTTTCCTAAGGCTCTGGCAATGATTTCAGATTAGAATCCGCCATTTAAGGGGAAATGGGCTTCGGTCACCGCGCCGAAAAGCCTGCAAATGGGAACAAGGCGTGACGATCTATCTGCCGATCGCAGAATTGTCGGTGAATATTTTGATTATTCTCGGCATGGGAGCAGCCGTAGGGTTTCTCTCCGGCATGTTTGGCGTCGGCGGCGGCTTCCTCATCACGCCTCTTCTGATTTTCTACAACATCCCGCCTGTTGTTGCCGTCGCCACCGGCTCCAATCAGGTCGTCGCCTCCTCGGTTTCGGGAGCGCTCAGCCATTTCCGCCGTGGCTCGCTCGACCTGAAACTGGGCTCGATCTTGCTGGCCGGCGGTCTCGCGGGGGCGACGTTCGGCCTCTGGCTATTCGTGCTCTTGCGAAGGCTCGGCCAGATCGACCTGATCATTTCCCTGATCTACGTGATTCTCCTCGGCACCGTAGGCTCGCTGATGCTATGGGAAAGCGTGCGAGCCATGCGCCGCGCAGCCGGCAAACTGCCCCCGGCAACCGGCAAGCCGCGCCATCACAACTGGGTACAGCGGCTGCCGTTGAAACTGCGGTTCAAGAAATCCAAGCTCTATCTCAGCGCCATTCCGGTCATCGGTCTTGGTTTCTTCGTCGGCATGCTGACGCCGATGGGTATCGGCGGTGGCTTCATCCTTGTGCCCGCCATGATCTATCTGCTGCGCGTGCCCACAAATGTCGTTGTCGGCACCTCGCTGTTCCAGGTCATTTTCGTGACGGCCTTCACGACCATCGTCCAGGCAGCCACCAACTATTCCGTCGATATCATCCTGGCCTTCCTCTTGATGGTGGCGGGCGTCGTCGGCGCGCAATACGGCGTGCGCGTCGGCCAGAAGCTGCGCGGCGAACAATTGCGCGCGCTCCTCGGCCTCCTCGTTCTGGCCGTCGGTCTTCGCCTCGTCATCACTCTCGTGGTGACGCCGGCGGACGTTTACTCCGTCGTCATGGAAGGGGTGAGCCGATGAGAGGATTCGGACTGCTCCTTGCCGCCTCATTGCTGCTCACTCCGTTCACCGCGCCGGCGCAAGTGCTGCTCGATCAGCCCACGACCTCGACCACGGCACGGGAGACGATGGAGATCGGCACATCGACGAGCGAGATCGCCATCACCTCGGACTTCACCGGCGCCGATCTGACGATCTTCGGCGCCCTTTCCAACACCGACCAGCTGCTTCTGGCCATCGGCCAATACGATATCGTCGTCGTGCTGGAGGGACCACGGGAGAATGCTACGGTACGCCGGAAAGAGCGCGTGTTTGGTATTTGGGTCAACACTCGCTCGATGACGTTCGAGCATGTGCCGGAAGCCTATTCGCTCTCGAGCACGCGTGCGGTCGACAATATCACCACGCCGCTCGAACTCAGCGACCGCGGCATTGGCGTCGACCATCTTCCGCTGACGCCGGTCGGCTTCGTCGGCAATGTCGGCGATGTCCCGGAATTCCGCAATGCCTTCCGGCGCCTGCAAAAAACAGGTGGGCTCTATGAAAGCGATCCCGCCGGCGTTCGCTTCGTCAGCTCCTCGCTCTTCAAGGCAACGCTCAGGGTTCCCGCCGACGTGCCGAATGGCGTGCATATGGTGCGCGCCTATCTCTTCAAGAGCGGCAAGTTTCTGAGCGAGAAAGCGCTGCCGTTGAGGGTCATCAAGACGGGTATAGAGCAGACGATCACGGATGCGGCGCATCAGCGGCCGATCACCTATGGCATTTTCTCGGTGCTGCTCGCCCTCGTCACCGGCTGGGGCGCAAGCTTCATCTTCCGGAAGAACTGATCAACCGCTTTTCCGGCGATTGGCGACCTCGATATACGCTTCGGTCAACCGGCCGAGCACCGAGGGCGTGCCCGGGAGCAGCACCTTGCCGAGATGCTTGGCACGCAACTCCTCCATGAAATCATCCCAGAGCTTTGGGCCGCCATCCTCCAGGAGTTCGGCCCGGATCGACAGCTCCTCGGAAACCGGCAGATGCTTGCGGCCCCAGGCACCCATATGGGCAAAAATGGGCACGAGGTCGATCGACATTTCCGTCAGGCTGTAGACGGCCTTCTGCTTGTGAGTGGGATCGCTTTCGCGGGTCAGCAGACCACGTTCCACCAGCCGCTTCAGCCGATCGGCGAGAATATTGGAAGCAATCCCCTCCTGCGAATTCTGCAGCAACTCGCGAAAATGCCGGCGATTGCCGAACATGATGTCCCTGATGACGATCAGGCTCCAGCGATCACCGAGGATTTCCAGGGTCAAATTGATCGGGCAGCCGGAACGATGCACTGCGTCCATAAGGGCCTCCAAAAACCGCTTGCATTTTGCTATCGGTATGATTATTTTGCAACCACTTTCTTTTAGCAACTAGTTTTGATTATGGTGCGGTTATCACAATGGAGGAAGTGATGAGGAAGCTCGTTATCTGGAATCTCATGACGCTCGACGGCTATTTCGAGGGAACCAAGCCGTGGGACCTTGATTTTCATATGCTCGCCTGGGACGATGAGCTGGAACATTATGCGACCGAGCTCGGCAAGGAAGGCGATCTGCTGATCTTCGGCCGCAAGACCTATGAAGGCATGGCCGCCTATTGGCCGACCGCGACGGAAGCGCCCGACATCGCCGCCTACATGAACGGTATCGCCAAGATTGCAGCCTCGCGGACGCTCGACAAGGCGGAGTGGAACAATACCCGCGTCGTTGGTGACATCGTCGCTGAGGTGAAAAAGCTGAAGCAAGAACCCGGCAAGACCATGTTCGTCTTCGGCAGCGCTGAAGTGACCGATACATTGCTCAAGGCGGGGCTGGTCGATGAGCTCAGGATCTGCCTCGTTCCTGTCGTCCTCGGTGCCGGCAATCCGCATTTTAAACCGGCGGCCGAGCAACGCCCGATGAAGCTTATCGACTCCACGCCTCTCAAGACCGGAGCTGTCATCCTGCGTTACGAACCGGCGAACGCGGCCTAGGCCGAGAGATTGCCGAACCGCACGGAGTAGATGCGGTCGCGGCCCAGCAGGTGCGCAATCAAGCTCTCGCGCTCGAAAAGGCCGGCCATGGCCTTGTGGCGAAGATCGAGGCCGCCGGTCATCACGCTGAAGGCGGGCATCAACAGGCGGGCGCCATCCGTAGCGAAACAAGGGCGGCGCACCGATTTCTCGCGACGCCGAACGGTGGCCGAGGGATGCAGGTGGCCGGCGATCTCGCCGGCCTGCAACCCGGCCCTTGGTTCATGGCGGAAGGTGAGCCCGCCATAATGCATCTCGTCGACCGAATGGCCAGGGAGATCGACGGTGCCATCCGGATCATGATTGCCGTTGATCCAAATCCATTCGCGGCCGCGGGCCATACTGATGATCAGGCTGCGAAACTCGTCCGGCAAGTGCTGCGAACCTACCCGATCGTGGAAATTGTCACCGAGCGACACCACGAGTTTCGGATCATAGCGGGAGATGACGGCGGAGAGGACTGTCAGAGTCGCCAGCGTATCATAGGGCGGCAGCATCATGCCGCGGCGGGCAAAGGCCGCGCCCTTTTCCAGATGCAGATCGGAGACGACGAGGATGCCGGCCTCCGGCAGATAGAGCGCGCCCAGCGGGTCACAGACGGCGGGGACGCCATGAATGACGGCCTCGACACCCGCCGCGCTGGTTGCGCCGTTGCCTTCATTCATATCTCGCGCTAGCGCCAGGCGGTTCATTACTTTAACGATCTACCTTCGTCGTCTGCCTTACAGTATCCCTATTCCATCGCTTCGCGGATCAAGTCGTCAGCCGCTTCCGCAAGCAGAGAATCGTGAGCCTCGCCCGGTACCGGCACCTTGCCGATTTCCAGCATCACCGGAACGGCGAGCGGAGAAATATGGTCCAGCGCGCGATGGGTGATATGGCCCTTGATTCGCTTCAGCATATCCGCAAGTCGGCCAATATCCAAAAGCCCGGTCGCCGCGTCCTGCCTTGTGGCCTGCAGCAGGATATGATCGGGCTCGTGGCTGCGCAGCACGTCATAGATCAGATCGGCCGAGACGGTCACCTGCCGGCCGGTCTTTTCCTTGCCCGGATGCCGGCGCTCGATCAAGCCTGCAATCACGGCGCAATTGCGGAAGGTCCGCTTCAGCAGGAAAGATTCATCGAGCCAGGCTTCGAGATCGTCGCCGAGCATATCCTCGTCGAAGAGATGGGAGAGGCTGAGGCGCCCGTTGGCGATCATCAGCCCCATATCCTCCAGGCCCCAGATGCCGAGCGAATAATCGGTCGCGACGAAGCCCATGGGCTTCGCGCCGGCGCGCTCCAGCCTTCGGGTCAGGAGCATGCCCAGCGTCTGGTGGGCCAGCCTTCCCTCAAAAGGATAGGCAACCATGTAGGCGCGGCTGCCGCGCGGGAAAGTCTCGATCAGAAACTCGTCGCGCTTCGGCAGCAGCGACTTCTCGTTCTGAATTTCCAGCCAATCGCGCACCTGATCCGGCAGGCGGTGCCGCCGGTCGGGATCGGCAATCATCGCCCGCACCTGATCGGCCAGATAGGTCGAAAGCGGAAACTTGCCGCCGGCATAGGACGGGATTTTGGGGTCCAGCGAGAAGGCCTGCGAGGCCAGGCATTCGCTCTCGCGGATGCCTTCGAAGCGCAGAACCTTGCCGGAAAACAGGAAGGTATCGCCGGGTGACAACTGCTCGACGAAATATTCCTCGACCTTGCCGAGCGGCGCCCCGCCTCTCCCAAGCGAGCCCAGCGCATTGCGCTTTACCAGTCGGATGTTCAGCATCGCCTCTTCGACGATCGTGCCGAGATTCAGGCGATATTGCTGCGCGACCTGCGGATTGGAGACGCGCCAGCGCCCATCCGCCGTCTTGCGGATACGGGCATAGCGCTCGTAAGTTCGGAGCGCATAGCCGCCGGTGGCAACGAAATCAACGATGCGCTCGAAGGTCTCCCAGGAAAGCTCGGCATAGGGTGCTGCACTCTGCACCTCGTCATAGAGTTCGAGCATGTCGAATGGTTCAGCGCAGGCCATGCCGAGCACATGCTGGGCGAGAACATCAAGCGCGCCGGCACCGATCGGCGGCGTGTCCTGCGCGCCGGTATAATTGGCATCAAGCGCTCCCTGGCATTCCATGACCTCGAAACGGTTGGCGGGCACAAGGATTGCCTTCGAGGGTTCATCCATGCGGTGATTGGCACGGCCGATACGCTGGGCAAGGCGGCTTGCGCCTTTCGGCGCACCGACATGGATGACGAGATCGACATCGCCCCAGTCTATGCCGAGGTCGAGCGTCGATGTGGCAACGACGGCGCGCAGCCGGTTCTCCGCCATAGCCGCTTCCACCTTGCGGCGCTGGCCGACATCGAGCGAGCCGTGGTGCAGGGCGATCGGCAAGTTATCGTCGTTGGCCGACCACAACTCCTGAAACAGCATTTCGGCCTGCGAGCGCGTGTTGACGAAGAGCAGCGTCGTGCGATGCGCCTTCAGTTCGCGATAGATATCGGGGATGGCATATTTGGCGGAGTGGCCGGACCAGGGGATGCGCTCTTCGGTCGCAAGGATTGAGATATCGGGCTTGGCGCCACCTTCGACCATGACGAGGCCGGCGTGGTGCTCTTGCCCCGGCCGCTGCGCCACCAGCCATTTCTGCAGATCCATGGGATCGGCGACCGTCGCTGAAAGGCCGATGGTCTGCACGCGCGGCGCCAGCTTGCGGATACGGGCAAGGCCGAGCGACAGCATATGGCCGCGCTTGGAGGTGACGAGCGAATGCAGTTCATCGAAGACGATGTATTTCAAATCCTTGAAGAAACGCTCGGCCTCACGATTGGCAAGCAGCAGCGCCACTTGCTCCGGCGTCGTCAGCAGGATATCGGGCGGATTGAGCTTTTGCCGCTGCCGCTTGCCGCTCGGCGTATCGCCGGTGCGGTTTTCGACCGTGACAGGCAGGCCCATCTCCGAAACGGGCTTCATCAGGTTGCGCTCGATATCGACCGCCAGCGCCTTCAGTGGCGAGATGTAGAGCGTGTGGATGCCGGTAAAGGCCGAGCCGGGCGGGATTTTCCCGCGCCGGGTGAGATCCGTCAGCGACGGCAGGAAGCCGGCGAGCGTCTTACCCGCACCGGTCGGGGCAATCAGCAGCGTGCTTTCGCCGGCTTCGGCGCGGGCCAGCAGCTCCAGCTGATGCGCACGCGGCTGCCAGCCCTTTTCCGCAAACCAGCGGAGAAAGGGAGCAGGCAAGGCAAGGGGGTACTGCGCGTCGATCTGGTCCACGGGTTTCAATGTAATGGATATGCGGCGGATGAGAAGCCGGGGAGCTTCGTGTCCGTTCGTTTCAGCGTTTGCGGAGCGCGCAATACCCCCCTCTGTCACTTCGTGACATCTCCCCCACAAGGGGGGAGATCGGTAATCCGCAGCACCTGCTTGCCTCAAACAAACTCTGCATCACCAGAAAAGACGCCCGATGTTAACCGAAACGCAGCGGCACGCTCCAAACGATCTCCCCCTTGTGGGCAGGGGTATCGCATATGAGCGGAGATCGCCGCCGTCCCCCTTCTCCCCAGCGGGGAGAAGGTGCCGCCAGGCGGATGAGGGGGTGCCCGCCAAGACCCCACAAAAATCCATGAATTCAAAGCGATAACCCCCTCATCCGACCCTTCGGGCCACCTTCTCCCCAAGGGGAGAAGGAGCTCATGGTGCTCATCCGCCTCCATATGCGATAGCCCTGCCGCCGGCGGGGAGATGTCACGAAGTGACAGAGGGGGGTGTCAGACGTCCGACATATTCAAATGCAGCTTACATGCCGCTCATTTCAAGGGCCTTGACTCCCATCATAATCGTGGATAAAAGTTATCTACGATTAGAAAGGCACCAAGATGAAGCTCGGAGACGGCGTCGAACAATCCATCCATTGCGTTGCCATGCTGTCGGGTTTGTCCGATGGCGGCGTGCTCTCGGCTGCGGCGCTTGCGGAATTTCACGGCGTTTCGGTCAGTTATCTTCTGAAGCACCTGCAGGCGCTTTCTGGCGCCGGCATTCTCGATACCGTGCCGGGGCCGAAGGGCGGATATCGGCTGGCGCGCAAGCCGGAGGAGATCACCCTTCTCGATATAGTGCTGGCGGCTGAAGGCCCAGCACCCGCCTTCCGCTGCGCGGAAATCCGCCAGCGCGGCCCGAACCCGCTGGAAGGGCGCTACTTCGCCAAGCCCTGCGGCATCAATGCCGCCATGCTGGCAGCAGAACGCGTCTATCGGGCCGAATTGGCAAAGACAACGATCGCCGACGTGCTGACCGACCTCCGGCAGACGGACACGGACGGTGGGATAGCCGCGAGAGGCTGCGCCTTTCTCGAGCTGCATGAACGCAAGACCAGAAACTGAACCTCAATTTAAAACCCAAGGAGAAGACCATGCATCCGCGTTTCAATTTCGCCAAAGCCTCCCCGGACTCCTACAAGGCCGTCGTCGCGCTGGAAAACTTCGTTCAGAGCAGCGGCCTTGAGCGCCGCTTCATTCACCTGATCAAGCTCCGCGCCTCGCAGATCAACGGCTGCGCCTATTGCGTCGACATGCATGTGAAGGAAGCCCGCCACGATGGCTTGAGCGAACAGTGGATCAACCTGATGTGCGTCTGGTGGGAATCGCCTGTTTATGACGACCGCGAACGTGCCCTGCTTCGGTGGGTCGATTCCGTCACCAAGATCGCCCAGACTGGCATTCCGGATGCCGATTTCGAACCTCTGAAGCAGCATTTCAGCGAAGAAGAGATCGTCAAGATCACGGTAGCGATCGGCACGATCAACATCTGGAACCGCCTCGCCGTGGGCTTCCGCTCGCAGCATCCGGTGGATGCGGCAAGCAAGGCTGCTTGAGTACGCTCTTGCCGGGCATGTGATGTGCCGCCGCTTGCTGCGCTGAGCTTCCCCTGAGCTCCGTCATCCTCGGGCTTGACCCGAGGATCCAGACACAAGGAAGGCAGTGGCACCGAAGCGCCGCCAGTGAGCGTTGGCGAGAGTGCATCCCATGATGCGATGCACTCCCCTCCCAGCTTGGGCGTGGATCCTCGGGTCAAGCCCGAGGATGACGCACTGTGGGGTTAGCAGCGGGGGGCCAAGAAAGTCTGGGCGACAGCGGCTATTTGATAACCTCAAAACGAAAAACGCGGGGCCAAAAACCCCGCGTCATTCATTTATTCTCTTATGCTCGGGGAACCGAAGCTGAGAAGTCTTAGGCAGCAACCGAGCCGAAGCCAGCCGTCGGAACTTCCGAGATGGTCTTCAGAACCTGGGAAGCGATCTGGTAGGGGTCGCCTTGCGAGTTCGGGCGACGATCTTCGAGGTAGCCCTTATAGTCGTTCTTGATGAACGAGTGCGGAACGCGGATCGAGGCACCGCGGTCGGCAACGCCGTAGCTGAACTTGTTCCACGGAGCCGTTTCATGCTTGCCGGTCAGGCGCATGTGGTTGTCCGGACCGTAAACAGCGATGTGGGCTTCGAGGTTCTTGTCGAACTGAGCCATGAGCGCTTCGAAATAGGCCTTGCCGCCGACTTCGCGCATGAACTTGGTCGAGAAGTTGCAGTGCATGCCCGAGCCGTTCCAGTCGGTGTCGCCAAGCGGCTTGCAGTGGAACTCGATGTCGATGCCGTACTTTTCGCACAGACGCAGCAGCAGGTAGCGTGCCATCCAGATCTGGTCGGCGGCTTTCTTGGAGCCTTTGCCGAAAATCTGGAATTCCCACTGACCCTTGGCCACTTCGGCGTTGATGCCTTCGTGGTTGATGCCGGCTTCGAGGCAGAGGTCGAGGTGCTCTTCAACGATTTCGCGAGCGACATCGCCGACGTTCTTGTAGCCGACGCCGGTGTAGTACGGGCCCTGCGGAGCCGGATAGCCGGATTCCGGGAAGCCGAGCGGACGGCCGTCCTTATAGAAGAAGTATTCCTGCTCGAAGCCGAACCATGCATCTTCGTCGTCGAGGATGGTTGCGCGGCTGTTGGACGGATGCGGGGTGACGCCGTCGGGCATCATGACTTCGCACATGACGAGAGCGCCGTTGGTACGGGCCGGATCCGGATAGATAGCGACGGGCTTCAGCACGCAGTCAGAGCTGCGGCCTTCGGCCTGCATCGTCGACGAACCATCGAAGCCCCAAAGCGGAAGCTGCTCAAGCGTCGGAAATGCGTCGAATTCCTTGATCTGCGTTTTACCGCGCAGGTTCGGTACCGGGGTGTACCCGTCGAGCCAGATGTACTCGAGCTTATACTTCGTCATTACGCACCTCATAACAGTTAATCAGGCGAAGTAGGAAAAACTTGGCCGGCGCGCCCGCCGGAAAATTCCTCACTACGAACGGCTGCCAAGAGAGATGCATGTGCCGTGCCAGATCGCATCGATACCTAGTCCGTCAGGCGAGATTTTCACGATGGAGTCGTGTTCGGGCGAGATTTCCCAGTGCCAAGCATCAGATTCTTTTCAAATCGCCGCCATGGTTTCAATCGAGCTGCCAAAGTGTCGCAGGCTCGACCGGGCCCTAAAACGGATTGGAAAATCGGCAGACCAAAGAAACGGCATCGGCGACACCATCGTCGATTTGCCTATAATTTCATCATTTAGCATTTTTTTTAAGCGAAATGGTGATATTCGCCTTCGGCTTTGCTATATATGAGTTGTCTCTTGAAGCGCGCCCGCTTGAACACCAAAAAGGGAGAGACAAAGAATGGCAATCGGTACTCGGCACGAAACCGCAAAGATCTATCAGTTTCCCGTTACGGCTCGCCCCACGGCGCTCAGCCAGCGTCCGAAGGTGAACCTCACCCCGGATATCGGCCCGTCCATTGCGACGGCCGCATTCGATAGCTGGTATCACGAAGCCGCGATCGTCGAATCCGACGAGACCCGCAAGCAGTAGGCTTTAGCTTTACAGCGCTATATAGCGATCTGAGCGATGATTGATCGCGACGAAGAGATTGAGCGCGATTGCGCCGATCACCGAGCAGATGACCACCGCAGGCGTGGTCACCGCAAAAGCGACGGCGAGCACGCAGAGGTCGATCGCAAGCTGCACTAGCCCTGCCCTCATGCCGAAACGCTCCTGCAGGTAAATCCCCAGAATGCCGACGCCGCCGAGGCTTGCCCGATGGCGATAGAGCGCGAGCAGCCCGAAGCCGAGCAGAATGCCGCCGAGCACCGCCGACCAGAGCGCGTTGATATGCGCGACATCGAAGAGCAGCGGCTGCAGGTTGGTCAGCAGCGAGGTGAGCGCAATGGCGATGAAGGTCTTTATGGTGAAGACCGGGCCGAGCTGTTTCAGAGACAGATAGAAGAACGGCAGATTGACCACGAAAAAGGCGAGGCCGAAATTCAGGCCGATCGCGTAGTGCAGCAGGAAGGCGATGCCGGCGGTGCTGCCGGTTAGAAGGCCGGCGCTTGAAAGGCAAAATAGCCCGAGCGAGGAAATCAGGCTGCCGGAGATGATGCCCTGAACATCCTCGATCCACGAATGCCGGGTCGCGGATGTATTCCAGATACCAAATGCGCTCTTTGCGTTTGCCATATGATTTCCCCTGGGTTTCAAGGCTTTTTGCTGAAAGCTCAGGCGATAATCAAGCGAAAATACGTAAGTAATGCTGACCTATTTCAAATTCGCAAGATTCGAAATTATCAGGCCGATTTCCGGGTAATGAACAGAATGCCGTGGACCGGTTTTCCGCCATCCATGCGAATGACGCCGCGGGTGAGATCCAGCACCGTAAAGCCGTAAGCGGCCAAAATCCGACTGACATAGGCTTCGGAATGGGCGAACCGTAAGGAATCGCGCAGGACATAGCCGTCCGCCTGCTGTGCATCCTCGACCGAAAACGCAAAGATGGCGCCATCGGCCGAAAGTTTCTGCACGATCGCCGTCACGCCATGCAAATCGCCGAGATACATCAGCACGTCGGCGGCGGTGATCAAATCCGCTCGGCCAACGGCGAACCCTTCATCGAACACGCCTGACAGCTCCGGCTCCAGCGACAGATCGGCCTGGCCGAGATGATCGTAGACATGCTTTTCCGCCGCCTTGGCGAGCATGCCCTTCGACAGGTCATAGCCTTCGAGCCGATCGACGGTGACGCGGATTTCCGGCCCGAGCAGGCCGGTGCCGCAGCCAAGGTCGATCGCGAGACGGAAATGTTTCGGGATACCCGCCGTTTCGGCAATTAGGCCGGCAAGCTTGCCGGGCACGCTATAGCCGAGCTTCTCGACCAGCGAGGTTTCGAAGCGGTCGGCGTAGTCGTCGAACAACCGCTCGACATAGAGGCTCGGCGGCCGGTCCGGCACATCGGCACCGCCGAGAACGGCAAGCTTGAGGCGGGCGCCGAAGACATCGCCTTGATCGAGCATCAGCACTTCGTTCAGCGCCGCGATTGCGCCGGATGCATCGCCGGCCTTCTCGCGATAGGTCGCAAGCGTGAACCAGCCCGCCGCCCAGCGTGGTACCAGCTCCAGCGCCTGCTCCATCAGCTCGGCCGCACTTGCGGGCTCTCCGCTTTCGGCAAGCATCTTCGCATAGTCGGCGCGGCGGTCGGCGATGACATCGCCGGAGGAAAGCTGGCTTGGCAGCATGTGTTTCATCCTGTTTGATGCTCGCCTTTGAACGCGGCCATAAAAAAACTCAAGTCCTATTTCAGGCAGGCGCTGGTTTAGGGTGTAGGCTGGGCGAAAGTGCTTGCGAGTCGCAGGTGTCGGCCCTATCTCAGCACCGACCGACTGCCATATGGAGACGTCAGCATGTCCGATCAGGTGAACAGATTCCTTGGCGACTCGCCAGGCAGAACGCTGGTGAAGCTCGTCATCGTGTCGCTCGTGGTCGGCTTCGTGATGAAGTTCTTCGGCTGGCGGCCGCTCGATTTCCTCTATGGCGTCCGTCGCTTCCTGCTCGATCTCTGGCACAGCGGCTTCGCTGCGCTTGGCGAGTTCGGCGATTATGTGCTGCTTGGCGCCTCCATCGTCATTCCCGTCTTCATCATACTTCGTTTGTTCAACTACCGCCGCTGACATGACCTCCCAGACACTGACCTGCACGCGCCGCGATGCGCTGCGCCTCGCCGCTCTTGCGCTCACCGCATCCGTCGCAAGCTGCGCCACGCCGCCTGCCCGGATTTCCAGCATCCCTGCCAGCGACCAGACCGCCTCCGCCCTGCCGCTCGTCAATGCACTGCGCGCCAAGAACGGCTTGCCACCATTGAAGATCGATACCGCTGCCAGCGCCGCCGCCGTCTATCAGGCGAGGCGGATGGCGGGTGCCGGCAAGATGGAGCACCTGATCGGCCTCGGCGACGATTTCGGCAAGCGGGTCAAGGCAAGCGGCGTCAAGCTGCCGGCAGCGGAGAACATTGCCGAGGGTCAGCGCGACGTGAATGCGGCGGTGACGGCCTGGATCAATTCGCCGAAGCATTTGCACAACATGCTCGGCAAATATGATGGGCTCGGTGTCGCTCTCGCCTATGCACCCTCTTCCGGCGACAGGCCTTATTGGTCCATGGTGCTTTCCTCGAACTGAGGAGGCGTAAGGCAACATGGATGTCCAGCAGGAGAGCGGGAAGGTTCTGCCCTTCGACGTGACGCATCGGCTCGTGCTGTCGATCGCGATTCCGATGACGCTCGGCTTCATGACGACACCGCTGCTCGGCCTTGTCGATACGGCCGTCGTCGGGCATCTCGGCCAGCCGGACGCGCTGGCGGGGCTTGCGATCGGTGCCGTGTTGTTCGATCTCCTTTTCTCAAGCTTCAACTTCCTGCGCGCTTCGACGACAGGGCTCACCGCGCAAGCCTACGGCCGTCATGACCGGCACGAACAGCAGGCCGTCTTCTGGCGCGCGCTGATATCGGCGCTCACATCAGGCATCCTGATCGTGCTCTTGTCGCCTCTTCTCCTTTGGCTCGGCCTCAAGTTGATGGGACCGCAAGGCGGCATCGCGGAGGCGACGCGCACCTATTTCTCCATCCGCATGCTGTCGGGACCGGCAGCGCTTGCCAATTACGCGCTGCTCGGCTTCGTGCTCGGCCGTGGTCAAGGCCGCATCGGGCTTTTGCTGCAGACCGTCATCAATGGCGTCAATATGGTGCTCGCCATCCTGCTCGGCTTATACCTTGGCTGGGGTGTAGCCGGCGTCGCCTGGGGTACACTGATTGGCGAAGCAAGCGGCATGCTGCTAGGGCTTGCTATTGTCCTGCGCAGCTTTGCCGGCGAGGAGCGGCCGCCGCGCGTGGAACTGCTTTCCCGCGCCAAACTTACCCAGCTCTTCGCGCTCAATCGCGATATCCTGATCCGGACCTTCGTTCTGATCGGCGCCTTCACGCTGATGACGCGCATCGGCAACAGTTTTGGTGCGGTCATGCTCGCCGCCAATGCCGTACTGATGAACTTCTTTTTGTTATCCGGCTATTATCTCGACGGGCTCGCCAATGCCGCCGAGCAGATCACCGGCCGCTCGATCGGCGCCAATTACAGGCCGGCCTTCGAGCGCGGATTGAAGCTGACCGCGCTCTGGTCCTTCGGGCTGGCGCTTGCCGCCGCCATTTTCTTCTTCACCGTCGGGCCGGCCCTGATCCGCCTGCTGACCACCTCGGAGGAGGTCCGCGCCGCGGCCGAAACCTATCTGCCCTGGGCGGCAATCACCGGCTTGACCGGGGCACTCGCCTTTTTGATGGATGGGGTCTTCATCGGCGCCACATGGTCGCGCGAGATGCGCAACAAGATGCTGCTATCCTTCGGCGGCTATCTCATAGCGCTCGCCGTCTTCGTGCCGACGCTTGGCAATCATGGCCTGTGGATGGCCATGAACGCCTTCCTGCTGTTTCGCGGCATCTTCCTGGCCATGGGCCTGAAGAAGCGGGCCGATCAGACGTTCCGGTTCGCCCAGTAATCCAGCTTGGCATCGCGTAGGTCGCGGATCGAGCCGGCACGCTCGCGATCGAGCAGCTTCGACAGGCCGGTGACGACCTGTCCCGGCAACCCTGGCCCTTCATAGACCATGCAGGAATAGAGCTGCACGAGATCCGCGCCGGCCTTGATCTTCTCCAGCGCGGTCTCCGCTGAGGAAACGCCGCCAACACCGATGATCGGCAGCGCGGCACCCACACGGCGGCGCATCTTGGCAAGCACCGCAGTCGATTTTTCAAAGACCGGCTTGCCGGAAAGGCCGCCCGCCTCCTTGGCCTGCCGCTGATCTTTCAATCCATCGCGCGACAGCGTGGTGTTGGAGACGATCAAGCCATCGAGCGCATGCGACAACACTTCCGCGGCGATGTCATCCATGCCCTCTTCGGTCAGATCGGGGGCGATCTTGAGAAAGACAGGGATGCGTTTGCCGGCCTTTGCCGCTTCCTCGTCGCGCGCGGCAAGCACGGCCGACAACAGGGCCGACAGGCTTTCGCGCGCCTGCAAATCGCGCAGGCCCGGCGTATTCGGTGAAGAAATATTGGCGGTGAAATAGCGCGCCACGGAATAGAAGCGGCGGATACCGGCGACATAATCGGCGATGCGGTCGGCGCTATCCTTGTTGGCGCCGATGTTGACGCCGATGATGCCGTTGCCGCGGATGGTTTTGAGGCGCTGAAATGCTGCCTCATGGCCCTCATTGTTGAAGCCGAGGCGGTTGATGACGCCTTCGTCTTCGACCAGCCGGAAGATGCGTGGGCGCGGATTGCCCGACTGCGCCTTCGGCGTGACCGTGCCGATCTCGGTGAAGCCGAAACCAAGCTTCAGCAGCGCCTCCGGCACTTCGGCATTCTTGTCGTAGCCGGCCGCCATGCCTATGGGGTTAGCAAAGTCGAGCCCTGCCACGGTCTGGCGCAGGCGGGGATCGTTGTGTGTGCGGCAAGCCGGAATGAGGCCGGATTTCAGCGCCGCTATCGACATGCCATGCGCGGTTTCCGGATCGAACAGGAACAGGCCGCGCCGGCCAAGGTCGCGAAAGGCGCCGATCATTCCGCCATCTCCGGAAAGAGGTGAGCTCCATCGTCGCCAATCGGCAGCGGCTTTTCCCAGAGCACGGCCGAAAGCGGCAGCGGCGCGTAGAGATGCGGGAAGAGATCGCCGCCGCGCGAGGGTTCGAACACCAGCTTGTCGCCGAGCGCGTCGCCGTCCACCGCGACGAGCAGCAGCCCGGTCTGCCCGGCGAAATAGAGCTCGGCGGTTTTTCGTGCCTGCTTCGCGGTGGAGAGATGAATGTAGCCGTCGGTCAGATCGATCGCCGCGCCATGAAAAACGCCGGTTTGTCTGGCTTGCTGCCAGAGCGTGTCCGGCACGATCTTGTAAACCACTGGCATGGCGGTCATCATCCCTCTGTAAAGCTGTCCTGATAGGGCTTTGCACGAAAACATCAGCCGATGTCCACGGTTTCCGTGATGGATTTGGGGTTTAACGCAGAAAATCCGGAGGATGACATGACGAAGGAACTGAAAATCGGCCTTGCGGCCATGCTTGTGCCTGCCGCTTTTCTTCTCTCCACACCGGTTCTATCGGCCGAACCGGACGCAACGCGCTTCCAGCTGGAACGCAGCGGCGATCATTTCATCCGCCTCGACAAGCAGACCGGGGCGATGTCCATCTGCCAGGATCAGGGCGGCAATCTCGTCTGCCGCATGGCCGCCGACGAGCGCAGCGCCTATGACGACGAACTCGATCGACTGTCCGATCGCGTGACGAAGCTGGAAAAGACCGTCGCCGCAAACAAGGGATCGAGCCTGCCCGACGACGCCGAGATCGACCGTACGCTCGGGATCATGCAGAAATTCATGCGTGGCTTCATGGGCATGGCGAAGGAATTCCAGAACGAGCAGCCGGATGTGAAGCCGCAGCCGCAGAAGACCTGATGGCTGTAAAAAGGGCCGCGAAAGCACGGGGATAAAGGACCGTATTCCTATGCCGGCCTTTACTCGCCAAAATGCCTCGGTTAACCTTTTCTAAAGAGCAAAGCGCCGGGCGAGCCGGCGCGGATACCGAGCGGCGATGCTGTCACACGAGCAGATATGGGGTGCGATCGACCGGCTTGCCGAGCGGCATGCCTTAACGCCTTCCGGCCTCGCTCGCCGTGCCGGCCTCGATGCCACCTCCTTCAACAAATCGAAGCGGCTGAGCCAGGACGGACGCCTGCGCTGGCCCTCGACGGAATCGATCGCCAAGATCCTGGATGCGACCGGAGCAACCCTGGAACAATTTCTGAGCTTCATTCGCCCGGCCGAGTCGTCGACCGCAACAGCCGAGAACGGAATCCTGCCACCCGGCACCTCCATCCCACTGATCGGCTTCGCCCAAGCGGGCGCAGGCGGCTTCTTCGACGATGGCGGATTTCCAGCCGGTCAGGGCTGGGACATGGTGGAATTTCCCGTCGCTGCCGGGCACAGGACCGGCGCCTATGCGCTCGAGGTGCAGGGCGAAAGCATGTTGCCGCTCTATCGCGACGGGGATATTCTGATTGTCGAGCCAGGTGCTCAGATCAGGAAAAACGACCGTGTCGTCGTGAAGACCCGCGAGGGCGAAGTCATGGCCAAGGTCCTGCTGCGGCAGAGCGCCAAGTCGATCGAGCTTTTGTCGCTCAATCCCGAACACCCCAACCGCAGCTTCGATCTTGCGGATGTGGAATGGATTGCCCGGATCATTTGGGCCAGCCAATAGGAAAGTTTTCTCGTTATGCGTCGTAATATTTGGCTTGCAGGTGCGGCAGGCGCGATCGTCGGTTCTTGGTTGACCCTCGTCGCGATTCAGGTCAGCGAGCGTGGTTTCAGCCTGCCCCACCGAGACCACAGCGACACGACGGCTCAAAGCAAGCCGGCTGTGACTGGGCCGGGCGAGACTGCCAAGGCCGGCACCACACCACCAAAGGCTATCGAGGCACCTAAGCAAGCCGAGACCACGAAGCAGAACGGCGCAAATTCAGGTCAGGCGCAATCGGAAGGCCAACCGGTAGCGCAAGCCGCCGGCTCGGCCACGCAAGCAGCGAAGGATAAGGCAACGATCCTCGCCACAGCGTCCCCATCGACAAGCAGTTCCGACGGCAGTCCCGAGCTGTCCGCCGCTGCCATGGCGGCGGCTGCGGCGGCGAGCGATGGCGACGAGACTAAGGCCGCGGAAAACAAGACGGCGGCAGCGCCGCCGGTGACGCAACAGGACGACAAGGTTCCGAGCGACGCTGCCCGTTCGAACGACGTATCGACGAAGCCAGAGGAAATCCAAAAGCTGCCGCCTGCGACAGATATGGCGAGCGGCAAGGACGCCGCCACGTCCCAGGCCCAGCAGTCAAGCGAAAACACGCCGGGCAAGGCGGTAGCCGCTTCATCGGAGACTGGGTCTGACGACCAGGCCAAGACCGATCCCATCCCGGACAACCGGATACCGGCCGACCAGATCGACAGGGAGACGGCGGCGGCCGAACATCGAACCCTGCCGCCGGAATTGCCGCGGCAGCAGCCAGCGTCTCAGTCCGAACAGGCAGCACTTGATCCCGCATCCAAGCCGCAGGAGCAGACGACAACGATCGAACTCGTCCGCCCCTTCTCGGATCAGGCCGGCATATTGACCATCACCGGTAGGAGCGTACAGCTCACCGGGATCATTCCGACCGATGTCGATCGAATGTGCACCGGCCCGAGCGGGAAGGA
This sequence comes from Martinezella sp. CNPSo 3890, assembly GCF_057784455.1. NCBI lineage: Bacteria > Pseudomonadati > Pseudomonadota > Alphaproteobacteria > Hyphomicrobiales > Rhizobiaceae > Martinezella > Martinezella sp. CNPSo 3890. The sequence continues at coordinate 40,740 of NZ_JBXSOR010000001.1, read as the reverse complement.
CTGGCCCTGCGGCCAAGCCGCGCGCACGGCATTCCGCATGTATCTGCGTGGCCGTTCGATCGATTGCGATGTGCCCGATGCCAACTGGAAAGGCACTGTCAAGGCCGCCTGCCGCTACGTCCGCGTCGATCTCAGCGCCTGGCTGGTGCGCTTCGGCTGGGCCGATCCGGAGCCAGGTTCGCCGCTTGCATCGCTCGTCGACGAGGCCAAGCAGAAGAAGCGCGGCATGTATGGCGACGATCCGCGCAAGAATGGAAAATCGACGCTCGGGCCGGCCTTGCCCAAGGAAGACCCGCTCAATCCGATCTGACGTCTTGCTTCCGCCACCACAGCGCCGCGCCTCATATATCGCGCGCAAAGGCCGCTACGGCACTTCCAATCCGCCGCATAATTCCTTAAATCGATTCCGATTCAAGGAATTATGCAGTAACTTTTGCCATGGGACGCGCGACTTTTCAGCTTGCCAAATTCAAAGGACTTCGCCTGTCATGAACAAGCCGCTTTCTGCTCACGAGGCCCTGATCTACGTCATGGTATTGGCCTCGGCCGTTGACCGCACGATGAACGACCGGGAGCTCAGCCGCATCGGGGAGCTCATTCACGCCCTGCCGGTCTTCAAGGGGTTCGACGACGAGAAGCTGATTTCCGTCTCTCGCGATTGCGCCAAGCTTCTTTCGAACAATGAGGGATTGGACATCGTGCTCGAAACCGTGCGCGATACGCTTCCCGCCCGTCTCTACGACACGGCCTACGCCCTTGCCGTCGAAGTCGCTTCGGCCGACCTATCGGTCAAGGCCGAGGAATTGCGCCTGCTCAGCCTACTCCGCGACCGTCTTGGGCTCGACAAGCTGACCTGTGCGGCCATCGAACGCAGCGCAATCGCCCGCTATCGCAAGGCCTAGAGGCTTTTTCCGAATTGCGCTAATCAGTAAAGCCCGTAAGGGAAATAGCGCAGATAGATTTCCTGCAGCCTGCCATCGCGAGACAGGGTGGCAAGCGCGTGGTTGATCGCGGCCGTCAGATCGGCGTCCTGCTGGCGCAGCATGATGGTCATGCCTTCGCCGAGAAATTGCTGTGACAGGTAGGGACCGTCAAAAAGAGCGCAGCATTTTTCCGCCGCCGGCGACGAGACCCAGAAGGAAAGCTGCAGGCCATCGGCAAATGCGGCATCGACCTTGCCGTCCTTGACGGCGGCCAGAAGCCCATCCTTGTCATCGAACGGCACCGACTTGATCGCCGGGAAGAAGGCCGCCAGCATCGCCTCGTGCACCGTGCCCTTGACGACGCCAACAGGATGTCCCGAGAGCGAGGCGGCCGTCGTGCCGCCGATCGATGCCTTGAGGTTGCGCACGAAGCGGGCCGGCAACATCAGGAACGGCCGTGAAAAGGCGAAGGTCTTGCGCAGTTCGGGTGTGACCGCAACGCCGGCGATGACGGCATCGCCTTGCGAAGCGGCAAGTGCGCCCTGCAATTCGCCAAAGGGCAAGGCCTGGATCTGGCATTTGTCCGCTATTGCCAGCTCGTCGCAGATCTTGCGCGCCAGCTCGACATGGAAGCCGGTGAGCTTGCCGCTCTGATCGAGAAAATTGAAGGGCGGAAAGTCGATCGACGTCAGGAAGCGCAGTCTGACCAGCGAGGACAGATCCGGCTTCGGAAGGCGCTCACGCGCATCGAACAGGATCGGCAGGCTCTGCGGCTTCGTCTCCTGGGCGGCAAGCGGCAGGGTGCAGGACATGGCGATCAAGGCCGTAAGCGCGAGATGCCGGGCGGCCGACATGATCGAGGAAAGGCAAACACGCATGGTCTGGATCGGGCCTCCGGTCGTGGATGCACATCTCTGGTTTCACGAATCCGATGTAACAGAGTCATGCCGCAGGGGGAATATCGCGGTCTACTGATGGCCGAAGCTCCGGGATGAGCGACGTTCGAGCTTTTTTACTTTTTCTGCAGGACCAGCCGTTCAATCTTTCCCGATCGGGTGCGGTCCGCCTCTCCGCGCCGCTTCAGCAGCCTTGCCGGGGTACCGACATAGATGCCGTAAGGCTCGGTCCTGCCCTTGACGACGGCGTTGGCGCCGATAACGCATCCTTTGGAAATATGGGAGCCACCGAGGATCTTGGCGCCCGCTCCGATCCAGACATCGTCTTCGATGACGATCGGCTTCTTCGTCACGCCCTGAAGACGAATTGGGCGGGAAATATCATCGAAATTGTGATCGAAGGAAACGATCATCGCATGCGCAGCGATGCGTACATCATTGCCTATGACGATCCCGCCGCGGCCCAGCAGAATGCTGTAATCGTTGAAGGAGACGTGATTACCGATCTCGATGCTGCCTTCCTGTGCATCGATGACGACTCCCTTGCGGAAATGCACTCTTTCCCCGATGCGAACGTCGCCGCGCCGCCAGATGATCCTGGTGCCGAGAGGTACTTTCGTGCTGCGGGCAATCTTCAGCGCACCGCTTCGAAAGAGCGCCCTCAGCCTGTAAACCCAAGCTATTCCACGCATTCCGACGCTCCTGACAAGGGGCGCCTGTTTTTGCATGCTTGTCTGGCGGCCACCTGAATGCGTCACAGATGGCGATGCGGCAGCGCAGCCACAAGTGCTGTCCTTGCATTGCTCAGGTGCGCGCAGCAAGACCCGTGATCAATGCAATCACGCCAAAGCCCGCCGCCCCTGCGCATACGGCAGCCCAGCCGCCGAAATCCCATGCCGTGCCGGCGAGCGCCGATCCGAGAGCCCCGCCGAGGAAGAAGATGCCGACGAACAGACCATTGATCCGCCCGCGCGCCTCCGGCTTCAGGAGATTGACGGCACGGCGACCTAAGGTCTGATCGCCGGTGACGCCGACATCGAGCAAGACGGCGCTCATGCCCAGAAGGATCAACAGGGCCACGGAGCTGCCCGAGCGTATTCCACCCACCCAGGCGGCCAGCGCCATCGCGGCAAGCACGATCACATGCGAGGCCAATGTCGCCGTCCGCGTCCATCCCCTGTCGCCCATACGGCCGAAGACGGAGGTCGCCGCGGCACCACCGGCACCCACAAGGGCAAACAGCGCGATGCCGGATTGGCCGAGCGAGAACGGCGGCTGCGCCAGACGCAGTGCGACGGAAGTCCAGAACAGGCTGAAGCTCGCCATCATCAAGGCTGCCGTGAAGGCGCGCAGCCGCAGCACCGGTTCCTCCTGCAAAAGCTTGAAGAGCGAACCGATCAAGGCCCCGTAGCTCGCGCTGATCAGAGGGCGCCGCTCGGGCAGGCGTAGGGCGAGCACAGCGGCGAGGAGCGCAAGCGTTGCGGCGCTCAACGCATAGAAACTTCTCCAGCCCCAGAAATCGGCAATCAGGCTCGCCAGCGGTCGCGAGACAAGAATGCCGACCATGACGCCACTCATGACATTGCCGATCACCCGGCCGCGATGCTCAGGCGGCGCCATCGCTGCCGCGATCGGCACGAGGATCTGGATGGCGGAACAGGCCGCTCCCAGAAGGAAGAGGAAGATCAACAGGCTCCAGCCGGTCGGCGCAAAGGCGGCGGCAACGGCCATGACCAGAGCCGAAAGGAGCATGCGCAGCACCAGCTGCCGGTTCTCCATAAGATCCGCCAGCGGCACCAGAAAGAACAGGCCGGCGGCGTAGCCAAGCAGCGAGGCCATGGCCACCAGGCCGGCACCGCTTTCGGAAAAGCCGAGCGACGGACCGATGATGCCGACCAGTGTCTGAGGCGCGAAAAGATTGATGATGATGACGCCGGTCGCGATGGCGAACAACAATGTCGAGGGAGCGGCCGTTGCTGCGGAAACCTCTTCCTCCGGCTCGCTCGTGATGCATTCCGGGACTTGCGACATGATCTCTCCAATAATTTCTGATAATAAAGATAGCAATCATTATCGCTTTATTGCATAATGCGGCAATTAAAATGAACTAATAATGATTATGCGAGCCAAGCATGAACATTCATGACCTGGAAGCCTTCGTCGCAGTGGTGGAAACAGGTTCGATCGTTGCCGCCTCCGCGCGCATCAATCTGACCCAGCCAGGCATCACCCGCCGCATACAGAACCTGGAAGACAGCCTCGGCATTGCGCTGCTCGACCGGCAGTCGAAGCCCTTGCGGCCAACGGCGGCAGGACGCGAGGCCTATGAGCATGGGCGCCGCGTGCTTCGCTCGCTCGACGATCTGAAGGCAGGCGTTTCGCCCGGCGGCACAATCGGCGGCGAATTCCGTCTCGGGATCATGCCTTATCTCTCCGAAGCGGCCTTATCGGCCCCGCTCGACGAGTTACGCGGCCAGTTTCCGCAATTGACGCTGCGCGTCGTCACCGGCTGGTCGCCGCAACTGATCGAACAGGTCGCTCACAGTCAGCTCGATGCGGCAACCGTCTGCCTGGCGGAAGGGCTGCAGCCGCCGGATAATGTCGTCGGCGAGATGCTCGGAGTCCATGCCGTCATTCTCGTCGCGGCACCCTCGCTGGGCGTCCCCAAGGAACCGAGATTGGAAGATCTCTCCCGCTTCCCCTGGATCATGAACCAGAGCGGCTGCGGCTTTCGCGCCTTCATTCAGCATCGCTTCGAAGCCGAACGCCTGCCCTTCGACGTCGGCGTCGAGGCCATGAGCGCCGATCTCAGAATGTCGCTGGTCGCGCGCGGTCTCGGCATCGGTGTCTTGACGCCGGCCGCACTAGCGGACAGCCGCTGGCGCGATTTGGTCGAAATCGTCGAAGCCCCGGATTTCAGCCCGAAGGTCGTCAACTGGCTGGTGCATCGCCCGCCGGCGGGGCGGCTTGCCCGTCCGATCGCAATTTTTGGGGAAGCGCTGAAGGAAACGCTGAAAACGAAGAGACCGCTTCTGGCGTGAAAAGTATGGAGCGGGTGAAGGGAATCGAACCCTCGTATTCAGCTTGGGAAGCTGCTGCTCTACCATTGAGCTACACCCGCCTGACACCTTGAGATGTCCAACAGTTGGCGGCCTCTGTCAAGGCCACCAAATAGTCGATCACAGCCGGAAGTGCTTGGAGAGCTTCAGGCCCTGTGCCTGGTAGTTCGAGCCGAGACCGGAGCCGTAGAGGCTGCTTGGCTGTTCCAGCATGTGTTCGTAGATCAGCCGCCCAACGATCTGGCCGTCTTCCAGTATGAAGGGCACTTCGTGGCTGCGCACTTCCAGCACAGCGCGACTGCCGCGGCCGCCGGCCGGTGCGTGGCCGAAGCCGGGATCGAAGAAGCCGGCATAGTGGACGCGAAATTCGCCGACCAGCGGATCGAAGGGCGTCATTTCGGCGGCGAAATGCGGCGGCACATGCACAGCCTCGCGCGAGACGAGGATGTAGAACTCATCGGGATCGAGGATCAGCTCGGTCCGGCCGCGGCTGTAGAGCGGCTCCCAGAAGTCAAAGATATCGTGCTGGGCCTTTTTGTCGACATCCACAACCGCCGTATGGTGCTTGCCGCGATAGCCGATAAGCCCTTCCTTGTCGCCGGCAAGATCGATCGAGAGAGCGATGCCGCCGCCGGTGATATTCGGCTTCTTGCTGGCGACCAGCGTCTCGCTCTCGTGTAGCGCCAGCAGTTCCGGCTCGGTGAGCAGGGCTTGGCCGACGCGGAAGCGGATCTGCGACAGGCGCGAACCGCGGCGCACGACGATCGGGAAGGTGCGCGGGCTGATTTCGAGATAGAGCGGGCCGGAATAGCCGGCCGGGATCTTGTCGAACTCCTGCGCCCGGTCGGTGATGACGCGGGTGAAGATGTCGAGACGGCCGGTCGAGCTCTTCGGATTGGCGGAGGCCGACATATCCTCGGGTAGATCCAGCCGCTCCATCAGCGGCACAATATAGACGCAGCCCGTTTCCAGCACAGCGCCTTCGGAGAGATCGACCACATGCAGTTTCAGCCGGTCGAGCTTATCGGCGACGAGGTGCGATGGACCGGGCATGAAGCTGGCGCGGACGCGGAAGGCATGCGAGCCGAGCCGCAGGTCAAGGCTTGCCGGCTGGATCTGATCGACATCCAGTTCTCTCTCGCTCGTCAGCCGCCCCGTTTCAAACAGCGCTGCGATGGCGCGATCGGCCAAAATTCCAGTATTGCGAGCCATCATGCTTCTCTCATAATTTGTCGCAGACAAAACCAAACTCGGGGAATTGACGCAAGCCGTCAACGGCAGTATTGCAACTTATCCCGTGGTGATTTGGCCGGTCGGCTTGCAGCCACGTTAAACAAATGGCTAAAAAGACCGGGGTTGAACCGGTCTGCTTTTGCGACCGGTTTTTTTGTTTTGAAAGTGGTGATGGCATGAGCAAGACTTGGCGCCCCGCAACCCAGCTCGTACACAACGGAACGCTCCGTTCGCAATTCGGCGAGACCTCCGAAGCAATCTATCTGACCCAGGGCTTCGTCTACGACACGTCGGAAGCGGCGGAAGCCCGTTTCAAGGGCGAGACGGACGGTTTCATCTACGCCCGCTACGGCAGCCCCACCAACGACATGTTCGAAAAGCGCATGTGCGCGCTGGAAGGCGCTGAAGACGCCCGCGCCACCGCGTCCGGCATGGCCGCGGTCTCCGCAGCCATCCTTTGCCAGCTGAAGGCCGGCGATCATATCGTCGCTGCCCGCGCCCTCTTTGGCTCCTGCCGCTGGGTGGTCGAGACGCTGGCGCCGAAATACGGCATCGAATGCACGCTGGTCGACGGCCGCTTTACCGAGAACTGGGAAAAGGCCATCCGCCCGAACACCAAGGTGTTCTTCCTCGAAAGCCCGACCAACCCGACGCTGGAAGTGGTCGATATTGCCGCCGTTGCCAAGCTCGCCAACCAGATCGGCGCGAAGGTCGTGGTCGACAACGTCTTCGCGACGCCGCTCTTCCAAAAGCCGCTAGAACTTGGCGCCCATATCGTCGTCTACTCCGCCACCAAGCATATCGACGGCCAAGGCCGTTCTCTCGGCGGCGTCATCCTCTCCGACAAGCAGTGGATCGACGAGAACCTGCAGGACTATTTCCGCCACACCGGCCCGGCCATGTCTCCCTTTACCGCCTGGACGCTGCTGAAAGGCATTGAGACGCTGCCGCTGCGCGTTGCGCAGCAGACGGCGAACGCCTCCAAGGTTGCCGATTTCCTCGCCGAGCAGACCAACAAGGTCGCCCGCGTGATCTATCCAGGCCGCAAGGACCATCCGCAGGCCGATATCATCGCCAAGCAGATGAGCGGCGGCTCTACGCTGGTCGCCTTCGAGCTCAAGGGCGGCAAGGAAGCGGCCTTCAAGCTGCAGAATGCGCTGGAGATCGTCAAGATTTCCAACAATCTCGGCGACTCGAAGAGCCTGATCACCCATCCTGCCACCACGACGCACAAGAACCTCACCGACGAGGCCCGCGCCGAGCTCGGCATTTCGCCGGGCACCGTGCGCTTCTCCGCCGGCATCGAAGACAGCGTGGATCTGGTCGAGGACTTCGCCCGCGCGCTCGAGCAGGTTTCCGCCTGATATCAATCGAGCCGCCCGGATTTTTCCGGGCGGCTCGACCTGCCCTCATCGGGCAATCTCGCGAGAGATAGGGTAGCTCGTCAGCTAGCGGCCTTGAATTCAACCAGACCGTTGTTCAGAAAGACCGTCTTGTCGAACAATTTGAGATCCAGCGGATTCGGCAGGCGAACATCCGAGAGATCGGGCACTGGTTTCAGCGCCGGATCATAGGAACGGTCGATCTGCGAGACAAAGACGACGATCACGCCTCTGGCGCGCGCAAACGCCTTCAGCGCCCGGACCTGGATCATCAGCTCCGGTTTTTCCCGTTTCTGATCGAGCAGCTGCAGAAAATCGACGACCGCCAACGTGCCGCGTGACGCCTGGGCCAGCTTTTCGACGATATAGTCAGCGCTGATGGCATCCGAATTGTCGAATCCGAACAAATCGGCAAATTCCGCGTGATCGGCGCCGATCACCGGAAAACGGTCCAGAACCACTTTCTCGGTGTCTTCCAGCGTGAAGAAGACACTGCGGTTACCAGCCTTCATGGCTTCGACGGCGAGCCGCAAGCTCATCAGGGTCTTGCCGTGGCCGGGCCGCGCGCCGATCAGCACCAGATCGCCCGGGCTTAAACGCGAATACAGTTCGCTGACAGATACGGCCGTGTTCGTTTTACTTGCAAGCAAGCTCCAGCCTCCAAAGCCTTCGCCAGCCGCGACGCGATCCAGCGCAGCGTGCAAGGGGATTTTCTGCTGGCGAGACAGGAGTTTCGCCTTACGCTTCAAATGATAAACAGGGGCAGAAAGCCTCATCTAAACCTCCTATTGCGAGCAATGACCGCAACCCCTCCTTATGCCAGGCGCTCAAACAGTCGGTTTTGATATCGACGGCCCCGCATGAAATATACTTTCCCGAATGGAGGGGGGAGGCACGGGCCATGCCAGAATCAGATGATAGCCGAAATCCTCCTGAGAGGGAATCGGGCGCAAGTTCCCTCAGCGGAACATAAAGAAGGACAGTGGGTTATATGGCCGAGAGGTTTTAATAACTGGCGATCAGATGTGACGCCCACTCCCTGAAGTGCACCAGCAATTGCAGCAAGCGTATCCCCACTCCATAAGCTCCATCGGCGGCATTATGGTAGACAAGACTAAATGACGAGCGAAACGAGATACTTTGAGAGTAAAGGACTAACCTTCTTCATTCGTCGTAATAGCTGAATTTCAGAATGATCCGCATCCCTAAGCGAGATTTCATCACGCCGTTCCTTGACGGAATGGATTGGTTATAGGATACCGCTAGATATCCTGCGCTTTGCGGGAGCAGTGGAAAGCGGATAATATGCCGCAGACGTGAAAATGCTGAGACGATAATGGGGCTTCGAGGAGCCTCCGGCGCCTCAGAGCAGTGGCAAGGTATCAGGCATGTATCGCGCCCTAACACGCGACATCGAAGTGGTTGTAGAGCCGTTTTATCTGGAGGAGCAATCCGATCCGGACGATGATCGCTATGTCTGGGGGTATCGCATCGTCATTTCCAACCACTCGAAGCGGGCCGTGAAGCTGGTGACGCGCTACTGGCACATCACTGACATGAATGGCATGGTGGATGAAGTAACGGGGCCAGGAGTCGTCGGTGAGCAGCCGCATCTGAAGCCCGGCGATACCTATGAATATTCCTCCGGCTGCCCGCTGGACACGCCCTCAGGCATGATGTTCGGCCATTACCAGATGGAAACGGACGACGGGGAACTCTTCCATGTCAAGATCCCCGCCTTCTCGCTGGATACGCCGAACCTGCTGCGCACGCTGAACTAGAGCAGTTTCGCTTTTCTTCGAATCGCGAAAATGCTCTATCCCTTTGTTTTCATGCTATTCCGGACGGAAAACCGCTACACACTTTTCCTGGAATTGCTCGAGAGCGGCATTAAGCCGCTTCTATCTCCGACACTTCGAAGCGATAGGTGGTCGAGCAGAACTCGCAGGTCACGGCGATCTCGCCATTGTCCTGGCTGGCCTCGATCTCCTCAGCCGTGAAACCCTTCAACACGCCCTTCAGCTTGTCGCGCGAGCACGAGCAGCGGTCATAGACGGCCTTCGGTTCATAGACGCGTACGCCACGCTCGTGGAACAGGCGATAGAGAAGGCGCTCGGTGCCAACCTGCGGATCCGTCAGCTCATCGGCATCGATGGTTTCCACAAGGCTGCGTGCCTCCGCCCAGGCATCGTCTTCTACATGATCGCGCACGCCGGTATCGCCGTCACCGCCATGCAGGTCCGGCTGACGCATGCGCTCGGGCGCTTCGGGCAGGAACTGCGCGATCAGGCCACCGGCCCGCCAGCGGTGACGCGGCTTGCCGTTCTCATCACGGTCGAAAAGTTCTGCCGCCCCCAGACGCACGCGCGTCGGGATCTGCTCCGACTGACGGAAATAGGTGCCGGCAATCTCTTCGAGCGAGGCGCCATCAAGCGCGACAATGCCCTGATAGGGCTGGCTGAAACGGCCCTGATCGATGGTGAAGGCGAGAACGCCTTTGCCGAGCAGCTGTTCCGGCTCGGTCCGGCCTTCGGCGACTGCCTTTTCCAGTGCTTCTTCGTCGAAACGGGCATAGGCGCGAACATTTTCCGGCGTCGTGAAATCGGCAACCAGCAGGTCCACGGGACCGTCGCCCTTGGTCTGTACGGTAAACTTGCCTTCGAATTTCAGCGACGTGCCAAGCAGGACGGTCAGGACGATGGCCTCCGCCAGAAGGCGTGCAACCGGCGTCGGATAGTCATGCCGGGCAAGGATCGCGTCCAGCAGCGGACCGAGCTGTACGGCACGGCCGCGCACGTCCAGACCTTCCACCTGGAAGGGAACGACATGATCGTCACCGGCGAAATCAAACTGACCCAGCGTTGCGGCATTTTCGGCCATTGCTTTACTCCTACTGCGCCCGCGCCCTTGAGACGCGGTTTAATATCTTCAGATCGCGCCCAGGCACCAAGCAAGAATCGACTTTTGCGCATGAAGGCGGTTTTCCGCCTCATCGAAGACAACGGATTGCGGGCCATCGATCACCTCGTCCGTCACCTCCTCCCCGCGATGAGCAGGCAGGCAATGCATGAACAAAGCGTCTTTGCCGGCCTGTGCCATCAAAGCCTTGTTGACCTGATAAGGCTGGAAGACGTTGTGACCGCGTGCCCGGTGCTCCTGATTCATGGAAACCCAGGTATCGGTTACCACGCAATCGGCGCCGGCGACCGCACGGTCTGCATCATGCGAGAGCATGATTTCGGCGCCCTCGTTGCGGGCCCAGTTCAGATAGTGATCCTTCGGCTCGGAGCCAAGGGGTACCGCCATATTCATGCGATAGCCGAAGCGCGCGGCCCCTTCGATCAGCGAATGCAGCACGTTGTTGCCGTCGCCCGTCCAGGCGAGCGTCTTGCCCTTGATGGGACCGCGATGCTCCTCGAAGGTCATGATATCCGCCATGATCTGGCAGGGATGCGTATCGTCGGTCAGCGCGTTGATGACCGGAACGGTCGCATGTTCCGCCAGCTCCAGCAGACGCGAATGATCGGTCGTGCGGATCATGATGGCATCGACATAGCGCGACAGCACCTTGGCCGTATCGCCGATCGTTTCGGCGCGGCCAAGCTGCATTTCGGTGCCGGAGAGGAACAGCGTCTCGCCGCCCAGCTGTCGCATGCCGACATCGAAGGAAACGCGGGTTCGGGTGGACGGCTTCTCGAAGATCATCGCCAGCATCTTGCCGGCGAGCGGCTTGTCGGCAGTGCCGGCCTTCTGCGCGCTCTTTCGCACGATCGCGTCATCGATGATGCTGCGCAGATCGGCCGCCGGAACGGCAGAGAGGTCGAGAAAGTGTTTCGGAGAAGCCATGTCCTTACCTGTGCTCCAGAAAAAACAATAACGCCCGCGTGGGGCAGGAACGCCCCGTCAGCGGGCGTTGAACTCAAGCCGATTTCTTGGTGCGGGCAGCGCGCGCACGCTCGGCGGCACGCTCCAGGCGGGCAAGACCTTCGCGTGCTTCTTCGGCGGTGACGACCAGCGGCGGCAGAAGGCGGATGACGTTATCGCCGGCCGGCACGCCGAGCAGATGCTCGGCACGGATAGCCTGCAGCAGCTCTGCCTGCGGAATGGCCGCCTTGATGCCGAGCATCAGACCTTCGCCGCGAACGTCCTCGATGATGTCAGGAAAACGATCCTTGAGCGAGGCGAGCCCCTGGCGGAAGACCAGCGAGACATCGCGCACATGCTGCAGGAAGCCTTCGGCAAGCACGATATCGAGAACGGCATTTCCGACCGCCATAGCAAGCGGATTGCCGCCATAGGTCGAGCCGTGCGTGCCCGCCTTCATGCCTGAGGCGGCTTCTGCCGTCGCAAGGCATGCACCGAGCGGGAAACCGCCGCCGATGCCCTTGGCGACAGCCATGATATCAGGCTTGATGCCGGCCCATTCATAGGCGAAGAGCTTGCCAGTGCGGCCGACGCCACACTGTACTTCGTCGAGGATCAGCAGCAGGCCATGTTCGTCGCAGATCTCACGCAGCCCGCGCAGGAATTCGTTGGTGGCCGGACGGATGCCGCCCTCGCCCTGGACCGGCTCGATCAGGATTCCGGCCGTCGCATCCGTGATGGCGGCGCGCACGGCATCGAGATCGCCGAATTGTACCTGATCGAAACCCGGTGCCTTGGGTCCGAAGCCCTCGATATACTTCTCCTGGCCGCCTGCGGCGATGGTCGCGATGGTGCGGCCGTGGAAGGCGCCCTCGAAGGTGATGATGTGGAACTTTTCGGGATGCCCCTTGGCGAATTGATAGCGCCGCGCCGTCTTGATGGCGCATTCCAGCGCCTCGGCGCCCGAATTGGTGAAGAATACCTTGTCGGCGAAGGTCGCTTCCGTCAGCCGCTTCGACAGCTTCTCCTGACCTGGCACCTCGTAGAGGTTCGACAGGTGCCAGACCTTGTCGGCCTGGGCCTTCAATTCGGCGACGAGATGAGGATGGGCGTGACCGAGCGAGTTGACCGCGACGCCGGCTGCGAAATCGAGGTAGCGCTCGCCATTTTCGGTGACCAGCCAGACGCCCTCGCCTCGCTCGAACCGTAACGGAGCGCGCATATAGGTGTCATAAAGCGGCGTGGTCTCGGCCATGGCCATATCTCCTGATCACAACTTTAAGGACCGATCGCTTCGATTTGATGAAACGGGTCCGAAAAAATCAAAAATGCCGCCTTGCGGCGGCCTGGGCACTATTGATGTTTTGCACCGCGATGTCAACAAAACTGGCGTTTTAGCAGTTGCGAGAAAGCGCTTGCCGGCAAAAGAGATGGGTTGGGCGGCGCCTATGGCAGAAATGCCACGCCCGGACAGCAAGTTGGGGAAAACCTCGAAATCGATTCCTCAAGATTCCCGCGACTCTTGTCACGGAGTCAGCCTCACACTAGGTTAAAAAGCAATTGCTAGACTGCATGCGGCGGAACTAGTCACCACAATTTTAGAGCGTTTCGCGCCTCGTTCCCATGCGAGGCAATGGTGAGGGATTCTGCCATCGGAAACGCGACAGCGGAGACAGGGCATGAATTGGACAGACGAACGCGTCGAGAAGCTGAAAAAGCTATGGTCCGAAGGGTTGAGCGCCAGCCAGATCGCTGCGCAGCTCGGTGGCGTGAGCCGTAATGCCGTTATCGGCAAGGTGCACCGCCTGAACCTTCCTGGCCGAGCGAAGGCCGGCGGCACGGCAACCGCGACGCGCACGCCAAAGCGCAGTGCCGCGGCTCCTCGCGCAACGACCTACGGCTCGCGCGTCGCTACCCGCACCGTGGTCGCCCGCCAGCAGGGCGCAACCATGCTGAAGGAAGAGATCGAGATCGATTCCGTCAATGAAATTCAGTATCGCCCGGCATCGAACGTCGTCGTTCCGATCTCCCGCCGCCTCGGCCTGACGGAGCTGACGGAACGCACCTGCAAATGGCCGGTCGGGGACCCGCTGAAGGACGACTTCCACTTCTGCGGCAATGACAGCCCGGATTCGTCGCCCTACTGCACCTATCATCAGCGCATGGCCTACCAGCCAGTGCATGACCGCCGCCGCAACAACGGCTGAAAGTTACCGCAAGACAAAGAGAAACGGGCCCCTCGAGGCCCGTTTTTCTATTTCCGCCGCTATTTAGTAACACCCGAGCGGCAAGCCGCTCAGGCTTCCATGGAATAGCCCGCGCCGCGAACGGTGCGGATGACATCCTGCATATTGGAGAAATTGAGCGCCTTGCGCAGACGGCCGACATGGACGTCGACAGTGCGTTCATCGACGTAGATATCGTGCCCCCATACGCCATCGAGCAGCTGCGAACGCGAGAAGACGCGGCCTGGCGAAGACATCAGGAACTCCAGCAGGCGGAATTCTGTCGGCCCCAGCCGGACTTCGCGGCTCTTGCGGTGGACGCGATGGGTTTCGCGGTCCAGCTCGATATCGCCGCAACGCAGCACCGTGGAGAGAACCTCCGGGCGGGCGCGCCGCAGCATCGCCTTGACGCGGGCCATCAGCTCCGGCGTCGAGAACGGCTTGACGACGTAATCGTCCGCGCCGGTCGAAAGTCCGCGCACGCGCTCGCTTTCCTCGCCGCGGGCCGTCAGCATGATGATCGGCAGGCGCTCCGTCTCCGGCCGCATACGCAGCCGGCGGCAGAGCTCGATGCCGGACACGCCGGGGAGCATCCAGTCGAGGATCAGGAGATCGGGGATGCGCTCCTGGAGACGCAGCTCGGCCTCATCGCCTCTGAGGATGGTGTCGACCTCGAAGCCTTCGGCCTCAAGATTGTAGCGCAGCAGAACGCTAAGCGCTTCCTCGTCTTCTACAACAGCAACTCTCGGAACCATGCGCCTATGGTCTCCTTTCTTCGCTTCCAGATTATTCCGTCACTGCGCCGACGGTGTTGGCGGTATCGTCCTTCGGGCGCTCGCCTTCCGGCTGAGCACCGGTCGCCATGTAATAGATCGTCTCGGCGATGTTGGTGGCATGGTCGCCGATGCGCTCGATGTTCTTGGCGCAGAAGAGAAGATGCGTGCAGGTGGTGATGTTGCGCGGATCTTCCATCATGTAGGTCAGCATCTCGCGGAAGAGCGAGGTGTACATGGCGTCGATTTCCTCGTCGCGTTCGCGGATCGACACGGCCTTGTCCGGCGAGCGGGTGGCGTAGACATCAAGAACTTCCTTGAGCTGGCTCAGTGCCAGTTCGGAGAGGTGTTCGATGCCACGAGCGAGACGACGCGGCACGCCCGTGCCCTGAACGGCGATGACGCGCTTTGCGGTATTCTTGCCGAGATCACCGACGCGCTCCAGATCGGAGGCGATGCGGATCGAGCCCATGATTTCGCGCAGGTCCGCTGCCATCGGCTGACGACGAGCGATGGTGACGATCGCCTTGTCACCAACTTCGCGCTCGGCATGGTCGAGAACGACGTCGTCGGAGATGACCTTCTGGGCCAGGGCCGCGTCGCTGTTGACGAGAGCGCGTACGCTGTCGCTAACCATCTGCTCGGCCAGGCCGCCCATTTCGGCAATGCGGCGCGTCAGAAACTTCAGGTCTTCGTCATAGGCAGAGAGAATGTGAGTGGAGACCATTTTTCTATCCTCAAGTGAACTGTGTGAAAGGAGCCGCGCGCCTGCCATCATCAACCAAAACGGCCCATGATGTAATCCTGCGTGCGGAAATCGTCGGGATTGGTGAACATCTTATCGGTGTCGTTCTCCTCGACCAGGTGGCCGAGATGGAACATTGCGGTACGCTGCGAGACGCGGGCGGCCTGCTGCATGGAATGCGTCACGATGACGATGGTGAAATTCTCCCGAAGCTCGTGGATGAGATCCTCGACCTTGGCGGTTGCGATCGGATCGAGCGCCGAGCACGGCTCGTCCATCAGGATCACCTCGGGGCTGACCGCGACGGCGCGCGCGATGCAGAGGCGCTGCTGCTGGCCGCCCGACAGGCTCGTGCCGGCGTCATGGAGCCGATCCTTCACCTCACCCCATAGACCGGCCTTCTGCAGACTGGTTTCGACGATATGCTCGAGATCGGCCTTTGAGCGATGCAGGCCATGGATGCGCGGGCCGTAGGCGACGTTCTCGTAGATCGACTTCGGAAACGGGTTGGGCTTCTGGAAGACCATGCCGACGCGGGCGCGCAATTCCACGACATCGATGCTGTCGTCGTAGACATCCTGATCGTCGAGCGTGATCTTGCCGGTGACGCGGCAGGTCTCGATGGTATCGTTCATGCGGTTGAGGCAGCGCAGGAAGGTGGACTTGCCGCAGCCGGATGGGCCGATCAGAGCCGTCACCGTATTGGCGCGGATCTTCAGATTGACGTCGAAGAGCGCTCGCTTGTCGCCGTAGAACACAGAAACGTCCTGGCCGATCATCTTGTAGGGGATCGTGGTCATCTTCTTGGCCAAGGCTCTTTCGCTGGCAGCTTCCGTCATCATGTTCATTTCGTGCGCCCTCCTTTACCAGCGCCGCTCGAAACGACGGCGCAGCAAGATGGCGCCGATGTTCATCGCGACGAGGAAGAAGAGGAGCACGATGATGGCACCAGACGTCCTTTCGACAAAGGCACGCTCGGCTTCGCTCGCCCACATGTAGATCTGCACCGGCAGCGCCGTCGAAGGATCGAGCGGCGATGTCGGATAATTGGCGACGAAGGCGACCATGCCGATCAGAAGAAGCGGCGCGGTCTCGCCGAGCGCATGGGCAAGCCCGAGGATCGTGCCGGTCAGAATGCCAGGCATCGCGAGCGGCAGAACATGATGGAAGACCATCTGCATGCGCGATGCGCCAAGACCGAGCGCTGCGCTACGGATCGACGGCGGCACGGCACGCAAGGCGGAGCGCGTGGCGATGATGATCATCGGCAGCGTCATCAGACTCAGCACGAGACCGCCGACCAGCGATGCCGAGCGCGGCAGCCCCATCATGTTGATGAAGACCGAGAGACCCAGCAGGCCAAAGACGATCGAGGGAACGGCAGCGAGATTGTTGATGTTGACCTCGATCAGATCCGTCAGCCGGTTCTTCGGTGCGAACTCTTCCAGATAGATCGAGGCAGCAACGCCGACCGGCAAGGCAAGTACGAGAACGGTCAGCATTAGGTAGAGCGAGCCGATCAGCGCGACACCAAGCCCGGCGGCTTCCGGCCGGCTCGAATTGCCCGACAGAAAGAGACCGCTGTTGAAGGCCTTGTGAAGCGCGCCGCTTTCGCTGAGTTGCTTCATCCATGCGACCTGGCGGTCGGAAATCTTGCGATCCTTCTCGCTGACGGTCAGATCGATCTGCCCCTTGTTGGCGGAATCGATGTTGGCGCTGGCCAGGAATGTGACGTTCTGTGTCGTCCCGATGATCGAGGGGTTGGCAACGACTCTGTCGCGCAACACGATCCTGGCGCTGTCCGACACCATCGCCATCGCCTCGCGCACAAGCGTGCGATTGGCCGGATCGATGCCAAGCGCTTTCACCAACGCATCGCGCACCAGTACGGGGTAATTGGCAGCGATCAGCACCTTCGGATCGTTCATGCGCTTACCCGTCTGGTCGATTACCTTCTCGGTGAATTCGATCGGCAAGGTGATCGAAGTCTGGACAAAGGCGGTATAGCCTGTGCGGACCACGGTCGAGACCAGGATGATAAGGAAGACGAGACCGAAGATGACGGCGGTCATCCCATAGGCGCGAAAGCGACGTTCGGCCGCATAGCGCCGCTTAATGCCGATATCTCGGTGCACAGACGCACCCGGCGTCAGACCGCGCGGCATGTTGAGCTGGGAGGAGGACACGACGCCGCTCATTCGTATTGCTCCCTGTATCGACGGACGATGTAGAGCGCATAGACGTTGAGGCACAGCGTCAGGCAGAACAGCGTGATGCCGAGGGCGAAGGCGACAAGCGTCTGCGGCGAAGTGAACTCCAGATCGCCGGTCAGCTGATTGACGATCTTCACCGTGACCGTCGTCATCGGTTCGAAGGGATCGAGCTGCATGCGCGCGGCAACGCCTGCGGCCAGCACCACGATCATGGTTTCGCCGATCGCCCGCGACGCGGTCATCAGCAGCGCGCCGACGATGCCGGGAAGAGCGGCCGGCAGCAGAACACGCTTGACCGTTTCCGACCGCGTGGCGCCAAGCCCGAGCGAGCCGTCGCGCAGCGAGCGCGGCACAGCCATGATGATATCGTCCGACAGCGACGAAACATAAGGGATGAGCATCACGCCCATGACAAAGCCGGCCGTCAAAACGCTCTGTGCCTCGATGAAGCTTCTGTAGTTTCCGGTCATCAGCCCGTCGATCTCGGCGGAGATATCGCGCAGGAAGGGGCCGACCGTGACAAGGGCGAAGAAGCCGTAGACGATCGTTGGAATGCCGGCCAGAACCTCCAGCATCGGCTTGGCGATGGAACGGACGCGAGCCGAGGCATATTCGGCCATGTAGATCGCCGCAAACAGACCAATGGGCACGGCGAAGAGCATGGCCACAAGCCCGATATAAATCGTGCCTGCCAGGAGCGGGATCAGACCGAAGGTGCCCGAGGTCTGCGCGCCGGCGCCGGTGAAGCGCGGGTCCCAGACGGTACCGAAGAAGAACTCGCTGGCCGGCACCATACTGAAGAAACGCGCCGCTTCCGAAAGCATGGAAACGACGATGCCGACCGTTGTCAGCACCGCGATGGAGGAGGCAACGATCAGGGCTCCGAGGATGACCTGCTCGACCCGGTTGCGGGCGCGAAAACGCGGCGCAATCGCGTGAAGGCCATGGGCCGCGCAAAGCAACGACAGGACGATCGCCGCCGCCGCCATGACCATGCGGCTCAATTCGCGCATGCCATTATATCTATTCGCGGCCTCGATCATATAGCCCGTGGGGCGTACGGCGAGTGGAACGCCCTTCTGCGCCAGCAGCAACTGAAGATCGGCCTTGCCGCCATCGACATCGGCAAGCTCCTGGCTATCGAGCATGCGCATGCCACGGGCGATGCTGCGCACCATGCCGTAGCTGAGATTGAGCTCAGCCGGCGGCAGAGACTGAACCTCCTCGGGAAAGGATTTGGTCACCAGCCGGTCGATGACCATGGGACTGACGATCAGCCAGACGCAGACGAGCGCCAGGGGCGGAAGTACCGCCCATATGGCGGCATAGGCACCGTGATAGCCGAGCCGAGAATGCATGGACGAAGACCTGCCGCCCGACAGCGCAGCCGCCCTCACCCGCCCCAGCACGAAAGCGGAGGAGCCGAAGACCGACAAGCAGAGCAGCAACAGCGATACACTCATTCCCATTCCCCGGCGAACCCCGGGGCAGCGGAAAGCCGCCCCGGTGCCCGACCCTTCAGCAGTCACATGATCTTCCCGCCCGCGAAATCCTTGCGGATCTGGTCGCGTTCAGCATCCGGCGCCGGCACGAGGCCATATTCCGCCAGCGGGCCGTCCGGTCCGATCATCTGATCGCTCGTGAAGAAATCGACATATTCCTTGAGCCCCGGGACGACACCCAGATGGGCCTTCTTGACGTAGAAGAACAGCGGCCGCGATACCGGATAGGTGCCATCGGCGATCGTCTCGCCCGAGGGCACAATGCCACTGACGGTGGCGACCTTCAGCTTGTCGGCGTTGTTCTGGAAAAAATACAGGCCGAACACGCCAATGCCATGCTTGTTGGCATTGATGCGGGCCAAGGTTTCGGGATAATCGCCATCGATATCGACTGCGGCGCCATCCTTGCGCACGGCAATGCATTTCTTGGCCTGCTGAGCGGCGTCGGAGAATGCTACCTTGATGACATCGGCCGCGCCGGAAGCCTTGCAGCCGGCAGCAAGCACCTTCTCTTCGAAAACTTCGCGCGTGCCATGCTTCTCGCCCGGAATATAGGCGGCGATTTCAAAATCCGGCAGCGATGGATTGATCTCAGACCACTTCTTATAAGGATTGGCGACGAGCTTACCGTCGACGACGACCTCGGCAGCAAGCGCCTTGTAGAGATCGACCGGTTCGAACCTGATATCCGGATTGCTCTTGTCGAAGGCAAAGACGATGCCGTCATAGCCGATCTTGACCTGCTGGATGTCAGCGACACCGGCAGCCTTGCAGGCTGCGACTTCGCTGTCCTTGATCGGACGAGAGGAATTGGCAATGTCGATCGAATCCGTTCCCACACCCTTGCAGAATTCCTTCAGGCCGGCTCCGGAGCCGCCGGACTCGACCACCGGGGTCTTGAAGTTGGTGAAGGTCTCGCCGAAAGTTTCGGCCACGATCTTGGCATATGGGAATACGGTCGATGAACCGGCGATCTGAATTTGATCGCGGGCGGTTGCAGTGCCGGCAAGGGCAACCGATGCAACCAGCGCAAGAATGGATATTTTCAAAGCATTCACAACGAATCCCCCTGATGAGCTTTGAAGAGCGCCGAGGTGGAGGCCACATCCACTTTTTCAGCAGTCCATTCTTACTGGCGAAAACACCGCCCTTTTATGTCAGGCGAGTGAAACAATTATGACAGGCTATATGCCTGATATAATTTGGATAAATCGCCACCTAAACCGGGGCAGGTAGAGCTTGTCAGAAGCGAACCGTAAAGTCGGTTCCCTTTCCGACTTCCGACTTGACGATCAGTCTGGCGCGATGGCGGGTCAGAATGTGCTTGACGATGGCAAGCCCGAGACCGGTTCCCTTCTTGGACCGGCTATCCTCAACGTTAACGCGATAGAAGCGCTCGGTCAGGCGCGGCACATGTTCTGCGGGTATCCCCGGCCCCTTGTCCGAGACGACGACCTCGACGGCCTGGCCGGCACCGTTCAGCAGCGAAACCTCGACCGATTTCCCTTCCTGGCCGTATTTGCAGGCATTCTCGATCAGGTTCTCGAAGACCTGCACCAGTTCGTCTCGATCTCCCAATACCTCCACCTTGCCCGCCGGCAAATGCAGATTGATGCTGACATCGAGATCACCGGCCAGCGGCAACAGGGAGTCTCGCACGTGGCCGAGCAGGGGCACGAGATCCACCTTCTGATCCGGCGCGATATGCGACTTCAGCTCCAGGCGCGACAGCGACAGGAGGTCGTCGACCAGCCTGCTCATGCGCGTCGTCTGATCGAGCATGATGCCGAGGAAACGCTGCTGCGCCTTCGGATCGGCTTTGGCAGGTCCCTGGATCGTCTCGATGAAGCCTCGCAGCGACGCCAGCGGCGTGCGCAATTCGTGGCTGGCATTGGCGACGAAATCGGAGCGCATGCGGTCGATGTGGCGCAGCTCCGATATGTCGCGGAAGGAGAGCAGGAAGAGCGCATCTTCCTGTCTGTCGATCTCAGGCAGATCAATCGGCGCGATGCGCACGACATAGACCCGTTCCGAAGGCAGGCGCTCGGAATGCTCGATCTGGTTCGGCGTATTGGTCGCGATGGTCTCGCGCACCATGTCGAGCAGACCCGGCGAGCGCAGCTTGGAGGAAATATGTGCGCCGATCGGAAAGGCACCGAAGGCTTTTTCGACGGCCATGTTCTGCACCAGCACTGATGCCTCGCGGTCGATGATCAGCACTGGCATATCGAGTGCCGCCAGTCCAGCAAAGGCGGTGCGCAACAGGGCTTGCGCATCGACGGGCGGCGCCTCGACCTGTGACGGCACCTCTACCCGCTCGACGAGCGGCGGGCGAAGCAGCGTGACGATCATGACAATCGCCCAGATCCAGAATACGGCGCCGGTATTGATGCCTTCAACCAGGGCGAGTGCGGCAATCAGCGTCGCCAGAACCAGGATGGCGCTCTCCTGCCGCAGCCGAACTGCCAACCTCCTGACAAATGACCATTCGTCTTCCAACTGCGCCGTCCTTCGCCTGCCATCATGGAACGCTGGATTCCGCGTCTTATCTGCGATTCATGACAGAAGTATTCGGCTCTATCCACAGAAGCCAGTAACTGACAAAAATAAATGTAGCCGGCAAAGGAGGGTAGCCGTAAAGGGCTTGAAACTATTGAACAAAAGCTCCAGTTTCCTGGCCAAGCTTTTTTACCGCTGCCAGCGGTAGGGTTAACGCCGTGTAAACAGCCGAGGAGCCGACATATGGGGAAGAAGACAGAAAGCCGGGCAGTTGAGTTGGATATCCATGGCATCAAGCGCATATTCGATGTCGATGACCCCGTCCTGCCGAGCTGGGTCGAAGACGAGGCGCTGACCTCGGGCGGCTACCCCTACAAGAAGAAGCTGAAGGAAGACGAATATCTCGACGAGCTGAAAGCGCTGCAGATCGAACTCATCAAGGTGCAGTTCTGGCTGCAGGCGACCGGCAAGCGAGTGATGGCGCTCTTCGAGGGGCGTGACGCCGCCGGCAAAGGAGGCTCGATCGCCGCGACGTCAGCCCATATGAACCCCCGTCTGGCGCGCGTGGTGGCGCTGACGAAGCCGACCGATCGCGAGGCCGGCCAATGGTATTTCCAGCGCTATGTCGCCCAGTTCCCGACGGCGGGCGAATTCGTGCTCTTCGACCGCTCATGGTACAACCGCGCTGGCGTCGAACCGGTCATGGGCTTCTGCACGCCGCAGCAATACGAGCAGTTTCTGAAGCAGGCTCCCCGGATGGAAAAGCTCATTGTCCAGGACGGCATCCATTTCTTCAAATTCTATCTCGATATCGGTCGGGAGATGCAGCTGAAGCGATTCCACGACCGGCGCCATGATCCGCGCGCCGTCTGGAAACTCTCCTCGATGGATATCGCCGCCCTGCCGAAATGGAAGGACTATAGCGAGAAGCGCGACCGCATGCTGAAGGATACGCATACCGATCACGCACCCTGGAGCGTCATCCGCGCCAACGACAAGCGGCGCGCACGCCTGAACCTTATCCGTCACATTCTGCTGACGCTCGACTATGACGGCAAGGACAAGGAAGCCATCGGCAAGGTCGACGACAAGATTCTCGGCATGGGATCGGCTATCCTCGCCTGACGAGGTCGAGGCATCGCCCCGGGGTTATTGCCCGGGCAGGACGCGGATGGCGTAGATATTGATGCCGCGTGCCTTGCCATCGACATCGCTGTTGATGATGAGGCGTCCCGAACCGGTCGGCGCCATGGCGCGATCGAACTTGACCTGGAACAACGAATCCGTTTTTTGTCGGCTGACGGTGAAACGGTGCCGGCCGCAACGACCGAGAGAACCGAAATCGCATTCCACGGTGATCTGCGTCGGCGCATCCGAGGTGGACTGCAATGTCAGCGCGACCGTCGAAGCCTTGCCGGCCATCTGCTGCAGCACATTGACGGGCACCTCGACCGAGCCACTGCCGTCCGGACCGCTGCTGAGCGAGGTCAGCCTCACGGCCGGCCCTTCGTTCTCCGATACATTCTCGGCCTTCGACTGCGAGCCGGTCGTCACCTTCGGCGCGTCGGTGGGCTTCAAGATCTCAAGCCATTCCGCCGAAAAGCTGTTCTGCGGATCGATGGTCGCAAGGCCCGGATTGACCGGGCCGCTACTGTCGTCCTGGTCCGAGGTATCGTCATCGTTGCTGTTGCCGCTGAAATCCTGCGAATCGACATGCGCCGGCGGATTGGGCACGCTCGTATCCCTCTGGGATGCAGACATGAGCAGGCCCGAGGTCTTAATCCACCAGGCACCGACGCCGAGGAAGGCCAGCAGAATGCAGAAGACGAGCAGGCGCGAGAAGAACTTGCGCGGCTTGCGGCGCACGGCCGCCCGCTCCGGCTTGAAATTCATCGACCGCGGCGGCGGCGCATCAGCCGTCGGACGCACATCACTGTCCGCCCCGAGATGATCGGCGGGGCCGGCGCGCATATCGCCGAAATCGTCTTCACGTGCAGCCAGCTCGGTCGAGGTCGGCTCGGGCGGAACGGCCGGGCCTGCCGACGTTGGCGGATCGCGTGTTTCTCCGCGCACGCTCATGACGGGCTCCTGCGGTCGTGCCGCTGCCTGCCTTGCATCGGACCTGAGTACGGAAGGAGAAACATGCGGAGCATCCAGCTCCGGTGAAACCGGCATCGCCTGCATGGGGCGGGCGCGTTCATCGGCCTCAATCTCGCGGATCGTCGCCTCCAGACGCTGGCGCTGGGCGGCGATGACGTTGATATCGGTAATGTCCTGCTTGCGAAGACCGGCTTCCAGAGCCTGCCGCGCCGATTGATAGATGCGAGCCCGAATTTCCGGATTGGCGCGATCAGACCGATCCAAGGCGCTTCTGATAGCCGTTTCTAATCCGCTCACATCCGATCCTTTACGCTCACTCGCACCATACTCGCATAGTCCGCTGGCAAGGCAGCCATATTTTCATCAATCGTTAACCGGATTCGGTAACGCCCCGTTCTGCAATAGGCAAGCCTCCGCCTTGGGTTAAGGGCACTCGGGCGGGGATAAACAGCAAAGACGACGCAAATGGGGTGGAGGTGAGGCAGTAGGCAGTGGGCAGTGGGCAGTGGGCAGTGGGCGAAGGTATCGGACCGGGGCGGTCAAGCGCTATTACTGTTGCCTGTTGCCTATCGCCTACTGCCTTTCCCTGCCTCTTCCACCATCTTCCCCTCTCGATAGACATCTGCTATCCCTTTTGACGTTTTCGTAAACGTCAAAAGGGATGATGTCCATGGCCCTCCCCTCCATCCTGACCGAGCACCTGCGCCTGCCGGTTGTGGCTTCGCCGCTTTTCATCATCTCGCACCCCGCCTTGACGCTCGCGCAATGCAAGGCCGGCGTCGTCGGTTCCTTTCCGGCGCTGAACGCACGTCCGGAAAGCCAGCTCGACGAATGGCTTGCGATGATCACGGAGGACCTTGCCGCACACAATGCCGCAAATCCGGACCGTCCGGCAGCTCCATTTGCGGTCAATCAGATCGTCCATACGTCGAACAAACGCCTCGAGCAGGATCTGATGCTTTGCGTGAAATACAAGGTGCCGATCGTCATTTCCTCGCTCGGCGCCGTGCCCGAGGTGAACGCCGCCGTGCATTCCTATGGCGGCATCGTACTGCATGACATCATCAACAACCGGCACGCCAATTCGGCGATCCGCAAGGGTGCCGACGGGCTGATTGCGGTTGCTGCCGGCGCCGGCGGCCATGCCGGCCAGCTTTCGCCCTTCGCGCTGGTGCAGGAAATCCGCGAATGGTTCGATGGGCCGCTGCTCCTGGCCGGCGCCATCGCCACCGGCGGCGCCATCCTGGCCGCCCAGGCGGCCGGCGCCGATCTTGCCTATATCGGCTCGCCCTTCATCGCGACGGAGGAGGCGCGCGCGGTTGATGCTTACAAGCAGGCGATCGTCGAGGGAACCGCCGCCGATATCGTCTACTCCAACTATTTCACCGGCGTTCTTGGGAATTATCTGAAGCCCTCCATTCGCGCCGCCGGCCTCGATCCGGACAATTTGCCCGAGGCCGATCCTTCCAAGATGGATTTCGAGGCCGCCACGACCGGCGTGAAGGCCTGGAAGGATATCTGGGGGTCCGGCCAAGGTATCGGCGCCGTCAAATCCATCCAGCCCGTATCCGCCCTCGTCGACAGGCTTGAGAGAGAATACCGACAGGCGCGCGCCCGACTGGCACTTTGATCGGGCGCGAAAAGCGGTACTTTTTTCACAAGCATCTCGCTTTTTTGCCAATTGGCAATTTGAGCGCTTGAAATCTCGCCACATAGACTGTATCAGCGCCATGCAAATCGCGGGGCCGAACCGAATGCTCCGCAGAATGCCGCTTTAGCTCAGTCGGTAGAGCACATCATTCGTAATGATGGGGTCACGTGTTCGAGTCACGTAAGCGGCACCACTTATCCTGTCTGCCCCGAATACCCTCAACTCTATTCCAGGCATCGCCAGTCCTCAGCAAGTCCGCCCGCGCCGTCGACCGAATTTGCCGCAAGAAGCACCGGTCCTGACGTGATCGGTCAACGACGCACCCAGGCGCGATTTTGTTGATATCGCAGGTGTGCGGACGAAGAATGATCACATATGCCTCAAAGCGGCCGGCGGATTAAGAAAGTTAAATGCGCGCCCAGTGGCAAAAGGGCCAAAACAGCCTCTGCCTTGACGGAGTCTGCTACCATGAACATCGTGCCGCACTTCTCTCCCATCCGCGTCATTCGCAACGGTTCCGGTGAAGCGAAGTCCGTAGGCTCGGCCGAGGAAGTCTGGAAGACGCTTCTCGATGACTGGCCTTCGGAGGAAGGCGACTGCTTTCTGTCGGCATTGCTCATCTGCATCGACGTCCAGCGCGGCTGGCGAGCGCCTGAGGAAGCGCGCGTCGCCTTCATTGCCGCAGCGGCCGAAGCGGGAGTTCCCTTGCTGTCGTGACAGCGCGGATCCGGCCGACGGGGCTGCGGAACATTCCAGCCAACGGCACGTTGACCGCGGAAGGAGAAACCTCATGGCCCAATGGTGGAGCAAACCCGTAATCGTCGAGACCCGCAAAACGGGCGACCGGCTGGTGATATCGAATGCGGAACGCGCCATGGAATACATGGCGAAGGAATGGCCGACGCTCGAGGACGGGCAAGCCTACAGGAGCGCCAGAAAAGCGCTGCTGGACGCGCATGAGGGCAAGCTTGACGCGGAGAAAGCCAGGGAGGCCTTCATCGCGGCTTTGCAGGAAGGCGACATCTTTATTTTCGAGGATTGAGCCTGCATCGGCCCATGATCGGCCGGTCGGCCGCTGCAATCATCTCACGTGAGGCGCCGAACGGTAGCGGCCTTATTGAGCCCGCATCGGCGACGGGGTGCCTGCCGGCCATAGGCCATGACACCCAAAACGCGGCGCGATCTTTCAGATTCGCTTTTCGCGCTTCAGATCTTTGATTTTGTGCATGTCATTGTCGCAAAACCGCTGCGCATTTTTACGCGACATGCTTCAAAGCCGCTTCAGCGAGAACGAAAAATGCCCGTGGGATTCCAAGGTCATGTATTCGAACTGCCAATGGAAATCCTTGCAGAACTTGGTGCAGGCTTCGACCACGCCATATGGAATGGCATCGACGACATTGCCGGTGCAGAAGTCGTGGCCGGCAATGCGGCCGTCCTGCTTGACCTTGACGTGGCTGATCTGCAGCTCCTCCAGGGTCGTCTCGTAGCTGTGATTGGTGTCGACATAGACCCAATCGAAAAAGCTGTTGGGAAATTCCGAAAGCCGGACGGTGGAGTAACCCTGGACGATGCGCAGGCGGCCTTGATCCAATGCGCCGCGGAATTTTGACCTGATCTGCTCCAGGCCCTCCTGATAGCGGGGCGTATCCCACGCGTCGATCAGGTAAAGCTCTCGCGGCGCGTTCTTTTCAAATATCTCGGCGGTGAAATCGCCGAAAGCCGCGCCGATCTCGGCGCAGACGCCGCCATGCGGCAGGCGGTGCAGCAGCTCGCCGCGATCGGGCAGCAGCCGGGCATTTTCCATGTGATGCAGGCCGAGCTGCGTATGCGGCATGCCGCTCTTGTACTGAAATCTCGAGTCGCGCGTTTGCATTTGGCGGCGGATACCTTCGATATCGGCTGAAGGGCAGATCGCACAGACGACCTGCTTCTGGACCGTGGATGCTGCAAGTCTTGGCATTCATGGCTTGCGTCAGGCATTCGAGCCGATCGCAAATGCCGGCCGGCGAGACAGGCCCCTCTTTCGAAACGCTCCATCGACGGCTGTAAATGGGCCGGCCGCCGACAACGAAACGCCTTTTGCGCGCAATCCGTTGAATGCATGCGATTAGCACAACCAAAGATTCAGCTTTTGGTGGTTCCGTGCGCCTTGGGATCATATTCTGGGGATGCATCATGAAAATTGCCGTTGGCGTGGCGACATGCGGTCGCAAGGCGATTCTGGGGGCGATGATCGACAGGCTTGCCGGACAGGCGCGCAAGCCGGATCATCTCTTCCTGTGCCCGGCCAAGAGTGACGACATCGATACGGAACGCTTACGTTCCGCACCCTTTCCCGTGACGATCGTCTCCTCACCGCAGGGCAGCTGCCCGCAGCGCAATGCCATCATCGATGCGGCCGTCGGCATGGATGTGGTCGTCTTCTTCGATGACGATTTCTTTCCGGCAACGAACTATCTCGCCGAAACGGAAGCCCTGTTCGAGGCGGATGAGGAGATCGTCGTGGCGACCGGCGAAGTCGTCCGCGACGGTATCCTTGGACCGGGCCTGACGGCGGACGAGGCGGACGAGGCGCTCGCAGCCGATGCCACTCCCTTTCCGGCGCCAACGATCGAGGACACGCACAACGCCTATGGCTGCAACATGATTTTCCGCCGGAAGCAGATGCTCGCAAACGGCATCTATTTCGACGAGGATCTGCCGCTCTATGCCTGGCAGGAGGATGTGGATCTGTGCCGGCGGCTGCGTCCTTTCGGCAAGATCGTCAAGTTCAATCGCCTGCGTGGCGTCCATCTCGGCGTCAAGACCGGCCGCACATCGGGCCTGCGCCTTGGGTACTCCCAGGTCGCCAATCCGCTCTATCTCGTCAAGAAGCGCTCGGTCTCGCTGAAATGGGCGCTGAAGCTGATGGGCGGCAATATCGCCTCGAATGTTGTCGGCTCTGTCAACCCACCGCCCTATATCGACCGGCGCGGCCGCCTGCAGGGCAATCTCCTCGCGGTCGGCCATTTGCTGAGCGGATCGCTCGATCCCAAATACATCAATCGGATGTGAACGCCGCGATCCAGCAAGAATCTCATGCGCGATAAAAATTGAAGTTCGGCGTTCGGACGAACCTGTTCCGTGGTAATGGTTGAAACCGGCCTCACATCCGGTGGCGTCCGTTATTCTCCATCCGTATTGAATATCGCTTCAAGGACATCTCCATGATTCACGTACTCGCCATCCTCACCGCCCATCCCGGCAAGCGCGCCGAAGTGCTCGAAGCGTTCCAAGCGAATGTTCCGGCCGTCCACGCCGAAGACGGTTGTATCGAATATACCGCCGTCGTGGATGTCGAAGGGGCCGATCCGGCCTTTGGGCCTGACACCTTCGTCGTGGTCGAGAAATGGGAAAGCCTGGCGGCGCTGAAGGCGCATGCCGCTTCCGCGCATATGGCCGCCTACGGCGAGAAGGTGAAGCATCTGATGGCCGATCGCGCCGTTCACGTCCTGAACTCGGCGTGAACCTGTCGCTGCCGGACAGCTTCTGATGTCATCATGAAACGGCGCCCCGGAGGCGCCGTTTTGCCAGCGGCCAGGCCGTCAATTGTGCGAGAAGTGCGGCTGGCTGTAATAGCGCCAGTGGCCACCGCCGCCGTGCCATCCGCGATGGCCGCCGGCATACCAGCCGTGATGGTATCCGCGCCCGCCATACCAACCGTGGTGGTGGCGATAGCCGCCATAACCGCCGAAAACACCGAATACCCCTAAGGGATAGTAGGGCTGGTAATAACCGTAATAGGGTCGGTCATAGCCATAATACGGCGCGTAATAGCCGTAATATGGGCGATAGTAGTGATGGCGGTAATAGTAGTGGTGGTGATAATGCCGATGGACGACCATCCGATGGTGGTGCCCATGGTGATGGGGACGCGCCTCGGCATAGGTTGCCGGCAACACGACCATACCTAGCGCAACCAGCGCTGTTGCCAGAATTTTCATTTCCAGCCTCCTTCAATGCCGGACGTAAACGCTACTCGTATTACTCGCGTCCTCCGGACGATATAGTAAACGCAACAGCGCCTTCGAAAGTTCCGTTATCCCTTGGAGAGCAGGCGTTTTCGCGACATCGCCATAGGTCCGCCGAAGCACGATCACGCGCTTGCCGGCCGATGGTTTCAACCGGCATCGTCAAGACGGAATGAGGAGGACGCAAGGGATGGGACAGTCGCAAAAACGGCGCCCCAAGGCGCCGTTTTCATACCTGTCCGCAGCCATCAGGCATGCGAGAAATGCGGCTTGCTGTGCCAGCGATGATGGCGATGTCCATGCCGCCATCCTTCGTGGCGATGCCAGCCATGATGATGAGGGCGATAGTCGCGATGGTGATGTTGATGCCAGCGGTGGTGGTGATGATCACGCGCCTCGGCATAGGTAGCGGGTAGAACAATAATGCCTAATGCGACGAGCGCAGTTGCAAGAATTTTCATCTATGGTCTCTCCTTGGGTGCCGAACGAGCCCCCCGGCTGCGTACGCCCGGACTAACCTAACCCACCTAAACGCGAATATGCCACGTTTGTTCCGCTACCCGCGAGACGACAGCCGCTTTCGTGCGGTTCCCATCTCTCCAACCAGTTCACGAACCGCCTGCTGGATCAACCGGCAGGCTTCCACCGAGGCTTTGCGGCCGTTATGGGCGAGATGATAGGACAGCGGCAATATCTCATCCGGATCGACGATGCGGACCTTGTCGGCGATCGGAATGGCGCTGACGCGGCCGAGAAACGAGACGTAGCCGTGATTGGCAACGAGGTCGACGATGACGGGCAGCGAGTCGGCCGAGGTAATGTCGCGGCCGAGAAACCGGCGGCGGTCGCGACTGTCATAGCCGAAGGCCGTCGCGGCATTGCCGATACCGGTCCGGGGGCTCGGCACGCAGAGCGGATGATTTTCGACGAGCGCGGCGAATGTATGCTCCGTGCTGTCGGGCGGGGCGATCGCCACCATGTCCGTGGCGATCAGTTCCACATGTTCGAAGGCATCGAGGCCGAACACGGAATCGACGATGGCGACATCGATACGGCCTGATCGAAGCGCCTCGCGCAAATCATCGGCCGTCATCAGCATTAGCGACAGCATGTTGCGGTTGCCGCCGATGTTCCAGCGCGACACCAGGCTTGCAAGCGAACGGGCGACCCAGCTTTCCGAACCGGTTGGAATGATCGAGCCGATGCGGACCGCGCGTGCAGTGCGCTGAAAGCGCTCGTCCGCCGTCGCTTTCATCTCGTCCCAGGCCTGCGCAATGGCGGAGAGAATGGCGTGAACCTGCTGTCCGGCCTCCGTCAGCACCGAGCCTTGCGCCTGCCGCGCGAACAGGCGGCAGCCGAATAATTCCTCCAGATTGGCGATCTGCAAGGAGAGCTGCGGCTGGCCAAGACGCAGGCGGCGGGCCGCCCGATTGATGCTGCCCTGATCGGCAACCTCCAGAAAGCGTTCTATGGTGGCGATCTTCAGCGGCAGGCGCGCGGCCCATTGGTCATAGTACCCAGGCGCCGGCGGCTCCTTCACCAGGGTGGAAAGCTGACGCATGCTCGCGAGAATAGGTTGCAGGCCCTTTTGAACCTTCGAACTCGCCAGAAGGGTTGCAAGCTCGCCGGAGGCGCGCTCGACAAGCTTCATGGCCAGCTCGGTCTCTAGCCGGCGCAACGCGCTTGAGACGGTCGAAGCGGAAAAAGACAGCCGCCGCGCGGTCTCCCTCACCGAGCCGATGGAGAACACCATGTCGGCTATGAACAATGCGCCGAGATACAAATCAGATCTCCTCAGCCGCGGCACGCATCCTGGCTCGACCGCAGCAATATCAACGATATCCCGACGATATGACGTGTTCTCGAAAAAAGATATCCCTAAGCCGAAAAGCGACAGCTATCGTTTCTTTGTCGCCTTACCGATCCAGCCGCAAAAATGAGATCGGAACAGCGCCAAACGGGTAAGGGGAACAAAAACAAACGCACTTGCCCCCGAAAAAAGAAATCCAATTTCGCGCGAATGTCGAGTACGCTCGTCATAATCGCGCGACTGCAACGGGTATCCGAAGCACATCGACTTTTCCGCGATGAGCGCTACCTGCCTGAAGCAGCCACGAATTCGCCTGTGGGCTGACCGCCCGCTCCAAGCCTGCCTGTCCGGACTGCGGCCCTTCAAGGCGGCGCGGGCAAGCAGAAGAACGATTTAACGGGGTACAAAGGGAAACATCATGTTCAAGAAGCTTGCACTTGCCGCCACGCTGACGGCTCTCCTTGCCAGTGGCGCCAGCGCCGCCGACGTCGTCGTCTCCTCGAAGATCGACACCGAAGGCACGCTGCTCGGCAACATCATCCTCGCGGCGCTCAATGCCAACGGCATCAAGGCGCAGGATCGCATCGCTCTGGGCACGACGCCGGTCGTGCGCAAGGCGATTACCGCGGGCGAAATCGACATCTATGCCGAATATACCGGCAATGCCGGCTTCTTCTTCAACAAGGCCGACGATGCGGCCTGGAAGAACCTGCAGCAGGGTTATGATCTGGCGAAAAAGCTGGACTATGACGCCAACAAGATCGTCTGGCTGACGCCCTCGCCCGCCAACAACACCTGGGCGATCGCTGTGCGCAGTGACGTCGCCGGCCCGGCCAAGCTGAAAACCATGTCGGACTTCGGCAAGTGGGTTGCTGGCGGCGGCTCTGTGAAGATCGCAGCCTCTTCCGAATTCGTCAATTCGCCGGCAGCCCTGCCGGCCTTCGAAACCACCTATAGCTTTAAGCTAAAGCCGGATCAGGAAGTGGTGCTTTCGGGCGGCGATACTGCGGCGACGATCAAGGCTGCTGCCGACCAGACCAACGGCGTCAACACGGCGATGGTCTATGGCACCGACGGCGCCATCGAAGCCGCCGAACTGACCGTGCTCGAGGACGACAAGAGTGTGCAGCCGGTCTATGCGCCGACGCCGATCATCCGCGAGGCTGTGCTGAAGGCCAATCCGAAGATCGAAGAGGTTCTGGCTCCGATCTTCAAGGGTCTGACAGCCGACGTGCTGCGCAAGCTCAACGGCCGCATCCAGGTCGATGGCGAGCCGGCTAAGGCTGTTGCCGAATCCTACCTCAAGGACAATGGCTTCCTGAAATAAGGCATTGACGCTGCTCTCGAGCATGATGCCGAAAAGTGTCAACGGTTTTCGGACGACATCATGCTCTACTCCTCTGGTTCCGGAGCGGATTCAGATTTTAGGTCCAGTAGACCTAAAATCATCCGTTCCGGCGGCTCCATTTTGATAAGGTGGAGCCGCGGGGTCTCAATTGGGCATGATCTTGTCCGAACCCGCCTTGAATTCTGGGCTCATGTGCTGACGGAGCTTGCCTGATGGAAGATGCGCTAGCGGTCCGCAGAGTGGACCGTCTCGGAGTGGTATTGGTGGCCGGCGGCGTGCTGGCAACGGCCTGGATGCCGTTCATCATCGTCAAGGCAAACCGCATCGCCGCCGGCAAGCCACAACTGCTGACGCAGCTTCTTGCCCAGCCGTCCGCCCTATGCCTGCTGGTCCTTCTGGCCGCAGCCGCGCTCGCCGCGCTTTTCCTGCGCAACCAGGTCATTCGCCTCGGGATCGCAACACTCGCGATCGCCATGCTGATCGTAACCCTCGGACTGGTCTCGACGGCCGCAACGCCTGCGGGCAGCACCGTGGCACGTATTACGCCCGGCGGCTGCTTCTGGGTGCTGCTCGCCGTCGTGGGATTGATGATTTCGGACGCGCTGGTCAAGCTGCGGCTGACACCCTGGTTGCGGGTCGGGGCGCTGGCTGTTTATGCAGCGCTGCTTGCCGTCGTCCTGCGCTCCGGCCTGCTCAACAATCTCTCGATCATGAAGGAATACGCCAACAATGCCGACAAATTCTGGCATGAGGCGCTCAACCACGTGTTCCTGTCTCTGGGCTCAGTCGCCATCGCCATCGTGCTGGCGCTGCCGCTCGGCATCTTCTGTTATTGGCAACCTAGCATCCGAGCCGTGGTATTGCGGGCGCTGAGCCTGGTGCAGACCATCCCCAGCCTTGCCCTATTCGGCATTCTCATGCTGCCGCTCGGCTATATCGCCGCCAACGTGCCTTTCGCCGCCGAGATCGGCGTCAAAGGCATTGGCGTGGCGCCGGCGTTGGTAGCACTCGTCATCTATTCGCTGCTGCCGATCGTCGCCAATACCGTTGTCGGCCTTGCCGGCGTCGACCCTTCCGTGCGCGATTCCGCCGCCGGCATGGGCCTGACGCGCCGGCAGATCCTGACCGGCATCGACCTGCCGCTCGCCTTCCCCGTCATCCTCACGGGCATCCGCATCGTGCTGGTACAGGCAATCGGCCTCGTCACCGTGGCGGCATTGATCGGCGGCGGCGGCTTCGGCCTCTTCATCTTCCAGGGCATCGGCCAAACGGCCAATGACCTGGTGCTGCTCGGCGCCGTGCCGACGGTCTTTCTCGCCTTCTCATCGGCCGTCATCCTCGATGCGGTCATCGACAGCATCCGGGGACAACGCGCATGACCAGCATGATCGAGCTCAAGGGCGTCACCAAGCGGTATGGCAACGCAACGGTCGTCGACAATGTCAGCATGAGCATGGAGAAGGGCACAATCACCGTCATCGTCGGCACCTCCGGCTCCGGCAAATCGACGCTGATGCGCATGATCAACCGGCTGGTGCCGATATCGGGCGGCCACATCTCCGTTGCCGGCGAGGACATCATGAATGTGCCGGCGACCGAGCTTCGCCGCCGTATCGGCTATGCCATTCAGGGGCACGGGCTCTTTCCGCATCGCACCGTTGCGCAGAATATCGCTACCGTCCCCGAGCTGCTCGGCTGGGAAAAGACGCGCATCGACGGCCGTGTCGAAGAGCTCCTCAATCTTTTCCATCTCGACCCCGGCACCTTTGCCGGCAAATATCCAAGCCAGCTTTCCGGTGGCCAGCAGCAGCGCGTCGGCGTCGCACGCGCGCTTGCAGCGGAACCGGAATTGCTGCTGATGGACGAGCCCTTCGGCGCACTCGACCCGGTCATCCGCGGCAAGGCGCAGGACGACCTGCTCGCCATCCAGAAGCAGTTCGGCACGACCATCGTCCTCGTCACCCACGATATGGACGAGGCCTTTCATCTCGGCGACCAGATCGCCGTCATGAGCGGCGGCAAGCTGCTGCAATGTTCCGAGCCTGAGAAAATCCTGACCGAGCCGGCCGATCCCTTCGTGCAGCAGCTGACCGGCACATCCGATCGTGCCTTGAAGCTGATGTCGCTGCTGCCATTGAAAGAGAGCATGCAGCCGCCGCGGCCGGGACTAGGCTACAGCCTGCCGCAAACCCTCAATCTTCGCGACGCTTTGGCCGAACTGATCTGGCAGGGCGCGGACGAGGCGACGGTCGAGGACGAGCGCAAGGTGCCCGTCGGCTCGATCTCGATCCAGCACCTGATCGAGCTGGGCCGCAAAGCATGAAATTTCTCGCCGCCAATCTCTTTCGCCTCCTGGCTCTGGCGCTGCTGCTGGTGATGCTCTTCCGTCCGGAATGGCTGATACCTGTTCTGGCACCGCTGACCAAATTCGGGGCGTCTCCGATCTATACGCAGAACAGCCTGCCGAGCCTGGCGCTCAGCCATCTCGAGCTGATCCTTGTCTCGATCGCCGCAAGCGGGATCCTGGCCGTGCTTGGCGGTATCTTCGTCACGCGGCCGATCGGCGCCGACTTCCTGCCGCTGTCGCGAGCGATCGCCAATGCCGGCCAGACCTTCCCGCCCGTTGCCGTGCTGGCGCTTGCGATCTCAACCACCGGCTTCGGCGCCGTCCCGACATTCATCGCGCTGTTTCTCTACGCGCTGCTGCCGATCTTCGAGAACACGGTAGCCGGGCTGCAGCAGGTACCCGCCTCGGTGCTCGATGCCGCCGACGGCATGGGCATGAACGGCTGGCAGCGGCTCTTCCGCGTCGAGTTGCCGCTTGCCCTGCCGCTGATCATCGAAGGGCTGAAGATCGCGACCGTTATCAATATCGGCACGGCGACGATCGGCTCCACCGTCGCCGCCAAGGGGCTGGGTGAAGTCATCATCGCCGGGCTCATCAACGACAACACCGCCTTCATCCTGCAGGGCGGCCTGATCGTTGGCCTGATGGCGGTGCTGATCTATGACGGCATGGAGATGATCGAGCGGTCGGTCACCAGCAAGATCGGCCTTCAACCTCATTGAGGTCGACGCCGATCACAGCTTCCCATCAGTTGCCTTCGCCTGACGGCAAGGATGCGCCGGGCAGGTAAAGCGAAATCGGTCTGACTTCATAAACGGCGGTGGGATTGACGCGGCGCAATTCGCGCGCTGCCTCGACTGCCCCCTCAATCGTCGGAAAATCGACGACGTAGAAGCCGAGCAGCTGTTCCTTGGTTTCTGCAAACGGCCCGTCGATGACCATGCCCGCACCCTTCCCCCGCAAGGTGACGGCGTTCTGCGTCGATCCGAGACGCGCAGCCGGCCCCAGCGATTTCTGCGCGACCATGCGGTCATTGATCTCCAAAAGCTCCTTCATGAGCGCGGTATCCTCCTCCTTGCTCCAGGATTCGACGATACTTTCCTCGTGATAGGCCAGAATGGCGTAGTACATGGTTTCTCCCCCCTTGAGCCCTATACGTGAGCGCCGGGGAGTTAAGCAGACCGATCGCAATCCGGGAACCCCGGATCTATGCTCGGCTGGAGATATGGCGAGTTTCCCCATGCTTGCCTTCGCTGGCTGCCGATGGCATTGGCTGCAATGATATGTCCCGACGATTTATGGAGGCACCGATGGCCAAGATGATTCACTCGATGATCCGCGTGCTGGACGAGGCGCGCTCGATCGAATTCTACGATAAGGCTTTCGGCCTGAAGGTTGCCGACCGTATTGCCTTCGAGACCTTTACCCTGGTCTATCTCAGCAATGCCGAGACCGGCTTCGAGCTGGAATTGACCATCAATCAGGGCCGCATCGAGCCTTATGCACAAGGGGATGCCTACGGCCATCTCGCGGTTTCAGTTTCGGAACTGAAGGACGAGCATGCGCGTATGACCAAACTCGGGCTCAACCCCGGCAAGATCATCGAACTCAATCGTGATGGGAAGCTTTTTGCATTGCTGTTCTTCGTCACCGACCCCGATGGTTACAAGATCGAGGTGGTGCAAAAGCTTGGGCGGTTCAACTAGCCCAAACAGGGAGCGAGCCCCGCATCGGCGGGGCATCCGGCAGTTCCGCCAGCGCGCTCACATCCAATAGGGCGGCACGCCAAAATAATCGTGGCTCTTGTGGCCATGATTCTTATGGTCGTGGTCGTCCTTGGCAGCGAAGCGGCACGCCTTTTCGATGTCGTTCTTGGTCATGCTGACGCGATAGCCATCAATGTGGGCATCGTAGCGCAGCTTCTCCCACGGCAGCCGGTAGTGCTCCTGGCCGATGCCGAAGAAACCGCCGAAGCTCAGAATGACGAAAGCGATGCGTCCATCACTTTTTTCCAGCATCAGCCGCTCGATATGACCAATCTGTTTGCCGTCCGAGCCGTACACTCTCGACCCTTCGACGCGATCGCAGGGGACCAGCATCGACATGTCCTTAATGTAAAGGTCACGACCCGAAAAATCGGCACTCTCTTTATGCATATGCGCACCTCCTTCTGGATACGCGTCACATAAACTATGGAGCGTCCGATCTGCTCTTTGGGGCAGCACGATGCTCCGATGGGTTTAAACCCATGGCGCTATTAACGCTCCGTTGTCATAAAAGTTCCAGTACTTTTTTCAAGATTGTAAAAAACGTGAGCGCAAGACGATTATTGACGTTTACGTCAAGGTTATTGTAGCTTCGGTTGCGCTCCAATGATTTAGTTGAGAGCAAAGACTGCGGCGATGTGAAAAGCGGGAGACTTTTTGATCGTCCAATGACACTCTGCATAGCCGCCGCATATGACGGCGGGGCGTGGTGATGGTGCGTAGAGGAGGAAATGCGCATGAATTCAGTCTCCGCTCCTTCGGATAGACCGCAGGTCAAGAAAATATGGCTCGCCTCCTATCCGGATATCGTACCGGCGGAGCTGCCGCCGCTGGAACATGCATCGCTCGCCGAACTGCTGGAGGAAAGCTGTGCGCGCTATGCCGACAGACCCGCCTTCACCAGCATGGGCAAATCCATCACCTATCGCGATCTCGATCTGCAGACGCGCAAAATTGCCGCCTGGTTGCAGAGCCTCGGCCTCAAGAAGGGTGATCGCGTTGCCGTCATGATGCCGAACGTGCTGCAAAATCCGATCGCAGTTTATGGCATTCTTCGCGCCGGGCTCGTCGTCGTCAACGTCAACCCGCTCTACACGCCACGCGAACTCGAACATCAGCTGCGCGATTGCGGGGCCAAGGCGATCTTCGTTCTGGAAAACTTCGCCCATACGGTCGAGCAGGTTCTGGCCCATACGGATGTACGCCATGTCGTCGTCACCGCGCTCGGCGACATGCTCGGCGCCAAGGGCCACATTGTCAACTTCATCGTCCGCAAAGTGAAGAAGCTGGTTCCAGCCTGGTCCATTCCCGGCCATCGCAGTTTCAAGAGCGTGATCGCCGAGGGCTCGCGTCTGCCCCTGAAGCTATCGGAACTGACCGGCAGCGACATCGCATTTCTGCAATATACCGGCGGTACGACCGGCGTCGCCAAGGGCGCGATCCTTACCCATGCCAATCTGCTCGCCAACCAGCTGCAATTGCTGCTCTGGCTCCAATCCGCCTATATCAACAAGCCGCGCCCGGAGCAGCTGACCTTTGTCTGCGCCTTGCCGCTCTATCATATCTTTGCACTGACGGTGAATTCGCTGATGGGCATGTCGCTCGGCGGCCATAATGTGCTGATCGCCAATCCACGCGACATACCGGCATTCATCAAGGAGCTCGGCAAATACAAGTTCGACATGTTCCCCGGCCTGAACACGCTATTCAACGCGCTGATGAACAATCCGGAGTTTAGCAAACTGGACCTGTCCAATACCGCAACGCTTGCCGGCGGCATGGCGGTGCAGCGGCCAGTCGCCGAACGGTGGCAGAAGATGACGGGCGCCTGGATCACGGAGGGCTACGGCCTTTCCGAGACGTCGCCGGTTGCCAGCGCCAATCGTTTCGACAGCCCGGAATTTACCGGCACGATCGGCCTGCCGATTACAGGCACCGATTTCGATATTCGCGACGAGAACGGCAATTCCCTGCCGCTCGGCGAAGTCGGCGAAATCTGCATTCGCGGGCCGCAGGTCATGGCAGGCTACTGGAAGCAGCCGGCAGAGACCGCGCGCGTCATGACGCCGGACGGCTTCTTCCGCAGCGGCGACATGGGCTTCATGGACGAGCGCGGCTACACCAAGATCGTCGATCGCAAGAAGGACATGATCCTGGTCTCGGGCTTCAACGTCTATCCGAACGAGATCGAGGAAGTCGCCGTCATGCATCCGGGCGTTCTTGAGGCCGCAGCAATCGGCGTGCCCGACCCGCATTCCGGTGAAGCGGTGAAGCTCTTCATCGTCAAGAAGGATCCGGCGTTGACGGAGGCCGACGTCAAGGCTCATTGCGCGGAAAACCTTACCAACTACAAGCGTCCGCGCTTCATTGAATTCCGCACCGAACTGCCGAAATCGAATGTCGGCAAGATCCTGCGCAAGGAGTTGCGCGGCTGACATAATTCGATGTCATTCAGGAAGCCGCTCGTGCTTTTTCACGAGCGGCTTTTTTCGTTTTGGGCGATAGGTGAACTTGATTTACGCCCTACATAGGGAATAGTTTTCGCGACCAATCTCAAAGCGCTTGGCCCGGTTTTGAAGGCCAGCAGCGCGAACCGCAAGGAGCCTCCCATGAACGCCCTCGTCGACCAACTGAAGAGCACCGCATCGGCAACGAAGGCCACGGATATTCGCGCCGCTTTCGCCGCCGATCCGAAACGCTTTTCCCGCTTCAGCGCCTCGTTCGACGACCTATTGATGGATTACTCCAAGACGGCTGTTAACGACGATATCCTCGCCCTGCTCGAGAAGCTCGCAGCCGAGGGCGGCGTTGCCGCCAAGCGCGAGGAAATGTTCTCCGGCGTAGCGATCAACTTCACCGAAAATCGCGCCGTTCTGCACACTGCGCTGCGCAACCGCTCGAACAAGCCGGTGCTCGTCGATGGCAAGGATGTCATGCCTGATGTCAACGCGGTTCTGGCCGCAATGGGCAAGTTCGCCGACGGCATCCGCTCGGGCGCCGTGAAGGGCTCGACGGGCAAGGCGATCACCGATGTCATCAACATCGGCATCGGCGGCTCCGATCTCGGGCCGGTCATGGCAACGCTGGCGCTCGCCCCCTACCACGACGGCCCACGCTCGCATTTCATCTCCAACATCGACGGCGCCCATATCGCCGATATCCTGAAGCTCGTTAAGCCAGAAACGACGCTCTTCATCGTTGCTTCGAAGACCTTCACGACCATCGAAACGATGACGAACGCCCAGACGGCGCGCAAGTTCATCGCCGACGCGCTCGGCGAAGCTGCCGTGCAGCATCACTTCGCCGCCGTTTCGACGGCGCTCGATAAGGTCGCCGCCTTCGGCATCGACAGTGAGCGCGTCTTCGGCTTCTGGGATTGGGTTGGCGGCCGCTATTCGATCTGGTCGGCCATCGGCCTGCCGCTGATGATCGCGATCGGCCCGGAAAACTTCGGCAAGTTCCTCGATGGCGCACATGCGATGGACAACCATTTCCGCCAGGCGCCATTCAAAGAAAACCTGCCGATGCTGCTCGGCCTTATCGGCTTCTATCACCGCAACGCGCTCGGCTATCCGACGCGTGCGATCCTGCCCTATGACCAGCGTCTCTCGCGCTTCCCGGCCTATCTGCAACAGCTGGATATGGAATCGAACGGCAAGGGCGTCACCATCGACGGCACGCCGGTCGAAGGCAATTCCGGCCCGGTCGTCTGGGGTGAGCCCGGCACCAACGGCCAGCACGCCTTCTATCAGCTCATCCATCAGGGTACGAGCATCATCCCGGCCGAATTCATGATCGCCGCCAACGGCTTCGAGCCGGAGCTGCGCCACCAGCACGACCTGCTGATGGCCAATTGCCTGGCACAGTCGGAAGCGCTGATGAAGGGCCGCACCTTCGAGGAAGCCAAGGCTCAGCTCACCTCCAAGGGCATGGACGACAAGAAGGCTGATTTCATCGCGCCGCACCGCGTCTTCACCGGCAACCGCCCGTCGATCACCTTCGTCTATGACAAGCTGACGCCCTTTGCACTGGGACGCCTGATCGCGCTTTACGAACATCGCGTCTTCGTCGAGGGCGTGCTCTTCCGCATCAACTCCTTCGACCAATGGGGCGTCGAGCTCGGCAAGGAACTGGCAACAGGCCTGCTTCCGGTCATCGAAGGCAAGGAAAGCGCCGCCGGCCACGATTCCTCGACGCAGGGGCTGGTGGCAGCGCTCGCAAGCCGCGCGAAGTAAGCCGATTATCCACCTCCTCCTTGAGGAGGGAGGTCGCCGCAAAGCGACGAGTAGGGGTGATTGAGCTCTCCGCATCGGAACGACCAAAGGATCACCCCACCTCGGCACGACGTGCCGACCCTCCCCTCAAGGCAGGGGTATCGCATATGAGCGGAG